>NZ_JAMRVB010000001.1:1100112-1272611 GCF_023743875.1 Enterococcus italicus
GTATTCCTATCAACCCAAAAGACCAGGAAATCCGAAAGTTGTTTTCAAACTTTTGGTTTTCCTGGTCTTTTTCGTAGTAAGTAATGGTGTACTTTATTTGTCTTTGCGTTTGCCTTTATTCTTTTTGTTCTTGGTTTTCACTTTTGTCCGTTTCTTGCGGATTGGCTCTTTTATTTCATCTGCCATTTTGGGATGAACAGCTTCTTTATTCACAATTTTTTTCTTGGTTTCTTTGACTTTTCCAAGTACTTTAGTCGTCGGTTCTTTCTTTTCAGGCTTCTCCGTTTGGATAGCTCCCCCTACGAGATAGACTTCTTCTAGTATCAGATTTAGCTGATTGGCCAATTTTTTCAAGTCTTTTACTGATTGCTCTGTTACCAGTGTCAACACACGACCATCTGCTCCCATTCGCCCGACTCGACCTGCTCGATGGACATAGCTCTCTTTGGTTAAAGGAACTTCTGCATTGACGATAAATGGTAGTTGTTCAAGGTCTAACCCTCTGGCAGCAATATCGGTCGCTAACAATAACTGAATCTTTCTTTCCCGAAAGGCCGTCAGTGCCAATTTTCGAAGTTGTTTGTTTTGATCAGAAGCGAGCGATGCTGCTTGGATATGGTGAAACTGCAGCTTTTCTTCCGCCATCCCGAGTTCACTGAGCTGATTAAAAAAGACCAATGAGTGAAAATCTGGCGTATGTGCCAGACGTCGCAAGCTTTCTACTTTTTTTCTAGCTGGTATCATAATGTATTGATGGGCGACAGCACCTTGGCTAGTATCGACTTGTGTCACATCAATCACTAATAGATCAGGAACAATTTTTTTAATTGGGGATAGCGCAGCATCTGCAGTCGCAGAGAAAAAGCCAAATGTTGATTTTTTCCCAACGGCTTGGATGATTTCTTTTACTAAACCTTGTTGATCATTGTTAATCAGCTGATCCGCTTCATCGAACATCACCGTTTGAATCAAAAAGGGATTCATTTTTTTTGCTCGAATCAATTCAACGATGCGACCCGGTGTCCCGACAATTAATTCCGGATGGTGCTTTAGCTTTTCAATTTGGCGCTGAATATTGGCACCGCCAATAGCTGATTGAGCAGCAATACCAAGATCTTCTGCCCAAGTTTTTGACACCTCAAGCACTTGCATCGCTAATTCTTGCGAGCTTGTCACGATCAAAACTTGATTGCCTTCGCCTTTTTTTATACCTAATAATGTCGGCAATAGGTATGCCAGTGTTTTGCCAGATCCAGTCGGTGAGATACCCATGATCGATTGTTTCTTTCTTAATGGTTCAAATACCGCCTGTTGAATGGCAGTCGGCTCGGTAAAATTACTTTCTAACCAGCGTTTCTCCCATACTGCAGGGATTTCATTGTTTAACATGTACTTCCTCTATTCTTTCTGATCTGCTGGAAAAACAATGCCAGCTTTTTGTCTTAGTTTGTATAAAATTTGGTGAACAGTTCGCGCGCTATCTAGCCAGCTTTCATAGCGCTCGCGGTCTTTTTCCGTGGGATTTTGTAGAATTATCGCAAAGTCGACTGCTTCTTCAAATAAAGGATTCTCATGACTTTTTGCTAAATCTAGAAAATTGGTTTCCTTGGTCATCCGATTGTAATGAACCACTTCTTTAATGGCGTTCACACCATCTAATTCTACTGTACCATCTGCCAGATAAATCTCCGACTTCGCAAAAGAGTCCCCTGTCTTTCCGTGATGAATGACCACATCGAATGTATCATAATGCAACAAGCCATAGCCACTACCATCAACACCAGTGGCAATCTTTTGAGCAAAATAATCAACGTCACGCGGCGCTCCAAACAACCCCACAGCCGCATAGACTAAGTACACCCCTAAATCCATCAATGAGCCTCCAGAAAACTTTAGCGAAAAAATATTCGGTTCATTTCCTGCTAGTACCTCATCATAGCGAGAGGAATATTTCATATATGTAAAGCTTGCCCCTTGAATTTGATCGATTGGAGGTAACGCATCTCGCACACGCTGAAAGTTTGCCTCATGAATATTTCTAGCAGCTTCGAAGAAATAGACGTTGTTTTCATTTGCAAGCTGGATTAGGTCTGCCAGCTCTTCGGGTGTTGATACAGCGGGCTTTTCTACAATGACACTTTTCCCATGAGACAGTGCGGCTTTCGCTTGTTCGTAATGCAAGCTATTGGGCGATGCGATGTAGATAACATCAATCACTGTGGAAGTAACGAGTTCTTGAAGCTCTTCAGTAACTAAGCAGCTTGTATACTGTCTAGCGAACGCCTCTGCTGTCTCCTTTTTACGTGAGTACACCCCAGTTAACTGATACTTTCCAGAACTCAATGCTCCATCCACAAATTGATGAGAAATCCAATTGGTACCAATTACCCCTAACTTAATCATAGCTTTTTCTCCTTTCGCTCTTAACCCATGTTAATCGGCGCATACAATGAAATCTCTCCAGGTAAATAATCTGGACCATAATACTCCTGGATTGCTCCGATAATTTCAATGCCTTCATCAGGTACGACTGTTTCAAATAAAAAACGCACAGCTTCAGATACAAGGGGAATCGTCGTTCGTATGACAATGTATTCCATTGCTGGTAGAATAGACCGGTGCCAGCCTGGCGGACAAGTCATTTGCAGCGGGACATCAATTCCTGCTAAATACAAACCCTCTCCATCAATCCAAGGGGAAAGCCATTCTTTCGCATCAGACATGATTCCCCAACAAGGAATCGATTCTTCAGGTATCGCTAGTTGTTCCAAAATATCAGGAAGCTTCTCCTCTAAAGAAAACCAAAGTGTTGGGACCCATTCTTCACTTGTCAAAACATCACCTATCCCTTGCACACCTATGATGGCTCGGTCATCTTTTTTGACACGTTGATATGAAAATTCCATCTAAAAACACCTCGTAAACTAAAAAAATCCTATCAAATAATGTAACTTTTTATAAAATTCGTTATACTCAATATAAGGAGTTGAACGTATGTCTATTTTACCATTATTTTTATTCATTCTCTATTATAGTATCGGCTTTGCGGCAATCTTTTTTTGGCGAAGAAAGAAAAACGAACCGGATCATTTCTATTTTCAAGCAGCTTGGGCATTATTAGCGATTGTTCTTTACACTGGAACACTGGAAGTATTGAAAGGAACGGCTTACTTTTTTATCCCTTTGGCCTTCTTTTTGCTCTTTTATTTTATTTATCGCAACAATCGTGCACGTTTAAGAAATGGTCTGTTTTTCCAATTCTTCTTAGTGATTTTTGGTATTTATTTGCTTTATAATTTTTATTTGACGAAAGATTTATTGGTTGCAGGTCTGTTTGTTGTAGCATTGGGTATTTTTGTATTGATCGCTGCATTTGGTTTAATTGGCCTTTTAATCTTCCTTTACTGGAATGCCGCCATCGTCTTAAAAAAAGAATCCCGCAATGTAGCGAATCTATTAACTCTCTTACTGGCACTCTTTTTGACGATATACTTAATCTTTGATTTCTTCTTGCAGCCACAGTCACCATGGTACATCAAGATTCCCTTTACGTACTTATCCATTGTTCTTGGCTATCTATTGATGAATTTTATAATTTTCCTGACAGCTACGTTGCTTTACCAGTTTTATTATCCGAAATACAATCAAGACTTCCTCATCGTACTTGGGGCAGGGTTAATAAATGGCGAGCGAGTGACTCCATTACTTGCTAAACGAATTGATCGCGCAATTCTTTTTTACCACACACAGCGGACGAAATCTGGCCATCCATTAAAATTAATTATGTCTGGTGGGCAAGGTGCCGATGAGAAAGTACCTGAAGCAGTCGCCATGAAGCAATATGCATGTGAACAAGGGGTACCCGAAAGCGATGTATTACTCGAAGCGAACTCAGCGACTACCTATGAAAACATGCGCTTTTCAAAAGAATTAATTGAACAATCAGCCGTTAACGATCCAAAGGCTATTTTTGTATCCAATAACTATCATATCTTCCGAGCGGGCATCTTTGCGAGAGAGGCAAAATTATCGGCAGAAGGCATTGGCTGTAAGACCGCATTGTACTATTTACCGAATGCTACATTACGCGAATTTGCGGCAATTTTAGTCATGCATAAGCGGCTACACACGATTGTTGTAGCACTGATTACCGCGTACTTTGCCATTTCTACTCTGCTTTATTTAATTAATTAGAAAAAAACACTTAGCGAATTCCTACAACTCGCTAAGTGTTTTTTTAATTGTGATGTGCATTTTGTACTACTCGACGCTTCATTCTGGAAGTTAATGGCGTCATCGCTTCTTTTACTGCACAATATTTATCCACCATTGTTACGATATAGCCTTCTTTGTAGCGCGGTGGAGCAATTGTTGCTCCCCACATATGTTTAATAATAATGTCTTTTTCAAGTGGAGAGAGAGTCGTAATTTTTTCTGCATTTTTCACAGCAATCCGCGGATGCATATACGCATGACTTCCTCCGTCAAACTTCGTTGTACGCCAATCATAATAAAACAAATCATGGAGTAATCCTGCGCGCGCTGTTGCCCGTGCATCGCCATGAACTTTTTTTGCGATTAAGTAACTACGATAAGAGACACTAATTGAATGCTCTAACCGTGTGGAATGAAGATGTTGAACGAATTCTGATAATCGTTGTACTTCTTCCGTTTCAAGCAAATCACCTACATAAGACATGTACTCCGTATCCTCTTGCCATTTTTCTGTCATAAATTCGAACGCCACCTCTAAGTTTTTGTACAATTGTACCTTTTTCAGTGTAGCACGATTTATTTGACGACTCTAGCGATATTCTTACAAAATTGCAAGACTTAACGATTTCTTAGGAAAAATGATACATGAGAATGCCAGCCGCAATCCCGACGTTTAATGACTCAGCTTTGCCGTAAATGGGAATATAAAGATTGGCATCGGTCTGAGCTAGAATTTCTTTTGCGACTCCTTGGCCTTCGTTTCCCATAATCAGCGCTACCTGATCTGTCTTTTCAACAGTATCATACGCTACCGCCTGCTCATTTAGCTCTGATCCATATACAGGGATGCCCGCTTCTTTGAATACTTGACAGATGTCTTGAATGGTGCCATTTTGAATTTCGATATGAAAATGGCTACCTTGCATGCTACGCAACGTCTTTAAATTATAAATATCTGCTGTCCCCTCGCCAAGAAAAACGCCTGTAAAACCGGCAGCATCAGCTGTACGGATCATTGTCCCTACATTCCCAGGGTCTTGGACGTTATCAAGGAGTAACCATTTCCCTTTCACACGCATCTCTTTCACACGTGGTAACGCAACTACAGCCATAATTCCTTGTGGCGTTGGCTGTTCAGAGATGGCTGCCATCACTTCTTCGGACACATACGTCACATCAAGCACTTTCTCTTCAATCCATGCGGCCCACTCTTTGGCACCTCGCGGACTGATGAGAATATCCACGACTTCTGCTTGTGAGTTAACTGCCTCTTCTACCAAATGAAATCCTTCCAAAAGATAGCGTTGTTGATCCTGACGTCCTTTTTTGCGGTGTAGTTTTTTTAATTCTTTTACATAGGTATTTTTTGTCGACTGTATTTCCATTATTCTCCCACCTCATAGGCATTATACCATGAAACAAGTGATTCAAATATGCTAATATAAGAGATGAAAGGGGCTGGACAAGATGCGTAAAGTACGAATACATGTCGCTGGACGCGTGCAAGGCGTTGGCTTTCGCTATATGACAAAGATGGTGGCAGATCAATTGCAAATCGGTGGCAGCGTGAAGAATGAATCGGATGGTTCGGTTACTATTTTAGCGACAGGTGAAGAACAAGCAATGGCAACCTTTATTCAAAAAGTAAAGCACTCGCCCTCACCTGCAGGACGTGTGACTCAATTTGAATTAACTGAGGAAAATGAGCTACCTGACTATTCCTCATTTCAAGTCGTCTATGAATACTAGATTGTTTGCATTTTTCTTCAAATTCATGAATCATAATTGAAAAAGCAGTCCAAGTCTAGTATAGTTGGTTTTGTGTAAATTTTGAAGTAAAGGAAGAAATAAATGAAAAATAAAAAAAATTGGCTTATGGGTAGTGGGCTCTTTGCCTTAGTATTCTTTTTATCAGGGTGTGTGAAGACGATTGCCGGACCGAACAACACGCGCGTTCCTGACCCGGATGGTTTTATTTACAAAACTTTAGTCGTTCCTCTTGGTGACTTCTTGACCTATTTAGCAACCAATTTCAACTGGGGCTTTGGTTGGGCGATTATCATTGTAACTATCGTCGTACGAATTATCTTGTTGCCAATGGGAATTAGCCAGTCTAAAAAAGCAATGGTTCAATCAGAAAAAATGCAATACTTAAAACCACAAATGGATATTGCTCAAGCAAACTTAAAACAAGCAACGACACGGGAAGAACAATTAAAAGCACAAACAGAAATGCAAAAAATCTATAAAGAAAATAATGTCAACATGTTAGGCGGAATTGGTTGTCTACCCTTACTAATTCAAATGCCCATCTTCTCTGCTTTGTACTTCACTGTAAGTTACACGCAAGGGATTAACACGGCGACCTTTATGGGTGTCAATCTTGGAAAAGCCAATTTGATTTTCGTGGCATTAGCTGGACTTTCTTATGTCGGACAAAGTTACCTCTCACTCATTGGTATTCCTGAAGAGCAAAAGAAGACCATGCGGAGTATGATGATTGTCTCTCCATTGATGATTGTCTTTATGTCGTTAAAAGCACCAGCCGGAGTAACGCTGTACTGGGTAATTGGTGGGATATTTAGTTGTTTCCAAACGTTTATTACCAATGTCCTAATGAAACCAAGAATCAAAAAACAAATTGAAGAAGAAATGCGATTAAATCCACCGAAAACAGTTGTGACACCAATCGTTAAAGATGTGACACCGACTGCACAAACAAAAAAAGCAACAAAAAATAACCCAACTAAAGGTCGGAATGCTGGGAAACAAAGAAAATAATAGGCTGAGTTAAAATTTTCCAGCCACAAGTAAAAAGACCCAAAAGTCCAGATGGATTTTTGGGTCTTTTTATCGTGTTAGTCGGAATTTCACAACTTGTCATTTATATCACGATCACTTTTATTCAGCCAACTCGTTTATAGCCTAGCTTCTTTTTCAAATTTGATTAAGATGCCATTTGGATCTAGAATCCATAAGCTTCCTTGTTCATCTTTTTCAAATGGTACTTTTTGCTCTGCCCAGTGGCTTTCAATGCGAGCGAGCTCTTCATCTTGAGTCACATAGAAAGAATAATAGGCCAATCCTAAATCATGTTCAGTCATAGCCGGTACATTTCTACCCATCCAGATATTTGAGCCAATATGGTGGTGATAGTTTCCTGTTGCAAAGAATTTTGCTTGGTTGCCGTAATTATTTTTTAATGATAAGCCTAGGATATCTGTATAGAAGTCTTCTGTCTTTTGCAGATCAGCGATTTTCAAATGAACATGTCCCACTTTTGTTCCGCTTGGAAAGCCATTCCATTTTTGCGTTGCTTCATTGACAACGCCTTGTGCATCCATCTCTTCAGTCACACCGATAATTTCACCGTCTTCACGAATGTCCCATTGATCGACTGGTTTGTCGCGGTACACTTCAATACCATTTCCTTCTGGATCACTCAGATACAATGCTTCACTATAGCCATGGTCGCTTGCTCCGACTAACGGCGCATCAATCGAGAGATAATGAATCAAGGCGTCACCTAAAGCTTGACGACTAGGTAAAAGAAACGCGACATGATAGAGTCCAGTTCTTCTTGATAATGGTAATGGATTTTCCACTTTAGTCAAAATCAATAATGGCACGCCATCTTCTGTCCCAAAAGAAACAGCATCATCTTTTTTACTTAAAACTCTTAATCCAATCACTTCTGTATAAAAAGCAGTTTGTTTTTCTAAGTCAGCTACTTTTAATGTTACTAATCCGGTATGTGTTGTTTCTGCTAATTGAAATTCTGGTACTCTTACTGTCATTTGATTTTCCTCTTTTCGTTTGATTGATAAAATTCTTTGGCATCGTTGATTGCTTTATAATGAATGCCATGGCCAACTGGGTATTCATTATATGAGACTGTTTCTAGTTTTAGCTTGGCAAACTTGGCATATGATTGACCAATTTCTCTAGGGAACAGCTGGTCCGTTAAGCCTTGTGAAATGAATACTGCTGTTTTCGATTTTTCATCAGTAATTGTTTCATCGGCTAGCTTTTGGTAAAAGGCAGGCATCCGTGCACTAAATAAAAATACTTGACTTAGCCAATTCGGATAGAGATAGGTTAACCCTAAACCAAGCATTGCCCCTTGACTGAAGCCAAGAAACATAAGCGGATTATTCGTTAAGTTCTCTTCTTTTACTTTCGTTTCGATAAAATCATGTACAGCATGAATGACTGGTTCGATGACTTCTATTTCTGACTTTTCTCTAAAATCAGGTACGAAAAATGCAAAGCCTGGTCCAAAAGATAAATCAGCTTGAATATTTAATTGAATCGCATTGTTATCAATTTTTGTTGCGACTGGTGGTAAGTCTTCATAGTTAGATCCCATACCGTGAGCAGTCACGATAATCGGCGTTTGTTCATTATAATTTTCTGGATAAGACCATTTTGATAGGTACATCTGTTGTCCTCCCTTTCCTTTCAACAACATCAGTATACAAACTTACTAATTGTAAGTAAATGGATTTGCTCAAATAAAATAGCCATATTTCGGAGTGTTCCACTGAAGTAACAACTCGCTGAAATATGGCTAAACATACACTTACTGAATCAATTCAAAAATATTTTTCCCCTTGGAGTAACTCGCTTTTACCGGCTTCATACGCACGATAAATTCCGCCGAACAAGATGCATCGACTAAAACAAACGTCGCATCCATCCCTGCTTTTAACCAAGGCTGCATCTTCTCATCTATAGGCTGAGGAAATCAATTACAAGGAATCAGTCAATTCTCTTTGGCCTTTTTTGCCGAAGATTTCGCAATAATGGTTTAATTTCTCCAAAATATTTCCTGTACCAAACGGAGACCAAGAATCATAGACATTGTCGTAACCAATATGGACGCCCACACCAGCTGCCTGTAGTTCGACAAGCGGTGGGACAATCCCATTAAAGCGTGGTTGCAGTGTCACTCTAAAATGAGTATAGTTGAACCCAAGAGGTGAGTAAATGATACAAGCATATGTAAATATTTTCATTATTTTTTCGTTAATGTTTTTGGGGTATTTTTTATCTTTTAAACAATGGTTTAGCAATCGTTCAGCCGATGTTTTTTCAAAAATTTTATTAAACTTATCTTTGCCATTTAGTATGTTTTTAAATATTACAGCAAACTTTAATAAGAGTGAATTTTTGTCGCTCTTTAGTGGCATGATCATCCCTTTAGTCTCAATGACGATAACCTACTTGACTAGTTTGGCGTATCGTTCCTTGATGAACGTCGAACAAACCCGCCGAGGAACGTTTACGACCATGTTTACGTGCTCAAATACGATTTTTATTGGACTACCGATAAACCTTGCCATTTTTGGCGAAAAAGCGGTACCTTACGTATTGCTTTACTACATTGTCAATACATCTATTTTTTGGACAATCGGTATCTATGAAATCGCCAAAGACAACTCCCAACTTCATGAAACGACCATGACTTTTCATCCGCTCGTTGCGCTGAAAAAAATTTTTTCTCCGGCTTTAATTGGATTTATGATTGGTTTGGCGTGGATGTTTACTGGTGTGAAAGTTCCTTCATTTCTCCAACAATTCGGAAATTATTTAGCCGATCTGACTACGCCATTGTCGATGTTTACGATTGGGATTATGGTTTACTTTAATGGCATTAAAAATTTGATGTTAAATCGTGATATCGTTGGCGTTCTACTTGGTCGCTATCTCTTATCACCCTTAATTGTTTGGTTGTTAGGCTTTATCTTTCCTGTATCATCCTTGATGTTAGCCGTATTTATGGTTCAGTCAGCTATGCCTGTCCAAAACTCTGTGCCTATTTTAGCGCGCGCGTACAAAGCTGATCAGGAATTTGCAGCATCAAGTATGGGTTATTCCGTATTGATCTACTTATTGTATATCCCTCTATTGCTAAAAATTATCTATGCCTTATAAAAAAAGCGACTGCATGCCAGTGTCGCTAAGAGCCTGAATCAAGCTCTTAGCAACATATAGACAGCAGTCTCTTTTTTATTTTGTAACTAGCTGATCCAGACTTGCAATCGCCAGAACCATTTTTGAAATTTTTGCTAATAAGGCTAAGCGGTTTGCTCGGATCGATGCATCATCTACCATGACCATCGTTTGATCGAAGTATGCTTCAATCGCCGGGCGGAGTGCAACTAGCGCTTGGTAGTTTTCTGCCATTGTATTTGTAGCAAAATTCGCTTCAACTTCCGTGACCGCTTCGAACAATGCTTTTTCAGCTTCATTTTCAAAAAGATCTGGTTGAATGTCTGAATTTTTCGTTTCTTGTTTTTTCGCTAAGTTCATCACACGCGTCAAAGCTTCCATTGACGGCTTAAACTCTTGATCGGCTAAATGTTGGGACACTAATTCTGCAGCTTGGAACAATCGACTCACATCTTTTTGTTCTGATGCTAAGACGGCTTCAATGACATCATGACGAATATTCCGGGTCGCTAAACGCTGACGCAGACGTGCTTTTAAGAAGTCACTGACCAAGTTGTTTTCATCAGATAGCGCAATGCCATATGTTGCTTGATCTTCATTGATTTTTTCTTGTATCGCCCGTTGTAATTTTTCAAATGGGAAATGCCATTGTTTCGCTTCGATAATGCGAATGATACCATATGTTTGACGACGCAAAGCATACGGATCATTTGACCCACTAGGAACCATACCAGCAGCAAAGAAGGTCAAGACACTATCGACTTTATCGGCAATAGCTAAGACTGAACCCACGACTGATTCAGGTAATTCACCTTCACTAGCAATCGGTAAATAATGTTCACGTATAGCTGCTGCCACACTCGCTTTTTCTCCTTGTAATAGTGCATACTTTTCACCCATAATGCCTTGCAGCTCAGGAAATTCGTCGACCATGTTTGTTACGAGGTCAAATTTGTAAATTTCACTTGCACGCTGTAAATCAGTCAATTCAGCGGATGATAGACCAACAGTCTCACCAATAATTTGTGCAATGACGCCTACACGAGTCATTTTTTCATAAATTGACCCAATTTTTTCATGGAAGGCAACATGTTTTAATTTTTCAACACATGCAGCGATGGTTAGTTTTTGGTCCTCTTGATAGAAAAACTCAGCATCTTCTAGACGAGCTGTCAGTACCTTTTCATTCCCTTTAATGACATTTTCAATGGCAACATCATTTCCATTTCTGACAGAGATAAAATGAGGGAGTAATTGTCCATCTTCCGTCCGAACATCAAAATAGCGTTGGTGCTCTTTCATTGATGTAACAAGGACTTCTTCAGGGATTTCCAAATATTGTTTGGCAAAATTACCGACAAACGCAGTCGGATACTCGACTAAATTCGTCACCTCTTCTAACAAATCTTCATCTAAGAAAACTTGCCACTTATTTTTTTCAGCAATTGCTGAAATTTGATTGACTATAAGCTGTTGTCTCTCTGCTGAATCAGCAATAACACTTTGCTCTGCTAATGTCTCGACATAGTCATGCGCCCTCTTAAATGTGACTTCATGTCCTAAGAATCGATGGCCTCTTGAATGACGATCAGTTTTCACATCTAAAATTTCAAATGGAATGACTTCTTCGCCAAACAAAGCCACTACCCAATGAATCGGACGAATGTATTCAAAATCATATTTGTTCCAGTGCATAGTAACAGGGAAGGTTAAACTTGTAATGACTTCTTTTAATCCGGTCAAGACATCAATCGTCTGTTTACCTGTCGTTTTCTTTGTTGCATAGACGTACTCAACGCCATTTAATTCTTTAAAGGTGATATCATCCGTTGTTAGTCCTTGTCCGCGCACAAATCCTTGGGCGGCTTTTGACCAATTTCCTTCTGCATCTAGAGCAATTTTTTTAGCAGGTCCTTTGATTTCTTCTTCAATATCGGCTTGACGCTCAGGAACAGCTTCGATAAGGACAGCTAGGCGACGTGGTGTTGAGTAAGCACGAATATTATCATACGATAAGTGTTGTTCTTCAAAAAAAGTTGCTACCTTTGCTTCTAATTGATTCATACTGGGAACAACGACATGAGCCGGCATTTCTTCTAAACCAATCTCAATTAATACATCTTTCGCCATCTTATTCACCCTCCTTTAAAAGTTTCGCAGCTTCCTCACGACTCAATAACGGATAGCCCAGTCTTGCACGTTCGGCAACGAAAATTTTGGCTACTTCACGAGCCATATTACGGATTCTAGCTAGATATCCCGCACGTTCAGTCACAGATACAGCTCCTCTAGCATCTAGTAAGTTAAAATTGTGGCTACATTTTAAAATATAATCATAAGCTGGATGAACTAATTTCTCTGCAATGCACCGTTTTGCTTCTTTTTCAAAATTATTAAAATTGTTAAGCAATAACTCTTGGTCACTAAGTTCGAAAGAATACTTTGAATGCTCAAATTCTGGTTGATTAAAAATTTCGCCATACTTCACGCCATCTGTCCATTCCAAATCATAAACACTTTCAACTTCTTGGATATATGAAGCCAAACGTTCTAGACCATATGTAATTTCAGAAGTGACTGGATGGCATTGTAAGCCACCTACTTGTTGGAAGTACGTAAATTGCGTGATTTCCATCCCGTCCAACCAAACTTCCCAACCTAAGCCTGCACAGCCCATTGATGGATTTTCCCAGTTGTCTTCAACAAAACGGATATCGTGTTCAAGAGGATTAATCCCAAGTAGTTGCAGACTTTCTAAATACAACTCTTGAATATTTTCTGGTGAGGGTTTCATAACTACTTGAAATTGATGGTGTTGATACAAACGATTGGGATTTTCACCGTAACGGCCATCATCCGGTCTTCTTGATGGTTCGACATAGGCTGCATTCCATGGCTCTGGGCCAATTGCTCGTAAGAAGGTGTACGGACTCATCGTACCGGCACCTTTTTCTGTATCATAGGCTTGCATCAGCATACAGCCATTGTCTGACCAAAATTTTTGTAGCGTTAAAATCATTTCTTGAACAGTTAACTTTTTCGCCATAGTATTCTCTCCTTTACATTAAAAAAAGCCCCTATATCTGTACAAAGACAGATATAGGGACGAGTACGCTCGCGGTTCCACCCTACTTCCGTAAAGCCATTCTTTACGGCACTTTCATACTTGTGCTCCCATTGCCCCTAGAAACATATCAACTATCTGCTCTCACCAACTCAGACTCGCTATCAGTATCAATTCTTTCTTTTGATGTTCATCACACACTATTTAATTCTTAACAATGACATCATAGCGATGTTTCGATTGTTTGTCAATATACGAATCGAAAAGGCTATTGCTCGTCACGCTTTACTATTTGTTGCCAGGACTTCATTTGATCAATGAAGCTTTTGCTCTTCAGATGAATCCCTACAAATTCCTCATACAATTCATCTAAAACAGTACGAATTACTTGCTTAGTCTCGGTACTCACTTGAATGGTATCAATCTTTTGATAGTCGATTTGATGGAACAGGCGTAAAAAATGGATTGCCTTTGGATCAGCATGGTATCGTCGCTCATCCAACGACCAATGCCGTTCACAAAGCACACCACTGTATTTACTTGAAAAATCAAATTTCCCATGCGTTTCACCACAGATTGCACAGTGCTGCCATTCAAATTGTACACCAAACCGTTGCAAGACTTGAACCTCAAAAATATTAGTTATAATCTCAGCATCTTTGCCTTCATCAATGAAGTGCAATGCTTCTTTTAAAAATTGGTAGAGATGTGGATCGTATACTCGATCCTCAATCGCTGCATCAGCCAAATTTAAAAGATACGTCGCATACCCTGCAAGAAAGATATCTTCTTGTAGGTGGCGAAACGGATGAATATGTTTCGCCGCATGTAAAAACGAAAGTCCTTGCTCAGAAAACTGGCCAATATACGTCGCTTCGGTAAATGGCATGATGGCTGGCTGCAGGGGATTATTTTTCCGATGCGCACCCCGCACATAAAACATTTGCTTGCCTGCCGACTCTGTAAAAATTTTGACCAATTTATCTTTTTCCTTATGGTTCTTTGCAAAGAGGATTAACCCTTTTGATTCAACAATTGCCATAACTAACCCTCACTACTTGCCTTATCCTACTCTTACTCCATTTCACGATAGCCGTAATCAGTCAGATAGCGTTCTTTTTCGCGCCAGTCCTTTTGCACCTTCACCCAGAGTTCTAAGAATACTTTATTCCCTAACAAATGCTCAATATCTAGCCGTGCTTTGGTGCCAATCAATTTCAACATCTTGCCGCCTTTACCGATGATGATGCCTTTTTGGCTATCACGTTCCACGATGATCGTTGCCTGAATGGCGATTTTTTCATTTTCGTTTTTCTTCATTGAATCCACAACAACGGCAACGGAATGGGGCACTTCATCACGGGTGAATTGCAATACTTTTTCGCGAATTAATTCTGATACGATAAAATATTCTGGATGATCCGTCACTTGATCTTCTGGGAAATACTGCGGTCCTTCTTCAAGTTCTTTTTCGATGGTTGTCATCAAAGTTGGAAAATTATTTCCTTCAGTAGCCGAGATTGGCACAACCTCTGCAAAATCCATTTGTTGAGAGTAATCCGCAATCACTTCAAGTAAGGCATCCGGATGCACTTTATCCAATTTGTTGACAACTAGGAAGACTGGCACAGATTGTTTTTTTAGGCGTTCGATAATAAGATCATCGCCTTTTCCGCGCTTTTGATCGGCACTAATCATAAACAAAATCACATCAACTTCATTTAAGGCACTAAAAGCTGACTCGACCATGAAATCACCCAAACGAGATTTTGGTTTATGAATTCCTGGTGTATCAATAAAGACGATTTGGGCATCTTTTGTCGTATAGACACCTTGTATTTTATTTCGTGTTGTTTGTGCTTTGTCGCTCATAATTGCAATTTTTTGGCCAACGATACGATTTAATAATGTTGATTTACCGACATTCGGGCGACCGACAAGTGCGACAAATCCTGATTTATGTTCTGTCATAAGCTCTCCTTTAAGTAAAAAAATAGGTGTACCATTTTGGGAAGAAAAATCAATGCGCCAATCACTACAGCAAAACAAGCTGTCAATAAAACAGCACCTGCAGCAACGTCTTTAATTTTTTTTCCGAGTGGATCAAAGTGATAGTCTGTCACCATATCGACAATATTTTCAAAGGTGGTATTGAGCATCTCTGCAAATAAAACCAAAAAGATACTCGTTAATAACCACAACCATTCAGACAGATTAAGTGAAAATATGAAACCAAGCACAATGACTAAAAAGCTCACTCTGACGTGTTTTCGAAAATTTCGTTCATCATAATAGACGGTTTTCCAGCCAGTAATTGCAAAATCCAATGACTGAATAAACGATTTATTTTTTTCAACTTGTTTTTTATCTTTTGAGTCCATAGGCATCTAAAATTTCCTTCTGTAATCCAAACATTACCTTCTCATCCTCAGGTGTCATATGGTCATAGCCATTTAGGTGCAAGAAACCATGCAGTGCAAGAAAGCCTAACTCACGATCGACCGAATGGCCATATTCTTCGGCTTGCTCATTTGCTCGTTCAACTGAAATCATTAAATCGCCAAGATTACGAGGAAATTGACTATCGTCAAATTCTTCATCAAAAATAATTGGCAACTCGTCCTCTCCCTCTTCTTCTAGCGCAAAGCTGATAACATCAGTCGGCATATCTTTATTGCGATAGACACGGTTGATTTCTTGTATTTCGTTATTATCCATGAATGTAATGGACATTTCCGTATCTTCTGGTAAATCCAGATGGCTAGCTGCATATTGCAAAAGATCATCGATTTCTTGCATTTTTTTAGCCGTCACACGTTCATTTTCATCGATAAATGCTATTTCCATTCCCTATTCCTCTCTTTTCTCTTGTTCTTCTTTCATTTGCTCTGCTTCTGATTTCATTTTTGGATACTTGATTCTTGAATGGAACGTCGAACACAAGCCATTAATCAATGATTTTTCAATAATGCGTATCTCATTTAATGTCAAGCCCGACTCATCCAACTGACCATCTAATATACGGTCTTTGATTAAATTTGAGACAAACGTTTTAATTTTTTCATTACTAGGTTGATCCATTGCTCTAACGGCAGCTTCACAACTATCAGCAATGCTAACAATCCCCGCTTCTTTTGTCTGTGGCTTAGGTCCTGGATAGCGATAATCCGATTCTTTGACTGAATCGTTGCGTTCTTTTGCTTTAACGTAGAAAAAGCGCATCAACGTTGTTCCATGATGTTGGCGACAAATATCTATGACCATTTGGGGCATTTTTTCAGCTTCTAACACCTTGGCTCCATCGATCACGTGGCCAAAAATAATATCTCGGCTATCTTCGGGTAAAAGAAAATTATGAGGATTTTCAGCACCAGCGGGTAGATTTTCTACGAAGAAATTCGCATGCTTTAATTTCCCAATATCATGATAGTAACATGCCACGCGTGTCAAAAGAGAATTGCCACCGATATCAGCTACTGCATTGGCACTCAGATTGGCTACCATCATACTATGATGATACGTACCTGGAGCTTCTTCTAATAGTCGTTTAAGCATGGGATGATTGGGATTGCTTAGTTCATTTAAAACAATCACACTGTCATCAGTCACGAGTAGTTCAATATATTGGTGTAGTCCTACCGTTAAAAGAAGCGACAATAGACTACCTGCTAATCCACAGACAAGTGCAATCCATGTTTGCCCACTGGTAAAACTCATCCCTTGGAACAGAATAAGCGTGACATTCATCAATAAAGGGAATACAACCAACCACATCAACGCATTAAATCCTTGGTTAGAAATACGTTGTTGTCGGACAATAGTCCCCATAATACCAGAAAAAAGATATGAAATCAGTAAGAAGACCAATACATTCAATCCTACATCTGCATCCGTATTACTAAATATAAACAATGCAAAGACCACCTGGAAGAGTGCAGCTAACAAACCAGAACGGCGATTCATAAAGAAGTTTAGCACAAGTGGCGCAAATGCTGCTGGATAAAAGAGTGGTAAGTGAGGTGCTGCGTTTGTTTGGAACAATTGGAAAAATTTCATAATCAATAAACTGACAATCATCATTGAAGCATAAAAGAGATAACACTTTAACCGTTTAGATTGTTCTTCCATTTGGTGAACAAAAAAGGCCAACATGCCAATCTGCAATAAAATCGTAAAAAAAAGTGAAAGTAACGGATAATAATTTACTGACTGATTGGTCAAACCTAATATTCGCAGCTTTTCAATCGCTGTACTGTCAATTTGAGATCCTTCACGAACAATGATTTCGCCTTGATAGATCATGACAGGTTGTACGGAAGCTTTGGCTTCATTTTGAAGTTCAGTCGTTTTCTTTTCATTCAAAAAAGTATTGGCAACGATACCTTTCGATAATAAATATCGCACAGCTTCTGCTTGGCTCGTCGATACATCGCTCGCTTCTAAGGCACTTTCTGCCTTTTGACGAACACTTGTGACATCACTCTCTTTAATTTGAGCTTTCATTTGATCATCAACTAGATTCAGGGTAACTTGTTCTACTTTCGTAATTTCTGTGGTCGAAAGTGAAAACATCGTTGTCAAAAAGTTTGTTGTCAAATCTTGATAAAAATCCAAATCATCTGTATCAACAGTCTCAAATTGTTTTTTTAATTGACTAATTAATTTTTCTGTCGTCGGCTTGGAGACTGTCGACTTATCTTTTGCAGCTTGGGTATTTTTTTGATAAGTTTCATCTGCACTTGTTTTAACTTTTAAGATTAAGGTAAACAGATTAGCCAAAAGATCATGTTGCCTTGTTGCCAGATCAGATTGGTACGTATATTCCGGCGAAACTGCTTCAGCAGCTAATTTTCTTTTTTGTTCAGTAGCCGTCGAATTTTCGATCGTTTTATTTGCCCTTATATTGGTCTCTGCAACTTGCCCTTCTTTGTAGCTATTTGCAGTAGGCTTGATACTTGGGTAGAGGATCGCGAGCGTTAGAACGAAAAAGACGATTAGAATGATTGGTACAAGAAACTTTCCAAAGCGCTCGTTCATTTTTTCTAGCGATTGATTTAGCATGACTGCTTCCTCCTATTCTTGTTCCAGTTGTTCCGTTGTTTCATTTTCATATGCTCGAATAATTTCTGCTACCACTGGATGACGCACAACATCTGCTGCATCAAAGTGAACAAAGTCAATTTGCTTAATACCTTGCAATGTTTGTTGTGCATGAATTAAGCCACTCGTTACTCCTCGTGGCAAGTCAATTTGGCTAGCATCACCATTAACAATCATCTTTGAATGAAATCCTAACCGTGTCAAAAACATTTTCATCTGAGCAATTGTCGTATTTTGGGCCTCATCTAAAATTACAAAGGCATTCTCTAGTGTCCGTCCACGCATATAGGCAAGAGGGGCAATTTCGATTATGCCGCGCTCCATCAGGCGATTGGTATGATCGATACCGAACACTTGGTAGAGTGCATCATACACGGGACGAAGATATGGATCGACCTTCTCTTTTAAATCGCCGGGTAAAAAGCCTAATTTTTCACCAGCTTCTACAGCTGGTCGTGTGAGGATAATTTTTTCGACTTGACCTTTTTTTAAAGCCGCAATAGCTAAGACAACAGCCAAGAATGTTTTCCCAGTCCCAGCTGGTCCAATTCCAAAGACAACATCATGCCGGCGAACAGCGGTAATATAATGTGATTGACCAATTGTCTTTGGTCGGATCGCTTTTCCGGCGCGATCTTTCATAATCTCTTCTTCGTACATCGCTAGAAAGGAAGGTAACTTCCCTTGATTCATAAAATTTAATGCGCTAACGACATCTGCTGTATTAATGTTAATTCCTCGATTGATTAGTGTTAAAAGGACTTGGAAGACTTGTTCTGCATTTGCTACATCGTGTTCGGTACCGATTATTTGAACAATTTCCCCACGAGCACGAATCTGTGTATTGGTATTTTCTTCAACTAACTTCACATGTTTGTCATGCGTGCCAACTAACAATGCAAAATCATCAGTCGACTGTAAATGAATTTCTCTTGAGTATTGGTTATCTTGCAAAAAAAAATCGCTCCTTTGGTTCTAAATTTATTCAGTATCATCATACCATATCTTGTTTCAAAAGAGATTACTTTTCCTATCAACTAACCGCACCTACATGAAAAAGCCGCAGAACAAATGTCTGCGGCGTGTCATATTACTTGTCTAAACGTTCTTTCACAACGACATTTACTTGATTCCCATCAGCTTTGCCTTTAACTTGTGGCATAACTACTCCCATCACTTTACCAAATTCTTTGACGGAACTGGCGCCTGTTTTTTCGATAGCTTGTGCGACAATGCTATGAATCTCTTCAAGAGTCAATTGCTCTGGAAGATACTGTTCAACAATCGTAATTTCACTTTTTACTTTTTCAACAAGATCTTCTCTGCCTGCTTTTTCAAATTCAGTTAATGAGTCCCGACGTTGTTTCATTTCTCTTGCAAGAATTGTCAACTCTTCCTCATCATTCAAATCGCGGCCAATCTTGATTTTTTCATTCTGTAGTGATGCTTTCAACATGCGAATGACGGTTAATGTCTCTTTGTCCTTCGCCTTCATCGCCGTTTTCATGTCATCATTCAACGTATTTAGTAGTGACACACTACCAACTCCAGTTCTTTCGCAGCAAACTTAGAATTTTTTACGTTTTCTAGCTGCTTCAGATTTTTTCTTACGTTTCACACTTGGTTTTTCATAGAATTCACGTTTGCGAGATTCTTGTAAAGTACCTGCTTTTGACACGGAACGTTTGAAGCGACGAAGAGCATCGTCAAGAGATTCATTTTTGCGAACCACTGTTTTTGACATATAAATTCCCTCCCTCCGAGCTTAAAAAGTAACCGTTTTTGTTATTGAAATAGTTTCAATAACGCACACTGTCCTTAAAAAATTATAACGAAAGACTATTTTTCTGTCAAGTTGTTCTTTGGTATTGTTTTCAATAAAACATGAATTTTATTAAATGGTGTTATCTTTGGTGCTTATTGACACTCTTCGCAACGCCCATAGATTTCAAAACGATGCCCTTCGATCTTGCAACCAGCTAATTGCTCTTCAAATATATCCATTGGGCACGCATCTAATTCTTTGGTCTTGCCACAGACGGAACAAATAAAATGGTGATGATGTTCGCCAATACCATGATGTTGGCAATGAAAACGAAATTGCATTTCACCATTTAAATCTGTCTTCTCTAGAATACCTAAATCAGAAAAATCATGTAAATTGCGATAAATTGTATCGTAGCTATAGCCAGGAAATTGCTCACTCATTTCGTCATAAACTTTTCTAGCAGGTAGGTAGCGATTTTTTTGCGCCAAATAAAAAAGTAGCGCCTCTCTTTTTTTAGTATACTTATAGCCTTTTTCTTTTAAAATATGCCATGCGTGTTCGATGGCTGGTATCTGTTTTTCCATAAATTAACCTCTGTATTTTCTAAATCATAATGCTTACGTTTCACAAATTTAAAGCTATGGTATAATAGATGGAAAAAGAATGCAAGTGAGGCGATTTTATGGAAAACAAAGAAACAATTAATCTCTTCGTCATTTCTGATTCTGCAGGTGAAACAGCAACAAAACTAGCACAAGCTACAATGGCGCAATTTCCATCAGTGAATTTTTGTTTGTATCGAAGAACTTTTATCCGTTCTAGAGAGGCACTCATTAAAACATTAGCCGATGCAAAAGAAGTCAATGGTATCATCCTTCATACGTTGATTAGCGAAAATTTAGTCGAGCTGACCAATGACTTTTGTGAGCAAAGTGGTTTGTATAATATTGATGTCTTAACGCCTACTGTAGACGAAGTGACTCGTCGAACAGGGATCCTCCCAAGTCGGGAACCAGGCGCACTTCATCATCTAAATGAAAACTATTTCCGCCGAATCAAGGCGATGGAATTTGCAGTTAAATATGATGACGGCAAAGATCCTCGCGGCTTTCTCGAAGCTGACATTATCTTATTAGGTGTCTCTCGCACATCAAAGACACCATTGAGTCTTTTTTTAGCTAATAAGAATTTAAAAGTAGCAAACTTACCGATTGTTCCTCAAGCTCATATCCCGAAACAAATTTGGGAAGTCGATCCTAAAAAAATTGTCGGCTTGACCAATGATCCGGATATGTTAAATTCGATTCGTAAAGAACGAATGATCAGCTATGGCTTAAATCCTGACTCAGCATATGCCAATATTGACAAAATCCGTGAAGAATTGGCATTTGCTAATGAGCTTTATCAAAAAATTGGGTGTGTGATAATCAACGTCGCCACTCTATCGATTGAAGAAACAGCCTCAATGATTCTAAATGCCTTAAAACTTGAAGATCATAGTTATTATATTTCTGATAATGATGATGCTGTCCACCCTTTCTAAGAAAATTAAAAAGGCGATTTTGCTCCGTTAAACACATTTCTGTTTAACAGCGCAAAATCGTCTTTATTTACCTTACATGAACCCCTATCCGGTCAATCGATAATGGTGCAATTTCAGCAGCATCAGAAGCCGAATCTTGTAACTTTTTGACAATCGTATCCCTCTTATCAAGCGGCGTCAAGATTAAGACGGTTGGTCCCGCACCACTCAAAAAACAGGCATAGGCTCCTAAAGCTAAGCAGCTATCTTTCACTGATTGTAAATGTGGAACCAATGAATTGCGATACGGTTCATGCCAACGATCCGCAGACATCATCTCACCAGCAACTGCTAAATCTCCTTGAATAATTGCCGCAATCATGACATTGGCGATCGCACTTGCTTCGACCGCTTCTTTAAATGCAAATGTCTGTGGCAAGACATTGCGGCTAGTTTTGGTTAGCAGTTCAACCTTTGGAATGTAGGCAATCACGCCACAGTCAGGAAACTGGTGCTTCACAGAAACGACCGTTCGTTCACTCCGCTCTGGAAAGTAAGTCGAAACCACAAAATCACCAAATATAGCCGGAGCGACATTATCCGGATGTCCTTCGATTGCCGTTGCCAATTCTAATTTTTTTTGAGGAGTAAGATTTAGATTTCCTAGCTGATTGGCAAGCTCAATTCCGGCGACAATCACCGATGAACTACTCCCCAACCCTCTCGCTAACGGAATCTCTGATTGCATCACAAGTCGATGTGGTGCGATTGCAGGACAAATACTTAATGCTGTTGTTAGTAACAAGTTGGTTTCGTCTGTGGGTACTTCAGCTCCTAGCTGATGGTCAATGAACCAACTGTCTTGTTGCTCTTTTACCTCAATCGTCAAATAACGAGCGACCGCGATACCACAAGAATCAAACCCAGGACCTAAATTGGCACTCGTCGCAGGAACACGAATTATCAAAGTTGTTACCCTCTTTCTTAAGCTAGTCTACAAACGGTAAGGCGCCCAAAACTGAGCCCATTTTATTTAAACTTTCTAGTAAGTCATGAAGTTGTTCACTAGTTAATGGATTCGTCACGAGCCACTCATATGCATCATCTGCTATGCTCACATGATGAATGGACTGAATATCTGCGAGTTGATCATTGGTGAATTTTTGAGAAGCATTAGCTTTCTTCATGACAATCCCCATTTTTTCTGCAGGTGACTCAGCTAAAAAGGTAAACTCTAGGTTTTCAAAAAATACAGGAGCAAATTGATTGCTTGTCCCTAGTTCTTTCTTTTTAATTAGGGCTTGAATATCTGCTAAGACACTCGTAGCTGTCGGAGCTGCTCCCGCTCCAGGTCCACTAAGGAAAGATTGCCCAATCTGCGTACTATTGACTTGTAAAGCGTTGGTCTCATTGTCAATCAAAGCTAAAGATGTTTGATCTGAAACCAAGGCAGGAGCTACTCGTAAACTAAGCTCATTACCTATTGCTTTTACTTCACCTAATAATTTGATTTTATAGCCAAATTGCTTGGCTACTGCTAACTGAGCGGGGTGAATGGCCGTAATTCCATCGATTTGAACGTCTTCCATCTTAGGATAAACATGGTAAGCAAGTTGGGCTAGAATCATTACTTTATAGGCGGCATCGATTCCTTCTACATCGTTTGTAGGATCAGATTCGGCAAAACCTAATTCTTGTGCTAAAGTCAACGCTTCCTCATAACTTAAAGATTCATTCAACATTTTAGTCAAGATGAAGTTCGTCGTCCCATTTAAAATTCCGCGAATGCTAGTGATTGTATCCAGAGAAAATTGTGTCTTCAATGGATTGACAATTGGGATTCCCCCTGCCACGCTGGCCTCGTACCCAATCGTCACGCCATGTTGATTGGCAAGTGGTAATAGCTCATGAGCATATTGAGCCATCACATCTTTATTCGCTGTCACCACTTGTTTTTTTGCTTTTAGGGCACGAACAATGTATTCTTTTGCCGGTGACACGCGACCGATTAATTCAACGACAACATCGATTGAGTCATCAGACAAAATATCATCATATGAATCCGTCAGTTGAAACTGATAGTTTTTTGCTAACTTTTTCTTATCTTCTTCTAAGATGGAACGAACTAGTCCATAGACGATTTCCACTTGGACACCGGTCCTTTGATAAAGGTATTCAGAATTTTTCGTGACCAATTCAACCACTTTACTACCGACAGATCCGAGACCAAGCATTGCGATGCGTAACTTCTTGCCTTCCATATTAACTCCTAACTGAAAGTCATCTTGATAACTTTCATCATTTTCTCATAATTTCACTTAGCATACCAAACTCTTCAAAAAAAAACTAGGAATTTTTATAAAATTCCCAGTTTTCTTTACTCTATCAGTTGTGGCGCACATGATCGAATGTCTTCGTCAAGATTGCCAAAACATGACCATCATCAAGACTATATAAGATTGTTTTACCTTCACGACGATTTTTTACAATTTGATTCTCACGTAATAGTTTTAATTGATGGGATACGGCAGATTGCTCCATTGCCAAGTGAGTGGCAATGGCTGTCACATTTAACTCGCCATCTTCCAATAATAATAAAATTTTGAGTCTAGTCACATCGCTTAATAGTTTATAGATTTGACTGACACGTTCGAATTCTTTGTCGGATACTTCTTTCATTTCGTTCTCCTTATCACTTTTTGTCAACGTGATATAGATTATACCTTTAAGCGTTTGTTATTTCATTAATTGCGTCTTCTAAGCTAGCTACTTTTTCTTCAGCTTCCGCTTGTGAGGATGCTTTCACACCAATATAGAACTTAATTTTTGGTTCTGTACCAGAAGGACGTACAGCAATCCAACTACCATCTGCTAAGATATATTTCAATACATTAGAAGGTGGTGTTGTCATTTTTTCAGTGCTATTGGTTTGGTGATTTACTTTTGTTAATTCTTTAAAGTCTTCGGTAACTTCTACTGTAGCACCGGCAAATTCACTTGGTGCTTCGTTACGGAAACGAGTCATCAACGCAGCGATTTTACTTGCCCCCTCTTGTCCGCTCATCGTTACAGAAATTGTTTTTTCTTTGTAGTAACCATATGTTTCAAAAATTTCTTGTAATGCATCATACAATGTTTTATCCGCTTTTTTGTAATATGCTGCTACTTCTGCTAATAAGACCAAAGCTTGAATGGCATCTTTGTCACGAACAAAAGATTTCACCAGGTAGCCATAGCTTTCTTCAAACCCAAACATAAAAGTATGCGAATGGTCTTCTTCAAATTGTTGAATCTTTTCTGCAATAAATTTAAAACCAGTCAAGACGTTCAGCATCTCAACGCCATAGTGATTCGCAATAGCAGTCGGTAATTCACTAGATACGATCGATTTAATAACCACTGCATCTTCTGGCAATGTGTTGGCTTGCTTATGAGCTTCTAAAATATAATGGATGAAAATGGCGCCGATTTGGTTTCCTGTTAATACTTGGTAGTCACCATTTGGCATACGGACTGCGGCTCCTAGACGGTCAGCGTCGGGATCAGTCGCGATTAATACATCAGCATTTTCTTTTTTTCCTAATTTCATGGCGTATTCAAATGCCCCAGCCTCTTCTGGATTAGGAGATTTTACTGTTGAAAAGTCTGGATCAGGGATACCTTGATGGGGTTCAATCAAAAATTTTTCAAAGCCAGCTTGTTTTAATGCTTTTTCTCCTAGCATTCTACCTGTACCATGTAGTGGTGTGTAGACAAGCTTTAAGTCTTTGCCCATTTCTTTTACTAATTCAGAATTTATCGTTACTTTTTTAACTTGTTCTAAGTATGCTTGGTCGACTTGTTCACCAATGATTTGAATCAAGCCACTCGTTTCCACTTCTTCTTCCGATAAGATTGGAATTTCTAATGGGTTTTCGATACCACGAACAAATGTTGTCAAAGCATCTGCATCTTGCGGTGGCATTTGACCGCCATCTTCGCCATATACTTTGTAGCCATTGTAAGCAGCTGGATTGTGAGAAGCTGTAATCATAATACCGGCAAATGCCTTTAACTCTCTTACAGCAAATGAAAGCTCCGGTGTTGGTCTTAGTGATTCAAAGACATATGAAGGGATATCATGTTGGGCTAACGTACGTGCCGCTTCCATGGCAAATGCTTCTGAAAAATGACGCGAATCATAAGCAATCGCAACGCCTCTTTTTTTCGTTTCTGCATCTTGTGTGTCGATAAATAATGCCAAACCTTCTGTTGCTTGTCTGACAGTATAGATATTCATTCGATTAATACCAGGACCTAATATCCCACGCATCCCAGCCGTACCAAATTCAAGCGGCGCATAAAACGCATCTTCTAAAGCTTCAGGATCAGTCGCTAGCTCTTCCAATTGTTTTTTTAAGGTGGGTTCTAATGTTGCTTCGTTATTCCATTGTTGATAGACATCTTGCCAAGTCATATAAAACACCCTTTCTCATTTAATCATGCTTATTATACCACTGATTTTCATTCCGTCCTATAAAAAAACGACTGTCACTTATGACAGCCGCGTGATACTATTTTTGCATATCTTTTAACGTTTCGATATACGAGAAAACGTTTTGACCAGCAATACTTCCTTCACCAACAGCTGTAGTAATTTGTCGTAAGTTCTTCTCGCGAACATCGCCAACCGCGAAGACACCAGGAATGCTTGTTTCCATCTCTTCATTTGTAGGAATCCAGCCATTTTCATTTAATATACCCGCTGATTGAAATGGCTCTGTTAATGGATCTAGGCCAACATAGATAAATACACCGCCAGCAGCTACTGAAGATTCTTCACCCGTTTGAACATTTTTAATTTTCACTGATTCTACGACACGATCGTTACCAGTAATTTCTTCGACAACGGAATCCCAAATAAAGGAAATTTTTTCATTGGCAAAGGCCCGATCTTGAATAATTTTTTGTGCTCGTAGTTGATCACGGCGATGAATAATTACCACTTCTGATGCAAACTGAGTTAAATATAGAGCTTCTTCTACAGCAGAGTCTCCACCACCAACAACAACTAATTTTCGCTCGCGGAAAAAGGCACCATCACAAACGGCACAATAAGAAACGCCACGACCAGCATACTCGTCTTCACCTGGTATGCCTAATTTACGATGGTCACAACCAGTCGCAATGATGACTGTTTTTGCTTGGTACGTCTGGTCATCGGTCACGACTTCTTTATAAGAGCCACAATCCTTGATTTCTTTTACGATACCGTATGCATTTTCTACGCCAAACTTAGTCGCATTCTCATACATTTTATATGCCAACTCAGGTCCTAAGATTGAATCAAATCCTGGATAGTTTTCTACTTCTGCTGTGTTATTCATTTGGCCACCGGGTGCGCCACGTTCAATCATCACTACTGTTAAATTGGCACGAGCGGCATATAGTGCGGCTGTCATTCCCGCAGGCCCCGCTCCAATTATAATTACATCGTTCATCTTTGTACCCTCCAAATTGATTTCTGTTTCCAACTTTACTTATTTAAAGTAAAATTTACAACTAATCTGCTTAAATATACTAACATTTCTTTCATAATTATTGACTTTGCTTTTCAGTCAGGTAAAATTTCCTAGACGTTATAATTATTAAACTATAAGAGAGGTTTTTACTTTTGACAAGAGCAAAATTAGTCACGCCTTCTGACAAAGAGTTACTTTTTTTAAGTTGGCCTATTTTTATTGAATTTTTCTTGCGCGTTGTTATCGGCAATATTAACGTCTGGATGATTTCACATTACTCTGAACCTGCTGTCGCTTCGATTGGTGCAGCGAATCAACTACTGAATTTATCGATTTTTGTATATGGCTTTGTCACAGTCGGGACCCAAATTTTGATTGCACAGTACTTAGGTGCCAAAAAAATAGCGTCCGTCAAACAAGTCATCAACACTTCATTGTTCGGTGCGCTAGGGATTGGCTTTTTGATTAGCCTTGTTTTCATTCTCTTCTCATCTCAGCTTTTGCAGTTTATGAATCTTGAACCTGAATTGATTACAATTGGCAAAAGTTATTTACAAATTTTTGGTGGTAGCTTGTTTGTCTCAGCTGTCTCAGCTGTCATCATCGCCATCTTACGTACGCACGGCTATACTCAGCCTGCCCTACTTGTACCAATGGTCGCAAGTATTCTTGCTGTCATAGGAAACTATGTAGCGCTATATAGTCCCTTTGGCTTACCGAATTTCGGCGTAAGCGGACTTGCATGGTCCAGTGTGATTGGTAATACAATCGGCCTGATTATTGCCTTCTCATTACTAAAGAAACACATTCGCTTTTCCATTCGTGACCTCTCCCTCAAAGATTTTTCAGGAGCGAGAATCAAGCAAATATTAACATACGGTCTCCCTTCTTCTGGTGAGTCCTTATCCTATCAAGGAGCACAAGTAGTCGTGACGATGATTGTCGCTTCACTAGGTGCCAGTGTCTTAATTGCAAAATCATACATTACAGCAATCTCCCAATTTGTCTATCTAATTGCAGCAGCAATTAGTCAAGGGAATCAGATAATGATTGGTCGCAGCGTTGGCGCAGGAGAATTTCAGCGTGCGTACAAGCGTGGCATGCGTTCGACTGTCATTGGTGTATTGGCTTCGATTATGATTTGTGTATTGACCTATGTCTTTATCGAACCAATCATGGGAATCTTCACCACCAATCCTGAAGTTATTGCCATCTCAAAAGAAGTCTTCTTAGTCGAGATTATTTTAGAAGCAGTTCGCTCAGTCAATATGATTCTGGTCGGTTCTTTAAATGCTAGCGGCGATGTGAAGTTTCCATTAATCTGTAGTTTAATCGTTCTGTGGCTAATCAGCTTGCCATTTTCATATCTTTTGGCAATTCGTTTTGGCTTTGGATTAGTCGGTGTGTGGATTGCGTATGCGATTGATGAATTTCTAAGGAGTTGTCTGATGATTAATCGTTGGCGGTCTGGTGTCTGGAAGTCCAAGGCCGTCGTGACTGCTGAGGAAAAACCCATTGTCGATTTGTCTTAATCGCGGTATGATTGACAAAAAGGAGGCGCTGATTATGTCGATTTATCAATTTCAAGTTCGTCTAGCTTCTGGCAAAGAGTATTCTTTAGAAAAGTATCAAGGCAAAGTACTACTGATTGTCAATACGGCCTCAAAATGTGGCTTGCGCGGTCAATTCAAGGAACTGGAAGCATTGTATCAACAATACAAAGACGATGGATTCGTCGTGCTGGGCTTTCCTTCCAATCAATTTCACCAAGAACTGACTGATGGCCAACAAGCAAAAGAAAGCTGTCAATTAAACTATGGTGTCACGTTTCCCATCCATGAACTAATAGCTGTCAACGGCCCTGACACTAATCCACTCTTTACGTATCTAAAGGAGCAGCAACCAGGTGTTTTAACCAAAGACATCAAATGGAACTTCACGAAATTTTTAGTTGATAAGACCGGCACTGTTGTTAACCGTTACGGTCCGAAGACTTCACCACTTGAAGCAAAACCAATGATTGAAAAACTATTACATGACTAAAATGATATACATTGAAGACTGTAGCTATACACAAAAAGACCATAAAATTCAGAAGTTGTTTCTCAATCTTTTGAATTTCATGGTCTTTTTTTCTGATCCTTATAGAATACTCTCTGTAAGGAATAAGTGATAGTTAGATTTCTTCGCTTTGCAGTCGGTACATGTCCGCATATAAGCCATCTTGAGCAAGTAGCGTCTCATGCGTCCCTTGTTCGACGATGATGCCTTTATCTAATACTAGAATCATATTAGCATCTTTAATTGTTGATAGGCGGTGCGCAATGGCGATCGTTGTCCGATTCTTTCGCATATTCTCTAGGCCTTCTTGAATAGCTGATTCGGTCTCTGTGTCAATATTGGCTGTCGCTTCATCTAAAATTAAAATCTTGGGATTCGTGACAATCGTGCGGGCAAATGAAAGTAATTGCCTTTGACCACTCGAGTAACTGGCCCCGCGTTCGATTACTTTGGCCTGATACGATCCCGGTAGCTTTTCAATAAATTGATCTGCTTGAACAAAACGAGCAGCCTCTTGGACTTGTTCTTGCGTGATGGAAGAATCTCGAAGGCGAATATTATCGGTAATATCTCCATAAAATAAAAACGCATCTTGTAAGACCAAGCCAATTTTTTTGCGTAATTCCTCGATTGGATAGCAACGAATGTCTTTGTCATCGAGTAAAATTTGGCCAGATTCAATTTCATAGAAACGCATCAAACTATTAATAATGGAACTCTTGCCACTACCAGTGTGACCGACAAACGCCATTGTTTCTCCGGGATTGACAACAAACGAAATATTCTTTAAGACTGGTTGCCCTGGGTTATAAGCAAACGTGACATCTCGAAACTCAACTTTTCCGTCGACTATCGAATCAGTGGCATCTTCAAATGCAGCTGGAGCCAATTCTTGATGATCCATAATTTTTAGGATGCGGCTACTGGCAACAATCCCATCAGTAAAGACACTTAATGAATCCATCATTTGCGTCATTGGATTGAAAAAACTCGAAACATACGTAACAAACGCATAAATTAGACCCACTTCTACCAAATGGTGCGTAGCGTTGATTCCGAAAAGTGACAACGAAGCAGCCACTGCTAGAGCATACAAAAGATTGATGATTGGCGCTAATAGTAATGAGTTCGTACGAATCATCGCATACCGACTTGCTAGATACTCATTATTGGTTTCGTCAAACTCTTGGTTTAGCCGTGCTTCTTGGTGAAATTGTTGAATAATCGCCATACCGGAAATCGATTCGTTTAGCTTGGTATTTAAATCACTCAGTCGTTCCCGCATTTGTCGATAGATACGTGAACTGTACTTTTGATAATACCCAATGATAAACAACAAAATCGGTAAAAATACGAGCATCGCAAGCCCAATTTTGATATTGATTTGTATCATGGCAATAAATGAGGAAACAACTGCAAAGATACCTGTGATGACCGTCATAAAGACATACCAAAATTCATTCAAGGTTTCCGTATCATTTGATACCCGTGAGACAATCGAGCCAGCCGGTGTTTGATCAAAATAGCGCATCCCTAACGTATGGATTTTTTTGAAAAGCTCTATACGAATATGATTCAATGTACGGGTAGAAGCATTCGCATACATATAACTTTGAAAAAATAGCATACACGCTTTAACGATTGTCCCAAAAAGATACAATAAGCCAAAACCAAAGATAACTTGACCGGTAGCAGAAAAAGAAGTCAGATAGTTGTCTATCAAATATTGGAGGACTTTTGGTAATAAAATGTTCACAATAGAGACTCCTAAAGCCAAGCCAATCGCCACAAAAAAAGATCGTCGATAAGGCTTAGCATAGGGCAACATACGCCGAATAATGGTCACTTGTTCTTTAAGCGTCAATTCTTTTGACCATTCGCTTTTTTGCATTATTGTTCACCTCGCTCTATTTTTGCTTCTAATTGTTGCTTGCTCCACATTTGTGCATACCATCCGTGATTCGCTAATAATTGACTATGTGTCCCTCGTTCAACAATCGTACCTTGATCCATGACAATAATCTCATCTGCATGCATTACACTGCTTAATCTGTGAGCAGTGATGATGGTCGTTTGTCGCTTCGTGCGTGCTTGAAGATGCTGCAAAATGGCTTCTTCCGTTTTCGCATCTACAGCTGACAAAGCGTCATCTAATATCAACAATTCTGGTTTTGTGATTAATGAACGCGCGATGGAAATTCGCTGTTTTTGCCCACCTGACAGCGAGACGCCTCGTTCACCAACCAAGGTATCATACCCTTGCACAAATGCCTGAATGTCTTCATGTATTGCAGCGAGTTTTGCGACTTCTTCGACCATCGTTTGCGTAGATTTGGGCGCAGCAAACCGAATGTTGTCCCGAATGGTCATCGAAAATAAAAAGTGATCTTGTGGCACATAGCCAATCGCTGCTAATAAAGCCTGCAGTCGGTAGGCTTTAATATCATGCTCACCAAACAAAATGGACCCTTGATAGTCATCGTATTCACGTAAAAAAAGTTTTAAGAGCGTGGTTTTACCAGCACCCGTCTTACCCACAATCCCCAGCGTCTTACCTTCATCCAATTTCAGGGCGATATCCTTTAATACAACTTGGTCTGGGTAGTCTGGGTAAGCAAATGACTTGATATCTACCACGATATCCCCTTTGGCACGAGTCGCTATGCCATATTCCTCTTCAATGATATGGGTTTCTTCTGCTAGTAGTTCTTCAATTCGATCGTAGCTAGCATTCCCTCTCTCCAGGACGTTAAATAAGCGACCAATCGCAAACATCGGCCATACGAGCATACCAATGTAACTAATAAAGGAGACCAACTGCCCGACCGAAATCGTATGAGCCATGACATAGCGCCCACCTAACCAAATCGTCAGGACGTAAGAAATTCCGATAATAGCTGTAATACATGGATCAAACAACGCGTCATACCGATTCACTCTGCGATTTTTTTGAACCACTCGTTGGATTTTCTCTTCAAAGTCAGCGATATCCTCTTCTTCTTGACCAAACGTTTTAATGACTTTCATGCCCGTGATACTTTCTTGCGTTTTATCATTAATATCTGAAAACGCCGCCTGAGCATCGCGAAAAGCGACATGAATTTTTGATCCCAACACGCGCGAAGTCACTGCCAAAAGTGGCAGTGGAATCATCGCTAATATCGTTAAGCGCCAGTCAACAAATAAAACCATTGCAACAATGGTCGATATCCCTGTGATTAATGAATCAGCAAATGTCAGTATCCCCGCTCCAGCAACATTTTGCACAGCGCTGACATCATTGGTCGCATGAGCCATCAAGTCTCCTGTTCGATGGGTTTGGAAGAAAAGATGATCCATTTTTGTAAAATGGTGAAACAGTTGACTCCTTAAAGACCGTTCTAACTTAGCGGCACTGCCCCAAATATTTGTGCGCCAAATAAAACGGAACCCGTATTGTGTGAACGCAGCTAGTATGAGCACACCAATCCAAATCAATAACGTTTGCCTTGTTAATCGTTTCTGATCAATTTCATCAATGATCAAACCAATTATTTTGGGTGGTAATACTTGGACGATTGCGACCACAACCAAAGAGAAAACGCCGATTGCATAATGTTTTTTCTCTTGTTTAAAAAACCAACCTAACTTTTTAAAAATTGACACTGTGCGTCTCCCTTCTTGCAAAACATTTTTACAACAAAATAACCAAACAAGATAGAACGCCGAAACATTCTATCTTGTTTGGGTTATGTCGCATGTTCACTTCAAATAGTCATAGCGACTTAGTTTTGATTTTTCATTTGTTGCATCATTTGACGGATTTTCTTTTCAGATGGTTTTTGACCCATTGACATCATCATTGAACGCAGCATATCCTCATTGACAGGAGGATTTTTCTTTAAGTAATCTTTCATATATTTACGTGCATAAAAGAACCCACCAATTGCTCCGACAGCCAATGCAATAATAGCGACGATTACATACATCATAGTGACTCGAACTCCTTTCTAAACAATCTCTTCCCACCCATTCTACTAGAAGTGTCGTCAAAAAAAAAGACAAATGGCAAAATTTTAAAGAAGAGACTTCTTGCACTTTGCCATTTAATCTTAATTTAAAGCGACGTCTCGTTTCGTAAACAACCAATTGGTGATGAAATAAATGATTGCACTAATTACCAAAATTCCAATTCCCATCTGCCAATAGGTCAAAAGATACATATCAGATGCACTCGTCCATGATTTTGTTCCTCCAAGCATTTGAATAAAATCAAGAATGAGCTCGCGAATATTTAAGAGATTGAATGGATTCCAGCGTAACCAAGAATGCTTTGCCATAATAATAAATAAGAGAGCATTCATCATCGACGAGCCAAAAAGAACACCAATACCTAGCCCGACCGCTAGTGCCTGTGACCGTATCACCGCTGAAATAAATAAAGTAATCGATACATAAAAAACCAACATTAACAAATTGGTTGCGCCATATAAAAGAGCAACTTCAATCGCATTCCACCCTCCAAAGCTTGTCATGCTAGCAGTATAAGAGCCTTGTTTTAAGAAAATAATACTCGCAAAAAAACTACTAATTCCTAAAATGATCGTACCTACTAGGCCATATGCCATACATACAAGCCATTTAGAGAACAAAATCTGACTTCTTGTAAACGGTCGAATGAGTAAAAATTTGATCGTGCCCTTTGAAAATTCTTCTGCCACAGTAGATGCCGCCAGAATGACAATGACTAAATTTAAAAAGGAGCTAACCCCAGATAGTTCTGCAAAACTTTGCGGTCCGTCAACTGAAGCTTGAGCAAGCTTCATCAGATAGGTAATGCCAAATGTAGCGACAATTAAAAATAGAAACAAAAAAATGGTTGATTTTTTCTTGGCTAATTTAAGCCATTCATTTACTAGTAATGAGCCCATTATAATCCCCCCTCTTTTGTCCAATCCAAAAAGACCTCTTCTAGTGAAGCTACTTTTGGATAATAGGCAGAAATAGCCAAATCGTTTTCGACCAAGTCTTTCAGTAGAGAGACGCGAATGTCTTGCTCCAAAGTCACCCAAATTTGCTTACTGTGTTGTTCAACGGCTACTCCTTCTTGTCGCAAAAAGCGAATGACTTCTTCCGTTTTTTGCGACTCAATAATCATGGTTAGCTGTTGATTTTTTAACTCATTCATCGACACTTGGTGTGTGACTTTGCCGTTTTGGACAATAACCAACTCATCGGCAACTAGTTCAATATCACTGAGTTGATGACTAGAGAGAATGACCGATAACCCTTTGTTCTTTAAGTCACGAATCATTTCTCGAAATTCCTTCATCCCCATCGGATCCAAGCCATTCATCGGCTCATCCAATACAAGGAGTGAGGGGTGGTGAATCAGCGCTTGTGCGACACCCAATCTTTGGCGCATCCCTAATGAATACGTCTTTACTTTTTTTCCAATATGATCTTCTAAATGAACTTGTTTGATAATGGCTAAAATTTCTTCAGGCATGACTTTCTTTTTGGACATGCGTGCATATTGCATTAAATTGTCCATGCCGCTCATATAATTATAAAATTCAGGATTTTCCACAATCGCTCCGACTTCGGCAATTGCTTGGCGGTAAGTTTTTTTCAATGAATGATTGGCGATGATAATTTCACCTTGTGACAGACGCATTAAACCGACAATCATCCGAATAAGAGTAGTTTTGCCAGCTCCATTTGGTCCGAGTAATCCGACAATCTTTCCTTTCGGTACATGGAAACTTACTTCATCAATAATGATTTTTGAGCCAATTTTCTTTTGGACATTTTGCACTTCTAGGATGTTTTCCATAGACTCCCCACTTTCTTTCTATTTAAGCGTATCAAACCAATAAAAAAAAGCAAGTGCTATTGCACAAGCTTTCAATATTGTTCGTTTGCGAGAATTTTTTCTAAGAGTTGTGGATCAAACTCTTTTTTCTTTAACATCGCAATTTCGTATTTATACGGCGGCTTTTTATCTTTTTTATCTTCTCCTACAAAAGGCGTTTCTAAAATTTTTGGCAACTCGGCTAATTTCGGATGATGGACAACTTTGCACAGCGCGTCAAAGCCAATCGTACCAAAGCCAATGTTGGCGTGACGATCTTTATGTGATCCTTGAGGGTTCTTTGAATCGTTGACGTGAATTACTTTCAACCGATCTAAGCCAATAATTTTATCGAACTCTTCTAGGACGCCATCGAAATCCTCACGAATATTGTACCCTGCGTCATGTGTATGACAAGTGTCGAGGGTAACTGACAATTTTTCATTTAAAGTCACACCGTCGATAATCGTTGCTAATTCTTCAAAGGTTCTTCCCAATTCGGTGCCCTTACCAGCCATCGTTTCCAACGCAATCTGAGGTACTTGGTCTTTTTCAAGTACTTCATTTAGTCCTTTGATAATTTGTGTCAAGCCAGCGTCGACGCCAGCACCGACATGCGCACCTGGGTGTAAGGTAATTTGTTTGGCACCTAATGCCGTTGCGCGCACAATTTCTTCTCTTAAAAAATTAACGGCAAAGCCAAAGTTTTGCGGTTTCGTTGTATTGCCTAAATTAATAATATACGGTGCATGAACAACGATATTACTTAAGCCGTGTTCGGCCATGTAAGCTTTCCCTGCCTCAATATTTAATTCTTCAATTGGTTTTCTCCGTGTATTTTGCGGCGCTCCGGTGTAAATCATAAACGTAGATTCACCATAACTTGCCGCATCTTCTGCTGATTGCAATAACATTTTCTTTCCACTCATGGATACATGCGACCCAATTAACATCGTTTTCCTCCATTCTAAAAAAAACGAGCAAAGAAAATAATCATTCTCTTTTACTCGTCTCCATTGTTCTCACACCATTCTTAGGCAAAAGTAAATAAGAAATATTTCTTTTTCCCTCTACGAATAATCGTGTGTTTCCCAGATAATTTGTCTTCCTCACGTAACTCGTAATCCACTGATTGAATGCGGTCACCATTGACATAGATGGCCCCATTTTGCAAATCTTCGCGTGCTTGTCGACGAGAAGAAACAATTTTTGATGCAACTAATAAATCCAATAGTTGTGAACCATCTTCGGTCGTGATTTCATAACTTGGCACACCTTTAAACCCTTGTGAGATTTCTTCACTTGATAATGTTTTTAGTTCTCCACTAAATAGCGCTTGTGAGATATGAACTGCTTGACGATATTTTTCTTCTCCATGAACCAAAGTTGTTACTTCTTTGGCAAGAGCTTTTTGCGCTACACGCGATTCAGGTGCAGCGGTAAATTCTTGTTCAATAGCCGTAATTTCAGTTAAAGATAAAAACGTAAAGTATTTCAAGAATTTGATGGCATCGCGGTCATCAGTATTGATCCAAAATTGGTAGAATTCATAAGGCGTCGTCTTTTCTGGATCTAGCCAAACTGCATTTCCTTCAGTTTTACCAAATTTTGTGCCATCTGCTTTGGTAATTAGTGGCATCGTCAAACCAAAACCTTGGACTTCTTTCTCACGACGCAACAATTCAATCCCTGAAGTAATATTTCCCCATTGATCGCTACCACCTAATTGCAATAAACAGCCATGGTTTTCATAAAGTTTTAAGAAATCGTACGCTTGTAGTAATTGGTAGGCAAACTCAGTGTAAGAAATACCACTTTCAATTCGTCGTTTGACACTTTCTTTACTCATCATATAATTAATCGTAAAGTTTTTACCGACATCACGAAGAAAATCAATCAACGAAATTGATCCAAGCCAGTCATAGTTATTCGCAAGGACAGCCGGAGCCTTTTCATCATCAAAATCAATAAAGCGAGACAATTGATCTTTGATGCTTTGGGACCACTCTTGGACAATCGATAAGGTATTCAATTGACGCTCTTGATCTTTAAAAGAGGGATCACCAATCATCCCAGTTCCGCCACCGACTAATGCGATTGGCACGTGTCCTTGAAGTTGAAAACGGCGTAACATAAGAATTGGTAACAAGTGTCCAATATGCAAACTATCTGCAGTCGGATCAAATCCTACATATAATTTCACGGACTCTTCATTTAATTGTTTTTCTAATGCTGCTTCATCTGTCGTTTGGAAAACCAAACCACGATCTTTTAGTTCTTGAAAAAAATCAGAACTCATGTTCATTCCTCCCAAATACATACTCATTACACATATTAACTGATAATTTAGCCGTTGCAAAGAGTTTTAAGCAGATTTTTCAATTTGCTTGAAACACTCTACCTATTCTTTCTCTCATTTTTTTGTTATAATTGGACAGAATAAATTGAAACTGAGGTGACTTTTTTGGCCCAGAAACCTAAAAAAAACAACAAATCGCAATCAGCAACACACGGCGTTCTCTTTTATACGAACGTGGTCGTCCGTGTTCTCCAATCACTCTTTTTGGTTATTGTTAGCCTGATTGTCTTAGCAGGCGCATTTGGCCTTGGTATCGGCACTGGTTATTTTGCCTACTTAGTAGAAGATACCGAGTTACCTTCTAAAGAGACGATGAATCAGGAGCTTGGGAATCTTTCCCAGACTTCCCTTTTAACCTATGCCGATGATACAGCAATCGCTACCGTCAATTCAGACTTACAGCGAAAAACAGTGGCATCTGATCAAATCTCTGATCTATTAAAGAAAGCAATTGTCTCTACTGAAGATGAAAACTTCTATGAACATCAAGGTTATGTTCCAAAAGCCGTTATTCGAGCACTTGTATCAGAAGTTACCGGCATTGGTAGCAGTGGTGGATCGACTTTAACACAGCAACTTGTAAAGCAACAAATGCTGACAGATGAGACGACCTTTAAGCGCAAGGCCAATGAAATTATTTTGGCTCACTTAGTTGACAAGAATTTTTCCAAAGATGAAATTCTTACCATGTATCTAAATGTCTCCCCTTTTGGAAGAAACAATAAAGGAGAAAACATCGCCGGCGTGCAAGAAGCGGCCAAAGGGATTTTTGGTGTGGATGCGAGTAAATTGAACCTTGCACAGGCTGCATTTATTGCGGGACTCCCACAAAGTCCTATCAGTTATAGCCCATATAATAGTGATGGCTCCATTAAAGACGATGTATCGTTAGGATTAAAACGCAAGGATTTTGTTCTTTTTAGTATGTATCGTAACAATGCGATTACCAAAAAAGAATACGAAGAAGCTAAGGCATATGATCTTAAAAGTGATTTCTTACCTCAAGCAGCAGCAAATACAAATGAGCAAAGCTTTTTGTATTATGCCGTAATGGATGAAGCAAAATCCGTCTTGGGTAAACAATTAGCCGAAGAAGCCAAAATTAGTGAAAAAGAATATGCCAAAGATGAAGTAAAAGAAGCTTATGAAACATTAGCAGAGCAAAAAATCATTAATGGCGGTTACACCATTCACTCTACAATTGATAAAACCATCTATCAAGCGATGCAAGATGCAGCAGCCACTTATGGGTATCAATTGGATGATGGCAATGGAACAGTCGAAGTCGGAAATGTATTAATGAATAATCAAACTGGTCGCATCATTGGCTTTGTCGGAGGACGAGATTTTTCAACCAATCAGTTCAACCACGCTTTCTCAGCTGAGCGTCAAGCCGGATCAGCGATTAAGCCGGCACTCGTATACGCACCGGCGATAGATTTAGGCTTGATTGGTACCGAGACACGGGTATCAAACTACGCGACAACTTGGGGCGGTACAAGTAGTGACAGTGATGAACAAGTCGTCAATGCTACTCAATACAATATGAATACCTTCCAGACTGTTCGGGAAGCAATTTCTTGGTCAAACAATATTCCTGCTTATCAAATTTATCAAAACACCTTGAATAAAGAAGGCTCCACAAGCTACGTCTATGATAATTATTTAGCCAAAATGAATTATCCAGATGTTGATCAGTGGACCTATCCATCGGCACCTTTAGGAGTAGTCGACTTAACTGTCCTTGAGCAAACGAGTGGCTTCCAGACACTTGCCAACGGTGGTGTGTATCAAGATGCTTATATGATCTCATCGATTACCGATTCAAGTGGGCATACCATTTATGAACACGAAGAAGATCCAGTGCAAGTATACTCAAAAGCAACTGCATCAATCATGAATGATTTGATGCGTAGCGTGCTTACAAGTAATATTACATCAAAATATAAACCATTATTAACTGCTTTGAATAGCACGTTAGGAAATGCGGATTGGGTAGGAAAAACTGGTACGACCAATGACTACAAGGACTCTTGGTTAGTCGTATCGACACCATCTATAACGTTAAGTAGCTGGACTGGCCATGACGATGGAACAGCGTCTGATGAAGGTGCTAGCTTACGTCAGGCTACGTATATGGCGAATCTTGCAAATGCCATCTATCAATCATCACCTGATACGATTGGGGTCACGAAGAAATTCACACTTGATTCATCTGTGAAAAAAGAAAAAGTCAATACGTTTACAGGTGAAAAGAATGTCAAAACAGTGACATTTAATGGCACGACGTATACCCTACCTACTGCTACAACAACTTCCTATTGGGCGAAATCAGCTGTTAGTGATTCTCAATTTAAGTTTGGTATTGGCGGTACGGATAGTAATTATCTGAGCGCTTGGCAAAAAGGGGCCACATCAACGAAAAAGTAGCACGAACTAATATAGAATGAAATGATCAGCTATAAGAAAAAACCATACAATCCAGAAGTGATTTTTGATATGCTACCCCTATCTAGGACAAAGAAATAATTAATTTCCACCTTTTTGGATTGTATGGCTTTTTGTTAAAGCAGCAAATTCTAGCCACTTTTTGATACGAATTTAGTAGTTCAAAATAAGTTTAGTTATTTTGATGAACCTTTTGTAATAATACTATATGGTAAAGTAATCGTTTTTTGTTCGATTTCTTCTTTATTCATCATCTTTGTTAAAAGTCGCATGGATACAGCACCTAAGTCATACAGTGGTTGACTCACGCTTGACAGTCTCGGACGAGAGACATCTGTCAGTAAAGAGTTATTGCTTGTGATAATTTCAAATTCGTCTGGTACTGTAATGCCACGGTCAATTAAACCATCTAATAAACCAATCGCTAATTCATCATCCGTCACATAGGCTGCAGTGGCCCCACTATTTAGCACTCGATCGACTAAATCTAACCCATTTTTGAAGCTATATGGCGCTTCGAAGATTAAGCCTTCATTGTATTCAATACCTGAGTCTTTCAAGGCAGATTTGTACCCATTTAAGCGATTTTGACCGTTAATTGGATCAATCAACGCACCACTGATAAACGCAATCTTCTTATTGTCATTGTTTGCCAAAGTCGCAACTGCATCATGAGTGGCTGAAGTATAGTCAATATTGACACTACCTACTTGCTCATCAGGATCAATCGAACCTGCTAGGACAACTGGTGTTTTCGAACGAGAAAATTCGCCACGAATTTCATCCGTAATACGGTGACCCATAAAGATGATTCCGTCCACTTGCTTAGCTAATAAATTATTTAATACATTGACTTCTTTTATGCTATCGCCATCTGAGTTTGCTAAAATAATATTGTATTTGTACATTGTTGCGACATCGTCAATCCCACGTGCTAAAGAAGCAAAGAACATGTTGCTTACATCTGGGATAATTACTCCGACTGTCGTTGTTTTTTTACTAGCCAATCCTCGTGCGACTGCATTCGGTCGATAATCTAAGCGATCGATTACATCCAATACTTTTTTTCGTGTTACTGGTTTAACATTAGGGTTGCCATTTACAACGCGAGAGACTGTAGCCATAGAGACATTGGCTTCTCTGGCAACGTCATAAATAGTAATTGTTTGCTTTTCCATCATTATTGCTCCATTCTGCTTTTTTTCAGAAAATCTTATTTACATTTCTAAATAAGAATAGCAAATATAGCTTTAATATGCAACCGTTTTAATTCTAGTTTCCATGAAACAATTTGTTTGCTCTCAATTTGAATTAAATATAAGAAGTGATAAAATAAAGTGATTTCTAAGAAAGAAGGACTGAACATGAATCGTACAAAGCTTACTGAATTACAATCCTATTTACAAGCAAACAGCATTAGTGCTGCTTATCTATCAAACCCTACAACCATCGCCTATCTGAGCGGCTTTGAAAGCGACCCGCATGAACGAATTTTAGGCTTATTTATCTCGGCAACTACTGATCCTTTTTTATTTACACCTGCTCTGGATGCTGAACCAGCTAAAAATAGTTCTTGGCAATATGATGTAATCGGCTACTTGGATAATGAAAATCCTTATGAAAAAATTAAGAAAGAATTGCTACATCGCTATCCTTCACTTGATTCAATCGGTTTAGAAAAAGGATCGCTTTCTTTAGATCGTTACGAAATTCTGACTGATTTGTTTCCAAACGTTTCTTTTTCAGCTAATTTAACACCAGTTATTGAAACGATGCAACTCAAAAAGACAGCCGACGAAATCACTACGCTACTTGAGGCAGGTCATTGGGCTGATGTTGCCTTTGAAATTGGCTTTTCCGCAGTTAAGGCAGGCGTTTCTGAACAAGAAATCGTAGCTGAAATTGAATACCAATTAAAGCGTCGTGGCGTTTCTCAAATGTCATTTGATACGTTGGTCTTAGCAGGAACAAATGCTGCAAACCCTCACGGAACGCCTGGAGCCAATCAGGTCAAAGAAAATGAACTTGTTCTATTTGATCTAGGGGTTGTCTGGAAAGGATATTGCTCTGATGCAACTAGAACCGTGTCATTTGGTGAACCAACCTCCTTACAACAAGAAGTATACAATGTAGTTTTAAATGCCCAGCTCGCTGCGCAAAAAGCCGTGAAGCCTGGCGTGACTGCCGAGTATCTTGATTGTGTCGCCCGTGAGGTAATTTCAGAAGCCGGCTATGGAGAATACTTTACCCACCGTTTGGGGCATGGATTGGGCATGTCTGTTCATGAGTATCCTTCATTAGTTGCGGGAAATGACTTAATAATTGAAGAAGGCATGTGTTTTTCATTGGAACCTGGCATCTATATTCCTGGCAAAGTAGGTGTCCGAATCGAGGACTGTGTTCATGTCACCTCAGATGGCTGCGAACCTTTTACCAAAACTTCCAAAAAACTACTTACGTTACATTAAACCGATCAGCGTTAAGCAAAAAGCCCAGAAAATCCAAAAGTTAGCTTCAAACTTTTGGATTTTCTGGGCTTTTTTACTCTTTGTTGACTTCTTCTTTAATTTCTTGTTTTAAGAGATCCGCAATTTCTTGACCCTCTTTTTTGGTTTCTTCTGCAGTCACTTTGGCATCTTGCTTCATTTCTGCTGCTTTGTCTGCTACGTCGTCTTTATTTTTTGCTAAGTCTGCTTTACTCGCATCTATAGTAGACTGTGCTTGTGAACTTACTTCTTCTTTAGCGTCAATTACTGCATCTTTAACGTCAGCTTGGGCATCTTTCACTTCAATAATAATATCTTCCGTTTGATCTGCCACTTCTGCTTTGCCTTCTGCGACTTTATCGGTTACTTTATTTGTCGCTTTTCTCAAGCGATTCGACAAATCGTCGGCTTGTTGCTTTAACGTATCGACAAGGTCCGCTGAATTCTCTTGAATATCGTTCACTGAACCTAATGATTTGTCTTTGATTGTACCGGCTAAATCATCGGCTTGTTGCGCAAATTGATTGGCTTTTTCTTTTGCTAGGTTGGCAAAATCAACGCCGCGATCTTTGGCAATATCTGAATAGTCCGATGCGACATCTAATAAGTCATCGACTTGCTTCGCTAATTTTCCACGTAATTCTTTTCCTGATTCGGGTGCTAATAATAACGCGGTGACAGCAGCAGCTGTTCCACCAATGACTGCACCTAATATGAAACCTCCTGTTTTACCCATGTCTATTTCCTCCTTAATAGTTCATTATGCTTTTGTTGTTTCACTTTCTGTTGATGATTTGCGTTTTGAGAAGTATTTAGAGGCTGCCTGCCCCACTTTACCGGCCACTGTTGCTTTTGCCGTCGTTCTACCTAAAGAGCCGACACGCGTCACCAAATTGCGGCTAGATTGATTCAAATCAGATACTGAAGTCCCTAAGTCAGCGACTGCTGTAAAAAGAGGATCAATGGTTGACACTTTTTCATTGACGTCCAGTAACAACGCATTGCTCTTTACTAGTAAGCCTTCGACCTCTTTTGAGAGAATATCTGCATCTTTTGTAATAATGGTAATTGTTTCATTTGCCGTCTCAACAGTCCGGTTCACTTGATCCATTGTTTTTGATACTTTTAAAAGCACCTTAACTAAAAATAAAACCAATACTGCAAACGCGATTGCTGCAATCATCGCAGCAAGTCCACCAATTGACATACTAACGCTCCTTCCAAACTTACTCTTTTTATAAGCATAGCATTTCCCAAATCATTCGACAAACATTTTCTATTTCAACAATCATCTTTCACTCGATAACAAATCAATTATTTTTACAAAAAAACACCCGACAATTTTTCAATGTAGGGTGTTTAACATTTATTCGTTATCCTCAGAAGAAGTTATTGGTTGATCTTCTGCGCTTAATTCTTTTCCTAACTCAATGATGAACGAGCGTAGTTTTTCTTTTACTTCTGGATGAATTAAGCCGTATTCAATACTTGTTTTCATAAAGCCAAATTTATCACCCACATCGTAACGTTTGCCTTTGAATTCACGGGCAAATACTCGTTGGGTCTGATTCAAGGTATCAATGGCATCTGTTAGTTGAATTTCATTGCCTGCACCAGGTTTTTGATTTTCTAAAACATCAAAAATTTCAGGTGTTAACAAATAACGACCGATGATTGCTAGATCACTCGGTGCTTGATCAGGCTCTGGCTTTTCAACAAAATTTTTCACATTGTATAGTCCTGGATTCACTTGTTCTCCAGGATTAATAATGCCATATTTTGAAGTGTCTTTATGCGGAATTTCCATCACCGCGATCGTTGAAGCGTGAGTAGCATCGTAATCATTAATCAATTGTTGGGTTAATGGAATGGTATCGTCCATTAAGTCATCGCCTAACATAACAATAAAAGGTTCATTACCGACAAATGCTTTGGCTTGTAATACGGCATGTCCTAATCCTAATGGGTGCGATTGGCGAATAAAATGAAGATTGACATCGGTGGTTTCTTCTACTAATTTTAGTAAATCTTCTTTGCCTTTCTCTTTCAAATTCATTTCTAACTCAAGATTCGCATCAAAATGATCCTCAATCGGGCGTTTGCCTTTGCCTGTGACAATTAAAATATCTTCGATGCCTGACTTTAATGCTTCTTCAACAATAAATTGAATCGTTGGTTTATCGACAATTGGTAACATTTCCTTTGCCATTGCTTTGGTAGCTGGTAAAAATCGTGTACCTAACCCAGCTGCTGGAATAACTGCTTTCTTTACTTTCATTTTGTCTACTCCTTTGTCATTCGATTGAAAATTCATTTTCGATTTTTCCGTCACGTAACATAATATCACGTGCAGCTTGTTGGATATCTTTTCCTTCATAGAGCACTTGATAAATACTTTCTGTGATAGGCATTTCTACTTTTAGCATATCCGCTAATTCTTTGGCCGCCTTTGTAGTGGAGACACCTTCGACTACCATTCCCATGTTGGCCAAGACTTCATCCAATGTATGACCTTTACCTAAAAGGTTTCCTGCACGCCAATTACGCGAATGAACACTTGTACAGGTAACAATCAAATCACCAACACCACTCAGACCAATAAAAGTTAACGGATTGGCGCCCATTGCGACACCTAAACGACTAATTTCCGCTAAACCGCGAGTCATGATGGCTGCTTTGGCATCATCGCCAAAGCCCAATCCAGCCAAAGCGCCGGCCCCAATTGCAATGATGTTTTTCAACGCTGCTCCTGTCTCAACACCAATGACATCGGTATTGGTATAAATTCGGAAATAATCATTCATAAATAATGACTGCACATATAATGCGCCTGTTTGGTCCGCGCTTGCTGCCGTAATCGTCGTAATATCATGCACAGATACTTCTTCAGCGTGACTTGGTCCTGATAAGACAACAATTTCTGCACGATTTTTTGGTGAAATTTCTTCGTCCAAAATTTCTGAGATGCGCTTATGGCTCCCTTGTTCAAGTCCTTTCGATGCATGGACAATGTGGGGTTGGTTTTGAATCAATTGATTGACTTTTTTTGCTACAGAGCGAATGGCCTTGGTCGGCAAAACAAATAAAATAGCATCCGCTCTATCAATGGCACGTTCCAAAGAAAATTCCCCCCGAATGGACGGTGCCATCTGAAGATTTGGTAAGTAATGAGCATTGGTATGTCGTTCATTGATTTCTGCAATTTGCTCTGGTTTATTCCCCCAGATAGTTACCTCATGACCATTTTCAGCTAAGACCTGTGCTAAGGCTGTGCCCCATGAACCAGGTCCTAAGACTGCAATACGTTGTTTTTCCAATGTTTTCCCTCTTTCTATACTAACCATTCGTCAGGTCCATAACTGCGAAGATATGGTTTTAACGTTGTTTTTTTTCTTCTCCAGATGAAAACGATGATTGCTCCAATAAATAAAAGCAGTGACAATAATTGTGAAACTCGGATATCACCATACAAATACAGACTATCTGTTCTCATACCTTCAATAAACATCCGACCGAAGCTATACCAAATCACATAACTAATCGCTACTTCACCTTGTTTAAGTGAACCGGTTTTTTTACGTAAAAATATCAGAACAAAAAAGCCGATGAATGTCCATAATGACTCATATAAAAAGGTCGGTTGACGGTAAGCTCCGTCAATATACATGTTTTCAATAATAAAATTAGGAATATGAATCGATTGTAGAAAGTCTAAGGTCGTCTTGCCACCATATGCTTCGTGATTCATAAAATTCCCCCAGCGTCCGATTGATTGAGCAATCATGACACTTGGTGCTGCAATATCTAAAAAAGTCCACAAAGGAATCACTTGTCGGTAACAAAAATAAACCAACCATAAAAAACCAGCAATTAACCCTCCATAGATTGCTAGACCACCAGAACGAATATTAAATACTTGGATCGGATCTTGTAAATATGGCTGTAGGTCAAATAAAATATAATACAAGCGGGCACCAATAAACGCTAGTGGCAAGCCCAGTAACATAAAATCGGAAACGTCGTCTCGTCTCATTCCCACTCGTTGTGCTTCACGCGAGCTCAAAAAAATAGCCAAAATAACTCCGGAAACAATGATGATCGCATACCAATAAACTGATAAGCCAAAAAGCTCAAATGCGACTCGGTTTACATATGACAACATTTCACGTCTCTCCCTTTAATTGCTAGAGTTTTCTTCAATCAAACGACTCAAGCGTTCTTCAAATGCTTTCGTTGCATCATACCCCATGGATCGTGCACGGTAATTCATCGCCGCAACTTCAATGATAATTGCCACGTTTCGACCTGTTTTAACAGGAATTTTGATTTGAGGAACATCAACTGAACCAATATTGACAGTTTCATCAGAAGTTCCCAGGCGATCATATTTTTTATCTTTCGCCCAATTTTCCAAATATACGACTAATTGGACTTGCATAGAACCACGAACTGCACTCGCACCAAAAAGATTCATGACATCAATAATACCAATCCCACGAATTTCAATTAAGTGCTCCAAAATTTTTGGTGGTTCCCCGACTAAGTTTAAATCGTCTTTTTTATATACATCGACGCGATCATCGGCAATCAACCGATGGCCACGCTTAATTAGTTCAAGCGCCGTTTCACTCTTACCAATCCCGCTGTCTCCTTGAATCAAAACACCTAGCCCATATACATCTACCAATACACCATGCACACTGGTACGAGTCGCTAATTGCTCATCTAGGTAGCTAGACATTTCACCTAGTAATCTTGAAGTCGATGCTTTCGACCGTAAGATGGCAATTTGATGCTCTTGACAAGCTTGAATCATTTCTTCAGGTACGGGTAAATTTCTTGAAACAATAAAGCCAGGTGTCTCATCAGAACACAACCGGCGCAAAATCATCAGACGCTCTTCTGGCATCATACGTTGGGCAAAGGTAATCTCTTTGTTCCCGAATAATTGTAGGCGATCATTTGAATAATACGAAAAATAACCAGTTAATTCTAATCCAGGTCTTGAAATATCACTAGTAAACACGGAACGGTCCATTGCTTCGTCATTTCCAGTAACAATTTCCAAGTTTAATGCTTGTGTTAATTCACTTAGTTTCACAGACTCTGTCATTTCTAACCCTCTTTTCTTTTGACATGTTCGTATTTATTTTATCATTACAATCTTGAAATTCATATATTCTTATCAATTATTTGTCATTTTATGCTATCATTTTACCTATAAAGGAGGCGTCAAACACTATGAATTTTTCAGAATACAATTACCAAAGACCAGACTATGAACAATACAAAACAAACTACTTAGCTGGCGTGCAAACACTCAAAGAAGCTACGACTTTAGAGGAAGCTTCAAACGCACTAGATACTTTAAATACATTTAGAGGTACGATAGATACGGCTGCCAATTTGGCGAGTATCCGCTATTCAATCAATACCAATGATTCTTTCTACCAAGCGGAAGATGATTTCTGGAATGAATACACACCTCATTTTGAATCATTGGATTTTCAATTTTATCAAGCATTGCTCTCTTCTCCTCTTTTGCCTGAACTAAAAGAGAAATATCCTGAGACGCTCTTTTTGTTTGCAGAGAGTCGCGTAAAAATCTTTGATGAATCCGTCATTCCATTTAAGCAAAAGGAAAACCAACTGTCTTCAGAATACGCCAAATTAATTGCTTCTGCCCAAATTGAGTTTGAGGGAAATATATACACATTGCCACAAATGGCTCCCTTCGCACAGTCAAAAGAACGAGAAGTCCGTAAACAAGCACAAACCAAAATTTCAGCATTTTATCGTGACAACGAAGCAGAAATTGATCGCATTTATGATGAGATGGTACATGTCCGGACAAAAATTGCCCATACATTAGGCTTTAAGAATTACGTAGAGTTTGCCGATGTCATGATGAATCGTTGGGACTATGATCGTGCGATGATCGAAACGTATCGCCATGAGATTTTGACAAAAGTGGTCCCTGTGACTCAGAAATTATACGCGAGACAAGCACAAAGAAACCAACTTGACCATCTACAATTTTATGATTTAAGCTTAGATTTCCCAAGTGGGAACGCTACTCCTAAAGGTACACCGGATGAATTAGTCGCTCACGCGCAAAAAATGTACCATGAACTTTCACCTGAGACCGGTGAATTCTTTGACTTTATGGTAAATCATGGGTTATTAGACTTATTAAGCAAACGCGGCAAACAATCTGGTGGATATTGTACATTTATCCAGGACTATCAATCACCATTTATCTTTGCTAATTTTAATGGCACGTCACATGATGTTGATGTTTTGACGCACGAAGCCGGTCATGCCTTCCAATGTTTTGAATCACGATGGATCAAAGAACCAGAAATCGTATTCCCTAATTATGAATCATGTGAGATTCATTCGATGTCGATGGAATTCATCGCTTGGCCTTGGATGGGTGGCTTCTTTAAAGAAGATACAGATAAATATAAATTTGCTCACTTGGCAAGTGCATTGCAATTCTTACCATATGGTGTGTTAGTCGATCACTTCCAACAAGAAGTCTATAGCCACCCAGAATGGCACGCAGCTGATCGCAAAAACTGCTGGCGTGAACTAGAAAAACAATATTGTCCTGAACGAGACTACAGTGAATTAAGTGATTTGGATCGTGGAACGTATTGGTATCGTCAAGGACATATCTTTAACTCTCCATTTTATTATATCGATTATACATTGGCGCAAGTATGTGCTTTCCAATTTTGGAAAAAATTCCATGTTGACCAAGAAGATACTGCGTGGAATGATTATCTTGCTATTTGTAAAGTCGGCGGTACCCAAACATTTCTTGAGATTTTGGCTACTGGTAAGTTGCAATCGCCGTTTGAAAAAGGTGCCCTTGATCAAACAATTCTCGCAGTGGAAGACTACTTAAGTGGAGTATCTGAAGAGACATTAGCCTAGAGACATCATTCTGTCCCGTTCACAATAGAACAACATAAAATTAATTACTATAAAAAAACCAGGAAATCCAAAAAAGTTTGAGATACAACTTTCGGATTTCCTGGTCTTTTTTGTAGCTGAACAATTCTGATTCAGCTTTTTAGGGGAATGGTTTATTTAGTTAGTTTTTCTAAATGATGCTCTGTCACAATCATATTGATAACAGACATTACTACTGAAATCAAGATAGACGCGCCGAATGAAGAAAAGCCAAAACGGCTATCACCCATTACACTCGCAGTCATCTGTAGCATCGCAGCATTCACAACAAAGGTAAACAAACCGAGAGTTAACAATGTCAGAGGAAAGGCAAGAATCGATAGTATTGGACGGATGAATCCGTTTAATATCGATAAAATAAAGCTTGCCACCAATGCCGTCATGATGCTTTCAACGTGAATCATTTGCGGCAACAACACGGATAAAGAAATGAATGTTAACATATTCATAACCAGTCGTTGCAAATAAGTCACTAGAAATCACTCCAATCATCATCTTCTTCTACTTTTTCAGCTGTTTTCCGTTTTGCTCTTCTAGTCGGATCATTTTTTTGATAGTACTCATTGTCATGTCCGTAGCCACCAGCTCGCGTATGATTACTAGGCATCACTAAAGCTAGACAGACATAAATGAGAAATGCCGGAAACAAGCGAGAGAAGACTGCAAGAAGCACGAAAACCACACGTACAATGGTTGGATCGATATTGAAAAATTCTGCAATTCCTCCTAATACACCTGAGATGACTTTATTATCAGAGGATTTCACTAATCTTTTTTTCATATCTTTCACCTTTCTTTTGATTATAATGATTGGGTATCTTTTAGATAGATTGTTCCTGTTGTTGTGCCTAAATCAATCGTAGCCATCTCTTCATTTACTCGTTCAAAATCTAGTAATTGATTCATTTTTTCTTTCTTCTCACGAATCACTTCGTAGTGGGTCAGGCGACTTTGAATAGAGCCCATGCTTGTTTTGGCTGTACCATTTAATCCGATAGTCACGGGCACAGCTAATTTAATATTACCATTGACTGAAGTTGCCTTTAATTGACGTAAGCTCTCTTTTGAAAATGAGCATTTAATATCGCCGTTCACTAATGAAATAGCAGCTGTTTCTGGTGTTGTCGTGATGGAAATGCCACCATTGACTGACTCGATCACCATATCGCGAATTGTTCCAGATTGCACATTCATTTCACCATTAACTCCTTCAATTTCAAGCATTGTTGCCGAGAGTTCTTGCAAGTTAATGTTGCCATTAGTCGATTTAAAATAGACATCTTTGGCTTCTAAATCTTTAATATCAAGTTCACCATTTAACGTTTTGATTGATACATGATCATACGTCTTTGCTGGTAAGTAGATGACCAAATCCGCTCGAATGCGTTTGTTCGGAATTTGGATACTGATTCGTTCTTCATCGACTGACACCTGACTGCGATTGGCAAAGACTTCTTCTGGATCTTCACCTGTTAGTTTTCCATATAATTTAATCGCAGCTTCAATCTTGACAGTATCATCAAGTGATTGTTTTACTTCAATCTTCCCATTAGCTACTTTCATGTCGATCAGAGTCGCTTCTGAGGCTGGAAATTCATAGGTTTTTTCGAATTTCGTTGCTGCCACTCCAGGAACTTTGACGTGAATATTTTTCCACTCAACATTTTCGCCAATCGTATCCGTCAATGTTTGGATAGTTTTGATAAATGTTTTGCCTAATTTCGACCCATTTTTTAGCAGTTTGTCGCTGACTTGATTCAATGTCTCGTTAGCTTGATTTAATTTTTCATTGGCTTGTTCACGCCAATCATCTGGAATATCAAACTTTTGGCTTACTTTTTCTTTGGTTTGTTTCCATTGTTGTTTCCGAATCGATTTGACTTGATCCTCAACCGCTTCTTTTTCTGCTTTTAGCTCTTCAGCAGCTTCTGTCAAGTCTTTGCTTTCTTGCTCTAGCGCTTGCCGTTGTCTTTGCTCATCTGCGGTTAATTCACCAAGTTCTTCTTTGGTATTTAGTTGCATCAATTGCTCCGCTACCTCAGCTTGTTCCTTAGCTACTCCGTCTAATTCAACAGAAAGCTCATCTAGTTCTGCCGATGCTTGCGTTGCTTTTTGTGCCAAAGATTCTAAAATGGCCTCCAAGTTTTCTTCGTCTTCCATTTCCAACTCTTCAATTGTCTTATCTGCTATTTTATCACTTGCATTGTTGTTTGCTTTAACTTCTTCTGCAGCCCTTTTGATTTGTGAAGCATCTTTTTCTTTTGCGATACTTTCAAGTAAATCTAAGGCTTCTTCCGTCGAGAGTACACCTTTTTTGACTAAATCTAAAATACGTTCTCTTTCATTCATGGAAATGCCTCCTATCAATTTGTATATCTTTCTTACATCCTTATTATGCCAAGTAAGAAGACAATTGACATAGGTCTTAAGTACCAACTTATAAAAGAGAGTGGGTCAATTTCTTATCTACAGACAAAAGACCATCAAATCCGGCAGTTATTTCTCAAACTTTTGGATTTATGGTCTTATTTTTTCTGCCTCACCATTTAAAGTGGACTTATTAGCAACTATCATCCAAAATCATTAACTCACGATTTCGGCTAGTTTCTTTTTGACGATTTCTTTGATGCTTGTCACTACTTGTTGAATTGTCATACCTGTTGTATCAAGTAATTCAGCGTCAGCTGCTTTTTTCAAGGGCGAAATCTTTCTTGTTGAGTCCAATAAGTCTCGGTGTTCGATTTCTTCTTTTAATGTTTGAAAGTCTGTCATGATGCCTTTGCTTTGGTTTTCTTTGTATCTTCGCTCGGCTCGTTCAACGACACTTGCTACTAAAAATATTTTGACCTCAGCATTCGGTAAGACTGCTGTCCCGATGTCACGTCCATCCATGACAACGCCGCTTGCTTTTGCAATTTCTTGTTGTTTTTTTACGAGCTCCCGTCGCACCGCTTCATGAGCAGAGACTTCGGAAACATTATTGGTCACTTCGGGTTGGCGAATGTCTTCTGTGACATTGTTGTCATTAATAAAGACCAATTGACCTTGGTCGGTCTGCTTGAATGAAATGGCATTTTCATGAATCAGTTGAACCAATGCATCTTCATCAGTGAACGCTACCCCTGCCTTAATAGCCATCAAAGTGACACTACGATACATCGCACCTGTATCTGTATAAATAAATCCATAATCATTTGCTAAAATTTTAGCAACGGTACTCTTACCTGAAGAGGCCGGACCATCAATTGCTATATTAATTTTTTTCAAGCTTTAATCACCTTTCTTTGCCATTAAAAAAAACCGCGAGTGGCGGTTTTTATTTGATTTTTACTTCTTGACCTGGTGAAAAGAAATAATTTTGTAATGTCATACCGTTTAATTCCAATAATTTATCGACCGAAATGCCAGCACGTGCCGCAATTTGATTCGGTCCTTCACCTGATAATACTGTAATCGTATCTCCACTAACTTCCGACGTGCTACTTGATGTATCTTGACTTTCGCTAGTCGTACTTGAAGATGCAGAATCTGTCGATGAACTTGCAGCTGTTGATGATTCAATTGTCTCAGAAGCTGAAGATGAAGTCGATGCAGATGTGGTCGTTGCTGTCACCGAAGTCTGCGTTGTTTGACTTGATGCTGTTGAGCTGATAGCAGAGGCTGCTTCATTCTTTTGTTGGACTATCCAAATCCCAACGACTGTTGGTATCGCTACACACAGAAACAGAATAAATAAAACCACAGAAAGAAATAACGTATTCCCTCTTTTTTGTCGATGTTGAGAAGAGCGAGAATAAGACTCTGATGACTCGGAGTCATAAATGGGTTGATCCCAAGGTTCTTTTGAATTGAGATTGTCTTTTTGATTACGGTTGCTTCGTTTGTTCAATTTGATTCCCTCCTGCTAAGCTTTCCGAATCATTATACCATAGGGAAAGTAGGAGTGGAAAAGAAAATCGTACCAATTATTATTCTTTAAAAATTTTTTCTAAAATTTTTTGCCAACTTTCCTCAGACTTGGCTTTTCTTCGTTGGCGGTTCGTGCCAAGGAGTATTTGGGCACCATCCAAATCACAACAAACTTCTGGCTTCTCACTCATCGTTTCACCAAAATAGCGAAGCAAATAACGTCGCCGACACTTTTTTTCTTCCAGATAGTCAAGCATGTCCAGTAGTTTTTTCTTTTTCTCGAATTGATGCGCTTCAACTGTGTGTTGAGCTTGACTGATTTTCTTTGCTTCGTTTGTCATATCATCATTGTCTACTCTTTTTTGCCAGTCATTTTTAGCCTGTTCTTGGAAATAATAGTGAATGCGTTCGTCCCCTTCTTCATATAGAAGAATAGCAAAACTCTCTTGCCCATCACGCCCCGCTCTGCCCATTTCTTGCACATAATTTTCCACACTATCTGGTAAATCATAATGAATGACGTAGCGGATATCCGGTTTGTCAATCCCCATACCAAAAGCATTGGTAGCAATCAATACTTGTAAGTGATTTTCTTTAAATTGCCTTTGCAATAGACTTCTTTCACCCGTGTTGAGTCCTCCGTGATAGTAGCCAATGCGAAATTGCTTGGCAAATTGAGCATAGAGTTCCTCCACTTTTTTTCTAGTGGAGCAATAAATAATCGCTGGTTGATCAATTTTTGCCAATAAATCCGCTAAGTCCGCCATTTTATTTTCACTTTTTTTGACGAATAGAGAAATATTCGGACGATCAATTGAAAAGACATATTCATTGGCGTTTTTTGTCAAAAGCACCTGCTTAATATCCGCTCGCACTTTCGCTGTAGCAGTAGCCGTCAGTGCAAGCGTCAGTGGATTGCCTAAATCCTTTTTCACATCGCCTAATAAACGATACTCTGGACGAAAATCAAACCCCCACTGGGAAATACAGTGCGCCTCGTCGACGACAAACAACGCAATTTTTTGTCTTTTGAGATGAGTGACTATCGTTTTATTTTGAATCATCTCTGGACTCAAAAACAAAAACTTGATCATTGGCAATCGCCGAATAAACTCATTTCTTTCTTCCGGCAAGGAATTACTATTGATACATACGACTCGCGTCTCGCCGAGTTCTAGCAGGCGATTCACCTGATCTTCCATCAAAGAAATCAATGGTGAAACAACAATTACCAGTCCGTCCTTTAGATACCCTGTCAGCTGGTAGCACAAACTTTTTCCAGTCCCTGTTGGCAGTTGTGCTAGTGTATCATGGCCTGCCAAAAGTGATTCGATACATTCTTGTTGACCAGGGCGAAATGCCGTTAAGCCAAATAAACGCTGCAATTCATTGGTTAGCTCCATGCTCATGCTTCCTTTTTATTTGATATAAGCGAAAGGATAGAAAATCAATCCGTTCTCTTTGATTCACTTCTTTATAATTTTGTAGCCAAACGGACAACGGTAGTGGGTCTAGCTGAGACGCTACTTTTGAAAAATCAAAGGAATCAAATGGAAAATTTGGGTCATTGACAGCCCATTCTATTAGGTGATCACGCACCGTACTTTCCTTTAAATGCCGTCTTGCGGCAATTTCTTGAACATTAGCCCCAGCAAGAAACAATTCTCTAGTGAGGAGTAAGCTCTGATTCAAGCCCATGCGATACCAATCTTTAAGTAACTCATGGATGAGTGAATCGGGTCTTTGCAAAAAGTACTGATAAAACTGATGTGTAGCATTTGCTTGTAGCAGTCTTTTCGTAAGAGTGTCTAGGTCATCATCCAGTATCTGATAAAATGTTTCTCCTATTTGTTTATTACCAATGAGTGTCCGCGCGAGTAGATTCGCCTCGGAATCTGAGAAATGTTGAAAAGCTTCCTGTAATTCAACGTATACTTCTTCTTTCGCTTGACCGACTCGTGATGCAAGTATCTTTTGTACTTCATAACTATAGAATGAGCCGTTCTCTAGTGACCGGTGCTCTCCATTCGTTGTCACCTGTTGCACAAAAAACTGCATCAAGCGCCAGCCGACACCGTCAACTTTGCCGAACCGATAAAAATTTATATGGCCCGGCAATACAAAATCCGCTCGGTTTTCATTCATTTGACCCGTCAATGAAATATGTCCATCTTCTAGCTCCACTTTGCCACGTTTTGCTAACTTCTGACACGTGTGATACCATGATTCTTCTTCTAGTTGCGTCAAACAACCAAAATATGCGAGTAAATCATGGAAAAACGCATAGCAAATCGTTGATGAAGTCCGCTTGCCAATCAAAATTTGGTAGAGTGTCGATAGTTTCAGCTTGTCCTTTTCTCGTAATATCGCTAAAATAAGTTGTTCCATTAAATCACCTCAAGAAAGTAGGTCTATTTATGTCTTCACTAACTTGTTCTTTAGTGAAAGAACGATGCATCGCTTGTGGGTTATGTGCTGTCTATGCTCCTGAAATTTTTGACTATGATGAAGAAGGCATTGTCTTATTCACACAAGAACCAACATCAACTCATCAATATATCGCCAACGATCAGTATGATGCTACTCTGAAAGCTTATCAAAAATGCCCAGTTCGTGCAATTCTCATTGAAAAAGAATAACTATCTATCACTAATTACGCAAAAAAGGAAGTGTGACAAACGTCCGTCACACTTCCTTTTAACATTTTATAATGATTGATGTCTAATTGTTCCCACTTGTTTTTTTGAAAGCCAAGGTAATAACTTCGCATACAATACGACAAAGACGAAGCTGACTAGCGCACTTTTAATGAGATTGAATGGTAATACGCCAATCACCACATATTTGGCTAGTGACATCCCCAAGAACTGATTGGCATTCATGCCGAAAAACGCAAGATAAATTGGTGTAATGACAAAATAATTGGCAATACTCATAAAGATGCTCATAACCAAAATTCCTGTCAAGATTCCTATTGATTGATTGACTACTCGTTTGGCTTTCACCTGACTACCCTTTTGGAAAAAATAAAAAATGGGTAATGCAAAACTAGTCGTCGCCATAAAACTTGCTACATCTCCAACCAAGTTTGCCGGATCACCGACACCTGTCGTAAGCAAGTGTAGTACCGAGCGAATCAATGCAGTAACAATACCAGCTAGTGGGCCGTAAAGAAACATACTTAGTAATACAGGAATGTCACTAAAATCCACCTTCATAAAAGAAAAAGCTGGAATAATTGGAAAACCGACATACTGTAAAATTAACCCCATTGCTGCAAATAACGAAACTGCCACCATTTTTTGTACCTTGTTGTTCTTCATAAAAAAATCCTCCTAATAGTTAGGAAACATCTTCAAGCCATTTGTTTGCTCCAAAATAAAAAATACCCTATTTTTCCCAGGGAAAAATAGGGTATTTACTTTGTCATTTTGAACAAAACAAATACGCCCTATCTTCTTTATCCAGACTTTACTGTCGGTATCGGAATTACACCGATTCGGCTATATGATTGCTCATATAGTTCGTGGACTATCACCACCGGTCGGGAATTTCACCCTGCCCCTGAAGACGAACCTTTAATTTTTTATAAATTCATTATACTCTTGATTTTAAATTTTACAACTTATTACTCTTATTTAGAGAAAAATTGATTGATTTCTTTTTTTAGTAGTGGTCGGTATTCACCAGGCTTCAAATTACCAAGGGTTAGATTACCGTACTGTTCACGTTTTAACTTTTGAACGGGTAATCCGACTGCCTCTAACATATTTTTTACTTGGTGGTTCTTTCCTTCGTGAATGGTCAATTGAACAATGCTTGTTTCCGCACGTGTATCTGTAGAAAGAATGTCATATTTGGCAGGAGCATATTTTTCGCCTTTGTACTTCAGCCCTCTTGTCAACGGTTTTAGAGCATGAGGAAGGGCAACACCTTTTACCTTGGCTACATATTTTTTCTCGATTTCATTTTTTGGATGGGTCAATAATTGCGAAAATTCACCATCATTGGTCAATAACAATAAACCAGATGTATTGTAATCCAGTCTGCCAATGGGGTAAATTCTCTCTGATACCTCAGTAAAAAAGTCTGTCACAACTTTTCTTTTTTTGTCATCTGATACAGCTGAAATGACCCCTCTTGGTTTATAAAAAAGATAGTAGACACTGCCTTCTTGACTAATTGGCACATTGTCGACTTCGATGGTATCTTTGCTTGATACTTTTGTTCCTAATTCGTTTACAACAACCCCGTTCACTTTGACACGTCCATCTAAAATATAAACTTCTGCTTTTCTACGCGAGGTAATCCCTGCTTGGGCAATTACTTTTTGCAATCGATCCATTTCTATTCTCCTTCGTCTAATTCCTCATCTACTATTCCATCAAATAAATCAAATGTACTATCATCTGCTAAATCAGCCGACATTTGCTCTAAATCAGGGAGTTCGGTTAAATTTTTTATACCAAAATAATTCATGAAATACTCCGTCGTGCCATATAAAATTGCCCGACCAGGTCCATCAGCTCTTCCCATTTCTTGGATAAACTGTAACGCAATCAGCTTTTGAATTGAACCAGTTGTCTTTACCCCTCTAATTGTCTCAATTTCCGTACGGGTAACGGGTTGCTTATAGGCAATAATAGCCAATGTTTCAAGCGCAGCCTGTGACAATTTTGCAGATAGTGGTGACTGCGCATATTCCTTTAGTAAGGGACTCAATTCTTTTTTTGTTGATAGGACAAATTGATTGCCCAATTCCAAAATAATATAAGGGGAGTGACTGTCTTCTTCAAATTGCTGATTTAACAATTGAATGGCTGCAAATACATCTGCTGTGGGTTCTTTTAGCACATAGCTTAACTCGTCCAACCCTATTCCTTCTTGACCTGCAATGAACAATAATGCTTCTAACTCACGATAAGACCTCATTTGTACCTTCTCCTGCAAAAATCATAATTTGTTCGTAGCTGTTTTCCTGAACTACTTTAATTTTTTTGTATTTCAATAATTCTAATAATGCCATAAACGTGGTGACAATTTCCTCTTTGCTTCCTGTATCAAACAATGAATCAAAAGGACAGCCTTGCTTATCCGTTAACAATTGAACACGCGTTTCAATTGTTTTAATGCACTCTTCAATTGTTACTTTATCATTGGAAATACTAGCCTCAAACTTGGCACGCTTTTTCCTTTTTTCAAGTAATTGATGAAATGCTAAAAATAAATCAATGGTATTGACTTGATTGTCTGGTAGTTCTTGATTGACTTCTTTATACTCATCCATATCTAGCGGTTCTTTGCTGAAAAAAAGCTGGCGTTGATCTGCATAGTCGGATAATTGATGGGCAGCCGCTTTGTACTTTTTGTACTCAACCAGTTGAGCTACCAACAAATCTCTAGGATCTTCTTCAAAGAAATCATCGAAAAGCTCCTCTTCCTCCTCCATTGTCGGTAGAAGCATTTGGCTTTTTATCGACATCAAGGTCGCAGCCATCACCAAATACTCGCCCGCTACTTCAAGCTGCAAGTCCTTCATTGCATGGATATAGCTCATATACTGTTCAGTAATTTCTGAAATGGGAATATCATAAATATCCAGTTCATATTGCTGAATTAGATGCAACAAAAGGTCAAGCGGCCCTTCAAATACAGCTAGCTTCAAATTCATTTCCTTCATCCATTAACTCCTAATTCTATGCTCTTGGGAAATATTGCTTGTAGACATCTGTCATACGTTTCTTTGTAATATGCGTATAGATTTGCGTTGTTGAAATATCTGCATGACCTAATAACTCTTGAACCGTACGCAAATCTGCACCATTTTCTAATAAGTGTGTCGCAAAACTATGGCGCAACGTATGTGGGGTCACCGTCTTATGGATGCCAGCTGCTCGCACAATTTCTTTTAGGTTTTTCCAAATTCCTTGTCTGGTCAATTTTTTCCCATGACTATTTACAAACAAGGCCGTTTCATTCGGTTGTTTGCTAACAAGTATTGGTCGCGCATCACTTAAATAGACCTCCAGCCAATGAATCGCCATATCTCCTAAGGGAACGATACGCTCTTTGTCTCCTTTACCGATTGTCTGTAATAAGGCCATATTGAGATGAATATCACTTAACTGCAACTGAATTAATTCGCTCACTCGCAGTCCAGTCGCATACATGACCTCAAGAATCGCTCGATCCCGAATCCCTAATATTTTTCGGGTGTCAGGTGTATCGATCAGGCGTTCCACTTCTTTTAAGCTTAACGTATCTGGCAATTTTTGTACTTTTTTGGGCGTATCAATGTGTTGCATTGGATCATGATCGGTATGCCTTTCTTGCCTTAAAAATTGATGGAAGCGGCGTAAGCTAGAAATCATACGAGTAATCGTAGCGGTCGATTTATTTTCCTTTTTTAATTGCTCCAAAAAAGCCAAAATAGTATAGCGGTCAATTTGCTGCCAACTAGTAATTTGTTTTGTTTGCACAAACGTATAATATTGTTTTAAATCTCTTTCATAACTTGAACGAGTATTGAGAGATAGGCCTCGCTCAATCGTCAAAAAATGCAAGTAGTCTTCTATCTGTTCGTACATTTCTACTCACCTCTACATTCACTGTCTAATAGTAACAAATTTCCAGCTAAATAGATAGTTCTGAACCCATTACCTGACTCTAATCCTCAATAAAAAAACTTTCTAAATGAGAACATTTCTGTTTTCACTTAGAAAGCAACGTATCTTTGTTAGCTTGCATTTTTTCTTGGCAAGAATGACAAATTCCATGAAACGTCAAGCGATGATCTTTGACCAAAAATTGATACCTACGCTCAACGACTTCTTCTACCTCGCCTAACAAGTCTTCTTCAATTTCCTCGATATTGCCACATTCAAGACAAAGCAAATGATGATGGAAGTGTTTTGCTCCCTCTTTCCTTAAATCATAACGAGCCACACCATCATTAAAACTGACTTTGTTGACAACGTTTAGTTCGGTAAGAATTTCAAGCGTTCGATACACTGTGGCCAAGCCTATTTCTGGGCTTTTCTTTTTTACAAAGAAATAAATCTCCTCTGCAGATAGATGTTCTTTTTCATTTTCTAACAAAACTAATACAGTTGCTTCCCGCTGTGGGGTTAGCTTAAAACCAGAATCATGCAATTGTTGTTTTGTTTTTTTTAATGCTGCCACAGTATTCATGAAAAAACCTACCTTGATTACAATTATTTTAATTTAGCACCTAATTATTAGAACTAAATCTAAAGTTATTATAATTTATCATCCAATATTATTCAAGCATTCTCAATTAGATTTTTTAATTAGTGTCGTATACCCATCTTTTTGTTCAATCATTCTCAGTTTCATCAAATGCCCTAGTGCGCGTTTGAACTGACCTTTACTGATGCCAAAGAGTTGCTTAATATCTTCTGGTGAAGACTTGTCAGTATATGGCATTTTATGCTCGCTGGCTCTTTCTAAATAGGCAATCAACATTAATGCATCATCCGAGATCGCTTCATGAGCTCTCGGTTTTAATGAAACATTCAAAATTCCATCTGGACGTACACCAATCACTCGACCATGGACGATTTCACCCAGTCGTGGCTCTTGAAACCGTTCACTCGGATGAATAAAGGCTAAATGTTGATCATCGGTGATTAAGAAGCTACCTGCTAACTTTAACCGATAGATGGTGCCAGTAATATTTTTATTTTTTTCTTCAATTGTCGCTTTTTGCGCCATCGCTTGAAATAATTTTTCGTCAGCAATTCTCGCCCAAATACGATTTTTTTCATCCGTGCGTAATTCAACCATTAAGCGATCGCCTTTTTTAGGCCAAAGCTCTCTCATCAGCGGGAGCTCGTCAAGTGACACGGCAATATCTTTATCTGGTAAAACAATATCCACAAAGACACCTAAGTCTCTGCGAACTTCTTTGACTTCTGCCCAGCTAAATCGGCCTTTACCAATTAAAGGCACTGTTGTTGTCATGCAATAGTCTTGATTTTGGTTTTGGTAACCAAAACCTTCCACTAATTCCCCTAATTTATGTTCCCCTTCACTTTTTGGCAAACGAAAGGTCACACCATTTTTTTGAACATAGTATGCACGCTCATTTTCGTCAATAATCATGCCACTAAATACTGTAGCTACTAACTCACTCATAGTTTTCTCCTTTTAAGACTAGCTAACGGTTTAATTTGATCCATTGCCTTTAAAATAGCCTGTTTTTGCATTGATGGTTGCGATATACATAGGTAACGCCTTGGCACTAATCGTTTTCATTAGTGATGATTCATTATTCATGGCGTATAGGTTGTAATACCCTTCGCCGTTTTCAATTCGAACTCGTTCCAAATAAAAGCCATTTTGAACAATATACCCTTTTGCAATAGCACGATTAATGACGAAATCATACATCCCAGCTCCCCAATTCCAGGCAGAGCTAGAAGAATTAGCCAAATCACTTTTACGAGAATCAATAATCGGGCGATTTTCTTTATTGGTCGCGGTATTTGTACTTAAGATCTGCGTTGATTCACTATAGGTTGTATTGGCAGCTATTTTAGCTAGTAAAGTGGCTTGTGCTTGAGCGGCTTGCTCCTCTGCTGCTTTTTGTTTGGCTGCTTGCTCTTGAGCGGCTTGCTCAGCAGCAACCTTTTCACGGGCAGTTTTCTCAGCTGCCGCTCGTTTCGTTAGCGCAGTTTGCACGGGTGTAATTTGGGTTTGTAGCTTCGCCTTTAGGTCCTCATCATACAACGTTGTTAGTTGTTTTTTGACATCGTCATAGCTTGTTTGGTTGACCGTAGCTGCTACTGTCTCATTGGATAACTGATCGGTTAAGTGAGTGACATTTGCCATGACTGATTTCGCATTTGCGATCTCTTTTTCAGCGACTGTAACGGCTTTATTGTATGTCTCTTCAAAAGTAGAGTTCCCAGTTAATTTTGAAAATGTAGCGGTATCCACATTTTTTACATGTGCATCTGTCTGAATTTCGCCATTAACCAATATAGGGCTCGTAAATTTTTCATTCAAAGCTTCGACTTGTGTTAATTTTTCTTGCGCATCTGCTAGCACTTGTTTGATATCCTTATAGCCTGCTACTTTTTTTAGTAAACTTAATCGATTGTCTAAATTGGAAATTTGAGTGGCAGTGGTGGTATCTTTTAGAAATTGTTGTTGATCATCAGTAAATAATTCAGTAACCTCAGAGGCAATACTAGCTAATTGAGCCTTCTCTTTGGCTTCTTGCTCCCTCTCTGCTTGCGCAACTGCTTGAACATGGTTGTAATACGCTCCACCAGTAATTCCAACAGCTAAGACTGCTGCCAAAGCATACCATTTACGCTTTGGATGTTTTTTCTTTTGCAGTGATTGGCGCGTTCTTTCTGTCTCTGGTTCACTAACTCGATGCTCTGCAATCGGCTGCTCGTTTTTAGCTACAGCAGTTTGATTGACTACCGTTTCTTCAACCGTTGATTCAGCGGGTGCCTCCAATTCGGCTGTCTCAGCAGCTTCCACTTGCTGAGAATCGCTCTCCACCTCAACAGTTGGTAATGTTGGCTCACTAGCATCTTCGTTTGTTGTTTCTTCATCTGCTTCTTCATCTGGTTCCACAATAGTTTCTTCAGCTTGCAGTTCCTCTTGGTACTCTTCAGCATCTTCGTTTGACATAATGATAGCGTCTTTTGGATCATCATCCAATGAAGTAGGTGAATCTGTCACTTTTTCTGCGGTTTCTTTTTCCTTGACTAGCTCTTCAATTTTCTTTAAGGCCTCGACTTGAGTCCCTTCCTTATGGCCACGTAAATAGGTCGCTAGAATCGGGTTATCTTCAAATAATTTTTCAACTGACTCCTCCATTGAATCTGAAGCTTGTTCGTCCATTGCATCAGTATGACTGGAATCTGTAAATTTATCTAATTGCTCCATCACCTCGCCAAGCGAAAGGTCTTTTAAATCAGACCAGTTGATATCATCATTTTGCTTTTCTGATTGATAGTCGGGCGATTTAGCAGTATCATTCTTTTTTTCTTGTTTCTCTTTTTCTTCCTTTGGGTAGTTACTCATAACTCTTTGGACCACTCCTTTAGCAAACTACTAATAATCCTATCATACACTAAAAAACAGGGCAGTAAAAGATGGGCTTTTCACCAATTTTGATTGTGTTACATTTTTTACTTTAAAACCATATCATGTGACATCAATCGTTTTGTCCGGATAATTTGATAAAATGGTCAGAGTAGTTACTAAGACAAAAAGACCAGTAAATCCAAAAGTTTGAGAAACAACTTCTGGATTTTCTGATCTTTTGCGTTTAGCTGAGTCTGTCTTAGCTTCTTTACAAACTATTCAAGAAAATCTTTTAATTGTTTTGAACGAGAAGGATGGCGTAATTTTCTTAGTGCTTTGGCTTCGATTTGTCGAATCCGTTCTCTTGTTACACCAAATACTTTTCCAACTTCTTCTAACGTTCTTGTCCGGCCATCGTCAATACCAAAACGTAGTCGTAACACATTTTCTTCGCGATCTGTTAGTGTATCCAACACATCTTCTAATTGTTCTTTTAGTAATTCATAAGCAGCGTGTTCTGCTGGACTAGTTGCATCTTGGTCTTCAATGAAATCCCCTAGATGTGAATCATCCTCTTCACCAATCGGCGTTTCAAGTGACACAGGCTCTTGTGCTATCTTTAGAATTTCTCTTACTTTTTCTGTAGATAAATCCATTTCTGCGCCGATTTCTTCCGGTGTTGGTTCTCTACCTAAATCTTGCAATAATTGTCTTTGAATACGGATTAATTTATTAATAGTTTCTACCATATGGACTGGGATTCTGATAGTGCGAGCTTGGTCGGCAATCGCACGAGTGATGGCTTGACGAATCCACCAAGTAGCATAAGTTGAGAATTTGAATCCTTTACGGTAATCAAACTTTTCAACAGCTTTCATTAGACCCATATTTCCTTCTTGTATCAAGTCTAAAAATTGCATACCACGACCAACATAGCGTTTGGCGATACTTACAACCAAACGTAAATTGGCTTCTGCCAATCGTTGCTTTGCTTCTTGATCGCCTTCTTCAATTTTTAGGGCTAGTTCTACTTCTTCTGCGGCAGTTAGAAGTGGCACACGACCAATTTCTTTTAAGTACATCCGAACAGGATCATTTATCTTCACGCCAGTTGGAGCCGATAAATCTTCTTGTTGGACAGTTTTTTCTTGTTTGCTTGCATTTTTCAAGCTGTGAACAGATGGTTCGCCATTTTCATCAACAACACTAATTCCAGCATCTTCAATTTTTTGAATCAATTGATCCATTTGATCTGCATCTAAATTATGAGGTGTTGCTAGTTGATTGGTCAATTGATCATAGACAACTTGCCCATTTGGCTTATTTTTGCGAATAAATTCTTTTACTGCTTGTTCATACGTTGCGTTTGTTTCTTTTGTCATGAAAGATGCCCCCTTCGGTGCTTGCTTAATCTACGTTCTTTAATCTACGGGTGAGATCAATAATCTCCATTGCTAGTGTTACTTGCAATTGTGCATCACTTACGTTTGATGCGTGTCGTAACTCTTGTTGCTTTTGATTGATTTGTTGCTGATATGCAGCCATTTTAAGCTGCCTCATCAAATCATGAAATTCTTGTTCGGAACCTTCTTCTGAAAGATTGGCTGAGCCAATGGCAATCATCAATGTTTTTAACGAATCTTTTTGCAAAAAATCTAAAAATTTTGCAAAATCAAACGTCTCATTTACATCTAAATAAGTATCTAAAAGAACAAAAAGTTCTTGATAGTGATCCTCAGGAAATACACCGTCTTGTTGTTTAAACTTGGTGCGATACAAACTGTCATTTGTCATCCGAAATAATAGTAGCTCTTCGGCTTTTTGTAATTGCGTTTTCCGTTGCTGAATAGATCTTTGCGAAGGAACTGACTGTGCACCAGTATGACTTTGTGGTGCCATTTTTTTTCGGCTTTCTCGTTTGACTACTTGCAATTGTTGGACTAGGGTCGCACGTTGAATGTCAAACTGGTTAGCAATTTTGGTCAGATAGCCATCTTGCTCTAAAATTGAATCGACATACGTAAGCTCTTTTAAAAGCTGCTCCAAATAGGACAATTTTTCCTGTTCATTCTCCAAATGAAATTGTGTTGCGAGGTAATCCATCGTGAATAGAAAAGGCGTCAGTTGCTGATGCTTCATTGCTTGTACAAATGAATCGCCGCCATATTTACGAATATACTCATCTGGATCTAGCTTTTCAGGAAGTAGTAGAGTGGTTAGCTTTAGCCGGCTATGCTCTCTTAATAACTGAACCCCTCGCATAGTTGCATTTTGACCAGCCTGATCGCCATCGTAGCAAAAGATAAGTTGCGCTGCGAGTTGCTCCATTTGACGGATCTGTTGTTCGGTGAGACTGGTTCCCATGGACGCTACGCCGTTTGTAACCCCAGCTTGCCAAGCTGCAATCACGTCCATAAATCCTTCAAACAATACGATCGTATTTTCTTTTCGAATGGTTGCCTTCGCTTTGTCTAAATTAAAGAGGACATCTCTTTTGTTAAAAATCGATGTTTCAGGAGAATTTAAATACTTTGGCTGATCGGAGATCTCTTCATTTTCAAATTCAAACCACCTTCCCGAAAAGGCAATCGTCTTACCTTGTGGGTTTCGGATTGGAAACATAATACGCTGATAAAATCGATCGATTAAAGAGTGATCATCTTTTTCTACAAAAAGACCAGAATTAGGAAAAGCATCAGGCGCTAACGATTCATTTCGAAAAATGCGCTCCAAAAATGTTCGTTGTGGTGGCGCAAAACCGATTTGAAACTCTTGAATTAATTCATCCGTCAGCCCTCTTTGATGCAAATAGTCTAATGGTTGCTGCCCCACTTCAGTATTCACCAAAATATGATGATAAAACTGCATTGCTTTATCATGCAGTACCAGTAAGGGTGACGATTCAACTGTACTTGGCTGCGATACGCGTAAAGCATGGTCGATGGGAATTTGTTCAAGATCAGCTACTTTTAAAACGGCTTCAGCAAAAGAAAGATGATCAATTTCTTCGATAAAGCGAAAAACATTGCCTCCTTTTCCGCAACCAAAACAATGAAAAATTTGCTTGTCTTCTGCAACACTAAAAGAAGGCGTTTTTTCATTATGAAATGGACATAGACCTAGGTAATTTTTACCTGCTTTTTTTAGCTGGACATATTGACCAATAATTTCAACAATATTGGCTTGCTCCCTGATAGAATCAACGACAGTCGAAGGTATCTTCGCCAAAAAAATCACCTCCATCCAACTCGAAATACATAGAAAAACTTCGGTAAAAAATCGCACTAATCAAATTAGCGCGATTTATCGTTTGTTTTTTTTACTCTTTCTATCATAACATATTTTTTACAAGTGGCAAGTTTTTTTGCTTAATGTCTTCTTATTTATAGGTTTCTTCCAAATGACTCATCCAACTTCCTAATAGACAACCTAAAAGAAACAACACAAAGCAACTTAGATAGCCTAGTGCACTCATTCCGGCGTAGTTCGTAGGAATAATCATAACCGTAGATGCAAAAACAATTCCTAAAATAAAATGAAACAGCTGGGCGTATGCTTTACTAAAAATATAATCCATCACTTTTGACAATGCTAAAACAGTTACCAAGCCACCTACAGCGATAGGCAAAATAACGCCCAGATTGACCGTCTTAATTCCATCGGACATTGCTTTGTACATCCCCATATAAACTAAAAAATTGGAAGGACTTAGACCTGGAACAATCATCCCCAATCCAATTAAGGCACCGGCGATCACCCATGTAAAGGTATTTTGCTCCACAGTTCCAAAAAGTGCGGCTCCTTTCCATAAAAACAACCAACCGACAAAAAACGTTACCGCAAAAATAATTAATTCGCGGTTCGTTCGTCCTTTCTTGCCTGCTTCCTTCCATAAAGAAGGAACAGTTCCAACAATACAGCCGACGAAAAACCATAAAATAATTGTTTCATAATTTCCTAGTAAAAAACTTACCGCAAAAGACAAAACAAAAACACCCGCAATCCCACCAAGACCAACTGGTAAGAAGTAGCGAACATTCTCTTTGAAGTCTCGTGTAATGTGCGCTAAGAAAGAAATAATGCGTTCATAAATGCCAAAAATAGCTGCGAGTGCCCCGCCGCTCACACCTGGTAGAATAAATCCTGATCCGATAAACATCCCCTTGATAAATCGTAACACCCAATCGTTCTTATGGTTTTGCTCTTTCATAATTTCCCCCTAACAAGATTTAAAAAAAGATAGTCGTCCATTGTATTTTATAAAGATTCCATTGGACTAAATCTGCATAAAACATATTACCACCATTATGATATAAATAGCCACCGTTGTAAATAAAGGATCGCCAAGCGTAATAGCGATACTTCGTCTGTTCTTCATTACCCAATTTTGGTGAAAGAACATCTCTTGAATACGTTTCAGCTAACTCAACCGTCGTTTTCCCACCATTTTCTTTCACATAGGAAATGTAATCCAATCCAAAATTATAGGCTTGAACAGCCGTCCAAATATCGACATCTGCTTCTTTGGCCTGTTTGATTGCTTTGGCTAAAAAAAGTACACCTTGTTTGATACTTTGTTCTGAGGCAGTAATTGTTCCTGCTGTATTCGTCAGACTTTCAGAACTCTGCATCGGATCATTGCCAAGACCTTTTGACTCCGTATAAATAATACTGAGCGCCAGATCCCGGTATTCTGAAATACCATGTGCTTTAGTCTCTGTCGTCACCAATTCATCAAAAGTATGAACTTGTTTTAAAATTTTATAGTTTCGATAACCAATTGCACTGACACTAATCACCAAGAGGAAAAGAATACCTCGGACAATAAATTGTTTGCTTTTTTTCTTCAAAACACTGTACCAACCTTTTTTGTTTCGCTATACACTTTTTATAGGGTACCTTGCAATAAGAGCTCTGTCTATCATTTCTCTCCTTTCACTTATAATCTTTATAAAAAAATAAAGCCTTATACCATATCTTACGATAATGTTCGCCACTCATGCTGTTATTCCTCGGAAAAAATCGCTATACTAAACGTATCCTCAATTTAGATAATCGTATTTTAGTAAAAGGAAGTTTTATTATGGAGCATGGCATAGTCAAGTCAATCATTCTATCAGATAAAAGTGTATTAGCCTATGAAATTTTCGGAACCGGCTTCCCCTTTGTCTTACTACATGGAAACGGCAATGATCGTACCTATTTTGCCAATCAAATTCCTTTTTTTGCCAAGCAATTTAAGGTCATTGTCGTAGATAGCCGCGGTCATGGGAAGTCGACAGGTGAACTGAGTCAACTCTCTTATCAATTGATGGCAAACGATTTATATGAATTATTTCAAGCAGAACATTTGAAACAGGCCTATATCTTAGGATTTAGTGATGGAGCGAATGTCGCCATGGCTTTTAGCGCGAGTTACCCAAATAAAGTCACCAAGCTTGTTTTAAATGCCGGTAATTATTCGGTTTCCGGTGTCAAACTAGGTGTTCGAATTTTGACGGACATGCAGTACGCCTTGGTCAAATTTCTGGGACTTTTTTCATCCCATTTCAAAAAAAGAAAACATATCGTTCACTTGATGGTAGCCCCAACCGGCCTATCGAAAGAGATGCTAAAAAAAATTACTGCCAATACACTAGTAATCGTCGGCAAAAAAGATATTATCAAAATTGAGCACTCAATGGCTATCGCCTCAACGATACCAAAGGCGACCTTTGTGCTCATTCCAAATCAAGGGCACTTATTAGCAAAGAAATTACCAAATGTTTTTAATGAAGAAGTTTTGCACTTTTTAGTGGGGGGAGAATCATCTTGAAAAAAGCAATACAAGTGATAAACAAGCATGCCAAATTTTTAAAAGGAATGTTTATTTTAATTGTATCGGTCCTCGTTGTGGCGCAGTTATTGTCTATTTTTAACAGTCTGTCTATCGATAAATTCCAATCCATTCTCGATAATGTAAGTTGGTGGAAATTTGTTATTATTTTGCTCGTCGGATTGCTTTCGATTGTACCGATGACTGGCTATGATTTTACTTTGAAAAAAATGGTCCAACTTGACTATTCAAAACGCTATATTTTCGAAGCGAGTTGGATTATTAATACCATTAATAATTTAGCCGGTTTTGGAGGATTGGTGAGCGTTGGTTTACGGAATGAATTCTTCCGTAAAGGAGCAAAAGATCAACGAATTATTGGGGCATTAACAAAAATATTAGTATTTGTACTATCTGGTCTATCCATTTATAGTTTATTTTTCTTCGTGTTGACACAATTTTTTGCCCTTTCTGACTATGTCAAACAGTACTGGATTTGGTTATTGGGCGCAGGACTTTATTTCCCGATTGTCTTTTTAATTGCACGTAGGAAAAAAGACGGTCTATTAACAGGACTATCTTTAGAAAATCGGTGGCGTTTAATCGGAACCTCTTTCTTTGAATGGACAGGGATGATTGTGACCTTCTCGGTTATTGGTTATTTTTTGGATAGTCCAATACCTTTAAATGATTCCATTCCGTTATTTATTGCAGCAACTGTAATTGGGATTGTGTCCATGATTCCAGGCGGACTAGGTAGCTTTGATGTTATGATCATTCTTGGCTTTTCTTCAATGGGGTTACCTCGTGAGACTGTTGTGCTTTGGTTGCTTTTGTATCGGGTCGCTTATTATTTCTTGCCATTTTTATTAGGTGCCTTACTCTTTTCTAAGCACTTATTTACTAAACTTGATGAAAAATATAACAGTGTTCCTTCTCAATTAGCTGTAGAACTGTTTCATAAATTAATTGTCGGACTGCTTTACTTCTCTGGTATGTTAATGATTTTAGTTGCGACCATTCCAGAGGCATTTACCACCAACAAATGGTTGGAACATTTGAATCCTTTCCGTCTCCATATCATCGCTCAATTCCCAAGTATCTTATTAGGCTTTTCACTCTTAATCATGGGCCGTGGGATGGCTGCAAGAGTCAAGAGAGCCTATTGGCCGACGATTATTCTTTTAGTTGTGACAATTTTTTATGCCTTCATAACTGACTTTAGTCTCTTTACTGTTAGCTACTTTGTTTTACTTCTCATTTTGGTCATTGTTTCTAAATCTGAGCTGTATCGTGAGCAATTGGTGTATTCATGGGAGTGGTTGACTATGGACGGGTTAATCTATGGTATTTTGACCGTTCTATATCTGATTATTGGCTTTTATAATTTACCTAGTTTTTCCAATCATTTCCAGCGTCATCATATATTAAGACCCGGCTCATTTTTACTCTTCCCTTCTGAAAAAGCTTGGTTTTCAGGATTTATTGCCATTATGGTCGTAATTGCCTTCCTATCGTTGTTCACGCGCTATTTAAGAGGAGAGAAGAAAAAAGTCGGTACTGCATTAAATGAAGCTGTAGCAAGTCAAATTTTGACTACATATGGTGGCAATATAGATAGTGAATTAATCTTTTTACGAGACAAAGAAATGTATACTTACTACAAAGACGATGAGCCGACAGTCTTTCTGCAATTTCGTACGATAAATAATAAATGTATCGTAATGGGCAATCCATCTGGGAAAAAAGACGACTTCACTGCCGCTCTGAAGGCCTTCATATTTGATTGCGATGTGTTAGGATATTTACCTGTGTTTTACGAAGTTAGCGAAAAGACAGTCCTCACTATGCACGAATTTGGTTACGATTTTATCAAAATGGGCGAAGAAGCCTTGGTTGATTTGCAAAGTTTTTCTCTCGCAGGTAAGAAACAACGAGGTGCTCGTTCCTTAATGAATCGTTTGACCAAAGAGGGGTACGCGTTCGAAGTGGTTCAACCACCTTTTTCTGCTGAGAACATGCAAGCCCTTAAAGCAATTTCAGATAGCTGGCTTGAAGGGCGCAAAGAAAAAGGATTCTCTTTAGGATTTTTTGATGAAGCCTATTTGCAACGAAATCCAATTGCCTTAGTCAAAAATCAAGCGGGAGAGATTGTGTCCTTTGCAAATATTATTCCAACATATACAAAAGAAAGTGCCACCATCGATTTGATGCGTCACCATAAGGAGAATGCCCCTGCTGGCAGCATGGATTTTCTATTTATCCATCTATTTGAGTATTTAAAAGAAGAAGACATTCAGTATTTTAACTTAGGTATGGCGCCCTTATCCAATGTCGGCAAATACCGTAGTAGCTTTGTTCAAGAGCGCATAGCAGCGTTCGTCTACGAATTTGGTTCTGAATTGTATTCATTCCAAGGACTACGAGAATACAAGTCAAAATATGCCAGTTTATGGAATCCTAGATATACATTGTATTCAAGAGATAGTTGGATTTTGTATGTGATTATTGTCTTATTAATCGTCGACAATCAAAAAAACGATGACTCCTTAAAAAAATAATTAACTAGTCGTAAAAAGGCCACCCCATCTTCCGGATGAGATGGCCTTTTTAGTGCTGACGCGCTACTTCTGGGCGCTTACGCTACTTCTTTTAATCTTGCACAATCTGATCTTTTAAAATCACAGAGAGGGTTCCGTCCGATTGTTGGACAAACTCGACGACGTTCGGATCACGATATAATTCCATTGGGATAATTACTTCAATTCCATTAGCCAATTTAATTTTTTGCTTCTCAAATTTTTTCGCAGAAACTTTTTCAATATTGTGGATGGTCGGTATATCGTCATGGACACCTTTTTCAGCGACTTCCTCTATAAATGCTTTTTGCGCAATTGGATTGTCTTGGAAAACGTGTTGCGCAATTTTTTCAACAGACGTCTCTTCTTCTTCAACAAAGGAGGTCGCCAACACATCTTGAACTGTCGCCTGAAATGCAACACCCTCTTCAGAAAATTTTTCACCAACTTTTTTTGCTGTTTTTTCAAGAACGGTTACTTGTTGAGTAAAGGATAATTCGACTGGCGACTGCAAGACTTTCTCAGCTAAATATGCCATCTTTTTACCAGAAAACTCGTATTTTTTCTCGATTAGTTCAAATCGTTTCGTCGACAACTCAAGTAAAAATCCTTCACTAGCCGCTTGTGAAAGAGAAGGAATAAGAGCACGATGCATGAGTAAATCCGTAAAAAAAGTTTGCTCATTGGATTCAATCGCATGCGTGAAGCCCGTTTGATAATCCATTTTTAGAAATGCTAGATGGGACGTCTCTTCTCGTTCAAATGACACAATAAGAACATCACAGCTTGGCGCTCCTTCACTTTCTACATAACACTGATACCAACGCTCGACTACTTGCTGATTTAATGCGGCAAAATTGTCCTGATTAGACATGATCAGCTCATTAACAATACTAGTAGGCGATAAATACCCCGTCTGTGCTTTAGCATTGCTAATCTTCGTAATTTTTTTCTCAATAAATTCTCTAATAAATTCTTTGGATAAATCTAACGCTACACTAGAAAAGATAGGTAGGCCTGCTTCACGATCAATCACGTGTAAGTAGGCACTCTTTAAGTAAATCATGACACATGTTCTCTCCTTCTATGAAATAAACATCATTATACCATACGTTCCATCTACAATTTCGTTACATCCTTTGACTTTTCTCCTATCTCCTTGATACAATTTCTTTAGAGGTGATTACGATGAATATTCAAAATCGACTAGAAAACATCCCCACTCAAGTCAAACAAGCATTGCAACCATCATTTATTTTTTTGATAAATGAGGACATAATCCAACATTTTCCTATTCGCCAATGGCAGGCCGGCCAAATTCTCGCCGAAATTCAGCGGCAATTAGGCCCGAATTATGAAAGTTCTAGTTGGCATAATTATTTGATTTGTTGGAATGCACAAAAAACCAAACTTTTAATCATCCCCAGATATCAAACCATCACATCTTTAAAAAAAGAATTTGATTCTCATTAAATTTTCATTATCTAAAAAAAATCTGTTCAAATAGTTTTTTTTTTCATATAATCAAATGGTATTGAAAGGGGAACATCATGAAAAAGAAACAATTAGCTAAATTAAAACAACAATTTCGTCCATCTTTTACGGATGCTCGACAACAACTTTTCCATAAAATGGAAGAGAAAGCACAAGAAGACTATCAATTGAATCTTCGTGTTTTCCTAAATGGTACGGAAGGTCATGAGATGCGCATTGAATTGCTGCAACCAACCGAACGCGATCAGCAAATCAAAGTACCACTGGATGAAAATTTTACAACGGTGGTAAAACGAATCCAAAACCAAGAAAAAGGCTTATTGGATCGTTTTAGTGCTAATTTAGTAGAAGAAGTGGCAAGTTATTGGATTCCAGAACAAACACGATCAACACCAACAATTGCAACAACAGATGGTGAAAAAACGACAGCATTCATTAAAGAAATCGAGAGCTTCCCTAAATTCACTGTTAAAGAATCCGATACTTCACTAGAAATCTATGAAGAAACAGCGAAAGAACCTCGCTTGCTTGCTTCCGTATCTAAAGTAGAAGAAAACACACGGGTGATTGAGTCCGCATTGGAAAGAAAATACAAGCTAAAACTAGAAGTCATCCCAGTTATTGATGCCTATGCAGCAGTGCCATTAGCTGAAAGATAAAAGTTTATATCTGACACAACACTGTTCAACTACAAGTAAAAAAGCCATAAAATCCAAAAGTTTTATCTCGAACTTTTGGATTTTATGGCTTTTTTACTTGTAACTCTACTTCAAGCCTTTTTGGTTTAGTAGCAGAAACGTAGCTAAAGTCCAACTACTAGGGTTATTCTCTTTTTGGTTCTTGACTTGATCCAAGCTCAGTAATTTTACCTGTTGCTAGATACACTATCCATTCACAAATATTGGTTACGTAATCACCAATACGTTCAAGATATTGCGCTACATATAAATACTCCGTACCGCTAATCACTGTCTCAGGATTTTCTTTCATAGAATCAATTGTCATATAATAAATATCATTATAATATTTATTCACCTTTTCATCCATCTGTGCAATCATCCGTGCATCTTTTTGATCTGTCTTCACATATGCAACCAATACATTATCTACCATTTTTTTTACGTAATCAGACATATCAGAAATTTCTTTTTCTACATCTGCAATGCGCTGTTGCCCTTTGACACGAATCGTTGATTTTGCAATCGAAACCGCATGATCTCCCATACGTTCTAAATCAGAGCTAGCTTTCATTACAGTGATAATATTTCTTAAGTCTGTCGTTACCGGTTGTTGCAATGCAATCATTTCAAAACTTCTTTTTTCAAGTGAAATTTCTAATTCATTGATGTGGTCGTCATATGCAATCACTTCTTTTGCTAATTGTTTGTCATGTTTGACATATGCTTTTACCGATTTATGAATCGCACTACTAACCATCATACCCATCTCGTAAAATTGATTATGCAAATTAAGTAAATCTTCTTCGAATTGTGAACGTAACATTTTTTCTCCTCCTAATTACCCAAATCTGCCTGAAATATAATCATTCGTTTCTTGCTTGCTAGGATCCAAGAATATTTTCTTGGTTGCATCGTATTCTATCAGACTGCCGTTCAGAAAAAAAGCAGTCTTATCTGAAATACGAGAAGCTTGTGACATATTGTGCGTCACGATGACCATTGTGTACTTGCTCTTTAATTCCAACAATGTATTTTCTATTTTGCCTGATGAAACTGGATCCAGGGCACTAGTCGGTTCATCAAGTAAAATAATTTTCGGATTAACGGCTAAAACTCTAGCAATACATATCCGTTGCTGCTGACCACCAGAAAATGACAGTGCGCTTTTGTGCAAATTGTCTTTTGTTTCTTCCCAGACAGAAGCTGCTTTGAGGCTTTCTTCTACAACTTGATCAAGTAACTGCTTGTCCTTTACACCTTTTAAACGTAAGCCATAAACAACATTTTCATAGACTGAAAAAGGAAATGGATTGGGTTGTTGAAAAACCATACCAATTTCTTTACGTAGTTCAACAGTATCCATCTTCGGACTATAAATATCCTTGTCACCATAAACAATACTACCAGTTATCGTAACATTAGGAATCAAATCATTCATCCGATTTAAACATCGTAAATAAGTCGATTTCCCACAACCTGACGGACCGATCATCGCCGTAATTTCATTTTGGTAAATTGCCAGGTCAATCCCTTTTAATGCCTCTTTTTTCCCGTAGTACAAATGCAAATCTTTTGAACTAATCATTGGTTTTGTCATTATTTTGCTAACCTCCATCTACCCAAAATGTCCAGAAACATAGTCTTCCGTCGCTTTTATTTTTGGTCTCGTAAATATCTTGCGGGTATCATCATATTCAATCGCATAGCCTAAGTAGAAGAAGGCTGTGTAATCACTAATCCGTGCCGCCTGTTGCATATTATGGGTGACGATTATGATGGAGTAATCTTTTTTTAGATTAATTAACGTTTCTTCAACAGTACTTGTCGAAATTGGATCGAGCGCGCTCGCTGGTTCATCTAATAATAAAATATCTGGTTTCATAGCAATTGCACGGGCGATACACAATCTTTGTTGTTGCCCACCTGACAGAGCATGAGCACTTTGATGTAAACTATCTTTTACTTGATCCCATAGTGCAGCCTGCTTCAGACTCGTTTCAACAATCTCATCCAATTTTTTCTTATCTTTTTCACCATGTCTTTTAAGTGCAAAGGTAATATTTTCATAAATAGATTTACTAAATGGATTTGGACGTTGAAACACCATTCCGATTCGTTTACGCATTTCATAAACGTCCACTTCTTTTGAATTTACGTCAACATTCTTATAAATAATTTCTCCTGTTACTGTCGTGTTAGGAATTTCATCATTCATACGATTCAAACTACGTAAGTAAGTCGATTTTCCACATCCAGACGGACCAATTAAGGCTGTAATTTTATTTTTTTCAAAGGGGAGGTCTACCCCTTTTATCGCTTCATTTTTGCCATAAAAAACATGAAGATCTTTGGTTTCTATAATAATTTCTTCGGGCTTTTTCAACTCGATGATATGACGATCTGCTAAATTATACTCTTTCATACTCTTCTCCTTATGCTGCCGAAGTCATTTTTTTGTACAGGCGTTTGCCTATTGCACGTGCGCCAAAGTTAAACGCTAGTACTGCTAAAATCAACACTGCTGAAGCACCTGCCGAAATCGCATCGCCATCAGGTTTTGTCCCCTCTGAATTCACCTTCCAAATATATACAGCTAACGTTTCCGCTTGACGGAAGATATTCAGTGGACTAGCAGCACTCAATGGATTCCAGTTGCTAAAATCCAATGCAGGTGCACTTTGACCTGCAGTGTAAATAAGCGCAGCGGCCTCACCAAAAATTCGACCAGAACTTAAAATTACGCCCGTCAAAATACCCGGGGTAGCCTCAGGAACAATCACGCGTAATACTGTTTCCCATCGTGACAGACCTAAAGCTAAGCCTGCTTCACGCTGAGTTGCTGGGATAGCTCGTAATGATTCTTCAACATTTCTTGTCAAAAGAGGCAAGTTGAAAAATGTCAGCGCTAATGCACCTGAAATAATCGAGAAGCCATATTGAAATTGTAAAACAAAGACCAAGAAACCGAACAAACCAACCACAACAGAAGGCAACGAACTAAGAATTTCAATCGATGTACGAATCACATCTGTCAGCCAATTTTGCTTCGCATATTCTGATAAATAAATACCAGCTCCCAATGAAATTGGAAAACTAATAATCATCGTTACAATTAATAAATAAAATGAATTAAAAAGCTGAATACCAATCCCACCACCGACTTGGTAAGCCTTAGATGGTTGGGTTAAAAATTCCCATGAAATATGAGGCAAGCCACGAACCAAAATGTATAGCAATAAGGCAGCTAAAATAATGACGATGACACCTGCTATGCTATAAAGAATTCCTGTAGCGATTTTATCTGCACGTTTTGCATTCATTATTTCAATGCCCCCTTCCGACCGATTAGGCGAATAATAATGTTAAATAATAATGACATCAAGAGTAAAATCAGTGCTAAGGACCACAAGACATTATTTTCTAACGTCCCCATAATCGTATTTCCAATTCCCATCGTCAAAATAGAGGTCAAGGTGGATGCTGGCGTTGTTAGGCTAGTTGGAATAAGAGCAGCATTTCCGATAACCATTTGAATAGCCAAGGCTTCACCAAATGCGCGTGCCATTCCAAATACGACCGCTGTTAAAATACCTGGTACAGCCGCTCTAAGGACGACTTTGTACGTTGTTTGCCACCGAGTTGCACCCAATGCTAACGAGGCTTCTCGGTAATATCTAGGGACTGAATTTAATGCATCAACAGTCATCGTCGTTACTGTCGGTAAAATCATCACGAATAAGACAAAAGTACCTGCTAAAATACCAAATCCCGTACCACCAAATACCGATCGGATAGCAGGAACAATGACAGATAGTCCAATAAACCCATAAACAACAGAAGGGATACCGACTAACAATTCAATAACCGGTTGCAAAATCTTTTGACCCTGCTTAGGGGAAATTTCAACCATAAAGACAGCGGCACCAATAGCGAATGGTGTCGCTAAAATAGCTGATAGTAATGTAACGATAAAAGAGCCCAAAATCATCGGTAATGCACCGACTAATGCTTTACCATCTGATCCGACGACACTAGGGTTCCATTTTGATCCGAATAGAAAATCAAATACGTTGACCTTATTTACAAAGAAAGTGGCCAATCCTTTACTTGCTACAAAATAAAAAATTGACAATACAACCACAACAATCAATGCGATACAAAGAAAACTGATTGCTTTACCAAACTGCTCCATCTTAGAACGTTTTGATTTTTTCATTAACACTTTTTTTACATCTTCCACAAGAGGGTCCTCCTCAAAACTTTTTTCTCAGACTAAGTGTAATAGTTCAACATCAATTTCTATTAAACGTCTTGTAAGGGAATGATTGAGATTGTAAATTTTTTGTAAATAACGCTTAATTAATTAGATTTCCTTCCCAATCTCGTTGGACAGTCATTTTCGATACTGGAATGTACCCTAACTTAGTCACCAAATTTTCTTGGATCTCATCTGATAAAATGTATTCAATAAATGACTGCGTAAGTGAATCAGGACTTTTCTTGGTATACATATGTTCATATGACCAAATGATCCACTTATTGTCCATTACATTTTCATCAGTTGGTTTCACTCCATCAATTGACAGTGTTTGGACATCACTTGTAACGTACGAAAATGCAACATAACTAATCGCTCCCGCGGTATCTTTCACTATCTGACGCACCATTCCACTTGAATCTTGCTCTTGAGCTTGTTTGGCTTCTTGACCGTCCATCACCCATTTTTCGAAAGTCGCTCTCGTTCCACTGCCAGATGCTCGGTTTAATAAGACAATTGGGGTATCTGTTCCACCCAGTTCCTTCCAGTTTGTGATTTCACCAGTAAAAACTTTTTTTAAGTTAGCTAAGGATATATTTTTTATCCCTACTTTTGGATTGACAATCGGTGTAATACCTACCACTGCTACACGGTGGTCTTCCAATTTCGTCGCATCAATGCCTGATTTTTCTTCAGCAAATAAATCTGAGTTACCGATTTCTACCGCACCTGCCTGCACTTGGCTCAATCCAGTACCACTCCCACCACCTTGAACATTGATAAATTTCCCAGGATTGTTGGATTGAAACTCTTCGGCAACGGATTCCACTAGTGGCTGCAAAGCAGATGAACCAACAGCAGTGATAGACTCTCCTTGATCTACCCATTTAGCGCACCCTGAAATAAGAATCGATAGTGAAAAAATTGTTGCCAAAAGTATTTTTTTAGTCATTTTATTAACTCCTTGTATGTATTCATAAATTTACTTATCTATTCATTTTAGCATCTTTTGAATGATTTTTAAATGTATCTCTTCTCAATAACTTGGCTTGCGAACGTTTCAATTGTCCTTTTTTCACTGACAAAAAGAAAGACATGAATCCCAATCAAAAGTAATGGTTCGCCATTGCCTTCTTTCGGTAACTTCATGTCTATTCTTTATTCTATAAAAATCGAATTATTTTTTATTCTTCAGACTCTGCATCTTTCATCGCATCACCTAAGATATCACCCATCGTAAAGCCGGTTGACTCTTCAGGTAATTCATAAGATTCTTCTGGTTTTTCGGCTTTTTCTGCTTCAGGCTTTTCCTCTAAAGCTTTGATACTTAAGGCAATTCGATGATCAGTCGGATTTACTTCCAATACTTTCACTTGTACGGTATCACCTTCATGTAACACTTCATGCGGTGTTGCAATGTGTTTGTGCGAGATTTGGGAAATGTGTACCAGGCCTTCGACGCCAGGGAAGACTTCCACAAATGCTCCAAAACTAGTCAATCGCTTCACTGTTCCTTCTAAAGTGGCACCCACTTGCGCCTTTTCTTCGATGTTGTCCCAAGGGCCAGGCAATGTATCTTTAATTGATAATGAAATACGCTCAGTTGTTGGGTCAATAGAAAGGACCGCTACATTGACTGTATCGCCAACAGCTAACACATCACTTGGTTTACCGACATGACCATGTGAAATCTCAGACACATGAACTAGGCCATCAATACCACCTAAGTCTACAAATGCACCAAAATTCGTCAAACGAGCCACGTTTCCTTCTAACTGGTCGCCTTCTTTGATAGAAGCCAATAATTCTGCTTTTTTGTCTTCTTTTTCAGCTTCTACTACTGCTTTATGGGATAAAATTAACCGATTTTCAGATGGTTCAATTTCAATAATTTTTAGCGTTAGTGTCTTGCCTTTGTATTCTTCAAAGTCATCGACGAAATGATCTTCAACCATTGATGCTGGAACAAAACCACGTACACCAACGTCGACCACTAAGCCGCCTTTTACAATATTCGTTACTGGTGCTTCAAGGATTTTACCATCTTCAAAGTCTTTTTCAATGTCTGCCCAGACTTTCTTGGCATCTAAGCGACGTTTTGAAAGTAAATAGCTTCCATTTTCTTTGTCTTTGCCGATGGTTGAGATGACAACTAAATCTAAAACATCACCAATTTTAACTAGTTCATTGATGTCTTCTACTGGTAAAGTCGAAAGTTCTTTAACAGGAACGACCCCTTCCACCCCAGCACCTTCAATGCCAACGATTGCTTGCTTGTCTTCTACCGCAAGTACTTCACCTTTGACTACATCGCCGACACTCACTTCTTTAAAGCTGTTTAGAGCATCTTCCATTGAAACATTCACATTTTCCACTTGATTATTATCAAATTCTGTCATACCGTATATCCTCCTAACCAACACTTCAATTATAAAATACCTACAAGTTCTAGTTTATGCTATTCTTTGAAAAAAATAAAGCGATTTCCACTAAATCAAAAAATTTTCTATGATTTCTTTAAAATACAAATATTCTTTTCATATTATTTATTCATTTATGGTTTCTTGTCGAATTTGCTGCAAATACAAGCGAGCCGCATTTTGATTCATTTCACCTTGTGTCATTTTTTTTACGACCGTGTCTATTTCTTCTGCATTCGCACCAACACTCATAGCCAGCGATCGTGCTTGCAAGGCCATATGTCCTTGCTGGATTCCTTCTGAAACCAGCGCTCTTAATGCAGCTAAGTTTTGCGCGAGTCCTACTGCAACGGCTATATACGCTAATTCTTGTGCCGATGGGTTTCCTAGCATTTCATGAACTGCATGCGCTTTTGGCAAAATGGTCGTGGCACCACCGACAGACGCCATGAGAATAGGGACTGCTAGTTCACCTACAAGCTCACCTTCCTCTATATACCAGTCACTTAAGCCTTGATATGAACCATTTCGTGCCGCATATGCGTGGATAGCCGCCCCTACTGCACGTGTATCGTTACCCGTCGCTAGTACGAATGCCTCGATACCATTCATTATTCCTTTGTTATGCGTCGTTGCTCGATAGATATCGATTTTCGCATAGCGTGCTGCTTCGGTAATTTTCGTTGCAATTTGTTCACCGTTTGTTCCTTTTGATAGTTTTGCAAATGGAATGCGGCAGCAGACGGTCGTCACTGCCTCTGTCGCATAATTCGATAAAATGCTCATCAAAAGCTGTTCAGTAAACTGCTCTTTTATTTCATTGGCAATAGCTTCCAGAACCGTATTTAGCATATTTGCGCCCATCGCTTCTTGCGTGTCCATAAAGACATCTAATGATACATCACGTGTATTTGCAAAGGTCCGCACTTCAATCTTGCGCACGCCACCGCCACGGACGACAATCGACGGATATGCTTTGTTTGCTAGCTGATAAAAATGATTTTTCTTCTCCTCAAGCGCTTGGACGAACGACTGGAGACTGGCTACTTGAGTAAAAATAATTTGCCCCCGCAACAAGCGTTCAGTCGCCTTGACAACAAAGCCACCAGTCGTCTTGGCCATTTTCGCTCCATTGCTACAAGCAGCAATGACAGATGGCTCTTCTGTCACGAGTGGAACAATGTATTCTTTGCCATTAATTAGTAAATTTTTGGCCACACCTAAAGGCAACGGAAAATCACTCAGTTGGTTTTCAATTAAGTGATTGCTAATACTTTCAGATAGTTCTTGCTGTGACAATAATTCCGCTTGCTCATTTGTTAAAATGCCTTGCTCCACCAAGTCAGCCCGTCGCTCCCCTGGTGTCTTCTTATAAAAAGGAAGATCCGCCTGATCGAGTATTTCTTGGTCTGGTACGCGTAAAAGCAACGCCAATCCAAGTCCACCACCTACACACAACGATGCAATACCTGTCTTTTGCTTCGTGCGACGAAGCTGATGAACCAGTGTCGTGACAATTCTAGCACCTGTCGCACCAATCGCATGGCCTAAAGAAATTCCGCCACCAGCAATATTAACTTTCGTCTCGTCCAATCCTAATTCGTTTTCGACCACAATGGAAGAAGCTGCGAATGCTTCGTTGATTTCAAATAAATCTACGTCATCAAGTGCCAGCTGGTTGCGTTGGCTTAATTTTTTAATCGCTTGAATTGGAGAAATCCCCATCACTTCTGGCTCAATCCCAATTTCTACCATGTCTTCAATCTCAGCAAGGTATGGAATACGATTGGCTAGTGCATACGTTTTGGTGCATAGTAGGAGTGCCGCTGCCCCATCATTAATAGTCGAAGCATTTCCTGCTGTTACCGTGCCATTCTCTTTAAATACGGTCTTTAACGTCGCCAATTTTTCCGTCGTTGTTTGCGGACGAATGCCTTCGTCCTTGGTTACTAGCGATTGATCTGCTAAAGGAACTGGCACGATTTCTTGCTCAAACCAGCCACTATTTTGGGCATGGGCTGCTTTTTGTTGCGAACGATAGGCAAACGCATCCTGTGCTTCTCTTGAGACACCATAGCGTTCGGCCACAAGTTCAGCCGTCATTCCCATCATTTTCCCACTTAATGCATCCTTTAACCCATCAACAAACATGACTTGTTCAGGCTGCGAATAAGTCTTTGTTGCTTTATCAAAATAACTAACAGATGGTGCATTGGTCATACTCTCTACCCCACCAGCTAGCACAATGTTTGCTTCTTTTAATTGGAGCATTTGCCGTGCAAGCGCTATAGCTTTCATGCCTGACCCACATACTTCATTCACAGTCACAGCCGGTACCGCTACTTCTAACCCAGCCTTCAGACTAATTTGTCTCGCTGGATTTTGGCCATTTCCAGCTTGTAAGACATTCCCAAAAACGACATAATCAATATCGTTTACCATTCCTTTATGTCGATCCAATAGTTCTTTTGTCACAATGGTTCCTAACTCAACGGCCGAATACACTGCTAATTCACCGTGATATTTTCCAATTGGTGTGCGTAACGCATCAATGATTACTACTTTCTCCACTTGGCCACCTCCATAAAAAATATAGCATGGATACACAAAAAAAAGAATACTTCACCAATAGCTAACATCATTCGCTACAGGATTCTTTAACAATCTTTAAAATTCTATCATTACAAGCATATCTTTTCCTTTATATGTTATGTTATACGTAGCAAAATTTTTTTCAATTTGAAAGGAGAAACCGATGTCGATAGGTATAGATCAACTATCATTTTTTGTACCCCCTTATTACGTGGACATGCCCGAACTTGCAATTGCTCGTAACGTCGATCCAAACAAATACATTATTGGGATTGGACAATCCCAGATGGCTATTGCGCCGAAAACTCAAGATATTGTGACTTTCGCAGCCAATGCCGCTAAACAAATACTCACTAAAGAAAATCAAGAAAAAATTGATATGATTATTGTAGGAACGGAGTCCAGTACCGATGAGTCAAAAGCTTCCGCTGTTGTTTTACATCGCTTATTGGGTCTGAGCCCTTTTACACGATCATTTGAAATTAAACAAGCTTGTTATGGAGCTACGGCTGGGATTCAAATCGCCCGTGACCACATAGCCGCTCATCCAGACAGCCTAGTCTTGGTCATCGCGACCGATAACGCACGCTATGGTCTAAATTCCGGGGGAGAACCCACTCAAGGAGCTGGTGCTGTAGCTATGATTCTTTCTGCCAACCCTCGTATCTTAGAGCTTTCGTCAGAGACCGTCGCTTTCACTCAAGATGTTTATGACTTTTGGCGTCCGACCGGCAATCTCTATCCCGAAGTGAATGGACCACTTTCCAATGAAACGTATATCGCGTCATTCCAAAAAATTTGGGACGAATACACCACGCGCTACTCGCAATCTTTTGCAGATTTTGCTGCATTATGTTTTCATGTTCCCTACACCAAGATGGGGAAAAAAGCGTTATTATCTAAATTAGAGACAGCACCTCATGAAATCGCTGAATTGTTACTTGAACGCTACGAAGAGAGCATTCATTACAGTCGCAAAGTCGGTAATCTGTATACTGGGTCTCTCTACCTAGGTCTAATTTCATTGCTCGAAACAAGTGTTGCTTTAAAATCAGGTGACAAAATTGGCCTATTTAGCTACGGCTCAGGCAGTGTCGCTGAATTTTTCACAGGGCATTTAGTAGACGGCTATAAACATCATCTACACGAAGAGTTGCATACGCAACTACTATCGCGACGAATCAAGCTAGCTATTCCTGAATATGAACAGCTATTCAATGATACATTGGACATGACAAAATATAGTCAATTTCAAGATGATCAACCATTCAGCATAACCGAAATCAAAGACTACATCCGTTTTTATCGTCAATAATCATAAAAAGCTAGTGCCAATCAGTGGGCTAGCTTTTTTTTTGCTACTAACTTCTTTAACAGATAGCTTGTTTTATTTGTCTTTCTTTTGATTTTTCTGAATATTTTTTCTTTTCTTATTGACATCTATTCCGCCTTTTTTTATACTAAATACAATTCAATGTGAAAGGAATGTTCCATGATGAACAAAACATCACAACTCACACAATTGAATACGTATTACTTTAGCTACTTTAGATAGACTTGTATGCAGCATTCTGGATACAAGTACCCATGTACTATCTAGAATGGCTAAGGTATTTCGCTCTGATTTTAGCCAGTGGACACATCCAAATGGCTGAATCTTACAAAAAAAGATTATGTAACCCATTTGGACTTTGTCTGGATGGGTTTTTTAGAGCAATTATAAAGGGGGAAAAGAAATGAAAAAAATGGTTACAGCTTCAATTTTAGCAGTGAGTTTACTTGCTTTAGGTGCATGTGGAAAGAGTTCTAGTGAGTCATCTGACACAAAAACTGTGGGGATTTTGCAAGTCGTGCAACACGAATCCCTCGATGCGGCCTATAAAGGATTCAAAGAAGGTCTAGCTGAAGGAGGGTACACCGAAGGAAAAAATGTTACTTTTGACTACCAAAATGCTCAAAACAATCAAGACAACTTAAAAAGTATGAGTGAAAAACTAGTGAAAGAAAAACCAGATTTATTGCTAGGAATTGCCACTCCTTCCGCGCAATCATTGGCAAATGAAACTCAAGATATCCCAATCGTTATTACCGCAGTAACTGATCCAGTAGCAGCTAAATTAGTAAAATCAGAAAAAGAACCGGGTGGCAATGTGACTGGTACCACAGACATGGTTCCTATCAAGAAACAAATCGATCTTCTTTTAAGTATCGTACCTGATGCAAAAACAATCGGGATCATGTATAACGCTGGCGAATCAAATTCAAAAATTCAGGCGGACTTAGCTGAAAAAGAATTAAAAGAAGCTGGAGTGGCGGTAAAAGTTTTGACAGCCAATACTACAAACGACGTCCAACAAGTAACTACCTCTCTTGCTAAAGACGTGGATGGTATCTACATTCCAACTGATAACACCTTTGCCTCAGCTGCGACAATTGTCGGTGAAGTTGCAAAAGAAACGAAAACACCGATCGTAGCTGGTTCTGTCGAACAAGTCGAACAAGGCGGATTAGCAACATATGGTATAGACTATGAAGCATTAGGTAAACAAACAGGTATCATGGCAGCTAAAATCTTAGATGGAGATGCCAAGCCAAGTACCACTGCTATCGAATCAGCAAACGATCTAAAACTAACTGTTAACAAAGAAATGGCCGAAGCACTAGGTATCGACCCTGATTCAATCAAACTACCGGAATAGTATGCTTAACTAATAAAGGAATGACTATTATGACAATAAGTGACTTTTTAACAATTTTTCAATCTGCAACATCGCAAGGTGTACTATGGTCTTTACTAGCGATTGGTGTTTACCTCACATTTCGTATTTTAGATATTGCTGACCTGACTGCTGAAGGAAGTTTTCCTTTAGGAGCAGGTATTGCAGCAATCTCTATCACAAATGGCTTTTCGCCAGTACTTGCAACTATTTTAGGTTTTTGTGGTGGTGTTTTAGCTGGTCTAATCTCTGGCTTGCTCCATACAAAACTAAAAATTCCTGCTCTCCTAGCAGGAATTATTACCATGACCGGTCTCTACTCTATTACCAACCGTGTTATGGGAAAAGCACCTAATATTTCACTATTAGGTGAATCTACTATTTTCACTTGGATTCAAGACTTAGGCTTAACAAAAGTAAATGCCGTCATTGTCGTTGGATTTATCGTAGCCCTACTCGTCATTGCAGTTCTTTACGTCTTTTTCAAAACCGAAATCGGCCTAGCCATACGTGCTACCGGTGACAACATAGACATGAGTGAAGCAAATGGAATCAATACCGACAATATGAAAATGATCGGTTATATGATTTCAAACGGATGCATTTCATTATCGGGAGCACTTATCGCTCAAAATAACGGGTTTGCCGATTTGAACTCCGGTGTCGGAACAATCGTTATTGGTTTAGCATCCATTATTATTGCAGAAGTATTGTTACGAAATAAGCCTCTTCTTATTCGCCTATTAACAATCGTGGCTGGTTCAATTATTTATCGCTTCATATTAGCGATTGTTTTTGAATTCAATGTTGAGCCTTCTGATTCAAAAATTGCCTCTGCCATCGTCTTAGTTATTTGTTTGTCATTACCGCAAGTACAGTCTAAATTAGGCATTCACGGATTCCCAGGTAAACGTAAGAACGCAAAGAAAGAGGTGAATTAACATGACACCTGTCTTATCTATCCATGATCTTCATCAAGTTTTTGAACGAGGCACAATTAATGAAAACCATGTTTTAAAAGGCATTAATCTAGAGATCCATCCCGGTGACTTCATCACAATTATTGGGGGCAATGGCGCTGGGAAGTCTACGTTGCTTAACAGTATCGCAGGCACCCATCAGATTACTTCTGGTACGGTAGAGTTAAATGGCAAAGACATCACCAAACAATCCGTCATGAAGCGATCGAAAGACATTTCTCGTGTATTTCAAGACCCTAAATTAGGAACAGCCGTACGATTGACTGTCGAAGAAAATTTAGCGCTAGCTATGAAACGTGGCAAAAAAAGAGGCTTTGCATCTGGGGTAAAAAACAAAGATAAAGACTATTTCAAAAAACAGCTCTCAATGCTGAATTTAGGACTAGAGAATCGCTTAACTACTGAAATCGGACTGCTTTCTGGAGGGCAGCGTCAAGCAATTACCCTACTCATGGCCACTTTGGAACGTCCCGAATTGATACTCTTAGATGAACACACAGCTGCACTAGATCCAAAGACATCAATTACCGTGATGCAATTAACTCAAAAATTAATAACAGAACAAAAATTAACAGCCTTTATGGTTACTCATGATATGGAAGATGCCATTCGTTATGGAAATCGACTAATTATGCTTCATCAAGGAACTATCGTCGTTGATATACAAGGAGCCGACAAAGACCAACTTACCGTTCCAAAACTAATGGCGTTATTCCAAAAAAATAGCGGGGCTGAATTAGTTGACGATCAATTACTACTACAAAGATGATACGTAAACTGAAATAGTGTTCTTACTTAATAAGTAAGAACACTAATTTTTTATAAAAAACTCCAATTATCTAGCATCTAAACAAGCGACAAGTTTTTTTGAAACAGCTATAGTGTCTCCATAACCACTTTGTATGAGCTATATCGCTTTATTAGCCATTTGTATCACCTACTGTCATTTCTCTCTATCTGACTACCTCACTCGCGTGGAAGGCGTTTTTAATTTACAAGTAACATGTGATCAAATGAATCAATTAACATTACAAAAAAGAGCTTGTCCAAGCATGCTCTTTTTCAATATTTATTTAAAATCATCACTATTTTAAAAAGAACAAATAGGAACCACTTGTACTCTTTAAATGACTGGGGTAGCTGGATTCGAACCAACGCATGAGGGAGTCAAAGTCCCTTGCCTTACCGCTTGGCTATACCCCAATAAAAAGGGCGAACGATGGGAATCGAACCCACGAGTGCCGGAGCCACAATCCGGTGCGTTAACCACTTCGCCACGATCGCCATATTACAAAGACAAATTAAAAAACTAAGACGATGACTCATCTTAGTCAATACCGGCGGCCGGGGTCGAACCGGCACGCCCTCAACGGGCACTGGATTTTGAGTCCAGCGCGTCTGCCAATTCCGCCACGCCGGCCTGTTGTTAAAAGTATATATTGTACTAAGGCGGTAACCGGATTTGAACCGGTGATGAAGGTTTTGCAGACCTCTGCCTTACCACTTGGCTATACCGCCATTATACAATTTTTGCTCTTTTCAAGCAACTGGGGTAGCTGGATTCGAACCAACGCATGAGGGAGTCAAAGTCCCTTGCCTTACCGCTTGGCTATACCCCAATTATAAAGGCGAACGATGGGAATCGAACCCACGAGTGCCGGAGCCACAATCCGGTGCGTTAACCACTTCGCCACGATCGCCATGGCAGGGGCAGCAGGAATTGAACCCACACTAACGGTTTTGGAGACCGCTGTTCTACCTTTAAACTATGCCCCTAAATATTTAATGGAGGAGAGTGGATTCGAACCACTGAACCGAAAGGAACGGATTTACAGTCCGCCGCGTTTAGCCACTTCGCTACTCCTCCAGATGGCGCGGGACAGAATCGAACTGCCGACACATGGAGCTTCAATCCATTGCTCTACCAACTGAGCTACCGAGCCAAATTTTCTATGCTATTATTAGTGAAATATTTGAAAATACGGTCCCGACGGGATTTGAACCCGCGATCTCCTGCGTGACAGGCAGGCATGTTAACCCCTACACCACGGAACCTTTTTTCTATGGAGGTTAACGGGATCGAACCGCTGACCCTCTGCTTGTAAGGCAGATGCTCTCCCAGCTGAGCTAAACCTCCAATATTTCAATAATATGATCCGTACGGGAATCGAACCCGTGTTACCGCCGTGAAAGGGCGGTGTCTTAACCGCTTGACCAACGGACCATTGTATTAACGGAGAGTAAGGGATTCGAACCCTTGAGACAGCTTTAGCCATCTACATGATTTCCAATCATGCTCCTTCGGCCTCTCGGACAACTCTCCGGACGAAAGAAACATCTTTCTTACTCTTTTTCTCTATTGAGTATCTTAACACTTCTCCGTTGATTTGTCAACAGTTAGAAATAAGATTTTTAAAAATGTTTTTCATCACTCATTTAGCGACTTGACTATCTTATCAAATGAAATGTTATTTGTCAACATGTTTTTTCACTTTTTAAACTGCTGTATCAGCATTTATAAAACTAGAAACAAATCAACTTCGTTATATTACCATCTGATTTGACATTCGTCAACACTTTTTAAAAATAAAATTTCAGATGAAGCTCTCTTTTTAAGACCTCTATTAATATAACAAGTAATTTGCCATAGGTCAATCTTTTTTTGTGGTTTTTCAGTTCTTCTTCTAAACACTTTCATTCGAAAAAAAGAGCTGAAAAACGTTCGTCTTCCAGCTCTTTTATAACAAATAATTCATTCATTATTCAGTTTCTTTGGTTAATACACTACTATTAACGCATTGTCGGGAATAACAACACATCACGGATTGATTGTGCATCCGTCAAAAGCATCACTAGTCGATCGATTCCAATCCCTAGCCCTCCGGTTGGTGGCATACCATATTCCAAAGCTTCCAAGAAATCTTCATCCACGCCATGTGCTTCATCATTTCCTGCTTCTCTTTCACGTTCTTGCTCTTCAAAACGTTCTCTTTGATCGATTGGATCATTTAATTCAGTAAAGGCGTTGGCAAATTCACGGCCAACGATGAACAATTCAAAACGATCAGTAAATCGTGGGTCTTCTGGATTTTTCTTAGCCAATGGTGATACTTCAACAGGATGACCGTAAACAAATGTCGGTTGTTGTAATGTTTCTTCAACAAATGTTTCGAAAAATTCATTCAAAATATGGCCAACTGCCATTGCATCGGTAATTTCAACATTGTGTTCTTTCGCGTATTGACGTGCTTGTTCAATGGACATTTCTTGCCAGAAATCTACGCCCGTCTTTTCTTTTACAGCATCTGCCATGTGTACGCGTCGGAAGTCAGAACCCAAATCAACAGGTGCTCCACCATACGTGATACTTGTTATACCTAGTGTTTTTTCAGCGACAGTCCGAATAATTCCTTCTGTCAAGTCCATTACATCACGATAATCTGTATACGCGGTATAACATTCCATCATGGTAAATTCTGGGTTATGCGTCGTATCGATTCCTTCATTACGGAATACTCGTCCAATTTCGTAGACTTTTTCCATGCCACCTACGATTAGCCGTTTTAGGTGCAATTCTAACGCAATGCGCAAATACAAATCTATATCTAATGCATTGTGATGTGTAATAAATGGCCGTGCAGCTGCCCCACCTGCTTGATTATGCAATACTGGTGTTTCCACTTCAAGATAGCCTAATCCATCTAAATAGCGACGAATTTCGCTGATGATTTTGCTTCGTTTTGTAAAACGATCAAAGCTTTCTTGATTGCTAATCAAATCCAAATAACGTTGACGGTAGCGTTGCTCAACATTCGTTAACCCATGATACTTGTCAGGTAATGGACGCAACGCTTTTGATAAAATGGTAATTTCAGTTGGTTTAATCGTTACTTCACCAGTATCGGTCTTCATGATTTGACCAGTCACACCGAAGAAATCACCTAAGTCAGCATGCTTAAAGACATCATAGGGCTCATCACCTACTTGATCTTTACGGACATAAATCTGGATGCGGCCTTCACGATCTTGCAAGTGAGCAAAGCCAACTTTCCCTTTACCGCGCTTGGTTACAATACGTCCAGCCACACTAGCAGTCAGACCCATCTCTTCTAATTCCTCTTTCGTACGAGGATCAAATAATTCATGTAGTTCTGCTGATTGATGTGTGCGCTCAAAACGATGACCAAAAGGATCTATCCCTTCTTCACGTAATGACTCCATTTTTTGGCGACGAACCAGCATTTGATCATTTAATTCTTCTTGTGTTTGTCGTTCCTCTGTCACGAGTTTTCCTCCATTCTCAGATATGCTTCTTTCTTATAATGCCAATCTTCAGGCAAAAAAGCAAGCCGAATCTCTACTCCGACTTGCTTTGATTTGCAACAATTATCCAGCCACTACTTGGTTTGCCAAAAAATCATCGAGTAACATCATGGTCGTTTGACGATCTTCTGATTTATTAATTTCAGCCTTTAGCTTAGCCGTTCTTGAAATGCCTTTTAAGTAATAGGCGGCATGTTGGCGAAACTCTCTTGCTGCGATTCTTTCTCCTTTTAGAGCTACTAGTCGGTCAAAGTGAAGCTTAGCCATCGCAATTTTCTCTTCTGGTGTCGGCTCAGCAATCAATTCACCGGTCTGCAAGTAGTGATTGGTACGCCCAATCATCCACGGATTACCTAAGGCTGCTCGACCAATCATGACGGCATCACAGCCGACTTCTTCAAACATACGCCGCGCATCTTCAGGTGTGCGTACATCGCCGTTGCCCATGAGAGGAATCGAGAGTTTTTTCTTCACTTCTCTCAAGACGGACCAATCAGCTTTGCCTTCATACATTTGTACACGCGTTCTTCCATGCATCGCAACAGCTGCGGCACCAGCAGCTTGTGCGGCTAACGCATTTTCTACAGCAAATAAATGCTCCTCATCCCAGCCCGTACGCATCTTTACCGTCACAGGAATGGATACTGCCGAAGCAACTGCTTGTACCATTTCGTATACTTTGTTTGGATCAAGCAGCCATTTAGCACCCGCCTCGGCTTTGATAATCTTATTTACCGGGCAGCCCATATTAATGTCAATGATATCTGCCGTCGTATTTTTCTCGACAAACTGAGCCGCCTCAACGAGTGATTCTTTTGTGCTACCAAAAATTTGCAAACTCAACGGATGCTCTGTTTCGTCGATGTACAACATTTCTAATGTCTTTTTGTTGCGCAACTGAATCCCTTTGTCACTAATCATTTCACACACGACTAGTCCCGCACCAGCTTCTTTCACTGTCACACGGAATGCGGCATTTGAAATACCTGCCATCGGTGCCACAACGACACGATTGGGAATCTCCACTTGACCAATCATCCAAGATGTAGACATTTTACTTTGCTCCTCCAGTAATCTCTTCCTTAATCTCTGTCAGTTCTTGCTCATCAAAGAAATACTTGTTCCCGCAAAATGAACAAACAGCTTCTGCGCCATGGTCTTCATCAATCATATCTTGAATCTCTTTGGATCCTAGCGTTAAAATAGCTGAAGCAAATTTTTCTTTTGAACAATCACATTTAAACTCAACTGGCATTTCTTCTAAAATCATTACTGACTCGCCAGCAAAAATGGTATCTAAAATATCTTCGGGTGTCTTGCCTTGATCAAGCAAAGTCGAAACTTTTGGTAGTTCTTGAAGACGATTTTCGATTTTTGCGATCATTTCTTCGGATGCACCTGGCATAATTTGTAGCATAAAGCCCCCTGCCGAGCGCACAGAATCATCCGTATCAACTAATACACTCAAGCCTACAGCTGAAGGTACTTGCTCAGAAGCCGCTAAGTAGTAAGTAAAGTCCTCACCGAGCTCACCTGAGACAATCGGTGTTTGACCAGAGAACGGCTCCTTTAATCCTAAATCTTTGATCACTGTGAAAATACCTTCTGTCCCTACTGCGCCTCGTACATCTAATTTTCCTTGAGCGTTCAACGGTAAACTAATTTTTGGGTTTTGAATGTACCCTTTTACTTCACCGCTACCATTCGCATCGACCATAATTAAGCCTGCCGGTCCATTTCCTTGGATTTTTACGGTTAATTTGTCTTCGCCCTTTACAGTGCTTCCTAATAGAAGTGATCCGACAATTGCTCTACCAAGTGCTGCTGTCGCTGTATTCCAAGTATCGTGACGACGCTGTGCTTCTGCTACGACATCTGTCGCACAAACTGCATACGCACGCACATAGCCACCATATGCTAATGCTTTTACTAAATAATCTTTTGCCATTTCCAATTCCTCTTTCTTTTTCATTACTGCATCATACCGAGAATGCGTAATTTTTTCAACTGCCTCGCTCGTTCCATCAAAAAACAAGAGAGTCATTCCATGAACGGCTCTCTTGTCAAAACATTATACAGTTGTGTCATCAGTTGAATCAGGTGTGATTTCTTTCGTTTCAGTTTCTGATTGTTCTGCTTGTTTTTCCGCATCTTTTTGTTCCAATGCTCGTTTTGCTTCTTCATAAGATGCTGCTTTTTCGCTTGGGAAAGGATTTTCTTCCACTCCCTCAGGCATCTTACCTGTTTCAAATAAAGATTTGATTGCTTTGGCATCTAGCGTTTCAAACTCTAATAATTTTTCTGCAATCAATTTGTGTTGCGCACGATGTTCTTCGATGATTTCACGTGCTTTCGCGTGTGCTTCAACGAGAATGCGACGAACTTCTCCGTCAATCTCATAAGCCACTTGTTCAGAGTATGCTTTTGTTTGACCATAATCACGGCCGACAAACACTTGATGGTTTCCTTCGTATTGAACAGGACCTAATTTGTCACTCATTCCATATTCTGTAACCATACTACGTGCTAATCCAGTCGCCTGTTCAAAGTCATTGGAAGCACCCGTTGATTGAACGTTGAAAATAATTTCTTCTGCTGTCCGTCCACCAAGTAGACCAACAATTTGTTCAAACATATCTTCTTTGGTCATTAACATTTGATCTTCTTTCGGCAAGGCAATCATGTATCCGCCCGCGCGACCGCGAGGAATAATCGTCACTTTGTGGACAATACGCGCACGGCTAAGAACTAAACCGACAATCGTATGTCCTGCTTCATGGTAGGCCACCATTTCTCGTTCGCGCTTACTAATCACGCGATCTTTCTTCGCTGGCCCAGCAATCACCCGATCTTCTGCTTCATCAATGTCAGATGCATCGATTTTGGTTTTATTTCGACGAGCTGCGACTAACGCTGCTTCGTTTAAGACATTTTCTAATTCTGCACCGGCAAAGCCAGGTGTTTGTTGTGCTACCACTTTTAAGTCGACATCATCGGCTAATGGCTTGTTTCTAGCATGTACTTTTAAGATAGCTTCGCGGCCTTTCACATCTGGACGTCCGACCAAGATTTGGCGGTCAAAACGACCTGGACGAAGAAGCGCTGGATCCAATACGTCCGAACGGTTTGTCGCAGCAATCACGATCACGCCTTCGTTTCCGTTAAAGCCATCCATTTCAACTAGTAATTGGTTTAGAGTTTGTTCGCGTTCATCATGTCCGCCACCCATACCGGCACCACGTTGACGTCCGACTGCATCAATTTCATCAATGAAAATAATCGCAGGCGCATTCTTCTTCGCAGTATCGAACAAGTCACGTACACGACTAGCACCGACACCGACAAACATTTCAACAAAATCTGAACCAGAAATAGAATAAAATGGGACGCCAGCTTCACCAGCTACTGCTTTTGCAAGCAATGTTTTCCCTGTTCCTGGAGGGCCTTCTAATAATACCCCTGCTGGAATACGCGCACCAAGCGCAGAAAAACGACGTGGGTCTTTTAAGAACTCGACCACTTCAACTAATTCTTGTTTTTCTTCTTCCGCTCCAGCTACGTCAGAAAAACGTACGCGGTTGGCTTTTTTGTCTGCTTCTTTGGCTTTTGATTTACCAAAGTTCATCACGCCGCGGCCTCCGCCGCCACCGCCGCCGCCTTGTTGACCCATCATCATATAGAAGAAAAAGATGATGATCACTAAAGGTAAGAAACTAACCAATAGTGACAACCAAATCCCACTATTTGACTCTTGTTCAATCTCTGTTTTGACTCCTTGATCACTCGCTAATGTCGTAATCTCATTCAATGTGGAATCATTTGGTAAGACAATCGTTGAAAATGAAGTAGAGGTAGAAGACGTTGTGCCGAATACGCTCAATCCACTGTCATTGTCTACTTTTTGTGCATCTTTATACTGCCCAGTAATGCGATACACACCATTTGATGGTTGAACCGTAAACGATTCAACTTCGCCATTCTTTAATTGCTCTGTAAAAGTCGAATACTCAATTTCTGGCGAACGATCGCTGCCGTTACCAAAAAAGTAATAGACAACCATTACCATGGCTAACAAAATGAGTACATAATATAAGGTCGTTTTGACCGTACCATTTCCTTTTTTATTCATGCGGGCCCTCCTTGTCGTCTTGTCTTTATCTGACCATTTCATTGTATCATATTTAAATAGAATTTATGATAGTTTACGATTGATAAACAGATGGTTTTAACACACCCACATAAGGGAGGTTACGGTATTGTTGAATATAGTCTAGTCCATAGCCGACCACAAACTCATTTGGCACATCAAAACCAACATAATCGGCTTCAATCGGCACAACGCGTCCTTCTGGTTTATCCAGTAACGTCACAATCTTCACTGACTTCGCTTTACGGTATTTAAACAAGTCAACTAAATAAGCCAACGTTCTGCCACTGTCGATAATGTCTTCCACGATTAATAAATCGCGACCTTCAACATTTGTATCTAAATCTTTCACGATCTTCACTTCTCCGGAAGATACCGTCGCGTTTCCATAGCTAGAAACATCTAAGAAATCTATTTCTAAATAACAATCCATTTCACGAACAATATCCGCCATAAAAGGAACAGCTCCTTTTAATATGCCAACCACAAGCGGTGTTTTATCCTGATATTCTTCCGTTAATTGTTTTCCTAATTCTGCACAACGCATTTGTATTTGCTCTCGTGTGATAAGTATTTTTTCAATATCTTTATCTAACATACCGTTCTCCTTTCAAAGTTACTTCTGAAATTTATACAGAAGTACGTACCGTATTTTATCAGTTTCTTTCGCAATACTCAAATAGGAATGAAGAAAAGGAAAGAAAACCAAACCCTTCTTAGTAGAATCTAAAACAAACCAAGCATCTTCGCGTTGTGTTTGCGGGATTTTTTGATCAATTAGCCAGCGAGAAAGTCGCTTCGTCAATTCAGGAGTCAGGGCGATTCGGTCACCATCTTGCCGCTTTCGAACCGAAAGTGGCAAGGCTAGTTCATCCGAAAAAGCCACAGACATAGTCGACCAAGTCTGAACTTTTAGGGGCAGTAAACTCTCGTCCACAGGTGATTGGAAGAGCCCAATCCATTGATGATCTGATAAATAGAGCTGTGTGCCTTCCATTAAAGTGACGGCTTGCCGTTCTTGTTGCTCAGGCTTTTTCTCCAAAACCAATGTCTGATAGGCTCGGCGAATGACCCAACCATGAGCGATGTTGAGTAGCCATTGGGATTTGTGTTCATCAAGCAAAGTGAGCGTTTGATTGATTTGTTTTTGCGAGAGCGCGACTGTCCCTGTCGAACGAACAATTTGGGCTGCTTTTTCCAGTAAATATTTTTGTACCAGCGGCGATCTTTTTTGGAATAAAGACAAATCCAGTGACCAACCAGTAGTAGTTTTCTTAAACATCCCTTTTTCTTGTTCCCAGAGGACTTCTTCAAGCAAGGCCTCGTTGTCTTCGACTTGCTTGGCAATCTGTTGAAAGTGTTCCGTTACTTGGGGATGCTCTTTTTTTAAGAGCGGGACGACTTGCTGACGCATCCGATTACGGAAATAAAGCGAGTCTTGATTTGTCTCATCCTCAAAATAGGTTAGCTCACGCCTTTTGGCATAGTCATAAAGTGTTTGTTTGTCATAAGGTAGTAGCGGCCGAACAAGTTGACCATTGGCAAACGGCTGACTTGGTACAATTCCTTTTAGCGCGGTCAATTGCCCATCCCGAATCGCCTTCATCAGCATTGTCTCGAGTTGATCATCGCGATGATGTGCAGTAAGTAGTACCTTGTAGCCTTGTTCATTCATTATTTTTTTGAAAAAGTTATACCGAAACTGGCGTGCATTGGCTTCGATATTGCTAGACGTCGGTGTCCAATTGGCTTGAAAGAAATCTAGCTGGTGTTCTTTGCAATACGCATTGATAAAGCAAGCTTCTTTTTCACTCTCTGGTCGCAACCCATGATTCACATGGGCCACCGCTATTCGCTGAGTATCCGTCACTGAAGAGACTAGCAAATCGAGCAAAACCATCGAGTCAACCCCTGTCGATACTGCCAGCAAGACATCTTGGCTTGCAAATTGTTGGGTTTGAAATTCTTGTTGCATGCGCTGCACATCCATTGTGATTCCTCCAATCAAAAAAAGGTTGAACCTTGCGCAAGGCTCAACCATCAATATACTGACTAGCTACGGCGACCGCCGCGACCGCCGCGCTTTCCTTCAGTGTTTCTTCTCAAAGAAGAAAGGCGATCATCACTATCTTTCAAAAAAGAAGACATCAATGAATCGAAGTCTTGTTTCGAATTATTTGCTGCATTTTGATTTCCTTGATTGCGGTTAAACGGTTTTTTTGGTCCCGCTTTATGGAAATCTTTTTTAGGGAACTCGCGCTTTTCTTCTTGCGGACGATCCTCTGCTTTACGAATAGATAAGCCGATTTTGCCATCTGCTCCAATATTCGTTACTAATACAGTCACTTCATCGCCGACTTTCAATACTTCATTGATATCTTTGACAAAGCCATTTGATACTTCACTAATATGGACAAGGCCCGTCTTGCCCGCTCCCAAATCAATAAATGCACCAAAATTAGTAATTCCTGAAACTTTCCCTGGTACTTTTGCTCCAACTTCGATTGACATAAAAAATGTGTTCCTCCTATTTTATTACCCTTTTATATTCCATTGACACATACGCGTCATGATGACCTATTTATCACTAGACTCAGTCGGTGATTGACTATCTGAATCCGGTATTTTGAAATTGATCTCGCCGTCTTTTGAATAGAAATACCGACTGCGCGCCAGCTTGGCTACATAGTCATCGTCTTCTAATAATGCGACATCAGCTTTCAATTGTTTTACTTGTTTGTTTACTTGCTTTTGCTCAACTAACGTCTCTTGCTTATACGTGTTTAGCGTGGCTAAACGTGCATAGTCTCTTGCCAAGCTATATCCGATACTAATGAACGCCACAATACCGACTGTACAGATAACAGCCAAGCGCCTACGACGAAAAATCACTTGCCGCTTTTGCTTTGCGTAAGTTGCATATTGCTCTTTGGCGAAATCTGTTGGCAGATAAGCTACTTTGTTTTTCTTTTGCTTTTTCAATCCACTCGCCCCAGTCTCTTGATTGTCTTTTTCATTATACCAACATCAGAATCACTTGTCTAACAATATTGCAAACAACTTTGATACGTGCGCATTTTTTAAGCATTCACTCGTTCGTCTGAAAGAAGCGTATACATCGAGCTTGCATCTTCCTTTTTGGTAGACTCTTGTAATTTTTCAACACGAACGTTCACTGTCCGATTACCAAATTGAATTTGCAACTCATCGCCAACTTTGACTGTCGTACCCGACTTAGCGATTTTGCCATTTAATTGAATTCTTCCTTTGTCTGCAACCTCTTTTGCGACCGACCGACGTTTAATCAAACGTGAAACTTTTAAAAATTTATCAATTCTCATTTTTTCTCTCCTATTCGTAGTAACTTCTCACCAAACGGAATGAATAACCATTCCCGTACGGTAAAAACCTTTAATTTTATAATAAGTAACAAAAACACCGCTGCCCCAAGCACAACACCGCCAAGGCTGACCACCAGTGTCAGACTGCGATGCCACTGGGTTGCTAAAAGGGCTACACATAAGGCATCATACCCACTTAACATCACCACCATACCGGCCAGCGCCCCAAGCAAGCGCCAACCAAACTTTCGCTGTGTCCAAAATTGATGCAACTGCAATTCATCAAAATGCAAAAATGTCGCTAACACCGCTGCTAGGCCGAGCAACGTCGACAGGCTCGCGCCAATTGTCCCCATACTGGCTGTCAGGATTCCTGTCGTGACAAACTTGACGATGCAGCCACAAACAACTGCTTTAAAAGAAGCCAAGACTTTGTTGCGGCTCTGTTCGATACTTTGAAAGGCTTGAATGATTGCCATCAATGCAATCGCAAATACAAACAAAAGCAATGTCTTTGTTCCTTGGAAATCTTTAAACAACGTGTAGTTCACAAAAGGCATCAACATTGCTAACCCAATCGATGCTGCTAGCGACAGTGAAACCGTTAAGCGCAAGTACATAATCGCTGAAAAACGAAACTTCATTAGCTTATGCGACCGCAAATGTTCTGTCAAAGCCGGCAGAAAGCTTGTGCCTAATGCACCAGCAACGACTAATCCTAACTGAACGAGTGGTTGTCCGCGATCATAGACCCCTTTGGCCAATTGTGCCAAATCTTTGGGCATCCCCGCAATGATTAATCCATTCACCACAAAAAACGAATCCATTAACTGAAATAGGATCAATAATGAGCTAAAGACCGTCAACATCCCGGCTTCACGGTAAAAACGCATGCGAACCGCTCTACTCGGTGGCTTAATCTGCAAAAAACGCCAAAAGGAAAGAGTGGTACCACTCATCTGCTTGCTATAGTGCACCAACACCATCCAAGCAACGACTCCGCCAAACAACGACCCCGAGAGCGCATAGGCACCCACGCGGTAAATAGAATAGTGCAGCGTCACATAGCCCAGTGCCGCCAACAAGATAATCCCAACACGTACCACCTGTTCAATGATTTGTGATACAGCAGTCGGCACCATATAGAAATCTCCTTGAAAACTACCGCGGTAAAACGAAAGAAACGGAATCAACAAAAACGTAAAGGACGTCACTCGGATGAGAGGTGCCAATTGCTTATCTCCCATACCTAGCGCTAACCAGTCACTCGTAAGCAACAAAAATAACCAAGCCAAAACAGACAAACCAAAAATAAACGAAAAATAAGTCCGTAACTGCGTTCGCTTTTCTAACGGTGACTGTCCGACTAATAATTTTGACAGAAATTGTGGCACACTAGTCAGCGCAATCGTCATTGCAATCCCATATATCGGATAAATTTGCTGATAGACATAAAACCCTCGATCCCCCACCAAATTTTGAAAAGGCACACGATAGATTGCGCTCAGCAATTTGGCAAGGAAAGAAGCTAACGTTAAAATAAATGCCCCTCTGACCAATGAATGCATAGTTTTATTCGCCATTCTTGTCCCCTTTCTAAGATTGGGCGGCTAATTTTTGTCCTTTTTCCTGGTAACGAATGGCACGTAATGCCCGCATAAATGAAGCCACTTCTTGCAACCAAACCATCGCCTTCATGTCTTTTGGCACTTGTAGACGAATCGCCATTTTTTCTTTTTCCATTCCCATTGTCGCCTTTAGCTTCGTCGCTGCCAACCCTTCGAATAATTGTTCAACTGTGTAGTTTTTGGTACCGACTTTGCTGAGTAATACGGTAATGGTCTGCTGTTGTTTACGAATTACTTCGACTAACGCCCGGTCAGCGTTCATTTTTACTTCTCCAATGACTAACAAATGCGATACTTCATCTGGAAAGTCACCGAACCGGTCAAGCAGATCCTCTTGCAGCTCATCTAGCGCGTCCATACTTTCTAATTCACGGATTCGTTTATAGATTTCAATTTTTTGTCGTTCATCTTCTATATAAGAAGCCGGCAAGTAGGCATCAATGCCTAGATCAATTTCCACATTGGTTTTTTGTAATTGCGTATTTTTCCCTTGCTTGCGCTCGACTGCTTCTTGTAGCATCTGCGCATACATATCAAACCCAACCGAATCAATAAAGCCATGCTGCTGGGCACCTAATAAGTTTCCGGCCCCACGAATGGACAAATCACGCATCGCAATTTTAAAGCCTGAACCTAATTCCGTAAAGTCTTTAATAGCTTGTAGTCGTTTCTCGCTGACTTCGGTCAAGATCTTTTGCGGCTCGTACATAAAGTAGGCATAGGCGACGCGATTGCTTCGTCCGACTCTCCCGCGTAATTGATACAATGTAGACAGCCCCATGTAGTCAGCATTTTCCACAAACAACGTATTTGCATTAGGAATATCTACCCCAGTCTCGATAATGGTCGTCGTAACCAAGATATCATACTCTCCTTCGATAAAATCAAAGAGCGTATTCTCTAGCTGGATTTCGGTCATTTGACCATGTGCATAGCCAATACGTGCATCAGGAACAAGCATTTGCAACTCTTCCACCTTCCGCTCGATTGTATCGACGCGATTGTACAAGTAGAAGACTTGGCCGCCGCGAGCCATCTCTCGTAGGATTGCTTCCCGAATAGCACCAGGGTTACTCTCCATCACATAGGTTTGAATGGGGTAGCGATTTTCAGGTGGCGTTTCAATGACCGACAAGTCTCTCACACCTAGCATAGACATGTGCAACGTACGAGGAATCGGTGTCGCCGTTAAGGTCAACACATCGACTTGCGAGCGTAATTCCTTCAGTCGCTCTTTGTGCTTGACCCCAAAACGTTGCTCTTCATCAATCACCAATAAACCCAAATCAGCAAACGTAATATCTTTTGATAATAGGCGATGCGTCCCTACTACAATATCGATTTGTCCGCGCCGCAATTGCTCGATGGTCTCTTGTTGTTGGCTTTTGGTTCTAAAGCGACTCAAAATACCAATATTGACTGGAAAACCTTGGAAGCGATCGACCATGGTCTCGTAGTGCTGTTGCGCTAAGATTGTCGTAGGTACTAAAATTGCGACTTGCTTGCTTTCACGAATGGCTTTAAACGCTGCTCGTAAGGCGACTTCTGTCTTTCCAAAGCCAACATCACCGACCAACAGCCGATCCATTGGTTTCTCTTTTTCCATATCTTTTTTTATCTCAGACGTGCTTCGTAGCTGGTCTTCTGTTTCCGAGTAAGGGAAGGCATCTTCGAATTCTTTTTGATAGCCATCATCTGGACCAAAAGCAAACCCTTTCTCCGCTTCCCGCTGTGCGTAAAGCTGAATCAAATCATCCGCGATATCTTCAATTTTACCAGATACTTTGCGTTTGGTTTTCGTCCATTCGCTTCCGCCTAGTTTATTGATTCTTGGTGACTTTGACTCTGAGGCGACATATTTTTGAATCATATTCAGCTGCGTTACTGGAATGAAGAGTTTGTCATCATTTTGGTAAATAATTGTCAAATAATCTTGATGAACCCCATCTACTTCAAGGGTTTCCATACCAATGTATTTCCCAATCCCATGATTTTCATGTACCACATAGTCGCCAGTTTTTAGCTCGTTGTAACTTTTTAAGCGCTCGGCATTGGACACTGTTTGTCTACGCGCACGACGCTTCGCAACTTTTTGGAAAATCTCCCGTTCCGTGACGACCACCACTTGATCATGCGGTAACTCAAACCCAGCTTGCAACGTCCCATGTATAATTTGTGAGCGCCCTAAAAATAATCGATCTGGTGTCGTCTGTACTGCATAAATATCATGATCACGAAATTCTTGTTCCAATTTTTTTTGTTGTTCTGCCGACTGAACGACAAAGACGACCGTCTGTGCTTGCTTCTCCCAACGATCCACCTCAGCTTTTAATAAGCCCATCTGACCAAAAAATTGTTGCATCGGTCGGTATTGAATGGTTTCAATTGCTTGAAAGCGCAAATTTCCCATCCCTTTTTGAAACAACGCAAAAAATGTAGTCGGCACATGCGTTTTTTGGAAAAAGGCATGCACATCATACCCCAATGTCTGATCGGCAAAGAGGCGCAACTCTTCAATCTTTTGAGTATGCCATTCACCTTCTTCCCGCTCGATTTCTCGATTGGTCTCCATGATACGTGCATAGTCATCCACCATCAGATAATAAGAGTCGGTGAAGTAATCCATCACCGTGACCGTATCTTTATAAAGCATATCTGTGTAAAACTGTGGCTGATCTCCAGCAATACCTTCGTCCCATGATTGCATCAACTGACCAAAATAGTCTGTCAAAAATGCTCGCTCGGTCTCATCTTGTGTCACTGCCAGACGTTTTTCTAGCATTTCGCGCAATGTTTCCTTACCGTGTTCAAAATCTTCTGGCGCAAAGATAAGTTCAGTCGTTGGCTGAATGGCAATTTTTTCTACTTGTTCCAGTGAACGTTGCGTTTGCGCATCAAAGTAACGAATTGAATCGACTTCTACATCAAATAATTCAATCCGTACAGGATGTACTTGATTTAATGGGTAGATGTCTACGATGCTTCCACGAATGCTAAAATCACCTGGTTTTTCAATCATTGCTTGACGCACAAAGCCCATTTGTACGAATTTTTTTGGCAGTTGCTCTAAATCAAGCTCATCTTCTAGTGCAATACTTAGTTGCGCATTTTGCCAAGTTTGCTTTTTGGGTAGTCTTTTACGTAATGCTGCAACTGGTAAAATGTAGATGCCTCTCTCTTCAGCCGTGATTGCAGTCAAGGTTGCCACACGCTCTGCTTTGGCGTCCGCCGAAGCAAACGCCATCTCAGCTGAGAGAACTTCATCAACTGGAAAGACATATACTTGCTCTTGTACGTGACGCAAATCTTCTGCTAGTTGATTGGCGTAATAGAGATTGGGTACGACAACGACCACGGATTGCTCTAGCTTTTGAAACGCTCCGACAATGGCCAGATTCTTAGCCGAACCAGCAAGCCCCGTAATGAGCTGACGCGACAGTCCTTCCTGCAATTGACGAAGCCACTTTTCAACCGGCTCTGTCTTTTGCACTAATTCTACTATATTCATTCAGATGCCCCTTTTTTATTAAACCGATTCATAGCCATGACAAAATCTTCTCCACGCATCCACGCTACCGTCGCATCTACACCTTGTGCGATTCCTTCTTGAATCAATGGTGCATCTACTTTATCAAACGGACTTAACACATGTTGTACCACCGTTTGCTTTCCTTTTGGGCGACCAATGCCGACTTTCACACGCTTAAATGTTTGCGAGTCCAGATGCGAAATAATACTTTTAATCCCATTGTGTCCACCAGCACTGCCTTTTTGTCGTAATCGAATCTTTCCTACTTGCAAATCCAAATCATCATAAACAACGACTAATTCTTCTGGATATACACCAAAATATGTCATCAACGGGCCGACAGCTCGTCCTGATTCATTCATAAACGTTTGAGGCTTCACAAGTAATATCTTTTCACCATTACTAAAAAAATCAGCTACTTCTGCTTCGAAAGCAGTTTTCTTAAAAACACTATTTTCTTGATTGGCAATCTGATCAACAACCATAAACCCGACGTTGTGTTTTGTTTGCTCGTATTTTTTTCCAGGATTGCCTAATCCTACTATCATTTTCATGCGATACAATCTCCATCAATTTTCTTTCCAAACACAAAATGCTGGGCAGCTTAAGGCTGTCCAGTATCGGAAATTATTTGGTACTAAAATTATAGCACATCTCAAGCCAAAAGAGTGAATTCGTGAATTTCTTTTCTCTTTTTTATCATTTTATGACAGCACTTACAACTGTGTCATATAATATACTGCAAATCCATTTTAGAAAGCATTTACAAGAAAACACACAAAAAAAACTGTTACATTGTTTAGTAAATCACATGACAAATCGACCAGAAGATGGTAACATAGACTTTGTAAAAAAAAAAACGAAAAAGGATGGATTCAAATGGTTGCAACTACTGAAAAGAATTACCAAAAAGTCATTTTAGTTGGAGATGGCGCAGTTGGTTCAAGTTATGCATTCGCATTAGTTACGCAAAACATCGCGCAAGAAGTCGGGATTATTGATATTGATACAAAAAAAACAGAAGGTGATGCCATTGACCTTTCACACGCGCTAGCATTTACTTCTCCTAAGAAAATCTATTCTGCAACTTACGCTGATGCTCACGATGCAGATTTAGTAGTTATTACTGCAGGAGCAGCACAAAAACCTGGTGAAACTCGTCTTGATTTAGTAAATAAAAACTTAAAAATTAACCGTGCAGTTGTCACACAAATCGTTGCTTCAGGATTTGATGGTATTTTCCTAGTAGCTGCTAACCCAGTAGATATTTTAACTTATGCAACATGGAAATTCTCTGGTTTTCCTAAAGAACGTGTCATCGGATCTGGTACTTCTTTGGACTCAGCTCGTTTCCGTCAAGCATTAGCTGAGTTAGTAGATGTGGATGCACGTAATGTCCATGCTTATATTTTAGGTGAACATGGTGACTCTGAATTCCCAGTATGGTCTCATGCCAACGTGGCCGGCTTACAAATTTATGAATGGGTAAAAAATAACCCTGAAGTAGATGAAGAAGCAATGGTTAACTTATTCTTTGGTGTTCGTGATGCTGCCTATACCATTATCGAGAAAAAAGGTGCTACTTACTATGGTATCGCCGTTGCCTTGGCAAGAATTACTCGTGCTATCTTAGATAACGAAAATGCTGTTTTACCTTTATCTGTTTACTTAGAAGGACAATATGGCTTAGATGGTATCTACATTGGTACTCCAGCTGTTGTCAATGCCAATGGGGTAGCAAAAATTATTGAAATCCCATTATCAGATAGCGAACAAGACAAAATGGTTGCTTCCGCAAAACAATTAAAAGAAGTTGTTGATGCTGCCTTTGAAGCACTAGAAAAAGAAGATGCACAAGCTGAAAAAAAATAAATTAACACAAAGCTTTTGAACCATTGTGTTGATTTATTTTAGAATAAAAAAAGATAGAATTCGCTATACTTAAAAAAAACCAGTAAATTCAAAAGTTTTAGAAAAAACTTAGGGATTTACTGGTCTTTTTGCTTGTAGCTAGTGCTGCTGTTTTATTCTGCTAGGTTTGTATATACTTCTGAAACATCGTCGTCATCTTCTAGCTTCGCGACTAGTTGCGACAGCTGCTCTAACTGAGCGTCATTGAGCGCGACTGTCGTTTTAGGCACCATAGTTAATTCAGCTTGAGCGAGTGTAAACTGAGCTTCTAAGGCTTCTTTTACCGCCAGAAAATCTTCGGGATCCGTATAGATTTCAACTACTTCTGGTTGCATCTGTAAATCTTCCGCTCCAGCATCGATCACTGCTTCAAGCATCTGCTCCTCACTAAGTGCTATCCCTTCGCGCGCAATAGCTAAATACCCTTGCCGTTCAAACAAATAACTAACTGAGCCTGTCTCACCCAATGAGCCACCATTACGGGTAAACGCCACGCGGACATTGGTTTGTGTACGATTGCGATTATCAGTGAGCGCTTCGACGAGTATCGCCACACCATTTGGACCATACCCTTCATACGTGAGCTCTTCGTAATTAGAACCTTCTATGCCACTGGTTGCCTTTTTGATTGCGCGCTCAATATTGTCATTAGGCATATTGGCTGCCTTGGCTTTATCAATAACTAAGCGCAGCCCAGGATTCATACTTACTTCTCCACCGCCAGCCTTGGCAGCGATGTAAATTTCACGCGACAACTTTTGAAAAATTTTGCCACGTTTGGCATCCTGTGCATTTTTTCTCCCTTGAATATTGTTCCATTTGCTGTGTCCTGACATGTGTATTCCTCCTAAAAAGTTCTTCTTTTTCGAATGAATGACCAAATCATACAAAGAATAATGGCCGTGCCTGCTCCTGAAGCATCTAACATAACATCTTGAAAGAGTGGTGTGCGTCCACCAGTGATCATCTGATGGAATTCATCCAAACCAGCATATCCGACCGCTGCTAACCAAGCCACTACCGCTGTCAGCGGATAAGACTTCATTCTCGGTAGCAGTCCTAAAAACAAACTACCTCCCATCACCAAATACGTGCCAAAATGCGCACCTTTTCGTACGAAAAATTCCACAAACGAGAAGTAGCCATCTGCTGCAATACTAATCTCTTTGCCCGCATAGACAAACGAGATTGTCTGCAATTTATCCAAAAAAGGTTGATTCTTTAACACGCGCTCTAGCAATCCGATTTGTGATTGCTGTGCATACGTTTGCGAAGAACTATAAAACAATATCGCCATCACTGCAAACGCGATTGCTAAGTATAAGCGTCCATCTTTTTGCCATTGTTTCATCTACTGCCACTCCTATCCTGTTCTATCTTACCATTTTCTGATTTCATTTCAAACCAACATGAAAAGCTATGCTATACTAGGAAAAGAAGGAGGAATGAACACAATGACTTATGCAATAAATTGGGACTTAGAAAGCATCTTCCCTGGTGGAAGCCAATCTGAGACCCTAAAGACTCGTTTATCACAACTATCGACGGAGATTGCTGAATACCATCGCGCCATAGAAGCATGGACCCCCTCAGTAAAACAACCGGAAGAATTAGCGACTATTTTGCAACTTGCAGAAAAATGTACCAATGGCTTTGGCCAATGCGGTAGCTTTATTACTGCCTTGCTTTCTAGTAACGTCAATGACCAAGAAGCGAAATTATTAATGGGTGAACTAGCTGCCAAGCGCCCTGTTTTTCAATTAGCTGCGACCATCTTTTCAAAAAAATTAACGACCATTTCTGATGCCGATTGGGCAATATTAATGCAGTCTTCAGCATTAGCACCCGTTGCTTTTCGTTTAAGCGAAATTCGCCGTGATGGAAAAGAATTGTTAGCTGAATCAGAAGAAAATATTATTCACACGCTTGCTCTAGACGGCTTGAATGCTTGGAGTGAACACTACGATACGTTGGTCGCTACAATTGCGATTCCTTTCACTGATAAAGAAGGCAAAACAATTACCTTATCAGCTGGCCAAGCCTTTAACAAAATGATGGGCGATCCTGATGCAGATGTGCGCCAAACATTGTTCACTGCTTGGGAGCAAGCTTGGGGTGAAAAAGAAGCGCTCTTTGCCGATACGCTCAATCATCTAGATGGCTTCCGAATTGCGACACAACGACTACACGGTGTCACGGATTACTTAAAAGAGCCATTAGAATACAATCGACTTAAAAAAGAAACTCTTGATACAATGTGGGCGACCATTGCAAAAAACAAACAACCAATGATGGACTTTTTAACACGTAAAGCACAACTATTTGGCAAAGAAAAAATGCCTTGGCAAGACCAAGATGCCCCTATTATTCTGGGGGATATGGAAGAAAAGACGTATTCATTTGATCAAGCGGCGGACTTTATTACCAAAAACTTTGCCTCATTTAGTCCAAAAATGGCAGACTTCGCGCAAATGGCTTTTGAAAAAGCATGGATTGAAGCAGAAGACCGTCCTGGCAAGCGTCCTGGTGGCTACTGTACGGGTCTACCAGAATCAAAAGAATCTCGTATTTTTATGACCTATAGCAACTCAGTTAATGAAGTAGCGACCCTTGCACATGAGCTAGGTCACGCTTTCCATAGTAGCGTACTTTGGGACTTACCTAGTATGAATCAAGACTATGCCATGAACGTTGCCGAAACAGCAAGCACCTTTGCGGAATTAATCGTTGCCGACGCGACCTTGAAAGAAGCACAAACAGTCGAAGAAAAAATCAACTTACTTGATACAAAAATGCAAAATGCTGTCGCGATGTTTCTAAATATTCACGCTCGTTTTATTTTTGAAAATAACTTCTACACTGCTCGTCAAAAAGGTCTAGTCTCTCCGCAACAAATCACTGACATGATGCTCGCTGCGCAAAAAGAAAGTTACCTTGATCAATTGGCTTCTTATCATCCTCATTTTTGGGCTGCTAAGTTGCACTTTTTCATTGATGACATTCCGTTTTACAACTTCCCATATACATTTGGTTACTTGTTTAGCATGGGCATTTATGCGTATGCATCTCAAAAAGGCGCAAGCTTTGAAGATGATTACATCGCACTCTTGCGTGATACAGCTTCAATGACGACAGAAGAGTTAGCCGAAAAACATTTGGGTGTTGATTTGACCCAGCCTGATTTTTGGCAAGCAGGTATTGATATGGTATTAGCCGATATTACTACTTTCCTTGAAATAACAGAAGAATTCGTACACTAGACTGTAGTGTGCAACTATACGTAAATAGACCAGAATATCCGATTTGGATGTTCTGGTCTTTTGTTTGTGGTTAACCGCTTTTGATTCAACCTCTATTTACGGTGATGCAAAAGCAGCTCTCTCGACCATAAGTCAGAATTTCTCTAAAATTTAAAATCAATTTTCGAAAATTCTGAGCTTATTGCTCGGAGCTAACCGCTTTTGATTCAGCCTCTATTTACGGTGGTACAAAAGCAGCTCTCTCGACCATAAGTCAGAATTCTCAAAAATTTAAAATCAATTTTCGAGAGTTCTGAGCTTATCGCTCGGAGCTAACCGCTTTTGATTCAACCTCTATTTAGTCGTAATCGTTTTAAGCGTAATGCATTTAAAACGACTGATACTGAACTAAAGCTCATCGCTGCACCGGCAATCATTGGATTTAATAGTGGTCCACCGAATACATGCAACACACCCATCGCAACTGGAATTCCTAAGACATTGTAAGCAAAGGCCCAGAATAGATTTTCGCGGATATTTTTCATGGTTGCTTGGCTTAAGTGAATGGCTTTTTCCACGTCGAGTAGCTCACTCTTCATAAGGACAATATCGGCCGATTCAATGGCAACGTCTGTCCCTGATCCAATCGCCATACCGATATCGGCTTGCACCAGTGCCGGCGCATCATTAATGCCATCGCCGACCATCGCCACGCGTTTGTGTTCTTGTTGGATTTTTTTTATTTCATTGGCTTTGTCTTCAGGTAATACTTCACTTAGTACGCGACTAATTCCTACTTGTTGAGCGATTGCTTGAGCTGTTTGTCGATTGTCCCCTGTCAACATCACGACTTCGACCCCACGCGCTTGTAATTGCTGAATGGCTTGGCGACTATGTTTTTTGACCGTATCGGCAACGGCAATCACACCCACTAATTGGCCATCGACTGCTAAAAACATCAGCGTCTTGCCGTCTTGCGCTAGTCCTTGTGCCGCTGCTTTGGCCACATCAGCGTCAATCGCTTGTTGGTTCATCAAGGCTTCATTGCCTAAAAATAGCAGCTTGCCGTCAACTACAGCTCGTAACCCAAAACCAGGGATTGCTGTAAATTGTTCCGCTGTAAGGACAGCAATCGTACGCTTCTTTGCTTCATCGACAATTGCTTGACCGAGAGGGTGTTCCGATAGTTCTTCAGCTGTCGCCGCATATTGTAAAATGTCTGCTTCTTGCCAGTTATTGTACCCATATACATCTGTCACTACGGGCTTACCTTCTGTGATCGTTCCTGTTTTATCTAACACAACTGTTTGGATTTTTTGCGTCATTTCTAACGCATCCCCACTTTTGATTAAGATGCCATTTTCAGCCCCTTTACCTGTCCCTACCATAATCGCTGTCGGCGTCGCCAAGCCTAATGCGCATGGACAAGCAATGACCAAGACTGAGATGGTAATCGTCAAAGCAAATACCCAAGACTCTTGACCAAAGAACAACCAAAGACCACCAGATACCAGTGCCAAAGCAATGACAATCGGCACAAAGACGCCCGCAACTTTGTCTGCTAATTTAGCAATCGGTGCTTTTGATCCTTGCGCCTCTTCCACTAGTTTGACAATCTGAGCCAGTGCGGTGTCATTGCCGACCTTCGTGGCACGAAATCGAAAGCTTCCGTGCTTATTTAAGCTAGCACCGACTACTTCATCGCCCACTGTCTTCTCAACAGGCAGACTCTCTCCTGTCAGCATCGATTCATCGACACTTGATACACCTTCGACAATCACTCCGTCGACTGGGATTTTTTCGCCTGGACGCACGACAATCAAATCATCTAATTCGACCTGATCGACTGGGATTTCTTGTACCGTACCATTTTTTACCACACTGGCTTTTTTCGGTGCTAAGTTCAGCAGTGATTGCATGGCAGCCGATGTTTTCCCTTTTGAGACTGCTTCAAAATATTTTCCTAATGTAATCAAGGTCAAAATGACCGCTGCTGATTCGTAATACAAATTCATCGCATACTGGTGACTACCCATGATGACCTCGATTGTCCCATATAAGCTATAGAGAAAGGCAGCACTCGTACCCAATGCGACCAATGAATCCATATTCGGATGTCCTTTTGCTAATGTTTTAAAGCCTGTGTAAAAGAATGAGCGACCCAATACTAATACCGGCACGCATAGGAGCAACTGTACCGTTGCAAAAGCTACTGGATGACCCGCGTGGCTTAAAAATGAAGGCAGTGGCAAGCCAATCATCTCCGCCATCGCCATGTATAATAGTGGAATGGTAAAGACTGCCGAACCGATAAATCGATGCCACATGGCTTGCGTATGAGCTTCTTTACTATCCTTTGCGGAATCTTCGCCTGTTGCCAGTTTGGCATCATACCCAGCTGCCTTTACCGCTGCAATAATTGCTTGGGTGGTCACTTGATTTTGGTCGAAGGTGACGGTCATTTTTTCCGTCGCCAGATTCACCGGCGCTGCTGCTACACCAGTTAATTTACTGACTGCTTTTTCGACTGTCTGCACACAAGAAGCACACGTCATCCCTTCTATCGCAAAGGTTTCTTTTTCCTGTGTATGTTGTACGCCATATCCCGCTTGTTTGACAGCTTGTTCAATTGCAGGAATAGTCGTTTGCGTTTCATCAAATGCTACTTGTAGTTTTTCAGTCGCCAAATTTACGGAAGCTTCATTCACGCCGGAAACTTTTTTGACTGCTTTTTCGACTGTTTGTGCACATGAAGCACACGTCATGCCTTCTATCGCTAACGTCTCTTTCATTTCGATCCCTTCCTATCCTATTTGCTACTTTCACTTTATTACTTGTGTTTACATTTGTCAACGATAATTTCTTGCATCATTCCACAAAAAAAAGCCCTAGTAACAGCTACTCATCGCTGAGTGCTGATACTAAGACTTTGGCTATTGCTTAATGGTACAAGTCAAAACGGCCTTTCGCCATGACTTCTTTAAACCCACCTAATTCAAGTAATGATTTGTTTTCAATCATCTTCTTCACGACTGATGCTGGGTAACCTTTCATTGGCTTGCTGCCTTTACCTACTACCCCAAAAGCATGCGTGTTTCCAATAGATGCCACAGAACCTTGTGATTGATACGTAAATGGTGTTGGTGCCTGACCAGCTAATTGACGCAAGATATTTTCACCCGCGTGCGCACCCATTTTTGTCGCGATTTGTGCAGTTGTTGGATAAGGACGATTTGATTCTTTATCCATCACTGCAGACACGTCACCAATTAGGTAGACATTGGCATGATTTGGATCGGTCAAATCTTCGTTGACCATTACACGGCCACGACGTTCAGAGAAACCAGATTTAGTGATGACTTCACTACCACTAACCCCAGTAGTCCAAATGATCGTCGCTGCTTGCAATTCAGCCAAGTCAGTGTCTTCTTTTCCATCTTGGTAGACAACAGTGTTTGGTTTGATTGCTTTGATTGCTTTACCAGTCATTAGTTTTACTTGCCATTTATCTAGGTAGCTCAAGCAGTAGTTTGTTAAGTCGTCATTAAACATTGGTAAAATGCTAGGTGCAGCTTCGACACAATAGATTTCGATTTCTTCTGGTTGAACACCTGCAATTTTGGCATAACGTGGACGAGCTTCTACTAAAGAACCGACCAATTCAATCCCAGTAAAACCAGCGCCACAGACAACTAATTTCAAATAATTTTTATCTTTGGTTTCTTTGTATTTTGCCATCATCGCTAAAATATGTTGATGAATTTTTTCTGCTGTTTCGATGTTTACCATTTGCAAGGCATCTTCTTTTGCACCTGGAATACCAAATGTTTCAGAACGGAATCCTAGTGAAACAATCAAGTAATCATAATGCAAAGGAGCATTGTTGGCCAACGTAATTTCTTGTTTTTCAGTGTCGATTGCTTGCACGCAATCTTGAATAAATGTCGTAGAACCTTTCACTACGTCTTTAATTGGAAACGTAATTTTTTCCTTTGGTTGTGTTCCTGCGGCTACTTCATGCAGACAAGTCGCTTCGTAGTGGTAATCATTTTGATCCACCAATGTAATATGAAACGACCCTTGTTTTTCCTGTAATGCTCGTAATGCACGCAAACCGGCATAGCCAGCACCCAAAATCGTAACTTCTTTCACGATTCGTTCCTTCTTTCTTCTAAAAATCAATCATTATTCCTAATGCATATGTTATTACTTGTACAAATGAGCCAACTGCCAAAATCCGAACCGCACAAATGAACGTTTCTTTCTTTATTTGCTTTGCGAGGTACAGCTTTGTTTGCTTCCAGACAAATGGCACGACTAAACAGGTCAAAAGCACTGTATAAGGCGCCAAATCTAGCAACACCGCACCAAAAATAGCAATAAAAGCTAAAACATTATTACTCACAAACAAAACCAAAGCTCGCTTTCTACCTAGGTAATGCACCAATGTGAACCGTTTGTTTTTTTCGTCTTCTTCCAAGTCACACGTGTTATTCGCTAACATTAGATTTGCAATCCATAATGTATTAGGCAATGCAATTATAAAGATACTGAAAATTTGTGAAAAATTCCAATAAAATGCTTGGTACGTGTTCAAATAAACACAGATGAGCGTAATCATAAAGCCCATTGTAAAACCTGAGAAAAATTCACCAACTGGCATGCTCGAAAGTGGCTTAGGACCAGACGAATAAAAAATACCCACAAAATAACAGAAAAGGCCCATCCATAGCAGCGGCCAACCAACCACAGTCGCCAGTAAAATCCCCATCGTCGCCGATACGACAATCATACCGATCATTAACCAAAACACCAGTCGCAGTGAAAGATTTTCTCGGCCAATGATATTGGTCTTTTCTTTATAATCATGCACACTTGTCGCATGATGGTAATCATTATAGTTATCTAAAATATCTACAGCCATATTAAATAAAAACATTGCAATAAAAAACATAAGAACAAATCCTAAATGAATGGACTGAAATTGATACCAACTATAGCAAATACCTATCAAAAACGGCAATACGCTCGCAGTCTTCGCTTTAAACTCCACAAGCTCTAAAAAAACTTTTAGTGACATAACATCCTCCTTTCCAAGAAACTTGCATAAAATTAGCCAATTCGATAGAAAATAGGGTAAAATGTGTCTATGTGACTCTGACTATCGAAAGGGCTGTATTATGCATTCACACTGGAACGATTATCCCACGATTCAAAACAAACTCCAAGTCGTATGCTCATTTTTAGAAAAACAGCTGACTGTACGCAACAAAGACATTCAAGATGCTTTGGTTGAATTCAGTCAAGCTGGTGGCAAGTATTTACGACCTGCCTTTTTCTTTTTATTTGCTGAACTTGGTGATCCAAAAAAACAAAATGAAGAAGAATTGATCAAAGTAGCTTCTTCGATTGAGTTGCTCCATATGGCGACACTCATACACGATGATATTATAGATGATTCACCGCTACGCCGCGGGACACTGACTGTTCAAGCTCATTATGGCAAAGATATCGCTGTTTATACCGGCGATTTATTGTTCACTTTGTTTTTTGAAGTCCTGATTGATGTGATGAACGGCTCTCCTTTCATGGCGACAAATGCCCAAGCGATGAAAGGTTTGCTATTAGGTGAGCTAGATCAAATGAACTTACGCTACAATGTCGATCAAACAATTGATGACTACCTGCTAAGCGTCAATGGCAAAACAGCAGAACTCTTCTGGCTCGCTTGCCTCGAGGGCGCCCATTTTGGCAAGACCTCTCCGCAGATTGAAGCCTTAGCCGGTGAAATTGGCCGAAATATCGGGATTGCCTTTCAAGCTTATGATGATATCTTGGACTACACTGCTGACGAAGCAATCTTACAAAAACCAGTCTTAGAAGACTTGACGCAAGGTGTCTACACCATCCCCTTGCTATTAGCAAAAACCAAGAATCCGGCTGCCTTTGCACCACTCTTAGAAAAACGAGCAAACTTAACCGAATCTGAGGCCAAAGAAGTCGCCGCTTTAGTCGTTCATTACCAAGGCGTCGAACAAGCAAAAGCCTTCGCTCGATCTTATACCGAAAAAGCATTGGCTGGCATTCAAGAATTACCTGCAGGTGCAGCACGTGAGCAATTAGAGCGCCTAACCAAACAATTACTAAAACGAAATCATTAAAAAGAAGCTAAGACAATTAACTACAAAAGGGCCAGGAAATCCAGAAGTTTAACACTTCGGATTTCCTGGCCCTTTTATAGTTAATTACTCAACAATTTCTGAACGTATTGCTCGGATCTAATCGCTTTAGTCACAACCTCTATTTAAACGGTGTGTCTAAAGCAGATCCCTCGACATTACGTCAAAAATCCGCAAAATTGAAAATCAATTTTGGCATTTCTGAACGTATTGCTCGGATCTAATCGCTTTAGTCACAACCTCTATTAGCGTCCTTCATCGATTGCTTTTAATCGTTGGTAACGTGTATTTGTCGCAGCTAATTCGGCTGGACTACCGGATAACTCAATTTGACCATCTTCGATAAAAATGACCCGCTCCATCTGATCAATCCCTTGCAAATGATGCGTCACCCAAATGACTGTCTTTTCTGCCAACTCATCAAAAAAGGTTTCAATTAACGCTTGTTCGGTAATCGGATCCAGACCAACAGTCGGCTCATCTAATAGGACAATCGGCGTATCTTGTAACAAAATCCGTGCCAATGCCATCCGATGACGCTCGCCTCCAGAAAAACGCAAGCCCGCTTCATCGACCATTGTCTGCAACCCATCCGGTAAGCGCTGAACCAATTCTTTCAAGCCTACTCGTTCAAGCACGTGCCAGACTTCTTCGACAGATGCGTCTTCATTTCCAATACGTAAATTATTTAAAATCGTCGTGTGAAAAAGATACGGTGTTTGCTGAATCACCCCAATGTATTGGGCCATCTGATCACCAAACGAACTCGTCAAAACGCCACCTAATGTCAAAGAACCAGCAGTAGGGGTCAAATCACCACGAATCAACGTCGCCAATGTACTTTTACCGGAGCCGCTTCGACCCAAAATCGCCACGTGTTGTCCTTGTGGAATGGTTAAGTTTAGTTGATTTAACACGACTTTGGTTTCATTTTCATAGTGAAATGAGACATCACTAAGATGAATATCTGTCGAATCAACCATTACTTTTTTTGGTTCGGGCTGGTCTTTGCCATTCAGTGCATTTAAACGATCGAGAGAATCTTTGTACACATTGGTTTCTTGTGCTGCATCTGGCAACACGGCAAAGGCATCAATCAGTGGAAAAAGGCTCAAGACAAAGGCCGCAATCCAATTGGCCGCACCCCCATGATTGCCAACAAAGCGCTGACTCGTCCAAAGAATCAAACTAACCGCCATCAACCCAATATACAGCTGGAAAAGAAAATTTCGTCGACGGTTAAATTGACGTAACTCATTTTGCACATCGTAAAGTTCTTGCTCGTTGGCTAAATAAGTATCGACATATTCCTGTGATCGTTGACTGAAGATCCAGTCAGAGACACCCATCACATTATCCGTCAAGTCTACATATAGTGCATTTTTCACTTGCTTTTCTCGTTCTTGTCTTGCACCATTGCGTAACACTGAGACTAATGGAAAGACGACCACCAACCCTAAAAAAAGGACCAGCATCATCAAGGCAAACCACAGCGAAACAAATCCTAGCCCAATCACTACGAAACAATACAAAACCCACGCGATAATCGTCGGAAAAATGGTCCGTAAATAAAGATTTTGAATATGATTAATATCTTCAGCCAACAAGCCCAAGATGTCCCCCATCCGATAGGTCCGTTTAAAGAAAATCGCATCTTTTTCTAGAGTATTATAAAGTTGTAAGCGCAACTTAGATGTCATTTTCAAGACCCAATTATGACTGGTTAAGCGCTCCACATAACGAAAGACCGGTCTACCAATCCCAAATGCTCGCGTCAACACGATTGGAATGTATATCATCAAAATATTCTCGGGTAAAGATGCCGAGCGACTAATCAAATAACCAGACGTAAACATCAACGCACCCGCACAGAAAAAGGTCATAAACCCTAGAAAAAGAGCCAAATACAAGACTCGCTTGTAGTGATGTAAAAATGGTTTGACCCATTGATCATGCTTTAGCGATTGAAAAAGTGGGATTTTAAACATCGGCTTCCCTCCTCATTTGTTTCGTTAAATCATAAAAATGTCCTTGCTTAGCAGTCAACTCAGCAAAGGTCCCTTGCTCGACAATTTTGCCTTGCTCAATAACCAAAATCAGATCCATTTGGTGCATCCAGTGCAAGCGGTGCGTCGCGAAAAAGACCAGCCTATTTTCCATCAATGGCAGCATGCGCTCCTTGATTTCCACTTCCGTTTCGATATCTAAATGCGCAGTCGGCTCATCAAAGAGCAAGATTTTTCTTTCTTTATCTAAAAATGCTCGAGCCAATGCAATCCGCTGTGCTTGTCCCCCACTTAGCGCTCGCGCTCCTTGACCAATCGGCGTATCGATGCCTTCTGGAAGCTCAGCGACTAATTCATTGAGCCCTACTACTTCGATTGCTTCTAAAATCTCAGCCTCTGTCGCTTCAGGCGTATAAAACGCAATATTTTCACGCAAAGTTAGTTGGAAGAGATACGGGCTTTGTGGAATGTAGCTCATTTGTTTTTGCCAATCTGTTTGGGCAAACGAAGTCAACGATTGGTCCGCCACCTGAATAGCGCCACTATGCGGAGTGAGAAAGCCACTTAACCCACTGATGAATGTCGACTTACCAGAGCCACTCATCCCAATCACACCGATTTTTTTGAATCCCGTCGTTGCAAAATCAAACGGTTGAATCGTCTCAGTATGACCGTCATAAGAAAAGCTCATTTGCTCAAGCATTAATGACGTGGTGCTGGTCCATTTTGGCAAAGCTTTTTGTTGCTCTTCTCGCTCAGGTAGCTCCAATACTTCACGGACCGCTGTCATCGCATTTTTACCGTCAAGTGTCGCATGGTAATCACTCGAAAAGTCACGTACTGGTAGAAAATATTCTGGCGACAAAATCAAGACCGTTAAGGCTGGAAATAAAAAGACTTCCTGCTTTATCAATCGCAACCCTAATAATACCGCAACGATTGCTACCGAAAGCGTCGTAAAGAAATCCAACGCAAACGTCGAAAGAATCCCAATCCGTAATGTGCTCATGGTCGCTTTACGAAACGCCTCGCTCGTATTATAGATACTGCGGCCATATCGTTTGCTTAAGCCAAAAACTTTTAACGTATCGATTCCTCGCAGTGAATCGATAAAATGATTGGACAACAATTGAAACGCCTTGTACTGGCGATCAGCTTTAGCCTGTGCTGCGTAGCCAAGTATAATCATAAAGATAATAATCAACGGAAAAATCAAAAGCAACGTCACGCCAGATTCCCAATCAAGTAAAAAGATGACCGCTAAAATAAGCCAAGGAACAATCATCATATTCATCATTTTAGCCAAAATGAGATGAATGTAATTTTCTACTTGCGAAATTCCTTCCAAGGCCATCGTAATCATATTTCCCGTTCCTTGCTCTTGGACAACCACCGGCCCTAAACGAAAGAGCTTCGCCAATAATTGACTTCGTAACTCTTGGGCCTGTTTTTGTGCATAGGTATCTAGTAACTTATCTCTTAAAAATGTCACACCATGGCGCGCACTATAACTAAGAAAAAATAGTCCTACCATCGCTAGCTGAGAAGATAGACCCTGACCTTCCCAAAGATTCGTAATGACTGTTGCTAAGGTGTAAGCTTGCCCGATTATAAAGAGGGCTTGCAAGATAGCATATCCTGCAAGCACCCCCATTATTTTTTGAATGTTCGGCAAGCGCATAATCGCTTTATCAACCATTCTAGTATCCTTTCACATCTAAAGTCACACGTCGTCTAAATACATAATATGCCCACGCTGTATAAGCTAAAACAAATGGCAACAACGTAAAGGAAATATACGTCATAAGTTTCAAAGTATACGGTGTAGAAGAAGCATCTTTAATTAAAATATCAAATTGACTACCTAATGAACTAATCATCACACGTGGGAATAGTCCAGTAAATAATAAGACGACCAAAACAACCAATGTTAACCCACTCGCTAAAAAGGCAGCGAGTTCTTTTTCTTTAAAGACTGAAACATTTGCAAAAATTGTTAGCAGCACAATTGCTACGACTAAGACAGTTGTTAGCACTGCATTTTTTGCAAAGAAGTCTGTTTGGAAATACATCAAGACCGCGAATAAAACTAATCCCACATACAAAACATAATACAATAATTTTGCGTAGTTACGGGCATGCTCTCTGACCGGTCCTTCTGTCTTCAAGGAAATATAATTTAATCCATGTAAGTAGCAAAGTAATGTCAACGCCACCCCACCAACTACAGAAAAGACATTCACATAATCAGTAAAGGTCGCTGTCATATTGCCGTCCGCATCAATTGGCATTCCTTGTACCAAACTAATAAACAATAAGCCAAAGAAAAATGGCACGATAAAGCTTCCAATGCTCAATGTCCAGTTCCAGAAATTTTTATTCTTTTCTGGGACTTTGTGGCGGAATTCAAATGAAACCCCACGGATAATTAAGCCAAACAAAATAATAAACAAGATTAAGTAGTAACCACTGAATAAAGAGGCATACCAATATGGGAACGATGCGAACATCGCACCTCCAGCAGTCAATAGCCATACTTCATTTCCATCCCAGACAGGTCCGATGGTATTGATGATTTGATCTTTTTCTTTTTCATTGTGCGCAAGTGTCTGTACGGACATGCCGACACCAAAGTCGAATCCTTCTAAGAAGAAAAAGCCAGAAAATAAAACACCAATCAAGACAAACCACATTAATTGTAAACCAGACATTAGAATGCACCTCCATCGAATGGGTCGATTGACGGCTTGCTATCTTCTTCGTGTTGATGATCCACATACTCAGGACCTTTCTTCAATTCACGAATAACAAGATACACCATCACCGCACCTAATCCTGTAAATAATAAGAAATAAATAATATTCGAGATTAACAATGAAGTGACTGATACATTTGGTGAGACACTATCTTCAATCTTGAAAAGACCATATACAGTCCATGGATAACGACCAAGCTCAGTGATTAACCAACCTGATGTGTTTGCAAGGAATGGTGAAAAAGTCATAAATCCAAAAATCCATAGTAGCCATTTTTTCTCAAATAGTGCTTGCTTATTCTTACGCGTCATAATTAAGCCAACAATCGCTGTAATCAGCATCAACGTACCAAAACCAGCCATTATACGGAAACTCCAGAACAAGGTATTGACAGGTGGGTAGTAATTTCCTTCACCATATTTAGCTGTTAATTCTTCATTGATTTCGTTCATCCCTTTAACAGCGCCTTCTGGAGCGTTATAAGATAAAATACTTAGCATATATGGAATTTCAACCCCAAATACGCGTTCTTTTTTCGCTTCATTTGCCCAAGCGACCACTGTCCAAGCGGCTGGATCTCCTGAGTTTTCATATAGGCCTTCCGTTGCAGCGAATTTCATTGGTTGGTCTTCAACCAATGCTTTCATTTGTAGGTCTCCTGCAAATAATACCGAAGCCGAAGCAACAAGTGTCACCCATAAACCGACACGCATCGTTTTTTTGTAGATGGTTTGTGTCATTTCACTTAATTGATGCTTTTTAAGTAGCTTGAATGCAGATAACCCCGCAACTACAATCCCACCAGTGACAATAGCACCCGCAATGACGTGAGAAAATTCATACCACACTTGGGGATTTTTTAAAATTGCGCCGAAGTCAGTCATTTCTGCCCGGCCATTATTTAGCGTATACCCAGTCGGATGTTGCATAAAACTATTGGCAACCAAAATCCAAAAGGCTGACATGACTGAACCAAAGCCAACTAACCAAATGAATAATGCATGGACGCTTGGTTTCACCCGATCCCAAGTAAACATCCATAACCCTAAAAAGGTTGATTCTAAAAAGAATGCTAATAACGCTTCTACTGCTAGCGGTGCACCAAAGATGTCACCTACAAAACGAGAGTAATCTGACCAGTTCATACCGAATTGGAACTCTTGAATAATACCTGTTACGACACCAACTGCGAAACTTAATAATAAGATTTGAGCCCAAAACTTGGTCATCTTTTTATACACTTCGTCTTTTTTCGTTACATAAAGAGTTTCCATAATTGCAACAACAAACGCCATCCCAATCGAAAATGGGACGAAGAAATAGTGAAACACGGTTGTCATAGCAAATTGGATTCGAGCTAATGTAACAATATCCATTTCTAATTCCTCCAATCAACTTTGTACACAATGTACGATAAAAACTTGCAACCAACAATCCTTTTAAGTGGCATTTTTCACGAATACAGCAGTGAAATGACCTAACCTCTTTTGAAACTTACTCTCTATTTATAATAGGCGATTTTCAAATAAATGCAATCTTTGCGCCTCTTTTTTTCACTAAGATTACTCACGAATAGAAAAAAAGAAAGGGTCTCCTACATTATACCATGCAGGAGATCTTTCTTAGCAATCTTCGACTACAATATACGTCACTCTTAATGGGCCGTGTACCCCTTCGACTAACACCATTTCAATGTCTCCCGAGTTAGACGGTCCAGAAATGAAATTCAAGGCAGATCCTGTCGTTTCACCTGCTTTGACTTTTGCTGCGTATTGATCTGTAGCCTGTGTAATCCGAGGAACAAGCTTGCTAATCGGAACAATAGCAATATAATTGGTAGGCAAAAAGTGCAATGTGCGACCTTGGCCTGCCGATGATTCTAGCGCAACCGTACCTGACTCTGCCAAAGCATATTCAGCAAATACAATCCCAATGTTTGCTCGTTGGGCCTCAAAAATATTTTTCTCGCGCTTATCGGCCCCTTTTTGCCAAACATACGTGTCAGGTCGTTGATACAACTCTGACAGTCCATACTCTTCAAATCGATCATCGTCTGGCAAAATCATCGATCCTTCTCCATATTCTTTCACTTGTGCTGCCAAAGTAGCTGGCAGCTCTGAACGAACTGTCGTCACTAAATGACAATGCAAGGCCGCGCATTGCTTTTCTAACACTTCAAGTAATTCCATTTGTGTCAAATCACTTAATGTTTCATGCGGCAAATTATTCATAAAGGGTACTTCTGGATCTGTTAAGCTATGGCGTTCATAGCTTAAACAATCAGCCAAATGGTTCAGAAAGTTTTCTTTGTTTTCATTGGTTGTAGTGACCATCTTACTTCCCTCCCGTTTGCGCTTTAGCTTTTTGATGTTCTTTAAACCAATGACGGAAGTTGTCTTTGGCTTTTGGTGGACGTGGTAAATCACGGTAATCTGTCCAGTTTTTAGCCATCGCAGGTGCTTTGTTTAAGTAGCCATCATGGTTGTATAGGTTATTGACACTCATATCTTTTTTCTTCGTTACTAGCGCTGAGCCTGCATGATCGACTTTTTCGACCATTTTGAAGACAATTGGCGATGCCGTTACACGACCAATCATTTTCATTGTAGCATCGTCAATACCATGCTTCATTTTTAATTCATTTGTCATCACGGTACGATGTTCAATCAACAGTTTATGCAATGGAATTTTGACCGGACATGTATCCGTACATGCGCCACAGAGACTAGATGCATAAGGTAAATCCCCAAATTCTTCATAGCCACCTAAGATTGGTGACAAAACAGCCCCCATTGGACCTGGATAAATTGAACCATAGCCATGACCGCCAATATGACGGTAGACTGGACACACATTTAGGCAAGCACCGCAACGAATACATTGCAGCATTTCTTGAAATTGTGTACCTAATGCATTGGAACGACCATTGTCGACAATAACGACATAGAAATCTTCTGGTCCATCTGATTCATCTTCATGCTTGCGACCAGCAAACGTCACATAGCTCGTTAATTTTTGACCAACCGCACTGCGACAAAGCAAATTGTCCAATACTTCTGCTTCTTTGATACTTGGGACGATCCGTTCCATCCCCATTAAGACGATTTGTGTTTTAGGAATACTAATACATAAATCAGCATTTCCTTCATTGGTCACTAAATTGATCATGCCACTATCAGCAATTGCAAAGTTACAACCAGAAATACCTAAATCAGCTTCTAAGAATCGTTCTCTCAATATTTTACGAGCAAACTTTGCCAAATCCACAGGCTCATCCGAACCCACATAGCCTAATTTTTCGAAAATTTGTTTCACCTGGTGGCGATTTTTGTGAACAGCGGGGAATACGATATGCGAAGGTTCATCCCAATCATCCATTTGCAAAATAAATTCTGCCAAATCAGTTTCCACCACACTGACCCCCGGCATTTTTTCAAACATCGGATCCAGCCCAACTTCTGTCGTTACCATGGATTTTGATTTCACAATTTTTTTAATTTCTTTTTCTAAAACAATTTTACGCACAAAATTTTGGGCATCTTCTTCTGTTTTTGCGAAGAATACATGGCCGCCTTGTTTTTCGACATTGTCGCTAAATTGTTCCAAATAATCAGGTAAATGGTTCAACGTATGTTGGCGGATTTGTTGGCCTAGCTCACGCCATTGTTCCCAATTTCCCAATTCCTCTCGTGCACCTTCACGCTTAATCCATTGAGCATCTTGAGATTTTTTTAAAGCGGCTTGCATTTGTTTGTCTTCGATGTTTTCTGTACATCGTTCATCGAAAGATAAGGTACTCGTTTTTAGTCCCATGTATCCGTCCTCCTATGCTAACGCCTTTTTTGGAATAGTTACTCGTGTCGGATCGATATCGTGATTTAAGACTTCTGCAATGTGCATAATTGTAATCGGTTGACCCTCACGGTTAAATTTCCCACCGATATTCATCAAACAAGCCATATCCGCACTAATTAATACTTCGGCACCAGTGTCAATGATATCATTCATTTTTTCGGTCACCATCGCATTGGAAATGATTGGTTCTTTCACAGAAAATGTACCACCAAAGCCACAGCAATTTTCGATATGGGGAATTTCTACATATTCTAGTCCCTTTACATATTTCATTAATTCAAAAGGTGATTCGCGCTCACCTAAAATTCGAGTCATGTGACAAGAACGGTGGTAAGTTACTTTTTTGTTTAAAGTAGCACCAACATCTTTTAATCCTAAGACATGGTACAAAAATTGCGTAAATTCATATGTTTTATCGTGTAATTTTACTGCTTCTTCATAGTAGATGGGATCATCTTTAAAGAACTCCGCATATTCTCTCATAGAGGCTGTGCAACTTCCTGCAGCACCTACGACATAGTCTGCATCTTTAAATGCTTCCAATTGATTAATTAATACTTTTCGTGATTCTTCTCGATAGCCACTATTTAATGTGGGTTGGCCACAACAAACTTGATTTTCAGGGTATACTACTTCAACGCCAAAGCGTTCAAGAACTTCTACTATCGCTATCGATACATTTGGAAAAAGGGCATCTACGACACAACTCGTAAATAAACTCACTTTCATGATCGTCATCTCCTACATTAGAATAATTTTAGTATACTCCTTTTCAAAATACCTTTCAAAAAAAAATTACCTTTTTTTGACGGAAAGAGTAATCTGTATAAACAAAAGAAAACGGACGAGAAAGCTTGTTCTCATGCGTTTTCTTCTAATTTATACTAATCGTTTTCTTAGCTGACCAGAAATAAAATCAATTATTGTAACAGTTATAATTATTCCAATTAAGATAATTCCAACCCGACTCCAATTTCGTGCATTGATGGCAAAAATCATTGGTGTACCAATCCCACCAGCGCCAACCATCCCTAAGATTGAAGCAGAACGTACCGCTAATTCAAAGCGATACAGCGTGAAGGAAATAAATTCAGGTACGAGCTGAGGCAATGTCGCATAGGCTAATATATCCCAACGATTCCCTCCAGCACTGACGACTGATTCAGATGGACCTTGATCCATATTTTCAATGGCTTCACTATATAACTTAGCCAACATCCCAATCGAATGGACACTCACTGCTAATACCCCTGCAAATGAACCTGGTCCGACTGTTTTAATAAACATAATGGCTAAAACAATTTCTGGAAACGTACGAATTGCTGTTAGCATAATTTTTCCGCTTCCTGAGACAAAACGATTTCCCTGTTTCGTACGCGCAGCCCAAAAGGCAAATGGAATACTCAATAAAGAAGAAATAAACGTTCCTAAAAAGGCAATCGCTACTGTTTGAATCATCAAGGACACCAAATCTTCGCCATCACCTGTGTACACATATGCCCAATCAGGATGGGTTAATCCTTGAAAAATTGATCCTACAATTTCTTTTACATTTTCTTTGACACCTGTAAATGGAATACCAGAGAATGCCCATATATATATAATTAGTAACAATAGAGCAATCAGCCAATTTCTTACCAGATGTTTTTTTGGTTCAGCCGGCATCATATTAATCGCTCCCTTAACTTATTACTAATTGTATCAATAATTAATACGACCGCAAAAATCACGAGTACAATAATTGATGTTTGGTCGTAACGGAACTGACTGAGTGAACGTTGCAAGTAAATCCCGATTCCCCCAGCACCGATATACCCTAGTACTGTCGATGCCCGAATATTAATCTCGAATGCATAAAGTAAGTAGCTTAAAAAATGACTCAAGACTTGTGGTAAAACGGCATAACGAATAATATCTAATTTTGATCCACCTGAAGCAGTAATGGCTTCAATCGGTCCATCATCAATTGTTTCAATAGATTCAAAAAACAATTTGGATACCATCCCAAAGGTAAAGACGGCCAAAGATATAACCCCAGCTACCGGTCCAATCCCAACAATTGCCACAAACAGAGCCGCTAACATCAAATCAGGAATGGTTCGAATAATATTTAACACAAAACGAAAGACACCCGTAATCCATTTACTATGTACGACGTTTCGAGCTGCAAAAAGAGAAAATGGAAACGCAACTAATGCCCCAATGGTTGTACCAATAATCGCCATTTGTAGCGTTTCTAGAATCGGATCAATAATAATTGAAACATAGGACCAATCCGGACGCGCCATTTTTTCAATGATAATATTCATCTGCCCAGCATTCATCAAAAAACGAGGAATGTCGACACCAGAGATATCGCCACTTACAATCAAAATAAGAATAAAAATGACTAGCCACAAGATATTTTTCCAGAGTCCTCCACGTTTTGGTAGAGTCTGTGAATTCATTAGACGATCGCTCCTTGTGCTTTTTCTTCTAGAATTTCTCCGCCGTAAATGGCTCTTAGCGTTTCATCTGTCGCCTCTGCTACCGGACCATCAAATACAAGACTGCCATCGCGTAATCCAATGATACGCGTACCGTATTGACGTGCCAATTCAACTGAGTGCAGATTGACAACAATCGTAATGCCAAAGTCTTGGTTGATGCGTTTCAAATCATCCATTACTTTTTCCGTCGTTACCGGGTCCAATGACGCGACCGGTTCATCGGCTAAAATAATTTTTGGTTTTTGTGTTAAGGCGCGTGCAATCGATACTCGCTGTTGTTGGCCACCAGAAAGTTCATCCGCCCTTGTATAGACTTTTTCTGCTAGATTCACACGTTGCAATGATTGATACGCACGTTCTTTATCTTCTTTTGGAAACAATCCCAATAACATCTTCCAAGTTGGATGGTATGCCACTCGTCCAGTCAATACATTACGTAAAACACTTGAACGCTTCACTAAATTAAAGCTTTGGAAAATCATGCCTATATCCCGACGAATTAATCGCAATTCTTTGCCTTTTGCTTTGGTGATTGATTGATTGTCGATTAATATTTCACCACTTGAAATTTCATGCAGACGATTAATTGCCCGCAACATAGTCGACTTACCTGCACCAGACAATCCGACAACAATGACGAATTCTCCCTTTTTGATATCAATGTTTAAATCACGCAACCCGTGTACCCCATTTGGATAAACTTTGTTGACTTTTTTAAACGAAATAATCGATTGATTTTCCTCTGTCACTTTTTTTCCTACTTTCTTTTGATAAAAATAAAAAAACACAATGCAAAAGGGTATCGGCAACACTCGATACCCTTTGTCTATTTTATAGAAACAGCTGCTTATTGTCCAACTTCTTTTGCGTATTCACGAACGATATCAAAATTGCTGTCTTTTGATTTCACATATCCTTCATGAGAATAGACAGAAGAAATAATTTCTTTTCCTTCTGGGTCGTTCCCGATTGCAATAAAGGCGTCTTGGATTTTTTTGTCCCATTCTTCACTCATATCCGAACGAACACTGATTGTATCGTTTGGAATAGGTTCAGTGAAATACATTGGTTCTACTTCATCCATAATTTGTGGATAGTCTTTCTTCACTGTATTACGGGCATCTTCAAAGACAAAGGCTGCGTCCACATCTCCATTTAGAACGGAAAGAACAGCTTGGTCATGACCTTTCACTTGCACTGTTGTAACATCTTTATTAATATCAATTCCTTTTTTCTTCAATTCAGCAACTGGCCATACATAGCCTGCTGAAGATGTTACGTCTTGCGTTGCGATTTTTTTCCCTTTTAAATCATCAACATCTTTAATATTGCTTCCTTTTTTCACAACAATCATTGAACGGTAACTATCTACTAATTTATCTGTACTCTTTCCACCAGGTTGAGAAATGCCATAGCGCTGTGCTTGAAGAAGTACTTTCACACCACTTTGTTCATGAGCCAATACATATGCGTTTGGTGGTAAGAAACCAACATCCACTTGTTTAGAACCCATTGCTTCTACAATGGTATTATAGTCAGTAGAAACACTTACAGTGACTGGAATGCCTAATTGCTTACTCAATAATTTTTCCAATGGTTTCGCTTTTGCTTCCAATGTTTCAGCAGATTGTGAAGGAACGAATTGTACCGTTAATTTTTTTGGCTCATAGCTTCCATCTTTTGATGAAGAACTTGATGAACTAGAGCTCCCACATGCCGCTAATGTAACTGCTGCAGCTAAACTCAAGCCAACTGCTGCCAATTTCTTCCAAACTTTCATCCTTATTCCCCTTTAGTAAATGTTTTGCAATTAAATACGAACAATTGCTACTAAATTATAAATGAATAATCGGATAGTATCAATGATTTTGTATTATATTTTCATGAGAATTAGCTCCTGTTTTGCTAAGAATTTCCTTAAATCCTTTTTTCTAATCGACACGAAATATTTATCCTACTTCTCATTTCCTTATCCACTCGTTACTATACACATCTTTCATTAGGATTGGTTTGTATTTATGTAAAAATTATGTAAAGAAAAAGGTCGTGACTAAAGCGATTAGATTCGAGCGATAAGCTCACAAATTCTAGAAATTGGTTCTCAATTTTTGGGATTTTTGACTTATTGCCGAAGAATCTGCTTTTGGAACACCGTTTATTAAGGTCGTGACTAAAGCGTCTAGATTCGAGCAGTAAACTCACAAATTCCAGAAATTGGTTCTCAATTTAATTGTTTAGTGACAAGCAAACAGCCAGAAAATCCAGAAGTTGGTTTTCAAACTTTTGGATTTTCTGACTGTTGCTTGTAGCTAATTCTGTCTCGCTGTTTTCTTCAGATTGAGCAACACAAAATTATGTCACTTATATCGACTTATTCTCGATAGTAATTAGGATCGTATTTGTCTGTTTCAATGTAAATATATGCTTTTTTTCCAGCTAACTCTTGACGAATCGCTGCTTCTATCTCATTAATAATTGCATAGCCTCTCGCCTCTTGCGTATCCAATAAATCAATCTTGGCAGCAATCATAATTTCATCCGGACCTAAGTGAATGGTCTTGATATCAATTAAACGCTCGACATCGGCACGATTAAATGCCAGCATGATTTTCTTTAGATCACTAGCCGTAACGCTCTCGCCAACGATCAAACTATAAAATTCACGAGCCAAAAAGATTGCCGCACCTGTCAATAATAGTCCAATCAATAACCCACTCAAAGCATCAAACATTGGGTTATTGGTCAACATGGTTGCCACCGTTCCGATAGCTGCTAAACCTAGCCCGATTACCGCACAAAAATCCTCGGTAAAGATAATCAAAATTTCGCTATGTCGACTTTCTCTTAAAAAGGTCAAAATCGCTTGCTTTTCTGTATTCAATTCGTTGATTTCTTTAAACGCAACACGCAAAGATGATCCTTCGACGACGATTCCAAATACCAAAATCAATAAAACAATCCACGGGTTATTGACTTCATGACTGGGATGGAATAGTTTTTCGATGGCTTCCATGATACCTAAAATTCCACCACCGAAAAACAGCATCGTCGCAACAATCGTGCTAAAGAAATACTTCGCACGAGCTTCACCAAATTGATGCAAGTCGCTTTGTCCTTTTTTGGACCGTCGATCACCAAATAATAACAATATTTGATTACTACAATCGACAACACTATGAATGCTTTCATTTAACATCGCTGCACTACCACTAATAAAGTAACCGACAAACTTACTAATTGCTACTAATATATTGGCAATCAATGCCGCTATGACCGAACCCATTCCCTTTGACTTTTGCTCAACCATATAATCCTCCTTATATTTCTGATAGTGGCTTTAGATGTTTCTCAGAAATAGCTTGCACTTTCTTGACGCGACGAATGTACTTTTCTTCTGCTGAGAAGTCCGTTGTCAACCATGTTTTAACAATCTCTAGGGCAATCGCCGAACCGATAATTTTTCCACCTAAACACAACACATTGCTATTGGTATGCTCGCGTGCTAATTTGGCACAAAATGGATCTTGGCAGACTACTGCATCAATACCCAAAATCCGATTAGCAATCAGAGCACTCCCATAGCCTACACCATCAATAAAAATACCCCGCTCTGCTTCTTTGGTTGCGACTTTTAAAGCTGCTGGATAGACATAATCAGAAAGATCAACGGCCTCTTCCGTGTATGGACCTAAATCTTGCACTTCATGCCCCATTTCTTCAACAAGTTTGATAATTTCTTTTTTTAATACGACTCCTGCGTGATCACTCGCAAATACAATGTTCATCTTATAATTGCCCCTTTCTATTCCTTGTTAGTATACGCCAAGATGATAGAGAAAAAAAAGCCGAACGCATAGAATCATTGCTTCTATGTCCGACTTTACTGTTTATGCCAATAACGCAGTGATTGCTGCTAATAATCCAAAAATAACGCCCGGCGCATTCGCTAAAATAACGGGCCAATCTTTTTTGCGTTTCCCGTATCCGTATACAACCCATAATGAGCAATTAATCGCTGCTACAAACGGTTGTAAATACCCAGTGGGATTACCGGTTAAGTTTCCATAAATTTGTGGTCCATACGATACATACATTAAAATTGCCGTTATTGTAGCAACTTTCGATAAAATTTGATGCCATTTTGCCTCTTCCATCCTACACGACTCCTTAAAATTTCACTATTTGTCCATTTTACCAATATGTGAGAGAAAGAACAATGGAAAGGTCACTAGCGCACACTTGTTTGCTTTTGAATGAATGAGTTACTCAAAAAATCGTGTAATTCGTCTCCTAAATTGACGAATTACACGACTCAATTTTATTTTTTCATCGTACGATTCAAAGTCATCGCATTGATTGCTACAATCACGGTACTAAATGACATCAAAATCGCACCGACAGCTGGATTCAAGACAATCCCGATTGGTGCCAAGACTCCTGCTGCTAGCGGAATAGCGAAAATATTGTATCCCGCGCCCCACCAAAGATTTTGAATCATTTTCTTACGGGTAGCTTTCGCTAAGTCTAAAAAGTGCAAAATATCTTCAGGGTTGCTATTGGTTAAGACGACATCAGCCGAATCAATGGCGACATCAGTCCCTGCGCCAATCGCAATACCAATAGTCGCTCTTGCTAAACTTGGCGCATCATTAATGCCGTCGCCGACCATTGCCACACGCTTGCCTTCACGAACAAATTTTGACACGATTTCTTCTTTGCCATCTGGTAACAATGCCGCGTGAAATTGTGTGATGCCTAAGTAATTTGCTACTTTAGCTGCCGCTTCTTGATTATCCCCAGTAAGCATCACTGGTTCGATTTGCCGTTCACGCAAGGCCTTAATAAAGTTCTTGGCTTCTGGCTTGATTTCGTCGCCTAGTGCAATTAATCCGACAATTTTGCCCGCTACTCTTAAGAAACTTATCGTATCTCCTTGTTCTTGATACCGACGCCAAGTTTTGGCATCAAGCGTTTGTTTTTCTTCATCTGTCAAAGCTTTCTCATTTAAAATAGTCAATTCTTTGCTTGCAACCGTACCGCTTAACCCTACACCAGTCACGGCCTTTGTGTCTGTAGCGTCCAAAGGTTTAATTCCTTGTTCATGAATGTACCGCATGATTCCAATAGCGATTGGGTGGTTCGCTGTCTTCTCAAGAGCACCAAGGTATTCCAAAAATTCTGTTTTGGAAAGCTGATTATCAAATTGTTCCACACCTGTCACAGCAAAGGTTCCTTGTGTGAGTGTGCCTGTTTTATCAAGTAAAATCATCGACAAATCATGTGAATTTTCTAGTGCGTTGCGATTCTTCAATAAGAGGCCATTTTTAGCAGCAATAGAGGTCGAACGAGCAATAACGAGTGGAATGGCTAATCCAAGTGCGTGAGGACAAGCAATCACAAAGACCGTCACCATCCGATCTAGTGCAGTCGGCAAGTCGGCCGCAATAAGCCAAACGACAAAGGCCAAAAGACCTGCGATCAATGCAACATAAAAGAGCCATTTTGCGACTTTGTCTGACAGAGCTTCTAGTTTTGATTTCTCAGCTTGTGCCCGTCGCACCATCGTCATAACTTTTGCTAAGTAGCCTTCTTCACCGGTCCCAGTGACTTGAATGGTGAGCGTTCCTTCACCATTGACTGACCCACCGATGACTGCATCAGCGACTCCTTTTTTCACTCCTCTTGACTCACCGGTGACTGCTGACTCATCTACTATCGATTGACCAGCTACAATCGTGCCATCGGTCGGCATTTTGTCTCCAGAGCGGACGACTAACGTATCGCCTTTACGAACATCTTGTAAAGAAATGACTTCTTCCTTGCCATCGGTGACACGAGTCACTTGATCTGGCAATAACTCCGCCAGCTTTTGCAATGCATCACTGGCATTCATTACGGCATTCATTTCAATCAAATGTCCCAATAACATAATGACGATTAATGTTGCCAATTCCCAAAAAAAGTTCATGACATCTTTTCCTAAAAAGGTCGTAGCAATAAAGGAATAGACACTATAGACATACGAGACAGTAATCCCCATGGCGATTAACGTCATCATTGCGGGATTTTTTTGTTTTAATTCCGACTTGGCGCCACTTAAAAACGGTTGCCCGCCATAAAAGAATAAAAAAGTAGCCAAGATAAGCACGAGCCAATCTGATCCTGGAAATTGAAATTGAAATGGTAACGTGACCCCCATCATAGGCGACATCAACACAATAGGAATCGCCACAATCAATGACAACCAAAATTTTTGCTTAAAATTTCCCATATGCATACTGTGATCCATGCCACCGTGCATGTCATGATCCATGTTCATACCCTCATGCATCGCGTGATCCATATTCTTATGATCCATGTGACTCATCGATTCATCCATTGAGTGAGCCATTTGTTCTTCTTTTGACATTGATACATGCGCTTGTTTTACCTTAGCCAATTCATCTTGCTCTTTTTTCAATGCAATCCCTTCTCTCATCATACGTTTACAACAGTAAACAGTTTATACATTTACTATACCACCAAGAAGATGATTGTCAAATCAAAACCCTCTCTTTCCATACTAAAAAATTTCGGTATAATAGAAACAACACCATCATGGGAGGTTACAAATGAATACACAGTTAACAGCCAAAGCCGCCGTCAAAGACACCTTCCCCACTATGTTGGGGTATATCGGTATCGGCATCGCCTTTGGGGTCGTCGGTAAGGCTGCTGGTTTTTCGACACTTATTATTTTTTTGATGTCTTTCATTATCTATGCTGGGTCGGCACAATTCATTACCGTTAGTTTATTGGCCATAAGCACACCCATTCTGTCCATTGTTTTGGCCACTTTTTTAGTCAACGCGCGGATGATTTTGATGAGCATGACCGTCGCTCCTTTTTTCAAGCAAGAATCATTGCTTAAAAACATCCTCATCGGTACCTTTTTGACAGATGAAAGCTTTGCATTAGGAATGAACAAACAAATCGCCACTGACCATCAGCTATCCTTCGCTTGGTTCAATACTGCGAATATATTGTCTTACGGCACTTGGGTGGGTTCGACATTAGTGGGTGCCTTGATTGGCGCCTTCATCCCTAACCCTGAGTCACTCGGGCTAGACTTTGCGATTGTTGCGATGTTTATTGGACTGCTTTATTTGCAAGTGGCCACCAATCGGCAGTTGTCACTTGCCTTACAACTAAGCTTAATCGGTCTGACCTTTTTGGGGATTTATTTTGGCATGATCATTATTCCCCATTCATTACTTGTACTAGTCATTACCTTAATCGTCTGCGGAATAGGAGTGGTCATCAAACATGCCTTCAACTAGCTATATTTTATTAACTATCCTAGGTTGCGGCCTTGTTACATGGGTTTCACGTATCCTTCCATTCGTTCTTTTAAAAAAGGTGACTTTACCCAAAATTGTCATTGATTATTTACAATTTGTCCCACTCGTTATCATGGCTGCTTTGTGGTTTGATAGTCTTCTTGAACCTCAAATCGGACAATTTCCTCTTATCAAATGGACATATGTTGGCGCCTCTCTACCCACAGTAATCAGCGCCCTAATTAGTAAAAATCTCTTCGTAATCGTCCTAGTTGGCATTGCCTCATTGGCATTGATTCGCTTCTTTTTTTGAAATCGTAGTCAAAAGATTCGCAATATTCCGCATTTTTTTATAAAATTAGTCTAACTGAGAACTATTCTCAAATTATGGAGGTTGCGTATGACATCAATTCAAAAACGAATTACGACACGAAGAACAGCAAAAAAGAGTTTGGATACTCCCGTCAAAAAAGACTTATTGATCGAATTATTAGGTCAAGCTAGCAATGCACCTTATCATAAAAAGGAACCTTGGCTGGTCAAATTAATCACGACTACCGAAGAAAAAGAATTTCTTTACCAATCAATCATCGACTTCTATCAAGAAATCGGGCTGATTAACGATGAAAAATCGCAGGAGAAGTTCACTGTCAAAATGAATCGATTGATTCGTCAAGCACCAGCCACGCTATTATTTGCCCACGAAGTTTTTCCGGAAAACAACCGGTTGAATTCCGATGCTGCTTTAGCAACTGCCGCACTTATTCAAAATTTTTCACTTCTATTGGCAGAACACGACTTGGTCGGCTTTTGGGCCTCTTCTCCCTTTACTTTAGAACCCACCTTCGCCAAAAAAATCGGCTTTCCAGAAAACTATGCGCTGATTAGTAATTATCGTGTTGGCTATCGTGATCCAGAAGCCAAGGTAAACAGTGGAAAAAGAAGACCCACAAGTGAATGGGTCAGTGATTTACTTCCTTAAGAACCCGTCATTCATTTCTGGAACAATATCCGCCATTTCGTTTCTTCTTCTTTGAATACTCTAGTTACAGCTTCACATAAGGGATGCTGAGAGACTTAGCACCCTTTAGCTGAAGCTTATTTTGACTTGCTTAGAATCTTAGCTAGCATCCACTAGGCAAACCCGCTTATAATCAATACAGAGAGGACGTGATGACCCATGAGATTTGGAGAACGACTGAAACAAGCACGTACAAAAATTGGGAAAACTCAAGAAGAAGTGGCAGCTTATTTACACGTTTCTCGCCAAACCATCTCTAGTTGGGAAAACGAACGCAGTTATCCAGATATCAGCAGTTTACTTAATCTAAGTGATTATTATGGTCTTTCGTTAGATGTTTTACTAAAGGAGGATGCCGGTATGGTAGAAGAAATGAAGCGCAAGGAACAAGAAAGTAAATTGAAAAAAATGTGGAGTCTTTCGTATATAATGAATATAAGTTTTCTTATCATCATTATTTTAGGTTCTGTTTTTAAATGGTCTCCTTTCCAGCTCGGCTTAGGGGCCCAAATTATGGTGACAGCTATCTTATTGCTCAATGTCGGACTACTTTCACTTTTAACAAATGAATGTCAATTATTAAAAGGAAAACCTTCTAGTTTTATCGTCCAATCGCACCGATTCAAGCGTATACTGGTGGTTGAAGGGATCGCCTTATTTATTATTGGTGGCCTAACGATTTCCCATGTGCTACCTACCTATACCCTCTTTGGGGTTATCTGTGGGATTGTTTCGGCTAGTATCTTCGCCTACGTCATTTTGACAGTTACGGTGAAAAATCAAAAGAACAATCGCTAAGCCGAACCAAAAAGAGTCTCCCGATATTCATCAATCATCAGCCTGCCAGCATTTTGCTAACGGCCGAGTTTCTGATGAATCGGAGACTCTTTTTTATTGCCCTCTATCGAACACTCACTTTATTACCAAGTATCATGAGCAATTTCTTGCAACAACGTAATCTTGGCCCATTGTTGTTCTTCGGTCAGTTTATTTCCTTCTTCTGTTGAAGCAAATCCGCATTGCGGACTAATGCACAGATTCTCAAGTGGAACATATTCGGTGGCTTCTTGGATGCGGGCTTCAACGGCATTTCGATCTTCTAACTCTGGGAATTTTGAAGTAATCAAGCCTAGAACGACGCGGCTATCAGGATTGTCCCAGTAACGCAATGGTGCAAAATCTCCTGCGCGATCGGAATCATATTCTAAAAAGAAGCCATCATACTGTGTGGCAAATAATTCTTTGGCAATCGGTTCATATCCACCTGAGAACAGCCAAGAAGACGCGTGATTGCCACGACAAATATGTGTCGTAATCGTCAAATCAGCTGGTTTGTCTGCCAATGCTGCATTGATGATTTGCGTACATACTTGGGCAATTTCATCTGGGGCAATCCCTTTTTCTTTTAAGGATTCTCGCTTGCTTGCATCTGCCAAGAAGGCCCAGTTGGTATCGTCAAATTGCAAATAACGACAGCCATGTGCATAGTAGGCTTGGACAGCGTCATGATAGGTTTGGCCCAAGTCATGATAAAAATCAGCGATATTTGGATAGATTTCTGCCAATTTTGAAGAGCCATCATTGGCCAAAATTTCTTGACGTAAAATCATCGTTGGACTTGGAATCGTTGCTTTTGCGACTGCTTCACCATCTTGTCCGACTTCTTCTTTTAAGAAATCAAAGTCCCGTAAAAAGGAATGATCAGCTGGGAAGGCTAGCTTGCCGACTAACCGAATATTGTAAGAAGGAGCGGCTTTGCCATGAAATATTTGATTGTATCCTTGTTCGGGTACATAGCCTTCGACCCCGGTCAGCTGCTCTAAAAAGTCAATATGCCAAAACCCTCTACGAAATTCGCCATCTGTGATTCCTTTAAGTCCTACTTTTTTTTGCTTCGCTACTAATGAAACAATCTCTTCGTCTTCTACTGCTCGTAGCGCTTCTTTATCAATCGTACCGTTAGCAAACGCCTCACGCGCATCTTTTAATCGTTGTGGTCGCAAAAAGCTACCGACATGATCCACTCGAAATGGTTTTGTTTCTGTTGTCATATTCGTTCACCTATCCTTTTCTAAAAATAAAAAAGCCCCCTGATAACCAAACTTGGCTATCAAAGGACGAATAATCGTGGTACCACCTTTTTTGGGAAATAGACTTTCCCCACTCTTCCTGAATACATCAGGTATCAGGTTACTTGATAACGGAATACACCCGCTCTTGACTACCTATCGCCAAGAGATTCTCAAAGGCCATCTTCATTTGCTTTTATTCGATGCTTTCCACCAACCAACATCTCTCTATGCGCCAAAAGCGAATTACTTTCCTTTTCAATGAATCAAACTATGCTAATTGATAGCATCATATCACGTTGATTCAATTTGTCAAGTTTTTGACAGAATGTTCTGAAAAATGGGCACTTCTATTCAAATGGATATACTAGGCCCCATTGCGAGCGAATACTCGTCAATGTTCCCATCACATCGCGAATCATCGTCAAATTTTCTTCGCCGGACTGATTGGTAATGTAGTCTTCCATATCTTGAATTTCATATTGTAAGGCCTTGTCTGTCTCACCACTCGTTATTGTTTCGACTTGTCCAGATTCCGTATACGTAATGGTCGCTTTTTCAGCGCGAGGATAGTTACTAATTTCAATAAAGCCCTTTTCACAAGCAATCACGCCGCGTTTGGGTTGTTTTGCTCGCATAGTTAAGGCAATGACGGCCATCTCACCGACCTCATTTTTTAGTAAAATCCCTGACGTTTCATCCACACCCGTTTCAAAGTAATTTGCTGTTGTTAAAACCACATTTGGTTTTGCTGTCATAAAGAAACGTGCAAACGATGCCGCATATACGCCGATGTCTAATAAGGCGCCACCTGCTAATTCTTTAGAGAAGAAGCGATTGTTCACATCATATTCTTTGCAGCTACCAAAGTTCACTTGAACCATCTTCACTGCACCTAGTTTGCCACTTGCGACGATGCGACGGAGTTCTTTGTACAATGGCATATGAAACAACGTCACACCATCTGACAATACTAAATTCCGCTCTTTTGCCAATGCCACACATTCTTCTAGCTGACGATCATTGACTGTAATTGCTTTTTCACAAAAGACATGCTTGTCGGCCAAAAGTGCTTGGCGAATCATTTGTGCATGCAAGTTGTGCGGTGTGGCGATGTAGACGATGTCGACCGTGTCATCAGCAACCAATTCCTCAAATGTTGCAAATACATGCTCCACATTGTATTTCTCAGCAAATGCTTGGGCTTGTTCCTCCCTGCCACTTGTCACACCATAGATTTCTCGTCCCGATGCATGCAATGCAGCAGCCATTTCATTAGCGATGACGCCCGTTCCTACTATTCCCCATTGGTAGCTCATTTTGTTTGACTCCTTTCGATGACTCGTTTTCCTTCTGTCGTTACGACAATTGCTTTCGTTGCGATTTGATAAAAAAGAGAGGTCTCCACAACCCCGACGATAGCCGAAAATTGCTGCGCGATTGCTTCACACGTGCCACTATCAATTGTGACCTCAAGCAATAGATTGCCATTTTCTGTATAGGTGTAGCCATCGCTCGTGGCACTCATACGAGCGGTGACTTGATAGCCTAGACGCAGCACGTCAGCTTTCACTTTGGCCAACGCTTGGGGCAAGACCTCCAGCACTAATGGGACCTTGAATGAAAGAGTGTCTGACACTTTTGACTCATCGACTAGCAAAATATAGTCGTCCGCCATCGTTGCAATTATTTTTTCCTTCGTATGAATACCACCGCCACTTTTCAGAGCATTGAGTTGTTCATCGACCTCATCGCACCCGTCAAATGCTACAGTCACATGATCGACTTGATTCATCGGCACGACCGTCAACTCAGCTGCTTGACAAAGTTTGGCCGTCGTCACAGAGGGCGTGACAATTGTGACGTCTAGTTGTTTCGCTTGAATCATTTCCACCAAATAAGCAATTGTGCTCCCTCCGCCTAGTCCAATGATGCTATGCGGTTTGATGTAATCAAGCGCGTATTGGGCACACCGTTTCTTCATCCCTATTCCTCCAATTCACCAACGAACGGTTCCTTTGAATTTAATTTCATAATAATTATAACTATGAAATTAAATTTCGTCAAAAGAAAACCGTCTGCTTTTCGACTGACAAAAGGCAAACGGTCTTTTTTATATTTTACTATCAGAAATCATCTGTTCATGCCGGCGAATCCGCTCGAGGCGTTCAGGGTCTTCAAACGCAAGCAATAAAAAGAACGTCTCCATGACCAACATCGCTGAAATACATGAAAAATAATAATCTTTTTGAAACAAGCGCTCCCGAGTCGCTGTCGTCACATGCAAATCTGCCAAGGTCGCAATTGGCGACTGGCGATTATTCGTCAACGCAATAAGATACAAGTGCTGCTCCTTGCAGTAATGAGCCGCCTGGATCAACGGCCGTGTCTCGCCTGAATTAGAAATAATGACCACCAAATCATCTTCAGTCATCGTCAATAAGTAGGCCGCAGCCGTATCCCAAATATCAAATGCACTCGCCGCAATCCCTATTTGGTTAAAGCGATAGGCCGCATCCATCGCGACGGGGATCGTGTTGCCATAAGCTAAAAAAATAATGCGTGGCGCTGTACGAAACTTTTCTAAAATCAAGGAAACTGTCGCTTCATCTAGCTGTTGGAAAGTCTGATCGACCTCCGCTAATTTATTCGCTTGGATATGTGCTAGACGTTGCTGATACGCACTTAGCGTCCCTTTTTCATCCGTCTCTGGCAAGGTCGCTTGCGCCAGCTCAATCTTCAATGCGTGAAACCCAACTAATTCTAACTTGCGACAGAAACGACTAATCGAGGCTTCACTGACTTGACTTTCTTCTGCTAACTCCGCAATCGTCATATTGGGAATTTTTTGGGGTGATTTTATAATATAATCTGCAATCTTCATCTCTACTGTCGAGAAGTTCGCATAATCAACAAATAATTTATCAATAATCGACATTGCCTTGACCTCTTTCTTGCAAAAACTCGTGTTGTAGGTATTGTAGCACGGCTTTTGTCAAAAAGGATAGCGCTTCGTGTCGCTTCAACTAGCTTAATGTGCCATCATTTCTTGAGCAATTTCTAGTTTTGACTGACTATTTGGATAATAAGTTGGCCAGTTATCCATTTCATCGAGTAATTGTTCTTGGCTTTCGCCACCAAAGAAAATATGGAAGTGGCTTGTTTTCACAGGAGCAATAGCATGGTCGCTAAATTGAACGTATTTGTACTTGCCCGCATTCGCATCTGTCGCTTCAAATAAATAGCGAACACCACGATTGCCTTTTTTATAAGTCACTATTTTGTAGCCTTTGTATTGATACATATAGCGATGATGCTCCCGATTCACAACAAAGTCCATCGTGTTATCTTTAATGATAATTTGATTGACATCTGTCTTATAGCCTGTTTCATAATAGGCTTTGTATTCTTCTGCTGTCATATCTTTGTTTAATTTCGCTTTGTAGTCAAACACTTGATCAAGGGTGCCATCTTGTAATAATGGGTATACTGACTGCCAATCACCACTATAGTCACTCAAGGTCCGATCTTTGACTGCACCGTCTTCAAAATAACCATTTGCCACTGTGTGTTTTGATTCCGTCGTTGTTTCAGGCTGGGCGGATTTACCGGCAACGGAAACGGTTTTTTCCAAAGCAGTTAGATTATCTTTCATGACAGAAAGATAATCCTCACCGTTTTTCATTTGTTCTTTGGTTAAGCTTTCAAGAGGGTTCAAAACCAACAATTTAACGTTTGCTTCATTTGCCAACGTCCGCGCAACTTTATCACTGGCATTTTCTTCAAAGTAAATGTACTTTAGGCCATTGGTTTGCACATATGCTTTTAACTCTGCTAATCTAGTCGGGCTTGGTTCTTGTTCCGGTGACAAACCGGCTATTGGTACTTGCGTTAAGCCATACTCTAGTGCTAGGTAACCAAATGCTGCATGTTGCGTCACAAAACTTGTTTGCTTCGCAGCACTCAATGTTGTTTGGTACTCTTTATCCAAAGCTGTTAATTGGGTTAAATAGTTCTGTGCATTCGCTGTAAAGACAGCTGATTTTTTCGGATAGAGTTTTGCCAATTGATTTTTAATGGATTCGATTTCTTTCATGGCTAAGCTAGGTGCCAACCAAGTATGCGGATCTAATTCATGTGAATGACCTTCTTCACTTTCAGAATGTCCTTCCTCTTCTTCTGTTCCTGGCAATAAGACCATATTTTTGGTACCTTCAATGATGTGCGGTGCATTTTTTTGCCAACTCTTGGAAGCTTTAGTCACCCAGCTCTCCAAGTTGGGATTATGATAGACAAAGACATCTGCTGACTGGATGTTGGCGATGTCTTTGGCTGATGGCTCATAATCATGCGGTTCTTGCCCTGCAGGAACGAGCAATGTCACATTCGCTTCGTCACCTACGATTTGTTTGGTAAATTCATACATCGGATAAAATGTCGTCACAATGGATAATTTATCCGATGCTTTTTCTGTTTTCTTTGTAGCGTTGTCAGTACCACATGCTCCTAGTATCCCTAGTGCTAGCATACTTAGCCCCAAATATTTCCAACTTTTTTTCATCAGTCTCTCACTTTCTAACGAATCCCTGCTTTCGTTCGTTTGTATGTTTTAATGATTTTTAATGCGCGTTTCTTTGTTTTGATATTTGGACTTTTCAAACGACGATACGCGCTGGCTAAATCTGTTTTTTCCATATAATCCTCCTTATTTCACTTCACGAAAAATGGCTCTTCGCCGCAATTTTGGGGAATATTTTTTTAACGCCAATCTTTCAGGATTGTTTCGTTTATTTTTACTCGTTAAATAGATTCACTCACCTGTCTCCACACATTCTAAGATAATTGATTGCCTCATTAATTTTCTTCCTCTCTACGTACGTTCTGATAGATATGCTTCAATCTGAATCTGTTCATCGTAAGAAAACAATCCGGACCCCGCTTCTCTTATTAATTCTTTTTTTAAATCAATTGAGACTTCCCAAAATCCATCAATTTGCATAAACCTTTTTTCATCATATTGTTTAAAAATTGGATACAATGACAAAAATTCAGCAAAACTTAAATGCTCCGCCTCATAAAAATCAATAACCCATCCTTGATCGATTGCCATTTGTGTTGAGTTGCTTGTCTCTGTTAGGATTCCTTGTTTTACAAACTGTTCATACACTTTTGCTTTCAATTCCACTTGCTCAGGTGCATGAGAGAAAAAAGCAACTCCTTGTTCGACTAGTGGGGGATAAATGATTTCCATTTGTTTTTACTCCTTTTCTTGTACTTTTTGCCCTTTATAATAGCCTTTTAAAGAAACATGGTGGCTTCTTCGGTATTCACCAGAAGCCAAATCAAATGAAAGATTCGGCGCTTTGATGACTTGGTGCGTTCGACGTGCTCTTTTTTTTGCCTTACTTGTTTTACGTGCTGGTACTGCCATTTTGCATCCCCCATTAACTCACCAACTGGCTTTCTTCACTCCAGGTATCTTCCCTTGTAAAGCTAATTCACGAAAATGAATACGCGACAGACCAAATTTGCGCATATATCCTCGAGGTCGGCCATCTAGTGAATCACGATTACGGTAGCGATTGGGATTAGCAGTCCTTGGTAGCCTCCTTAGCCCTTCGTAATCTTTTGTTTCTTTTAGTTGTGCTCTGAGATCAGCATATTTGTCAATCATCTGTTGTTGCTTCGTCACTTTGACTTGTTTTGATCGTTTTGCGATAAATGACACTCCCTTCATTTGTTTCGTTTTATTCACTTTAAAACGAAATGGTTACGATTTGAACAGGAAGACTTTACCAGTTGGTTCAATCATTGTCAATAAAAAACTGTGACAAAATTGGTCAGCTAAACGCGAAAAACCAAAAAATCCAGAAGTTATTTCTCAAACTTTTGGACTTTTTGGTCGTTTCTTACTAGCTAATTCTATCGCACGCTCTAATGTTTCTGTGAGCGTCGTTGTGTTCTAGTAATCTGTTCGGTTTTGGTTTGTTTAGCTAATAATTTTAGGCGATACGGCTCATGGTAGCGAAAGCCATCTTTCACAAAATCGCCACCAACAATATACAATCCGACAGGCTGTAATTGCTTTTCTTTGGTGTAATGAATCTTACCGATGGGTGTTAGATCATGATAGGTTTTACCAATACGCAGTTCATACTCCCCTTGTCCGTATGCTTTGACAAAATAATACGGATAAATGGTATTCCATTCGACTAAGTAGCCTTCTTTTTTTGATAAATCATTCGTTGGAATGACGTTTTGCTGAATTAATTCTTGCATGTAACTCGCCAAATGCAACTGATAATCTTCATAAAAATCAATCATCACTTCTTCGGTATCGATGGATTTCATCGCCCGTTCCTGTTTTTTCTCTTGCTGAATATTAAACGCATCATCTGGCAAATATTTGACAAACAATTGTGTGATATCTAATCTAGTATTTTTGTCTAAAAAATAATAAAACACATTTAACACGATAAAATACATCAATACAGCAAAAATCAGCGCATAGATAATTCCTTGCACATAATTGCCATTTTGGTACATGCCATACACGATACGTAAAATATACAACGTCGGGAAGAGACTCAAAATGGTGTACCCACGATTTAAGTATTTCGGACTAATATCTAAATAACCCAAAAATTTATTGATACCATTAATAATATCTAGTATGACACTCATTGTTGATCACCTACCGTCTCTGTTGTTTCTGTGTCTGCGGCTGCACCTTGATTGGTTCGTGCATTATTTGTAGCATCACTTTCACTCGAGGTACTTGTCGTCGACGAACTTGTGGAACTTGATGAGCTAGACGAGCTGGACGAACTAGATGCACTCGAATCATCACTTATACTTGCGTCCGTTTGTGACGTCGTATCTTGGCTAGTAGTTGCTGTTGTCATAGGTGCTGAGTCACTGGCTGTTTCTTCTGTCGATTCCATCGAGTCTGTCGTCTCTGTCGTTGATCGACTTTCAGACTGACTAATGGTTGTTTGTGTCGTGGTGGTAGTAGTCGGCTGACGGTAACTTGAGCTATTGACGACTGTCGTGGCAGTCGCGATCAAGATTGAAATGGTTAATAGTGCTATTGGTTTCAAAATAGGAGGAACTTTCCGCATTTTTTTTGACTCCTTGTCTTTCTTTTGTCTTGTATCGTAGCACAAAAAGCTTAGGAATTTCTTAGGATACACATTTTTTTCAAAAAAAAATCACTCGACCAAATGAAAATATTTGATCGAGTGAGTCTTTACTCTTGATAGTAATGACGAATTTTATTTGTAAATTCTTTGATCACATCAGTCGATGCCTGCCACTTGGTCTGTTCGTCTTCAGTCATATGAATTTCTAAAATATCGCTTGCTCCTTGGCGATTTAAGATTACCGGCACACCCGCAAACATATCTTGCTCTCCGTATTCTCCTTCTAGGAGGGTCGATACAGGTATAATTTTATTCTCATCAAAGAGAATCGCCTTAATAATGCCGACACAAGCCGATGCGATTCCATAATACGTCGTCCCTTTTCGATTATAAATTTCCCAGCCTTCTCGCGTCGTCTTTGTCACTAGTTCAGCCAGATCGACATCGCCTACTATCTCGGGATTGTCATAAATAACGTCTAAAAACTTCTTCCCTGCAATCGTCACTGTCGACCAAGGAACCATCAACGAGTCGCCATGTTCACCCATCGCATAGGCATAGACACTCCGCGGATCCACATCTACCAAATCTGCAATAAAATTCGTTAATCGAGCCGTATCCACAGATGAGCCCGAGCCAATTACTTGATTCTTGGGTAATCCTGACAGCTTGTAGACAAGGTATGCCATAATATCGACTGGATTGGATACCACGATAAAGATGCCATCAAACCCACTAGCCATGACTGGTTCCACAATTGATTTGGCAATGTTGGCAGTCATATCCAATGTATCTAAGCGGGATTGCCCTGGTTTGGGCGGTGCGCCTGCCGTAATCACGAGAATATCTACATCATGGCAATCCGCATACGTGGCTGTCTTGACGTGCACATTACGATCCAGATATTGAATCGAGTTACGCAAGTCGCGTACTTCACCAGCTGCCTTCTCTTCATTGATATCAATCATCAATACTTCGTCACATACCCCTTGCGTAATTAGGCTAAATGCCGTAGAAGAACCTACTAGCCCACTACCCACGATGGCTACTTTTGATTTGCTGCTTTTCATCGCTCATCCTCTTTTCTATCTTTTTTTCCATCATAGCAAAAAGTACCACATTTGTATGCTTTCCAAGATTAGATAGCTAAGCCAATAAAAAGCCTTGCTTCTTTAAAAACTCAGCCACTTCCGGACGTCTCACCTCTTTGAGAAAGAGAATATTTTTTTCACTCCAACTCGTTTCTTGTGCATTCACTCCGCGCTTGGCATAATAAGCTGCTGTTTGCTCCTCATACGCACCCAGATTCGCGAATTGCTCACGAGGATAGTGGTTTTCTGCGACTTGATTTTTCTGAGGCATGCGTGGTTTTGGATCATTTTTGGATACAGGATGCCCAATTGTCAAACCAAAAACAGGAACCGTAAATGGCGGTAAGTCTAATAATTTTGCCACTTTGTCGATATCATTACGGATACCACCAATGTAACAAATCCCTAAGTCCAGTGACTCAGCCGCTACAGCCATATTTTGCGCGGCAATTGTCGCATCAACAATGCTTACTATCAATGATTCCATCGATTGGATGCCTGCTAACGATTCAGCGTTGGCCTCTAATAGTGTCGCTTGGCGATACAAATCCGCTACAAATACATAAAAGACACCTGTCTGATTCACATAAGGAGCACTATTGGTAATAGCCGCCAGTTCAGAACGTAAGGCAGCATCTGAAATGTCAATAATCGAAAACGCTTGAACAAAATTCGAGGACGAGCCACTACGAGCAGCTGTCACTAATGTTTCTTTTTGGCTATCAGTCAATGGTGTATCCTTAAATGCGCGCACGGATACGTGGTCGGTTAATTGTTTGATTGTTTGATTCATTGCCATTCCTCCTTGATGAAATCTGACTTTATCTTACTACGAATGGGACTGCTGATAAACTATCACTCATCGTAAAACGAATGTAACATTAGAAAATTCACACTATTTACCCATTTTTAGAATTGTCTGATAGTATAAAATGATTCGAAAAGAAATGGGAACTAGTTTGAGAAAGAGGTTTATATGGAAACAAATTTACAAAAACAAATGACCACCCGTCACATTACGATGTTGGCTCTTGGTGGTGCCATTGGTGCTGGACTATTTAAGGGAAGCGGTGGTGCCATTGGCTTAGCCGGGCCATCTGTATTGGTGGCTTTTTTATTGGGTGGCTTGATTTTATTTGTCGTAATGACTGGGTTAGGACAATTGGTCTTATCGCATGACAAGCTAAAAGGCGGCATGTCAGGTGTGGTTCAGCCGGTCTTAGGCGACCATGCCGCAGACTTTATTGATTGGCTTTACTGGTCGATGTGGATTATTAATATTATTGCCGAGGCGGTCGCACTAGCTAGCTTTATGCAAGTCTGGTTTCCGACGATTCCGGTATGGGTATTTGTTTTTGGTCTAGCGGTATTGACTACTCTGATTAACTTATACTCGGTCCGCTTGTTCGCTGAAACAGAATATTGGTTAGCTTTGGCAAAGATTACCGTCATCGTATTACTCATTTTGTTTGGCCTATTTTTAATTGGTAAGGCCTCACTTGCACATGGCTTGATTCCTACTGTCTCTGCGATGAATCAGCATGGTGGTTTTGCACCATTTGGCGTGTCAGGGATGATTAGCTCCTTGTTAGTGGTCATTTATTCATACGGTGGATCAGAATTGATTGCCGTAACGGTCAGCGAAACGGCGGATCCTAAGACAGCAATTCCTCGTGCCATCCGTGGTGTAATGGGACGAATCGTGTCATTTTATCTGATTCCTATGTTGCTATTGTTGATTCTCTATCCTTGGACAACGCTGGCTGCGAGTGAGGTCAGTCCATTTGTGCTTATTTTTGAAAAAATGCACATTCCTTATGCTGCAGACATTGTCAACTTTGTCATTATTTTGGCGCTCTTTTCTTCGATTAATTCCGGTGTCTATGCATCCTCGCGTACGCTGTTTTTCCGTCTACAAGAACGATCAAGTCTTTTTGCGAAGAAACTGACGACACTCAATCATCATCAAGTCCCACAAAATGCTGTAATCTTTTGTACCGGTACACTTTATGTCGGTGTGATTGTCTCTTACTTTATCGGCGAGAAATTATTTGGTTACTTAGTGGGCAGTCTATCATATACTGTGTTGCTGACTTGGGTGATTTTGACCATCGCTGCCTTTGTACTAGCCAAACGCACGCACAACACGCGCCATTTAATTTTTAGTGGCTGTGCCTTAGTTGGGTTGTCATTGATTTTTATTGGTATTTTGATCAACAATGCCCTCACCATCACAGCCCTAACTGCACTATTGTACGCAATTATGTTCTTTAGTTATAGGAAGCCAACTGCTAGAGCACTGGATAAAAAGTCTCGTTAACTTTTTTTATAAAATAACCCAGCTGACTGTTCAGCTGGGTTATTGCTATTTCATGCATTCACTGATTCCTAACTATCCTCTTGATAACCTTCTTTTGTACCAAAAATAACAGGATTCCCCAAACATAATCATACCAACAGCAAATACAAAGACACTCACTTGTTGAAAGCCACCGGTCACCCATTTACTTATCTGCCAACCAATACAAAGCAAGCCAATAACAAAAGTCAAGCCATAAAAAAGCAAATCCATCCAACCATTGACTTTCTTTGTAAGCAACGCATCTTTAAAATCCACGTCTTCCTTAATTAATTCATCTAATGACACATCAAACAAGTCAGAAAGTTGGAGAATATTTTGAATATCAGGGTACCCTTTTCCACGTTCCCAGTTTGAAACTGCTTGAGTGGAGACATGCAGTACCTCCGCTACCATATTTTGCGTCATTTGTTTTTCTTTTCTCAACAATTGAATCTTTTCACCAATGTCCATTTGATTTCCTCGCTTTCCAGATACTACTGACTATGAACTATTTATCAGAAAAAGCAATCAACGAGTCATTGATACCTGGTAAAGCGTTACTTGAGTGCCCGTCCTAATAACTCTATGCTTGAAATCCTTGGATAAATTGCTTCGTGCGTTCTTCTTTTGTATGGAAGAAGAGCTCTTCTGGTGTCCCTTGCTCTAGAATGCGGCCTTGATCAAGGAAGATGATTTGATCTGAGACTTCTTTTGCAAATTTCATCTCATGAGTTACCATAATCATGGTCGTCTGTTGATGTGCGATACCTTTGATTAGTTCTAAAATACCTGCGACCAGCTCAGGATCGAGTGCGGACGTTGGTTCATCAAATAGAATTACCTCTGGCTGAATAGCAAGGGCACGCGCAATGCCTACACGCTGCTGCTGACCACCGGATAGTTTATTCGGATAAAAGTCCATCCGATCAGCCATCCCCACACGCTCTAGCTGTTCTTCAGCGAGTAACTTTGCCTTTTTTACGGGCATTTTTTTTACGGCAACTAGCGCCTCCATGACATTTTCTTTGACTGTTTTTTTGGAAAACAATGCATAGTTTTGAAAGACCATCGCTGTTTGCCGACGAATCGCTAATATATCGGCTTTGGTCGTTGTTTGAACATCCCGTGTCAAAGCACCAATCTGAATCGTACCACTATCGGCTGGTTCTAAAAAATTGATGGAGCGTAGCAAGGTCGATTTTCCAGAACCACTTGATCCAATGATCGTCAAAACGTCTCCAGTCCCAACTGTTAAGTCAATATCTTTTAACACATGATTTTCTTTGTATGATTTGTTCCAATTTTTTAATGTTAACATGACCTTCTCCTTTTTATAAGTCGACGTTTAGTTTGCGCTCGATGCGTTTGGCTACTTGTTCAATCAAGAGACACATCGCCCAGTAGACAAGTGCTACGGCGATATAAGCTTCGAAAAAGCGCAAGTTCGCCCCTGCGATAATTCTAGTCTGGCCCATGATGTCGATAATCGTTACCGTAAAGGCCAGTGACGTTGCTTTCAAGAGACTAATAAAGCTATTCACCAAGTTCGGCAGTGCGACGATCAAGGCAGATGGCAAGATGATGCGCATCATCGTTTGTACATTGGTCAAGCCGATTGAGCGTGCCGCTTCGATTTCATTTTTATTGACCGATAGTAAGGCTGCACGGAAGGTCTCTGAGGTGTAGGCTGCTTCATTTAACCCAAAGGCAATAAAGACATACACCAACGCTGGGATGGCGTTGACATTTGCGGTCACGCCCATTTGTTGGGAAAGCCATTCGACTAAAATTGGAAAGCCATAAAACGATAAGAACAATTGCACAAGCTGTGGTGTCCCACGCATAAAGGAGACGAACACACTACAGATTTGTGTTAAGACTGGGGTATTGCGGATTTTCACCACGGCAATCAAAAAGCCTAATCCCAGACCAATAATTGCGGACACGACCGTCATTAGTAACGTAATCGGTAATTTGGGTAGCAGTTGAGCGATAATTGACGGAATCAACGAGGGGACAAATAGTTTCCCGTCTGTTGTCTCATTCGTCTCTGCTTGTGCGGTATCACTGTCTGAGGTCGTCGCGTTCTCTTCATTCAATTTGTCATTTTTTTCGATTAATGCTTTTGTTAGCTGGGTATCATCTTGACCAAGGTATTTCATACTAATTTTCGTGAGTGTCCCGTCTTCACGCATTTCTGCTAAAATCTCGTCCATTTCATTCCTTAGCGTCAACTCATCTTTGCGGAAAATAAAATAAGAACCCGGTTGTCGTATTTGGTCTTCATTTTCGATGGTGTGTTGCTTTAATTGAATGCCAAAAGTCTGCTCTACATCATGAACGTACGTCGTTGCATAGATAGTCGCATCGAACTTCCCACTGTAGACATCGCGGATAATTTGCGATGGATCAGAATCCACGTATTGAATCGTGACTGCGTCGTCAGGATTTTCTTTGTTCCACGCTTCGAGAAACTGTGATTGTGGTGAAGCCGGAACGACGGCGATGGATTTTCCTTTCAAGTCAGCGACAGTCAGATTATCCGGCTGATCGGTTTTGGTAATTAAGACATTGTGCGTGACGATATATGGGTATAAAGAAAATAAGTACTTTTTGCGTCGGTCGCCACTCTCGCCTAAGTTATTGACTACTAGGTCAAATTTTTTCGAATCTAAGCCGGCAAATAATGATGCAAACTCCGCCGTTTCAAATTGAAAAGTTATCGTATCTGACCGACTTTCGATTTCTTTTAAGACATCAATTTCAAAGCCTGTCAGTTCATTTTTGTCATTGAAGTAATCCATGGGTTTTGTCTGACCAGATGTCCCGAAGATGACGACTTGTTTCTCCTGTGCATTGACCGTTGTTGACAGCTGCCAGCTGATGACGAACGCAAGGAGCGCCATCCCCCATTTTAGGCATGTGTGCTGCTTCCCTTTTCCCTTCATTTCTATTCCTTCTTTCCTTTTTTTCATACAAAAAAAACGGCATTAGACGTGTCTAATGCCGTTGACTAATCGTTTAAAGAAATAAAAACGTAAGCTGACAACCCGCATTAGACATTTATCTATGCAGGCATCAAAAACAAGCTCTTCATAGATACAAACAACTGGTGTTTGCACCTACTTGATGCAAACATTATCTATAAAAAGCATAGTAATAAAATCGTACTTGATTCATCGCTTTTTTCGTTTGCATCTGAAGTCCTCCTCTGAATTGTATGGGTCTACTATACACATAGCCGCCCTTATCGTCAACCTTTTTTAGCTTTTCATCCAACAAGGCTCCAATTGATTGCCATCTGGATCTTCAATCTCGAGCTCATACATCAGCTCTTCAGGGATGTCACGATTCAACCTTCTGACACTACCTCCGTGCTGCTCGGCTAGTCGACCTAGTTCTTTGACTTTTTCGACACTGTCCACTGTAAATGCTACGAGGGCGCCACTCACTTTTTTGGTATCCGCGACAACTTTGCCCGCGCTTAAAAACTCCTCGTAAAAAGGCGTCGTCAATAACATCACCCAAAAGGTATCATCCCACACCAACGCACTGGCTTGTTCATTAGAAAATTCTTCATTTTTTTGAAATCCTAATGCTTCATAAAACACAATCGAACGTGGCAAATCTGTTACTGGAAAATTCGCAAAGACTGTTGTCATCGTAATACCTCCGTTTTTACTCTATCGGTGTTTCACTAGAGTTTGGCTTAAAAGCACCCTGCTCAAATGCATCGAGCAACTCGCGCACTTGCGCTGTTGATTTTGTTCCCATTAGGCGCACACGCAATTCACTCGCACCTGGAAACCCTTTGACATAAATTTTAAAAAAACGATGCAAGCCGACAATCGGCCGCGGCACGCGCTCTTTGTACGTATCTTGTAAGTCCAATTGCAAACGTAATAAATCAAGCAACTCACTCGCAGAATGCTGACGAGGCTCTTTTTCAAAGGCAAACGGATTTTTAAAAATCCCACGCCCAATCATAATGCCATCGACCCCATATTTCTCCGCTAAAGCCAGCCCTGTCGCACGATCGGGGATGTCGCCATTAATCGTAATTGTTGTCTGGGGAGCGACCCGGTCACGGATAGCAGTCACCAAAGGAATCATCTCCCAATGTGCTGCCACCTTACTCATTTCCTTACGGGTACGTAGATGAATCGACAGATTGGCGATATCTTGACGCAATAAATGCTCGATCCAGTCTTGATGCTCGGCTAACTCTTCAAAGCCTAAGCGCGTCTTGACACTGACTGGTAAGCCACCCGCTTTTGCCGCGTCGATCAGTTCTGCCGCCACTTCCGGCCGTAGAATCAAGCCACTACCCTTGCCACGCTCAGCTACATTAGGGACCGGACACCCCATATTAATATCGATTCCCTTAAAGCCCATCTCCGCCATCCCAAGGCACATCTGACGGAAAAACTCTGGCTTGTCCCCCCAGATATGCGCAACAATCGGCTGCTCATCTTCAGTAAAGACCAAGCGTCCGCGAACACTCTCGATGCCATCCGGATGACAATAACTATCCGAGTTCGTAAACTCCGTAAAAAACACATCTGGCGCACCGGCTTGCTGCACGACATGGCGAAAGACCACATCAGTCACATCTTCCATTGGTGCCAATATAAAAAAGGGCTTTGGTAACTCGGCCCAAAAATTTGTCTCCATTCCTTCTGCTCCGTTCTGGCAATCAGTGTTGCCGACTTGTCAAAAATCATGACCATTATACAAGGAATACCCTTAAGAAGCAAAAAGCGCGTCCCTAGCATTCCATATGCACCGTTCTGTTTGGGGCGTGCTTGTTCCTAGCGTATACTAAATGTATCAAAGAAAAAGGAGTGACAGCTATGACAGAACCAGTGCTAATCGATCCACGCAAACTGTACCATACAGGGACCTTCAATAAAGAGGACCAAGAAGACGTTGCCGTGCAGGATGAGATGTCCATCGCCCCTGACTGCGGTGAAGAAAGCTACCAAGGGACACATCAATTGGAAAACCGCCGCGTCTTGATTACAGGTGCAGACTCTGGCATCGGTCGCGCAGTCGCTATCGCATATGCACGTGAGGGCGCGGATATTGCTTTGCACTTTTTACCCGGTGAAGAGAAAGATGCCCAAGAAGTCGCGAACTATATCGAGCAAGCCGGCCGCAAAGTCGTGCTATTGCCAGCTGATTTACGAGAGGAGTCTGCTCCAGAAAAGCTAGTCAAACAAGCCGTCGCAGGACTAGGTGGCTTAGATACCTTAGTATTAAATGCCGCCCAACAAATTAGCCAAGAAGACATCGCCGAACTTCCGATCCAACAAGTCCGTGACACCTTTACGGTCAATATTGTCTCGATGTTTGCCCTTATCAAAGCCGCCGAGCCCTATTTACCAGCGGGAGGTGCAATCGTGACATCGACTTCCACTCAAGGTTTTAACCCTAGTGGGAACTTACTCGACTATGCCGCGACCAAAGCATCCATCCGCAGCTTGACCATCAGCTTGGCGAAACAATTTGCTAAAAAAGGCATCCGCGTCAATGGCGTCGCACCCGGTCCAGTCTGGACGCCCTTGCAACTAGACGGTGGCCAACCATTAGAAGAACTGCCAGAGTTTGGCCAAGACACGTTACTCGGTCGCGCCGGTCAACCCGTCGAACTAGCACCCGTCTATGTCTTTTTAGCATCAAACAAAGCCAGCTATGTCACCGCCCAAATCTACGGCGTCACAGGTGGCGAAGCGATTAACTAATCGCCGACTACACCCCGACTGGCCAGACCAGCCGGGGTATTTTTTTCTAGTCACCAGTCATTGGACATGCTATAGTTAAAAAAAACGAAAGGATAAGACAATGATTACAAGAACCCCTTTCAGAGAAAACTGTCTATGGATTACGATCGATTCCGATCGCCTAGCCGATTCCTCTAATGTCTACGAAGAATACGAGATTGACCCTGAGACACTTTCTTACGCCCTGGATAAAAATGAACGCGCCCATACCGAGTACGAATTTGATACGGATACCCTGACTGTCATCTTCAATGTCTTAAACCAGACCAAAGATGACAATCACTATGAGACGATCCCGATGACCTTTGTGGCCAAACGCGACCGCTTATTGACCATCTATAACCACGAGAACGCCTATATTATCGAGCGGATGAAGCGCTACTTAGCACGCAATCCCGAAATATCTGTCTATAAATTTTTATTTGTCAGTTTGTTTTTGATTTCAGAAGCGTATTTCCCTTACGTCGAAAAGATGGACCGTGCCAAAGATGAATTCAATCGCAAACTCAGAGAAAAGACGACCAAGCGTAACTTATTGGCGCTATCTGATATCGAGACGGGAATGGTTTATTTGGTCTCGGCAGCCAACCAAAACGTCATTTTGCTCGAGCAACTAAAAGGACAATTCGTCTACAAAACCATGGATGACGTCGAGCGTGAACAACTCGAAGACTCCATCATCGAAGCACGACAATTATCCAGTATGACCCAACTTAACGCACAAGTCTTGCAGCAATTGTCCGGCACGTACAACAACATTCTAAACAATAATCTGAATGACAACATGACCACCTTAACCATCATTTCGATTTTATTGGCAACACTGGCCGTCATTACTGGCTTCTTCGGGATGAATGTCCCACTACCCATGACCCACAACAAGCATGCCTGGCTGATCATCCTTGGCCTTAGCGTCCTCTTGTGGCTCGTCTATGGCGCAGCCCTACGCTACATCATACGTAAAAAATAAGCGGCTGAGAAAGAATACAAAAAGACCAGCCAAAAGTGATTTCACACACTTTTGGCTGGTCTGGCTTTTACTTTTAGCTACTCGATTTTGATACAATTTCTGAAACATGTACGAACAATGTTTCAAGCAACTCAATCGTTACTTGACTGGTCTATAAAGCTTACAATACTTGTTTTCCTTTTTTGTAAACAATTTTTTCTTCGCCCACTGCTTTGATATCTTCTAGTGGATTACGTTCTAAAATAAGAAAATCCGCTAATTTATCGGCGGCAATTGTTCCCGCTTCACTAGCAATTTTTAATAACTCTGCTGCATTGACCGTCGTTGCTTGCAATGCTTGCAGTGGCGTCAAGCCAGCTTGAACCATCAAATCTAACTCAAACGCATTTAGCCCTTCAAAATCATTAAATGGCGTACCCGCATCCGTTCCCATCACAATTTTCACACCAGCCTTAGCCGCGCAACCAATACTCTTAAAGTGTGCTTCTTGGACTTCAAGTGATTTTTTCACCATAAACTCAGGCAATAAATCAGTGTGTTGATTAATCGCCCAAGGTGCAACGAGGGTAGGTACCACAAATGTCCCATGCTCTTTTAACATCTCGATTGCTTCATCATCAAGATAGATCGCATGCTCGATTGAATCCACCCCTGCGATGATCGCATTTTTAATTCCTTGCGTTCCTTGCGCGTGGGCACAAGCCGTACGCCCTTTATGATGTGCTTCATCAACGGCAGCCTTCATTTCTTCCACGCTTAGTTGGACATCGGTCGGTTGTTCTCCGTCGATACTGACACCACCTGTCGCCATCATTTTAATATTACGAGCACCTTTTTTCAGTAGCTCTCGCGCTGCCTTACGCGTTTCATCGGGGCCATCGACTTCCCGACCTAGCTCTGCTCCATGGCCACCTGTCATCATCAATGCCGCACCAGAACCGATAATACCAGGAGCGACAATCTTGCCTTCTCGTTCAAGCTTGCCCAACTTTAAATCAATATCATACGTAGAACCGACGTCGCGAATATAGGTGACACCATTTTTTAATAACTTCTTCAAGTTGTCCACTGCAATGTATGTATCTACGACAGGCTCAGATTGATTGCCATTGACTGATGATAATCCACCAATTTTAAACAATGGATCCAAAATAATATGCGTATGTGCGTTAATCATACCCGGCATCACATACTTACCAGCCAAATCAACGACCTCGACATCCTCAGCGACCGTCACATCTGAACCAACTTCCACAAACGTCCCCGCTTGATCATCCACCAAAAAATCAAGAGCTTCAAACGATTCATTTACTCCTGTAAAGACATGCGCGTTTTTAAAATATGTTTTTCCCATGCTATTCGCTTCTTTCTATTAAAATAATTTTATAAAGACACTTGCTACAATAATCGATGCAATCGAAACCGTCGCAAACCCACCGACTAACATCTTAGGCATCATGTGCGCCGTCAAGTACGCTTCCTCTTTCTCGTTCTCTGCGACTTCTTTAATCACATCATTGGTCAATATATAGTCAGCCGGAAAACCAAACAACGCCGTCAATGTCATCGTCATCGCCATTTCCTTTGAATAACCGAACCACTTGTAGACCAAGCGTGAAATAAGAAACATCCCGAAAATCGATAATACTATCAAGACCAAAATCTCTGGAATAAAGCCAAGTAAACTACTTGGCGTCGTCGTACTCAACTGAGCAAATATATACGCCGTTAACCCGTAAATTAACCAGTTAAATACACCAGCTGACTTCAAAATATCTTTTTCTAAAAAGCCTAACTGGCAAAAGACAATCCCAAAAATCAAACACACAACATTCGCATTAATGACATTATTCGTCACAGTACCAAACAATACCGCTAACACAGCTACAAACCCCGTCCGAGCTAACGCAAAAGCAGACGTCCGATAGTTCGTCGGAATTTTAGTAATGACCTTTGTTCGCTCTGCTACTTCCTTAGCACCAGTCATCGCTTGCGGATTTTGATGAAATTCTTTTTTCAGACGATTGCCCTCTTTTTTTAACAAAATCGTCGTCAATGGATAACCCAAAATACCATGAAACATCAACATATAGATTGGTAAAGCTGCCAATGAGTCCAAGTTAATCGCCTTTAAATTCTCAGACATTAACAAAGCCGCAACCAAGCCACCTACCAATGATGGCACTGCCGACAAGACCGTATGCCAGTCAAAAAGTAACGTCTCAATCGTCAGACAAAGTAAAATCGTCCCACAAACACCTAGTAAAGCAATCGCCACAGCTTTCCACTGTTCGATTAACTCACGAATATTCATGGTAGTACCTAGATGCACCAATAATAGCGGTACACAGATACTGGCAAAGTTTAAGCCAAACGTCGCTTGCTCGACGATATTTTTCGGAAAAATCGTCCAAAACCCAACAATAAAAATAAGTGCCGTCACAAAAATCGATGGTACCATCGCTCTTGTCTTCGTAGACACCCACTCACCAATAAATAACGCAGCCATGACTACTACAAAACTACCTAATAATGCATTATATAATACCCCTTCCAGATGAGAATACTATCTAGTGTTTTAATTGTCAATATTTTCTGAAAATTTAAACAACATTTCCTACAAAAATTGAAATTCTGTGAAATATATAAAAGACAAATCAAAAAAGCCGAGAGCATCAACTCCCGGCTTTTCATTCCATTCACCAACTACGCTTCTGTTGTATCTATTTTTCTTTCCCGAATCGTCAAACCTTTCAAGAAATTGCGAGCAAAACTATCCTTGCATGGCATATAATTTCGCTGACCCGCCTTCCGCAAAATCGCCCCAATCTCGCTAGGCGATACATAAAGCCCCGCCAAGTGCAAACACTCTTGAATGTCTTCACTAGTCATAGTCAACGCGATTTTGACCTTTTTGATCATCACATTGTTCACATGTGCTTGACTCGTTATTTGGAAAGGATTCGGTGGCTTCACGCCTGGCTTAGCCGGCTGCGGCCCACGCTTAAAGACAATCAGACCATTAAAAAATTGCTCCAACGTCCGTGAATCACAGACCGCATCGCGCGGCAAATCCGCCTCAGGATCTTGCTTTGTAAGCAGCTGCCCCAACGTAGGCAAATCCATCTCCTTGCCTCCTAAACGAAAAATCTCCACCATCTGCTGATTACTGAAATCCAACGCATAACGCAAACGAATTAATATATCATTATTATTCACTTATTTCTCCTATCTTTTAGACAATCGATCGTCCTCATCCCCATCATATCATGTGAAGGAATAGTTTTCATTAAAACCGCACACTCTTTTCCTGTGTTTACAGACATGTAAACAATCGTATACACTACTCATAGCTCGATGTGACGCATGATAGGCAGACCATTATTCACAATCCATGTACACTACACTTACTAGGAGGATATAAAATGAACTTTAGCAAACAATTAAAAAAATATCGTGAACTGAATGGCTATTCTCAAGAAATATTAGCAGAAAAAATCTATGTCACTCGCCAAACGATTTCTAAATGGGAAAATGATAAAACCTATCCCGATATTCATAATTTAATTACCTTAAGCGTTCTTTTTGATATCACCCTAGATGAATTGGTTAAAGGAGACGTGGAAACGATGAAAAAAATAGTCAACAGTGAACACACGGACAAAAATACAAAGGGCATGCTTTTCTTTATCCTACTAGCATTGATAGTAGGGGTACCCAGTATCACTATTTTTGGTGCAAAAGGATATCTTCCATTCGGCATCCTGTGGGCAATAAGCATGGTATTTGCGCTAAAGATAGAAAAGGAAAAGAAGAAAGCTAATGTAAAAACACTAAAAGAAATCATTGCCTTTATTGAAGGAAATCCAGACTTAGAACCATTGCAAAAACAAAGAAATAATAGAAAATATTTTGTCGAAAAAGTTACTATCTGTACTTGCATTCGCAGCAATTGCATCCATCTTAGCGTTGGCAATCGTATACGCAACAGAGCTTTTTATGAAGATATAGGTATACCATCCAAATAAGAATAAATGATGCGGTAGAGTCGTCAATTGACTGTCTCCACCGCATCAACATACACTACAAAAATTGTTTTAACGTATATACTGCCCCAATCATTCCAGCATCATTTTGCAATTTAGTTGGAATAATAGGAATCTGAATAATATTTTTTAGCCGATGAAAACTTTCATGTTTGCTTAATAATTCCTCTAATCGCTGTTTCAATTGATTACTGAATTCTTCATTTTCACTGATTCCACCGCCAATTAAAATAGCCTCAGGATCAAAATTGCACATCAGATTCATAAGTCCTACACTTAAATCGGTATAAAACTGTTCTAATACCGACTGAGCAACTTTTTCCCCATTTTTTGCTCGGTTCATTATTTCAAAAGCATCATATACATCTACATCCTCAGCTTCTAAATTCTCCAGATGTTTTTTAAGATTGTATTGATGACACAAACCGCCAACGACTGCTGCTCGTTGATTATATGAAACCTTTTCTATATCTTCTTTAGGTAAACGATCAATTAACATCCAACCAAATTCTCCAGCCATACCATGGGCACCACTGAATAATTTTCCATCGATAACGATTCCACCACCAATTCCGGTACCCAGAACGACACATAAATAATTTTCGAAATCTTTTGCGTTCCCTATCCACTTTTCTGCAATAGCTACTGCATTCGCATCATTAATAATTGATATAGGAAGATTCACCTTCTCCTCTAATACCATTTTTAAATTTGTTCCATATAAACTGTGAATAGACCCAGCTGTGGTCATCAATCCATTTTTTTGAATGATTCCGGGGGCACTAATTCCTACTCCGTCAATTTCTTCATCTTTATAATTATCTATAATGGTCACTAGTTGGTGAATCAAGTCATCCTTTATGTGACTCGTTTGAACTGAATTTTTAGTAGACACTCTCCCTTGATCATCCACCAATCCGTATTTAATGGTTGTTCCACCTATATCTATCCCGATAAACACTACACTTACCTCTTTTCATTTAACTCGTATCGTTTAATTATTTGTTGAAATAACCATGAATTTGCCACTATACACGTACCTAAACCCCAAAAAAGCCACACTAGAAAGAGCTTATGGACAAAAATACCACCTATAAAATACAAGAACCATACTCCAAAAATTAAAATTGCAGAAGGAACATATTGCAAAACAAGAAAGAAAGAATTTTTTAAGGTAATAAAAGCATTGTTTTCAAATCGAGAAAGAAGTGGAAATACTATCATACAGGTCATCATGAAAATGGTAAATAAAAGTAGCATTGGATATTGAATCCAACTAAATTTGCTAACAAAAGGAATGCTAACTATCAGTAAAAAAATAACAACTAAATAGCTACACCATATTTTCGTCGCGTTCCAGAAATTCTTTTTAAATGACTTAAAGTATTCTTTTGATATTGATTGTCCCTTTTGTTCGATTATGCCAAATGCTACTGTATATCCAGCAGTCAAAGCTGCACCAATCGTAATCAAAGGAATGGAAGAAAGAATCATAATGATTGTTAGTACTAATAAGTCACTGCACAGTTGCATTATCTGATATATTTTCCCGTTTGAATCAAACCAGCCATTCATTCTTTCTTCTCCTCCTCCATTGCTTATATCTTATTCATCTAAACCCAATTTTTTCTTATTTTCAGCTATTTTTTCATTTCTTACTTTATTAATTGCTTCAATATCGTTATCCTTTTGGAATGTTTTGTATTTTTTCAAAATTGACTCTAATTGCTCATCGTTATCTGAACGTAACATTCCCACAAGAGTGGTTCCCCAATTTGTTTGAACTGCACTCAAGGCACGTGCTTCTTGTGTTCCAGAATCCGGTCCAATATTTTCTGTTGTAAATTGAGATTTTAACTTTCCTGTACCCCATTCTTGCATTTGTTTCACGGCAGATACATAAGAATCTGGATTTAGTGCTTTGTATCGATCGTGCCCAAATTGAATAAATTCGCCAATTCGGTATTCTTTTTGCCATTTTTCGGGTTCATTACTTTGTACTTGGCTAGCAGATTCAGTCCAGTGAACCGTACCATCAGCATCTTTAGTATAAGTTTGTCCTTCAATACCAAAGTTCGTTAACATTTGACCTTCTTCACTAAGTAAATAGGTGAATACTTGCATAGCTTTTGCTGGATCTTTGCTTTGTTTACTAATGTAGTTAATCATCCACCCAGAAATTCCCGCTTGTGACAGTGTTGCTTTGCGTCCTTTTGTGCTTTGAATACCATCCACTGCAATATAAGAGGAGTTTGGATTTGATGAAGCAAACGTTTGCAGAGCGACCCCTTGATTGACGAAAGAACCCATCATCATTGTTGCATATTTTCCTGTTTGAACTTTTTCTTTAAATTTATCTCCATCATCAGTGAAAGAATCATCACTTATATTTCCATCTTGATGTACTTGTCGGAATGCTTTGACCCAGTTGATATAGTCTTCATCCAGATTGCGGTCATAGTATTTTCCATCTTTTGTATATGGAACACCCAACATATCTTGGACAACTCCATCCATCGATCCATTTGATGAACCGTCCGAAGCAAAGTCATTAAAGCCAAAAGGAATCAAATCAGGAAATTTTTCCTTAATTAATTTCATTGCCTTTACAAAGTTCTCTGGTGTTGTCATATCTGGTTTACCAATGGCTTCGTATACATCTTTTCGAATAATAAACGCATCGCGAGTATAAATATTCCCACTATCGTAATCCGCTTGTGTATTAGAATAATCTGGATAGCCATATGTTTTGTCATCAGATAATTTATACCAATTAAGTGTATCTTTACTTGCTACATTGTAAAAATATGGGTCATATTTATCAGCTAAATCTTGTAATGAATATGCCCATGTGTTTGCTTTACGTGCCACAGAAGAGTTGGAATCAAAGACTGACACAATATCCGGCATATCTCCACCAGCAAAATACGTGTTTAATTTTGTATCATCACCTGTTATAAATTTGATGTTAATATTCAAATCTTCTTTTATTTTTTTTGTTACCATATCTTTACCAAACTCAGTATTCCACCAGTCAGCATTTACATACCAAGTTAGTGTCGTTGTTTCTTTTTTTGTATCGATTTTCCATGCAGGTGTTTCTTTGTCTATTTTGTATCTTTTGGATATCGATGGTAACTTCGCCGAACCACTTTCGTTAGTATCTTTTTTGCTGCCACAAGCGGCTAAACTCACTATTAATCCACTCGCCAGCCCCAAAGTAAGTAATCCTTTTTTCCAATTTGCTTTCATTACTATTTTTCCTCCTATTCTTTAACCGCACCTAACATCATTCCTGAAATAAAGTGCTTTTGTAATAATGGATAGATAATTAAAATTGGTACAGTCGTAACAACAATCGTAGCCAATTGAATCCCTTTAGAAGTCGTGCCTATTTCGATTGCCGCATTCAATCCTTGTGAGGAAGCAGCTTGTGATTGTGTAATAATTTCGTACAGCTTCATTTGCAACGGATAAAGTGCTTTATCTGTCACATACAATTTGGCTGTCATAAAATCATTCCATTGCCATACGCCATGGAATAACGCAATTGTAGCCAATGCTGGTTTTGATAACGGTAGAAATATTTTTTTAAATACTACCCAATCACTCGCTCCATCAATTTTTGCTGATTCTTCTAATGATGTCGGCACATCTCGGAAAAAATTCATCAAGATAATGACATCATAATAACTTAATAAAGATGGAATAATGTAAACCCAAAATGTATTTAATAATCCTAATGATTTGATTAGCAAATAGGTTGGAATCATTCCTCCTGAAAAAAGCATCGTAATTAGTCCAAGGCTGGAGTAGAGACTTCTTCCCTTTAGTTCTCTTTTACTTAACGAATAAGCAACAACCGCACAAAATGCCGTGTGTGCCAAAACACCAACCACTGTTTTCGAAACTGAAATAAATAATGCTGACCATAAACTACTATCACTTAGCACTCGAATATAATTATCCAACGATGTTTCTTTCGGCCAAAAAATAAAATTACCTTTAGCCAATGAATCACTTGTGGCAAATGAAGAAGCGACAATATTCCAAATAGGTACAATGATAATAATGGTAAATAAGATGAGTAAACAGATATTTAGGATATTAAATAGTTGACCATCCTTGCTTTTTAGTTTTTTAAAACTACTCTTTTTGGCTTTCATTTGATTTTCTCACCCCTTTTCTATAATACCGATTGATTGTCGTTCAATTTTTTTGTCACAAAATTGGTTGCAATCAATAAAATAAGAGAAATTACTGAAATGCCTAATCCTACTGCAGTTGCATAAGAGAAGTCTCCTTGCATTAGCCCAATGCGATAAACATAAGAATTAATTACCTCAGACTTGGGTTGGTTTTGAGAATTCATTAATACGAGGGTTTGATCTAAATTAGAGTTAAGCAAACCACTCACAGTCAGAATTAAGTTTAATGAGATGATATTTCGAATCATTGGAATCGTGATACTCCAAATTTGTCGTAAGCGACTTGCACCATCCATTTTGGCAGCTTCATAATACGTTGGATCAATTTTCGCCATTGTAGCTAAATAAAGAATTGTTCCCCAGCCAGCCTCTTTCCATACATCTGAAATAGATGCAATCCACCAATACTTCCCTGCATCCAACATATGGTTGCTTTGCGTATGGATACCACTAAAACTTAATAATTGATTAAACATTCCGTTTGAAGAAAACCAAGTAATTAACATCCCGCCTAGAATAATCCATGATAGAAAATGTGGAAGATAAGAAATCGTTTGCACCACACGCTTAAAGATGCTATCGCGAAGCTCATAAATCATCACCGCTATAATAATTGGTAAAACAAAACCAAATAATAATTTCAAGAAACTAATGCCTAACGTATTCACTACTGATTGCCAAAAATATTTATCATTCATTATTACCTTGAAGTTATCCAAACCAACCCACTGTGCGTTCTGAATTGTATCAATAACTGTATAATTCTTAAAAGCGATGACTAATCCATATATCGGAATAAAATTAAAAATAATCATGTAAATTACACCCGAAAGTGCCATTCCTTGTAGCTGCCATTGCTTTCGGAAACCGTGACCAAATCGTCGTACTCGATTTGTTACTGATTGTTGTTTTCCTTTCATTCAACTTACCCCTCTCAATAAAAACGTTTTTATTTTTTAGTCTATTAACTATCCAAGAATTCTTGTGCTTTCTCTCTCAATAAACTGAGTTGGTAACTGATAACTTTCCCCACGTCTTTGTTCATTAATTAAACCTAAGAGAACTTTAACAGCTTGCTTCCCTTGTTCTTCAATAGGATTATCGATTGTCGTAAGTGCAGGCTTAAAGTAACGTAATGCATCAATATTATCAAATCCGACAACACTAAAATCAGCTGGCACTTGATACCCCTTAGCTACGATGCCCTGAATAATCCCTAATGCACTTAAGTCATTGCCACCAATTATGGCTGTGGGATACTCTTTTTTGGGTAATTTTTCTAAAAGATCAATAATTCGTTTATAGCTCGTTTGTTCATTAAAATCACCATCTACTATGTACTTAGATTTAAGTGGTATACCATGTTCTTTCAGTGATGTTACATATCCACGAAAACGTTCTTCGCTATCATAGACACCTTGCGGTCCCTTAAAGAAAGCAACTTTGTTGTGATTTAGCGATACCAAATAGTCAGTTACTTGTTTTCCAGCTTGAAATGAATCAAAGGTAATACTACTGATCCCTTCATCGCAAATCAAACGGTCAATAAAGACTGCTTTTAAACCTTCTCTTTTAATAGCAATTAAATCCGACTCATCAATCATATCTTCAAATCCAATCAAACCATCCACCGTGTGTCCAAACATATGATTTCGCAGTACATTTTTATCTGCGGATATAATGATGCTTACTCCATAACCAAAACGCTCCGCCTCTTGAGAAATCGCTTGTACTAAAACGCTAAAAAATGGACCCACAATCGTGTGCGTGTAAAACCCCAACATTTTCGTTTGTTGCGCTTTTAACTGCTTTCCTCTCAAATTTGGTACATAATGCAAACTTTGCGCTGCTTCGACAATTCTTTTTTTTGTCTCTGGACGTACAACATCTACACCATTTAATGCCTTTGAAACCGTTGCAATGGAAACTTGGGCTTCACGAGCTACATCCCGAATAGTTATTTTCTGCCCCATCATGAACACCTCTTAACTGAAAACGTTTTTACTATGCAAGTATAGATAAAAACGTTTTCAAATTCAATGAATCTCGATCAATTTGGTTGTCGTTCCGTCAATTTGAAAGAGACAGTCAGGTTGGTACAAGTTGTACCAAATTGACTGAATTTTCTTTGCATGTCCTTGAATTCTATCCAACAAAACACGGGGCACTCCATACGATACGCTTACTACTTTCACCAATGAAAAAGGTCACTTTGCCAAGTTCAATTTGTTTGGTCAAATCAGCATGAACATATTGCAAATCTTTTTTGTCAATAGTAAAGGTAACAATAACCTTTTGGTTGGGTTCTAATTTTACAACTTTCACATCTAGTAATTCAATCATCGGCCTTACCACTGTGGTCACTTCATCTCGCATATAAAGCTGCACAATTGAGTGTGTTTGAATATCTGTATCATTACTCACCGTCATTGTTAATCTAGTTGAGCATTCATCTGATAGCTGATTGGTCGATAGTTGAATATTCTTCCAACTTACTGTGGCATATTGCAATCCAAAACCAAATTCATAGAGAGGATCATTTGAACAATCCAAATATTTCGAAAGATATTTTTCTTGATAATTTGTTTGAGTAAGTGGTCGACCTGTCTCCATTTGTTGATATGTCAAAGGAAGCTGTCCTTCATTCTGTGGAAAGGACATCGGTAGTCTCCCTGAAAAATCAAAGTCTCCTGTTAGTAATTGTGCTAATATGTGTCCTGCCTCACTGCCTGGAAACCAAGCCATAACTAACCCATCAACTTTTGGTTCAATATCTGTTAAAACTAATGGTCGGCCGGCAAAAATTACCGCAATCGTTACTTTCCCCATTTTGTGAAGTTCATCTAACCATAATTGATCTTCGAAAGGCACTCTTAAATGAACCTTGCTAGCAGCTTCCCCAGTTTCTTCACTCGTTTCCCCTATTGCTACGATTATTTTGTCCGCTTCCTGAATCGCTCTCACAACTTCTGCATCTTGCAATCGTTCAGATGGTGTTCCTTTAATGAATGTCAATGTATCATTTCCACCATCGACCAATCCTTGTTTTAAAGAAATAGCCATCTCTTGTTTTCCAATCCATGACCAAGCTCCTAAAACATCTTGCGAATCGGCCTTTGATCCTAACAAAATAATTTTTTCATTTTTCTTGAGCGGTAATACTTGATGTTCGTTTTTTAATAAAACAGGTGTCCGAAGTGCTATTTCATTATTTACTTTTCTATATTCATTCGACTGTACACGACTATTCATTGAACGATATGGATTTTCAAATAAATTCAATTCTTTTTTTACCGTTAAAATACGCCAAACCACTTGGTCCAATAACTCTTCCCAACCATTTTCACTTACTAAATGTTCTAAGTGTTCATGATAACAGTTGGACATCATTTCAATTTCTATTCCAGCTTGGAATGCAAGTTTAGCTGCCTCGTTACTATTCTCAGCTACACGATGGGCACAGAGTTCTTGGACAGCCCCCCAATCTGAAATGACAACCCCTTCAAATTTCAATAACTCTCGTAATACATGTTGAATAAGTGGGCGATTTGCGGTCATAGGTACACCAGATACGCTTTGAAAGGCCGTCATGACAAATTTTGCTCCCGCTTCGATTGCTTGTTGAAAAGCAGGCAGATAATTTTGATACAACTCAACATCCGATAAGTTGGCCTCATTGTAATCACGACCGCCTTTAGCAGCACCATATCCAACAAAATGTTTCACACAAGAGGCAATCTTATTGGGATCATTCAGACTTTCCCCTTGATAGCCACGAACATAGGCTGCGGTCAAGCGTGCTGCCAATCTGGGGTCCTCTCCACTACTTTCCAGCACTCTGCCCCATCTTGCATCGGTTACATGATCAGCCATAGGGGAAAATGTCACGTGAATTCCAGCGTCGGCTGCCTCTTTTGCCGAATAGTGAGCCATTTTTTCTACAACTTTCTCATCAAACGAAGCTGCTAATGCTAAAGGAATGGGAAAAATATGCTCATATCCATGGATGACGTCTGCCATAAAAAGTAGCGGTATTTTATGTTTACTACGTTGCAAATAATTTTTTTGAATCATTTCGACCTGTTCTCGAGTATGGGTACCTAGCACTGATCCAACTTGATACAATGTTCGCTTGTCTAAATTCCAAGCTTGAGCTGGTCCTGTCACTTCTCCCTCACTATCAAAAAAATCTGGTGTAATTTGAATTAATTGGCCAACTTTTTCTTCAATAGAAAGATTGTTCATAAGCTCTAACAAGTTTTTTTCATTCATTCAACAGATACCTCATTTTTTGCAATGATACCTTGATACCAAGCGAATGAGTCTTTTTTTAATCGTTTTAAACTTCCATTTCCCTGATTATCTTTATCAACATAAATAAAGCCATAGCGTTTTTCCATTTCTCCACTTCCAAAACTTACTATATCGATGATTCCCCATGGAGTATACCCCATTAAATCAACACCATCTTCCGAAATAGCAAGGGCCATCTGCTTGATATGTTCTTCTAAGTAAGCAATACGATATGGATCATGAATTTGTTGATTTTCCAATTTATCATATGCCCCAAAGCCGTTTTCAACGATAAATAACGGTAATTGATATCGTTCATAAACGATATTAAGTGTATATCTTAGCCCTACAGGATCAATTTGCCAGCCCCAGTCACTTGCCTTCACATAAGGATTATTGACTATTTTGGCATTTGGATAGTCAGAAATTTTTTCCCCTTTTGGTTCTGATAAGGTAGTCACAGCTCCTGACATGTAATAACTAAATCCTATATAATCAACTGTTCCTGCTTTTAAAGCATCCAATTCTTCCTGCGAGTACTGTATCTGGTATCCTTTCTTCTTCCAATCATTTACTGCATAAGCTGGTATCTCACCGCGTACATGAACATCACTGTAAAAAAAACGACGATCCATGACTTTTACGGAGGCCATCATATCATCTGGATGACAGCTATACGGATATACAGGAACATACGCCATCATGCAACCAATTTGAAAATCTGGATTAATTTTCTTTCCAAGCGCGACAACCTTTGCACTTGCTATCAATTCATTTAGTCCGGCTTGAAAAATTTTTTCCTCCTTATTGTCGGTTTCCTCTAGCAAAACTGCGGAATTTGTCCATGTATGTAGATCATGTTGTCCATCTGCCTGATTATTAATTTCGTTAAACGTCATCCAATATTTCACCTTGTTCTTGTATCGTTTCATGACAGTCTCAGCATAATGAACAAAAAAGTCAATTAATTTTTTATTGGTAAATCCACCATATACTTCATATAAATGATAGGGAATTTCAAAATGTGACAAGGTGATGACAGGTTCAATGCCGTTCGCTAGCAGGGTATCAAATAATTGATCATAATAAGCAAGTCCGCCTTCATTAGGTTGTTCTTCATCACCATTCGGAAAGATTCTTGACCAGGCAATCGATGTTCGAAAAGCTTTCAAGCCAAGCTCTTTAAATAATTGGATATCCTCTTGATAGTGATGGTAAAAGTCAATAGCTTCATGATTTGGGTAGTATTCATTAGGAAGAACACCTTGGGTAATCTTACGAGCAATCCCATTTCCTCCCGCGGTCATCACATCAGCAATACTCACACCCTTGCCATCGACATCCCACGCACCCTCTACTTGGTGAGCAGCAACTGCCCCACCCCATAAAAATGAATCTGGAAATTTTATCTTCATACTTTACATCCTCTCAATTAATACTCATTTTCTTCACTATAGGCAATGAGAAGGCTTACTTCAATGTGTAACGCTCATTATGGTCGTTGTTCCATCAATTCGAAAAAAAAACCAGTATGGTACAACATGTACCATACTGGTTTCATTTTTCTATAGACAAACGATAATTTTCAGAGAGTGCTTCTACCAAAAAAACACTTGGCAATTGACTCGTCAAATCTTCATACTGATGAATTCGGTGGACAACTGTTTTATAATCTAAAACAATATCAGACATTTGAGCTAAAGTTGATGATTGGTCACCCGTAATTGAAACAACAAAAAAATCATCTTTGTTACAAAAGCCACTAACCATCTCCACCATTTCGGTCGTTCTTCCTGTTACAGATAAAACAATAATGACACTTTCACTCGTGTTTTCCAATTTTGCAAAAATTGGATAGGTTGGATCGACAAGTGCATAGGTGTTCAATCCCAATATTGCAAACCGTCTTGCAGCATATTCACAAATTGTTCCTGATGCGCCTATTCCAAAAAAAATAACGTTCTCAGCAGACATAAGTTTTTCAGAAACTTTCGTTAGCTTTGTATCTAAATCACGGGGGAAATTTTCTTCTTTTAATAAATTTAATGTGCCAAACAATGACGATTTTTGACTAGTAGGAGCCTTGAATTGCGTACGGAATTCAGTAAAGCTCTGATAACCCAGTTTTCGAATAAAGCGCATGACTGACGAAGCAGAAGTATGCGATTCGTTTGCTATATCTCTCACTCTCATATATGGAATTCGGTCACTCGAACTCGACATAAAGTGATAGATTGATCGATCAGTATCAGATAGTTGATTAAAATCTATGTTTCCAAAAAATGACACAACCACCCCTCCTTATACTACTTTTTAAGGCAAATCATTTCCGGCTGCAAAATAAATGTCGTACCATTCTTGTTTTGTTAACACAATCTCACTTCCGGCAACACTATCAGCTATTCGTTTAGGATTCATTGTTCCTAAAATCACTTGCATTTGTGCTGGATGCCGTAAAATCCATGCAGTCGCAATCGCATTTTTGGTAACATTGTATTTTTCTGCAAGAGTTTGCATGCACGTGTTTAATTCAGGAAATTGTTCATTATCGATAAAAACACCTTCAAAAAAACCATATTGAAATGGTGACCACGCTTGAATCGTCACACCCTTACGCCGAGAAAATTCTAAAATGCCACCATCATGGTCAATCGACCGTGAATCGAGCATGTTAACATGCAATCCCGCATCAACCATTCCAGTGTGCATAATACTAAACTGCAACTGATTGATGACCAATTTTTGATGGACGGCCTCCTGTACCAACTTGTATTGTTCCGGATGAAAATTCGACACACCAAAGTGCCGTACCTTACCAGAAGTCTGTAATATATCAAATGTTTCTGCTATTTCATCCGGTTCCATCAATGGATCCGGACGATGAAGTAGATAACTGTCTAAATACTCAATGCCCATTCGTTGCAAAATTCCATCAACGGAAGCCAAAAGATGTTCCTTAGAAAAGTCAAACCGTTGACCAGGAACAATGCCCCCCTTGGATTGAATGAAGAGTTCCTCTCTTTTCACTGATCCTCGCTTCAATACTTCACCAAAAACTACTTCTGATTGACCATTACCATACATGTCTGCCGAATCGATAAAGTTAATACCTGCCTCCATGGCTGTTTGCACTGCTTTTTCTGCCTTTGTCACTTCTAAATTAGCCATCCGCATAATTCCTAAAGCCACTGCTGACGCCTGCCAGCTCGTTTGGCCAATTGACCGTTTTAACATGTAAAAACCTCCTTGGAATGTACACACGAGAGATCCATGTGTTTGGTTATATGAAAAAGTATAGCATTGAATCACTACAAGAATACAATCTTTGTTATTTTCGACATAAGATGAAAAACTAGTTTTATATGAAAAAATTGAACATTTTACTCCCCTGTTAAAAATTCGTACATATTTGGTTCAACAGTGTCCTTCAAATTGAATTCCATTTCAACTACATTTCTCTTTATCCCTTGTGTTGTCATTTTCTGTAATTGTCTAATTGTTTTAATATCTGGAGTCATTTCACCAAGATAATAAAAATCAATTTCATTATCTTTTTTACTATACCGACGCTTAACAAATAGATGAATATTCCAATCCTCACTTGATTTTAGTAACTTAACCTCTGGAGAATCAATAGTACGAGGTGATTTTGTAAACCATTTAAATCTTGTTGGATCTAAAAATTCATCTTCATATACCATCTGAGCAGCTTTAAAATCTTCTCCTTTGTCTAGCGTAACAAATATTACAAAGTGATTATTACTGTATGTGTATCCTCCGATGCTCTGCTCATTCTGGTTAAATACCATATTTAAAGCACGTAATGCATCTTTTCTACGATAACGTTTATAGAGCGTTAAAGCTTTTGTACTATCAAATTCCCATGCATTGTTTAATCCAACCATTAAAGTGTCTACTACTAATTTGAAGAAATATTCATGTTTCATCATATCTCTAAAACTATGTGTCATCTCTAATCTTGTTCCGTTAATTATAAACAACTGAATATTATCATAGTTCGCTCTAACCGTAGATACATAAAAAGATGAATCCAAAACTTTATAAATTGTTTCAAGCATACGCTCATTGTATTTTAAATTATTTCTATCTAGTAATTCAGTTATTTCTTCAAAAGCCATAGCTGATTTTCTTTTAGAAATAATCTCCAACATAATGACCAGTTCATGCGGTCTTACTCCACTAATGAATTCATTAGATAAAAATTTTAAAGCATTCTCTTCAGCCGAAGATAAAAGCGAATCATTTTCACGTAACTTTTTTAAAAAATGGTAATAGGTCTTCTCTCTACGAATTATAACGGATGGTTCGACACTCCCCATACGCTGAAAATCTTCTAAAAAAGGGGTATCATTCAACCGATTTTTCAAACGAAAATATTCATTTTTTATTTCTCCAAACGAATCTAATTTTGCTCGGTCAATCGACCGAAAAATACGTTCTTTAGCTACTCTTTCAAAATTCACCAGAGACAATCCTTTTATATAAGTCGAGTCGATTGTATCTCTTCGGACATTGTTTTTATTTCTAGAATTATCTCCAGATAACGCAATCGGAATCATATAATTATTTTTATAATTACCAATAAAATCAATAACCGTGACAAATTCTTTCGAACTATCTTTTCTAAGACCGCGTCCTAGTTGTTGAATAAATACGATACTCGATTCTGTACTTCTTAACATAACAATTTGATTTACTTTAGGAATATCAATTCCCTCATTAAAAACATCAACAGTGAATATATAGCTTATTTCACCATTTTCTAGACGTCTAATTTCATTTTCCCTAACGATAATGGAATCCTCGCCTGATAAATAAGAGCTTGCAATTCCATGAATATTAAACTGCATAGCTAGCTGTTTTGCTTCCTCTTTTCGACTACAAAAAACCAAACCTTTTGGAGTATTTCCAGAGCAACCATAGTAATTAAGTCTATTTATCAAAAACTGAACTCTTTGCTCATTGGTCAGCTGTGAAATAGTTGAGTTTTCATGAATAACACTGCCATCTTTTTCATAGTCTGTTACAGCAAAATAATGAAATGGGCATAAAAAATCTTCTTCTAAAGCTTCTTGTAGTCTAATTTCATAAGCAATATTGTAGTCAAATAACTCAAAAATATTAAATCCATCTGTTCTTTCTGGAGTTGCAGTCATGCCTAATAAAAATTGAGGATGAAAATAATCGATTATTTTATTATACGAAGCTGCACCTGCCTTATGAACTTCATCAATCAATATATAATCAAAAGCATTTTTTTCGAACAGCTTATAATAGTTTTCTTTGGAAATAGTTTGAATTGTAGCAAATAGATATTTAGCATTAATCTTTTTTTCAGTACCTGATAACATGCCAAAATCTGAGTCATTTCCCCCAATAATTTTTTTAAACGATTCCATAGATTTCTTCAATATTTGTTCTCTATGAACAACAAAAAGTACTCTATTCGGCTTTAATTGTGCTACATCAAAAGCTGCTAGATAAGTTTTACCAGTACCTGTAGCAGAAATAACCAATCCTTTTGTCGCTTTCTTTTCTTCTCTTAGTAAACGCAAATTTTCTAATGCTAGTTTTTGCATTTTATTTGGGAGAATATAATCAGATTCATCTTTCTCGTCAGCAACGATTAATTTTGCCGTATAACGGATATTCATTTCAGGATGAAAAGACCTTCTAAATCCCACTAACCAAGTGTCTGTTAGTTTCTCTGCTTGCTCCCATTCTTCGATCAAATGATTTTGAATAGTTGATAATAATTCACCATTATCATATGAATTTAGTTTTATATTCCACTCATAATTTATTTTTAATGCATTCATTGTTAAATTTGAACTTCCTATGATAAAGGTTTGATAGTCTTTCATATCAAATAAATATCCCTTGGAATGAAATCCTTGTTTCTTGGAAATTCGAACTTCTACGTTAGGAATTTGCATTAGCGATTGAAAAACATCTGGATTATTAAATCCTAAATATGTAGAAGTTAA
>NZ_JAMRVB010000001.1:1272711-1282192 GCF_023743875.1 Enterococcus italicus
AAATTTAGACGATAATATTTTTGTGTACGAAGATAGGAACCAACTAGTAAATGATATGACAGAAATAATGGACTCATTTTATGACTTAGAGTCGCACATTCGTAAAAGATATGGTTATTTTATCCGCACTATGGATTCTGAAGAGTTTACAGAAATAGAAAATGTAAAAAAACCAAAAATTTCAAACACGGAATCGTCTTTTAAAAACTTCACCTCCAATCTAAATAAGCTTTTTTATGAACCAATTCCAAATAAGAATAAATTCTTTTTTGGGAAATTGCAAAATGATTTTCCTGATCTTTTTGTAGCAATTGATAGAATAAGGGTATATAGAAACTCTATCGAACATAGGGAGCTTGATCCCAGACAAAAAATGCTATATGAACAGTATCTTAAAGAGGATTTAAATGGAAGATCACCATTATTAGTTAAAGATGGTTATGCTATTTTGCAAGGAAAAATCATGCAAAAACTTCATGAATCCATTTGCAAGCAATAACAGTTATGAAAAAATGTTTATAATATTCTTAAATATATACTGGAGAATTATATTACTATGTATAAATTATTAGCAGAAATATAAAACTGAGATTATACATTATCACTAATTTCTAGTTTTTTAGTTGTTCAAAATCAGCCGTGCTTAGTGACCGTGTAAAAGAGAATCAGTATGTTGTATATTCAGTGTTTAGCATGTTTGAACCTAAGATTAAAATAAAAGTATTTGAGCAATAGGTATATACGGTGTATACTTAATATAGGAGTTGATTATATGAATATTAAAAAACGAAAAATCAGAGAAGTAGGTAACTCAATAGTTGTAACTTTGTCAAAAGAAAGTGTTTTGCAAAAAGGTTTGAAACCTGGAGATACTATTTTTATTGATGAAGATAAAATGATGGATGCAATTGTGAAGGAAGAAAGTAATTTAGATCTTGAAATTGATATGTATGTGAATCAAGCTCTATCAGAATATGATGAAGCATTCAAGGAATTAGTTGATCGATGATTTATCTTAGCGAAAAAGATATTGTAAAATTGAATGTTATTCAAATAAAAAGATATTCACCAAGGGAAACAATTGGTGTCATTGATAAAAATGCTTTGAGTATGGCTGTAAATCAACCTAGACAGCATATTTTTGGAAAAGACCTGTATCCTGATGAGTTCAGCAAAGCGGCAGTTCTATTAATAAATCTGATCAAAAAGCATCCATTTAATAATGGTAACAAACGTACAGCATTTTTAGCTGCATATGTTTTTCTCAAGATAAACGGTTTCTCACTGACAATGGAAAATCAGGAAGTTGTAGAATTTGTAGTTAATATTGCTACGTATCAGGGTGAGTTTGATGACTTAAAAGAGACCACAACTGACATACTAAAAAATAATTCCACAAAGATTGATACAAAAAAATAGAAGCAAACTAGTGATTCGGTTTAATCTGGTGATCTAGTTTACTTCTATTTTTAGTTTACATAAGATACATTATGCAAAGTTATCGGTGATAAATAGTTTTAAATCAGCATGATTATTGTGTTGATTATATTTATGTCAACTAATTTCTCGTTATCGTAAATATAATCAACTTAGCTAGATGGATTTTACTTGATTGGCTATCTTGATAACAAGGCTATTCATAATTACGTGATTTAAAAAAGAAATCATACAATTAGTTGATCCATTTCTTTTTTTATTCGGTAAACTGTTTGCCTAGTCACATTATAGTCTTTTGCAATCTTTGAGATAGCAACTCCATTCTCCAGATCCTGAACGATGCTTTTATAAACAAGGCGTCGCTGAGGATCTTTTGTTTCTGCACTGTATAACTTAGGACGACCTTTATAGACGCCGTTTGCTTTAGCAATCTTAATTCCTTGTGCCTGGCGTCGTTTAGATTCAGTACGCTCTTGTTCGGCAATCATGGCTAAGATTTGAATGATTAAGTCTTTGATGAATTTATCCAGGAGAGGATTTCCGATTGCTTCAGCCATGATTGGTAAACTGGTGATAATAAGTCGCACATTCTTCTTCTTTAGATAATTAACTGAATCGATAATTTCGTCATAATTTCGTCCAAGTCGATCAATGGCTTCTACAATAAAAATATCTTGCTCTCTGACAAAATCTAAAGCTTCCTGAAAAATTGGCCGATGACTGATAGTTGCTCCAGATTGCTTTTCTATAAAAATTTTTTCAGCGCCAAACTTTTCCATTTCTTCAATTTGGCGTTGTTCATTTTGATCGATGGATGAAACTCGAATATAAGCAATTTTCAAATTTATTTCCTACTTTTCTTAAACATTTAAAATACACCCTAATCATACGTCAGAACGCTAGATGTCATCTTAATATTTAAATGGCGCATAGTTTGCTTCATAACTAGCGTTCAAAAAAACTAAAAATGTATCATAAAAAGAAGGCACGCTTATAAACATGCCTTCTTTTATTTGTTGTGTTATTTAACTTTCATCAATCGTAATCCGTTTAATGTTACTAAAAGCGTTGCTCCCATATCTGCTACAATAGCAATCCATAGTGTTAGCCAACCTGGTATGACTAGTAGTAGAGCTAATAGTTTTATACCTAATGAGAAGGTGATATTTTGCTTAATTACTTTTAGAGTTTGGCGGCTAAGTCTAACAATGAATGGTAATTTTTGTAAATCGTCGCCCATTAGAGCAACATCAGCAGTTTCGAGAGCCGTATCTGTTCCTGCACCGCCCATTGCAATACCAACCGTCGATGCAGCTAATGCTGGTGCATCATTAATGCCGTCGCCCACCATTGCTACTTTATTATAAGTTGTCCGCAACGCTTTAATCGAATCTAATTTTTCTTGAGGCATTAGATCTCCTTTTATTTCAGTCACACCTAATTGCTTACCAATAGATTCAGCGGTTTTAGTATTATCACCAGTAAGCATAATAGTGTGTTCAATTGACAACTTGTGGAGTTCAGAAATAACGGCAGCACTTGAATCTCTTACTTCATCCGCGACAGCAATTACTCCTAAAATTTGTTCGTCAGTACCGAAATACATGGCGGTTTTCCCTTGTTCTTGAAATTGTCTGTATTGTACTTTGACCGCTGTTTCTTCGATTACTGATGCAGAAAACAGTTTAGGGCTTCCAATATAGTAACGTATGTTTTGATGTATACCTGTAAGTCCTTTACCTGTGATAGATTGGAAATCCTCGATTTGTATTGACTTGTAATCCACATTAGTTTTATCCGCTTCGTTTAAAATAGCAGAAGCTAATGGGTGTTGAGAAAGAGATTCCAACGATGAAATAATCGATAGATAATTTATATCAGTTTCAGAACTGGTTGCAATGAAATCCGTTACGACAGGCTTTCCTTTTGTTAAGGTTCCAGTCTTATCGAAAGCAATTGCTCTCAAATGACCAATTTCTTCCAGATAGACTCCGCCTTTTACTAAAACACCATTTTTTGCTGCATTACCAATAGCCGAAACAATTGAAACAGGTGTTGAGATCACTAATGAACAAGGACATCCGACAACTAAAATGGATAACCCTTGGTAAAGCCATTTATTCCAGTCACCACCAAAGAATAGCGGAGGAACAACCACTATCAAAAGGGCCATAATAATTATGAATGGCGTATAGTATTTTGCAAATTTATCTACAAAGGCTTGTGCAGGAGCTCGTTCTCCTTGCGCTTCTTCAACTAAGTGAATGATTTTGGCAATCGTTGTATCCGTTACTTTTTTTGTTACTTTGACTTCAAGAACACCTTCTTCATTTAGTGTTCCTGCAAACACTTCATCATCTAACTGTTTTTCAACAGGAACCGATTCTCCTGTTATTGCTGCTTGATTTACTGAAGAATGACCGTTGATAACAAGCCCATCCATGGCTATTTTTTGTCCGGGTTTAATGATCATAATATCGTCGATATCGATTTTATCGACACTGACTAATTGCTCTACATTGTTTCTCCTGATAAGAGCTTCTTTGGGAGCTATATCCATAAGAGAACGAATCGACTGTCTTGCTTTATCCATTGAAAATCGTTCCAAGGCTTCGCTAATAGCAAATAGTATTACTACAATAGAACCTTCGGCCCATTCTCCAATAAATGCGGCCCCAATAATTGCAATAGTCATTAAAGATTCCATGGAGAAGTCCAATTTGATCAAATCAGAGAACCCTTCTTTAAATAAATCAAATCCACCAATTATTATTGCCAATATATAAAGAGCTTTCGTTAATAAATGATCTTCGCCCAATGATAGTTGGGAAATCACAGCAACAAGTATAAAACCAAGAGAGATGATTAAAGCGATATTCCGTTTAATAAAAGACTCTTTTGATCTAACTTGTTCATCATTTTCTTGATCATCACGAATGATAAGATTTTCGAAGGCTCCCGCTTCTTCGAGTTCTTCAATTGTTGTTTGGCCTTCTACTGAAATCTTACTTGCACCAAAGTTTACTGTTGCACTCGTAACTCCTGGCAACTGCTTTACATTTTTTTCAAATTTACCTGCACAATTTGTACAGCTTAATCCTTCTATTCGATAGGTTTTTTCGGTCATTTTCTCACTCATGCTAGCACCTCTTCTTTAAAATTTACGCCAAGCTCCATAAGATTTAAGATTTTGATATTTTTAATAAAATAGTAGACTAACTTACCATCCTTGTGACTATCAACTACTCCCAATTTTTTTAAGGAGTTCAGATGGTGTGAAGTTGTTGCGACCGAAGCATCAATGATATTAGCAATATCACAAACACATAGCTCATCTTCATGAACTAAAGCATGTACAATTTTAAGTCGATTTTCATCTGACAATATTTTAAAGAAACCACTTACTGACGGAGTATCAAAGTTTGCTAGTTTAGATTTAGCACGATTAACTTTGTCTTCATGAATACAAGTTATTTCACAAATTTCATTATTCATACGATCATTCCTTTACATTCAAATGTTTGTTTGAATGTATTGTATCAGAACATCCGTCTATATTCAAGTGAATGTTTGAATGTTCATAAAATGGTTCATTTCTGGACACTGTATTTTTTGTATTATTTTTCTTTAAAAGTGCTGAAATACATGTCCATAAACCCGTTAGATTATCTATGTTCAATTAATCACCCTGAATAAAGTTATGACACACTTAAAAAACTACAAATCGTTTATATGCATTTTTTTAAATGCGGGCTCACGGCTATGCTTCATTGATAACATGTTAGAAAAACAAGAAAGCAGCCCCCGGTATCTAATCGTGTCGGTGGTTTTCTTCTCCGTACAGGAGGTTCAATTTGATCACAATATTCAAATTCAGTTTTATAACGCGAAAATAGAGTTTATCGCATTCAGATTGTTGAGAAATAGTAGTAGAATAAGCTAACGAATAAATTATAGGGAGAACTGACGAAATGAATAATAATGATTTTTTGAGTGAAGTACCACCAGATGAATTGTCGGGTGATCCTGACCATACTAATGAATCAAGAAAGTTTTACTCAAAGTATTGGGGGAAAACATTGTCTAACGAAAGTTCAGACTATAATGGTTCATTAAAAAAGTATAGAGGGGATACGATAATTTCTTTTAATACCATGACTAGATGTATGATTAGCCTATTACCGATTTATAAAGACAGCAATCTTATTCTTGGTAAGACTGACCAAGGTACACTCTTAGATATTATCTTGCAGTCTGATGACGTAAGTGACAATTTAAAAGAGAAATTTGAAAAATTCCATACACTTTGTCATTGTTTAGCTAATTTTATGCCTATGGTGTATGATAAGTGGAATTTTGATAAGAACTCCCCATTTACAGATTTGAAAAATTTAAATCAAGCGAAAGGAAGTTATTTAAAATATAATGATTTTCCTGATTTATTTTTCTCGGATATTCGTCGGTTTGGGTTTAGTGAGGAGCCTTATAACGAAGAAGAGAAAAAAGAACACGCTGTCTATTTTACTGAAACGAATGGACAATATTTTGAGAGATTTAATAACTGGAATCAATTTGTAGAACGAAACTATTTACAAGATTTTTTTCAAAAATCAGACTTTGAACATACAGTGTCACTTGCACCATCGAAGGAATTTTTTCCATCGTATATTTATTCAAGGCTTAGTAAACTCCCAGAAGAAAAGAAGAAAGAGTGCATAGAACAAATTTCAATATTTTTAACTAACGCTATTATAATTATTACTGCCCGTGCTGAACGATTAGCTCGACTTGAGAATAATGCAAGTTTCGTCCAAAGTTAGAGTGTTGGGAGAGGTTACAACCAAGCAGAAGAAATTGTACAAGGCGTTATCCCTCCTTCATTATAAATTCCGGGAATTCAGGTTACAAAATAAAAAGGAACAAACAGAAAATTTCTATTTGTTCCTTTTTATTATTTACCTATCTAATCTTTTTTGTCTACTACAACGTATTCAGATTTTTCTTTTGATTTAAGTTTATTCCGTTCACGTCTAACTATTAACAACTCAAACAACGTTAAAATGGAAGCAACCCACTCAATGCGATTTTCAGACTATATTCTATACCCCAGTACTAATTTGCATTTTTCTTTTATTCCGCGTCAAAGTGCTCTTACTGATTCCGGTCATTTTCTCTACCTCTTTATAGGAATGATTCTTCAATAGATTCATGGCTAGATTGATTTGTTGCTGATTGAATTTCTTTGGTCGCCCTTCCCGGAAGTCGGGTTTCTGTTTGGCCAACTCTTTTCCCTCTTGCGTACGCTCCACAATCAGATCGCGCTCGAAATCCGCAAAAGCGCTGAAAATCGTGAAGATTAATCTTCCAGTTGACGTATTTTCAATAATCCCTAGATTCAGCACGTTGATCCGCACGCCCTTCTCAAATAAGAGCTTGATTGTGTTCAATGCATCTTGCGTGCTGCGAGCGAAGCGATCCAGTTTCGTCACAACCAACGTATCTCCTGTCTCAATTTCCTGAAGGAGTTTTTGGAACTCGGGACGATCACTTTTTGTTCCGGTAATTTTCTCGAAGTAGACTCGGTCGCAGCGTTCCTCTTCGAGTTGACGTAGCTGTCCTTCTAGATCTTGTTGGCGGGTACTCACCCGTGCATAGCCATATTTCATCTTTTTTCACCCTCACTTTTGAACATAAGTTATGACACCTTTGTATCCCTTGATTTTACTGGACGTCGGAACCATAGTCAATACTCTTGAGTTATGACTACAGAATACAGAGAGAAACGAAAGTTTTTGTTGTAAATATCAAAAGTGGTTTTATTTTTAACGTTTAGTTCGTTGATTATAAACGTTGATTTAACAACATTTAAACTTTTGTCGTTTGCATACTTGCATACCGTTTAACTTTTTTCGTTTGCATACTTTATTAATAAAGTCGGAGAGGTGGGCTAGTTATGAGTTTAGTTCGATCAAATAAAGCAAAATCTCTTAATAGAGGACCGAATATCGTACCAAAAGAGACTTTTTCACTCGATAATATTGTTCAACCAAAAAATACTAGGTATACACCTAAACCAACAACGTTAAAAATCGATACGAAGATTAGAGATCAAATTAACACGCTCTCATTGATCGGTTACGCAGATACCCAAAGGGAAGTTGTCGAAAAAGCCTTAGAAAGCATTCTGGAGAACATGGATATCGATGAAAGACGTAAATTTGATATTCAATATCAAGTTTTAGAAGATAAAACGATTAAATCAATGAAGAACAAATAAATGGCTTAGAATAGTAGGTATCACTTATTGGAAAGTAATACCTAATTATTTTATTTAATAATGCTACTATATAGATATATAAGTAGTATAAATAAAAAAAAGGGGGGATTTGAATGAGTAATATTAGCGTCAGACAAGCCGTTGAGCAATTAAAAAAAGCTGAGATTATTAGTAACGAAGAAGTTTTTAGACGCTGGTTACGTGAAGGAAAGGTCAACGGAGCATTCATTGAAAGCAAACGGCAGGGCTGGCAGATTCCTGAAGAAACAATTATCTCCATTATTGCTACTCACGAGGAAAATAGTATCAATAAAGAATATGACAGAGGATACAAAGACGGATATGCTGCTGCTAAACAAGATTTCAAATTAAAAATGAAAAAATTTATTTTTCAGGGTGCCTATGATGAACGATTTTCATTACATCGTGTAGAGTTCCAAGAAATGGCTAAAATCAGTAGACATAGAAAAAGGGATTTTTTTCGTTTCGCTGATGAACGGATTTTCAAAAGAGGCGTTAAAAATCCCCGTAGCCATATTCAAGTTGAGTATTTAGAAGGCTGGTTTGCATTTGGATCTGGTTATTTAATTCTTTTTGGACCCGACTATGAATACGATAGAGACTTAACTATTCAACACCAAGCAATCGCTCTTTTGAATGAATACTTATGACAAGAATTTATAGCTACTAATAAATAAAATAGTAGTAATGATTCTTAATCAGAAAAGAGTTATAATTAAAGAAGGAATCTTCCCCAGAATGATTTCATTAATAAGATTAAAATAACAAAATCGTGTAATTACTTTTTTTTATTTTCACAAAGTAAAAAAGAATCAAAACCCTGTTAAATTAGGGTTTTGATTCTCGAATTTTTGTTCAAAAATAAAATTCACAAACTTAATGGCTGTATCCCTTGGGGGACGGGCGGGTTCTTGTAATAGGGATTATGTGAACTAAGAGATTAAATAACTATTTTAGTATATTTTTGATACCTTGATAGATAAATGATTTTATTAGAGAAAAGAGGTAGTAAGGTGAAACTAACTAAAGTTGTGTGTGAAAATTGTGGAGGGAATATAGAGATTAACAATTTATCTCATATTAATAATCAAGAAGTTTCTTGTGCATATTGCGGTGCTACCTATATCGCTAACGCAAAACATTCTATAATTGGAGCACTACGAGAAGTAGAATTAGAGCGTATAAAAGAATTACAAAAAAAAGAGTCCTCTAAAGCGGAATGGGAATTTAAGGATAAACAAGAAGAAAGAAAACTTAATACTAAAATTCTTTTAGGTCTTGCCATTTTTATAGGTATCAGTATGTTAGCGCTAAGTGTAGGAGCATATTTTGAGTCCAACCCAATGGGAGTTAAAATTACTGTAGATCAAAGTGATTTTAAAGGTGAGAATTATAAAATCGTAAAAGAAAAGTTGACAGATATGGGATTTAAAAATATAAATACTGAAAAAGTAGCAGATTTAAAATTTGGAATTTTATCAAGTGAAGGTGATGTAAAAGAAGTCACTATCAATGGAGATAATGACTTTAAAAAAGATGATTACTTTGATGAACAATCAATTATAAAAATATATTATCATGTTTTTAAAGATTAATTTTAGATTTGTATAATGTTATTTATGTTAAATCATAAAAATTCCTCCCCCTAAGAAACTTTATGAGGGGGGGATATTCATAAGAACGATTATGTTAAGTAAAAAGTTAAATAACTAATTCAACTCTTTCTTTATATGTTATCGGCAACTG
>NZ_JAMRVB010000001.1:1282292-1295580 GCF_023743875.1 Enterococcus italicus
GTTAATATTCTTCCAGAAATACCCCTGCTTGCCAAATCAGCCATTTGTGTTTTTATAGCATCTAAACCTGCTTGAGTTATAAATGCAACAGAAATAAAAAAAGAAGAGCATTTAGTCAAATCATTTTGAAGAAGTGTTAAAAAGTAAGTATTTTTTTCAGGATCATTTATAATAAATTTCGGATTTAGTTTTTCACTGATCACTGACTTATCAACAAAAGCTTTTTGTAATGCATTAGTTAAAAAATCCATACTATCCAATTCCTTCATGTACTATTTTATTAACAGTTGGTAAATCAGCGGGTGCCCAATTTAGCTCTTTTATCTCTTTTGATGCCAACCATTTAATTGCAACGTGTTCCGTCAATTTAGGCTCTCCATGAATAAGGTGACAAACAAAAGTTGTGAGATTGACAACACCAAAATCGTATTCAAATTGGCAAAACGCAAACTCAGTATTTTCGATGGAAACAGAAATTTTTAATTCTTCTTTTAATTCTCTAGCAAGGGCTCCCATTTTCGTTTCACCAGTCTCTATCTTGCCACCGGGAAATTCCCATAAATGAGCCAAGTTTCTACCAGGTCCCCTTTGACAACATAGAATTTTATTATCTTTAACCAAAACAGCGCCTACGACATTAATTTCCTTTTTCATCTTCTTGCAACGCCTCCATCGCCCATGTGTTTATCGCTTAAATCTTTCTACGTACTTTTTTAATTATAATAATTAGATCACACATATGGATTTGCTTCAAGATTTTCGTTACTATCATTTTGCTTTAGGCATCTCTTTTTCATTCGCTCTCCTTTAAGTTCACTTTTTGTTTTTCTCTTTTCAAAATAAGCACCAAATGTCCATTGTGAATTGAAAACGCATTCTCTAAAATAAAGGTGTGAGGAGGAAGTTGAATCCTCTACTGAAGATTGAAGAAAGGAGGAAAAGGAGATGCACAAAGCATTGGTAGCCTGCCGAGCAGGAGTGGGATCAAGTTTGATGCTCAAGATTAAAGTAAATGAAGTCGTGAAAGAAAATCAATATCCTATTCAAGTGGAACATTCATCATTGGATGGATTAAATGGGTTTGATGGAGATATGGTCATTACGTTAATTGATGTCGCAGAAGAACTAGAACAAAAAGGGATTCCACAAAAAATTATTGGCATTCGTAATATAATGGACAAAAAAGAAATCAAAGAAAAACTAGATGCAGCATTACAAGGTTGATCAAAGAAAGGAGTAATTATTCATGGCTTTTACAATTAGTTTTTTAAGCACTCCCGCAGTCTTACTCGGGTTGGTTGCCTTCATTGGGTTAGTAGCTCAAAAGAAAAAAGGCACTGAAGTAATGACTGGGACATTTAAAACAATCATCGGTTTTATGATTTTTAGTTCTGGTGGGTCCATCATGACTGGCGCACTACAAAACTTCAACACGATGTTCCAAAAAGGGTTCCATATTGTTGGGGTTGTTGCTTCACCTGAAGCAGCGACGGCCTTAGCCCAATCACAGTTTGCATTTGTTACAAGTTGTACCTTAATTTTAGGGTTCGTGATGAACTTAGTATTTGCTCGTATTACACCATTTAAGAATATTTTCTTCACAACTGGACATAGTTTATTCTTTGCGTGTGTACTTTCATTGATCTTAAAAGCGCACAAAATCGCAGATATTCCTGCAATTATCATTGGTGGCTTAATTTTAGGATTCGTATCAGCTGCACTTCCACAACTTTGTCAACCATTCATGCGAAAAATAACTGGTGGCGATGCGCAAGCAATCGGACACTTTAACATGGTTGGGTATGCATTGTCTGGTTACATTGGCAAAATTTTCAAAAAACACAAAGACAAAACAACAGAACATATTAATTTCCCTGGTTGGTTGTCTGTCTTCCGTGATTTCTTAATGGGCGTAGCTATTGTTATGTTAGTTCTTTTTTACGTATCTGCACTTAAAGCTGGTCCTGCTGAAGTGAAAAAGCTAGCAGGTAGCACTCATTGGTTAGTGTTCCCTCTAATTCAAGCCTTTACGTTCACAGCCGGTATGTCTATCTTGATGACAGGGGTTCGGATGTTCTTATCAGAAATCACTTCAGCTTTCGTAGCTGTTTCTGAAAAATTTATTCCAAATTCTCGTCCAGCATTGGACGTACCAACTGTATTCCCTTACGCTCCAACTGCTGTTATCGTTGGTTTCATCTCATCTTATGCAGCTGGCTTGTTAGGTGTATTAATAATGGTTCTTTTCAAATTCCCAGTAGTCATCATTCCAGCAGCCCACATTTGCTTCTTCTCAGGTGGTACAGCGGGCGTATTTGGTAATTCAACTGGTGGTTGGCGTGGTGCTGTCGCAGGATCATTTGTTGTTGGTTTATTACTAGCATTCTTACCAGTGCTTCTTTACCCAGTGTACGGTTCACTTGGTATCCAAGGATCAACTTTCCCGAACATCGACTACAACGTCATCGGTAACTTATTAAATGGTATTCTAAATATATTCCATATTGGCGGTTAAATTTTTCCAACAATGGATTTTAGGAAAAGAAGTGTACCCCGCTTCTTTTCCTTTTTTCTTATTGTCTTTAGACCCGGTTGAGCTCGCAACGCGTGCGAAACAAAAAACCACCTGCTATGCGGGTGGAAGATAAAAAGTTATACAAAAAAATCTCTTCTTAAGCGTTAAAATATAGTTGTTCAGGCCATATTGTTAACGAAAGGAAGCCATGTTCAGGCAAATCATTTAAAGAAAACTCAATTTCCCCTTGATTTAACCAATTATAAATTGATTTAGTCGCTAGTTTAAATTCGTGAGCTATCATTTCTGGTGACCAACTTAGCCGTAAATGGTTTAAAATTATTTGCCTTAATTTGTCATTCAATTTAGTCTTTCGGCCACATCGTGACCGCTTGTATTCGGCATCTGTTTGGGCCACTTCGGCCTGGTAAGGTTCACATCGAGCTAATTCATAAGAAATTGTGGCAGGTGATCGTTTTAGGCGATTGCTCATTTGGATATTGGACAGGCCTAGTTCACAAAAGGTTTCGATTTTAATTCGTTCAGAATAGGTTATACTAGACAAAAGATCAGCTCCTAAAAGATGTGTTTGTGGTAAACACCATTTTAAAGGAAGCTGATCTTTTTTGTCCGAACAGCGTCGGATTAATTTTACAATCTATCTATTAACCAAAATATCAAAAAAAGCGTATCATTGAGAGCGTAATGATTAAAACGTTTTTTACAAACGTTATAGAGGGGAGAAGTTAATATGGACTTAGTCGAAGAACTAGTCAATGTTGTTGGTAAAAAAAATGTTATTACTAACAAAGCAAAATCTTTACGTTTTAGGAAAGGGTACCGCTCAGGTGAGGGCGATGCAGTTGCAGTCGTATTTCCAACCACTTTAATGGCAATGTGGCGTGTGCTTAATGTTTTGCATGATAATAATATTATCATTATTATGCAAGCAGCCAACACTAGTTTGACTGAGGGATCCGTACCAGCCCCAGGTTATGACCGTTCTGCAGTTGTTGTGAACGGCATGAAAATTAAAGATTTACAGTTAATCAATAATGGGGAACAAGTGCTAGCATTCCCCGGTACGACACTGTTTCACTTAGAAAATGAATTGCGACCACTTAAACGTGAACCACATTCAGTCATTGGCTCATCTAATTTGGGTGCATCGGTCATTGGTGGTATTAACAACAATTCTGGTGGTGCTTTGATCAGAAGAGGTCCAGCTTATACAGAGCTATCATTGTATGTTTGGATTGATGAACATGACGAAATGCACTTAGTTAACCATTTAGGCATTGATTTGGGCAAAACGCCCGAAGAGATTATTACTAATTTGCAGAACCGCAATTTTGATTTGAATCAAGTACCAGCTACTGAACATCATGGTTCAATGTTCCATCATGAACAGGTTGTGCGTGACGTTGAATCTAATAAGCCTATTCGATACAATGCAAATCCTAAACAATTGTATGAAGTATCTGGATCGTCCGGTCACGTTGCGGCATTGGCTGTCCGCTTAGATACATTCCCAATGGATAAAAAAACACAAACGTTTTACATTGGAACGAATAATCCCGATGAGTTGGAAGATATTCGTCGCCATATTATGACGACATTCAAAGAATTGCCTGTTTCTGGTGAATATATGCATAAAAATGCTTATAAATTAGCTAAGAAATATGGTAAAGACTCACTAATTGTGATTGAAAAAATTGGTACGGGTCATTTGCCCCAAATGTTTGCGCTAAAAGCATGGGGCGAACGCTTTTTGAAGCACATTCCGTTTTTCAAACCTTATTTCCCAGATCGTTTGCTTCAAACATTAAGTAATTTATTTCCTAATCAAATGCCAAAGCGGTTAGATGATTATTACGAAAAGTACGACCATTACCTACAATTGAAAATGGCTGGTAATGGTATTGAAGAAGCGCGAGAGTATCTCAAATCTTATTTTGACAAAGCCAGTGGCGACTACTTTGAAGCCGATGCCAATGAGACCAGTAAAGCGGCAACTCACCGCTATGTAACAGCTGGGGTTGCGATTCGATATCAAGAATTAAAACAGGATAGTATTGACATTTTGCCACTAGATATCGCGTTGGCAAGTAATGATTATAATTGGTTCGAGCATTTGCCTAAAGAGATTGAAGACAAAATAGAACACAAAATTTATTATGGTCACTTACTTGATCACGTTATGCACCAGGATTATATTCTAAAACCTGGCGTCGATGCGCATGAACTTAAAAAAGAAATGCTTAAAATTTTGGATGAGCGTCACGCTGTTTATCCAGCCGAACATAATGTTGGGCATCTATATTTGGCAGCACCGGCCTTAATCAAGCACTATAAGAAAAATGATCCAACTAATAGTTTCAACCCTGGCGTTGGTAAACAAACAATGTCTAAATATTGGGGCGAATACTAAAATAAAAAGTTTGTTAAAAAATAACCGTTATCGTCATTTGTCGATTCATCGGTTATTTTTTTATTAGGGACTATGTAATGTGAATGTTTTATTTTTAGGTAGATCGCCGATTGTAAAATTAAGCTAGACAAATAAAAAAGTCATTTGTGCTACACTCGAGATAGTTCCCGCAAAAGAATTATAAGGAGTGAAGACAAATAACCTATACCCATCTTACATCAAATGAACTCGTAATGATAGAAGCTTATTTCAATCAATCACAACCTGTTTCAAAAGTAGCCAATCTGTTACAACGTTCTCGACAAACTATTTATAAGGTCTATCATTTTCTTAAATCTGGTAGAAGCGCAATGAGCTACTATAAACAATATAAGAAAAACAAACATAACTGCGGAAGACATCCGATTATATTATCAGATGAGCAACAGGAATACATTCAAAAAAAGGTGGCTCAAGGGTGGGCTCCGGATGTCCTTATTGGTCGAGCGGAGTTCCCTATTGCTTGTTCGGTACGTACACTGTATCGAATGTTTAAAGATAAAACCTTTGACACTCACGATTTACCAATGAAGGGAAAAAGAAAACCAAACGGTCATAAAGAAAAAAGAGGAAAACAAGCGTTTCGCCGTTCAATCCGAGACAGAAAGACAGACTATACCCAGTTTGATCATGAATTTGGTCACCTGGAAGGTGACACTATCGTGGGTGGAAAACATAAAAGCGCGGTTATCACATTAGTTGAACGGCTATCTAAAGTCATTATTACCTTGAAACCCGAAGGCAGACAGGCTAAAGACATTGAAAATAGGCTGAATCAATGGTTTCGTTGTGTCCCAAAACACTTATTTAAATCAATTACGTTTGATTGTGGGAAAGAATTTTCTAATTGGAAAAATATCAGTAATGTCAATGATATTTCTATTTATTTCGCGGATCCAGGAACACCTTCTCAACGAGGATTAAACGAAAACTCGAATGGATTATTACGTAAAGATGGTTTATATAAAGCTATGGATTTTAATGGTGTATCCGAAATTTTTATTCAATCTGTAGCATCAAAACGAAATCATATCCCTAGAAAATCATTAAACTATCAAACGCCATTGGGAATATTTTTGAGTTACGTAGCAAAAGATGATTTGTCTAGCTTAATTTTACAATCGGCATCCACCAAAAATAAGTGTGTCAAGTTTTATGGGGTATCTGAAAGGAAAGAGTGCGTTGATGATGTTTGACAAGCATGCAAACTTAAAATACAAATTTGGTAAGCGTCATTTTTGGTCGGAAGGATACTACGTGAGTACAGTTGGTCTTAATGAAGCGACCATCAAAAAATATATTCAATAACAGGAAAAACATGATATAGCACTAGATAAGTTGAGTGTTCGAGAATATGAAGACCCTTTTAAGGGTTAAGAAGTGATAGAGTTGTCTCTTTAGAGATAGCAAAAGTGACAAAACCAATGTGGATTGAACAAGGTGAAAGCCAGCGCCTTGAGACGCTGGCTAGTAGCAGAGGCTTATAGCCTCAGAGCAAACCACCCTTTTGAAGGGTGGTTATGATTTAAAAGGAGACTACTACAATGAAAATTTTACCTATCGCTATGGAAGATACCCAAAATAAGCTTACCGTTCATGCAATGGGATACGTGATGGACACCATCCCAGAAATTGATCCTAATCGCCGGCGTCCAGCTATAATCATTTGTCCAGGTGGTGGTTACCATCGCCTTTCTCCTCGTGAGTCTGAACCCGTAGCTATACAGATGCTTGCATTAGGGTATCAAGCATTCCTTTTGCAATATAGCGTTGATGCTGAGTCATTTTATCCAAAGCAGCCAATTGGCTCATTTAGTCCGTTATGTCCGTCAACATGCGATGGAATTCACAGTGGATCCAGAAAAAATCGTCGTCGCGGGCTTTTCAGCTGTAGGTCACTTAACTTAGCTGCTCATTTATCTTCTTGATACAAAAAAAAGACCATGCTTCCATGATCTTTTACCTACTTTTCTATTGCTTGTCATAGATTAATTTTCTTGAAAATAATGATGCTCCAATTCCTCTGGCTGAATAAATCGAATATCCGCCTGCGATTGATCCATATTGACTTTTTTGGTAAAGGATGTTTCTTTTGCAGCTACAGTTAAATCTGCTTTTTTTGCGGCTTCAATGCCAATAGTTGAATCCTCTATCACCAAAATATCGTGTTTAGGAATCTGCGGAAATTTTTCAATGGTCTTTAAATAAATATCTGGATTTGGCTTATTAAATGCTACTTCCTCACCAGACAAGATTGCATCGAATGTTTGCGTTAACCCAATATCCGCCAAACATTTTTCAATCAACAAACGAGGAGCAGAAGATGCTAAAGCACAGGCAATCGCTTTTTGATGTAGCCATTGAACAAATTGAATCATTTGTGCATCACAGATTGCCTGATAGTCCATCAAATGGGCTCGCACATCTTCGCGATAGATGGTTAACCAGTGTTCTCGTTTTTCTGTGTCTGCTGGAATCAACGCTTGCCAAATATCATTGGCATTGGAACCAACCATTTTATCTAGTTGTTGATCTGTTAGTTGGAATTGATGCCGCTGAAAAAACCGTTTACGCCGTTCATAATGGACACGTTCCGAATCAACTAACACGCCATCCATATCAAATATGACCAATTGAATCACCCTTGTTCACCTACTCCTTTTTCATGCTCTACAATATAGGCAAACACAGTTTCAGGATTATCTGTTGTTTGCAATAATTCAAAGAATGCACCGTCTTCTAAAAAATGGACCAATTGCGCAATGGCTTTTAAATGTTGCTGGTTGTCCACGGCAGATAACACCATCATATAGCGCATTTTACGACCATTTTCTAAAAGAATGGGTGTTTCAAGAACCCCTAAGCTTAGCCCAATTTCATTGGCTCCATACATTGGTTTGGTATGAGGCAAAGCTACTCCATTGGTAATCATCATCCAACTTTTCCGCTCTGCTGCTGAATGAATAATTTCAGCCAAATAATTTTCTGTAACAATCCCTTCAGTCAGTAGCGGGGCAGCACTTTGTTGAACTGCTTGTGCATAGGTCGTTGCTGGTAAATGAAATTGAATGAATGCTTTCTTTAAAACATCTGAAAGATTCAACTCGCCTTTTTCGTAGACAACATCTTTTTGCACAGGTTCATTAATCAGCAGTTCCGACAGTTCTTTTTCGAGATGATTGCGATTTTTGATTGTTGCATATTTTTCAATCACTGACATCAAATCCGAGATTTTCGGAAAACTAAGCATCGCCGTTTGAGTTGTTGCATATACGCTTCGCAACAGATGATAACGCTCAGCTGGTGTCAAAATTGGGTTTACAATAAAGACTGGCTTGTTGGCCGTATACAAACGCACATTGGGCTCTGTTGAAAAAATGTAGTCATACTCTTCATGAATTGTTTCTAAAATGTCCGTATCAAAAGGGCCTAAGAAAACGAACTCTGGAAAGAGCGATTTCAGTTCATTTAAAACAATTGCTGAGCTTCCAATACCACTCGGACAGACAACGATTCCTACATTTTTGCCAGCTGACTTCTTTTCTTCAAATTGATGAATGGCCGCAACAAAGTGCATGGTCAAAAAAGCAATTTCTTCTTCCGGTATCGGATCTTCGAAAAGTGCCGAGATTGGTTTCAACACTTCCTCGACAATTTTTATCATATCACGGTAGGTTGCTTGAATTCGTTCTGTAAAATAATTGATAATCGGAATACGGAAAAACAAGCGATAATACACGGAACGAAAATGCCCATATAGTTTTTCAATCACTTTTTCCTCATCCGTAAAACGAATACCTGACAATAACTCGAAACGATTGGTCATCCTTGTGACAATTTCCAAAATAATTGAACGATCAAAGGTTTGTTCATGAACATTCCCTACAGATAAACTCAAAATCCATGAACAAATGTATTTTTTGGCCTCTTCATTTTCAATTTGATACGTGGCTAATAACTCGGTTGCCAAATCATATTCTTTCATTTGATGAAAAAATTCAAGATGGTATGTTTTATTTGAGATTTGATTGGCAATTCCTAAGCGTGGAAGCAATAGTTGAAAGGTATAACAAAACTCACGTAGGCGATTTTCTACCAGTTGAATATGGTATTTTTTAAGCAAATCGGCCACGTTTTTTTGCAGACCATCAAAGTCGGCAATATTTTCATGAAATAAGAAGTAGTCATACAAAAAACTGCCCGTTGGTTGGTTAAAATCAATCAAAATGTTGCGCATCAGTAAAGCCCGAATTTGCCATTCATCACCGGCCAAATGATAGCCGATGGTCCGATTATTCAATACGGCGATGTTCTCATTTGCGAGTGTTTCTTCTAAATGCTTCATATCTTGAAGAAATGTCGTTTTTCCAACTTCAAGCGTATCCAAAAAATGCGGAACAGTTACATAGGATTCATAACGATACAGCAGCATTAAGAAAATATAGGTTTCTCTTTCAGGACCATCTAGCAAATAAGAATGGTAGATAGTTTGATTTAAAAAGCATTGGACAATATAGTCTTTGGTTTCAGTTGATAGCGAAAGAAATCGTCCTTCTAAATGAAGTGGGGCAACGGATGCATCGATTAAAAATTCATTGGCTTTTTCTATGGCATACAATACTTGTCGTTTTGACAAGTCCATCATTTGGATGAGTTGATTGAGGGATACCTCTTTTTCCTCAACACATTTTTTCATGATGTAGACCGATTTTCGATCAAGCATCGTTCCCACTTCCTTTCGTTATTATTACTTTGCTTTCTCAACAGCTATCCGCAAAGCTTTTGCATTGGCAGCAATTGTCTCTTTGGAACCTTTTGTCAAAAGACTTCCCACACCCATGCAATCTACCCCATTTTCAACCCATTCGTCAACATTTTCCAATGTTACGCCTCCTGATGAAAGAATTGAGACATAAGGTAGCGGCGTTTTAATGGTTTTGACTAAGGATGGGCCATAATAGTTTGAGATTGGGAAAGCCTTAATCATATCGGCACCGGCTTCTAGTGCTTCAACTAATTCCGTCATGGTCGTACATCCTGGCATATAAGGAATTTGATAGCGATTGCAAAGGCGAGCGACTTCTGCACTAAAGGTTGGAGCAATCACAAATTTCGCGCCTCGTAAAATAGCATCACGTGCCGTTGGTGCATCCAGTACTGTTCCTGCTCCTAATAATACCTTGTCTCCATAAGCTTGGCTTAATTGTTGAATGATTTCACCTGCATTGGCATTGGTATAACTAATTTCTAAAATACTAACTCCACCTGCCAGACAGCCTTCCACAATTTCTGATCCGCGTTCAAATGTTTCCACCCGCACAACGGCCATAATTTTTTCTTCATGAATGCGATTCAGTGTTGTTAATTTTTCCATTATTATTTCACCTCAAATCCTTCCGATTCTTGATAAGAAACCAAAACTTCTCTGATTTTAGCACGGTCCTCAGTGTTGATTACCGGTTGAACAGGTAGACAGGGTTTACCCACAGGTAGTTGAATCATGTTTAATGCTTCCTTCAAAACAGCAGGCACACTGCCAAGTTTCAATACACCGCGGAATGCATTGATACTTTCTTGTAACAGTTCTGCTTTTTCAATATCATCTGCTAAAAAAGCTTCGTAAATCCCCACATCAGTTTTCGTCAATACATTAGAAGTTGCGGCTACTGCACCTGTTGCTCCCAATTGAAGAGCTTTCAAAATACGAGAATCCGACCCTACTAAAACATCAAACGTTTCTTTTTTGACTAGCGCAAGATACGTTTCCATTTGATCTAAATGACCACTGCTGTCTTTCATCCCTATGATATTAGGATGTTTTGCTAGCCGCCCAACGGTTGTTGGTTCGATATTTAATTGCGTATTAGCTGGAATATTGTACAAAATAATTGGTAATGGACTCGCATCGGCAATTGTTTCATAGTGTTGAATCAACTCTTCTTGTGTTATATGGATCAAGTAAGGAGTAATAACAGATAATGCATCCACACCTCTTGTTGCCATTTCTTTGGCCAATTCTACAACTTCATTCGTACTGATACCACCAACACCCGCATATACCGGTACCCGACCAGCAGCTGCTTTGACTGCATACTCTGCTAAGCTTAATTTTTGTTCTTTGGTTAGGCTGTAAAATTCCCCGTTTGTTCCCAAAACGAAAAGGCCTGCCACACCATTTTCAATCAAGTGATTGGCTAATAATCTCACTCTTTCTTCAGAGATATCTCCATTTTCATCAATAGGTGTAGCCATTGCGGTAATAATTCCTTTTAGTCTCACGTCTTTTTCCCCCTTAGGCATGTCCAATTTCTTCGCGTGCTTGAGCACCTAGCGCACCACCCGGATGCCACATTGCATATTTTTCCATTGTAAATGCTGTGTCCTCTTGTAAAAGAATCGACAGACACTGTAGAACAATGATTTCTGCAACAATCGAAAGTCGTGGTGGCTTATTTGTGTCATCACCTTCATTTTGCACACCAGCAAATAAAACAGCTTCTGTATTTTTTGCTAACCAAGAAGAAAGATTACCTGTGACCGAAATGATTTTTACCCCCATTCGTTGTAAGGCTTCAACGGTATTGCGTAGTTCAATGGTATTGCCACTATTTGAGATGGCAATCACTACGTCTTCTGGCAATACTTGGCCAGCTGAACCGTGGACTGCTTCAGTACCATCTAAAAAATAACACGGTGTTCCAGTGGAAGAAAACAGTGCACACATATATTCCGCGACATGGCTTGGTTTTCCGATTCCAGTGATATGGAGACGACCGTGTTGTTCTTTGGCAGCACCAATCAATTGACGCGCACGATTTAATTGTTCTTCATCAATACTTTTTAAAAATTGTGTCACTTCAGTTTCAATATGCTGTGTATAATTTTTTAATGCTTGTTCATTCACGAGAAAGAACCCCCTTTTGATTGAATCAATCGCTTTATCTGCTATTTGTTATTCAGTCGTGAAAGGCAATGGTTTCTATCCATCGTCGCTATAAATTTATTTTTACCTACTCCAAAAATCAGCAGAAACCAATTGTGGTAGATTGGAATTATGGTATAATCAGAAAAGGTAAGGGTTTCCTTTACACAGATTTCCTAAGAATAGGAAATCGTTCACTGGATCTGCTGATAACCTTTTCATTCTACTGTGCTAGCACTAGGCCAACCACTAGTTGAACATTTTTTCTCTTTCGTGCCACCTGAGAATAGCAAAGAAAGAGAAGAATGACAGAAACGACGAATAGTGAATAACCATTCACTTATTGCCTAACAATGCTAAGTTAAAAACGAAGAATTTCGATGGTGATGAATTGCAGGATATCTGGCGAGTTCCAGTGTTTTTTTGCTTCTTTGGCACATTTTTTTGCAAAGAAGGCTCTTTTTTTGAGCAACGCCAGAATACCCCCTACTCTGCTAATGCTTCTAGTAACTTCGTCTTAATTTCTTCTTTGTCAACAATGTTACGAATACCCACAACTTTATACGGAACTTTCTTTTCTTCTAATTCTTGTGCCACATCAATTAAGGTAATAACCATATCACCATCAAACCCATTTAATCCATCTAGAGATGAGTGTTCGACAACTAATTGAAGATTATTTTCTTTAACTACTTCGTTGACTTTTATTTTTAACATCAAGCTAGAACCAACTCCAGCACGACATGCGACTAATGCTTTATGCATCATGTTGCTCATTCCCTTCATATTTAGTTAATAATGCAATAAATTCTTCTTTGGATGTCACCGTATCTAAGCCTTCAACAAATGAAGGATTGCCTAATAACTCGGCTAATTTTGATAACATTTGAATATGTTTTGTGCTGTCGGTTGCACTTAATGGAAAGAGATACTTCACAGGATCATTCGCAACATTACCAGAAACAACTGAGTGTTTTAGCTTGGTAAATCCTATCCCCATCTTTAATGCTCCCGCTTCACTGTCTGCATGAGGCAAGGCAATATGCGTGGTAATCACGATATACGGACCCGTTTCACGATAAATAGAGAGAATTTTTTCCACATAGCTTGGTTTAACGTATTCTTGTGCCACAAGAGGCTCCATTGATTTTCGAACCGCATCCTCAAAATTTTCTGCTTCTACATCTATTTGGATTAACGACTCATCGACTGACTGCAATTTCATCATCGCTTTCCTCCTTTCATTACCATTTTAAGAAATCGTTTCCTTTTATTCAATCAACTTTTGGCACGCATTTTGGACATCCTTGTACAAATGTTGGACTTTTGTCGTACTCACTTGTGACCTTAATTTATGACAGTTCATTAATTATTTTCAACT
>NZ_JAMRVB010000001.1:1295680-1319084 GCF_023743875.1 Enterococcus italicus
TTATTTTCAACTGTGTAACTATCCAAAAAAATAATTTGTCGACAACAAAAAACTACCCAAATGCAAGAGCTTCACATACGTGTCGGCTTCTGCTGATTCAGATAGTTTATTTTCCCAAAAATCGTAGCCATTGATGGATTAAGTTTATCAGAATTAGCTAGAACGAAATTATTAGAAGTGTTAGAAGATCAAGTTGATATGAATTTGTACCAAAAAGCAATGAAAGATCATGAGTTAAATGACGAAAGTATTTCACACCCAGATATGCTCCGAGAACTAGGTTTATGATGGAGAAAACATATACGGTTCGATATGAAAAAAATGCTCAAAAAGCATTAAAAAAGATGGACAAGCATCAAGCTCGTCTTATATTATCTTGGATTTCTAAAAATTTAGAAGGTACCGGTTCTCCTAGGGTTCATGGGAAAGGTTTGGTAGGAAATAAAAGTAGTCAACGGTGATATAGAATAGGAGATTATCGTTTATTAGCAAATATAGCCGATGAAACGATTAAGATTTTAGTTTTAGTGGCCATCGTAGAGAAGTGTACAATTAACAATTGTACTGAAAAGCCGAAAAGCGTTCTTTCTTTTCGGCTTTTTTTGTAGATTGTTCGAATGGTTGCCATGCCTTAACCGGGTAGAGGCAGTACGTAGGCTTCGATAAACGTTGCAACAGAACCCTTATTGCCGTAGTGTGCGCTTACTCTGTTACTGAAACCCAAAATCAAATAGCCTATGATCTAATAGGGTAGTAACCATAAAAGGTTAGTTTATTTGTTCTTTTTAATCTGCTCTCTTAAATTTTTCTGATCTTCTATATGAAAATATTTCGTATCTAACGGATTAGCTCTATTAGCACCACCTATTCCAGAATCAATCATTTTTCCCCAGCCTTTTAAGGGATCTTTACCTTCGCTTCGCATTTTTGCATTTTTCTCCCTTAACAGTTCAGCTTTTTTTAGTCTTCTCTGTTTTAATTTTTCAACAACTTTTTCAAACATACTCATTCTCCCCTTTGTTATTAAACAATACGGTTCTTAACTATTTTCTCAGGAACAGTTGCTTTAATCTGCTAACGACGCAGAGTGGAAAATAGAATTTTTAATGGTGTGTCAAACTATTTAAAAATTGAAAACGGCATTCAGTAAGTAACAGTTAAAACGTTGAATAGTATTTTATACAAGATTATGGGCTTAATCGATCACCGTCAAACAATGGATCTTTTTATTTAACAGAGATCTTTTTTAAAAAAATATTCTGTAATGTTCTGTTTTTTATGATGTAATTCTCCAAAAATTTCATAACCATTCTTTTTATAAAATACAGGTGCTTGAAAATTAAAGGTATCTAAATGACATAATTCACAGCCATATTCCCTTAATTTACTTTCTAGTAAAGAAAGTATTTTGGTTCCAATAGATTGATTTCTAAATTTTTCATCTACCCATAAAGTATCTATATAGCCAATATAATATAGTGAAGAGTAGGCAATCCCTCCACCAATAATTTGTTGATTTTTTTTTACAACAATTATGAACTTTTTATATTCTTCATCTTGAGGACTTCTTTTTGAATGATTGTTAAATAATTCTAACTCTGATTCAATAAAAACAGCATCGAAATCATTTCCTATTTCATAATTAATCATTAAAAATTCTCCTTTGCACTAAATAATTTACAACCCTTTTCTATTTTTCTTAGATAAGAACTTACAACAAAAAACTATCCAAATGCAAGAGCTTCACATACGTGTCTGCTTCTGCTGATTCAGATAGTTTCTTTTCCCCAAAATCGTAGCCATCGCGGTCGCATTTGTCTGCGCCAATACTTACCAAAGCCGGCGTTTCGTCTGCGGCGCTGGCAGTCGCGAACAAATACCTCATAGACTGTCGGCTTCTCTTCTAATGGGATTTGGCGCCAAGCAATAAGATCCACTTGACCTTTTTTGACAATATCTGCATAGCGCCCACCTTTGTCGAAATCAGGCTCACTCTTCCATTTTCGACAAACGATACGCCGCAAATGCAGATCAGGTGGATGATTGACATCCAAATAGCGATGGGCTTTGCTAAATGTCGCGCGATCGAGATGATACCCGTGCGGCACACCATAATTAAACGACTCCGTATTCGCCACATCGCCACATTCCGTTACTTGATACGCCTTGGGATTCGCATCGTAGCCATCTTCTTTAAGCTTCAGATCATTCCATTGACTGACAAAGCGGCCTGTTTGACTATCCAAAATGAATTCACTCATGCGCGCAGTATTGTACCGCCAGCCACCTGTGTTTCTTTTGGGCACCAAGACTTTCATATTCCGCGGATAATCAAAGGGCCCCATTGTACGATTATGATAATTGGCCCCTACCGAGAAATCAATACCCACCTTGGTGTGAGCGGCATAGGCGACAAGCTTATCGAAGTCACTTGCGCCTGAATAGTGGCGACGAATGTACTGGATATTTTGCCGATCGAGATAGCTTCGAAAGAGATGCAGCTTATGCCCTAGCTCATCTTGGTTTAAGCCTAGGTCCCCTTTGTAGGCGCGTTGGATACTCTTTCGTAAACACGCATACCATTCACTATGTGGCGGCAGCTCTGCTAGCTTTCCTGGACCAGTCAGCTGCAGCATACCATCGCCATCAATCCAAGCGCCTAGTTGCTCCATCATTCGTGCAAGCTTTTCCTTTTCGCTCAGGCAACAGGTGCGGTACCACTGGAGATAGGCGAGCGAGCCGACGATGGGACTAGTTTCTTCACTCATTGCACTACCTCCTGTCCGTTTACTTCTCGTATGTGACCGTCTGCCAAAAGCGCTCTAGCGTTTCTAGCTGTGTCACTTGTTGATTGCATTGCTCGCTGTTACTACAAACGTAATTGCCTTTTTTTGTATAGGTACCGTCTGCCGAGGCTTTCGTCGTCGCTAAAAACAAGCCGACCGTACTGATTTGATTGCAGATAGCACAGTGTCCTTTTTGTACATCTGAGCGGAAGCTGCCGTATACACCTTGCAAGCGGCCCTCTTTTTCGCGCAGCAAGTACTTGCGGTTCGTGCCCGGATCATTCCATCCTAAAAAAGTCATCGTGCGAAAGTCTAGGCTATCCACCGGTGGGTAATACATCTTCTTCACCTTGCGAAATATTTTATCGATTTGCTTAGCAGATGGCTGCTTCATCGGCACCACAAATGCTTTTAGTTCATCAAATACCGTTTCAAATTGCTTGCGCGTCAACTTGCTGTCCATTAAGACTGGCCAATAAGCTGCTAAGTCAGGATGCCGCTGAAAGAGCTCACCTGTCCGCTCTTTGATTAATGCTTGTAGTGACTGAATCACTTGTTTATCATTGACTGAATGGTAGGCATTGACCAATTCAGATAATTGTTGCTTACTATACCAATATTCATAGGGTTGTAGTTGTTCTTTCATTTGTTTTCCTCATTTCTAGTCCTTTGAGGAAACTCTTTCCTTCAAAGAACGTCATTTTGTGCTAGTGTTCTTTGATCGTACGATACAAGATGCGTTTGCCATCCTGATCCCCTCCCTTTGATTCATATACCGGTAATAGCATAGCGACTTTTGCGCTATTACGCAAGTAAAATCATCTTACTCGCTCGATCCGCGCGCCAAATGGCATAAATGATACTTGCGCCAGCTTCAATGATTGACCAGCAAAAGGAATCCCGATAATCGTAATGCATAGGATCACTGCACTAATCAGGTGACCGACCGCTAACCAGAAGCCAGAAAGAATGATCCATAAAATATTCAATAAAAAACTCGTATTCGTATGCTTGTAGACCACTTCTTTGCCAAATGGTGCTAAACTCATCGTCGCGATTTTAAAACATTGCAAGCCAATCGGCAGCCCTATGATCGTGATACTCCAAAGAATGCCCGCAACCATCCAACCGATCCAGCCAAATAAACCACCAAAGATAAACCAAATAACATTTCCAATACAACTCATAACAATCCCTACTTTCTCACTTTGTTTCATTCTAGTATACCATGAAGCTCGACTGTTTCTGGTTTTCCACCTATTTCGAATACTTTGTGCAACGACTAGTCTTAAACTATCTGATGGTTTCTATTTATTCAAAAAAAATGAGCACAGTTTGGTGCTTTCGATAAAAAATGACAAACTTTTTTAGCGCATACATGCTATAATTAACTAGATTAGACTGTTTCTAAACTAGAATAGATGATTCTTGTGCAGACGTGTGCCAGTCCTCTTCTTATTCCTTGCCGAAGTCATTCACTTTTGACAATCAATAACCCAGAAACCGACCATCCCTGCTCAAGCATTTTCTGAGGAGGGATTTTTTTCGTCAATTTTCTAGCAGTCAAAAATAATGGATTGAAAGGATGAAATGTATGTCACAAGGTTTGCTAACGTTACTTGCTGTTATTCCTATTATTTGGTTAATTCTCTCTCTTGGGGTCTTTAAAATGCGTGGAGATCTCGCTTGTTTGATTGGCTTAGTGCTGACGATTATCCTCAGTATGGTCGGCTTTCATTTTAGTGCCAAGGAAAGTCTATCCGCTGCCTTAGAAGGAATTGTCATGGCTTTTTGGCCAATTATTTACGTGATTATCGCAGCTGTCTTTACGTACAATGTCAGCACCGAGTCTGGTGGGATGAATACCATCAAAGAAATGCTGACGTCTATTACTGGCGATATGCGCATACTCGTGTTGTTACTTGCTTGGGGCTTTGGTGGCTTTTTGGAAGCCATTGCCGGCTTTGGTACAGCCGTAGCGATTCCGGCTAGTATTTTAGCTGTCTTGGGTATGTCACCGGTCAAAGCGGCGATTATTTGTCTGATTGCCAATACGACTCCGACCGCATTTGGTGCGATTGGTCTGCCTGTCACGACCTTAGCTCAAGTCACCGGTCTTGACGTCAAGCAACTTTCTTTTGTCGTCACCTTGCAACTAAGTATCTTGATTATTCTGATTCCGTTTTGTTTGGTTACGTTGACAGGTGGTAGCTTCCGTTCCATTAAAGGGGTCTTTTGGATTACCTTGGCATCTGGTCTTGCATTTTCCATTCCAGAAATCATCGTCTCTAAGTATCTCGGGGCGGAATTGCCATCTATTGCGGGGTCATTGATTTGTATCGTGACGATCATCCTCTTAGTCAAAGTCATCGGACCAAAAGAAACCCAAGAAAAAACGGCACCTACCGTCTCGCTTAAAGAAGGAATTGTCGCTTGGTTGCCATTTATTCTCGTTTTTGCCTTTATTATTTTGTCTTCCTCTCTTGTACCTGCCATCCATGATCGCTTAAATACGGTGCAAAGCTCCTTTACCATATTCCAAGGCTCGCATGCCAAACCATATGTCATCACGTGGATTACGTCACCTGGTACCTTAATTATTGTCGCTACGATTATTGGCGGTCTCTTCCAGGGGATTTCTTTTGGCAAGAGCTTGCAGATTCTCTGGCATACAACCAAGCAGATGACCAAAACGATGGTCACGGTCGCTTCGATTGTCGGACTATCAAAAGTGATGGGTTACAGCGGTATGGTCAACAACATTGCCCTCAGCTTAGTTATGGTTACCGGTAGTTTCTATCCCTTTATTGCGCCAATTATCGGTGCACTTGGTACCTTTATTACTGGTAGCGACACATCTGCCAATGTCTTATTTGGTGAGTTACAAGTCAAGGCAGCCACTAGCCTAGACGTCAATCCATATTGGCTAGCTGCGGCAAATATGGCTGGGGCGACAGCCGGCAAGATGATCTCTCCGCAAAGCATCGCCGTCGCAACGGGTGCGACTGGTCTAGTCGGCGAAGAAGGAACCATTTTAAAACAAGCCATGAAATTCTGCGCCATCTATACGCTTATTATTTGCCTAGTCATCTTTGGCTTAGGAAAAGTCTTCGGACAAATTTAGGGTTTTGAAGGCTGCAGCAGAATTGCTCAGCGAAAGAAAAAGTCAGGACATCTGAAAGTTGACTCTCAACCTTCCTGATGTCCTGACTTTTTCTTATTCCACCAATGCCAGTAAGCGTTCGTAGTTTTCCTTGATAGATGTAGTTGTCGTGTCAAGTACGCCTAGCACGTTTTCATCGGCAAATTTCCCATGATGCCGCTCTAGCATCCGACTCACCGGCTCAGGCAAGTGCCCATGCATCCTTTCTTTGATAGTCGCCAAACGCTGCCGAAATAACTCGGCCACCTCTTTTTCGTTTTTTGCCATGCGCAAATAATCCTTGCCGACAAAAACCGTCGCTTGCCGTTGAGTTTGTAATCTTTCCGCCATCGTCGATTTCCCGCTACAATTTCCACCAATCAATGCAATTAGCATCTTTTTCCTCTTTTCATTTGTTACTTTTCCATTTTTAGCTCAGCTAACTGAGCCAATATCGCATCCTGCTCAGCATCTGCTTGGAGCAAGGCCGCTGCTGTGTAGGTTCCTTCAACGATCGGCACATAGTTAATATGAATGGTCTTATCTGAAAAATCCGTGACCATTTCTAAATTCATCTTGGCACTTCCCAAATCAAAGAACGCTAGCAACGTTTCTTTACTATTCGCCTCAACGACTGCTTGTACACGCTCAAAGCTCGTACCAATGCCGCCATCTTCCGTCCCACCGACATAGGTAATCTCGACGTCTTTGGCAACTTCGCGAACCAAATCAACAACACCTTGAGCAATATTCTTTGAATGTGAGACAATGACAATCCCGATATCGTTCATCTTATTTACTCGCCTCCAATAATGCTTCAAACAAATACCCCGACGAACACGTACCAGGATCAATATGACCAATTGATCGGTCGCCCACATAAGAAGCACGCCCTTTTGTAGCCTTCAGATCCGCCGACGCTTGGACATACTCTTGAACCCTCGCTACTGTTAATTGATCCTGTTGTAAATCGGCCAACACACTTGCCCAAATATCGACCATGGTTTTTTCACCGACTGTCGCCTTACCGCGCTTTTCAATCATTTCCAGTCCAGCTTGTACCGCGTCAGCGAGTGAATCACTCGTTTGAAACGACTTGGTCATTCCCATAAAGGCCGATCCATATAGCGGCCCTGATGCACCTCCGACTTTACTCAGTAACTGCATCGCCACGACTTTGAATACATCGGCAGCATTCTCAAATTTTTCTGCATTCAATTTTTCCATCACTGCCGTCATTCCACGAGCCATATTCCCACCATGATCGCCATCACCAATCGGCGTATCTAACTCTGACAGATAGTCTTTGTTCGTTTGAATCTTATCATTAAAGATACTCATCCATTTTAATGCTACTGTTGCATCCATCTTCATCTCTCCCTACCAAGCTGGTGTAATGACTGGGGCTTCCAATGCTTCTACCCACTGCGCGTCTTCACATTTCATCAATGTCAACGACAATCCTGCCATATCAATCGACGTCATATAATTACCCAATTTTTTGTATCCGATAGTAATCTGCTTATCGGCTAATAAGTTCGCGACATCATTCGCAAAAATGTACAACTCCATTAACGGCGTCGCCCCCATCCCATTCACCAATAGCGCATACTCTTCGCCTTCTTTTGGCTCAAACGAAGTCACTAGCTTATTAACGAGCTCTTCGGCAAGCATTTTAGACGGCTGCATCTTTTCACGGCGATACCCCGGTTCCCCATGAATGCCAATACCAAATTCAATCTCATCATCCGGCAAAACAAACCCCGGCTTCCCTACTTCAGGAACTGTCGCCCCAGTGAGCGCCAATCCGACCGTATGAATCGCTGGTACTAGGCGATCTGCGAGCTCTTTTATCTCATTCAATGATTGGCCATTACGGGCAGCGTCACCTAAAATCTTATGCACAAAAATCGTTCCCGCTACGCCACGACGACCTTGCGTATACAGGCTATCCTCGACCGCAATATCATCATCAACAACCACGCTCTGTACCTCGATACCCTCCATCTCAGCCATCTCTTGTGCCATTTCAAAGTTCATAATATCGCCAGAATAATTCTTAATAACTAGAAAAACCCCCGCGCCTTCATCGGCCTCCTTAATGGCCTCAATAATCTGATCAGGTGTTGGCGACGTAAACACCGCTCCACAAACAGCCGCCGATAACATACCTTCACCGACAAAGCCAGCATGTGTCGGCTCGTGGCCACTACCACCACCCGAGACAATGCCGACTTTCCCAGTCTTCTCAGTATTACGCGCGATAATATCAAATCCTTCGACGCGATGCACCAAATCACCATTGATCGCCACCATGCCATCGATCATTTCCGTTACAACATCCGTTGGTTTATTTATAATTTTCTTCATCTTCCTGATCTCCTCACTTTTTTAAAAGCGATTACAAATTATTAAAACCGCATTCTTTATAAAAATTATAGCTGACATCAAAAGAAACCGTCAACTAATACAAGTTTTTAACGAAGGCAAGGGGGTGCTGATATACGGATGAAAAGACAAGTCATTCCATTAAAAAACAAATCTTGAATATTAAGAATTCCCATATTACCTTTTCAAAAGATGCCATTACTAAAGAGAGCGTTCATGGCCGTATGGCCAATGTATTTACCGGAGAAAAACATCGTTGCGAATGTTGTGGGTTTGATTCTGTCATCCGTCATGCCTATCATGATAGCTGGATTCAGTTGCTTCCATATCAAGAAGTACCAACTTATTTACACCTGTACAAACAGCGTTTTCGTTGTACTCGGTGTCATCATACGTTTTCTGCAAAAACCTATTATGTAGCGGAAAATTGTTACATCTCACAAGCCTTAAAATTTGCGATTGCTGTGGATTTGAAGAAAAAAATTTCAATGAAAGATATTGCTCAGCGGTATTTTGTTTCCACAAAAACCGTTGAACGTGTCTTAGACAGCTTCTTTGAGGTGCCACGTAAAAAAATCACTTCTCTTCCCAAGCATCTTCTAATTGATGAATTTAAAGGAACGAGTGATTGTAAAGGGGCAATGTGCTTTATTATTAGTGATGCTGATACTGGCAAAATCTTTGATAACTTAGATGATCGACGCAACTTCAAGTTACGGACATACTTTCACCGGTTCACATTAAAATCCAGAAAACGGATTACACACATCGTGATGGATATGAATGCCTCTTACAATGTAGTGATGAAAGAAGTCTTTTCCAATGCGCGACTCTCTATCGATCGTTTCCACATCATTCAATAAATGACACGTGCATTTAATAACCAACGAATTCAGACAATGGAACAGCTAAAGAAAAGCGATTCACCGGCTCAAAAGGATTACCGAATCAAAGTAACCAAAAGAATTGCCTTTGGATTTCGGATTTTTCGTCATCTCCGGATGCGTGTCTTGATTCAGCAGAACATCTGTGAAATCATTTAATAACGCTAAAAAGGAAATGCCGAAGCATTTCCTGCCGTTTGATTTGATCAAAACAACACCATTTGACAAAGAGCCGTTTTTTGTTGGTTTTGCTTGCGGGCCATTAACACATATAGTAAGGGAATGCCCAAAATGACCGCCGCAATTTTTAGAAATTTCTTCATCTGGATTCCTCCTTTTGTAAAAAATCAGCACTTGTGCTAGTCAAAACCTAGCAGAAACCCTAGGTGTAAGCGCGGTTTGCTTATTTTTTGTGCGCCCACTTTCTTTCACGAATCCTCACCTCTTTTTTGTCAGTGCTTGTTTGGTGATTTATTTGGTAAAGTCTTTGCGTTTTAAATAAATGGTGGTCAAGATACTGACAACGACCGCGAGGATCATCACGAAGAAAAAGCCGTTTTTTGTCTCTTTGCCTGGGAGTCCACCGGTATTCATGCCCCAGATGCCGGCAACGAGAGCAGCTATGGAGACGACTAAAGTAGCGGAGTCCAAGAATTTCATCAAGCGGTTTAAATGATTGCTCATCATATCGGAAAACAACCCGCCGATGGTCTCAAGCAAATCACGGTAAATCAGGATTCGTTCCTCTGCATGGGCTTGGCGCAAGCGGATGTTGTACACGAGATTTTCGTCGCCTAGTTGCTGGGCAAAATTGGTTTCTTCCCAGAGGTAATTCAAAGTTTCTTTTTGGCCTTGCAGCGCGTTGTCCAGATACACGACATCCCGCTGCGTGTCTGCCAAGCGAAAGAGTGCTTCGTTTTTCGTAGTGGTGCGAGCCGCTGCGTCTAGCTCATCGATGATTTTTTTGATGGTTTTTAATTCCTTTAGAAAATGCGCATAGGTTCGTTTGATGATATAGGCGCAGAGTTGCTCTTTATTCGTGACTTTATGAGCGGAACGGGTCAAAAAAGAAGTCAGAAAATCTGAATTATCTCCCACAAAAGTCAAGGTCATTTCTTTAGCAAAAATCAAGATTAACGGTTCTAAGCGTTTTTCAATGGGGAGCTCGCGATTGTCGCTTAGGTTCATTAAAGAAAGAATCGTCAACTCCCCTAGGCGGTCGTTATTCATTTTTTCATATTGGTTGATTTCTTCTGCATCGTCACCGCCGACAAAGATGTCTTTTGGCAATTCGTATTTCTCCACGATTTCGGTGAGTTCGACTTTGGTGGCTTTTTGCAAGACAATCCAGTTACTTACGTCTTGGGTCGCTTTTTCTATGCCGGAATCTGTTATCTTAAAAGTTGAAATCATCTTAATCCCCCTATAATATTTCTAACCAATGGACCACAAGCAATAAATAAAATAAGTAACGATAAGAAAGCGTTTACTTTTACTAAATAACAACACTTTATCCTCAAATCTCAGGATAGAGCATTTGCTTTTTTGCGTCAAATGATGTGCTGTTTTTGCATAAAAAGGCGTAATTCTTTTCAAATATTAATTGTCAAATTAATTTAGACAATTAATAGAACAAAAAATACTGGAATTGGAAATGAAGATTCTTACTAGAGAAAGGAGGCTGCCTATGCACGAAGTTCAATTTTTACTGAACGATGAGCAGATGAAACAGCTAGGAAATAGTGTGTACACACTTCTTCTAAACAATGTGAATCAAGTACGACAAGATACTGCGATTGACAAACGCTATTTAACCAAGAAAGAAACTTGCCAGTATCTCCATATTGCGAACAACACTTTGGACAAATGGGTCGAACAAGGCCTGCCAAAAATTACGATTCAAGGTGTTGTGCGGTTTGATCGGCAAGCTATAGACGAATGGCTCCATTGCTATACTCGCTAGAAGCGGTTTATAATCAGAACGTAGTCGTTCCTACGTTCTGGTTTGCGTATAAGAAAGTAGAAAATAACATGGCAATTACTAAACTGAAAAACAACCACTACAAATTGGAGGTATTTTACCCCAAGGAAGTGCGACAAATTATAGGTGTCACTACCGAGCGCTACCGCAAAACATTTAGGACGAAAAAAAAGCGGAACAGGCTGAAAAAGACCTGTCTCAAAAAATTCAACATGTGCTTAATGAAAAGAGTGCTCGTTCATTTGAATTAAGCGGGCATATCAAATTCAAAGAGTTTTATAAGACAGTTTGGTTGGATATGTATATTGCTGGTTCTACTGGACGATCTAGGCAAATACCAACTGCCATAACCGTTAGCAATACGAAAAATGTCTTCCGTCTTCATATTCTACCGATGTTTGGTGAATATTCCATCAAGTTCTTAAACGACAATAAAGACTTTGTGCTTCGTGCTTTGATGAAAAAGTCCCAAACTTACGCCAATATCAAAATTATCAAAAGTTACGTCAATCAGATTTTTGATATTGCCGAGCTATTAGAGTATATCGAATACAATCGGATTGAAAAAGTGAATCGGTACGTGTGTGATCCCAAGAAACAACAACTAAAGACGGAGCGTCAGCTTAACGGTGAAGCACTGACAGCCGAAGAATTAATCGCTTGGTTAGACGCAGCCAATGAGGATTACAGCAATGGTTCTCTAATTATGCAAGATTATGTTCTCTTGATGCTAACGTTGAACCTAGGGGACCGTAAGAGCGAATCCTACGCCTTCCAGTGGAAGCATATTGATTTTGAAAAGGGTTATGTCAGTTTGATTCAAAGTAAGGATAAGTTTGGCAATTTAAAATCCACAAAAGGGCGAAAAGCTACGAAGTTCAAGATTCCGACATTCCTTATTGAACTATTGAAAGAATGGAAGCAAAAGCAAAAGGAAGAACTGCTACAGCTTGGGATTAAACAGACAAAGGAGCAATTTCTTTTCACTTATGCCAATCGAAGTGGTGAAGTAAATATTCCGGTTCATGTGGATTACTTAAATTATCGGCTAAAATCCATTCGCCGAAGACATGAGGAACTGGTTCAGACAAATCCACACAAGCTACGGCATACCTTTAGTACGTTAGCTCGCGAAGGCGGTGCCACAATGGCTCAAATTTCCCAAGCCCTAACCCACTCGGATATTAAAACGACAGAAATATACGTCAATACCCCGAATGTTGTCGATCTTTCCACTTATGAGAAATTCGAGAAACGCCTGGATAAAGTGCGACAAGCAAAATAAATAACTAATTAAAATAACAATCAAACAAGATAAAAAGAACGATTATATAGTGTCTGACATAGGTCTTAAAAACGGCCAATTCAAAATCTCGTACATTTTTTCGTACCTAAGCGTACAAAAAAAGACACTTCCCAAAAATTGGAAAGTGTCCGTATCGTTGTGATGAATGGTACTCGATTTCCTTGAAATCTCCGTCCCATACTGTATTCGTAAGGCAATAAATTGCCAACGACTCCAGCAATTAACGTTTTGAGAATTGTGAAGCTTTACGAGCTTTTTTAAGACCTGGTTTTTTACGTTCAACCATACGTGCGTCACGAGTAAGTAAGCCAGCTTGTTTAAGAGCTAAACGGAAGTCTGGGTCTACTTCTAGTAATGCGCGAGCGATACCATGACGGATTGCGCCAGATTGTCCAGCATATCCACCACCGTTTACGTTTACGAAAACATCGTAAGCGCCTTTTGTTTCAGTAACGCCAAATGGTTGGTTGATTACTTCACGCAAGTCAGCGTGTGGGATATATTCAGTAACGTCTTTTTTGTTAACAGTGATTTTACCTGTACCTGGTACTAAACGTACGCGGGCCACAGCATTTTTACGACGGCCAGTGCCGATATATTGAGCTTGTGCCAATGAAATTCCCTCCTATTAGATTAAGTTTGTGATGTCCAATACTTCTGGTTGTTGAGCTGCATGTGGATGAGTTCCTTCAGCATATACGTGAAGTTTCATTCCTTGAGCGCGACCTAACGTGTTCTTAGGTAACATACCTTTTACAGAAGTTTCGATCAAACGACGAGAATTATTTGCACGTAATTCACCAGCAGTTACTGATTTTAATCCTCCTGGGAAGTTTGAGTGACGGTAGTAAATTTTTCCTGAAGCTTTATTACCTGTTAATTTTACTTTATCTGCATTAATTACGATGACGAAATCACCAGTATCCACATGAGGAGTGAATGTTGGTTTATTTTTTCCTCGTAGAACAGAAGCTACGACTGCTGATAGACGTCCTAAAGGAACATCTGTTGCATCAACGACATACCATTTACGTTCTACTTCGCCTGGTTTGGCCATATATGTTGTACGCACAATTTTTTCCTCCAATTCAATTTCGAATGTTTACAATCATTTGAGTTTCCGGGGCTCTTATGGGGTAAACAATACCATTTAGTATGATACCCCAGAATCAGGTGGCACGTCAATGTTTTTTCCTTTAAATTTGTAACTATTTTTCCCGCTCGCAGATTTTTTTGATTAATAAAAGAAACAGGATTAGCCATTATTTTGAATAAAATACCGTTTATCAGAATATTTTATGTATAAATATAATTTTTAAGCTTGATTTGCTTATATTTATTTGCTATGATAGCTTCAATCAAGAAGGTTTCGATAGAAAGGAAGTTTTTTCATGAAAGAAAAGGTTATTTTGGCTTATTCCGGTGGTTTGGATACATCTGTCTCAATTAAATGGTTAGTAGATGAAGGCTACGATGTCGTTGCTTGTTGTCTAGACATTGGTGAAGGGCGCGACACGGCGGCGATTAAAGAGAAGGCGTTGCTTGTCGGTGCTTCTGAATCGTATGCGATTGATGCACGCGAAGAGTTTGCGGACGATTTTGCCTTGATTGCCTTACAAGGGAATACATTTTATGAAAATTCTTATCCATTGGTGTCTGCCCTTTCACGACCATTGATTTCTAAGAAATTAGTCGAATTGGCTCACGATACACAAGCGACAACCATCGCACACGGCTGCACAGGCAAAGGGAATGACCAAGTCCGGTTTGAAGTGGCTATCGCTGCTTTAGACCCTAATTTAAACGTCATCGCCCCTGTACGTGAATGGAAATGGTCGCGTGAAGAAGAAATTGCCTACGCTGCTGAAAAAAATGTCCCTATCCCTGCTGACTTGGACAATCCTTACTCGATTGACCAAAACTTATGGGGGCGGGCGTGTGAGTGTGGTGTCTTAGAAGATCCGTGGGCAACACCGCCAAAAGGTGCTTACGCTATTACCAAAGAATTAGAAGAAACACCTGACACACCTACTATTGTAGAAATTACCTTTAAGCAAGGTGTCCCCGTCGCCCTAGATGGTCAAGAAGATACATTTGCTTCAATTGTTATGAAGCTTAACACGCTAGCAGGTGAACATGGGATTGGTCGGATTGATCATATTGAAAACCGTCTAGTAGGGATTAAGTCACGGGAAGTCTATGAATGTCCTGGTGCGATTACGCTCATGACAGCTCATAAAGAATTAGAGGATTTGGTTTTTGTTCGTGAGTTGGCTCATTTCAAACCCATCATCGAACAACAGCTTGCACAAGTTATCTATGATGGCTTATGGTTTAATCCACTGACAGATGCCCTGATTGCCTTCTTAAAATCCACACAAACAGTCGTAAACGGCACGGTTCGTGTGAAATTATTCAAAGGGAATGTCATCTGTGAAGGTCGGAAGTCAGCAAATAGCTTGTACGATGAAAACTTAGCGACGTACACTTCTGCCGATACATTTGATCAAGATGCTGCAGTTGGCTTCATCAAGCTATGGGGCTTACCAACAAAAGTGCACGCAGAAGTCCAAGCCAATCAACAATCACCCTTAACACCAATCGGATAAAAGGAGCAAACAGTATGTCAAAATTATGGGGCGGTCGATTCGACGGAAAAAATGAAGCGTGGATTGATGCATTTGGTGCATCGATTTCCTTTGATCAACAATTGGCGGCATATGATCTGCAAGGAAGCATCGCACATGTCAAAATGCTGAAAAAAACGGCGATTCTTCCGTCAGAAGATGCTGACGCCATTCTTGCTGGTTTGCAGACCTTAGTCACAAAGGTCGAAAATAATGAGTTGGACTATTCAGTAGAAAATGAAGACATTCATCTGAATATGGAAGTATTTTTGCATGAATTACTTGGTCCTGTCGCTGGCAAGTTGCATACTGCTCGCAGTCGAAACGACCAAGTAGCAACAGATATGCATCTGTACTTAAAAGATCACGTCCAACAAATTGTGGCACAACTGAAAACCTTACGACAAGTCTTGGTCACAAAGGCCGAGCAACATGTCTATACCGTCATGCCTGGCTATACGCACCTTCAGCATGCACAGCCTATTTCCTTTGGGCATCATTTGATGGCTTACTATCAGATGTTCACGCGTGATCAAGAACGACTCACGGAAAGTCTGAGTCGGATTGACCTTTCACCATTAGGAGCGGCCGCACTAGCTGGGACGACTTTCCCAATTGATCGTTCCTACGCTGCACAAGAGCTTGGTTTTGCCGGTGTCTATGCCAATAGTCTAGATGCAGTTAGTGATCGTGATTTTATTTTAGAGTTTTTAAGCAATGCCTCTTTGATTATGATGCACCTCTCTCGTTTTTGCGAAGAGCTGATTTTATGGTGTAGCTATGAGTACCAATTCATTGAGTTGACGGACACCTTTTCGACAGGTAGCTCGATTATGCCGCAAAAGAAAAACCCTGACATGGCGGAATTAATCCGTGGCAAAACAGGACGTGTGTATGGGGATTTATTCGGTCTATTAACGATTATGAAGAGTTTACCTTTAGCTTACAACAAAGACTTACAAGAAGATAAAGAAGGCATGTTTGACACGGTTTCTACGGTCATGCATTCGCTAGAAATTTTTGCTGGCATGATTGACACGATGAAGGTTAAAGAACAAAACATGCTTCAAGCGACCCAACAAGATTTCTCAAATGCTACGGAGTTGGCCGATTATTTGGCGACTAAGGGCATTCCCTTCCGAAAAGCGCATGAGATTGTCGGTAAGCTCATCCTTTCTTGTATGGAAGATGGGATTTACTTGCAAGATGTCCCGCTTAGTCAGTACCAAGAAATCGAACCGACCATCGAAGAAGACATCTACCAAAAACTAGATAGCGTGCAAGCTGTCAAAAATCGCCACTCGCTTGGTGGGACAGGATTTGATCAAGTACTCGCACAGATCAAGCAAGCCCATCTGAGTGAATAACGTTTGTGACAATCAGTTTGTATTCCTATAAACAAAAACCATACAATCCAAAAGTCTGAAAAACAGCTTCTGGATTGTATGGTTTTTGTCGCTAACGCTATCTCAACCTTTTTTTCACAGTTTCTTCAAATTCATTTAACCTTGCTTTAAGGTTCGTTGGTTATCTTACATTAGTAACAAATCGATTAACGAGCGGATGGTATTTATTCGCACGAACAGGAGGAAGATATGAATTTTATCAAACGTGGGCTCTTAAGTTTATGGGCCAAAAAAGGTCGCACGTTATTGTTATGTGCTGTTTTTTCTGCTATTTTAATTTTTGTTTTAGCAGGACTAACAATCAAAAGTGCGGCAGAAAAAGCAACAGAGAATGCACAAAATAGTTTGGGTGCAACAGTCACACTCGCTGCGAGTCGTGAAGCAATGTTCGGTGGTGGCCAAAACGATACAAGTACATCCGATTCATCTTCCACTGACTCAACAAGTGAACATCGTGAATTCACTTCAACACCTGTCAAAGTCAGCGATGCTGAGAAAATTGCCGCACTAGACAACGTGAAATCATATGTCTTAGTGACATCTGGTACCGCAACAGCAGGTGATGGTATTGAACCAATTACAAGTAGCGATACAACAAGCAGTTCAAGCACATCCGATAGTAGTCAACAAGGACCTGGTGGCATGGGCGGTGGTATGGGTGGCAAGATGCAAACTGGTGACTTCACCATTACCGGTGTTTCATCTAGTGCTGACTACTCAAGCTTCTCAGACGGCACAGCTACATTAGGAGACGGTGAAGCATTGACTGCTGATGATGCTGGCACAAACAATGTCTTGATTGAAGAAACTTTAGCAGAATCGAACGGTTTGTCGGTCGGTGATACCTTCAAACTGACTGATTCAGACGGTGAAAATGAAGTGACAGTTACCGTCAAAGGAATTTACTCTACTACTGAATCTGCATCAGGCATCGCTGCACAGGTCAACATGCTAAACCCAGTCAATACGATTTACTCTTACTACACATTAGCCAATACACTATCTGGCAATACTGATGAAGATACTGTCGACTCTGCCATCTACACACTTTCTGAACCTTCAAAAGTCACAGCGTTCACCAAAGCGGCAGAAAAAGTAATCGATACAGATACGTATGACTTAACAACGGATGATCAATTGTATCAATCCATGATTACACCATTAGAAAATGTTTCAAGCTTTGCCAAAAACATTGTGATTTTAGTTGCCGTTGCTGGGATCATTATCCTAACACTCATCGTTATGCTCATGATTCGCGAACGCCGCTATGAAATAGGTGTTCTATTGTCAATGGGTGAATCACGTGCCAAGATGATTTTCCAATTCTTTACTGAAATATTTGTGACCATGCTGATTGCCTTAGTAATTGCTACCTTTACTGGTAATATTGTCGGTAATGTCGTAGGGAATCAACTACTCTCACAAGAAACAACAACGTCTCAAACAGATACCCAAACTCAACAAGGCGCAAACAACCAACAAGGAAACCAAAATGGTGGCCCTGGCGGTGGTGGCGGTGGCCAAATGGGTGGCTTCAATACAGCCGTACAAGGTTCAACTGAAATTGATGACTTAAACATCACCGTTCAACCAAAAGAAGTCGCTATCCTCGCTGGCTTAGGGCTCGTGATTAGCTTCTTCTCGATCCTCCTCTCCTCATTTGGTATTTTACGCTTGAATCCGAAGAAAATCTTAATTGGTTAGAAAGAAGGGAAATCCATGTTAGCAACCCAAGACTTAGCTTATTGGTATACCAACGAGCAAGATGCACTATACAAAGATGTCAATTTAACATTTGAAAAAGGAAAAGTCTACGCCATCCTCGGCGCAAGTGGATCTGGCAAGACGACCTTCCTTTCCTTAATCTCAGGACTCGATACACCGAAAAAAGGAACCATTACTTACAATGGAGAAAATATTCAAAAGATTGGCTTACGAAATTATCGCCGCAAAGACATTTCGATTGTCTTCCAAGCCTATAATCTCCTTCCTTATATGACCGCCCTTCAAAATATTTTGACGGCAATGGAAATTGCTGGATCAAAACGTTCTGACAAGAAAACCTATGCTCTTCAATGCCTAGCCAAAGTCGGCATCGATGAAACATTAGCCAACAAAAAAGTCGGTCTCCTTTCCGGTGGCCAACAACAACGGGTCGCAATCGTTCGTGCGATTTGTTGTGATCATGAACTAATTGTCGCCGATGAACCAACCGGTAACCTTGACGAAGAAACATCATCAGATATCGTTAAAGTGTTCCAAGAAATGGCCCATGAAGAACAAAAATGCATCATCATTGTGACTCATGAAAGCGACGTGGCCAAAGCATGTGACGAAGTATTTGAACTAAAACACAAAGTATTTCATTTAAAATCAGCTGCCGCTGAGTAAAACAAATAAAACCCCCTAAATTTCTAAATTTGAGGATTTAGGGGGTTTTTGATAGTATGAGCTAATCTTATAGATTTTTTACTGAATCATCTGAAGCAACATCTGGTGCTAGACCTAATTTAGCTTGTAGCATCCAAATCTTCTTTTCAACCTCAGTTTTGAATCCGATGAAAATATCTTGCGTGCAATCATCGCCTTCTTCTCCAGAAATTTCAATTCCTTCTTGATACAAGTCAGCTAAGTAGCGGTAGCCTTCTACTAATTTAGCCATACGTTCAGGAATTGTCCGTTCATACGTACCAATTTCATCTTTAATCGCTGTATTGTCAGCAAATTCTTGTAAAGTAGAGTATGGTGCACCATCCAATGTAATCAAACGTTCTGAAACAACATCCAATTGTGCATTGATTTCATCCATAAATGTATCCATTAAAGGATGTAATGTTAGGAATTCAGGTCCACGCATGTACCAATGTGTTTGGTGAATCACCACTGAAAATTGGCTTAAATCTGCGACCAATTGATTTAAAAGATCTTTCGTTTTCCCATATTTCATAATTCGATTCCTCCTTTAAACTTCTATACTTTAAGCATACTAGATTTCATAAAAATGTACACTAAAAACAACTATTTGAGAATTCTTCTCAGGTTTTCTTATGGTTTTCGTATGTAATTATAAAGGAGAAAGGAGTACACAATGATTTCTTTTATAGTTGGAGCTGTGATGGGTTCTTTTTGGTGCGTCGTCGCCGATCGTCTGCCGTTACGTATGAATTTTTGGTCTGACCGTAGTCGCTGCTCGACCTGCCAGCGTCCCCTTGCCTTTTATGATTTGATTCCTATAATTTCATTCATTGCACTTAAGGGGAATTGTCGTCATTGTCATCAAGCCATCCCTCGACACATTTTTGTCGCTGAATGGATTTACGGGTTGTTTTTTTGCTATCTATTTTCATTTTCTACCGCCACGTTGGAGACTAAATTAGTCGCACTTGTCTGGTTTACAATGGCTTTTAGTCTAAGTATTACAGATTGGCTCTACCAGATTATCGATCCTTACCTATTATATCCTTTTGCTATCATCTTATGGGCTGTTCTACTATGGCAGCGTGCCGCGTTTTCTTGGTGGACCTGGCTTTTATTTTTTTGTATCTATTGGTATGGTCAACGTCATTGGCACTTCATTGGAGACGGTGATTTGCTTTTATTTTTCATCTGGTTCCCTTGGCTACGTTGGCAACAAATTCATCTCTTACTTTTTCTTGCCAGTGGCACCGGTATTTTGTATTATCTCCTGTTTCTCTTTTCTAAGCGTCAGCCCCCAAAACACCTACCATTCGTTCCCTTTTTAAGTATCGGCTTAAGTGCTTGTCTTTTTTTATAGCACAGTGATAGCTGCTATAAAAAGAGACAAGCTAAACGACAAAAAAGCCAGAAAAGCCAAAAGTTTGAAGAAAAGCTTTTGGATTTTCTGGTTTTTACTTAGCGCTGAACCATTTTGTCTCAGCCTCTATGTCTATTAGTTTTGATGAATGAAGACAGTACCTTCAGTCGTAATTTGACGAACGTTGTAACTTTGTCCGGCGTAGTTTCCTTCTTCAATCGTAATGACACCATTTGCGACAGAGATAACATAACCGACATGTCCATAAGTAGCGTCAGAATATTGGGCACCATTTAAGAATACAACGACCGAACCAACTTCTGGAGAATTATCTACTCTAAAGCCGTTTGCTCGTGCACTTGCTGGCCATTGGTTCGCATTGCCCCAACGATTGCCTACCCAAGTCGCGCGGTTTTTAACAAACCAAGTACATTGGCCAACAGGATACGTGTTCGATGTATCTGTCACTTGCGTTGTTGTGCTTACACTACTTGTAGAAGTTGAGCTTGATGTAGTCGCTTGTGGGCTGCTTGCTACGGTACTTGTTGTAGTTGCTTTTGAAGTGCTTGTTGCAGTATTACTTTCAGTCACAGTACTCTCTGTTGTGCTAGTTGTAGTAGCGTCAGATTGAGCTTTTGCTTGCTCTGCTGCTTTTGCTTCAGCTTCTTCTTTGGCTTTCGCTTCGGCTTGTTCTGCTGCTTTTTTCGCTGCCGCTTCCGCTGCTTGAGCCGCTAAGATTCGTTTTTGTTCTGCTTCGGCTTCGGCTTTTTGCTTCACTAAAGCTTCTTTTTCATCTTCTTTTGTTGCTTGTTGAATTGCTAAGCTAGTCTTTAATACAGCTAGTTCTGCTTGAGTCGCTTGCAATTCTTTCTTTTGAGTATCTAATTGGACTTGGTATTTTTGATACGATTCAATTTTTTCTGAGTTAGCTGCTTCTTTGGCTTTGACTGCTTCTTGATCCTCTTTTTGTTGTTCAATCAACGTGTTATTCGCTTTAATAAAAGTATTAACAGCTTGAACTCTTGAAACAGCATCTGATAGCGAATCTGCATTTAAAACCGCATCAACAAAGCTTGTATCTTGGCCGTTGACTTGGACATCTCGCGCTTGATTTTTCATTGTTTCCGTTCTTTTTTCGATACGTACTTCCAAATCAGCAATTTCTTGTTTTAATTGTTTTGACTCGGCAGCCAATACTTTTTGTTGCGCGACTACTTCATCACTTTTGGCATTAATTGTCGTAACTTGTGACTCTAATGTATCAATTTTTGTTTGTGTACTTGTTTGTTGGTCTACTAAGTCGGAAATCTCTGAATTTTTTTGAGAAATTTGATCATCATATGTATCAGCTACAGCAATCGATGGAGCCGCTACAGTTGTCAAGATGATTGAGCTTAAAAAAATCGAAGCAAATATGCGTTTCTTCACAATTATTCCTCCACTATCACTTTTCTACTAGTTCTTAATTATTTCTAAAGACAAATGAAGTTTACCATAGCATCATGTCAACTAAGTAATAGGTATGTTACAAAAACATTTCAAAAAAAGCATTTGTTTAGATTTTTTCTAAACAAATGCTTCTTAATTGTGAATGATTATGCAGAATGACCAACAATCACACTGCCACTGTAACCAAAACCGACGCGTGTAATAGATGGATTCATTTCCCAATCTCTATGACCTGAACCAGTTGCTGTAATCATATTGGTTTCGTTGTACCATGCATTGATTACATCGGAACCAGGACTGAATAAAATAGCAATCACTTCATTTCCACTCGTCCAATGATCACTTGGAATTGCTCCACCATTGCCATTAATCAAAGCTGCTCGACTTGATGCAGCTGCAGCTAAGCTAGCATCCCAAGAAACAGGATTTAGCCCATTCGCAACGCGTAACGCATTTAAAGCATTCAATGTTGCATCAGCAGATGTGGTACTGGTGTTGCTAGTTGATGTACTTGTAGATGTTTCTTTTTTAGTCGTTGCTTGCTCTGTACTACTACTTGTTTGAGTGGTACTGCTCGCTGTCGCTTGCGTAGTTGACTCAGTCGCTTTTGCTTCTTGGCTTGAACTTGTCGTTTCAGCCGCTTTGGTTTCTTGACTTGAGCTTGTTGTTGCCTGACTTGCAGTTGCTTGCGTTTCTGACGCTTTTGTCGTAGTGTTACTTGTCGTTTGTGCTACTGCTTCGGCTTTCGCTTTTGCCACTGCTTCAGCCTGTGCTTTTTCGATTCTTGCTTGTTCGGCTTCAGCTTGTGCTTTTTGCTCAAGGAGAGAATTACGAGTAGACTCCGCTGTCGCTTGTTCCGCAGCTAAGCTGATTTTTTTTACAGATAAAGCAGCTTGCTTCAAGACCAATTCTTGTCTTTGCGCATCCAATTCTTCTTTCGCTGCAGCCAAACGTTTTGCTTTTTTCTCATTTTCAGCTTTCTTTTGCTCAACGGCAACTTTATCTGCCTTTTGCGCTTGAATCAATTCATTATTAGCTTGGACAAATGTATTTACCGCTTGAACACGGCTTACAGCATCCGATACCGAGTCCGCACTTAATACCGCGTCAACAAAACTTGTATCCTGACCATTCACTTGAATGTCTCGTGCTTGGTTTTTCATCGTTTCTGTCCGTTTTTCAATTCTTGTTTGTAAATCACTAATTTCTTTTATTAAAGTCGCAGTAGCTTCTTCAAGTGCTGTTTGCTCTTTTTGCAATTTCATTCCGTTATTGTAGATCGTTGCAATATCACTTTCTAATGAAGCAATCTGTGATTCAGTTGTTTCTTTTTGCTCTTTAATAGCCGAAATTTTTTCGGTCTGTTCATTTATTTTTGAATCCACATCATCGGCATGAGCACTCATTGGTACTAACGTTGCCAATAATAAGGTACATAATAATAGGCTCTTCCCAATACTTTTTTTCACGAGTTAGTTCCTCCAAGAATTTATTCCTATTTTTTAAAAATCGCACGTTATATAAGTCATGGTAAATTTTACCACATAAATATGTCATAAAAATAAATGAAATGTTTCAAATATATTTCATTTATACAAAATCTGAGATTAAATTCTTCAATTATAAGCAAAAAGACCAGAAAATCTGGAAGTGATTCCTC
>NZ_JAMRVB010000001.1:1319184-1323601 GCF_023743875.1 Enterococcus italicus
ATATAATTCTTACAATGCCTCTATGGACCTTGTAGGACTCGAACCTACGACCGGACGGTTATGAGCCGTCTGCTCTAACCAACTGAGCTAAAGGTCCAGGCTCTAATCGCGGCGAAGGGGATCGAACCCCCGACCTCCCGGGTATGAACCGGACGCTCTAGCCAGCTGAGCTACACCGCGAAAATCATATTAAAATGATAATGGAGCCTAGCGGGATCGAACCGCTGACCTCCTGCGTGCAAAGCAGGCGCTCTCCCAGCTGAGCTAAGGCCCCTTTTTTCAAAAATACAATCGGGAAGACAGGATTCGAACCTGCGACCCCTTGGTCCCAAACCAAGTGCTCTACCAAGCTGAGCTACTTCCCGATAAACGCGCCCAAGAGGAGTCGAACCCCTAACCTTTTGCGCCCAAGAGGATAATTGCTCAAACTTTTAGACTTTCTGATCTTTTTGCTTATAGTTTCTTCTGTTTCATCGGTTTGTTCCAGTCTAGCAGCTCAACATTCCTTTTACCACCTGTATTTGTTCATCTTGTTTAAAAATAACTGAGTTTTAGTTTGAATACTTTTTTTAATGGCCACATAAGAATAAAAAAATAACAAATATTTAACAATAATGTTGGGCCTAAAAATTTCACCACGAAAAATTGACCATCAAAAGCAGCGAGCTTAAACCCGATTTGAATACCTAGTGTAAAAAGTTGGAAGAGAGTCAAGCTGATCACCCAACTAAAAAACATAGTCGTCATATTTTGATAAAAGAGCGAATGAAATACATACATCATCCACACAACCATCGGGAACCCGACAGCATAGATACCAATGATACCCAAGTAATAAAGATCAAACAGTATACCAATCGCCACTGCCATCCAAATCATATAACGCTTGGAGTAACTTTTTGCCGCAAATAAGGCCACTAATAAGAGTAGCTGTGATTGCCAGACATTGGCCCCTTTGTCCCAATAATCAAATAATCTCGTAATATGCGCATCTAATAGCATCAACAGAAACAAAATAATTCCTAATGTTAATCGGCTCGTTTTACTTTGATTCACTTTACTCACCTACCGTACGCTTGATAACGGTCACGACGGATAAGTCATACATGTCCGCATAAGGCTGGACGTATAATTTTTTATCCAAACCAAAATCATCTGATTGTGCCTCTAGAACCGTACCGACCGCCAAATCTGCTGGTGAATTCCCACCCAGACCAGAAGTCTGTACCACATCACCTTTGGCAAAGGTTGCTGAACCAGTTACTTGTTCGACCACTAGTGCATTTTTGTCCTCATCATAGCCTTTCAATAACCCAAACAATTCGCCACTGTCTGTCGAAATTCTGACTGGATAATGATTCGATGTTTGATTTTCAGAAGACAAAAGTTCTACTTTTGATGAAGAACGATTGACTTCAATCACTCGGCCAATCAACCCTTTTTTAGCCATCACAGACATATTCGCTTCAATACCGTCTTTCGATCCTTTATCGATAACCAAATAATCTTGCCATGAATCGGGCGAACGCGAAATGACGTTGGCTGTGACTTTTTCATAGCTTGATAACGTGGTGTTTAGCGCCAATTGTTCTTTCAAATTAGCAATTTCTCTCTCGCTGTTTTTGTTTGCTTGTGATAATTCTTCATAGGAGTCCAATTTTGCTTTTAATTGTTGATTTTCTTTATAAGTAGAAGCTAAATCCTGAACTGCATCAACCGTATTTTCAACCCAGCTAACTGGAGCTTGGATTGCCTTGTCAACAAAGGCAATGGTATCATTGATCACGGATTGCACGACATTTGATTTTTTTGCTGTTGCCCGCTGCGCAATAGTCAGACTCAAGACAGTCACTACGATTAGCACGATGATTAGGGCAATGATAATATTTTTATTTGGATTAATTTTTTTCACAAGCGCACCTCAATATTATTCAAACTCATACCCTAAATTGTACCACTTTTCCCTATGAAACAAAAGATAAGGCCCTGTGGTTTAATGTTTTTTGAAGCATTTCCCACAGGAACCTTATCTTAATCTTTGCTTTGAATCACAGCCATCACTCCATCACTAAATGAAAAGGATGCTTGATTCGTTAAAAATTCATTGCTCGCATAAGATATTGGATAATCAATTTTTTGTTTATCCAATGTATACTTGCTCTCCGTTAACGTTAATTGCTCCATCGGTGTTAAGCAACAATAGGCTAAATACTTCATACCCGTTTCTTTTTCAATTGTATACGTACCTGGTAGATAGAAGCGAATCGTATTCGTGCGGTCTCGTAAACTAATATTCATGGCATACGGCTGAAATCTCGGCTCCAGTACTAACCAAAGATTGGCTAAAAAGTGATCAATTCTCCCACCAGTTAAGCCAATCATATCAATAGTAGCCTCAGGATATCGTTGAATCGCATGAAGAAGACCTAGCTGTGTGTCGGTATCGTCTTTTTCAGGCTTTGATTGCTCTATACTGTCGGCTTTTTCTTTCACTCGTTTCAATTCGTCCAATGATAATGAATCAAAATCACCAATGGCTGCGTTCAATGGAGATTGCTCTTCTAATAAAAATAAAGCCCCACGATCGACACCTATCGTATAATCATACGCTCTTTCTAATGACGGCCAAGTTTCTTTCGGCGCACCGCCTACAAGTAAAATATTCATTTACTCAATCGCCTCTTTTAACGCGTTAATTCGTTCTTCCGGATGTTGTGCACCATAAATGTAGCTTCCCGCAACAAAAATATTGGCACCTGCCTCGGCACATACCCTAATGGTTTGATCATCAATGCCCCCATCTACTTCAATGTCATAGTGATACCCATACTGCTCTTTTAGCTTGGCTAACTCACGGATTTTGTCCGCCATTTCCGGTAAAAAGCTTTGTCCACCAAATCCTGGATTCACCGTCATCACTAAAATTTGGTCAACCAACGGCAATACATATTTGATAGCCTCGACTGGTGTACCGGGATTGATCACCACTTCTGCTTTTACATCTTCAGCCTTAATCATTTGAATCGCTCGATGGAGGTGTGGCGTTGCTTCAATATGAACACCAATAATATCCGCACCCGCTTTAGCAAACTCATGAATAAAACGTTCCGGATTGACAATCATTAAATGAACATCTAATGGTAATTTTGTAATCGGTCGAATGGCTTGTACAACAGCCGGGCCAAAGGTAATATTGGGCACAAATTGGCCATCCATCACATCAACATGGATATAATCTGCACCATGTTTTTCGACGAATTCAATATCTCTTTGCAAATTGGCAAAATCAGCACTCAGAATCGATGGAGCTATCTTCATTAGCATATCCTCTTCTCTTTATTTTTTCTTTTTATAGACTGGTCTTTTTTGTTCAATCTCTGACATAAATTGTTGGTAATTGTCATACCTGGACTGAGCAATCTCTCCGCTTTCAACTGCTGATTTTATCGCACAATCCGGTTCATTCAAATGCTGACATTCTCTGAAACGACACTGATCCAAACGAGCAACAAATTCAGGGAACTCTCTCGGTAATTCAACTGCTTCGATCGATAAAAAGTCAATGGCACTAAATCCCGGGGTATCTGCGACCAAGCCACCCGCGATTTCTAGCAATTCCACATGTCTTGTCGTATGCCTACCTCTACCTAGTGCATCCGATATCTCACCCGTCTTTAATTGCAATTCAGGTAATATTTGATTCAGTAGTGTTGATTTTCCCGCACCCGATTGCCCCATGAATACCGTAAGTTTGTCAGAAAATAGTTCTTCTAATTCATCAATTGCTTCAGAAGTCTCTTTTGCTACAATGACTTTGTACCCTATTGATCCATAAATATGCTCAATCTCATCAATCTTTTCTTCTTCATCGAATATATCAACTTTTGTTAGATAGATGATTGGCTCTATTGATTGATGCGCCAGTGTAACCAAAAAACGATCCAATAAATTATAGGAAAAATTAGGCTCTACCAAACTGGTTACAATGACTGCTTGATCAACATTTGCCACAGCTGGGCGGACCAATTCATTTTTTCTTGGCAACATTTCTAAAATATAGCCATCCGTTTGGTTCGTACTTTCAAATACTACCTCATCACCGACTAATGGAGAAATTTTCAACTTACGAAAATTCCCTCTAGCACGCGTTTGATAGAGTTTTCCTTCCGAATAAACGTAATAGAAGCCACTCAATGCTTTTCGAATTTGTCCTTTCAATCAAGTACCTCCCTTGTTTTTTTCTATTGTAACACACTTTTAAAGTCACAGTGAGACCAAAAAAAGACACCTATTGTTAGGTGTCTTACGAATCGGGAAGACAGGATTCGAACCTGCGACCCCTTGGTCCCAAACCAAGTGCTCTACCAAGCTGAGCTACTTCCCGATAATTCAATTAATGAAAACAAATAAAAAAACT
>NZ_JAMRVB010000001.1:1323701-1512494 GCF_023743875.1 Enterococcus italicus
CATCCTAACACTTCTTTGTTGAGTTGTCAACAGTTAGAAATAAGATTTTTAAAAATGTTTTTCGACGCTCATTTAGCGACTTGATTATCTTATCAAATGAAATGTTATTTGTCAACATGTTTTTTCGCTTTTTAAACTGCTGCATCAGCATTTATAAAACTAGAAACAAATCAACTTCGTTATATTACCATCTGATTTGACGCTCGTCAACACTTTTTAAAAATAAAATTTCAAATGAAGCTCTCTTTTTAAGACGTCTATTAATATAACAAGTTTTTTAAGATTAGTCAACTGAAATCCTTGATAGACCAACGTTCGTGTACCATTCTTGATTTTCAAGTTTCCCTCTCCATTCATTCGTTTTCTTCTTATTTATAGTCAACTTATAGACTTGAATGGAAATTTTCGTTCGGAAATAAACCTTTACTGTTATTTTTTATTAATATCTCTTAAATTTTTTAATCAAATTTTTCTATTCTTACTTTTGATGATACACTATACATAAATGAATGGAACAATGATATAGGAGGAGTTTGTACATGAAGATTTTAGTCGCTGATGATGATAAAGAGATCGTTGAACTATTGAGTATTTATTTAAAAAATGAAGGGTATGAGCCAATTCAAGCATATAACGGTCGTGAAGCTCTTTCGAAAGTTCGAACCATCAATGATATTGAACTATTAATCTTAGATATCATGATGCCTGAAGTAGATGGCATGCAGGTCGTAAAAATTTTACGAAAAGAATCGCAACTCCCTATTATTTTGCTAACTGCTAAAACAACGGATATGGATAAAATCAAAGGATTGGTTGCTGGTGCGGACGATTACGTGACAAAACCTTTTAATCCATTAGAAGTAATGGCTCGCGTGAAGTCACTTTTGCGTCGCAGTACCATGCAAGTAACGGCGGATCAACCTGATGTACTTGAAGTAAGTTCTCTTATTATTAATCGTGATTCACATGAAGTAAAGACATTAGATGGAAAGGACATCCAATTAACAGCTCTTGAATTTGGTATTCTCTACCTGCTTGCTTCTCATCCGAATCGTGTTTTCAGCGCGGACGAAATTTTTGAACGTGTTTGGAAACAAGAAAGTGTCGTTTCCGCAAAAACAGTGATGGTTCACGTCAGTCATCTGCGGGATAAAATTGAAGAAGCAACCGGTGGCGAAAAAATTATTCAAACGGTCTGGGGTGTAGGTTACAAAATTGATGCGAAATGATTCTCATAAACGTGTCGTATTAACTTCCAAGGAAATTAGCGAGCTATTTGCAGAAGCAATCGTGACCATCGTCTTACTTCTACTATTAAATGTCGCAATTGTCGTCATTCTTTCAAACTTGGTAAATAGTGCCCCCTCTTTACAAGATGCGGTCTTCCAAGCACGGTTTATCTTTGCGGAAAACTTCAAGACAGATATTTTTTTGAATGCTCGCTATATTTTATTTCCACTCTTTCTACTATTAGATGGTATTGTGCTGTATTGGCGCTTGATCCGTCGTTACCATCAAATGCAGCTACGTCACATTATTAGTGAACTGCACTACATTGCTGATGGAAACTACGACCACCGCATCCCCTTTGAACTAAGCGGTGACCTTAACCGTGTCGTGACCAGTGTCAACGGCCTAGTGGATAGTACGGTTGCTGCCATTGAAGATGAGCGCCGGATTGAAAAGTCTAAGGATGAATTAATCACCAATGTCAGCCACGATATTCGCACACCACTGACGTCAATCATCGGTTATTTAGGTTTAATTGAAGACCGCCAGTATCGTTCTGAAGAGGATTTATTGAAATATACCCACACGGCCTATATTAAAGCCAAACAAATGAAGTCTTTGGTAGACGATTTATTTGAATACACGAAAGTCAGACAGCCAAGTAACCCGCTTCATGTCATTTCATTTGATATGGTGCAACTCATTGAACAATTGGCGGCTGATTTTGAACTAGAAGCGAATAAAAAAGGCATCGCCATTCAGACCGTGGCCAATCCTGAGCAAATGATGATGGATGGCGATACAGAAAAATTGGTACGCGTCTTTAGTAACTTATTAACGAATGCCTTTAAATACGGGAAAAATGCCGATACCATTATCATGTCGGTCGAAAAAGTCGGTACCGAAGCGGTCATTACGGTCAAAAATAACGGCAAAATGATTCCAAAACGGTCCTTAGATCTGTTGTTTGATCGCTTCTATCGCGTGGAAGAGTCGCGCTCACAAGAAACAGGCGGCACAGGATTAGGATTGGCCATCGCGCAAAGCATTGTCGCCCTACATGGTGGCTACATCTATGCCACATCCAATCCGCAGTGGACTTCTTTCATTATTCATTTACCTATTGAAGCGACAAAGCCTCTCACTAAGACAATAGTTGACGAATAAGCTATTTTCCGCTATGCTAGAGAAAATTTAATAGTTCAACATTGAACCTAGTACAGATTGTGTCTTTTAAAGAGAGCTAATGGTTGGTGCAAATTAGCATTGAGCAAGACTGGAATCCAGTTCTATTGTATGTATCTTTTGAAAGAGAGATCCTTTTCTCAGGTTACGAGATTTCAAGGGCAGCACTAGGCTGAACTTGGGTGGTACCGCGAATAACTACTTCGTCCCAAGCACTTTTTATGGGATGGAGTAGTCTTTTTTTATACAATTAAGCTAAGGAGGAACAAAAATGTTAGACATTAAAGTGATCCGTCAAAACATTGAACAAGTAAAAGAAAAATTAGCCACGAGAGGCGTCGCTGAAGACAAAATCAACGAATTTGTCGGACTGGATGAAGAACGCCGCCGTTTATTGGTCGAAACAGAAGAACTAAAAAAACACCGTAATGATGTCTCTGCCGAAATCGCCCAACTAAAAAGAAGCAAAGAAGACGCAACCGAAAAAATTGAAGAAATGAAGCAAGTCGGGCAAAAAATTAAAGAACTTGATGGCACTTTAGCGACGATTGATGAAAAATTAACGCAAATAGCTGTTACTTTGCCAAATATTCCTGATGACAGTGTGCCTATTGGTGCGAATGAAGAGGATAATGTTGAAGTACGTCGTTGGCATAAAACGCGTGAATTTGACTTTGAACCAAAACCACATTGGGAAGTAGCGGAAGATCTTGGTATTCTCGACTTTGAACGTGGTGCAAAAGTTTCAGGTAGCCGTTTTGTCTATTACAAAGGTCTAGGTGCTCGCCTAGAACGCGCCCTTTACAACTTTATGCTGGATCTCCATGTCTATGAACAAGGCTACACAGAAATGATTACCCCTTATATTGTAAACAGTCAAGCAATGTTTGGTACAGGACAATTTCCAAAATTCAAAGAAGATGTCTTCCAACTAGAAAATACCGACTTAACACTTATCCCAACTGCTGAAGTTCCTTTGACCAATTTTTACAGTCAAGAAATTTTGGATGAAAAAGATTTGCCCATCTACTTTACCGCACTAAGCCCTTCTTTCCGTTCTGAAGCTGGTAGTGCTGGTCGTGATACTCGCGGATTAATCCGTCTACATCAATTTAACAAAGTAGAAATGGTTAAATTCAGTGATGCGGATCATTCATATGAAGAATTAGAAAAAATGACTCAAAATGCAGAAGAAATTTTACAAAAACTAGAACTTCCTTACCGTGTCGTTGCCCTTTCTACTGGGGATATGGGCTTCTCTGCAGCGAAAACATATGACTTAGAAGTATGGATTCCTGCCCAAAATACGTACCGCGAAATCAGTTCTTGTTCAAATACCGAGGATTTCCAAGCGCGCCGTGCCATGATTCGTTACCGCGACAGCAATGGTAAGATCCGCTATGTCCATACATTAAATGGCTCAGGTTTAGCCGTTGGACGCACTGTTGCAGCTGTCTTAGAAAACTACCAAAATGCAGACGGTAGCGTGACAATCCCTGACGTACTTGTAAACTACATGGGCGGACTGACAAAAATTACTAAAGAAGCCTAAGCCTAGCTTTTCTGACTGCTTCTATTTATCCAGATAATCAAAGACTTCATCTTTTGGCTTTTAATCGCTTAAAAGATGAAGTCTTTTGTATTTATTTTACAAAAATGTTACAATTATTTCTATGATATTTCACTTTGGAGGAAATTATGTCAGAAAAATTTCGTAGCCACACCAAAAAGACAACATCAAAGCAAACCGTTGCTTTTTTAACAAATAAATGGACCTTTATCGGATTACTCGTGCTGTTACTGGGGATTATTCTACCTGCTAGTTTTTACTTAATTGCTACAGTCAACCAAGAAACCATCGCCAAACAACAAGCAGCTGCTAAATCTCAACTGATTAGTCAAGCCAAACAATCTTATTTCCAAAAAGAGTCGGCCATACAAGTTACTGATGAAAAAAGTTATGCTGTCGACTTACGTGATACCGCTATTCCTAGCAATATCAAAGAAGAGATCACCAGTCAATTTCAAACAATCACCAAAAAATGGAATAAAAACAGTGATAATTTTTGGCTTTCTTATATCCACGTCCAGTCCTATGCGCCAAACGCCAGCAAAGTCCAAGCCGGCATTACACACTATCAATGGAATATTCGGAAAAAAGCTTTCGTCCAACAACAGCAAAAAAAAAATAAAGACGATCTACATTCAAGCACAAACAGGTGCACCCATTACTAGTCAACTGCTCTTACAAAATAATGAACAAAATCTAGCCGTCATTCGTACGTTGGCCCAACAAGCCTTACTTGATCAAGCAAGCAATCCAAAAGCCATACTCGATGACGTGCTCGCAATCCCAGCTTTTACATGGCAAACGCCCATCACCTATTCACCCAAAGAATTGACGGTGACAGTTGCTAAGCAAGGTGCCTTAGAAGAAACAACCGTGCATTTACCCTATACTACACAACTTGCGACCGCCCTTGATTTATCGTATCTTGATCCAAGTTTGGCACAGTCGTTGACACCAAAAAACGAAGAAAATCAAAAACAAATTGCCCTAACCTTTGATGATGGCCCTGACCCAAATACAACACCCGCTATATTGGACACATTAAAGGATAACAATGTCCATGCCACCTTCTTCCAATTAGGCAGTAACTCCGAGCGCTACCCAACACTCGTCAAACGAGTAGCGGATGAAGGACATGAAATTGGCAGCCATACCTATCACCATTACAAATTGCCAAGCTATCCACTAGCTACCATTCAAAAAGAGCTGACAGATACAGACAAGGCAATTTATCTTGCTACTGGCAAACTACCTAAACTCGTACGTCCTCCCTATGGTGCAGTGAATGCCACCGTAGCCCAAACAGCAGGACGACCAATTATTCAGTGGGACGTTGATTCTAGAGATTGGGCAAGTAAAGATGCTGAAAAAACACTCACGCAAATTCAACAAACGATTATTGATAATGGCATTATTCTCATGCATGATATTCAGCCAAGTACCGTCACTGCCTTACCAAAAATTATTCATTGGCTCAAGCAACAAGGGTACCAACTCGTGACCATCAATCAGCTGTTACAATCACAAGAAAAAGCGTATCACGAGTATTTTAGTGCCACTGATGAACGAGCCATTTCATAAAAGAATTTGAACATAGCCACAATAAAAAAGCCAACAAATCCAAAAGTTTGAGAAAACCTTTTGGATTTGTTGGCTTTTTTAACACTATCTCGCCATTTTATGAATGAACAGAATAGTTTGGTGCCTCTTTGGTAATTTGAACATCATGTGGGTGAGACTCTTTCAAGCCATTGCCACTCATTTGAATAAATTGTGCATCTTCTCTTAGTGCTTTTAATGTACCTGCACCAACGTAGCCCATACCTGCTTTTAGACCACCGATTAATTGGAAAAGAATGTCAGCGACACTTCCTTTATACGCCACACGACCTTCAATGCCTTCTGGAACTAACTTATTGGCTTCATTGACACCTGATTGGAAATAACGATCACTTGAACCTTTTTCCATCGCACCAAGTGAGCCCATGCCACGATAAGTTTTAAAGCGACGGCCTTGATAAATTTCAAATTCACCAGGAGATTCATCAGTACCGGCTAACATACTACCTAGCATAACTGCATGTCCACCTGCTGCCAAAGCTTTCACGATATCACCAGAATATTTAATCCCACCGTCAGCGATAATAGCTTTGCCATATTGACGAGCCACTGATGCAGAATCATAAATTGCTGTTAATTGTGGCACACCGACACCCGCTACGACTCGTGTCGTACAGATTGAACCTGGACCAATCCCCACTTTTACAACATCCACACCCGCATCATATAATGCTTTGGTTCCTTCAGCTGTCGCCACGTTACCGGCAATTAACGTGGCTTCCGGGAACTTCGCACGAATTTCTGAAATCTTACGTAATACTCCTGCACTGTGACCATGAGCAGTATCTATAATAATCGCATCAGCACCCGCTTCTAATAACGCCTCTGCGCGATCAAATGTATCACTCGTCACACCGACTGCTGCAGCAACTAGCAATCTACCATGTTCATCTTTGGCTGCTTTAGGAAACTCGATTACTTTTTCGATATCCTTAATTGTGATTAAGCCACTCAAACGTCCCTCTTCATCAATCAACGGTAATTTTTCGATTTTGTGTTTTTGTAATGTTTTTTCTGCTTCTTTTAAAGACGTACCGACTGGCGCAGTGACCAAATTGTCTTTTGTCATCACTTCAGAGATACTAACCGCATAATCTGTAACAAAGCGCAAGTCACGGTTTGTTAAGATACCAATAAGTTTGCGGCTATCTAGTGTTTCTACGATCGGTACGCCACTGATACGGTAGCGACTCATTAATTCTTCTGCTTCCGCAATCGTATGTTCTGGCGTTAAGAAAAATGGATCAATAATCACGCCACTTTCAGAACGTTTTACTTTCCGAACTTCATCAGCTTGCGCGGCAATACTCATATTTTTATGAATGACACCCAATCCGCCTTGGCGTGCCATTGCGATAGCCATTTTGCTATCTGTTACGGTATCCATACTGGCACTGATAATGGGGATATTTAATTTTAAATTTTTTGCAAGCTGCACGCTCATATCCACATCGTTTGGCAAAACATGACTTTCTGCAGGTATCAGTAACACATCATCGAACGTAAAACCCTTCTTGGCGAATTTTGATTCCCAGTTGGACATTTTCGTAACCACTCCTTCAAATCATTTTTATTTTTATCAAAGAAAATAGCAAAAAAAAGAGCCTACGTCAATGATTTCTTTTCGAAATGAGACGTTGGCAATAATTCACTGAGAATCTTCTCGTTTTTTTAAGTATTCTATATAAAGACAAGAACACTCAAAAACTGTTTTGCAACCTTTTGGGTGTTCTGGCTTTTTGCTTGTCGTTTTTTTGGATTTAGTAGCACAAATTGCTTTATGATTCGCTTCCTTAAAACGAATAACGCAAAGTTCTCAGCAAAAGGCTAAGAACTTTGCCACTCATTATTTTTTCGGACGTTGTGTTGCCATACTGCTGGCGATGTTGAATTTTTTCTTTAAATAAAAGCGACCAGCTAGGGCCACGGCACCCAATGCAATCGTCACAATGGATGGTAAGGTAAAGTTATACGGTGCTGGTAACAACTGTGTTACTGACAATAGAGCAAACCAAACGAAAAAGGCAGCCATTAAAATCAAGATTGTCTTCCACATTTTCGGACGTTGACTGCGGTCAGCACCGGGCTGTTCATATTGGTAAATGTATTTGTATGACAGGTAAAATACCCATCCTCCTACTGCTGAAGTAACAAGTAGGGTAACAAAGCCAAATGTCTGACTCTCACTTTTGGTTAATAGACTCATCAAGCCTGTAACAACCCCAAATAACCCAAAGATCAACAACGTATTGTCTAGCCACATCCACCAGGGTGATTTTGTTTCTTCGACTGGTGGTTCTTCCAATAGACGATCCATCTTTTCAGAGACTGTGCCAAATAATTGGCGAGCTGTTTTCCCTGTTTTTTGTTCTCTTACTAATACTGGCAACATTTCATGTAATGTTTTCGCTTGTTCTTCTTCAGAAAGGTTGGCTGCGACCATTGATTTTTTTAAATCAAAGATATATTGTTCATTGCGCTTGGTCAGTTGTGTTTCTAGTTCTCTATTTTCACTGACGTATGAACGAAGTACTTCTGGTTCCATCTTATTTCCCCCTTGCTCTCGCTTATACATTAAATCTAAACAACATAACATCGCCATCTTGCACGACGTATTCTTTTCCTTCTAAACGAACACGACCTGCTTCTTTGGCTGCTTGCATATTGCCGTAGTGATCTAAATCTTCAAATGAAACAGTCTCAGCTCGAATAAACCCTCGTTCAAAATCAGAATGGATGATCCCGGCCGCTTGCGGTGCTTTAATCCCTTTACGGAAAGTCCAAGCTCTTACTTCTTGCTCACCTGCTGTAAAGTACGTAGCCAAGCCCAGTAAGTCATACGCTGCTCGGATTAATTTATCTAAGCCAGATTCTTCGATACCTAAAGCTTCTAAAAATTCAGCCTTATCCTCTTCTTCTAACTCAGCAATTTCTTCTTCAGCGCGTGCACACACGACAATGACTTCTGCATTTTCACTTGCTGCAAAATTACGTACTTCTTGAACATAATGATTGTCCTCTGTATCAGCGACATCTTCTTCTGCGACATTAGCGACGTACAGCACTGGTTTAGTCGTCAATAAGAACAAGCTCTTGACAATTTTTTGTTCTTCTTCAGTAAATTCAATGGAACGTGCAGATAGTCCTTCTTCTAGGACTGGTTTAATTTTATCTAGCACCGCTAATTCAGCGACTGCTTGTTTGTCTTTGGTTTTAGCGACTTTGGCTACGCGCGTGTAGCGTTTCGTAATCGAGTCCAAGTCGGCTAATACTAATTCTAGGTTAATTGTATCAATATCTTCTAATGGATTAACCCGACCTTCTACGTGCGTAATATTGTCGTCGTCAAAACAACGAACCACATGACAAATTGCATCAACTTGGCGAATATGGCTCAAAAATTGGTTGCCCAATCCTTCCCCTTTACTTGCTCCACGGACAATCCCAGCAATATCGGTAAATTCAAAAGTTGTCGGAACAGTCTTTTTAGGACGTACAAGCTCTGTTAATCGTTGCAAGCGCCAATCTGGTACTTCCACCATCCCTACATTTGGGTCGATTGTTGCAAACGGATAGTTCGCCGCCTCAGCGCCCGCTTTCGTAATTGCGTTAAATAATGTAGATTTACCAACGTTTGGTAATCCTACGATTCCAGCAGTCAATGCCATTTTTTCTTCACTCTTTCTCTGCTTTTTCTAGTACTTTTTTTAATTTTTTATCAAATTCTCGGCGTGGCATCATCACGATGTGTCCACAATTTTCGCATTTAATCTTGATGTCTGCCCCCATACGAATGATTTGCCAACGATTCGTTTGGCAAGCATGAGGTTTTTTCATCATGACAATGTCTCCAAAATCGTACATGCTTCTTTCCTCCAACTCGTTTTGCTATGCTTCATCAAAATGAATTTCTAATAAGTCTAAAATACGAGTCAAATCACTTTGCGAAAGATACTCGATTTCAATTTTCCCTTTGCCTTCTTTTTCACGAATCTCTACACTCGTACCGAATTTATCCATGAGACGGTCTTCGCTTTCTCTTAGATAGTAGGGCTTTTCTTTGATCATACGTGGGACTTTCTTCTTGCCTCGTGCTTCATTCGTTGCTGCAACCAACTGCTCCAATTGACGAACAGTTAGATTTTCTTTCACGCAACGATTGGCCATTTTTAGCATTTGATCTTTTTTCTTCAACCCTAAGAGCGTACGCGCTTGTCCCATCGATAAGCGTTCATCTTGTACCATTTCTTTGACTAGCTTGGGTAATGCCAAAAGGCGCAAATAGTTCGCGATATACGGACGGCTCTTACCTAAGCGCTCAGCCACTTCTGCTTGAGTCAGCTTTAAATTCTTCATTAACATATCATAGGCTTCTGCTTCTTCTAGCGGATTCAAGTCTTCCCGTTGCAAGTTTTCAAGAACGGCGACTTGCATCATCGCTTCTTCATCAAATGAGCGGATGATTGCAGGAATGGTTTCTTTTTTGGCTAGTTTTGATGCCCGAAACCGACGTTCACCTGCAATAATTTCATAGCCTTTGACCGCTGACTTACGAATAATGATTGGTTGAAAGACCCCAGATTGCTCTATAGAACTAGCTAGCTCTTGCAACGAAGACTCATCAAATGTCTTCCGTGGTTGATAGGGATTTGGTCGTAGTTCATTTAAAGGGACTTCGATTACTTCATCTCTTTGAACGTCAACTTCTTCCAAGCTAGCCATATCTTGAAACAATGCGTCTATTCCTTTACCTAATCCTTTGCCCTTATTTTTCACGAGCCAACACTTCCTTTGCTAATGCTTGATACACTTCAGCACCTTTCGAGCGAATATCGTAGTCGACAATCGATAGCCCATGACTAGGTGCTTCAGATAAACGGACATTTCTCGGAATCACTGTGTCGTACACTTTTTCTTGGAAATAGCGACGAACTTCTTCGACGACTTCAGCCCCTAAATTGGTCCGAGCATCAAACATCGTTAACAGCACGCCTTCAATTTCTAGACTTGGATTAAAGTGTTTTTGAACCAAGCGAACGGTATTCAATAATTGACTCAGTCCTTCAAGTGCATAATATTCACATTGGACAGGGATCAAAATCGCATCACTTGCCGTAAAGGCATTAATAGTCAGATGTCCTAATGAAGGTGGACAGTCAATCAAAATAAAGTCGTAGTTTGCATGAAGCTCACTTAAGGCTGTTTTCAAACGAGACTCGCGTGCCATCATGGAAGTCAATTCAATCTCTGCTCCCGCTAATTGCAACGTTGCTGGTACAATATCTAAATTTTCACGTGAACTTGGCAAAATCGCATCTGCAATAGGCACTTCATTGACTAATACATCGTAGATATCTTGCTCCACATCAGGTTTGCGAATCCCCATACCACTTGTAGCATTTCCTTGCGCATCCATATCGACAAGGAGAACTTTTTGACCCATATAGGCCAAACAAGATCCTAGGTTAACCGTCGTTGTCGTTTTGCCAACGCCGCCTTTTTGATTCGCAACTGAGATAATTCGTGCCATGATAGATCCTCCCTACTTAATCGGTTGTTTATTTGGTAACCCTGGCTTTCTCGGGTATTTTTTTGGTGTTTCTTTTTTCTTTTCAATTACTACAAAATGACGTGTGTCACCCGTAATAGGTAACGTCATAACCACATCTTCTTTGAACTTTCCACCTAGTTGTGCGATTGCTGGCTTGGCTTCTGTCAATTCTTCTTCAGCTTTCGTTGCCTTCAAAGCGTAGAACACGCCGCCTTTTTTCACTAACGGTAAGCATAGCTCGCTCAAGACATTCAAGCGCGCCACAGCACGGGCAGTCACATAATCGAACGACTCGCGAAAATCGCGATTTTGTCCGAATGTTTCCGCACGATCATGGTATAACGAAACCTGCTCTAGTCCTAGTTCTTGGACAAGCTCATTTAAAAACATAATCCGCTTATTTAATGAATCCACAATCGTCACTTGTAACGTTGGAAAAACTATTTTAAGAGGAATACTTGGAAATCCAGCTCCGGACCCAACATCACACAAGCTCGCACTGGCATCAAAATCCTCAGAAAATGCTAATAAAATTGAATCATAGAAATGCTTCAGGTACACTTCTTTTTCTTCAGTAATGGCCGTTAAATTAATCTTTTCATTCCACTCAACCAATAGCTCGAAATACCGTTTAAACTGGTACATTTGTTCATCCGTCAACTGAATTCCTTGGCTTTGTAGCTGAGTCTTAAATTCTTCTGGTAACATGAATCGTTCCTTTCAACGAAGCAGCCTAAACTGGCTCGTTTTCAATTTCGTGAAACAGATTGAATGTTTCACAGACTAAGTCTAAGTTTACCGCAAATTCACTCTTCTTACAATAGATGCCAGCCTCTATGTGTATTCCTTTAAAAAATCATTGCGTTTTTTTAATTACAAAAAAAAGAAGTTGTTTCACGTGAAACAACTTCTTTTCCGGAAAACTCATGATTGTTTTCTCATCATTCGTTTATTTGCAATGTAATAACGCTCATTTTTATAGTGGTAGCACGAAAATAACTTTTGTGTCTTCTTTTCAACAATACGAATTTTGACAATCTTTTCAAATTCCCCATTCCCTGCAAACTGCTCCTGTGCCAAAAAATCCGTTACAATCGCAACAATTTCTTCATTCGATAATAACTCAGAAAAGTTCTGCGTTACAAATGTGTGCCGCCGTCCCTCTTTGTTCTCAAATGTAATCTTTAGTCGTCTCATTTAATCACTCCTTTACTCTATAAACGAAATGAAAGAGACAAATGTCAAAAAATTAAGCGTTTTCTTTTTTGTGAATCGATATGCTTTTATGTATAAATATACATGGGTATTTATCACTTTATTTTGCATAATGATACATTTGTTATACAATGTAACTGTCCATACAAACAGAAAAGTTATCCACAGATTATTAGGAGGGACCGATAATGATTACTTATCAACAAGACGCCGCGATTGCTCTACCTGATTTGATGAACCTTTACACTCAAGTGGGGTGGTCTGCTTATACGCAGGATCCCGAGCAATTACAAGCAGCCATAACCCACTCCATTGCTGTTATATCAGCATGGAACGGCGACGAATTAGTGGGATTGGTACGCGCGGTAGGCGATGGCGTAACTATTTTATATATCCAAGACCTACTCGTGCTACCTAGTTACCAAAATCAAACAATCGGCACTCAGTTAATGCAAAAAATGATTGAAAGTTATCCACAAGTACGGCAGAAAGTTTTACTCACTGAAGAAGCACCCGACACGCGGCATTTTTATCAAAAAATGGGCTTCTCCTCTTGTGATCAAGGAGAAGCCGTAGCCTTTTATCGTGAATTTTAGGTGTTTTACTCTTTTTAGGTTTGTTTAAGCTTCCCATCTTATACTCTATTCATACCCAAACAAACCAAACTTTTTTTCATTTCTTTCTCCCTGACTCGCTAGCCCCCAACTAGCGAGTTTTTTTTTAGTTTCACTCTCTTTTTGCCACATGTATTAGCTTTTCATTCGCAATAAGTACCACTTTAGTCTCATCTGAATGTGCTTTTAGTCTAGCCTTCACACTGATTGCCTCAATTGGTTCTTCTATCCGACTCACTAGATAACTTGGTAGCGTGACTGCTGGCGCTACTGTGAGTAGATAATGATCGCTATCAGTACGGTTCGCATTTCGTTCATTAAAAAATTTTTGGACTTCAAAAAGAGAGGGAAACATATAAATACTTGATTCAAAAACGTCTTCTGTCAAATACCACAACAAATATTCTCTAGAAGAATCGGTACGTTGCTTTTGGCGAAGAATAGCTACCAATTTATCAAATACTTCCGCTTGATGTGCTTGTGTGATTTTTCTTTTGTAATAACTAAAGGACTCTGCAATAAAAATTTCATCCTCCTGTCCATCTAAGTGTGCTAGCGTATCTAAATGTTCGAACATACGGCGCCACTTACGCTTTAACCCACGTAGTTTTTTCACTCGCTACTCTCCTCTTACAATTCGTTTTCATATAAATAGGTATTTGCTCCCTTGATAGTCTATACTGACACTAATAAGGAGATGAATTTATGCAAGATATTCGAACAAAAATTGCTGGTGTTTCAGTTGATATTCGCGCGTGTGGTTTGTTACGAAACGGCGATGATTACCTTGTTTCCACTGAAAATGACGGAACACAGACCTTACATGGTGGCGCTATTAAAGTTGGCGAAACAACAGAAGATGCCGTTGTCCGTGAATTTTTTGAAGAGACTGCTTTACAAGTCACCTCAAATCGCTTATTAGCGCTAATTGAAAATCACTTTTGTATAGATAATCAGCCGTATCAGCAACTACTTTTTGTCTATGACGTGCACCTTAGTGATCCTAGGAAGCGAGATCCTAAAAGTGAAGATGGTTGTACATCGCAATGGTTACCCAAAGAGCAAGTGACACAGCTACGCCCAGCTATTTTAAATGAACTCGTTCACCAGCCATTTTCAACTTTCACCCATATAATCAATCAAGAGCCTGCCTTTATTGATTATTTGGCTCGATAAAAAGACCAAGTGTTCATGAATTTTTTACACATGTTCAAAAACTCTTCAAACTTTCTTAGTACTCCTTTAATCTTTTTTGCTTATACTTCATCCATACCCAAACAAACCTAACCTTTTTTCATTTCTTTTCTCCCTGACCTGCTAGCCCCCACTAGCAGGTTTTTTTCTTTCTTTTTGGCTTTATGGTTTCTTTAAGTTCGACTCGCTATACTTCACTCATACCCAAACAAACCAAACTTTTTTTCATTTCTTTCTCCCTGACTCGCTAGCCCCCAACTAGTGAGTTTTTTTATTTTTCGCTTGTCAGTAACTGGTTCACGTGCATACTCACAAAAAGCACTGCGCTCCACTGCAAATAATGATTCCCTGCGACCGAATACAGATGAACAGTAGTGGATTTTAGAAACAGCGAATGTTGGTATTCAGTAAGCCGCTCATTCGTTGCTAAGATAACTATTTTTTTCTTTGGTACGTTTTGCTCCACGATCTCTAAGTCTTCCAATACCTTTAGTACGTGGTCATCTTCGTACAATAATGACTGATTTCCATATGCAGCAAAAAAAATAGTCGCATTTTCAAGGCGTTCACCTGGTAAATTATTGGGATTGACTACTGCTAAAAAATCTTCAATTGTTAACTCGCCTTCGTTTTTAGCTTTTTGAATGCTCTCTGGCGTTTGGTGTTGCTGTTCTTTTGTTTCAGCTATTACTAATGCCTTCACTCCATTGTAGGTCGGTTCGATTACTAGTATCTGCTCTACTAATTCTGGATAGCGATACGCAAATAATAAAGCATAACTACCTCCCATACTATGGCCAAAAAGGGTGACACTGGTGATTTGCTCTTCCTTTAGGACCGCTATTAAATTTTGTAAAATAGTTTCTGTTGATCGTTCCATGTATGACTGAATACTACGACCCGTTCCTATCGTATCAATAGCTAAATACCCACATTCTGGAGGCAATCGGTCAATAATCGATTTGAAATTATAATAACAACTATCTCCAACAAAACCTGGAATAAATAATACCGTTCGTTGATTTTGATCTGCCCTTCGATAAACATAAAAAAGTTCACCTAATTTTGTTTGCAATCGTGTCATACTTTTCCTCTTTCCTTGATGCTGCCTGACGTTTTAGTCTCCATGAAGAGTTGCTTCTTTGAGCTATACGGCATATGATAACAGTAATGAATGACGATTTGAGGAGATGTCTTATGCCAAAAAAATACAAACGACTGTTACGTTCTTGCCTGCCAATCATTCTCTTTTCTTTATTAGGCGCGCTCTTTTGGCACCAATTACCTAACCAAATAGCCACTCATTTTTCTAGTGAATGGGTTCCTAATGGCTGGAGTTCAAAGCCATTTACTGTCATTGGCTTGCCCTTGATTTTTCTTATTATTCAGCTGATTGTGGTTTTCTTTATTGAAAATGACCCGCAAAATACTCGTAACCAAACGATTGTCCGCTATAGCTATTGGCTGGTACCGATTATTGGATCTGTTTGTATGTTAGCTATTTATGGCTATGCATTGGGTGTTAATCTCGCTTCATTGCGGTATTTTCCTGAGATTTTCGTTGCGCTTATTTTTCTTGCCATTGGTTTTATTTTACCTTATACCAAACAAAATACGACGATTGGTATCAAAGTTCCCTGGACCTTGCATAGCGAGAAGAATTGGAACATGACGCATCGCTTTGCAGGTAAAGTGTTTCTCGTTTGTGGGGCTTGTGTCTTTTTCTTAGCTTTCTTCGCTGCAAAGCTTATTTATCTTCCAATTATTGCGGCCATCGCCCTACCGATTGCGTATTCTTATTTTTTGTATCGAAAAGGTATTTGATAGCTACCCTTGTCTCCAATACGTTGCACCATCTTTGGTTCGTCTGAAAAAGTCATACTCGATTAAGTATCTGCGGACAGTTACATAGTCGTCGACTTTCATTTTCAACAGATCATTTACGGCACGTTCTGAATAATTTTTTTGAAAATCAAACAGCTGACTGAGTTGTTGGAGTACAATTATTTTCCGTTTTTCTTTGCTGGGAAGTTGTTTTAGCCGTCCTTGCTCGTCAAAATACGTATCACAGACATGTTGTCTTTCTTCTTCATGAATCTGATAACGTTCATCAATCATCGTTGCACCGCGATGTACTTGCCAATCGTGGCCATTGTTTAAGAGACTCATCACACTTAAAAACTGCGTGGCTTGTCGTTCTTTTTCTTTTAATTTAAATCGTTGATTGCGGACAGCTGATGTCGAAATTTCCAAGCGTTGAGCAATGATCGTGTCACTTAATTGTTAGGCAAAGAGCACGAGAATATCTTTTTGCGTTTGTGTCACACCTAATTGTTCCTTAGTCTGGCTTAAAAGACCTAAAAGTGGCCCTCCGTGTTGGTCAATTAAATGTTTTTTGATGGCATGTCTGGCCGTGACTAGCTTTTCATCAAGCGCAACAATTTCATCAACCATATATTGCTGCTCACAATACAGACATTGAAATGTCTCATCGCTCGCACTATAACCATTTTTATACTCAATCAGATTAAATGCATTTTCCATAATAAACCAACCTTCTTTCGATTTGTTTTTTCATATTCTGACAAAACGAAAAATCGTTTGCAAATTATTTTGGGAGACGTATTTTTTGTTTCACATGAAACAACGCCTAGCAACACTCTTACAAGAGTAGTACTAGGCGTTGTTTTATTCTGTCACTTTTGCTATTTTTCCTTGTTCGATGTAGACTCAAATCACTATATCACTAGATATCAAACGGCTTCATACGGAGTCAAAAACATCAAACGTGACCTGTTAAATGGTCATTTAATAACATTTAAAATCAATAAAACGGAGTCAGACACGGAGTCAAAAACGCTGAGAGTAAAAAAATATATACAGCCCTGTGGCCCTTTACCTATGGGGCTGTATATTTTTTTATTTCAGATTACCTGAAACGATTCCATTTACTTTTTATCTCATTTTTTCCTACTAGTTAGTATCAAATACTCTCCTATTTTCTCAATAAACTATTTTCGGCTACATGGTATCTGAAACAACTAAAGCCTTGCCACTATAGTAAAAAATGTCTCTATCCCCATTTCATTTCAGATGCATTTCACTTAAGCGGATTCCAAAAAAACTAAAGAAAAAGGAACCCCAAGTTAGCCTATACTTTCTATTGGTTCCTCTTGAGACACGGTCATATAACAACGGGGTGGGGTAAATAAATGAAAAAGATGGAGGAATCATTATTTAATAGCTTTCTTAAATAATTCGTTATAATCAATTACCTGCGCATTATTAAGTATCACATAATAATTTTTTTCATTTTCAAGTAACCTAAGCGGGTTGTCTTTACTAACTTACTCTGATACCGCATTACTAACTTTCGTTAAATTAGATAGCAGGTCTGATAAAGACTAATTTCTTATAAAAATTTTTATATCAGTATTTATAATAATTCCTTTAACTTCATTTACATGATTACCGTTTCTTACTGGCATAATCATACTCGGGACGTCTAATTTGTTTTGAATAATTTAAAAAATGAAGATTACTTGTATGCCAACCAACCTTAAACTAATAAGGTTAAACTAATTTTAATTTTGTGTAGTGCTTACTATCTATATACATTATTTGATGGCTAAATTCATAAGAGAGCGTCAATATTTTTGTGTAAATAAATCGTCCTTCTGCAAAATAATCTGTCACTTATTAAACATTGAAGCTAATGTATCGGTTACTTGCTGGAAACCTTTATGGCTTCTGTTTAGAAATTTTTGATTGTATGTATCAAAGATGGATACTAGGAAACGTTCTAATGATTCTTCATTTTGAAACTGCTCTTTTCTGCGGCTGTATTTCTTGATTTGCTTATTGAATGACTCGAACAGATTGGTTGAGTAAATGGTTCTGCGAATACTAGGCGGAAACTCATAGAAAGTCAATAAATCTTGGTTTTCTATGAGCGACTGCGTCACTTTAGGATAAGTTTTCTGCCACTTCTCAACCATACAGGACAAGAAGGTACTCGCTTCTTCCTTTGAATTGGCTTGATAAACAGTCTTAAAGTCATCACAGATTTCTTTTCGGTCTTTGACACGTACTTTATGAGCAATATTACGAGATACCTGGATACAACAGTGTTGGTATTTTGCTTTCGGATAAATTTTATGAATGGTATCTTTCATAGCTTTTAAGCCATCCGTAATAAAGAGCAAGACATCTTGAACGCCTCTGGAGCTAATATTTTGTAGTAGCTCATTCCAAACGTGTGTTGACTCAGTCGGGGCAATCACATAACCTAGTACTTCTTTAGTACCATCTTCTCGTATTCCAATGGCAATGTAAATGGCTTCTTTTGACACGGTTTGACGTTTTAGTGGAATATAAGTAGCGTCCATAAAAATAGAGACATGCTTATCATTTAAGGCTCTGGCTTTAAATGCGTTTACTTCTTCAGTCAACACTTTAGTCATGTTTGACATGGTTTGTGGAGTATAATGATGTCCATACATTTTTTCGATTAAATCAGCGATTTCAGACATCGTAACGCCTTTTTTGAACAAATGGATAATGGTTGTTTCCAATGTGTCGTTTGTTCTTTTGTAGGCTGGTAAAGTTTGTTGTTTAAACTCACCATTTCGATCTCTAGGTATCTCCAATGTTAGTTCACCATATTCGGTTTTGATTGATCGAAAATAAGAACCGTTCCTCGAATTACCGGAATTAAAACCAGTGCGGTCATATTTTTCATAATCCAAGAAAGCCGTTAATTCTGTCCGTAGGAGAGTGTTTGTCGCTCTTTCTAAGTGTGACCGGAATAATTCATTTAAATCGCCTTTAGTGACTAGAGTTTGTACAATTTCTGTAGTAAAATCATTCATAGGGAAGTCCTCTTTTCTGTGAATTGGTTGTCGTTAACTTTATTCTACAGAAGGGACTTCCTTTTTTGTATGATTTTATTCATTTACACAAAATATTTTACACTCTCAATTATTTTTAGCAAAAATATAAAAAAAATTAAATCAATAAGATAAATAACGGATTCAATCTAATTTATGTTATCATAATCATGATTAGATTAATTATTGAGGTGATTCATTATGCTAAAGAAGTACAAATTTCCCTTATTGCTACTTATTCTGGGATTAATTGTTACCCCTTTAATCGCATTACAAATGATTTATGTAGATTCCAATGGAATCGTTCATGAGCCCGGACTCAAGCTAATGCCAGTCATTCTACTTTCTTTAATATCTTCCTTAATTTGGATAGGAAAAATTAAACTAACGTCCCCTCGTAGTAAGTAGTAAAATATTCCAATAACTTATCCACCCGTGAAAACGGGTGGATTTTTTATCGTCATTTTACATGAAAACGCTCCTTTCGGTATGATGAGCAGCTAGTAGTTATTCATTAATATGTCAAAGGAAGTCCTTATCACTAAAGCTATTTCGTCTATGCGTAGAAACGTGTGATTTTCTTACTTCGTATGCTCTGCTGAAAAACTAACTAAAGTCTTTAAATTAAAAAGAAAGAACATAACGCTAGTTTTATATGACTATCGTTTTCTTTATATTCAAATGAGTTTGTTTTTAAATGATGATGTCTGTTGACATCCGAAACGTTTTGGATTATACTTCACCTTGAAGCAAGCGCTTTCAATAAAATGAAATTTGGAGGGGAAGTACAATGAAAAGCAGCCTTAAGAAACTTGGAGTTGTCGCATTATCTTTAGGAACACTTATTAGTTTAGCCGCCTGTGGTTCAAATGATAATTCAAGTAGTGGTGATAAAAAAGATGTGACATTGACGGTTGGTTTTTGGAAGGGCGATTCAACATCTGAAGATTCTGCACGTAAAAAAGCTTTTGCTAATTTTACGAAGGAAACCGGTATCAAGGTAAAAGAAAAAGTTTACAATGACTATGAAACACAATTAATGACCGATCTTGTTGGTGGAACCGCACCTGATGTATTTTATGTGGACGTATCTAATATTCCTAGCTTGAATGAGCAAAAAGTATTAGCACCTCTAGATGATTATATTGCAAAAGAAAAAGATTTTAATAAAGATGATTTTTATGAACCTATCTATAAAGCTTTTACTGGTGAAGACGGTAAACAATATGGTGTGCCAAAAGATTACTCTACTTTAGGATTTTACTATAATGAAGTTCTTTTAAAGAAAGCTGGCATGTCGGTGAATGATTTACCTAAAAAATATGAAGACATGGAGGCATTTTTAGCAACACTGAAAGAAAAATTACCTGATGTGCAACCAATGGTGTTCTCACCATTACTAGCACGTCAAATGTATATCATGCAATCAACTGGTGGTAAAATCGTGAAAGATGGTAAGGCTAACTTAGATGATCCAAAAGTTGTGGAAGCATTGGAGCCATTAGTTGATCTTTACAAAAAGGGGCTAATTAAAACGCCTGCTGACTTAGGCGATGGTTGGGCTGGTGATACTTTTGGCCGTGGTGGAGCTGTAATTAGCGACGAGGGAGCTTGGATGGTTTCTCACTTGAAAACTAATTTTCCTGATCTTAAATGGGGTGTAAAAGAGATTCCTGAAATTCATGATGAGAAACGCAACATGGTATTTACAGTAAGTTATTCAATGAATGCAGCAACAAAACATAAAGATGAATCTTGGAAATTAATCAATTATATGACACATAATGCAATGAAGGACTATGCTGAAGAGGCCTCAGTGTTACCTTCGCGTCAATCTGTCGCGGATGAGTTAAAGATTCACGAAGATGCAATCATGAAACCATTTGCTGAAGCAGCAAATTATGCGACTCCTTGGCAAGATGGACCTAACTTGACTTTAATTATGCAACGTTATGAAAATATGTTCCCATCTGCGCTTAAAGGGGATATGACATTGGAACAAGCTATGAAAGAAGCAACGGAATCAGCAAATAAGGATATCGATAATCAATGATTAACAATTAACTTTTTGAGGGGATGTGATTGTAGCCTCTGGTAGATACTGGTTACCAGAAATGGTTACATGCACTTCCCCCTTATCATTCAAAAGGAGGTACTTATAATGAAGCGTCATAGTGAGAAAATCCAAGGCTGGATATTTTCGATGCCGGCGGTAATCATTTTGCTGATTTTTACTTTATTACCAATCTTATACTCGTTTTATTTATCTTTTAATAAAGTTAATTTAGTGGGGGAAGTTTCCTATAATTTTACGGGTTTGAAAAACTATATTGATGCTATCAATGACCCACGGGTCATTATCGCTTTGAAAAATACGTTAAAATATGTAGTAATAGTGGTTCCTATTCAAACCTTATTAGCACTTTTATTAGCGTATATTTTAAATTCAGGAATTAAATTTCAAACAGGCTTTAGAACTCTATTATTTTTGCCAACGTTAACATCAAGTTCTGCTTTAACGATGATTTTTATGTTCTTATTTAGTGTAAATGGTCCAGTGAACAAGTTGTTGGTTGGTACAGGAATCTTGGATGCGCCGATTGGTTTTTTGAATGATGGATCCACGGTACTATACGCCATTATCATTATGAATGTTTGGTCAACCGTGCCAATGTTTATGACAATTTATTTGGCTGGACTGCAAGATATTCCGCGAGCTATGTATGAAGCTGCTGAAATTGATGGTGCAAATGCAATCCAACGATTAACTCGAATCACTGTGCCACAATTAGTACCAGTGACGAATTATATTTTAATGGTTGGATTAGCCTCTACTTTCCAATTATTTGACCAAACATATATTGTTTCTGGAGGGTCAGGAGGCCCTAATAATGCCACGTTGACATTGTCATTGATTATTTATCAATACGCGTTCAAGACATTCGGCACCATGGGTTACGCTTCTGCGATTGCCGTAGTACTAACAATCTTTATCTTTGTGATTACAATGATTTTGAGAAAATTCAGCAATGAAGATATTACTGGCGAAGGAGGCTTATAAGATGAAAAAAATCAAACCTTCAAGAGTGATATTGTATGCAATTTTGATCGTTTATGCAGTGATTACAGTTTATCCATTTTTATGGGCTTTGTTTGCATCAATTAAACCCTACAGTGAGATTGTTGGTAGTGGGTTAAGTCTCTTACCATCGAAACCGACCTTAGATAATTTCAATTATATTTTTACACAAGATCCGCTATTTCCAAAATGGGTGGTAAACTCGATTACGATTGCAACTTTAGGCACGTTTTTGAATGTAATTTTCAATAGTATGTGCGGTTATGCATTGGCTCGGCTGCATTTTCCAGGACGAAAAACACTATTTTTGATTGTCTTGGTGTGTATTATGGTGCCTGCTCAAATCCTTTTGATTCCGAACTATTTGATTATGAAGCAATTGGGGCTATTAGATTCATATTCAGCATTGATTATTCCTTCAGCAATCAATTTTTCTTATATCTTTATGATGCGCCAGTTTTTTATTTCTTTTCCAAAAGAAATTGAAGAAGCTGCTGAGCTCGACGGTTTAAATCGTTTAGGTATTTTCTTTAGAATTGTTATGCCTATGGCGCGTGCTTCAATTGGTACACAGGCTATCTTTGTATTCTTGGCATTTTGGAATGATTTTATGAAGCCATTGCTTTACATTACTTCACAAGAGAAGTATACCCTAACTCTAGGATTACAATCTTTCCAATCACAGCACGCCACGCAATGGAATTATATTATGGCGGCGGCTGTAGTTACAATCTTACCAATCGTAGTTATGTATATCTTACTTAATAAATACTTTATGAAAGGTATGAAAATCGGGGGAGACAAATAATGAGTATACTAGCCGATTTAAGGATTTTAACACCTGAAAATTTTGAGTTGCCACAGGCAATAGATGATGTAATTCACAGTGAAGTACCTTTTCCTAAAAACAGTGATTCAATGGAATTTTCACTGGTTTTTCCTTTGAAAGAAATTTCAAGGTATTGGTATCCGGCAAATAATGGTATAGATAGTTTGCCAAATTTATGGACTGGACCAATGGTGGTTTCTACGAATTATTCTATGCCAATTTTTGTGTTTTTTAATGAACTGGGAGAGAATCGGTTAACGATTTCCTTGAATGAAACATTACGAAAAGTTGAAGTTTCTATTGGCGTTCATGAGGAATCTGCTTCAATGATTGCTAGCTTTTCTTTTCCTGAAGGATTAAGTTCTGAGAAGTTGATGGTTCAACTCGATGGCAGGAAACAACCTTTTTATCAAAGTGTGGTGAAAAATAGAACTTGGATTTATGACCAAAAAGAGTATCAGCTCTTACCATATAACGAAGCCGCATATAAACCAGTTTATTCTACCTGGTATAGTTATCATCAAGCTCTCACGCAGGCAAATATTGAGGAGCAAGCTCAGGATTTTAAAAAGTATCACTTAGAAACCTTGATTTTGGATGATGGGTGGCAGACAGAAGATAGTAGTCGTCGTTATGCCTTTGCCGGAGATTGGGAGATTGCCCAAAACAAGTTTCCAACTATGATTGATCATGTGGGTAAAATTAAATCTCAAGGAATTAAATATATGGTATGGGTGACGTTGCCTTACATTGGGGAGAAGACACAAGCCTTTTCACGTTTTAAAGATAAGTTTTTGTATTTTGATACGTATCAAAAAGCAGGTGTACTCGATCCTCGTTATCCTGATGTACGAGCGTATTTAGTTAACAAAATAGTAACGCTTGTAAAAGAACTGGATCTTGATGGGTTAAAAATAGACTTTGTGGACTCTTTTAAAGAAATAGATACAAAAAAAACTGTAGATATGGATATTACTAATCTTGAGGAAAGTATTAATACCTTATTAGCTGAAATCATGACAATATGTTTGTCTGATAATCCAGAGTTTTTAGTCGAGTTTAGAGAGGATTATTATGGTCCCAATATGGTTCAATATTGCAATATTATGAGGGTGAAAGACTGCCCTAATGATTTCAACAAAAATCGAGTGGGTCTGACAAATATTCGATTATTGGCACCAAGTGTGGCACCCCACGGAGATATGCTCCTCTTTCATTTAGAAGACAATTTAACATCAGTCACCTTACAATTTCTGAATTGTTTGTATGGTGTTGTGCAATTATCTGTGGACTTGGTGAAACTGAATTCTGAACAAGCAGAGATAATTACATTTTGGCTAGATTATCAGATGAGAAATCAGAAGGTATTACTACATCAAGATTTTGTGGCATTGAATCCACACTTGGGTTATAACTTCCTTGGTGCCGGTTCCAATGATAAATGGATTCTGACAAGTTATCAAACGGATCAAGTGATTCATCTCGATAAATCATTCATGGCAAAACAAGTGGATATTATAAATGCCTCCTTAAGTAATTACCTGATTATTGCAACAGATGATTTTTTGGAAGAGGTTGCTTTTGAGATTTTTAACTTAAAAGGGCAAAAAGTGGATCAGGGCCAATTAAAATTAACAGCAATTCAAAAAATTGCGGTGCCAGCATGTGGCTTGCTTGTTCTGACTGAGATTTAATGGAGGCAATCAAATGAAATCGATAGAATATATAGATGAATGGAAAATTTCGGAACGTTATTTCGATTCCAATCATTTAGGTAAATATGAGGCTATCATGGCGCAGGGAAATGGATATTTGGGTTTAAGAAATGTTCACGAAGAAGAGTATCCTGGTGAAACGAGGGATATGTTTGTTGCGGGAGTCTTTAATAAATTTTCCAAAGAAGAAGTTACAGAATTGGCGAATTTTCCGGACGTCACGAACTTTGAAATATTTTTAGATGGTGAACGTTTTTCTCTAGTAAAAGGATATCACGAAAATTATCAAAGAGTTTTCAATTATCAGAATGGTGAATCTATTCGTTCCTTTACATGGGGAGATGAGTCGGGAAAAAAATTGGCATTTACTTTCCGTAAATTTATCTCTATGCATAATAAGCATTTACTCTTGATTGATTTAGAAATCAAGAACCTTGGAAAAGCTGTGAAGATTGATCTTAAAACGGGAATTGATGGAACAAAATCCAATTCTGGGAGTCAACATTTTGAAGAAGGTGATAAACGATTCTTTGAAAATAAGTATCTGTATTTGCACACAAATACAACAGAAACCAAGGTAGAAGTAGGGTTGGCCAGTTATTTAAAAATGTCTCGCGTGGAGAGTAGTCGGCCAGTGATGGGGCGACGAAAACTACACGAGGTAAAATCAATAATTTTATCCGACGAAGAAAGCTTATCGGTTACTAAATATGTATTGGTTTGCACCCAACGAGATCTGGAAGCGGACAGTAGTGAGTACCTGAAGGCTGAATTGATTGAGAAACTCAAAGTTGAAATCGAACGTAGTTATGAAGACCAATTAACAGCATCGGCCAAGGCTTGGGAAGACGTCTGGCGAATTGCTGAAGTAAAAATAAAAGCGCAAGATTTCCATGACCAGTTACTTTTAAATTTTGCTCGGTACCATATGCATGTGATGTCGCCAACTCATGATAACCGTTTGAATATCGGTGCAAAAGGAATGAGTGGAGAAGGATATAAAGGACATACGTTTTGGGATACGGAAATTTTCATATTGCCTTACTTTACCTATACTTTTCCAGATCAGGCTAAAAATTTAGTGAATTATCGGATCAAAGGGTTAGCTGCTGCTAAGAAAAATGCACAATTGAATGGTTATGAAGGCGCGCAATATCCTTGGGAATCCGCTTGGTTAACGGATGGTGAAGTGACACCAAAACTTGGCGATATTGATATCATCACAGGTAAACCTACGCCAATTTTGACAGGTGAGATTGAACATCATGTAACTGGTGATGTAGTTTATGGCATGAGTGATTTTCTAAGTGCCACACAAGATCAATCGGTAACAGTAGACTATTTTGAAGTGGTCATGGAAGCGGCGAAGTTCTGGTGTTCACGAGTGATTTTTAGTGAAGAAAACAATCGTTATGAGATCCATGATGTCATTGGTCCTGATGAGTATAAGGAACATGTGAACAATAATGCCTATACAAATTATTTAGCAAAATTTACCTTGGAACGAGCCTTGTCTGAATACGCGAAGCAAAATGATAATCAAAAAAAGACATTTTACAAAAAAGATATTCAGACCATTCAAACAGTTTCTGATAAAATATACTTACCACAACTAAATGAAAATAATGTTCTTCCACAAGATGATACCTATATGCAAAAGACAATCGTTGATTTATCTAAGTATTTGAATGATGCTGAGGTCAATACAATATTTCTTGACTATAATTTGGAACAGGTCAATGAATTGCAGGTTTCCAAGCAGGCGGATGTACTCTTACTGTTGTTACTTTTTTCAGAGAATTATACGAAAGCTGCACTTCGTGCCAATTGGGATTACTATTATCCTAAGACTTTACATGATTCTTCCCTTTCACTTTGCATGCACTGTAATTACGCGTTGATGATTGGTGAAGAGACATTGGCTTATGAGCTGTTTGAAAAATCTTTTGAGATTGATCTTGGTAGTTATAACATGAAATCCTCTGACATGGGTATTCATTCGGCTTCCATGGGTGGGATTTGGCAAAATGTAGTCAAAGGTTTTGGCGGATTTACTAATGAAAAGGGAGAATTACATCTAACTCCTAGGTTGCCAAAAGCATGGGACGGATTATCCTACAATATCATCTTTCTGAGGAGAAAGGTGACCGTAGATATTTCCCATGAACGTTTTCGAGTTGATCTACATGGCGGTGCGCCACTAGATATTTATATATTTGGTGAAAAATATCATTTGGAAAACACAATATTAGTTGAATACAAGTAAAGAATGAGGTGAAGCCAATGGTTACGATTCGAGATATTGCTAAATTATCAGGTTATTCAGTAACCACTGTTTCAAGAGCATTAAATAATCATGATGACGTTAATCAAGAAACAAAAGCAGCTATTCGAACGATTGCAGATCGAGAGGGATATGCCCCTAACATCTTAGCTCAAGGTTTGGTTAGTCGTGATTCGAAAACCTTTGGTTTCATTAGCTCAAATGCTGTTGGCAGTTCACCAATAGATAATTTTACTTTCTTACTCTTTATGAAATCTCTGGAGCAAGCCAATGTACTTGGCTATGATATTGTAATGATTTACTACAATGAAGAAATTCATAAAAACAAATCATTTAAACAGTTTATTGCAGAGCGGAATTTGACAGGAGCTATTTTACAAGGTTTCGATGCAGATGATCCACTTTGTAAGCAAGCACTTGAATCAAGCATACCTACTGTTTTTATTGATATTGGGCTTTCAAACCAAACCTCAGGTTATGTGGTTTCAGATATTGAAAAAGCAGCGGATATTGGTTTCAAGTATCTTTTAGAGAATTGTGGCTATCGCAACTTGCTTTTTGTACATGGTTCCTTAGAATCTTGGGTTACTTCACAATGGTTAGCGGCTGTGGAGAAGGCTGAAAATAAGTATCACTCATATTTGGATTCGTTCAATATGCTTAACGGGCATTATTTACTTTCAGGTGCGCAAGAAGTCTTGAAAGTAAACTCAGAGTTACTGAAACCGAAAGAAATGGCGATTTTTTGTGCAAGTGACTTGATGGGAATAGGTGTGCTACAAACATTAATGAACTTGGGCTATAAAGTGCCTGAAGATTTCAGTGTGCTCGGCTATGATGGGATGGATATTTCCCAGTATGTAACGCCTTCTTTATCTACTGTTACACAGCATCCAGGTGAATTGGGTGCGCAAGCAATCAACTTGTTGATCGAGTTAAAAAATGGTAACAAGGATGTAGATAGTCAAAGTTATCGGGATATCGATGTAGATTTAATCATTCGTGATTCAACAAGGGAGTTGCAAAAATGTTAGAGCTTTTTACAAATGGCTTACAGTTTAAGTTTAACGAGATTTCCCGTTATCAGGGAAAAAACCAGAGTAAGCCACTTTCCTATTTACTTATTTTAGTGCTAGGCTTAAGTTTAATTTTGATTGGTTTTCAAGCCAGTCAAGTCAACTTAGGTGCGTTCGGTCGAGAAATAATGAGTGCAAAAATCAAAATATCTGATAACCAAGTGCTTACACCTTTATCAGATAAGAATAGTCTGGATAATTTGTCACAAGAGACAGGCATTACAATTGAAAAGACGGGTTTAAACATAAAAAATGTTGGTTCTATTAATTATGAGTTATTACGAAATCTTTCAGATAATACTGAGCCGGCAGCTGACTTAGGTCAATTAGTGAAGGCCGGTCACAATGATTTAATGAATATTACTTTTTTGACCCTATATTTAAAGACCTTACCTTTTATTATTGTGTCATTATTGACAGAAGTGATACTTAGTCAACTATTGAAAAAGAGTGTAACTCAAAGACAACTAACCAACGGTCAGGCGTTAACCATGACTGTATCCTTACTGACCTTACCAGCTCTTGTTTATCTTTGTTTAAGAGTAGCTGGGATAAAGGATGCGATGGCGTTATTTATTTTTGTCGCAGTATCTGTGATGATTAGTTTTCTCTATAGTCGTCAATTGAACGTAGGAGAACAGGAGAGTTTATCTAATGAAAAATGAAGTTTGGTGGAAAGATGGAGTCATTTATCAAATTTATCCCCGTAGTTTTAAAGATACCACTGGTAATGGGATGGGGGATATTCCCGGGATTATTGAAAAATTAGATTATTTAACCTATTTAGGAATTAAAGCAATTTGGCTATGTCCTGTTTATCAATCTCCCAATAAAGACAATGGCTATGATATTAGTGATTATAAAAAAATCTTAGTAGATTTTGGCTCGATGGCTGATATGGAGAAGTTGATTGCAGAAGTCAGCAAGAGAGAGATTCGTTTAATTATGGATTTAGTTGTAAATCATACCTCGGATCAACATCCGTGGTTTATTGAAGCCAGGAAGAGTAAAGAAAATCCTTACCGAGACTATTATATATGGCGAGATGGATACAAGGGTCAAGTCCCAAATGATTTGACCTCGGTATTTAGTGGGTCTGCCTGGAAGTTTGATGAAGAAAGCGAACAGTATTTTCTTCACTTATTTACGGAAGAACAACCAGATCTCAACTGGAAATCAACCCAGATGCGCCATGAAATATATGATATGATGAATTTTTGGCTAGATAAGGGAATTGGTGGTTTTCGCTTGGATGTGATTGATTTAGTAGGTAAAGATCCAGACAAGAAAATTACAGCGAATGGACCACATTTACATGAATACTTACAAGAAATGAATCAAGCAACCTTTGGTAAGAATTCAAATATTTTAACTGTAGGGGAAACTTGGGGCGCGACACCAGAAATTGGGAAATTATTTTCTGATCCACAACGACACGAACTATCGATGATTTTTCAATTTGAACATATGATGCTAGACCAAAAGAATAAAAAAGACAGTTCAGAGAAATGGGATCTAGCACCTTTAAAAATCGCAGACTTGAAAGAGGTTATTTCTAAATGGCAGATAGCCCTCGGTAATCAAGGATGGAATAGTCTTTTTTGGAATAATCATGATTTACCTCGGATTGTTTCTAGATGGGGAAATGATAATAAATATTGGCTAGAAAGTGCTAAACTTTTTGCAATTCTTTTGCATTTTCTAAAAGGAACACCTTACGTCTATCAAGGTGAGGAAATAGGAATGACTAATATCACTGTAGATAGTATCGATCAAGTCGATGATATTGAGGCACGTAATATGTATTTTGATCGATTAAAAAAGGGCTACGATGAGCAGACTCTATTACATGCGATTAATATTAAAGGGCGAGATAACGCCCGTACGCCAATGCAGTGGGATGATAGTGAAAATGCTGGATTCACCACGGGTAAGCCGTGGTTACCAGTCAACCAAAATTACAAGAAAATTAATGTTCACGCACAACTAAATGATCCAAACTCTATCTTGAATGTGTATCGTTTTCTGATTAATTATCGAAAGAATAATCCGTTAGTTGTTTATGGTGATTATCAATTATTGGAAAGCCATAAAAACATCTTCGCTTATACACGAACGTATGAAGGGAAGACGTTGTTGGTAGTGGCAAATATTTCCAATAATATGGATCAATTCGATTTAAGTAAGTTTGACCTTGCAGACGAAGTGTTGATTGCGAACGCTCCTATTGATTTAAGTGAAGACTTAGTGAGTTTGCCGCCCTATGGTGCTTTTGCAATTCTTGCCAAATAAATAGTGTCTACTGGACAATTTAAAACTACAGGTACATTAATATTTCTGCCACAGATAATTACTAGCTAATGGATATCGCTAGTATCATGGTGAGAGTCTCAGTATCTACTTATAACAAAAACAAAAATATTTGTGTGCACACCGGGAACTATGCATGAGGAAATCCTGAAGTTTTTGAGGTAGGCCGTAGACTGTGAATTATTCCTGACAACGGCAATGTGGAAAATGCTGACTATGCGGTTGACACTTGTCCCAACGCTGTTTTAAAATGTGTAATGAAAAAGGTTGGCTAGTTGTTAATCCATAAATGAACAATTATTTCAGTTCTTCTGTTTTCACCAAAAGAGAATTAATAAAGTGGGGTTGGCGTATAGTACGTAAAAACTAGACTAACTTTTTCATATATCATTTTGTAAAAAAAGAATTTTAGGAAAATTAGAATATGCAGATGTTTTATTGTAATAAATAGTGTCTTCTCTAGTTAAACAAATTATAGTGAATGCTGGATACAAGATACCTAAGCTCGTTTAAATTTTGAAAGGAAATCAGGTAAAAAAGCAAAAAAATTCCTTCAAAACCGTGAAGTAGCCAGCCATTTAGGTAGCTACCTCATGGTTTTTCTTTCTAGTTGTAAGTAATTTTCTAGTATGATTGTCCATTGAGAGACTCCTTTGGTAGGGTATTGTTTTAGTCGACTAAATTTTACCAAATGTGAGTCTCTTTTTGATTTGGAATAAAAGAAAAAAGTGTTGGCAGAAAATCGGCTTCGATTTTCCACCAACACGAAATATTATAGAACCGTTAGTTTTATATTTTCCATTCGAAAGCTTTGTAGGCAAATTCCTCACTCCTTAAAAAAAGTAAGGCAGTATATTTCGCTAATTTTAGTATATGCAGCAAGAAGAAAATTTCAAATTGTTTTAAATGTATTCATGAAATCTGTGATATCTTCTATGTCAAAACGGACTACACCATCAATTTTTATTACTGGAAAATTGTATATACGAATCCATTTATCTAAAGTATTATTATCAACTCCTAGAAATTCACAGGTTTGTTTTTTATTCAAGTAGACTTTCGACTTTATAAAATCATCTCCTAAAATAATGATTTAAAATTTTTGAATTGCATTGGGTAAGCGCATAGGAATTTCACCTCCCGCCAGTTTATGGCGAGCCTTACGGAGGTATCATTATATACTGCTATCGTCATGGCGTTTTGTTGTCCCAAAACAAAAAGAATCACTAAGTATTTATCGCTAATTAGGTCATGGCGTACTTGAGTTTCTAGCTCGAATAGCAGGGAACGTTGTTCAAAAATTGTATTTAGTTATCAATGATCAAACTAGGATTTTTATCCCAGTCGTTATTAACAACGTTTAACTGTATAAAAAGGAAACATTTAAACAGAAAAAAAAATGAAGAATTATTTTTAATGTTCAATTTAACAAAAAAATATTCCGTGCTCGAGAAATAAATTTAAGAAAATTAGAAGATAAAAAAGGGGCGAAATAATCTAGAGCATTGTGCCCTGTTTTGAAAAATTGGTAAACTTTATGAATCGTTTGTCTAAATATATTCAATAGTACTGCGGTTTTGGCTACAGATTGATGATTATTATAATACGCCTCTATCATTGCAAGTTCATTTGATGTAAGATGGGTATAGGCCATTTTTCTTCACTCCTTATAATTCTTTTGCGGGAACTATCTTGAGTGTAGCACAAATGACTTTTTTATTTGTCTAGCTTAATTTTACAATCGGCGAAATAATTAATTTTATTTAAGTTAAGTGAATCAATACTTATGCTCATCTAAGAACTCAACAATGTCTGCTTTCTTGTATAGACACAGACCATCAATAGTAACTCGTTTTAATCCTTGTTTACGTAATTTAGCCAACGTGTTTGTGGAAATATCTTCTAAATATTCTTTTGTCTGCGATGTAGTGAGATAATCTCCAAACCTATTTATTTCAGTTATCAACTTTATTTCACTTCTCAACTCTGACTTGAATTCCTCAAATACCCTTTCAGTGTTTACCTCTATTTTCAATTTTAAAGCCTCCTAAAAAACAAAATTTATACACCGAATCATATATGTAAATGAATAGAATATCAACATAAAAAAGGTTGAATAACACTAATAAAAAGCCTTTAAAAAGGGTTATTGACAAAAGTCAATAACCCTAAAAAAAAATTCCCTAACCCGTGAAAACTCTTTTTTACAACACTATTAAAAAACATTTACAAGAATAAGTCAATAAAAAGTGTTTACTAAGTAAACACAAAATAGTATTATTAAAACAGGTGATAATAATGAATTATAAAAAATACAATTTTTATGATCCTACAGTAGTTGGGAAAAGAATTAAAACTATTCGTGAAAGTTTTAACTGTACAATGGAACAATTCGGACAGCTAATTAATGGCACAACAAAAGCCGCCGTTTTTAATTGGGAAAAAGGAAAAAGGCTACCTAATAAAGGTAGTCTTGAGCTGATTGCTATACTAGGTAAAACAACAGTTGAAGATATTGTCTACGGAAATTTTGAGAAATACCTCGTTTCATTGTTTACAACCGAGTCCTTTCTGTATTCCAAGGTGAAAAATAAATTGAAACATTCTCAACAATATGAGCTATTCAGTTTCTATGAATCTGTGTCCGAGGACAAAAAGAGTTTAATTATAAAAAACGTAATCGAGGATACCAAACGTTTACATTTTGATTATTTTGATATAGCTAATATTATAGATTTATTTTTGATGCATACGGAGAACAGCTTAAAAATAAATCTATTTGTCAAAACTCTTCCGCCGAAAGTAGAGAATTTATTAATTGATATTGAAAAAAACGAACTAACGATTGATGAATTGAAATTGTTAATAAAATATCTAAGTAATAAAATACAAAAATGAGTACATCTGGTAATTTGTTTAAAAGAAGGGGGGAATGCGATGGAAATTAGCCTATGAGCTCTCAGCGGGCTTGTACGGCTTCTGTAAGGAGGTTTTATCAATGGCAATACTGAAACAATATAAGAAAAGTGATGGTACAACAGCGTGGTTCTACAAGCTTTACATGGGCAAAGATCCCATAACTGGAAAAGAAAGACGGACAACACGTAGAGGTTTTAAAACAAAAAAGGAAGCTTGCTTAGATTTAGCTAGATTACAATTAGAAATCGAATCCAAAGGAGTAAATAATAACTCCGTGCGGACATACAGCGAACTATATAATCTGTGGATGAGTCAGCATACCCTTAACATCCGAAATACGACTGAGCAACGGGTAAGAAATTACTTTACTAACCAAATACTCCCTTCATTTGGAAAAATGAAACTGGACTCTATCACTCCTTCTATATGTCAAAAAATACTAACAGATTGGGCTACAAAATATCAATCTTTTCAAAAAATTAGAAGTTACGCATCACAAATTTTCAACTATGACGTACTTTTGGGTGTTATTGATAACAATCCCATGGAGAGGACAATTACACCTAAATCAATTAGTAATTCTACTGAAATCAAAGAGGAAGTCTATTCAAAAGAGGAGCTACATCTGTTTTTTGAATGTTTGCATAAGTTAAAAGATGAACGTGCTTCAGTATTCTTTAGAATAGCTTCTTATACAGGGGCACGAAAAGGAGAAATACTCGGGCTGACATGGAGAGACATAGATTTCGATAATCAAACTATCCGTTTCAACAAAACGTTAGTAGAACTATCCGATGGCTCTCTATGTATTAATCCTACAAAAACAGTCAAATCAAAGAGAGTAATTTCAATTGATAACGGAACCTCACGTATTCTAAAAAAATGGAAACGTTCTGTAACAAAAAAGAACCTTTCTAGGGGGATTCGGATAGATAATATAGATGATATACCTGTAATCAGCACTATCAAAGGGAATAAAAAAAGGGACTTCCTTTACAAAGGCTACCCTAACCATGTCATGGATAAAGTAGCACGGAAGTTCCCGGATATGAAGATAATCAAAGTCCATGGCTTTAGAAAGACTCATGCTACCCTTCTCTTTGAAGCAGGTGCTCAAGTAAAAGATGTACAAGATAGGCTAGGACATTCTTCTTCTAAAACAACCATGGACATTTATATTAAAGTATCAAAAAATCGGCAAAATGAAACAGTCGAATTATTTGAGTCTTACATGAACGGATGATAAGCGAGGTCAAAAACGGGGTTAGAGGATATTATGAGGATACCTTTTTCCCCCTTAATCCTTTAATATCAATCCTTTAAGCTTCGACTTTTGCAATCTTCCCTTGTTCGATGTAGACCATTAGAATGCTCATGTCTGCTGGGTTTACACCGCTAATGCGGCTAGCTTGAGCCAATGTTTCTGGTTGGATTTTTTGCAATTTTTGTTTGGCTTCTGTTGCGAGACCATTGATTGCACTGTAATCAATTTTTTCTGGGATTCGTTTGGCTTCCATGCGTTTTAATTTTTCTACTTTTTCGAGTGCTTTATTAATATAGCCTTCGTATTTCAATTGAATTTCGACTTGTTCGATTTCTTTTTTCGTCAATGAAGGCGTATCTGGTAAAAATTGTACGATGTCTTGGTACATTAGTTCAGGACGTTTTAGTAAATCAGCAGCCAAAATGCCATCTTTTAATTCGGCTGATCCGCGTTGGCTTAGCATCGCTTGTACTTCTTGGGTAGGTTTCAACCGTTCGTTTCTTAGGCGTTTAAGTTCAGCTTCTACATGCTTTTTCTTGTCTAAGAAGGCTTGGTATTGCTCTTCTTTGACCAGTCCTATTTGATGACCCATCTCTGTTAAGCGCAAGTCTGCATTGTCATGACGCAACAACAACCGATATTCCGCACGTGAGGTCAATAAACGATACGGTTCATTTGTTCCCTTTGTTACTAAATCATCAATCATCACACCGATATACCCATCGCTGCGTTTGACAATCAATGGCTCTTTTCCTTGGACCTTCAAGCCAGCATTAATACCGGCAATAATTCCTTGTCCTGCTGCTTCTTCGTACCCACTTGTTCCATTCGTTTGGCCAGCAGTGAAGAGGTTAGCGATTGGCTTCGTTTCTAGCGTCGGGCGCAATTGGTGAGGGACAACAACGTCATACTCAATCGCATAGCCTGTACGCATCATTTCGACTTCTTCTAAGCCTGCGATCGAGCGAAGCATTGCCACTTGCACATCTTCTGGCAATGAAGTTGATAAGCCTTGAACGTACACTTCTTCCGTATGCAAGCCTTCTGGTTCTAAGAAAAGCTGATGGCGTGGCTTGTCTGAAAAGCGCACAATTTTGTCTTCAATCGATGGACAATATCTGGCTCCAACACCCTCCACAATCCCCGTAAACATGGGCGCACGGTGTAGATTCTTGTGGATAATTTCATGGGTTTTTTCATTCGTATACGTCAACCAACATGGTTCTTGTTCAAGCTTGTAAGCACTATCTGGGGTGCCAAAACTGAAATGATTGGGTTCATCGTCACCAGGCTGAATTTCAGTCACGCTATAATCAATCGTGCTGCCTTTTACGCGTGGTGGTGTCCCTGTTTTAAAGCGGGCAATTTCTAGCCCAAGTTCTTTCAAATGATCTGCCAAACCGATAGATGGTTGAGAATTATTGGGACCAGAAGAATATTTCAGCTCACCAATAATAATTTCCCCTCGTAGCGCTGTGCCTGCAGTAATGACGACGGCTTTGGCTGCATAGCGTGCACCGGTAGCGGTAATAACTCCTTTACAGACGTGATCTTCGACAATCAGGCGTTCAACTAGACCTTGACGTAAGGTCAAATTTGGTTCTTGTTCGATGGTATGCTTCATTTCAGCTGAATACGCATGCTTGTCTGCTTGTGCTCTTAATGCGCGTACTGCTGGGCCTTTCCCAGTATTAAGCATCCGCATTTGGATATAGGTCTTATCGATGTTGCGCCCCATTTCGCCACCGAGTGCATCAATTTCACGTACAACGACTCCTTTAGCCGGACCGCCGACAGATGGATTACACGGCATAAATCCGACCATGTCTAAATTGATTGTTAACAACAATGTTTTGTTTCCCATTCGACTAGCAGCAAGGGCAGCTTCTGAACCGGCATGGCCAGCGCCGACTACTATGACGTCAAATGATTCTCCTTGATATTCTTGCATCGCTTCGTTACTCCTTTTTTTATTTTCCTAAGCAAAATTGACTAAATAATTGGGTAATCAGTTCATCTTGGACACTATCGCCGACAATCTCTCCTAGATCGTCCCAGCAGCGTGTCATATCTATCTGGACCAAATCTACCGGCATACCTGCTTCAATGCCTGAGATGACGTCAGAGAGCGCCTGAGAGGCATGCTCTAATAAAGCAATGTGGCGCGTATTTGAAACATACGACGCATCTTTGTCTGTCGTTTGACCACCAAAGAATAAATCAGCAATCGCTTGTTCTAATTTATCAAGGCCGGCATTCTCTAAGACTGAGACTTCAAAGACAGGTGCATCGCCGACGAGAGAAGCCAATGCCGATCGATCCAATTGGCTCGGTAAGTCCGTTTTGTTCAGTAAAACAATCCGCTTGGTAGCATCGGTCGCTTGCAGTAACTGACGATCTTCCTCCAATAGGGGCTCACTTTGATTCAGTACTAGCAAAATCAAATCGGCTTTCGCTAATGCTTGACGACTCCGTTGGACACCAATCCGCTCGACGATGTCTTCGGTTTCACGGATACCTGCTGTATCAACTAATTTCAGTGGTACGCCGCGAACATTGACGTATTCTTCAATCACGTCACGCGTCGTACCAGCCACGTCTGTGACGATGGCTTTCTCTTCGCGTAACAAATGGTTCAACAAGCTCGACTTGCCAACATTGGGCCGGCCAATAATTGTCGTATTTAAGCCTTCTCGTAAAATTTTCCCTTGTTTAGCTGTTTGTAGCAATGCTTGGATTTGCGCTTGTACGTGGTGCGCCTTTTCGACCAATAGCTGGCTTGTCAACGCTTCTACATCATCGTATTCAGGATAATCGATATTAACCTCCACTTGAGCCAATGTTTCTAAAATTTCCTGACGCAAAGCACGAATCAAGTTTGATAGTCTTCCATCCAATTGATTTAAGGCTAAATTCATCGCTTTGTCTGTCTTGGCGCGAATCAAGTCCATCACGGCTTCTGCTTGCGACAAGTCTACCCGTCCGTTTAAGAATGCGCGCTTGGTAAACTCGCCCGGCTCTGCTAATCGTGCACCTTGGCGTAATAGCAATTGTAATAATTGATTGACCACGACAATGCCGCCATGACAATTGATTTCGACGACATCTTCTCTCGTGAAGGTTTTTGGTGCACGCATGACAGACACCATCACCTCATCGACGAGCTGCTCTGTCTTTGGATCTATAATATGTCCGTAATGGATCGTATGGCTAGGTACAGCCGCTAGTTGTTTGGTTCCTGCCTGAAAGACGTTTGCTGCGATGGCGATTGCTTGATCACCACTTAAACGCACAATGCTAATGGCTCCTTCGCCAGGTGGTGTCGAAATTGCTGCAATCGTATCAAATTCTTTCGTAATTTCAGCCACTTTCCTCGCTCCTTTTCATTTTATCGCACAAAAAAAGTGCCCACTCCACCTATCATTTAGGTGAACGTTGCACTTTGACTGCTTGTTCGCGTTATTCTGGTCATAGGGTAGCATATTTTTTAATGACTGACAAGTTTCGTTGCTTCTTTTTCACTGTCCTTTGCACGAATCTTAAAAACACGGTACACTTAAAAAAACTGAAAGGTGCTGATACTATGAGCTTATTTCGTAAAGACAATCAGACAGAAGAAGAACGTCGTCGTATTCGCGAGATTATTCTTTCCACTGGAAACATCGATCGCCCCTACATTGTGCGAGACATTGTATTTGCTTCAGAAAAACTGGAAGTTGATCTATTTGATCCACGAGTCGATCCAAATGATTTATTGGCGGATATTTCACATCGTTTGCGCGAAAAAGCAGATGCTTATGGCGCCAATGCAGTGATTCACTGTCATTTTGAACACGAGCATTTAGTGCATCCAGATGGTTCAACATTTTTAGAGATTTTTGCATATGGTACCGTAGTTCAATTTGTTCAATCCACGATTGGCGGCTAAAAGCGAGTGTGATAGGCTTTTGTGCACTTGTAGCAAACGGTGAGACAAAAGTATCAAGCAGACCAGAAAATCCAACCGTTTGACAAAACTTCTAGGTTTTCTGGTCTGCTTGATACTTCGGTCTCATTGGTTTATTTCACTACTGTCCACTCGTCAATGGTCTTTCCATCTGAATCTTTTAGCTGTAACCAACTGTTGGTTCCGGCAAAGTATAGAAAATGGCCGACTTCATTGACACTTTTTAAGACAACATCTTCTTTCGTGACAAAGTTTGTATCGTATTTATCCGCTTGTTCCTGACGCAACGTCAAAGCAAACTTTGCCGCAAAACCAACTGAACCATCTTTATTCAAGGGTGTCTCTTGTCGCATGATTGCCCCTTTTTTAATGACCAATTCATTCCGTTTTTGCCAGTAAACGGTCGCTTTGGTTCCGTCGTATTCTGTATAAAACGGGATGGTACTGACCGCTTTTGACCATCTATGTGCCGCTTTGCCACCTTTTTTGGCAGGCGCTTTGGCTTGTTCTTGAAAGTTATACCCCGACCAGTGCAACAGTAGGAGTATTTCTTTGACGTATGGGGCGATGATTTTCTCAAATTGATCTGGCACGGACTGCATCTCAGTCTGTGGTAGCCACTGCTGCTCTTGGCTATAGTTTTGTAGATAGCGCAAAAAATAAGCTTGCTCCATTTCCCACGTAGGCTGTAGCAGTAGCACCCGATCATAGTTTTCTATGCTTTGGTCAGAGATAGCGACCAATTGCCCTTGCTTGATAAACAAAGCAATCGCTCCTGTTGGCACCTGTTGGTCAGGTAAGCTATGTAAAAAGGTCACCGTGCCGTATCCTCCAGGCAATACTCCGATACATTCTGTTTCATTCCATGTAAAGGTTGCGTTCATTGTGTTCCTCCTTTTTGAATTAGTATAACAAGTTCGTTTCTCTTTCTAAATGAATGTGCTTATAAAAAAGAGGCAAGACAGAATTGCTCAGCTACATCTAAATAAAACGGCAAGACAGAATTAGCTACTACGACAAAAAGCCAGAACATCCAAAAGTTTGAGAAACAACTTTCGGATGTTCTGGTTTTTTGCTTGTAGCTGAGCAATTCTGTCTTGCCTCTTATTTTTTGACTGGTTCTACGACAAGGTAACGATACGGTTCATCGCCTTCTGAATGGGTTTGTATCAATTTATTTTTGCTTAAGGCCGCATGAATTTGCTTACGCTCAAAGGCAGGCATTGGTTCAAGAAAGACTGGTTGGCCTGTTTTTTTGACTTTATCGGCCGTTTTTTGTGCCAATCGTTCCAAAATCAATTGTCGCTTTTCACGGTAGTCACCGACATTTAAAACAACCGACAGCCGGTTTTTTTCCAGTCGATGAACAAAGACTTGTGCCAAATATTGTAAAGCATTCAATATCTTCCCGTGCTTGCCAATCAACATGCCTTGTTTTTCCGTCTCTAAGTGGACAACCACTTGATCTTGCTCGCGGGTATACGTTACCGTTGCGGGTGCGTTTAGTGCGTTAGTAATCGCAGTGAGATATAAGGCTAGCTGTGTCAATGTCTCTTCATCTGATGCAGCTTTTGGTTTTTCTTCTGGTTCTTTAATGGAAACTGGTATTGGCTCTATCGTAGCAACTGGCTCCACGCGCGGCTCTATTTGGACTCGAGCAACTTTTTTCCCTAATCCTAAGAAACCTTTTTTGCCTTCTGCTACTGTTGTTATCGTCACTTGCTCAGCTGTCAAAGCCAAATCGGATAACCCCTGGCGAATGGCATCTTCAACCGTTGCTCCTTCATAAATTGGCATAGTCAAAACTCCTTTCTACCTCAATGCTCTTATTTTTTTCGTTTTTTCTTACTGTTTAATGCTTGGTTTTTCGCTTTTTTCAAAGCTCGTTCTTTTTCTTTGGCTAATAAAGCTGCCTCTTCACGCTCTTTACGGATCACAAATGGATTATTGATTAGTAGTGTTTGAATCACTTGGAAGCCGTTAGAGATAACCCAGTACAGTGACAATCCACTCGCTAAGTTAACCCCCATAAATAAAATCATCAATGGCATAACAAAAGTCATAATCTTCATGCTCGCATTTGATTCCACTTGGCTCATGCTTGATAAATATGTACTAGCAAACGTAAACAGCGCCGCCAAGATTGGCAAAATGTAATAGGGATCTTTTAGACCTAGTTGTAACCATAAAAAATGGCCTTCTGTTAATGCTGGTACGCGTGAAATAGCTTGCCACAATGCCATTAAAATTGGCATTTGCACAAGTAATGGCAGGCAGCCGATATAAGGATTTACATTATTTTCTGCGTACAGTTTTTGTGTTTCTTCTCGCAATTTTTGTTGCGTTTGCGTATCTCTTGAAGAATACTGTGCTTGCAATTTTTTTAATTGTGGTTGCAAGTCTTGCGTTTTGCGCATGCTCTTTGTTTGAAAATGCATCAATGGGAGCAAAATCACGCGAATGATGATTGTAAATAAAATAATCCCAATCCCTGCATTACCAAATGACAGTCCTTTGATCGCCTCCGCAAAATAATACACAATGTAACGATCCCAGATTCCAGTACTCTGAGCCGTTACTTGACTCGTTCCGCATGCGGATAAAAGCAATGCTAAAACCGCAAAGCTTCCGGTCATAAGTAGACGCTTCCTTTTTTTCACGAAACACATTCCTCTCTTTAGTTAGTAATTCCCGCAAGTGCGAAGACATGTTTTAAGTTCGAGTACACTTCTTGAGAAGAAAGGTCTGAGACACCTGGACGAGCAATCACGATAAAGTCTTGTTGGGCGACAATCTCTGCTTGCATTGCTTGAATACTAGCCCGAATTTTGCGTTTGACCGCATTGCGATGGACGGCATTGCCTACTTTTTTGCCTACCGATATTCCTACACGAAAATGTTTTTGCTCCGGTTTTGCCAATACGTACACAATAAACTTACGATTCGCATATGAATTTTTGGTTTGGTACACTCGTTGAAAATCGAGTTCTTTTTTGACGCGATATGCCTTTCTCATCCTGTGTTTATTCATTCCTTTTCTTATATACTCACTTGCCAATCATACCATATTACTGGCTGACTCTTCACCTGTTTATCCTAAAAAAAGGCATAAAAAAAACCACTGAGGCTCAGTGGCTTATGCAGAAATAACCTTTCTGCCTTTACGACGACGACTAGCTAAGACGCGACGTCCGTTTTTTGTGCTCATGCGTTTACGGAAACCATGAACTTTTTGATGTTTTCTTTTATTTGGTTGATACGTTCTTTTCATTCAATTCACCTCCAAAAAAATTTCCCGTTATCTCTATGTACAGACATACCTTGATATTATAACGACTTTCCGTCAATTTTGTCAATAAAAAAATGAACAACAACTCGTTCAAATAAGACATTTTTATCCACAATACGAAAAAATCGTGTCAATTGCCTTGTGGACGATTGTCTTTCACCTAACATACTTGCGAAGACTTTTGGGGGTACTTTTACACAAATTCACTAGCTTGTAAAAGATATCCACACGCTAGTTTTTTCCTGTGGATAGAATTGGGTAAACTCTTGTATAACCATCTTTCTTTTCCACGAACATCTGTGCATAACTCAAAAAAATAATTCATTATCCACAGACTGTTTCATACTTGTGGAAAACTTATTTCACACCTGTTTACTTTTTTCTTTTTATTTTTTCACAGTGTGGAAAAATTTGTGTTTTTTTTATTTTCTTATCTTATTCTGTGGAAAACTTTTCCTATCCATGCTACATTAATACTATCTATGCTTTAGAAATTTTTTAGAATTGGGAGGAACGACTATGCCATCTCTTGATACCATTTGGAAAGAGCTACAAGAACGTTACAAAAAAGAGATGAATTTTGTCAGTTACAACACTTGGGTCGACACCGCCAAGCCTCTTTCTTTTCAAGATAACCAACTAATTATCGAAGTTCCTAGCGAATTACATAAAAATTACTGGGAAAAAAATTTAGCCGGTCAAATTTTAGAAACGGGCTATCTATTAAATGGTGAAGAATTATTTCCGACATTCATGACACCAGAAGAAGCCGACGTTTATCAAAAAAAGAAAGAACCTCAAGCTGTTCAGCCTGAACAAGCCGAAGAAGTGCCATCAAAAGCCATGCTGAATCCAAAATACACATTTGATACGTTTGTCATTGGGAAAGGGAACCAAATGGCACATGCTGCTGCACTCGTAGTAGCCGAAGATCCAGGATCTATTTACAATCCACTATTTTTCTATGGTGGCGTCGGTCTAGGGAAAACCCATTTGATGCACGCGATTGGGCATCAAATGCTCCAAAAACGCCCCAATGCACGGATTAAATATGTCAGTAGCGAAAATTTTACAAATGATTTCATTAATTCTATTAAACGGAAGGAAATGGAAGAATTTCGTAATGAATACCGCACTGTCGACTTATTACTAGTCGATGATATTCAATTTTTGGTGAACAAAGAGGGCACGCAAGAAGAATTTTTCAATACTTTTGAAGAACTTTACCTAAACAACAAACAAATCGTTTTGACTAGTGATCGACTACCCAATGAAATTCCGACCTTGCCTGAACGGCTGGTCTCTCGTTTTGCTTGGGGCTTGTCTGTCGATATTACACCACCAGATTTAGAAACACGGACGGCCATTTTACGAAAAAAAGCAGAAGCCGAAAATTTGGAAATTCCTGATGACACGCTTAGCTACATTGCTGGTCAAATTGATTCCAATATCCGTGAATTAGAAGGGGCACTTGTCCGTGTACAGGCCTTTGCTGCCATGAGAAACGTCGATATAACAACAAGTCTTGCAGCAGAAGCTTTAAAAGCCTTAAAGTCGACCCATCATTTAAACCAAGTATCTATTTTGCACATCCAAGAAGAGGTCGCAAAGTACTACCATATTCCACTAAAGGACTTAAAAGGAAAAAAACGGGTAAAAAGTATTGTTGTTCCAAGACAGATTGCCATGTTTCTTTCACGCGAGTTGACAGACAATTCTTTGCCTAAGATTGGGGCAGAATTTGGTGGGAAAGACCACACGACTGTTATTCATGCGCATGAAAAGATTCAGCATTTACTCCAAAGTGATGCAATTCTTCAAAATGAAGTTGCTGAGATCAAACAAATCATACTTGGCTAATTCGCTGTGGATAGTTATCCCAAAAAAACTAGGAAGTTTTCCACAAGTTATACACAAGTGGAAAACTTGACAATATTGACTTTTATCCTAATTATCCACAGAATAAACAAGCCTATTACTACGACTATTTTTTATTTACCATTAATTAAAAGGAGTTGTCCAACACTATGAAAGTAACCTTGCATCGAGGAACGTTCATTCAAGAATTACAAACCGTACAACGTGCGATTTCTAGTAAAACTACCATTCCCATCTTAACGGGTGTCAAAATTCAATTGAGTCATCAAGGCTTAACTTTAACTGGGAGCAATGCAGATATTTCCATTGAAACTTTTTTAAGTGCCACCAATGAAAAAGCCAACATGCAAATTGAGCAAACAGGAGCAATCGTCTTACAAGCACGCTTTTTTGGCGAAATTGTCCGCCGTTTACCAGAAGAAACCTTTACGCTTGAAGTAATTGAAAACAATCAAGTGCTTATTACTTCTGGCAAAGCTAGCTTTACCGTCAATGGTCTAGATGCGGATAACTATCCACATTTACCAGTTGTCGAAACCAACCAGCAGCTAACCATTCCTGTCGAAGTTTTGAATCAGCTAATTAGCGAAACTGTCTTTGCCGTATCGCAACATGAAAGCCGCCCTATCTTGACTGGTGTCCACATAACCTTGAAAAATAATCAACTCGTAGCAGTGGCGACAGACTCTCACCGTTTGAGTCAACGAACCATCCCACTAGAAAGCCAATCTGATCAAATAGACATCGTCATTCCAGGGAAAAGTTTGACGGAATTGTCACGATCATTAGCGGAAACAGATGAACAAATCGACATTAGCATTATGGAAAACCAAGTGTTGTTTGAAACAGAGACAATGAAATTTTATTCACGTCTACTAGAAGGGACCTATCCTGATACCAATCGCTTGATTCCGACAAGTTTTAATACCGAAATTGAATTTTCAGTACCAGCTTTATTAGCGGCTATCGAGCGTGCGTCTTTGTTATCTCATGAAGGCCGAAACAACATTGTTAAATTATCAATTACAGATCAAGATGTTATTTTGTATGGGAATTCACCGGAAGTCGGAAAAGTCGAAGAGTCGTTGAGTTACGACAAAGTAAGTGGCGATCCATTAGACATTTCGTTTAATCCGGACTACATGAAAGCCGCCTTACGCGCATTTGGCGATACGACCATTGCAATTAAGTTTATCTCAGCGATTCGTCCCTTTACGCTTGAACCAACTGAAGGACAAGCATCGTTCATTCAATTAATTACCCCGGTTCGGACAAACTAATTTTCAAAAAATTGAAATTCTAAGTGAAAATGAACAAAACAAGTGAAAAAACAAAAACAGGGCCTAAATGAACGTTTAAGCCCTGTTTTTTGTTTTTATTAAAATCTATCAAAAATGTCTATCGAAGCGTATAGCGAAAAATATCCATCAAAATTTGTTTTCTCGCTATTTTAAGGGTATAATAAGAACATATGTCTAACGAAGAATAGAGGGAAAAAATGAAAGAGAAAATCTTTTTGACATCAGAGTACATGACTTTGGGACAAATGCTAAAAGAGGCCTCCATTATTAGTAGTGGTGGGCAAGCAAAATGGTTTTTGGCAGAAAATAGTGTATTCGTCGATGGTGAACTAGAAAATCGTCGTGGCCGTAAGTTATACAGTGGTATGATGATCGAGATTCCTTCTTATGGGACGTATTTCATAGCAAAGCAGGCGAGCGATGCGGCTGAATAGTTTAACGTTGCGACATTTTCGTAATTACGACGAGTTGCAGTTACCATTTGCGAAAGATTTGATTATTTTTTTGGGCGAAAATGCGCAAGGAAAGACCAATCTACTTGAAAGTATTTATGTTTTGGCGATGACACGCAGTCATCGGACAACCAACGAGCAAGAATTAATTGAATGGGATTGCGCGGAGGCTTATTTAGCAGGTGTTGTGGAAAAAAAGCAACAAACCATTCCACTTGAATTAGGCTTAAGTAAAAAAGGCCGCAAAACCAAAGTGAATCATATCGAACAAAAAAAATTAAGCAGCTATATCGGTCAATTGAATGTTATTTTATTTGCGCCAGAAGACTTGTCTTTAGTAAAAGGCACGCCGCAATTAAGACGAAAATTTCTTGATATGGAGATTGGTCAGATTGATTCTGTATATTTATACAATTTGGTCCAGTATCAACAAGTATTGAAGCAGCGTAACCAGTATTTAAAACAATTAGCTGAAAAAAAACAAACAGATCCGCTTTATTTAGATATTTTGACGGAGCAATTGGTGACGTTTGGTAGCAAAATTTTGTGGACACGCATCAATTTCGTTAAGAAGTTGGAATATTGGGCCAATCAATTGCATCAGCTCATTAGCCAAGAAAAAGAAACGTTAACGTTGCACTATGATGCGACAGTGACATTTGAAGAGGCGAATTTGGCTGACATCGAAGCGGCATACAGCCAAGCATTTGCAGCGATTCGTGCCAAAGAATTGTTTCGGCAAATGACGCTCATCGGCCCTCATCGAGATGAATTGGTTTTTTTCATCAATGGCAAAAATGTCCAGACATATGGCTCTCAAGGGCAACAACGAACGACTGCTTTGAGTGTGAAATTAGCAGAAATTGATCTGATGAAAGCTGAAACAGGCGAATACCCGATTTTATTATTGGATGATGTCATGAGTGAGCTAGATGATTCAAGACAAGTGCATTTGCTAGAGGCAATTGAAGGCAAAGTACAAACCTTTTTAACGACAACAACGCTTGAACATGTACGCGATAAAATGACCGTGCAGCCGGCGATTTATTATGTGAATCAAGGAAAATTAGAAGGAGAGAAGACGGAATGACTGAAGAGGAAAAAAGCTTAGTCGAGCGCGCCAAAGAATATGATGCCAGTCAAATTCAGGTGTTAGAAGGATTAGAGGCCGTTCGAAAACGTCCGGGAATGTATATCGGATCGACTAGTTCAGAAGGTCTACATCACTTAGTTTGGGAAATCGTTGACAATTCTATCGATGAAGCGTTAGCAGGATTTGCCACAAAAATCGAAGTGGTTGTTGAAAAAGACAATAGTATTACCGTTACAGATGATGGTCGTGGAATTCCAGTCGATATTCAAGCGAAAACTGGTCGTCCAGCTGTCGAAACGGTCTTTACCGTACTGCATGCTGGGGGAAAATTCGGCGGTGGCGGATATAAAGTATCTGGTGGACTACATGGTGTGGGTTCATCAGTGGTCAATGCCTTATCGACGACATTGGATGTCAAAGTATTCAAAGAAGGCAAAGTCTATTTCCAAGAGTACCATCGTGGTGCTGTCGTATCTGATCTGACGATTATTGGTGAGACTGACCGTCATGGGACAGAAGTTCACTTTGTACCAGATCCTGAAATTTTCCGCGAAACGACGACTTTTGAATTTGAAAAATTAGCAACACGGGTTCGTGAATTGGCCTTTTTAAATCGTGGACTACATATTTCGATTGAAGACAAGCGCAAAGAGGAAGCCGAAGTTCGAGCATTCCACTTTGAAGGCGGGATTAAAAGTTATGTCGAGCATTTAAATGCAACGAAAACAGTTCTTTTCCCAGAGCCAATTTATCTAGAAGGCAACCAACAAGATATTAGTGTTGAAGTATCCATGCAATACACAGATGGCTACCACACGAATTTATTGAGCTTTGCCAATAATATCCATACATACGAAGGTGGAACGCATGAATCAGGCTTTAAAACAGCGTTAACGCGTGTCATCAATGATTATGCCCGGAAGCAAAAACTTATGAGAGAATCCGATGAAAATCTTTCAGGGGAAGATGTGCGTGAAGGATTGACGGCGGTCATTTCTATTAAGCATCCAGATCCACAGTTTGAAGGACAAACCAAAACCAAATTAGGTAATTCAGAAGTGCGTACCGTAACAGACCGCTTATTTTCAGAGCACTTTGCGAAATTTTTGATGGAAAATCCGACTGTTGGTCGCCAAATTGTTGAAAAAGGTCTATTGGCCTCAAAAGCTCGCTTGGCTGCCAAACGGGCGCGAGAAGTGACACGCCGCAAAGGGGCATTAGAAATTAGTAGTTTACCTGGTAAACTAGCCGATTGTTCGAGTCGTGAGGCGGATAAGTGTGAGTTGTTTATCGTCGAAGGAGATTCAGCCGGTGGATCAGCTAAACAAGGACGTGACCGTGAATTTCAAGCCATTTTGCCTATTCGTGGGAAAATTTTGAACGTCGAAAAAGCAAGCATGGACAAAATTTTAGCCAACGAAGAAATTCGTTCACTATTTACAGCAATGGGAACGGGATTTGGGGCGGATTTTGATGTATCAAAAGCACGCTACCATAAATTAGTTATTATGACCGATGCGGATGTGGATGGAGCGCATATTCGGACGTTACTCCTAACGCTATTTTATCGATACATGCGCCCAATCGTAGAGGCTGGCTATGTTTATATTGCCCAACCACCATTGTATGGGGTCAAACAAGGAAAAAATATCACCTATGTGCAACCAGGTAAGCAAGCAGAAGATGAGCTAAAACAAATTGTCTCTTCCCTACCAGCTTCACCAAAACCCAACGTACAGCGCTACAAAGGTCTTGGAGAAATGGATGACCATCAACTTTGGGAGACCACGATGGACCCTGAAAATCGCATGATGTTACAAGTAAGTGTCGATGATGCCATTGAAGCCGATCAAGTATTTGAGATGTTAATGGGAGACCGTGTAGAGCCACGCCGAGCATTTATCGAAGAGAATGCACATTACGTGAAGAATTTAGATATCTAACAGTCATAAAGGAGGAAATGTAGTTGAGTGAAGAAGCGAAACAAAATATTCACAGTGTCAATTTGACCAGTGAAATGAAAGAGTCCTTTATTGATTATGCTATGAGTGTCATTGTTGCTAGGGCCCTTCCAGATGTCAGAGATGGTCTAAAACCTGTTCACCGTCGTATCTTATACGGAATGAATGAATTAGGCGTGACACCAGATAAACCTCATAAAAAATCGGCCAGAATTGTCGGCGATGTAATGGGGAAATACCATCCTCACGGTGATAGTGCCATTTATGAGTCGATGGTTCGGATGGCACAGCCGTTTAGCTATCGTTATATGCTTGTCGACGGTCATGGAAACTTTGGTTCTGTCGATGGTGATGGAGCGGCAGCGATGCGGTATACCGAAGCTCGTATGAGTAAATTAGCAGTCGAAATGCTGCGCGACATCAACAAAGACACCGTTGATTTTCAAAGCAACTACGATGATACTGAGCGCGAACCAGCCGTCTTGCCAGCCCGTTTCCCTAACTTATTGGTTAATGGAACAACTGGGATTGCAGTTGGGATGGCGACCAATATTCCACCTCATAATCTAAATGAAGTAATCGCCGCTATCGATTTATTAATGGATAATCCAGACGTCACAACAAGTGAACTGATGGAGGTCTTACCTGGACCAGACTTCCCAACTGGTGGGATTGTGATGGGGAAATCAGGTATCCGTCGGGCGTATGAGACCGGAAAAGGCTCCATCATCGTTCGTGGACGTGTTGAAATCGATGAGATGAGCAATGGCAAAGAACGCATTTTAATCACCGAATTACCATACATGGTGAACAAAGCAAAGTTAATCGAACGCATCTCTGAATTACACCGTGACAAGCGGATTGAAGGAATTACTGCTTTGCGCGATGAATCCAGTCGCAAAGGCATGCGTATCGTGATTGAAGTCCGTCGCGATGTGAGTGCATCCGTTATTTTGAACAATATTTACAAGATGACCGCCTTGCAATCGTCCTTTGGCTTTAACATGCTAGCTATTGAAAAAGGCGTTCCGAAAATTTTAAGCCTAAAACGCATTTTAGAAAATTATATCGAGCATCAAAAAGAAGTGATTACCCGTCGTACGATTTTCGATAAGAAAAAAGCAGAAGCACGTGCGCATATTTTAGAAGGTCTGCGGATTGCATTAGACCATATCGATGAAATCATTGCCATTATCCGAGGATCAAAAAGTGATGACTTGGCAAAAGCAACGTTAATCGAACGCTTTGACTTTTCTGATCGTCAAGCGCAAGCCATTTTAGACATGCGTCTTCGTCGTTTGACAGGATTGGAACGCGAAAAAATCGAAAATGAATACCAAGAGTTGTTGGCATTCATTGCTGATTTAACAGATATTCTGGCTCGTCCAGAACGTGTTGTACAAATCATTAAAGAGGAATTACTCGATTTAGGAAAACGATTTGGCGATGCTCGTCGCACCGAATTACTCGTAGGTGAAGTCTTGTCATTAGAAGATGAAGACTTGATTGAAGAAGAAGAAATCGTCATTACACTCACCAACAATGGTTACATCAAGCGCGTCGCAAACACAGAGTTTCGTGCGCAAAGACGGGGTGGACGCGGTGTCCAAGGAATGGGCGTACACGATGAAGATTTTGTCAAAACGCTAGTATCCTGTTCCACACACGATACGCTCTTGTTCTTTACGAATGCCGGCAAAGTCTACAAAGCAAAAGGATATGAAATTCCAGAATATGGCCGGACAGCAAAAGGAATTCCTGTCATTAATTTATTAGGAATTGATTCATCTGAGCGTATACAGGCGATTATTGCGGTGAAAAATCATGAAGCAGCCGAGCAGTACCTCTTCTTTACGACCAAGCTGGGTGTGGTTAAGCGGACTGATGTGCAAGCATTCTCAAATATTCGCAGCAATGGCTTGATCGCTATTGGCTTAAAAGAGCAAGACGAATTGGTTAATGTGCTACAAACAAAGGGAAGCGACACAATCATTATTGGTACTCATGGTGGGTATTCCGTTACCTTTGCTGAAAGTGTCGTTCGTGATATGGGACGTGCTGCAGCAGGTGTTAGAGGGATCCGATTACGCGAAGGGGACTATGTCGTTGGGACGGCCATATTGACGCCTGAGAGCGAAGTATTGGTCATCACCGAAAATGGGTACGGAAAACGGACAGCTAGCTCAGAATACCCTGTGAAAGGCCGTGGTGGGAAAGGAATCAAGACCGCCAATATTACGCCTAAAAATGGACCACTCGCTGGTTTAACGACGGTTTCTGGTGAAGAAGATATTTTAGTCATCACCGATAAAGGGGTGATTATCCGCTTCAATGTAGCCACAGTCTCACAAACCGGACGTGCCACACTGGGCGTTCGATTGATGAAAATGGAAAACGAGGCGAAAGTTGTTACCATGGCGACTGTCGAACCAGAAGAAATCGAAGCAGAAGAATCCACCAATCAACCAACTGAGTAAATAAAAGCTGCAAGCAAAAAGACCATAAAATTCAGAAGTCATTTTTAAACTTTTGGATTTTATGGCTTTTTGTTGTCACGCATGCTATTTCATCGGTTTCTTGGAATTTAGCAGGATAAAATTATTTTTGTCTTAGCCTCGTTCTTCATACGTAACTATATAGTGAGAAGAGAAGAAACCGAGCGAAAAGAAATTTCTTGCGTTTTCACAGCAAATTCTGTATAATTTGTGTTTGTGAGTAGTCTAAAGACAACTCTCTCTGCTCTTAGAGAATTAAGAGCCAAAGTCCATAGGGAGGTGAAAAATCAATGAACAATACGAACTATGAAATTTTATACATTATTCGTCCAAACATTGATGAAGAAGCAAAATCAGCTTTAATCGAACGTTTCGATTCAATCTTGAAAGATAACGGAGCAGAAGTTATCGAATCAAAGGATTGGGAAAAACGCCGTCTAGCGTACGAAATGAACGGATTCCGTGAAGGTATCTACCACATCGTTAAAGTTTCTTCTCCATCATCAGCAAGCGCTGTTAGCGAATTTGATCGTCTTGCTAAAATCAATGACGATATCGTTCGCCACATGATTGTGAAAGAAGAAAAATAATTGTTTCACGTGAAACAAAACGATGAGGAGATGATGAATCTTGATTAACAACGTTGTATTAGTTGGAAGATTAACAAGAGACCCAGAATTACGTTATACTGCAAATGGTGCCGCTGTAGCAACTTTTTCTTTAGCTGTCAATCGTAATTTTACGAATCAAAGCGGTGAAAGAGAAGCAGATTTCATCAACTGTGTGATTTGGCGCAAACCAGCAGAAACGTTAGCGAACTATGCTCGCAAAGGTACGCTTCTAGGGGTGACTGGTAGAATTCAGACTAGAAACTACGAAAATCAACAAGGTCAAAAAGTATATGTGACAGAAGTTGTGGCAGAAAACTTTCAATTGTTAGAATCTCGTAATGCTTCAGAGCGTCGCGGGACAGACACTGGCTTTAGTGGGAATCAATCGACAACATTTAACAATAATCAAACTCAAACATCTCAACCATCAAACGGAATGCCTAATTTTGATCGCGATACTTCTGATCCATTCGGAAGTTCATCAATTGACATTTCAGACGATGACTTACCATTCTAGAAAATTTTTGATAGGAGGGAAATAGGATGGCACAACAAAGAAGAGGCGGACGTAAACGTCGTAAAGTAGATTATTTAGCAGCAAATCACATTGAACATGTTGATTACAAAGATATCGAATTATTAAAAAGATTCATTTCTGAACGTGGCAAAATTTTACCACGTCGTGTAACAGGTACTGGCGCTAAAAACCAACGTAAATTAACGATTGCAATCAAACGCGCACGTATCATGGGTCTATTACCATTTGCTACTGAAGAATAATCAGCCCGAAAGAATCTCACTTTGTGAGGTTCTTTTTTTCATGCACTCATGCGGTATGGATGTTTCATGTGAAACATAGTACCAGCTAGGAGTGTAGTCAACTTTATGGTAGAATAGAGTATGAGTTTCGCAAACTAAGCGAACAAGTAGTCAATGGCTATTAGAATTAGGGGACTAATTGGTAAAATATGAGGAGTAGGATTATGACAGCGATAGGGATTATCTCATTAGATAATTATGATGACATCATTGATCGAATGGATGATAAATATGTTTCAGCGTTGAATACATTAATCACGACGATGATATCAGATTGGGCAAACGATAACCATATTTTTTATAAGCGCATCAACTCTGAACGATACTTTTTTGTTGCAAAAGAAGCTGATGTTGACCGGATGAAAGAGCATCAGTTTGTGCTCTTGAAGCAAGTCAAAGAAGCTGAGATCAATAGTGAGCTCGTGTTGACATTGAGCATGGGCATTGCATATGGCGATGCTGAGATCGAGAAGATCGGCGAGATTGCGCAAAATAATCTTGACTTGGCACAGGCTCGTGGTGGTGATCAAGTGGTCGTCAAAGACACTGATCCAAATGCTAAGCCCCAATTTTTCGGGGGCAATACGGATGGGACCATACGACGTACAAGAACACGTTCTCGAGCTATGAGTTTGGCGCTAAAGAAGATCTTCTTAGAAAATCAAAAAGTATTTATTATGGGCCATCGTTTCCCTGATATGGATGCTGTGGGGGCAGCTTTTGGAATTGCTGGCTTAGCTAAATTGGCCAATCGAGAAGCGTATGTCTTGCTCAATCGGGAAGAAGTCAATCCTGATATGACGCGCTGTTTGAACGAATTGGATAAATATACAGAATTATCTGAGATGGTCATAACTGAAAAAGAAGCGCTGCAAAAAATTGATCATCGTAGTGTCTTGGTGATGGTAGATTACCATAAGCCATCACTGTCAATCTCGCAAACGGTCTATGATGCCTTTGAAAAAATTATTATCATCGATCACCATCGACGGGGAGATGAATTTCCCAATAAGCCACTCTTAACGTATATTGAAACGTCAGCTTCCTCAGCGTCCGAATTAGTATCGGAATTTATTCAATTTCAAACCAATCGTAAAATACGATTGCCTAAATTTGTACCGACGTTATTGTTGGCTGGAATCTACGTGGATACGAAGAGCTTTGCTGTCCGTACGACGGGGAAAACATTTGATATGGCTAGTTTCTTAAAAACACAGGGGGCTGATATTGCATTAGTCCAGTACCTTTTGAGTTCTGATTTGGATTCGTATTTATCGATTAGTCGCCTTGTCGCCCGAAGTGATTATTACCGAAAAGATATCGTAGTATCCGTAGCAGATGAACGAGAAGTATACGACGGTGTGACAGTCGCCAAAACAGCCGATACCCTACTGTCATTAAATGGCATTCATGCGTCATTTGTGATTACCAAACAAGCAGGTGATGTGATTGGCATTAGTGCTAGAAGCTCGGGGACCATCAATGTCCAGACCATCATGGAGGCACTAGGCGGAGGGGGCCATTTCACCAATGCTGCTACTCAAATCAAAGGGAAAACCTTAGATGAAGTCCAGCAAGAGCTATTTCAAGAATTAGATAAACTAGAACGTACCAAGGAGTGACCAAAATGAAAGTAATTTTTTTAGCAGATGTAAAAGGTAAAGGGAAAAAAGGTGACGTTAAGGAAGTACCCACAGGATATGCCCAAAACTACCTTCTTAAAAATAATTTGGCAAAAGAAGCAACAAAAGAAAGTATTTCTGCGTTAGCTGGGAAACAAAAAGCTCAAGCGAAACACGAAGAAGAAATTCTAGCCGAAGCAAAAGAATTAAAAAAAGTCTTAGAAGATGAAAAAACAGTCGTAACACTAAAGGCCAAAGCAGGCCAAGATGGTCGTCTATTTGGCTCGATTCCATCAAAACAAATTACCGATGCACTTGAAAAACAATACAGCATCAAAGTTGACAAGCGAAAAGTTGATTTGAAACAACCAATTAGAAGCTTGGGCTATACAGATATCCCAGTGAAGTTGCATCCTGAATTGACTGCTTCTATCCGGGTTCATATTGAAGAAGGTAAATAGTCTAGAGTAAAAGAAGCATAGGAGCGTAACGGATGAATGAAGTTGGGCAAGATCGCATTCCGCCACAAGATATTGAGGCAGAACAAGCTGTTTTAGGTGCGATTTTTTTAGATAATGACACCATCATTGATGCCATGGAGATTCTTGAACCAAGAGCCTTTTATCGCCGTGCGCATCAAATTATTTTTCAAGCAATGATCCAATTAAACGATCGTAACGAAGCGATTGATGTCATTACGTTGAAAGCAGAACTAGAAAGTATACAGTCATTGGAAGATATCGGTGGCATCTTGTACTTAACAGAGCTAAGTCAAGCGTCACCTTCAGCAGCAAGTATTAGTTATTATGCGAAGATTGTCGATGACAAAGCTGTGTTGCGTAATTTGATTCACACAGCCAATCAAATCGTAACCAAGGGATTTGAACAAGGCGAGGATGTTCAATCAATCGTCGATGATGCAGAACGTAGTATTTTGGAAGTAACGGAAAAACGCAACAGTTCAGGCTTTAAGTCGATTGCCGATGTCTTAAATACAGCAATTGAAAATATTGATCAGCTGGCACAACAAGGTGAAGCAATCACAGGGTTACCGACAGGGTATCAAGCGTTGGATAAAATGACAGCTGGCTTGCATCAAGAAGAGCTGATTATCATAGCGGCCAGACCTGCTGTTGGGAAGACAGCTTTCGCCCTAAACATTGCGCAAAATATTGGGACTAAGACCGACCAATCAGTGGCAATCTTTAGTCTTGAAATGGGGGCAGAGTCGCTGGTCAATCGGATGCTCTGTGCAGAAGGTTCGATTCAAGCAGGGAATCTGCGGACAGGTCAATTGACTGATGAAGAATGGCGCTCGCTGATCGTCGCTATGGGAAGCTTATCGCGTGCCAATATTTACATTGATGATACGCCAGGGATTAAAATTTCTGAGATTCGTGCCCGTTGTCGTAAATTGGCACAAGAAAAAGGCAATTTAGGACTCATTCTAATTGATTATTTGCAACTAATTGAAGGGACTGGTCGTGAAAGCCGTCAACAAGAAGTATCGGAAATTTCAAGACAGCTAAAGAAATTAGCGAAAGAACTAAAAGTCCCAGTGATTGCTTTATCGCAGCTTTCTCGGGGAGTTGAGCAAAGACAAGACAAGCGACCTGTTTTAAGTGACATCCGTGAATCAGGGTCAATTGAACAAGATGCGGATATTGTGGCTTTCTTATATCGTGAGGATTACTATGAACGCGAAGGCGATCAAGATGAAGATCACGAAGAAAAAGAAGTGAACAACAAAGTAGAAGTAATCATTGAAAAAAATAGAAGTGGCGCACGAGGTACCGTTGAGCTACTTTTTATAAAAGAGTACAACAAATTCTCCTCACTATCATTAAGGGAAGAGTTTGCGTAAGTGTGTATCCATAGGGGAGTGTGAGAGTTTTTCACGCTCCCTTCTTTTTTACCTAAATTCTAGCTGATAAGAGAACAATTAGGTACCAACCCATTAATGTTCGTATTTTGGTGTATTTTTGCAATGCATATGCTTCAACATTCGATTATTGCTTGAATTTTATACAAAAAATTGCTACAATGTTTTGGGAATACAACAAACAAAGAAAGAGGTATTCATATGTCATCAGTAGTAGTAGTTGGAACGCAATGGGGCGACGAAGGAAAAGGGAAGATTACGGATTTTCTTAGCGAAAATGCAGAAGTGATTGCTCGTTATCAAGGTGGGGACAATGCAGGACATACCATTAAATTTGATGGCGTGACGTATAAATTGCATCTGATTCCTTCTGGTATTTTTTACAAAGAAAAAATTAGTGTCATTGGTAATGGGGTCGTAGTCAATCCTAAATCGCTAGTGAAAGAGCTTGCTTATTTAGCAGAACATCATGTCGACACTGACAATTTACGAATTTCTGATCGCGCACATGTGATTTTACCTTATCATATAAAATTAGATCAATTGCAAGAAGAGGCAAAAGGCGTCAATAAAATCGGTACGACTAATAAAGGAATCGGCCCAGCTTACATGGACAAAGCTGCACGTGTAGGTATTCGGATTGCTGACTTATTAGACAAGGAAATCTTTGAAGAACGCCTACGTGCGAATTTAGAAGATAAAAATCGGCAATTTGAGCGTATGTTTGATTCTGAAGCTTTAGCATTCGAAAATATTTTTGAAGAATACTACGAATACGGCCAACAAATTAAAAAATATGTAACCGATACTTCGGTGATTTTAAATGATGCTCTCGATGAAGGAAAACGAGTTTTATTTGAAGGTGCTCAAGGCGTTATGCTGGATATTGACCAAGGAACGTATCCATTTGTGACTTCTTCTAATCCTGTAGCCGGTGGTGTAACAATCGGTAGCGGTGTAGGTCCTTCAAAAATTAACAAAGTGGTAGGTGTTTGTAAAGCTTACACTTCACGTGTCGGCGATGGTCCCTTCCCTACTGAGTTATTTGATGAAATTGGTAGTCAGATTCGTGAAGTCGGCCGTGAATATGGCACGACAACTGGCCGCCCACGTAGAGTTGGTTGGTTTGATTCCGTTGTTATGCGTCACTCTCGTCGCGTGTCAGGTATTACTAATTTATCACTGAATTCAATCGACGTCTTAAGTGGGTTAGAAACAGTGAAAATTTGTACAGCGTATGAGCTAGATGGTCAATTAATTTACCATTACCCAGCAAGCTTGAAAGAATTGCAACGCTGCAAGCCAGTCTATGAAGAATTAGCTGGTTGGTCAGAAGATATTACAAGTTGTAAGACATTAGCTGACTTACCGGAAAATGCGCGCAACTATGTCCGTCGCGTATCGGAATTAGTTGGTGTACGCATTTCGACGTTCTCTGTTGGACCAGATCGGACGCAAACGAATATTTTAGAAAGCGTTTGGTCGCAAATATAAGCATAAAGACTAGAAAATCCGGAAGTCGATTCTTAAACTTTTGGCTTTTCTTTTTTTTCGTTCATGCTGTCTTGCCATGGCAACAAATGTATCAAGTCCATTTTTCACCTTTCTGTCAACTATTCTGATTAGATCGAGAAGTGAGTGCCTCTTCTGTTTCTTTTTTCAACTGTTTCTTTATAGTAAAAGAAAGGGAGTGAGTATAGGACAAAGTTTATTTTAGGAATCAATCATTTAGGTATGACTGTACCTGATATGGATGAGGCGACGAAATTTTTCAAGGAAGCGTTCGGTGCTAAGATTGCACATGATGGCTTAACACTAGCGGACGAACCCGCACGAAGGGGAGACGGTCGAAAGACAACTAGGGATTCCTCAAGGGGGAAAGATTGTCCGTCAACGGATGATTGTCATCGGCACTGGTCTAGGCATTGAGCTATTTGAAATCAAAGCAGAGCCCCAACGCCAGCCAGTTGGCCTTTCAGATTATGGCATCAATCATCTATCCATTTTTGTTAGTGAGATTGATCCTGCACTAGAACAAGCCGTCAAAGCTGGCGCAACAGCCCTTTCAGAAATTCATGGGAATTCCCGATATGAAGATACGCCAGGTAATGCTAGTGTGTACGTCACGGCACCATGGGGAGGCTTAATTGAGCTACAATGTATCCCGAATGGCTACTACTATCCAACATCAAGCGAAACAAAAGTATGGATACCACCGAAGAAAGAATGAAATATGCAAAAAAATAAAACCAATAATTATTTTTGATAAGAAATGCTTTCTAGGATGAAAATGAAGCAAATGAAGTCAAAAAGGGATGATTTTCGTGGCGTTCGATGCTTTTTTTCATCTAGTAGTTGTTGAAAAAGTAAAGTATTTTGTTTTTTTTAAAACAGAAGTTATTGTCGAAAAGCAAATCCAGTTCATTTCATCGTTTTTCTTGTTACACTATGTCTATAGTAACGAGGAAAGAATATCCTCGATGAAAGGGAGTATTGATTATGGGACTCATTTGGTCATTAATTGTAGGTGCTATTATTGGTGTGATTGCTGGTGCGATTACAAATAAAGGAGAATCAATGGGCTGGATTGCAAATATTATCGCTGGTTTAGTCGGTTCTGCAGTCGGTCAAGCAATCTTTGGTAGTTGGGGACCTTCACTAGCTGGAATGGCTGTCATTCCATCAATTATTGGTGCTGTGATTGTCGTCGCTGTTGTGTCATTCTTCTTAGGAAGAAAATAATCGCATAAAAAACGGTTAACTCTAGATAGGTTCAGACACCTTTTTTGAGAATGTCTGACTGTCGAAAGAATCGTAAGTAAAAAGCCATCAATCCAGTATTTTCTCTGGATTGTATGGCTTTTTGTTATGCGTACAATTGAGCGACACGGCTCTGTACGTCTGGATTTTCTAAAAATTCATCATACGTCGTTTCCGCACGGTCAACAACACCTTTATCAGATACTGCAATAATACGGTTTGCTAACGTTTGAATAAATTGGTGGTCGTGTGAAGCAAATAGCAATGAGCCAGTAAAGGACATTAAGCCATCGTTTAAAGCGGTAATGGATTCTAGGTCTAAATGGTTTGTCGGATCATCTAATACCAAGACATTGGCTTTAGAGAGCATCATTTTTGATAGCATGCAGCGAACTTTTTCGCCCCCCGAAAGAACATTGACCGATTTTAATACTTCATCACCGGAGAAAAGCATTCTTCCTAAGAAGCTTCTTAAGAATGTATTGTCGTCTTCTTCTTTGCTTGCGTACTGGCGTAACCAATCAAGAATGGTCAGATTGCTAGCAAATTCACTACTTGTGTCTTTCGCTAAGTAAGCCTGACTAGTCGTTACACCCCAACGAACAGAGCCAGTATCAGGAGTCAAATCACCCATAATGACTTTAAAGAGTGTCGTTGTTGTGATGTCATCTTTGGCAACGAAAGCGACTTTGTCATCTTTATTCAAGGTAAATGAAATGTTGTCTAAGATTTTTTTGCCATCAATCGTCACGCTGACATTTTCGACTTGCAATAAGTCATTGCCGATTTCACGTTCTGGCTTAAAACCAACAAAAGGATAGCGACGAGAAGAAGGCTGAATATCATCTAAGGTAATTTTGTCGAGCATTTTTTTCCGAGATGTTGCTTGTTTTGACTTCGATGCATTGGCACTGAAGCGCGCGATAAATTCTTGCAACTCTTTGATTTGCTCTTCTTTTTTCGCATTGGCATTGGCTTGTAGCTTGGTAGCTAATTGGCTAGATTCTAACCAAAAATCGTAGTTACCGACGTATAGTTTGATTTTGCCAAAATCTAGATCGGCCATATGCGTACATACTTTGTTTAAAAAGTGGCGGTCATGTGACACAACGATAACCGTATTATCGAAGTTAATCAAAAATTCTTCCAACCAATTAATGGATTGGATATCTAGTCCATTGGTAGGCTCATCAAGTAAGAGAACATCTGGCTTGCCAAATAGGGCTTGTGCGAGCAAAACTTTTACTTTTTGGCCGGCTGTTAATTCTTTCATTTTTACGGAATGCAATTCTTCGGGGATATTTAATCCTTGCAACAAGACTGCTGCTTCAGGCTCTGCTTCCCAGCCATCTAATTCGGCAAATTCGCCTTCTAGCTCAGCGGCACGAATGCCATCTTCATCACTAAAATCTTCTTTCATATAAATGGCATCTTTTTCTTTCATGACGTCATATAGACGCTTGTGCCCCATGATAACTGTCTCAATTACAGGATATTCTTCAAAATCAAAATGATTTTGTCGCAATACGGCCAAACGTTCATCAGGTCCTAATGAAACATTCCCTGTTGACGGTTGAATATCACCTGCTAAAATTTTTAAGAAGGTTGATTTTCCTGCACCATTTGCACCAATTAATCCATAACAATTTCCGGGCGTAAATTTAATATTTACATCATCAAAAAGTTTGCGATCTGAAAAGTGCAAACTCACATCACTTACTGTAATCAACGCATTTCCTCGCTTTATCTATATTTGACCGCAGTCTTATAAGATTATAGCGGTCGTAGTCAAAACTTTCAAGGAAATCCCCTGATTTGTCACAGTTTTACTTTTTATCTGATGCTAAACTGTTCATCCAATAGGTTTGATCGCTATTTTCAAGGTAAATCACAATTTTGTCGGTTTTTCCTTCTTCTTCATCAATATCACGTGCAACGCCACGAACGACGTAGTGCTTGCCACGACCGGTTAGTTTTAGCATGTCACCCGTTCTTGGGATATCGTCAATTTCACTATCAACAAAATGTTTGGTATATAAGTCAATAAAACGTACTTGATACATGATTTCTCCTATCTTTTTCAATTTTTTTTTATTCATTCCCCAATACAATTAGTGTAAACGTTTTACACTTTTCTGTAAAGGCTAACAAATAATGAAAAAAAGCTGAGTGAAGGAAAACAAATTGTCTCTTTCACTCAGCGTAGGATTAATGGCGAATTTGGCCCTCACCATAAATAATGTATTTAATTGACGTCAATTCGTGTAAGCCCATTGGTCCTCGAGCGTGAATTTTTTGCGTGGAAATGCCGATTTCTGCACCAAAACCAAATACATAGCCATCGGTAAAGCGGGTAGAAGCGTTGACATAGACTGCGGCAGCATCAACTTCTTTGAGAAATGTTTGCGATGCAGCATAATTATCGGTAATAATCGCTTCAGAATGTTTGGTATTGTACTTGTTGATATGTACAATGGCATCTTCTAATGTATCGACGACTTTGATAGCTAAAATATAGTCTAAATATTCCGTCGACCAGTCTTCTTCGGTGGCAAGTGTCGCAGTTTTTAAATAAGCCATTGCTTGTTCGTCTGCGTGAATCTCGACTTGCTTTTCCACCAATGCGGCTTCAATTTTTGGTAAAAAGGCTGCGGCTACTTGGCGGTGAATCACTAAGGTTTCCATTGCGTTACAGACGGATGGTCGTTGAACCTTGGCATTGATGATGATTGGGATGGCCATCTCTAGTTGGGCATCGCGATCGACGTATACATGATTGTTCCCAGTACCCGTTTCGATGACGGGCACGGTCGCTGTTTGTTTGACTCTGCGAATGAGACCTGCACCGCCTCGAGGAATGAGAACATCTAAGTAATCGGTTAGTTGCATGAGCCCTTTAGCCGTTTCGTGTGACGTATCTTCTACAAATTGAATGGCATGAGGGGCGACTTGCTCAGCCACTAGGACATCTTGCAGAATTTGGACTAGTTGTTGATTAGAGTGGAAGGCTTCTTTTCCTCCTCGTAAAATGACCGCATTCCCAGATTTAAAGCAAAGACTAGCTGCATCCGTCGTGACATTTGGTCGTGATTCATAAATGATCCCAATTACGCCTAGTGGGACACGTTGTTGACCGATAAGTAACCCATCTTCATTTTTCCACATTTTGTCGACGTTGCCGATGGGGTCTGGTAGCTGGGCTACTTGACGCATGCCATCTGCCATCGCTGCGATGCGCTCAGGTGTAAGGCGTAGTCGGTCTTTCATCACTTCACGCACTTGGGTATTTTCTAGGTCTAGCTCGTTGGCTTTTAAAATGTCGGCGGATCGTTGTTCGAGCGCGTCAGCCATCTTGTGTAGTAGCTCATTTTTCTTCGTTGTTTCCATTAATCCTAGCTGATGAGCGCTCGCTTTTGCTTGTTTACCGAGTGTTTGTAAATCTGTCATGGTCATTCCTCCTTAAATAATGTGCCAACTGCCTGTCCGTCTAAAATGGCAAAAATCACTTTGGGGTGTTTGCCATTTGCTAAGACCATCGCGCTGTTCGTTGCTAAGACGCGTTGCGCTGCTTTTAGTTTACTCGTCATGCCACCTGTACCATAGCGGCTACCTTTTCCTGTCGCTTTTTCCAACAATTCAGTAGTAATTGTTGATATATGCGGGTAAAGTGTGGCATCTGGGTTGGTCAAAGGATTATCAGAGTAAAAACCATCAATATCAGAAAGCATGATTAATAAATCTGCTTCCACTAATTCAGCGACAATGGCTGACAACTGATCGTTGTCGCCAAATTTTGTTTGATGATCGAGTTCTTCAACGGCTACGGTATCATTTTCATTGATGATTGGGATAATATTCATTTGAACGAGCTGTTCCAACGTGTTCATCACATTTTGGCGACTAGTAGGAAATTCAACAATGTCACGTGTGAGCAACAGTTGGGCTGTTTGTTGGCTATATGTCAAAAAGCGTTGGTTGTAGATATCCATCAAGGCAGCTTGGCCAACCGCGGCAACGGCTTGCTGTTCGGGGATAGCTGAGGGACGTTTTTGCATATGCAGCTTGTTCATACCAACGCCAATCGCGCCGGAAGAGACTAAGATAATTTCTTTCCCTTGATTGCGTAAATCACTCAGGACAAAAGCGAGCTCATCAATGCCGGCTAGGTTGATATTGCCATTGGGATACATAAGGGAACTTGTGCCAATTTTTACGACAATGCGTTTGGCATCTTTTAACGTGTGACGCATGGGTGCACCTCAAATTCTCATTTTTCTAGTATTTTTCTCATTTTACCTAAAAAAAGTCGATTCGTCATGTAGGTTTTCTTAAAAAAATTGTAAATTGAAAGTCAGATGTTTTTTTTTGCATTTTTCCCCGTATTATGAGGAGAGAGTGTACAATAAGAAGAGAATCATGATTGAAAAAATAGAGGGCTTATTTATGATAGAATAAGACCAATCGTTTAGTAGGAGGACCAAGTAGATTGGAAAAAAAACGCGGATTTGAAGTGATTTCCACTTACAAAAATAAAGATATTCAGTTGCCCACGCGCGCAACGAAACAAGCAGCAGGCTATGATTTTGAAGCAGCGGAGGATGTCGTTATCCCAAGCTTAATCAAACATGTGCTTCATTATAAATTAGCTGACAAAACACAAAAAGGCATCAAGCCAACGTTGGTTGCGACTGGCATCAAAGCCTATATGGGAGCTGATGAGTATTTGCAACTAGCGAATCGATCAAGCAATCCTTTGAAGCGCTTTTTGTTACTAGGCAATGGCATTGGTGTGATTGACGCGGATTACTATGGCAATGATGCAAATGAAGGCCATATTATGTTCCAATTTTTAAATATTGGCTTAACGGATGTGGTCATCAAAAAGGGTGAGCGAATTGGCCAAGGGATATTTTTGCCATTCTTAAAGGCAGACAATGATCAAGCACTGCAAGAACGCACGGGTGGTTTTGGCTCATCAGGTAAATAAGGAGGAATAGATGGCAAAAAAAGCAAAGACTCAATTTGAATGCCAACATTGTGGCTACATTTCTCCTAGATACTTAGGAAAGTGCCCGCAGTGTCATAGCTGGAATTCGATGGTAGAGGAAAAAGTACAAGACACCTCTGACCGCCGTGCTCGAACAACCATCACCGGTCAAAAAATGAAGCCGACACGCCTCGCCGATGTAGTGCCTAAAAAAGAGCCCAGGGTGCAAACTGATTTGACCGAGCTGAATCGGGTCTTGGGCGGTGGTGTCGTGCCCGGATCATTAATTTTACTTGGCGGTGATCCAGGAATTGGAAAGTCAACGTTGTTATTACAAGTTTCTCAGCAGCTTGCCGCGACAGGTGGCACAGTATTGTACGTTTCGGGCGAAGAGAGTGCTGAGCAAATCAAGTTACGGGCTCAACGTTTGGGTGTCATTAATGATGAATTTTATTTGTATGCTGAGACAGATATGTCTGATATTCGTAAAGCAATCGAGGACTTGGCGCCGCAATATGTGATTATTGACTCCATCCAAACCATGACGCAACCAGATATCACAAGTGTGGCAGGCAGCGTCAGCCAAGTCCGTGAAACTACCGCCGAACTATTGAAAATTGCTAAAACAAACGGCATCGCTATCTTTATTGTCGGCCATGTGACCAAAGAAGGCTCGATTGCTGGCCCGCGAATGCTTGAGCACATGGTAGATACAGTGTTGTATTTTGAAGGGGAGCAACATCAGAGCTTCCGTATTTTGCGGGCGGTCAAAAATCGCTTTGGCTCGACCAATGAAATTGGTATTTTCGAAATGGTAGAAGGTGGACTACGCGAAGTGGCGAATCCTTCACAAGTCTTTTTGGAAGAACGGCTAGCGGGTGCGACGGGATCTGCGATAGTGGTCGCGATGGAAGGAAGTCGTCCAATCTTAGTCGAGATTCAAGCCTTGATCACACCGACGATGTTTGGCAATGCCAAGCGGACGACTACAGGTTTGGACTTTAATCGGGTGTCGTTGATTATGGCGGTGCTGGAAAAACGCACAGGGTTACTGTTACAAAACCAAGATGCTTATCTAAAAGCGGCTGGTGGTGTAAAATTAAATGAACCAGCCATTGATTTAGCAATTGCGATGAGCATCGCGTCAAGCTACAAAGAAAAAGGAACCAATCCGACCGAGTGTTTCATCGGTGAAATCGGCTTAACAGGTGAAATTCGTCGCGTCAACGCAATCGAACAACGTGTCAAAGAAGTAGAAAAACTAGGGTTTAAAAAAGTCTATTTACCAAAAAATAATTTGCAAAACTGGGAGCCACCGACCTCTATAGAAATTGTCGGCGTAGCAACCTTGTCAGAAGCATTAAGGAAAGTTTTTTCTTAAAATAAAAAGAATGGAGGGAAGCACGTGAAAAAACGAGTAGTCAATATATTCATGGCCCTCGCTGGTGTGAGTTTAGGCTTATCTATTTTACCGTTAGCTTGGAGAGCAATCGGTGTCGCGCAAAATCAATGGTTAAACAACAATATTACAAATAGTATTATCGGTGGACTTATTTTTTATTTATTCTCTTTGTTAGTGGCAGATTATGTGCTGCGTATTATTCGAAGAACGGAAGAAAAGCTGAGTGAATTTAGCTTGCCCTATATTCTTTTTGGCGCCACAGGAGTTATTATTGGTTTATTAATCGGAGTTATTGTTTCGATTCCTTTTTTTAATTGGAATGTTCCTTTTGTAAATAGTGTGGTTCCGGTTGTGTTAATGAGTATCCTGGGGTACTTAGGCTTTCGCATGGGGACGACACGGATCGATGAATGGCGGAAAATTTTCATTACCAAGCCAAAGAAAACCGAAGACACAGATGCGCAACTTTTGGATCGCAAAAGCAACGAACACTTTCGCAAGTACAAAATATTAGATACGAGCGTCATTATAGATGGGCGAATTTATGATATTGCCAAAACAGGCTTCATTGAAGGCGTGATTTTGATTCCAAACTTTGTCTTGTATGAGTTGCAATACATTGCTGATTCAGGTGACAGCCTTAAACGCGTGCGTGGCCGTCGCGGCTTAGATATTTTAAATGCGCTACAAGAAGAAGATGGCATTGAAGTAGAGATGTATGAAGGGGATTTTGACGATATTGCAGAAGTAGATAGCAAGCTATTGAAGCTAGCCAAATTACTTGATGGCGTCGTTGTGACCAATGACTTTAACTTAAATAAAGTCGCATCGTTTCAAAATGTTCCAATCTTAAACATTAATGCCTTAGCCAATGCCGTCAAGCCGGTCGTGATTCCAGGTGAAACCATGCAAGTTTTGGTGGTCAAAGCTGGGACAGAGCGCCAACAAGGGGTCGCTTATTTGGATGACGGTACGATGGTAGTCGTCGAAGATGGACAACACTTTATGAATGAACGCATTCAAGTTGTCGTGACCAGCGCGCTTCAAACAGCTGCTGGCCGGATGATTTTTGCAAAACCAGACCATGCCACAAGAGGCATCAGTAATTCAGAAGAAAAAAGCAATCATAAACCAAATAAAAAGTAGAAAACCAAGGAAGGTTGTTCAGTTGACTTTACTATTCAGGCTAATGAATGTACAATTCAATTGAACAGCTTTTTTCAAAGCGATTGTTTTGTTTATCAAGAAAGATAAATGAAAAAATGAGTTAAAGGAAGAGGAACGACATGACAAAAGTACGCGTACGTTACGCACCAAGTCCAACCGGTCATTTGCATATTGGCAATGCTCGGACTGCATTATTCAACTATCTATTTGCCCGCCACAATGATGGAGAGTTTATCATTCGGATTGAAGATACTGATCAAAAACGCAATATCGCTGATGGTGAAAAGAGTCAATTAGAGAACTTAGCATGGTTGGGGATGGACTGGGATGAGTCACCGCAAAAACCAGGGAATTATGGTCCGTACCGTCAATCAGAACGCAAAGAAATTTATCAACCTTTAATTGACCAACTTTTAGCAAGTAATTTGGCTTACAAGTGCTACTGTACAGAAGAAGAATTAGAAGCTGAACGTGATGCACAGCGCGCGCATGGCGAAATGCCTCACTATGGTGGAAAGTGTGCGAACCTTTCACCAGAACAACAAGCAGCTAAAGAAGCGGCTGGCTTAAAGCCTGTCATTCGTTTCCGCGTACCAAAAGGCAACGAATACCGCTTCCATGACATGGTCAAAGGCGAAATCGTCTTTGAAGCGGAAAATGTCGGTGGCGACTTTGTTATTCAAAAACGTGATGGCATGCCAACGTATAATTTTGCGGTAGCAGTAGATGATCATATGATGAAAATTACGCACGTCTTGCGCGGAGATGATCATATTGCCAACACACCAAAACAATTGATGATTTATGAAGCGTTTGGTTGGACACCACCAGAATTCGGCCACATGACGTTGATTATCAACGCAGAAACAGGGAAAAAATTAAGCAAGCGTGATGAGTCGATTCTTCAATTTATCGAACAATACCGCGAGTTAGGCTACTTACCAGAAGCTATGTTTAACTTTATTGCCTTACTAGGTTGGTCGCCAGTGGGAGAAGAAGAAATTTTCTCTAAAGAAGAGCTGATTAAATTATTTGACTACGAACGATTAAGCAAATCACCTGCTGCGTTTGATGGCAAAAAGTTAGAATGGGTCAACAATACGTACATGAAGAAGATGGATGTGGCGAAACTTACGGATATGTGCTTGCCATACCTTGTCAAAGCCAATGAATTGTCAGAGCCTATCACAGAAGAGAAGAAACAATGGTTAGAAAAAATTGTTGCCTTGTATCAACCACAAATGAGCTACGCACAAGAAATTGTTTCACTATCACAACTATTCTTTGAAGAGCATCCGACATTGGATGACGCAGCGAAGGAAGTCCTAGCTGGTGAAACAGTACCGACCGTCCTAGCAGCCTTTAAAGAACAACTAGAACAAATGGATACGGTCGATGCACCGACTGTGAAAGCAGCTATCAAAGCTGTCCAAAAAGAAACAGGAGTAAAAGGCAAAAATCTCTTTATGCCGATTCGCGTAGCAGTGTCGGGTCAAATGCATGGACCAGAACTACCAAATACTATCGAATTACTAGGCAAAGAAAAAGCCCTCGCTCATTTAAATCAAGTCTTATAATCAAACACTGAGAACAGACGAAGTACGACTTCTTTTCTTACAGAGAGATTGCGTTAGCTGAAAGCAATTAGAGAAGATAAGGAAATGCACCTGGGAGTGGTTTTGGCGCAAGTCAAAAACGGCGATAGACCGTTAACTATTTGAGGCAGAGTTACTCTGTAAAAAAAAGTGGAACCACGCGATAGTTGCGTCTTTTGCATAAGAATTTCTTGTGCAAAAGACGCTTTTTTAATAGACGAAAAAACAAAGAAGGTGAATGAATGAATTGGTTTAAGCGAGCAGTGCAGGCAGCCAAGGAAAATGATCCCGCAGCTAGAACGACACTCGAAATTTTGCTGACATACCCAGGAGTCCATGCGTTATTTTGGCATCGACTGTCTCATTTTTTGTACCGCCATCACTTGTTTTTACTAGCTCGTATCCATTCACAATTTTGGCGTTTTATGACCGGAATTGAAATTCATCCTGGGGCGCAGATTGCTCCTGGTGTCTTTATTGATCATGGAATGGGTGTAGTAATAGGTGAAACGACTGAGATAGAAGAAGGGGTCGTATTATTCCATGGTGTGACCTTAGGCGGTACCGGCAAACATACCGGCAAGCGCCATCCCACAGTAAAGAAAAATGCTGTGATTTCCTGTCATGCACAGGTCCTAGGCCCAGTGACCATTGGCGAACGTGCCAAGATTGGTGCTGGTTCTGTGGTTATTCATGATATTCCAGCTGATGCGACGGCTGTCGGCGTCGCAGCAAAAGTGGTGCGTTTGAAAGGAGAGAAACTAGTAGATGATTCAAATTTATAATACCTTAACTCGTAAAAAAGAAGTCTTCCAGCCAATAGAAGAAGGAAAGGTAAAGATGTACGTCTGTGGCCCAACTGTCTATAATTATATCCACATTGGCAATGGACGCAGCACGGTGTCTTTTGATACAATTCGCCGGTACTTTGAATACCGAGGATACGATGTGACCTATGTATCGAATTTTACCGATGTAGATGACAAAATTATCCATGTGGCCAAAGAAGCAAATGAGACAGCCTTAGAAGTAGCGAATCGATTCATCGCTGCTTTCTATGAAGATACAGAAGCACTGCACGTTAAAAAGGCGGACATCAATCCGCGTGTGATGGATCATATTCCAGACATTATTGACTTTATTTCCGTGCTAATCGATAAAGGATATGCGTATGAAGCGCAAGGGGATGTCTACTATCGCACACGCAAATTTACAAAATATGGCCAATTAAGTGATCAATCAATCGATGAATTAGAAATTGGTGCTAGCCAACGCACAGGTCAAGAGCAACAAATCAAAGAAGACCCATTAGACTTTGCGTTATGGAAAGCAGCCAAAGCAGATGAAATTTCTTGGTCTTCACCATGGGGAGCAGGTCGTCCTGGGTGGCACATCGAATGTTCGGTGATGGCGACGAAGCATTTGGGCGAAACGATTGATATTCATGGTGGAGGGCAAGACCTAGAATTCCCGCATCATGAAAATGAAATTGCGCAAAGTGAGGCCAACACTGGCAAACCATTCGCCAACTACTGGATGCATAATGGCTACGTGACGATTGGTGAAGATGATCAAAAAATGAGCAAATCGCTCGGAAATTTTGTGACAGTCCATGAATTAGTCAAAGAAGTAGATCCGAAAGTATTGCGCTTCTTTTTAGCAACGACGCAATACCGGCGACCAATCCGCTATTCTCAAACAACCTTAAAAGAAGCGGCGACTAATTTGCAGCGCTTGAAAAACACGGTCGATAATGTGGTATTTCGTCAAGAAAAAGCAGTCGCTCAACTAGCAAGCGATGCGGACAAGCTTACTGAGTTGGCCAAATTAGAAGAACAATTTATCACGGAAATGGATGATGATTTTAATGCTGCAAACGGTATTACTGTGACATATGAATTAGCTAAATGGTTAAATATTTACCTAGAGCAATCAGATGTCTCACAAGCTGTCTTGGCACAAGGATTGTCCCAATTAACAAGCTGGCTAGAAATATTTGGTATCGAGTTTACGAATGAATTAGTCGACGCAGACATCGAACAGTTGATTGAACAACGCAACCAAGCACGAAAAGACCGTGATTTTGCACGAAGCGATGAAATTCGCGACCAATTAAAAGAACAAGGAATCGTATTAGAAGATACCGCACAAGGAACACGATGGAGAAGAGAATAATGAGAGATTATCGACAATTAAATGGATTGGCATTGGCGTATGTTGGTGATGCCATCTATGAAGTCTACGTTCGGGATTACTTAATCCAAAGCGGCTTGACGCGCCCGAATCAATTGCATAAGACAGCGACTCACTATGTCTCAGCAAAAGCGCAAGCCAAGCTTATTCAACAAATGAACGAACAAGAATTACTGACAGAAGAAGAGCAAGATATTTTTCGTCGTGGTAGAAATAGTAAAAGCTACACAAGTGCCAAAAATGCCGATATTATTACGTATCGCATTTCGACAGGATTTGAAGCCTTGATGGGCTATTTACATTTGACAGGCCAAAAAGAACGATTGGAAGAATTGGTGCAGTGGTGCATTGAAAAAGTAGGTGAAGAAAATGGCTAGAAACTATAAGAAAGAGTCAAGAAACGTTGGCAATAAAAAAGATACCCGCAAGCAAACTGTGCGTAAAGACAAAGAAATGACGGCAGAAGAATTAGCAGAGAATTTTGTATTTGGACACCATGCCGTAGTTGAAGCCTTAAAAAAAGGCCGGGGCAACAAATTATTTTTACTTGAGGATGCACGTGGTGAGCGCATTGATGAAGTCAAAGAGCTAAGCAAAGAGCAGTCGGTACCAGTGAAATGGGTACCCAAACAAAAACTAGAACAATATAGCCAACAAGGTGTGCATCAAGGGATGGTCTTGGCGATTACCCCTTACGAATACTTGAGCTTGGATGAATTGTTAGCAAAGAGTCCAGAAAAACCATTTTTTGTTATTTTAGACAATTTAGAAGATCCGCATAACTTTGGTTCTATTTTACGGACTGCTGACGCAAGTGGTGTGGATGGCATTATCATTCCTAAGCATCGAGCGGTAGGCATTACACCAGTAGTCGTTAAAACGTCGACTGGGGCGGTCGAGCACGTACCCATCGCTAGAGTAACCAATCTATCTCAAGCGGTCCAAACGCTAAAAGAGCGTGGATTTTGGACATTTGGTACAGCGATGGAAGGGACCAACTATCGTTCATGGAATAGCCAAGGTGCGATTGCCTTAATTATCGGCAATGAAGGCCGTGGCATGAGTGAAGGATTAAAAAAATCAGTCGATGAATTATTGACTATTCCAATGGTAGGACACGTACAGAGCTTAAATGCGAGCGTAGCAGCGGGCTTATTGATGTATGAAGCCTTTATGCAACGCTCGGATACCGGCACTAGCCTATGAAAAAAAATCTATTAATTGTCGATGGCTACAATATGATTGGCGCTTGGCCAGAGTTGGCCGTGTTAAAAAATCAAGATCGCATGGAAGAAGCACGCGAAGATTTATTAACACGGCTGTCCAATATGGCAAAATACGAAGGACTCGAAATCATCGTCGTTTTTGACGCCCAATTCGTACCCGGTGTGACGAAAAGTTACCAAAAATATCAGCTAGAGGTCATCTTTACTGAAGAAGGAGAGACAGCTGATAGCTACATCGAACGCATCGCCGGTGAAATGAACACCATATTGACCCAAGTCACCGTTGCGACAAGTGATTTAGCTGAGCAATGGGTCATCTTTTCACAAGGCGCATTGCGAACATCGGCTCGCGAACTCTACAAATCCGTCAAAAAAACAGAAAAAGATATTCGTCAGCATCAAAAAGAACTTCACTTTGAGCAGTACCGACGCAATTCACCATGGAACGAGCAACAGCTCTCTTCGCTTGGTGAGAAGCTCAAAGAACTGAGTCAAAAAAAAGAAAAACTGACCAAGAAAATGAGAAAAAAGGAATAATGAATATGGTAGGCTCTTCTCACTGAATGAGAGGAGTGAAAAAGATGCCATTATTCAATAGCGATGAAGAGTTAGAAGCGTTGTTTCAAAAGTATCAGCCAGTCGTATTAAGTTTGCAAGCGCAGTATTATGTTCGAGATATGTTAGAGGATGATTGGATACAAGAGGGGCGCATTATTTTTTACAAGTGTTGGACGGCGTATGACGAAGCATTTGGTAGTACGTTTGGCTCTTTTTATAAGCAAGCTCTCCAAAATCATATTTTCAGCCTGTTACGCAAACAAAAAGCAGTGAAGCGGCAAGCTGAGGTCAATGCCAGCTCTTATGAGAGTCTCACGCAAACGTATGGTGCGGAATTTTTCGATGCTGCTTTAGGCTGTGAAATGGATGATCCAATCAGTCGCTTGATTGTCAAAGATGTCCTTTCAGAGTATCCGACCTTTTGTGCGCCAATGGAAAGGCGTGTGCTGAATTTGTTCCTCCAAGGGAATGAAATTGCCGAAATTGCGGAAATCATGCACATGCATCCTCGATCGGTTGGAAGTGCATTTCATCGAGCATTACGCAAAATACGCCAAGAAATTTTTTAAAATATTTTCTTAGATGAAAAAAAATAATTGAAACCTTTTGAATTTTATGATAAAGTTGAATTTTTTGGTATTGTGTGGTACACTTAAGTTAGAGGTGAATGCGATGCCAACAACGTTAGCGACGATAAAAAAAGACATGGAATGTAAAATTGGGTGTGAATTGATGCTGGTTGCTCAAACTGGCCGTAAACGTCAAACCGAACGAAAAGGAATTTTAGCAGAAACCTATCCATCTGTTTTTGTTGTGGATTTAGATCCAGAAGAAAATTCATTCGAACGTGTGTCCTATAGTTACTCAGATATACTAACAAAGACCGTGGAAATTGAATTTTTAAGCGAAGCAATCTAACAAATTGAAAAAAGATGATAAAATCATCCTACATATGAAAAACGCCGCTGAACAGCTACTGTTTGGTGGTTTTTTTGTGTAGAAAGACGTGTTAAAAAAAACTTACAAAAAGTAAGTATTTTTAGTGGGCATTCTTTTTTTCAAGGTGTACGATAGGTTCATAGATAAGAAACAAACTTTAAAGGAGGAAGACAACATGGCAAACGTAACAATTTTTGGTAAAGGAAGTATGGGACAAGCAATTGGTAAAAACTTCGAGGATGCAGGAAATACTGTCGCGTACATCGGTTCAGAAACTGTAAAAGGTGAAGTAACTGTAGGAGAAATTGTTGTATTAGCTGTACCGTATCCTGCGGTATCAAGTATTTTAGCTGACTATGAAGAAGAATTAAAAGGAAAAATAATTGTGGACATTACCAATCCAGTCGACTTTGACACGTTTGATGATTTAGTAGTACCAGCGGATAGCTCAGCTGCGGCTGTCATTGCTAAAGCAGCGTCTGACTCAAAAGTAGTCAAAGGCTTTAATACAACCTTCCCGGCAACCTTAGCAACGAAAAAAGTAGCTGGCGAACATCAAACGACTGTCTTATTGGCTTCTGACGATCAAGAAGCAAAAGAAGCTGTAACGAATGCCTTAAACGGTAGTGACTTAGCTGTGCTAGATGCAGGTAGCTTGAAGCGTGCCCGTGAATTGGAAGCATTAGGATTCTTACAAATCTCATTAGCAGCCGCAGAAAAAATTAGCTGGACAGGTGGATTTGGTGTCTTTCACTAATCACTAGTAAGAATAGAAATAAATAAAATTTTGACCGAATTGGCTACTACGAAAAAGACCAGACCATCCCAAAGTTTATGACATAACTTCAGGATGGTCTGTCTTTTTTGTATGTGACGGAACAATTCTGTCACAGTGGTTTAATAGTATTAGTTTTTTTCGTTGGCTTGCGCTTTTAATAAATCACGAATCTCAGCCAAGTAATCTTCTGAAGTAGGTGTTTCTTCCACCACCACAACTGGTTTTTCACGTAGGTTTTTCGCACGGTTAGCAGCACGAACGACTAGGAATAAAACAAAACCAGTAATAATAAATGTAATAATTGCACTAATCACATCACCGAATTGGAAGGTAACCCCACGGAATTTAACATCTAGAATATTTAATGTATCTTCTAGATTGCCATTTGTAGTTCCTGGAATCAGTGAAATAACTAAACCAACAAGTGGTGTAATTAATCCATCAACAACTTGTTTGACGATTGCAGTAAATGCACTACCAATAACAACACCGACAGCTAGGTCTAGTACGTCACCTTTCATAATGAACTCTCTAAATTCTCCAAGCATTTTTTTCATTTTCTTTCACCTCCCTTTGTTTTCACAAAACAGTATAGCAAAAGTTACTGCTTTTTTAAAATCAAATACTCAGACGTGCCAGGATTACTATGAATAGAGGGGTGTGTTATAATTTTCAATAAGACAAGCGATAAAGGAGTCAACTAAATGACAAAGCAAATTCAACCTGGAATCAATGTTACAACGATTTCGACCAAAAAATTTAAGACCATTCGTATTCTTATTCGCTTTACTGCTCGTCACACAGCCAAGGCAGCTTCGGCGCGGACGTTATTAACCAGTCTACTGGAGACCAATAGTCTGCATTTTCCAACGCAAACAGCACTCAGTAAAGAGCTAGCAGCGCTATATGGCGCAAGCTTTGGTATCAATGTGGCGAAAAAAGGCAATACCCACCAAGTAAACGTAGCAATGGATGTTGTGAATGGTGAGTACGTAGGGGATAAGCAAGTGTTCGTACAGGCGCTGTCCTTTTTGCAGGAAATTTTGTTTTCACCAAATCAACAAAATGGGCAATTTGACACACAAACATTTACGCTAGAAAAAGAAAACTTGATGGCGTATTTAGCAAGTATAGAAGAAGACAAGCAGATGTGGGCATCATTGCAATTACAAGAATTGTTTTTTGAACAAGACCAAGATCAAAAAGTACCAAGTTTTGGGACCGTCTCAGGTGTCAAAGCGTGTACGGCGGAATCAGTTGTAAAAACCTATGAATCAATGATGAATGAAGACCAAATCGATATGTTTGTCGTAGGTGATATTTCAGCCGCTGAAGTAGAGGCAGGCTTTGCAGCGTGGGACTGGCCTAAAACCAGTCGTGTGCATCCAGAGATAGTTACGGACTTTCAGACGAGCAATATCATCCGTGAAAAACAGGTGACTGAGCCAGTCAGTCAAGCCAAGCTAAACGTAGCCTATCACTTAGATGTGACTTATGAAAGTACGCTACGCTTTCCGGCGATGGTATTTAATGGATTATTTGGCGGTTTTTCACACTCAAAACTCTTCTTAAATGTGCGCGAAAAAGAAAGTCTGGCTTACTATGCATCAAGTAGTCTAGATCTGTTTCGTGGCATGGTCACTGTGCAAACTGGTATCGATAGTACCAACCGCAATCGAGTATTGCAGCTGATTCATGAGCAACTTGAAGCGCTAAAAACAGGTGATATCACTGAGTTAGAGCTACAGCAGACCAAAGAACGTATCAAGACACAATACTATTTGGGCCAAGATTATGCTCAAAATTTAATTGACAAAGCCTACTATGAGCAATGGCTGCCAAAAACAAAAAAGACAGAAGAACAATGGCTGCAAGCATTAGCAGCAGTGACGAAAGAATCGATTCAGCAAGTAGCGCAAAGACTTTCCTTGCAGGCGGTATTCTTTTTAGAAGGGGAGGACGAGCATGGAGAAGCTTGAGTATACGCAAATTCAAGAAACATTGTTTAAAGAAGTACTACCCAATGGCTTAAAAGTTTTTTTGCTGCCAAAAGCGGGATATCAAAAGACATATGCCTTATTTAGTACGAATTATGGCTCGATTGATAATGAATTTGGGTATGAAGGGGAAGCATTACGGACTGTACCAGATGGGATTGCCCACTTTTTAGAGCACAAGTTATTTGAAAAAGAAGAGGGCGATATCTTCCAAACTTTTAGCAAATTAGGTGCATCGGCCAATGCTTTTACGAGCTTTACCCGGACGAGTTATTTGTTTTCTACGAGTAATCATGTTGAGGAGAACTTAGTCACATTGTTGAACTTTGTGCAAGAACCGTATTTTACGAAAGAAACTGTGGACAAGGAAAAAGGCATCATCGGCCAAGAAATTCAAATGTATCAAGATGATCCTAATTGGCGTCAATTTTTTGGTATTTTGGGTAATTTGTATCCGAATCACCCATTACATGTAGATATTGCCGGCTCAATCGAGAGCATCGCGACGATTACAGCGGAAGATTTGTATGAGTGCTACCAGACCTTTTATCACCCAAGCAACATGACATTGTTTGTTGTAGGGGATTTTGATCCTGCTGAGATGCTGGGATTGATTAAAGAAAACCAAGCGCAAAAGACCTTTCCAGCGGCTAAAAAAATTGTCCGTCACTTTCCTGAGCAAACGTATGATGAAATCAAGCCCTTCGCTGAAATTCGCTTGCCTGTGACGCGACAAAAAGCAGTGCTTGGAGTCAAAGGTTTGGCGCAACACTTGCCAGAGTCGACGCGCGCACAAGTAACCTTTAAGACTGCTATCCAGCTCTTGTTGCAATTATTAGTAGGGTCAACATCAACGGCGTATTTAGATTTGTATAATCGTGGCATCATCGATGATACATTTGGCTTTGAATTTACGATGGAGCGTGAGTTTCATATGGCTGATTTTTCGACTGACACCGATCAACCGGACGCATTCTATGGAGCCATGACCGAATTGTTGTTAGGCTTTGAAGACAATCGTGATGTCAATGAGGAGAATTTGACGCTATTGAAGAGAAAAATGCTCGGTAAGTATTTCCAATCGCTAAATTCCCTAGAATATATCGCGAACCAATTTACCCAAGAATTATCTGAAGATGTGACGCTCTTTGACTTGCCAGAAGTCATTCAAGCCATTCAGCTGACGGATGTTCTTGAGGCGGGAAGATTGTTCTTAAGACCAAAAGCAGTTAGTCGCTTTTCAGTGTTGCCGTTAGCCGAGAAAGAAACCATTTAAAAAATTTGTAAACTAGCTAGTTTATCCGTCAGATTGATGTGATTTGTGGTATCTTTAAAAGGAAGTAAACAAAACAGAAAGTAGTTAGACTGGAGTAGATGAACGAGTGAGCAATGAAATATTGATTGGCGCACAATTGCGGGAAGCCCGTTTAAATAAAAATATTACCATTGATGAATTGCAGCAAAAAACAAAAATCCAAAAACGATATTTAGAAGCGCTTGAAGAAGGGGCATTTGACCGACTTCCGGGGACGTATTATGTGCGGTCTTTTATTCGCCAATATGCAACGGTTGTAGAGCTTGATGGTGATAAGTTGGTGTCGATTTTTGATGGGAAAGCTGACTTTGATCCAACTCTGCCTAAACGACCTCAACCAGAGCACGTCCAAGGTTCCAGAAAAGCGCAGCATGTCGCCGAAAAGCAACAGAAAGTATGGATTGATTATTTGCCAGTTATTTTATTGGCATTGATTGCGTTAACGGTACTCAGTGTCGTCTTTTACATGTCTTGGAGCAATCGCACGTCTAAGCCGATGATTACGCAAAATGAATCTTCTATATCAGTCAATAATCAAGTAAGTTCAGTATCATCTTCTAGCCAAGAGAGCACGACCCAGACTTCGACTACCACCTCTTCTTCGGAAAAGAAACAAGAGATGAAAATTGAACGGACGCAATCAACGCAAAGTCAAGCAACGATGACAGTGACTAATGCAACGAATCCTATTGAGTTGTCATTTACAGGGAAAGATGGCCGTTGTTGGGTAGGGGTATTGGTCAATAATGCCTACGTTTACCAAAATACATTTGAGTCAGGTGCGACAGCTAGTTTTACGCTACCTGAAGGAACGACGAATGCGACGATTGTCCTAGGAGCGAGTGCTTATATTGATATCAAGGCGAATAGTAAAACCATTGATTTTGATGATCCACAATACTCATTATTGAAAAAGAATGTGGTCTTGGCAATCTCTTATTTGAATTAAGAAGTGAAAGGAGAAGAAAAGTGAATTTACCGAATAAGTTAACTGTATTACGCATTATTATGATTCCGATTTTTATTTTATTAGTCGCTTTACCGTTAGATTGGGGAATGCTAGGTGCAGACTCTTTTCAATTACCGGTGACGCATTTGGTAGCAGCGATTGTCTTTGCAGTAGCAAGCTTCACCGATTGGTTAGATGGTCATATCGCCCGCGCGCAAGGATTGGTGACGAATTTTGGCAAGTTTGCTGACCCTTTAGCAGACAAGATGCTGGTCATGACGGCCTTTATCTTACTTGTGTCATTAGATAAGGCACCAGGGTGGGTGATCGCTTTGATTGTCTGTCGTGAGTTAGCTGTGACGGGTCTGCGTCTATTATTGGTTGAAGGTGGCGAAGTGATGGCGGCTGCTTGGCCAGGAAAAATTAAAACAGCGACGCAAATGATTGCGATTATTTTCTTATTGCTTAATAATGTTCCTTTTTATTGGTTAGGCATTCCGTTTGCCCAAATTATGTTGTATGTCTGCTTAATCTTTACGATCTACTCTGGGGTCGACTATTTTGCCAAAAATACAGCTGTATTTAAAGGATCAATGTAAATACTTACCCAACCGCAAGAGAGGTGTGAATCTAGTTTTATGACGGATTGACTACCGCCTTTTGTGGTTCTTTTTTTTAAATTTGTTTTATACTACGATTATGCGTATGTATAGTTAGGAGCGGGAAAAATGAAAGCAGAAATTATTGCAGTCGGTACAGAATTATTACTAGGACAAGTGGTTAATTCCAATGCTACATTTTTATCAGAGGAATTAGCAGGCTTAGGATTTGAAGTGTATTATCATACAGTAGTTGGAGACAACCCTGAGCGGCTAGAGACTGTCCTTGACTTAGCCGATTCGCGTAGTGAGTTGGTCGTATTGTGCGGAGGGTTAGGTCCGACCGAAGATGATTTGACAAAGCAAGTAGTAGCCAAGCATGTGGGCAAAGAATTAATTCGTGACGAAGCGGGCTATCAAAAATTACAAGCTTTTTTTGCCAAGCGGGAACAACCAATGACTGAAAATAATTTGCTACAAGCTCTAATTATTGATGGTGGGCAAGCATTAGCCAATCGAACTGGTTTAGCAGTTGGGATTTTTTATCAAGCACCTAGTGTGAATTATTTGCTTTTACCTGGGCCGCCTAATGAGCTGAAGCCAATGGTCTACGAACAAGCCGTTCCTTTATTAAAAAAGCAATTTATTCAAGAAGAGCAGCTGATTTCTCGGGTACTACGCTTTTATGGCATTGGTGAATCTCGTTTAGTTACAGAGCTGAAGGAGTTGATTGAAGAGCAAACCAATCCGACAGTCGCTCCATATGCCAAACCCAATGAAGTGACGCTACGTCTAACTGTTAAATGTAAAACAGAAGCGATAGGGCAACAACAATTGGATGAATTGGAACAAGTAATCATGAATCGCGTGGGTGAGTTTTTCTACGGCTATGGTGAGACCAATTCATTGGCCAATGTCGTCGTAGATTTATTAAAACAACAGCAAAAAACCATCACTGCTGCGGAAAGCTTGACTGCTGGATTATTTCAAGCAACGTTGGGTGATGTACCGGGTGTTTCGGCTGTTTTTCCAGGTGGATTTGTTACCTATTCAAAGGAAATGAAGCAAGCATTGTTAGGCATCGATGAAGAACTACTGCACACTTATGGCACAGTCTCAAAGGAATGTGTCGAAGCGATGGCGCAACAAGCTCGGCAACGCGCACAAACAGACTATGCGGTAGCTTTTAGCGGTGTGGCGGGACCGGATGAGTTAGAAGGACAAGAAGTCGGAACTGTCTGGATTGCCTTAGCGAGCAAAGAAAGAACGTATTCGATCCGTAAAGTCATCTCAAGAGATCGCGCAGCCATACGGAGAAATGCTGTAATGGATGGATTAAATATAGTAAGAAAAGCGTTACTAAAACATGGAACTTTATAAAAGGCGAATATTTGTTCGCTTTTTCTTGCAATTTTTTAAGAGAACCGCTATGATAAGAATAGCTAAGTAGTAGAAAAAGGAGGATTGTCTAGTGGCAGATGATCGAAAAGCAGCGCTAGATGCTGCGTTAAAACGAATTGAAAAGAATTTTGGTAAAGGTGCTGTCATGAAACTAGGAGAAAAGGTTGATCAAAAGATATCGACTATCCCTAGTGGGTCATTAGCATTAGATGTAGCTTTAGGTGTCGGTGGCTATCCTAGAGGTCGGATTGTGGAAGTCTACGGACCTGAGAGTTCAGGTAAGACGACTGTTGCACTCCATGCCATTGCAGAAGTACAAAAAAATGGCGGTACCGCTGCATTTATCGATGCAGAGCATGCATTGGATCCTCAATATGCGCAAAATCTAGGAGTAAACATTGATGATTTATTACTTTCTCAGCCTGACACAGGTGAGCAAGGGTTAGAGATTGCCGATGCCCTTGTATCAAGTGGTGCTGTTGATATTGTCGTGATTGACTCAGTGGCTGCTTTAGTACCACGAGCAGAAATTGACGGCGAGATGGGCGATACCCACGTTGGGTTACAAGCTCGTTTGATGTCACAAGCCTTGCGTAAACTATCAGGTTCTATCAATAAAACGAAGACCATCGCCATTTTCATTAACCAAATTCGTGAAAAAGTCGGCGTGATGTTTGGGAATCCAGAGACCACACCAGGTGGACGTGCATTGAAGTTCTACGCTACCATTCGTTTAGAAGTACGACGCGCAGAACAACTAAAATCAGGGACAGATATTATCGGTAACCGTACCAAAATTAAAGTAGTTAAAAACAAAGTTGCGCCACCATTCCGTATAGCTGAAGTCGATATCATGTACGGGGAAGGAATCTCACAAGTCGGTGAATTGCTAGATATGGCAGCTGAGATGGATATCATTGATAAGAGTGGTGCTTGGTATTCTTATAAAGGCGATCGGATTGGCCAAGGTCGGGAAAATGTGAAGTCTTATATGAAAGAACATCCTGAGATGGTAGCAGAAGTCTCCGCTCGTGTCCGAGATGCATATGGCATTGGTTCAGGTGAAACAATTGCCGAAGACGCGCAAGAAGAACTCCAATTAAACGATGAATAACAGCAAATCATTGGTTATGCAAACGCGTAGCCAATGGTTTTTTTACTGTATCCACCAAGCAAAACTTCTATGACTTTAAGTTGACACTCTGTGATGTAAACATTAGAATGAAACTGTGTGGTATACACATATGCAAGTAGGCATATTGATAAGAATGAAGATGAATAGTTTATCAAAAAAACTACAAAATAAAAAAATGATAGTATGGAGGTGATTCAATGCCCACTGGAGCACTGGTTATTCTTTCCATCGCTATCGGTTTATTTGTCGGTCTTGGTATAGGGTTATTGCTTATGCGTCGTTCAAACGAACGCAGAGAAAAGGAATTGGCAGAAGCGCAACAATCTGCTTCGGCTATCCTTTCAACCGCTAAAAAGGAAGCAGAAACCGTAAAAAAAGAAGCACTTTTAGAAGCTAAAGAAGAAAGTCAGCAGCATCGATCAGAAGTTGAAAGAGAGTTGAAGGAAAGCAAACTTGAATTAAAATCGCAAGAAAATCGCTTACTACAAAGAGAACAATTGCTTGATCGAAAAGACGATTCTTTGGAAAAAAGAGAGCACTCACTTGAAACAAAAGAACACCTTGTGAGTGAAAGACAATCCCAAATTGATGAGCGAGAAAAAGAAGTTGAACAATTAATTACGCAACAACAAACAGAATTAGAACGAGTGGCGGCGTTATCGAAAGAAGACGCTAAAACAATCATCATGAAGACCACTGAAGAAGAATTGAATCATGATTTAGCTGTTATGGTCAAAGAATCTGAACAACGCGCAAAAGAAGAAGCTGATCGCAAAGCGAAAAACATTCTTTCTCTAGCCCTACAACGTTGTGCAGCCGATCAAGTATCAGAAACGACGGTCTCCGTTGTGACGTTGCCAAATGATGAAATGAAAGGTCGGATTATTGGTCGAGAAGGCCGTAATATTCGTACCTTAGAGACGTTGACGGGGATTGATTTAATCATTGATGATACTCCTGAAGCGGTCGTATTATCTGGATTTGATCCGATTCGTCGTGAGATTGCACGCATGACATTGGAAAAATTAATCCAAGATGGGCGTATCCATCCAGCTCGGATTGAAGAAATGGTTGAGAAATCTCGTAAAGAGATGGACGAACGGATTCGTGATTATGGGGAACAAGCAGCCTTTGAAGTAGGGGCACATACGCTACATCCTGATTTAATAAAAATTATGGGTCGTTTGCATTTCCGTACGAGCTATGGTCAAAATGTATTGGATCATTCGATTGAAGTGGCTCGTTTGACGGGCGTGATGGCTGCCGAACTAGGCGAGGATATCCAGTTAGCAAAACGAGCTGGCTTCTTGCATGATATTGGTAAGGCCTTGGATCACGAGATTGAAGGGTCACACGTCGAGATTGGTGCTGAATTAGCAGCAAAATACAAAGAGAATGCCGTTGTCATTAATGCCATTGCTTCTCATCATGGTGACGTCGAAGCGACATCGGTGATTGCCGTCTTAGTGGCCGCAGCCGATGCATTATCCGCTGCTCGCCCAGGTGCCAGAAGTGAATCGCTTGAAAATTACATTCGTCGTCTCGAAAATCTTGAAAATATTTCCAATAGCTTCGCTGGCGTGGCATCAAGTTTTGCAGTACAAGCAGGACGTGAAGTGCGCGTGATGGTGAAACCAGAAGAGATTTCTGATTTAGATGCCGTACGATTGGTACGCGATATTCGCAAAAAAATTGAAGATGACTTGGATTACCCAGGTCATATCAAAGTGACGGTCATTCGTGAGACTCGTGCGACTGACTACGCAAAATAAGTGGCTGAAATAGCATGATTTAGCTACATGTAAAAAAACCAGAACATCCAAAAGTTGTTTCGAAAGCTTTTGGATGTTCTGGTCTTTTATTGTAGTTGCTACGCCGTTTCATTCGCACTTAGTAGCAATTTGTATCTCAAGTACTTATTTTTGGGTTTCGTCTTTTTCTCGATAGACATAGTTAATAAATTTAAAGCGATCGAGTCGATGGATTGATTCGGTGTATTCAAAGCAACGATTGTCATCGAGATAGACCAAGCTTCGGATGGTAATCACATTTTGGTCTTCAGGTCTAAGGCTCATTAACTCTCGACATTCTTTACTGACAGGGTCGACGGTGATTTCGCGCCTCGCAAAGGCAATCGACAACGCCAAGTCATTTTCAAAATAATCATAGATGGAATGTTCTGCTTGGTCTTCCGGTAATTCAGGGATGATGCTATAGAGCAAGTAATCTTTGTCTAAGATGACCACTTCATTGTTAATGCGGCGTTGGCGTACTAATTTCCAGACATAGGAATCCATTGGCCAGTTGGTCGCTTCGTGGATTCGTTTGGAAATAGGTTTCAGTGAGATTTCAACGACAGAGGTCTCACTAGGAATGCTTTGGGCATCTTGTAATTCCTTGTAACTCGCTAGCCCTGAAATTGGAAAATCCACACGATTCACATCCAAAACAAGTGAACCTTTGCCTTGTTTTTTTTGAATGTATCCGCCATTTTGTAGCAGCTGCAAAGCTTTACGGACCGTCTCTCTCGATACGGCATACATGTGGATTAATTGATTTTCGCTCGGTAAAAAAGTGTGGGGAGGGTATTCATTAGATAGAATTTTTTGTTCCAAATCTAAAAAAATTTCCCGAAATTTATTCATGAGAACCTCCTTTATGGTAAACGGATAAACGACTTATTTAAAAAAACTTGTCTAGACAGGTAACTTCATTATACTGTGAGAGAATAGAGAATTCAACCGGGAAAAATGCCCAAAAAAGAAACGAGAAATCATTGTTTTCGTAGTCAAAGTGTTCAACTATTGCTGAAATCTGATATGATAGAAAAAATAGAAGAAAATTTTAGGGTGAGGATATGGAGATTTTCGAAAAAGCACCAGCCAAAATTAATCTTGGACTGGATGTCTTATACAAACGAGAAGATGGCTACCATGAGTTAGAAATGGTGATGGCCAGTGTCGATTTAGCAGACCGCTTAACGTTTGAACGATTGGCTGAAAATAAAATTGTTTTAGAATCAAACAAGGCTTTTTTGCCATTGGACAAGCGAAACAATGTCTACCAAGCAGCAGAAAAACTCAAACGTCGCTACCACATCAAAGAAGGGGTTAAAATTACATTGGATAAATCCATTCCGGTCTCAGCTGGACTGGGCGGAGGCAGCTCAGACTGTGCGGCTACGCTACGTGGCTTGAATCGTTTGTGGTCATTAGATTTATCGATGGAAGAGTTAATTCAAATTGGTGTGGAAATCGGGACAGATGTTCCATTTTGTTTGAGTGGTTCGACAGCTCATATTTTGGGCAAAGGAGAAATCGTGCAACCCATACCAGCGATGCCTGCGTGCTGGGTTGTATTGGTTAAGCCCAAAATTAGTGTCTCGACACGAAAAATATTCCAACAAGTCGATCTTGAAAAATTGCATCATCCGGATATGGCTGCGTTACGGACCGCAATTACTGAAGGTGACTACCAAAAAATGATTCAGGAGATGGGCAATAGCTTAGAGAGTATTACCATTCCACGTTATCCCATCGTCCAACAAATCAAAGATCGCATGATGAAGTATGGAGCAGATATTGCACTAATGAGCGGCAGTGGGCCGACTGTTTTTGCCTTGTGTCAAAAATATTCACGCGCACAACGAATCGTTAATGGCCTAAAAGGTTTTTGCGATGAAGTCTACTTGGTACGTACGATTCGTTAGTAAAGCGGCTGAGACAGAGTTGTTTAGCTACTAGATAAAAAATCAGAACATCTGAAAGTTGGTTCATAAACTTTTGGATGTTCTTTTTTTATCGGCGCTCAGTTTGTCTTGAGCTTAAAATGATGCTTCCAAGCTCTGATGCATGAAGATCGTCTTCTAAAGTAATTTTTTCACTAATCAGCCAAACTAGTGAGGAGTACTTTTTTCTGCTCCTCTTTTTTCGAAGTCGTTTTTGATTGACGAATGGGGAGCACTTTGATAAAGTAGCTAAGGTGATAAATCGTAAAAATTACGATTTGTTAGAACGCAGAATGGAGTCAATCGATGAAAAAAAGAATTCAATTGGTTGTGTTGGCTATGAGTGTCTTTTTTATCGGCGCGTGTGGCAAACAAACCACAGATACAACGTCAGACAGGTCATTGACTGTTGTCACGACCTTTTACCCAATGTATGAATTTACCAAGCAAGTTGTCGGCTCAGAAGGCACTGTCTCGCTATTAATACCGGCCGGGACCGAGCCACATGATTATGAGCCGAGCGCCAAAGATATGGCTAAAATTGTGCAAGCTGATGCCTTTGTATACAATAGTGATGCTCTTGAATCATGGGTGGATCAAGTTTCGGACAATATCGATACGAAAAAGACAGCTGTCATCCAAGCGGCTAAGGGGATTACCTTGTTAGATGAAGCTGAGGAAGAGGGCCTCGACACTCATGACCATGTCAAAGATCCGCACGTCTGGCTTGATCCAGTATTAGCCAAGCAGGAAGTAGTGACGATTGCGGAACAATTGAGTAAAAAGTATCCTGCCAAAAAGGCTGTTTTTATGAGCAATGCGGCCGCCTATACTCAAAAACTAGATCGGCTTCACCAGTCATACGAGCAAGCCTTTGCTTCAGCAAAAAATAAGACCTTTGTTGTGCAACATGCGGCGTTTGGTTATCTGGCAAAACGCTATGGTTTGACGCAAGCGGCTATCTCGGGAGTGTCCTCAGATCAAGAACCATCACCAAGCAAGCTGGCAGAGCTAAATGCCTATGTGCAAAAGCATGATGTACAAGTCATCTATATGGAAGGCAATGCTTCATCGAAAGTAGCGGAGACCTTGGCGCAAGAAACCAACGTCTCGTTAGCAGTATTGAATACATTAGAAAGTTTAACGAAAGAGCAACAAGAAAATGGCGAGTCGTATCTTTCGGTGATGGAACAAAATTTACAAGCATTGAAAGAAAGCATTCGCTAGGAGGGATGACTGTGCAGTATATAGGTGTGAAAAACCTGACTTTTTATTACGATGAAGAGCCGGTATTATCAGATATTAGCTATGAAGTAAATAGTGGAGAATTCGTTATTTTAACTGGTGAAAATGGAGCGGCCAAAACCACCTTAGTACGAGCAACGTTGGGTCTATTAAAGCCTGCGACTGGGGAAGTGACGATTGCCAAAACCAACGTCTTAGGCAAGCCATTAAGCATTGGCTATATTCCGCAACAAATTGCTTCGTATAATGCGGGCTTTCCAAGTACCGTTTTGGAATTGGTGCAATCAGGACGCTATCCGAGACAACGGTGGTTTAAACGTCTGACTAAAATCGATCACGAACATGTCAAAAAAGCCCTTGATGCTGTAGGTATGTGGGAGATGCGGCACAAGCGCATCGGCGAACTCTCAGGAGGACAAAAGCAACGCATTAGTTTGGCGCGGATGTTTGCGACTGATCCAGATTTGTTTATTTTAGATGAGCCGACGACGGGAATGGATGATCAATCGCGTATGGAATTTTATCAATTATTGCGACACAGTGCGCATGAACATCAAAAGTCGATTTTGATGATTACCCATGATCATGAAGACATTCAAGCTTTCGCTGATCGTCATATTCATTTGGTACGAAAGGAGGGGACACCATGGCGTTGCTTTCACTTGAATTCATGAGAAGAGCATTTTTAGCTGCCCTCTTTATCGCGGGGATTGCTCCAATGTTAGGGGTGTTTTTAGTGCTACGGAGACAGTCATTGATGGCGGATACTTTGTCACACGTGTCACTTGCAGGCGTTGCTCTAGGTTTTGTCTTAAATATTAATCCCAACCTGACGACGATGATGATTGTCGTCTTAGCTGCCATCATTTTAGAATATTTGCGGACTATTTATCGGACGTATTCTGAAATATCCATTGCCATCTTGATGGCAGGAGGCTTGGCGTTAGCGTTGGTCTTGATGAATTTGAATGGTGGCAATTCATCGCTTAGTGTGCAGTCGTATTTATTTGGTTCCATCGTGACGATCACGACTGAGCAATTATATTTTTTAGGGATCTTATTTGGTATCATCGTCTTATTGTTTTTCTTCTTTAGACGACCGATGTATGTGTTGACATTTGATGAGGATACGGCTGAAGTAGACGGACTGCCCGTGCGATTGATGTCGATGTGCTTTAATATTTTGACCGGGATTGCGATTGCTGTCATGATTCCCATTGCGGGTGCATTGTTGATTTCGGCGATCATGGTCTTACCAGCGGCGATTAGTATGCGACTAGGCAAAAGCTTTACGGCAGTCATCGCGATGAGTGTCGTGGTTGGTTTAGTCGGTATGACGAGTGGTTTGGTAGGCTCATTTTATCTAAGTACACCACCGGGCGCGATGATTACGTTGGTCTTTATTGCTATTTTCTTGTTGGTCCAACTTACCCGAACGTTCGTCATTCAATGGCAAAGAAAGAAGCGACAAAGAAAATCTTTCTAGATAGTTCTTATAAGCGATAGTGAGAAGCGAAAGTTTCTCGCTATTTTTTTAGGCTCTTCTCATAAATGACGAACGATTTTCTGGTAGAATAAGAATAAAACTCGAAAAAGCCGGAAAAAAGCTATATAATGAGAAAAAACTTAAAGGAGTGATATGCGTGAAAACTCGTCGAAGTGAACGATTAATTGATATGACGCATTATTTATTGGAACACCCACATGAGCTAATTTCTTTGACGTTCTTTGCCAAGCGTTATGAATCTGCAAAGTCATCGATTAGTGAAGACTTAGCAATTGTGAAAAAGACTTTCCAACAGAGAGGAACAGGTATTTTAGATACACTACCTGGTGCAGCTGGAGGCGTGATTTTTGTGCCAACAATTCGTCCTGAAGATGCGAGAAACTACATTGAAGATTTGGCTGCACGATTATCTGAGCAAGACCGACTATTGCCTGGTGGCTATGTCTATTTGTCTGATTTATTAGGTGAGCCAGAGCTATTGAAACAAGTCGGTCGTATCATCGCAGCAAAATATCTTGGCAAAAGAGTGGATGCCGTGATGACAGTTGCTACCAAGGGTGTGCCTATCGCCCAAGCCGTTTCTTATTATTTGAACGTGCCATTCGTGATTGTGCGCCGGGATTCTAAAATTACAGAAGGATCGACGGTGAGCGTAAACTACGTATCAGGGTCTTCCGAACGAATTGAAAAGATGGAGTTGTCCAAACGAAGCTTAAAGCGTGGCTCTCGCGTATTAGTCGTGGATGACTTTATGAAGGGCGGCGGAACGATTAACGGTATGGAAGGGTTAATCGAAGAATTTGAAGCTGAATTGGTCGGCGTGACTGTCTTCGCGGAAGCAAAATTTAAAGGCAAGCGCGCAGTCACTGATTACACATCATTGTTATTTGTCGAAGATGTCAATACACAGACCAAGACGATTTCGGTCGTGCCTGGTAATTACTTTTCAGAATAAACCTATCCCTATCAATAAAGAGGAGTGTCGAGAGTGAAAGAACGATTTGCCATTATTTTAGCTGCTGGAAAAGGAACTCGCATGAAGTCAGCTTTATACAAAGTATTGCATCCAGTCTGTGGGAAACCCATGGTCGAACACATCATGAATCGCGTCCAAGAGATTCAACCAACCGAGATTGTAACCATTGTCGGACATGGTGCAAAACGCGTGCAAGAGCAACTAGGAGAACGGACGCACTACGCACTGCAAGCCGAGCAATTAGGAACAGGCCATGCGGTATTACAAGCGGCATCTTTTTTACAAGGAAAAAAAGGAACAACGCTCGTCATCAGTGGCGATACGCCGCTTTTAACAAGTGAAACACTCCAAGCTTTATTTGAGTACCATGAAGACAAAAAAGCAGCTGCGACGGTCCTAACAGCACATGCAAGTGACCCGACTGGCTATGGAAGAATCATTCGTGATGAAGCAGGCACGGTGTTAAAGATTGTCGAACAAAAAGACGCAACACCAAGCGAAGCACAAGTGAAAGAAATCAATACTGGGACGTATTGTTTTGACAATGCGTTGTTGTTTGATGCGTTAGCCAATATTGATACAAACAATGCACAAGGCGAGTACTACTTAACGGACATTATGGAGATATTAAAAGATGCAGGAGATGTAGTAGCAGCCTTTCAAACAGCAGATTTTACTGAATCATTAGGAGTAAATGATCGCGTGGCGCTGGCTGAGGCCAATCAAATCATGCGTGAACGAATCAATACGACGCATATGAGAAATGGCGTGACTTTGGTTAATCCAAAGGCGACTTATATCGATGCAGACGTTACGATTGGGGCAGAGACAGTCATTGAGCCTGGTGTCTATCTAAAAGGTAAGACCACAATCGGTGAAGGCTGTCAGCTACTTGGTCAGACACAAATCGTCGATAGTACCATTGGCTCACAAGTCACAATCACTTCTTCAGTGATTGAGGAAAGCATCGTGCATGACCAAGTCGATATTGGGCCATTTGCACACTTGCGCCCGCACGCGGAGATCAAAGAGCAAGCCCATATAGGAAACTTTGTCGAAGTGAAAAAAGCGACGATTGGGAAACGAACCAAAGTCGGTCACTTAACCTATGTCGGTGACGCGACATTAGGCGAAGACATCAATGTCGGATGCGGCGTGGTCTTCGTGAATTACGACGGCAAGCAAAAACATCATACTACCGTAGCTGATCATGCGTTTATCGGCTCAGCGGCTAATTTAATTGGTCCAGTAAATCTAGGGAAAAATGCAGTCGTTGCAGCTGGATCGACCATAACGGAAGATATTCCGGATGATGCGATGGGCATTGCCCGTGCTCGTCAAGTGAATAAAGAACAATTTGCATCAAAATTGCCTTTTAACCAATAAGATAGGCGAAAGCACTTGATTTATGAACAAAAAATGTCTACTATTTGTTAGTAAGATAGTGCTAGTTGTTCTAGTTGAAGAGATAGAAAGTGGAGGTTCTCATGTCAAATCAGTATTTTGATCCAAGGTTAAAGATTTTTGCCTTAAATTCCAATCGTCCCCTAGCGGAAAAAATTGCAGCAGCTGTCGGTGTTGAGTTAGGAAAATGTTCGGTGAAGCAGTTTAGTGATGGCGAAATCCAAGTAAATATTGAAGAAAGTATTCGCGGCGCGCATGTATACATCATTCAATCGACAAGTAGCCCCGTAAATGACAACTTAATGGAGTTGTTAATTATGATTGATGCGTTGAAACGTGCAAGTGCGAAGACAATCAATGTTGTGATGCCTTATTACGGATACGCGCGACAAGACCGTAAAGCTCGGTCTCGTGAACCAATTACTGCAAAATTAGTAGCCAATATGATTCAAAAAGCTGGTGCTACTAGGATGGTAACATTGGATCTACATGCGGCTCAAATTCAAGGATTCTTTGATATTCCAGTTGACCATTTGATGGGTGCGCCATTAATTGCCAACTACTTCTTAGAACACAACATTAAAGGCGATGATGTTGTCGTTGTATCACCAGACCACGGTGGTGTGACACGCGCACGTAAGTTAGCTGAATTTCTAAAAGCCCCAATTGCGATTATCGACAAGCGTCGTCCAAAAGCAAACGTGGCAGAAGTGATGAATATCATCGGTCGCGTTGATGGCAAAATCTGTGTGCTAATTGATGACATTATCGATACAGCGGGTACGATTACCCTTGCTGCGAATGCCTTGAAAGAAGCGGGTGCTAAGACTGTGTATGCATCTTGTACGCATCCAGTATTATCAGGACCAGCCTTGCAACGAATTTCAGATTCAGCAATTGAGCGCTTAGTTGTTACAGACTCTATCAATCTGCCAGAAGATCGTAAAATTGCCAAAATTGACGAAGTAAGCGTCGGTGAATTAGTAGCAGAGGCAATCAAGCGAATTCATGAGAACAAGCCAGTAAGTCCACTTTTCGAATCAAAATTGCCTTTAAAAGGTTAAGCCATAAAGGGAACCATCAAGAACGAAGTAATCGTTTTTGACGGTTCTTTTTTTGGACATTTTTAGTAAACTGTCTAAAAAAATTCAAAAGTAGTCGACAATTATTTGAACAAAAGGGAATTGAAGAATAGTATGGAGGTAGTAAAACTGATAAAAAAAGGAAGTGACAATGATGAAAAAAGGAACGAACTGTCTTGCGCTAGGTGTCGCTCTAATAGCGATAGGCACATTTTATTTAGCTAAAAAGACTGGCTTTTTTGAAGATGATGCTCACTTGTACGATGCCTTTGATTCAACACGCTAATTTGACTAAGAGGAGGAAAAGAAGATGCAAAAGAAAAAAGCAATCATGATTGGAGCAGGTCTAGCCAATATGGCTGCCGCAGTATACTTGATTCAAGAAGGTCATTGGCAAGGGAAAGATATCACCTTTTATTCTTTAGATGATCATGGTTCAAACGACGGAGCACCCACTGAAACTGTGACCGATGAATATTGGAATAAAAATCATCCCATGGACAATCAAAAAGGCTATCTGGCTCGTGGTGGAAGAATGCTTAATTATCGGACGTACGTCGATTTAATGGACTTGCTTGATCGCATCCCTTCTGTCACAGAACCAGGCATGACTGCAGCCGAAGATACGCGTGACTTTGATAGCAAACACCCGACCTTTGATAAGGCTCGTCTGATGGAAGGAGGCAAAGGAATCATTGATGGTGGTCATTTGGGCTTGGATACAAAGAGTCGGATGCGTTTGACCAAACTAATTATGATGCCTGATTCAGAAGAAGAAAAACTAGATAACGTGACAATTGCTGAATATTTTGCTGATAGTACTGCTTTTTTTGAATCGAACTTTTGGTTTATGTGGGAAACAACCTTTGCATTTCGGACAAAGAGTTCCGCCCAAGAGTTAAGAAGATATATGCATCAAATGATTTATGAATTTACTCAAATCGAGCATTTAGTTGGTGTCAATCGTACGCGCTACAATCAATACGAAAGCATAATGTTGCCATTAATTCAGTACTTAAAGCAACAAGGCTGTCAGATTGTACTAAATCGTCGGGTGGTTGATTGGACATTCAAAGACACACCGATGCAAGATGAAATTACCGTTACTGGCCTGCATATGATTCATACAGATACGGAAGAAAAAGAGTATGTACCTGTCGATCAAGATACAGCCGTCATTTTTACTAATGGTTCAATTACTGACTCAGCTACATTGGGTGATTTTGACACGCCTGCTGCAGAAAATATGGACTATGGTGCAGCTTCTGGCTTATGGAAAAAGGCGACGGAACGGTTTTACAATCTAGGAAATCCGGATAAATTCTTTGCCGACCGCGATGCAAGCGAATGGGTCAGCTTTACTCTAACGACAAAAAATCATTTGCTTCTAAATGAAATTACCCGCATTACGACACAAGAACCAGGCAATGCCTTGAATTCCTTTGTCTCGACCACCCCAATCACGCCGTTAAATCAAAAAGATGTCACGATGTCGATCGTGGTGCATCACCAACCGCACTTTACGACACAAAAACCAAATGAAACAGTTATCTGGGGCTATTTTTTGTATCCACGTAGAAGAGGAGAATTTGTCGACAAACCCTATATTGAAATGACCGGCAAGGAAATGTTAGAAGAACTCCTTGGACAATTAGCTAAAGTGGATCCAGGTCCGGTCAATATTCGCGAAAAAGCAGAAGCAATCATGGACAGTGTGATTAACAATATTCCAGTCTATATGCCTTATGCTTCCGCGTTGTTTAATAATCGTGCCAAATCCGATCGACCAACAGTGATTCCTGCACATTCGACCAATTTAGCCTTTACAGGAGAATTTGTTGAACAACCGTATCAAATGATTTTCACGGAACAAAGTGCTGTGCGCTCAGGTGAAATTGCGGCCTTCCATTTTGCGGGGATTCCAATGTCTAAATTAGTAAAAAATCCGCGCTATGACAAAGACTTGAAGACCTTGGCTAAAGCAGCGAAGAAACTATTTCAATAAATAAAAACGACCGTTTATTATCTATTCAGATAATAGGCGGTCGTTTGTTTCATATCTTTTTTTAAAAAGTATAGAGCAATCAAAGAAAAGAGCGAGGCAATACTGCCAATGCCAACACTTACAGTTGCCAAAAAATGCAGATGATGGATTGAAAAATAGATCCCCACCGCTACCAAATAACTAAATGTCCCTAGCTGTACTAAAAGATAGGCTCGATAGATTTTGGTATAGGTCTTTTTTTGTCGGACATGTAGCCATCGTGAGGCGGCATAGCAAGCTAGTGTCACCGCTAAAAACACGAAAAAAATTGGCAAAAGCAGACTCGACCATGCATGCTGAGCTAGATGATGAATGATAAAGACGACCGATGGCAAAAACAGTGCACAAGCAAATAAAAGATAGAAGATTCCCTCTAGTTTTTCAAAACGCATAGCAAAAACTCCCTTAAAAAAAACTCGTTATTTGAAGTGTAGCACAGCTTCTAGCAAATGACCATCTTTTCACAAGAGGATAATGAATTTTCAGATGGGATGGCGGTGACGAATTATCAGAAAATTTTTTCATTCTTTCTTGACAAATGTCGCAAATGTGGCTATATTTACAATCAATCAATAAAAAAATGCGGTGAAAAGAAGAGTACAATTTTTTTGGTTTTTAGAGAGTCTCGTTTTGGTGAAAAGAGATAGCTGAACTAATTGGAAGATGGTCTTGAAGCATTTGGATGTGAGCACAGCAAGCATCCAACGGTCGTTGCTCGTTAGCGCAACACAGTATGATGGTACTGGTAGAGGTTGGGTTCGTAAGGATTCGACGAACAAAGGTGGTCACACGAAGCATAACGCTCTCGTCCTTTTTCTTCAGATGAATGGAGAAAAAGGATGGGGGCTTTTTTATTGAAAAAAGAGAGGGGTTTTTGGAAATGAAACGGTTTAAGAAATTGGGAGCAATCGCTTTAGGATTAGCAGCAACGGTGACGTTAGCTGCATGTGGAGGAAGCAAAGAAGCAACGAGTACGAGTGACTCAGACAAAGTAGTGACAAAAGTGGTCGGTGTGGCACCTGGACCTTATGGCGACATGGCAACAAAAGTTATCAGCCCACTATTAGAGAAAGAAGGCTTTAAATTAACAACCAAATTATTTAATGATTATGTTCAACCAAATAAAGCCTTGGCGAGTGGACAAATTGATGCCGACTTATTCCAACATACATCGTATTTGGAAAAATTCGCTGCAGATAATGACTTGAAATTATCAGTCGTTGAAGAAGTCCCAACACTAGGGATGGGGATTTATTCGAAGAAATTAAAAAGCTTAGATGATTTAGAAGATGGTGCGACAGTTGCCATTGCCAATGACGCATCAAATCTAGCTCGTACTTTGCAGTTATTAGCTGCGAACAACTTGATTACTTTGAAAGGCGATATTGATGAAACCAAAGCAACAGTTGATGACATCGCGACAAATCCAAAAAACCTAACGTTTAAAACCTTGGATGCTGCACAATTGGTTCGTTCAATGGATACGGTAGATATTGCTTTAGTCCCAGGAAATTATTCATGGGCTGCCGATTTAGATCCAGCTGATGCACTAGCTCTAGAAAAATTAAAAGAAAACTACAAAAACGTCTTTGTCGTTCAAACAGATGAAATCGACTCTGATTTCGCCAAAGCGGTCAAAGAAGTATTAGAAAGCCAAGAATTTAAAGATGCCATTGCAAAATCAGACTTTAAAGATTTTGACAAACCAGCCTTTTGGAGTGAATAAGGATGACAAACCAAGCAAAAATTGAATTACAAGCGGTGTCGGTCGCATTTAAAAAGCAAAAAAAAGAAATTGCTGCAGTCCAAGATGTCACGCTAACGATTGAAGCCGGTGAAATTTACGGCATTGTAGGCTTAAGTGGCGCAGGGAAGAGTACGCTGATTCGGACGTTGAACTTATTGCAACGTCCGACAGCGGGTCGTATCTTGATTGATGGGCAAGATATTACTAGCCTAAAAGGAGCGGCTATTCGCGATGTTCGTAAGAAAGTCGGGATGATTTTTCAGCATTTTAATTTGATTAGCAATCGAACCATCGCACAAAACCTGACATTTGCCTTAAAAGCTGCCAACTACCCAAAAGAGCAGCGAGAAGCACGAGTGAAGGAAGTCTTGCAACTGGTCGATTTACAAGATAAGTACCATGACTATCCTAATAACTTGTCAGGCGGCCAAAAGCAGCGGGTCGGTATTGCCAGAGCAATCATTAACAATCCGGAAATTTTGCTGTGCGATGAAGCAACGAGTGCATTGGACGTCGAGACGACGGAAGAAATTTTGAAGTTATTAGCCAAAATCAACCGTGAGCTGGGCATTACGATTGTCTTTATCACGCATGAGCTAGAAGTCGCGCATCGCTTGTTTGATCGGATGGCCGTAATGGAAGATGGCCGCGTCGTTGAAGAAGGGCTTACCTATGACGTGTTTGCCAATCCAAAAGAATCTGTCACGAAGCGTCTAGTTGGCCGTTACTTTGACTTAGCGATTCCTGATGAATTAAGTCACTCTCTTTCAAAAGGAATAATTGTGGAGTTACGCTATCAAGGCAATCATACGTTAGATCCATTGATTTCGACCATTTCAAAAAACTATCCTGTGTCGATTGGCATTATTCATGGCAAAATCGAATACATTAAAGAACAAGCGATTGGTATTTTGCTTGTCTATGTCACAGGAACGCCAGGAGCCGTTCAAGAAGCGATTCATTCGATGCAAGAACAAGTTTCCTCATTGCGCGTGGTGAAGGAGGGGTAGAGATGGATTCAACGACAGAAATTTTGCAGCAGTATTTACCGCAAGCTTTGTGGGATACGTTTAAGATGGTGAGTATTTCGACAATCATCGGGGTTGTATTGGGCGGGTTAGTCGGCTTGATTCTTTTTTTAGCCAACAATGCCTTGTTTCATAAGCATGAGTGGTTGCATAAAGTTGTCGGCTTTTTGGTCAACGCTTTGCGGTCATTGCCATTTTTGATTTTATTGGTGACCTTGTTGCCTTTGTTGGCGTTGCTTTTGGGGGATCCCTATACACCAATGGGCGGAGCGGTTGCGCTGTCGATTGCGGCGATTCCTTTTTTTGCTAGGGTGGCAGAGAGCTCCTTTGCAGAAATCGACCATGGTGTCTTAGAAGCGAGTGTGGCACAAGGTGCGTCTACTTGGTTGATTATTACCAATGTCATCATCCCAGAAAGTTTGCCATCTTTGGTACGCGGCATTGTCTTGACGATTGTTAGTTTACTTGGGTATTCGGCGATGGTCGGTACGATTGGTGCAGGTGGGATTGGTGATTTGGCTATCCAATATGGTTACAATCGATACGAGACGATGGTCTTAGTTGTGGTTATTATTATTTTAGTGATTATTGTTCAGATTATTCAATGGTTGGGCGATTGGATTGCTCGCTATTTTACCAAATAAGGAGATAGATTCGGTATGAATGATACACATACTGTGCCAGAAAAATATATTACGCATCGTGTGACTGGTGAAAAAGGAAGAGCGGCAAAGATTGCCTTCCCTGAGACGGAAGCAGCGATTGCTGACTATTTAAAGCAAGCAGCTGCTCAAAAACAATCCGTCATTACAGTCGGTGCTTCTACTGGGTTGACGGGTGCGACCTTCCCGCAGACAGGTGAATGGTTGTTGTCACTTGAACACTATCGCAACATCTTGGCATTAGATGAAGAGACGCTGACGCTACATGTCCAGTCGGGTGTGACCTTGGCCGAGATTCAAGACTATCTTGAGCCAACGCCTTATTTTTATGCGCCCGACCCTGGATCCAAGCAAGCCACAATTGGTGGGACAGCAGCGACTAATGCTGGCGGGATGCGTGCCGTGAAGTATGGTGTCACGCGTGAGAATATTCGGAGCATGGTGGTTTTTCTTGCAGATGGCAGCAAGCTAGCAGTCGGCAGTCTAAACAACAAAGATAGTTCTGGTTATGACTTGAAGGATTTATTTATTGGCTCGGAAGGTACACTAGGAGTCATTACTGAATTAGGACTAAAATTGCGACCAAAACCAGCAGCCAAGGTGAGTGTCGTCATTGGCTTTGAACAGTTGGATGATTTGGCACCAGTTGTTTATCAAATTCTAGGTTCTTCATTGCAGCCAGCAGCATTGGAGTTTTTTGATCGAGAGGCCATTCGATATGCGGAACGATTTCTAGCCGAAGACTTTCTTGAAATTGAGGGCGAGTGTTTCTTATTGTTGACACTTGATGGCTCAGATGAAGAAAGTGTCGCGCAACAATTGACGCAACTAAGTGATGCGAGTGCGAAAATGAAGAAGCAATCGTTTCAACCATTAAGAGAAGAGCAAGCACAGCGCATCTGGCGTTTGCGTGGTGCAATCGGTGCCGGTATCGAGCATGTGACTCAGCAAGAGCCATTGGATGTGGTCGTGCCGATTAATCAAATTACTGCTACAATTAAACGTCTAAGAGTTGTATGCCTGCAATCCAATTTACGGGCAGTCTTCTTTGGTCATGCAGGCGATGGCAACATTCACATTTGTTTGTTACGAGAAGGCTTACCCCAAGAAGAATGGGAAGAGCGCTTGGCGGTGGTTTTACACCAAATTTATCAAGAAGTGGCCAAGCGAGGAGGGCTTCCTTCTGCTGAGCACGGGATTGGTTTATTGAAAAAGCCGTACTTTAAAGAGGCAATCGACCCTGTTAAATTACAAGTCATGCGCCAACTTAAGCAAGCGTTGGATCCACAAAATCGCCTAAATCCAGGTAAAATATTTGATATCACGGATAAATAAGATAGAAGAGGCTGAGAAAGAAGTCTTCAGCTTAAAAAGACCAGACCATTTGGAAGTTATTTTTTCAACTTTCGGATGGTCTTTTTATGGTTTATTTAAGAAAAAAAGCTTTTAATTCACCTATAAGTGATTGTCTGGTATCCTTTCAAAAATGAAGGGAGCGAGGATGATGGATTGTTGCAAATGGGCACAAGGGTCAGAACAACTACGGGCCTATCATGATGAAGAATGGGGAAGACCGGTACACGAGGATCAAAAATTATTTGAGTCCTTATCACTTGAAATCTTTCAAGCTGGCTTGAGCTGGGCCATCGTACTTAAAAAAAGAGCGGCCTTAACGACGAGTTTCTTTGACTGGCAGATAGAAAAAGTTGCTTTGATGCAACCGGCAGATATACAGAAAATGATGCACGATCCAGCGGTGATTCGCTATCGTAAAAAAATAGAAGCCATCCGTCACAATGCTCGATTGGTATTAGCCATTCAAGCTAGTTACGGTTCGTTTGATCAGTATATTTGGTCATTTGTAAAGCAAACACCAATCATCCATGATATTGAGGATGCAGGAGCTATTCCAGCTGAGACGGAGCTGTCAAACGTGATTAGCCAAGAGTTAAAAGCAAAGGGATTTCAATTTGTTGGTGCCAAAACAGTTTATGCTTTCATGCAAGCTGTCGGGTTAGTAGATGACCATGAGAATCTCTGTAAAATGAAACGGCTAGAATAGCCATGAAAGTGAGGGATACGAATGAATAGGATAGGAGAAGTTTTGCTGGGGTCGATTTTTACAACGAGTGATACACAGCACTGGCTGATTCCTGTCTTACTAGTGTTAGCAATGATTAGTTGGTTTTTATGGAAGCAGTCAAAGAAGCGTTTGCGACATATCTTTTTCCTAGGATTACTTCTTAGCTTGATCGGTGTGACAGTCAAGAGCACGACGGTGGTTTCTTCGACACTGTCTGATTTATTTACGAACAATGAAACGACAACAACTAGTGGATCAGCAGCAGAAAAAAAAAAGCAGCCAAAAAAGCTGCTCTTAAGAAACAATTACTAGCAGCATGGCAGTCTGTGGGCCAAGAGTATACGAGTCAATATTCAATTGCCATCTTAAATGCTGATGGACAAGAGGTTTCTTATACGACGACTGACAGTACCTTTTCTACGGCAAGTATTGTTAAAGTCAGTATTGCAGCACAACTCTTACATAATAATGGCACTACGCAAACAACGCTATCGACGACACAAGCTAATTTGCTGACGGCTATGATTGAAAATAGTGACAACGATGCAGCCACATCGTTATTAACCAATGATTTGGGCGGCTATAGTAGTCTATCGTCAACGTATCAAGCATTAGATATGAATGACACAACGGCCAATGCAGATGCCTGGGGCTACACACAGACCACAGCCGAAGATCAAATTAAGCTTCTGTCGACAATTTTTGGGACAGCGGACTACTTAACGACGAATAGCCAAGACTATTTGCAGTCATTAATGAATACTATCTCGGCAGATCAAGCTTGGGGTATTAGTCAAGGAGCGACCAATTATTATTTGAAGAATGGTTGGTTACAAGATGAGGACGGCTGGATGGTTAATAGCATCGGGAAGGTCGAATTAGGCGATGACGAGTCGTATTTGATTGCTATCTTGACGAAAGAAAATACAACGTTTGAAGAGGGGCAAACCTTGATTGAAGCTCTGACAGAGCAGACAAACAGTGTGCTTTCCTCATCAGATAAGTAAAAAAACCAGAACGTCCAAAAGTTGTATCTCAAACTTTTGGACGTTCTGGTTTTTTTTAAATGAATAATAAGTTCTCTTCTTCTAAATCCAATGACCAAGTATGCGTGTCAAAATGATAGCATAATCTACCAATAGTCATGTCGCTTGCAATGGTGGGCGAGGCTGCAAGCTCTTCTTCAGCAATGAAAAGAGGGATGCACAATACTTTCGAATCTTGTGTGAGCTGATGAAAACAAAAAATCATCCCCTCTTTCATCGGCTCTCTTAAATTCTTTAATAAATCAACAGGCAAATTATCCAGAGTTGTCGCGCGCTTAAAGAATGAACGCTTCTCATTCATGCGCGCGATGGCTAACTGCTTGATGCGACCGGCTAAAATATGATAAAACTCATCCAAATAACGGTAATACACCCGAGCGACGTCGTGTGGCAAATCGAAGTAAACAAAATTATTTTGCAATTTATAGAAAAAAGGTGAGTGGAGGTGATTGCGCATGTGGCCAAAATAAAGCAGCTCCGAAATTTCAAGAGGAGACAGCTCTTTTAGCATGGATACGTCAGTGAAATCAATCCATTTATTTTCCTCATTCATGCGCCCTTTGGTAACCAATCGCGCGTAACGATCGACCGCACCGGCACCGCGAATAATCTTCAGGCCAGTATGTGTCTCATAATCGCCGTATTCCGTTGCAGGATTAAGCAGTAATAAGTTCTTTGGGGGGTGGACGACACCTAAGTGGAAATCTTTTGCATTGATGCCACGTGTAACCACGACGTTACTGGTTGTATCAATGTGAACATATACTGTTTGATCCATTCGTCTTCCCCTTTCATTGCGTACTATCCTTAGTTTATTTTACAACAAAATCCTCAGTTTGTTCGTTAAAATTAGGTTACAACAGTTCACTTGTTTCAGCAATCTTTGTAATCTTACTTTTTTGTCATAAGCATGGTATCATGAACAAGAGGTGACTGATTATGAAACTGGGGCGCATCAAAAATTGGCTGGTGAATCTAGCATTGCTTTTGTTACTGCTCATCGGTTTAGCATTAGTATTTAATAATCAAATTCGCTCGTTTTTTATGGCGCAACGTACTGCTCAGTATGAGTTGACTAACGTTTCCCAAGCGACCATTGAAAAGAACGAAAAAAAAGAGGCTTCCTTTGATTTTGATGCGGTCCAACCCATCAGCACGCAAGCGGTCTTAGAGGCACAGCTATCGAATAAAGCCTTGCCCGTCATTGGAGGCGTGGCGATTCCGAGTGTCTCGATTGATTTACCAATTTTTAAAGGTGTCTCCAATGAAGCGCTTCTCTATGGAGCGGGCACGTTTAGTCCGTCACAGCAAATGGGTGAGGGGAATTATGCGTTGGCTAGTCATCGGACGGATCGCCAAGACTTATTATTCACCTCATTGGATCAAGTAGAGACAGGTGCAGTCGTTTACTTAACGGATTTGAAAACAATCTATACCTATCGAGTCTATCGAAAGGATCGGATTCAACCAACACAAGTCGAAGTCCTTGATGACGTTCCGAATAAAAAGATCCTCACATTGATTACTTGTGGAGAGTTGACGGGTGAGACGCGCATTGTCGTCCAAGGTGAATTAGAAGCAACGACTGCGATCGCTGACGCAACGAAAGACATGTTAGCTGCTTTTGAAATGGCGCAAAAAACGTATTAATCAAATGAGTGGGAGTGAGCAAAATGGCAGATGAATTTCGTTATGAAATTGTAGAAGAAATCGGCGTGGTGTCAACCAACGCAAAAGGATGGCAAAAGGAATTGAATTTGGTCAGTTGGAATGGTCGGCCGCCGAAGTTTGATTTACGTGATTGGGCCCCGAACCATGAAAAGATGGGCAAAGGCATCACACTAGCCAATGAAGAATTAGTAGAACTGAAAAAAATACTCACAACTATGTAATGAGGGTGAATCATGAAAAGTATGACCGGATTTGGCAAAGCACAAGTACAGACGGGCCAAGTGCAGATTGATATTGAAATAAAGACAGTCAATCAACGTTTTTTAGATACGCAATTTCGCATGCCACGAGTACTGAATGAATCAGAGCATTTGCTAAGAAAAGTACTGACTACCTACCTGACAAGAGGGCGTGTGGAAGTCTTTGTGACGCTCACTGATCTTGTGCCAAGAGCCAAAGAAGTGCGGATAGACTGGGATACAATTACAGCAATTGTCAATGAAGTAGAAGCTGAGAGTCAAATACGTTTTGGCGTAGTGCTTGCCAAAGAGCCATTAATCCAATCACTTTTGGTGCAGGAGCAATTTTTTACGTTGCAAGAGCAAGCATTGTCTGGTTTTGTGCCCGATGTGTTAGCGACTTTTGAGCAGGCTTTACAAGCAGTCGTAGCTAGTCGCTTGCAAGAAGGACAACTATTAAAGAATGTTTTATCAGAACAACAGGTTGCACTGAATGCGACATTAGCCGAGTTAAAAGGGTTTTATCAGACGTATGAGCAAGAGTATCAAGAGCGCTTGACGAAAAAAATCAGCGACTATCTGAATGAAGTCGATGAAGCACGCTTACTGACAGAAATTGCCGTATTGATTGAGCGTGGGGACATTCATGAAGAATTGGACCGGCTTACGGTGCATCTTGTGAAGCTAGAGCAATTACTAGAGAAGACCGAGCCGGTGGGACGTGAACTAGACTTTTTGATTCAAGAAATGAACCGAGAAGTCAATACCATTGGCTCAAAATCGACAGCGATGGTGATTAAAAATGCTGTCGTCCAATTAAAAACCATTATTGAAAAGATGCGCGAGCAAGTCCAAAATGTCGAATAAGGCGTGGCTGAACCAACGCAGGAATAAAGAAAAAATTGTTCTTTTTAATGCTATTTTCAAGATAAACTTGAAACTTTCACAAAAAAAGTGCACAATAGACGTTAAGTAGATTTTTTTATTGAGAGGGCGTCGTTATGACTGAACGAGGGTTATTAATTGTTTTGTCTGGACCATCAGGAGTTGGCAAAGGTACAGTAAGAAAGGCCATCTTTGATAGCGAGGACAATGATTTTCAATATTCGATTTCGATGACAACGCGTAAGATGCGGGATGGCGAAACGGAAGGTGTCGATTATTATTTCCGCTCACGAGAAGAGTTTGAGGAATTGATTGCCACAGATGAGATGCTAGAGTATGCAGAGTATGTCGGTAATTATTACGGTACTCCTTTGTCTTATGTACAAAAGACGCTAGATGAAGGCAAGGACGTCTTTTTAGAGATTGAAGTCCAAGGTGCAAAGCAAGTAAAAGAAAAAGTGCCAGATGGTGTCTTTATCTTTTTAACACCCCCAGACTTGAGCGAGTTACGCTCACGGATTGTTGGACGTGGAACAGATGCGATGGAAGTCATTGATGAGCGCATGCGTGTGGCACGAGAAGAGATTGAAATGATGGCGTTGTATGATTATGCGGTTGTAAATGATGAAGTCCCTAAAGCTGTGAAGCGTGTGAAAGAAATCATCGCCACAGAGCATTTTCGGGTCAATCGAGTCATTGGTAAATATAGAAAAATGTTAGAGGAGTTGTAAGAGTATGATGTTAAAACCTTCCATTGATTCACTGTTAAATCAAGTGAACTCAAAGTATTCATTAGTTATCTTAGCGAGCAAGCGCGCGCATGAATTAGATGCTGGCGCCCAAGCGACCTTAGAAAAATTTGATTCTGTAAAAAGTGTCGGGCAAGCACTAGAAGAGATTGATGCAGAGACAGTTGTCGTTGATCCTCATCCAGAAGTTAAACGAGCACGCTTGAAATTAGAAGCTGAAGAACAAAAAGCCAAAAAAGAGCTAGAGCAAAAAGACTTAGAAAAGCGCATCAAACAAGAACAAAAACTATAACAGGTGGGGGCAGAGTGAGCAATCATACTCTGTCCATTCTTTTTTTGTCGCATCGTGTCCTTGGGTTGTGTTACAGACAAACTGAGTATTTTCTAGTAAAATAAAGCTGCGAGTAAGCAAGGAGGGATAAGGAAATGAATATTGCGCAAGTCATTGTCGATGTACCAACAATGCAAACCGATCAGCCGTTTTCTTATTTGATTCCAGAAGAAATGCTTACGGTGATTGAGCCAGGCATGCGGGTCGAAGTACCGTTTGGCAATGGCAATCGACATATCCAAGGCTTTGTGGTCGAGCTCACTCAGCTACAAGAGTCAGAACATGAATTAAAAGAACTCATCCGACCCCTTGACGTCACACCAGTCTTGAACCAAGAATTATTGGCGCTAGCTGATTATATGAAAGAAGAGACATTTTCATTTAAAATTACTTGTCTACAGACCATGTTACCGAGTGTGCTAAAGGCTAAATACGACAAGCAAATCCAAGTGCTTGTGCCTAGTGCATTGCCAAAAGAGTGGCAAGAGTTCTTTGCGCAAGGAGTGGTGCCGTATGAAGAAGCCATCCAACAAATGGGCATCGCGGCCATCCAAAAATTACGACAAGCCGGCATACTTGATATCCAGTATTTGGTTAAAAAACAAAACCGCGTACAAGCCATAAAGATGGTGTATTCGACCGTTACGGCAGAGAATTACCAACAATTTGTCCAGTCTATTCGTAAAGGTGCCACCCGCAAAGTGCAGCTACTGGAGCGCTTGACGCAAGTGCCTAAGCGTAAGTTGCAAGAGTATCTAGATGAAGGAATCTCTCGTGCTGTGATCAATCAGGCAGCCAAAGAGGGGTGGTTACGAATAGAGGAAGAAGAGCGCTACCGTGATCCTTATGCCAATCGTTCATTTGCGCCCTCTTCCCCTTTACAATTAAATGCTGAGCAAGAAGCTGCGCTCAAAGCGTGCGAGCAAGCGGAAGGTCAGAGTCAAACGTTTTTACTTGAAGGCATTACAGGTAGCGGGAAAACAGAAGTGTATTTGCAAGCGATCGCCAGTGTCTTAAAAAAAGGCAAAACGGCGATGATGCTCGTACCCGAAATTGCCTTGACACCTCAAATGGTCGAGCGCTTCAAAGGTCGTTTTGGCGAAGCTGTTGCAGTCTTACATAGCGGTCTCTCGCAAGGAGAAAAGTATGACGAGTGGCGCAAAATCGAACGCAAAGAAGCCCAAGTCGTCGTCGGTGCTAGATCGGCGGTGTTTGCGCCATTAGAAGATATCGGCTTGATTGTTGTCGATGAAGAGCATGAGTCTAGCTACAAGCAAGAAGAAACACCGCGCTACCATGCGCGAGATTTGGCTCTTTGGCGCAGCAAGTACCATCACTGTCCAGTCATCTTAGGAAGTGCTACGCCGTCTTTAGAGTCACGGGCCCGTGCGCAAAAAGATGTCTATCACTTTTTACAATTAAGTCAACGAGGCAATCCCAACGCACTCCTACCAAGTGTCGCCATTATAGATATGAAACAAGAAATCATACGCAAAGATACGACCACTTTCTCACGCGTCTTACAAGAAAAGATTCACGACCGTCTCGAGAAAGAAGAACAAGTCGTCTTGATGCTAAATCGTAGAGGGTATTCATCGTTTGTTATGTGTCGTGATTGTGGCTTTGTCTTACCTTGTCCAAACTGTGACATCTCGTTAACTTTGCATATGGATACCAAAACAATGCGTTGCCATTACTGTGGGCATGAAGAGCGCATCCCGCATCAATGCCCTAGCTGTGGCAGTGACAAGATACGCTACTACGGGACCGGTACACAAAAAGTACAAGAAGAGCTACTCCAATTATTCCCCGAGGCCTCTGTTTTAAGAATGGATGTCGATACGACGCGGAAAAAAGGCGCGCACGAGCGAATTTTACGAGCGTTTTCGGAAAAGAAAGCTTCGATTTTATTAGGTACGCAAATGATTGCCAAAGGATTGGACTTTCCAGATATTACGCTAGTCGGCGTATTAAATGCCGATACATCGTTGAATTTACCTGATTTTCGTGCAAGTGAGCGGACGTTTCAGCTATTGACCCAAGTCAGTGGTCGTGCGGGAAGAGCGCAAAAGCCAGGAGAAGTAATTATCCAGACGTTTAACCCTGAGCATCACGCGATTGTCTTATCGCAGCAGCAAAATTATGAAGCATTTTATCAAAAAGAGATGCATCTTCGTCATCAGAGTGACTATCCGCCGTATTATTTTACAGTCAAGATTGTCGCCAGTCATGAACAAGAAGAACCAGCAGCACGCAAGATGTACCAGGTCTTTCGAGAAGTCGAGCAGGTGCTTAGTCCACAAGCCAAAATTCTCGGCCCTACACCACATGCGATTATGCGCATCAAAAACCGCTACTACTATCAAATTATCATCAAATACAAACGAGAGCCTCAGCTGGCTAGCTATCTGAAAGAATTATTGGAACGTAGCCAAGTCGACCAAAGAAATGGATTGTTTCTTTCGATTGATAAAGAACCACTTTCGTTTATTTAAAAAAGGAGCGCACCATGCGATACCCAATTATTATTCAACCAGATGAACAACTGAGAAAGCCAAACCAAGAAATTCAAGAGCTGACCGATGAGTTAGTTGACTTATTAGATGATATGTATGAGACGATGCTGGCCCATGATGGTGTGGGAATAGCAGCACCGCAGATTGGCAAAAATTTGCAGATGGCGGTGGTTGAGGTCGATGAAAATGATCGGTTTGACTTAATTAATCCTCAAATTATCGATCGCAAAGGCAAGAGTGTCTTTGTAGAAGGCTGCTTAAGTATTCCGCACGTCTTTGGTACAGTAGAACGAGCAGAAGAAATTACGGTGCGTTATTATGACCGTGAAGGCGATGAGATGGAAGTGACGGCTTATGGGTATTTAGCCCGTGCCATCCAACATGAGATTGATCATTTGAATGGGGTATTGTTTACAGATAAAGTACTAGAAGCCATTCCAGAAGAAGAACTTGAAAACTATTATGAGGAGCATGAACATGACTAAACTAATCTTTATGGGCACACCGGCGTTTTCAGTCCCTATTTTAGAAGGATTAAGTGAACAAGGTTACGAAATAGTAGCAGTAGTGACCCAACCTGACCGACCAGTTGGCCGCAAGAAAATCGTGCAACCGACACCAGTCAAGGAAGCCGCACTTAAGCTAGGTATTCCGGTCTTGCAACCAGAAAAACTCTCCGGCTCACAAGAACTCGAGCAGCTGATTGCGCTGGCGCCTGATTTGTTGGTGACGGCCGCTTATGGGCAATTTTTACCAGAGCGCTTGCTACAAGCTCCTACCCACGGCGCCATCAACGTCCATGCGTCATTGCTACCCAAATATCGCGGTGGTGCACCGGTTCATTATGCCATTATTGAAGGTGAACAAGAAACGGGTGTCACCATCATGGAAATGATCAAAAAGATGGATGCTGGTGGAATCTACGCACAAGAAAGCTTACCAATTACCTCAACCGATGATGTCGGCACGATGTTTGATAAATTAAGTTTATTGGGCAAAGAGTTGTTGTTACGCACCTTGCCAACATTATTATCTGGTGCATTGCAACCAATCCCTCAAAATGAGGAAGAAGTGACTTTTTCACCAAATATTACTCGCGAACAAGAGGCGATTGATTGGCAAAAAACAGCCCATCAAATTGACTGCCAAGTGCGGGGCATGCGTCCATGGCCAGTCGCCTTTACGACGTACGAAGGAGCGCGCTGGAAAATTGTAGACGTGCAACCACAAGTGAAAAAAACAACGGCAACGCCGGGAACAATTATCGAAAAAACCAAAACCATTTTGGCGATTGCTTGTGGCGAGGGCACGGTGCTTCATCTATTACGCTTAAAACCAGCAGGTAAAGGCGAACAAACAATTGCTAGCTTCTTGAATGGCAGTGGCCAAAGTGTACAGGTAGGTGAACGATTAGGTGAGTAAAACAGTCACTAAGACCGTACGTTATATCGCTTTCACCCTATTGGAACGAGTCGATAAAGGTGGAGCGTATTCCAATCTAGCCATTAAAGAGGCGATTGCCACGACACAATTAAATGAAAAAGACGCACGCTTGTTGACAGAGCTCGTCTATGGGACAATCGGTAACCAGTTGCGCTTGGATTATTACTTAGCACCGTTTTTAAAAAAGGCGAAGAAAGTCGACAGATGGGTCAAGGTCTTATTGCGTATGTCGGTCTATCAGCTGCATTTTCTGGATAAAGTCCCTAGTCATGCGATTTTTAATGAAGCAGTAGAAATTGCCAAATACCGCGGCAATGTAGGTGTCGGTCAATTTGTAAATGGTGTCTTACGTCAATTGCAACGAGTCGGCGTGCGAGATGTGGAGCAAATTGCTGAGCCAATGGAACGTGTATCCATCACGTATAGTTTGCCGATGTGGCTTGTACAAGCGTTGGTCAAACAAATTGGCCTAGAAGCGACAGCAGAGCTAGGCGCGTCCTTGATGAAGCCAAGCCATGTCAGTGCGCGTGTCGATACGCGTGTTTGCACCATGCAAGAAGCGCTCGACTCATTAGCTGCAGAAGGCATTACGGCACAGCCAAGTGCGATTTCACCAGTTGGTCTAGTTGGAGAAAAAGGCTTTTTAGCCGGTAGCGAATTATTTACACGCGGCCAGCTAACAATCCAAGATGAAAGCTCTATGCTAGTGGCTCCCATGCTAGCGATCGAACCAGGAGATAAAGTCTTAGATGCCTGTGCTGCTCCGGGAGGCAAGACGACCCATATAGCGACTTACTTAGATGCTGAAAAGGGTGGCGAAGTACGTGCCTTAGATATTCATCCACATAAAGTAGCCTTGATTGAAGAAAATGCTATGCGCTTGCATGTCGAAACGGTCGTTCATGCGCAGCAATTAGATGCTCGCAAGGTGTCTGAAGTATTTGCCCCGGAGACATTCGACCGTATTTTAGTCGATGCCCCTTGCTCGGGTATTGGCTTAATTCGACGCAAACCAGATATCAAATACCAGAAAACACCACAAGATTTTACCAATTTACCTAAGATTCAATTAAGTATCCTTGAAAGTGTTGCGCCCACTTTGAAATCAGGTGGACGAATGGTCTATAGTACGTGTACAATCATGGAAGAAGAGAATGAGCAAGTAGTGGCTGCTTTCTTAGCGAAGCATCCAGAATTTGAATTGGTCGAACCCGTCGTATCAGAGAGTGTGCGTGGAGCAATCAAAGATCATATGTTAACGATTTATCCGCAAGCATTCCATACGGATGGATTCTTTATTAGTTGTTTACAAAAGAAGTAACGAGGTGACAAGAATGGAAGTCTGTTTTTTAAGTGATGTTGGCCAAAAGCGGCATACGAACCAAGATTACGCTCAAGTCTATTACAATCGTCAAGGCTATCTTTTAGCATTATTGGCAGATGGGATGGGTGGACACCAAGCCGGAGATGTCGCAAGTATGCAAACAGTCGAAGACATTGGCAAAAAATGGCAAGAAGCAGAAGTAGATACCGGTGAAGAAGTTGCAAAATGGTTAATTCAGACCATCCAAGATGAGAATCAAGTCATCAAAGAATTGGGTGAGTCACGGGCCGAATTAAATGGCATGGGAACAACGATTGTAGCTGTCGTAAGTATAGCTGATCAATTTATTATTGCCTATGTAGGTGATAGTCGTATTTATTTGTTGCGCGAAGGACAATTGATTCAGTTGACAGAAGATCACTCTCTAGTGAATGAGCTAGTCAAATCAGGAGAAATCTCACCTGAGATGGCCGTAAACCACCCACGTAAAAATGTTCTGACACGCTCGATTGGCATGCCCAATACCTTAGAGGTTGATGTGGCCAACCATTTTTATCAAGAAGATGATTATTTATTGTTGTGTTCAGATGGGTTAACAAACATGGTGACAGAAGGTGAAATGGCGCAGATTATTGAAGAAAGCCCCTCAATGCCCGCGGCGTTGCAAGCCTTAATTGACCGTGCCAATGAATACGGTGGCCTAGACAATATCACGGCACTCTTGTTGCATTATGGAGGTGAAGTCATTGCTTGATATCGGTAAAAAAATTAATGACCGCTACTTAATTATTGGCAATATCGGTAGTGGTGGGATGGCAAATGTCTTTTTAGCCCGCGACTTGATTTTGGATCGCGAAGTAGCGGTCAAAGTCTTACGCTATGACTTCCAAAATGATCAAGCAGCCATTCGCCGCTTTCAGCGTGAAGCGCTGGCTGCTACTGAGCTCGTCCATCCGAATATCGTCTCTGTGTATGATGTTGGAGAAGAAGACGGCCAACAATATTTGGTGATGGAATACGTCAAAGGAATGGATCTAAAACGGTATATCCAAACACAGTATCCGATTGCCTATGACAAAGTCGTCGATATTATGGATCAGATTTTATCAGCGATGTCCTTAGCCCATCATCATCGCATTATCCATCGTGATTTAAAGCCACAAAATATTTTGATTAACGAAGAAGGCGTCGTTAAAATCACTGATTTTGGGATTGCCATTGCGCTCTCTGAGACGTCGATTACCCAGACGAACTCGATGCTAGGTTCTGTGCATTATCTTTCACCCGAACAAGCACGTGGAAGCATGGCGACCAATCAATCAGATATTTATGCGATGGGAATCATTCTTTATGAGATGATTACCGGACGGGTACCATTTGATGGTGAATCAGCAGTTACGATTGCGCTGAAGCATTTCCAGGATGAATTGCCAGATATTCATATCTATAGCCAACAAGTCCCTCAAGCATTAGAGAATGTTGTGTTAAAGGCGACAGCGAAAGATCCAATCAATCGCTACAAGACGACAGAAGAGATGCAAGCAGATTTGTATACGTCACTAGATGCCAATCGGGCCCAAGAAGCAAAATGGTCACCAGTCCCGATTTTGGATGAAACTCGCGCCATCGAACCAGTCGAAGAAGTCGTACCCGAAGCACCTGGTGTTCCTGAAGATGTCGTAAAGGAGCAGCCGACCAAAAAGAAACCCAAGCGTCGTTGGTGGATTCTTCCTTTGATTGTCTTATTGATTGTGCTAACAGCTGGTGGGTATTGGGTCTATGCAAGTGGGCGCCAAGAAGTGACCATACCTGATGTGAGTAATCTTAGCCAAACAGCTGCTGTCGAAAAGCTGACCAATGCAGGCTTAAATGTTCGGAATACAACCAAAGAAGTTTCTAGCGATGAAGTAAAAAAAGGGAACGTTGTAAGGACTGACCCGCAAATAGGTACAGAAGTGAAAAAAAATAGCCGGGTAACCTTATACATATCCACTGGGAAAGATACCGTAGACATGCAAGATTATACGGAACAGACCGTTGCAGATGCGAAAAAAGCACTCATTGCCCTCGGGTTTGTCGAAGCGAATATTACATCTACGGAAGAATATAGCGATGAGGTAGACAGTGGCAAAATCATCTCGCAAACACCTGCAACAGATGACAAAGTCGTACCAAGTGAAGCGAAGATCGCCTTTGTCGTAAGTAAAGGAAAAGAGCCGGTGACGGTTCCTAACCTTGTCGGTATGACGAGTAGTCTAGCCGTTCAATCACTAGCGGATATCGGCATTACCAGTCCAGATATCACCTACCAATACAGTGATCAAGATAAAGGGGATGTCATTGCTCAAAGTCCAAATAGTGGACAACAAGCCATCCCAGGAGAAACAACTGTGACACTTGTTGTTAGTAGTGGGATTGAAAAAGTGACAGTTCCTGACCTAACTGGTAAAACGAAAGCCGAAGCAACCAAAGCTTTAAGTGATCTTGGCCTGACCATGACGACGACAGAAGAATACAGCGATACTGTCAAAGAAGGATCTGTCATAAGTAATGATCAGACGAATCAAGAAGCCAAAAAAGGAACAGCAATCGCCGTTGTCTTATCTAAAGGCAAAGAGCCTGAGAAAAAGACATTCACTGTTAATTTAACTGCGGCTTTTGATAAAGATGGCGCGGACACGCAAGTAATCAAAGTCTCTATCAGTGGGGCAGACGATCCGACTGGTCAAGTCAATGAAGTGACATTGACCAAAGATTCTGATGACTATACTCAAGCGATTGCGATTACCGTTAGTGGTGATAACAAAGCAACAATCACGATTACGAGAAATAATACGCAAGTTGTCAGCCAGCAAGTCGATCAAGCAAAACAAATTACTATTCCATAAAAGGCTGAAATAACTTGTTCAGCTACAAGTATAAGACCAGAAAAGCTAGAAGTTGTTTCTCAAACTTTTGGCTCTTCTGGTCTTTTTCTACAACAAGAGGCAAAGCAGAAAGTTGTTTCTTTTTACAAATCGATGTATAGTGAACAAACAACAAATTCTCACAGGCGATAAGCCTTCTTCTTTCCAATGAGAAAAAAATTGGGTATAATTAAGGTCAGTATTAGTCAAGGGAGGAACGAATTCATGGCGCAACAAAATACCTCTGATTTAATCGAAGCCTATATTAAGCAGATTTTAGAAGAGAGTGAAATCATTGAAATCCGACGGGCCGAGATGGCTAGTTTGTTTCATTGCGTTCCCTCACAAATTAACTATGTCATTAATACTCGCTTTACCATCACCCGCGGCTATAGTGTCGAAAGTAAGCGAGGTGGCGGTGGCTACATTCGCATTGAGAAGGTTCGCATGAGCAGTTGTCATCAGTTTTTGGAGCATGTCAAGCGATTGTTTGGCGATGAGTTGACCGAAAAGGATGCCATTGCGATTATTCAAAAGTTGTATGAAGAAGAAATTATAACAGAGCGAGAAGGGCATTTGTTGTTAACGACAATTGCCAAAAGTGTGTTAACTATTGCTGAAGAAGATCAAATTCGTGCGTCTCTAATGCGTGCTATATTGGAACGTTTGAGTTATGAAGATAGGAAGTGACTAGTATGGATGAATTATTCACACCAAGAGCAAAAGCCGTATTAGCAATTGCTCAAGAAGAAGCAAAATATTTCAAGCATCAATCGGTCGGTTCTGAGCACCTCTTATTGGCACTCATCATCGAACAAGAAGGAATTGCAGGTAAGGTCTTACGCGAAATGAATGTCCAAGAAAATGACGTTCGCGAAGAAATTGAGCATTTGACTGGTTATGGCATGGTAAAAGTATATCCAGAAGGTAGTTTTTTACCATACTCACCACGAGCAAGACAAATCTTTGCTTATGCTGGTGATGAGGCCAAACGCTTTGGCTCTCAACAAATCGGCACGGAGCATTTATTATTGGGATTGATGCGTGATGAAGAGATTTTAGCCTCTCGCATCGTCTTGAACTTAGGCTTTAGTCTATCCAAAGTCCGTCAATTACTAAAAAAAACAATGGGCGTCTCTGAGAATAAAGCTGCTGGTAATCGCCGGCGCCAAACACGTTCGAACAATCAAGCAGACGGGACCCCAACATTGGATGCCTTGGCGCGTGATTTAACCAAATTGGCGCGCGAAAACCGCTTGGATCCAGTCGTTGGTCGGACCAAAGAAGTCAAGCGCTTGATTCAAATTTTAAGTCGTCGTACGAAAAATAACCCGGTCCTAGTCGGCGAACCAGGTGTCGGTAAGACAGCTATTGCAGAAGGCTTGGCCCAAAAAATCGTCAACGGTGAAGTCCCAGACGATATGCAACAAAAGCGCCTAATGATGCTAGATATGGGTGCTTTAGTAGCCGGGACAAAATACCGCGGGGAATTCGAAGACCGCATGAAAAAAATTATTGATGAGATTTACCAAGATGGTCAAATCATTTTGTTCATCGATGAATTGCATACCTTAATTGGAGCAGGAGGAGCAGAAGGGGCAATCGATGCCTCGAACATTCTGAAACCAGCCTTAGCGCGTGGGGAATTGCAGACGATTGGTGCGACCACTTTAGATGAATACCAAAAATATATCGAAAAAGATTCTGCTTTAGAGCGACGTTTTGCGCGTGTGCAAGTCGATGAACCGACAGCAGAAGAAGCAGAAGAAATCTTAAAAGGGCTCCGTCCACGCTACGAAGAGCACCATGGCGTAGAAATTACTGACGATGCATTGCATGCGGCCGTCCAACTATCCATTCGTTACATTAACTCACGCCAATTGCCAGATAAAGCGATTGACTTGATGGATGAAAGTGCTGCGAAAGTGCGGTTGGATAAAGCGGATGAAGCGACTCGCTCGACCGTTTTACAAAATCAATTGGTTCATTTGATGGAACAAAAAGAAATGGCCATTCGTGACCAAGCATTTGATGAAGCAGCCGCGATTCGCCAAAAAGAAAAAGTCGTTAGCCAAGAATTAGCAGCGTTGACATTAAAAGAAGCAAATGAAGTGGCTAATTATCAAGATGAAGTCTCTGCAGAAGATGTCGCAGGCGTCGTGTCACAATGGACAGGCATTCCTTTGAATCAGTTAGAGAAAAAAGAAAGTGAACGCTTGTTGCAACTAGAAAGTATTTTACATCAACGCGTAGTCGGCCAAGATGACGCAGTCAAAGCAGTGGCCCGTGCCATTCGCCGTGCGCGTAGTGGCTTAAAAGATCCGAATCGTCCGATTGGCTCATTTATGTTCTTAGGACCAACTGGTGTCGGCAAGACGGAATTAGCAAAAGCATTAGCTGAAGCGATGTTTGGTAGTGAAGATGCCTTGATTCGTGTCGATATGTCTGAGTACATGGAAAAATATAGCACCTCACGCTTGATAGGGTCTCCTCCAGGCTATGTGGGCTATGATGAAGGTGGTCAATTAACAGAAAAAGTACGCGCCAAACCATATTCTGTTATCTTGCTTGATGAAGTCGAAAAAGCACATCCAGATGTCTTTAATATTTTGCTACAAGTATTAGACGATGGTCGCTTGACCGATTCAAAAGGGCGTAACGTTGACTTCAAAAATACGATTTTGATTATGACGTCAAATATCGGTGCAACCCAAATTCGGGAAGAAAAAAATGTTGGCTTTAATGTCGTTGATGTCAGCAAAGATTACCAATCAATGCAAAAAAGGATTATGCAAGAGCTGAAAAAAGCGTACCGACCTGAATTTTTAAACCGGATTGATGAAACAGTCGTCTTCCGTGCGTTAAACCAAGAAGAAATTCATGAAATTGTGAAAATCATGAGTCAATCGATTGTTCGACGCTTGCAAGATCAAGAAATTCAACTAAAAATCACACCAGCTGCTTTAGATGTAATTGGCAAAGTTGGTTTTGATCCAGAATACGGAGCGAGACCAATCCGCCGTGCCTTGCAAAAAGAAGTGGAAGATCGCTTGAGTGAAGCGTTACTTGCCGGTCAAGTGCACCTAGGAGATCGAGTAACCATTGGCGCGAAGAAAGGAATCATCACCCTATCTGTGCGTGAGCCAAAAGAAAAGAAAGTCTTACAAGAAGTCTAATAAAAGCTATCTGATCATGAGCGATATGTGCTCGGATTAGGTAGCTTTTTTCTTCGTGAAAAAAAGAAAAGGTTCTTCATTTCACAAATAGTTTGTGATAATATGAATAAGTTGATAGGAGGAGAGAATATGATTGAATTGATTGCAACAGTTGAATCACTTTCACAAGCGGAGGCCTTGCTTTCGTACGTGGATACCCTCTATTTTGGTGAAGAGCAATTTGGTTTGCGCTTGCCGCACTCGTTTTCTAGAGAGCAGCAAGCCGAGTTGGTTGCTTTGGCACATCAAAAAGGGAAAAAAGTGACCGTTGCCGTAAATGGTATCATGCATCCAGAAAAAATGACAGAAATTCCAGCGTATTTAGCTTTTTTACGGACTATTAAAGTAGATCAGATTGCGATTGGGGATCCAGGAATTATCTATGTGATGAAGCATCAGCCGGAATTGGCGATTCCCTTTATTTATGATGGTGAGACGCTAGTGACGAGCGCCAGACAGATCAACTTTTGGGCGAAAAAAGGGGCAGTCGGCGCCGTACTCGCACGTGAAGTTCCCTTTGAAGAGATGCACTCTCTTGTGGAAAGTGTCACAATTCCGACTGAAGTGTTGGTCTATGGAGCGACCTGTATTCATCAATCCAAGCGACCATTGTTACAAAATTACTATCACTTCACCAAGCAAAAAGAGCAGGCCAGCAAAGAGCGCGGTCTCTTTCTTTCAGAACCAAAAAAACCCGATACGCATTATTCCATTTTTGAAGATAGTCACGGCACACATATCTTTGCCAATAATGACCTATGTCTGACTGACGAGCTAGCTGAGCTAGTGGCTACTGGCTACGGCACGTGGAAGCTAGATGGTCTTTTCACACCGGGGGATAGCTTCGTTGAAGTCACAAGCTTATACCATCAAGCACGCCAAGCCATACTAGCTGGTACGTGGGATGAGCACCAAGGGCAAGCGTTATTTGCTAAGCTGGCGGCAATTCATCCCCAGTCACGCAAACTCGATACAGGATTTTACCATCTCGATCCAACAAAAATAAAATAACTCAAGGAGGGTTTCTTTTACCATGCAAGTAAAAAAACCACTGAAACGTCCAGAGATTTTAGCGCCAGCTGGGACCTTGGAAAAATTAAAAACAGCGATTCATTATGGAGCGGATGCTGTATACATTGGCGGCAATGCATATGGATTACGTAGCCGTGCGGGAAATTTTTCTTATGAAGAAATGGCAGAAGGTGTCGCGTACGCCAAAGCGCATCAAGCCAAAGTCTATGTGGCAGCAAATATGGTTACCCATGAAGGCAATCAAGAAGGGGCGGGTGAATTTTTCCGCCAACTACGGGATGTCGGTATTTCAGCAGTTATTGTATCTGATCCAGCGTTAATCGAGATCTGTATTACCGAAGCGCCAGGATTGCCAGTGCACTTATCGACGCAAGCATCGGCCACAAATGTCGAGACATTAGAATTTTGGAAAGAAGAAGGCTTGGAACGCGTCGTATTGGCGCGTGAAGTGTCAATGGAGGAAGTTGCTGCTATTCGTGCCAAGACCGATATTGAGATTGAAGCCTTTATTCACGGTGCGATGTGTATTTCGTATTCTGGCCGCTGCACCTTGTCCAATCACATGTCGATGCGTGATGCCAATCGTGGAGGCTGTTCGCAGTCTTGTCGTTGGAAATACGACTTATACGACATGCCATTTGGCTCTGAGCGCCGGTCATTAACCAATCAAGGAGCGGTGGCAGAAGAGTTTTCGATGAGCGCGGTAGATATGTCTATGATTGAACATATTCCTGATTTGATCGAAAATGGCGTCGATAGTTTTAAAATTGAAGGGCGGATGAAGTCGATTCATTATGTATCGACAGTGGCCAATGTGTACAAGGCAGCCGTCGACAGCTATATGGCTGATCCCGAACACTACGTCTGCAAGCAAGAATGGGTTGATGAGTTGTGGAAAGTAGCGCAACGAGAGTTAGCAACGGGTTTTTATTATCATGTTCCTACCGAAAATGAGCAATTATTCGGTGAGCGTCGTAAAATTCCGGAATACAAATTCATCGGTGAAGTAATGGCTTACGATGAACAAACCAAAGTAGCCACCATTCGTCAGCGTAACTACTTTTCAGTCGGCGATGAAATCGAATTTTATGGCCCAGGCTTCCATCACTTTGAACAGACTGTCTTAGAGATGAAAAATGAAGAGGGCGAGGCCATTGATCGTGCGCCGAATCCAATGATGATACTAACGATGCCCGTCGTTGAACCCGTTCAAGTCGGTGATATGATGCGGAAGAAGAAATAAGAACGAAGAGGCCGAGATAGATTCAAGCAACCAGAAAATCCAGAAGTTGTTTCGCAAACTTTGTGGGTATTCTGGTTGTTTGCTTGCTAATTCGGTCGCGCTGGTTTATTTGAAATCAGCGAAAAAGTATGTGACACCTTTTCCACAAGTTACTTGTCTTGACCGACTGTCAGACGCGTGGTAGCTTAATGATAAGTTATTCTATGAGGAGTGAAGAGATGAGCCAAGTGAAGTCGTATGATTATATTGTGATCGGAGGAGGTAGCGGTGGGATCGCCTCTGCTAATCGTGCGGGAATGCATGGAGCAAAGGTGTTATTAGTAGAGGGAAATGAACTAGGTGGGACGTGTGTCAATGTGGGCTGCGTGCCCAAAAAAGTTATGTGGCAAGCAAGTGATTTACTGGAGAGTGTTCGCCGAGACACTTCCGGCTATGGGATTTATGCACATGTGGACAAAGTTGATTTCACGGAGCTTGTGGATAACCGTGAAGCATACATTACCTATCTTCATAGCGCGTATCAAAAGGGATTAGACGGAAATAACGTAACAGTTTGTAGAGGTTATGCACAATTTGTGGATAACTATACGATTTCTGTGGATAACCAATTGTTTGAAGCCAAGCATATTTTGATTGCGACGGGAGGACGGCCAAAACCATTGGCCATTCCAGGTGGGGAGTATGTGATTGACTCAGATGGTTTCTTTGCCTTAAGAGAATTGCCAAAAGCGGTACTTGTACTTGGCGGCGGCTATATTGCGGCGGAGTTAAGTGGCGTCATTCATGGCTTGGGTAGTCAAGTGACGTGGGCGTATCGCAAGGGATTGCCACTAAGGACGTTTGATCAGATGCTTTCAACCAATTTAGTTGAGCTATATCAAGAGATGGGTATTGGGATGTGGCAAGATGCCGTTGCGAAAAAAATCGAAAAAGTCGGTTCAACGTATCAAACGACTTTTGAAGATGGTCGTACTGTGGTGAGTGAGTGCGTCATTTTTTCCGGTGGTCGCCAACCGAACACTGGGAATTTAGGCTTAGAAAAAACCGACGTCACATTGGATGACCAAGGGTTTATTCAAGTTGACAAATTTCAAACGACGACAAGTGAAAACATTTACGCTGTCGGCGATGTGACGGGTGCGGTAGAGTTAACACCTGTCGCGATTGCAGCGGGCAGACGTTTGTCTGAACGATTATTTAATCAACAAACTGAATTATTTTTGGATTACCATTTGATTCCGACTGTGGTCTTTACCCATCCACCTATTGCGACCATCGGACTGTCCGAACAGCAAGCAAAAGAGCAGTATGGTGAAGAGGAGCTGACCATCTATCGCAGTCGCTTCACGCCGATGTACTTTGCTTTGAATGAGTACCGCCAAAAATGCGAAATGAAACTGATTTGTCTTGGCAAAGAAGAAAAAATCATTGGCTTACATGCGATTGGTCGCGGAGTTGATGAGATGTTGCAAGGCTTTGCTGTGGCAATCAAAATGGGCGCAACCAAGGCTGATTTTGATAATACTGTAGCCATTCACCCGACTGGCGCAGAAGAATTTGTGACAATGCGCTAAAAATTGAAAGGTGGGAACAAGATGTATCTAAAAAACGACTATGCATCCCCAGTAGGTCAGTTAACACTTTTGGCTAAGGGAGAGTCTCTTGTTGGTATCTGGTTTTCTGATCAAAAATACTTTTTTGCGTCGTATTCCTTTGAAGAGATTCCGACAGGGACGAATGAAATCATCGACCAGACGCGTGTGTGGCTCGATGAGTATTTTTCAGGACATCAGCCATCAATCGAACAGATACGACAGCTACGCATTGCACCAGAAGTGACACCCTTTCGCCAAGCGGTCTTAGAAGTGTTGAAAGAAATTCCATACGGTGAAGTCTGGAGCTATCTAGACATTGCTAAAAAGCTGACAGACCAGTCAAATGCAAAGAACTGGGCACGCGCAGTAGGCGGTGCAATCGGTCATAATCCAGTAGCTATCTTACTTCCTTGCCATCGTGTGATTGGGAAAAATGGTAAGCTAACAGGCTATGCTGGAGGCATTCAACGCAAGCAGGCCTTACTTGATTTTGAAAGAGGACAAGCATAAAGACCATACCATCCAAACAGTTGCGAAACAACCTCTGGATGGTATGGTCTTTTTTCTTGTAGCTAGTCTGTCACAAATTTTATGATTGTCGCGATAAGATCGTCTCTGTCAATTGAGCGAGTTGATCGCGCTCGGTTGTAGCTGGCAATTTTTTAATTAGCTTTAGCGCTTGGTCAGTATACTCTTTGGCAAAATCTTGCGCCCGAGTAACGCCGCCCAAGTCATGCACCAATTCAAAAATCAGGTGTTGTTCTGCCTGGGATAAGTTCCCACGTTTTTCAAGTAAAGGTCTGAGACGTGTCGCATCACTTTCTAAGGCTAAAATTAGCGGCAAAGAATAGACGCCTTGCTTCACATCTTCTAAGACAGGCTTGCCAAGCTTCTGTTGGTCTTGTGTATAGTCTAAAATATCATCCATAATTTGAAATGCCATGCCGATTACTAGGCCGGTTTTTCCAGCTTGCTCGGCAAATTTACGACTCGTGCCACTTTCATAGGCACCAATGGCACAACTCAGCGCAAAGAGCTCTGCGGTCTTACCTGAGATTGCCTCGAGATAGTCAGCAACCGATAGATTGATATTGTAGCGATTGTCCATTTGCCCAAGCTCGCCATTTAAAATTGATTCCATACTTTTGGAGTGCATTTGGAGACTTTTCATGGAAGAAGCATAATTAGCCATCAGCTTAAAACAAGAAACAAATAAGTAATCTCCCGCATAGACAGCTACGCTATTACCAAATTGCGAGCGAATACTTGATAGTCCACGGCGCAATTCAGCTTCATCGACAATATCATCATGGATTAACGTCGCGGTATGCAGCATTTCGATTGCAGCAGCAATGGCGGTAGCTTTTTTTTGATCTTGCTCTGGTCCGAAGCTTGAAAATAATAACTGATAAGCCGGGCGCAACATTTTTCCACCAGCGTGAATCATTTGTAAGACGGCTTGTTCGACCGGTTTGTTTTTTAAATGAATGGCATCTTCCATTAAAACCAACGTTTCTTCTAGCTCAGTCTCTAACGTCGGATAGGCATGCCACATGGGATGAAGTTCCATAGTAGATTCCTCTTTCGATTATTCTGTAAACCACGTTTGGTTTGTTTGACGTTCGTATTCACGTCGAAACGCTTGTAACGTTTCGACGCGCTGTAAAAGGTAATTGGCGGCAATCCCAATCGCAATTCCCGATAAAATACCTAGAAAAGACAAAATTGGCAAATAGAGCATCACAGTCCAAGACTGGGCGATAAAAGATGCGGTCACTAATTGTCCGACATTGTGCATAAATCCTCCGACAGCACTGATACCGACAATACTGACGCGCTTTGGTCCTAATTGCTTAACTAGTAACATACCAAAGTAGCTCAGTAATGCGCCACTCATGCTGTATAAGAAGGTAGATAGGGTCCCCCCTAAAAGAGTCGTCAATAGCAATCGTAGCCAAATTAAGGTGAAGCTGTCTTTTTTTGGCATGGTAAACAAAGCAATAATGGTAATTAAATTGGCTAGACCAAGTTTGGCACCAGGAGCAAAGCCAAATGGATAAGGGATCATATTTTCAATCAAGCCAATAATGACACCTTGAGCAACGAGTAGTGAAATGAAAATGAGTTTTCGTAAACGAGTTGAAGGCATAGGTAGGGCAAGCATCAATAAATTAACTCGCCATCGTCACCTCCTGTAGTCGTTTGGATTTCGATGACTAATTTATGAGGTAGGCAGACGATGCTCTCCCCTTTTTTTGAAATCCAGCCTCGTTGTACGCAGATAAGATCGCCACAATTGGCATCAGTAATCCGAATTTTATCCCCGGATACTTCAATGATATTGTAGTCGCCATCTGCATCTTCGTAGCGATATGTATAAGTTTTCCCATCACTGGCCAGCGCAAACGTGCGGATTTCTTTGCCATCCACTCGTAAAACAGCCGTAGTTTTTTTCGTATCGGTCGTAGGTGTTTGCTGGTAGCTGAAAATGATAAGTGGGAGAAAGGAAAGTAAAATTAATAGTAAGATCATGACACCGTCCCATGGTTTCATACGACTATTGCGAAAAAATTGTTTGAATGACATGAGCGGGCTCCTTTGTTTTTGATAGTAGTGTATCATATTTGGAACAGAGATGACATTGTTCTTAGTAGCAATAAATTATCCGAACTGGCAGGACTGGTATTGTCTCATCACATTGGATGAAAGCAATCAATCAAGCGCAGTTCGGATAAGTAAGCTTGTTCAGTTAAGGACGGTTATTTTTGTCCATATATGGATTTGGGTGTACCGTACCACCATTTGCCTAGTGTGCGTTGCAACCAAGGAATGACCCAACGATCTAAACCTACAGCACGACCAGAACCATTCATTAATGCAAATGCAACTGGAATAAACCAAATGTTTACCCAATAGAACATACCTGACATACAGAATGTTAACACTAAAACAATTGTCGAAGCACTAAACAACCAAGTAAATAAGCCAGCCATAATTGCTAAAGCAATTCCGATTTCAACGAAAACCATCATTTTTTGGAAGAACATAGCTACTTCCATGTTTGGCATCATCACTTTCATAATGCTTGTGAACCAATCAGGTGATTTTTCAATGACAGCCATTGGTTGCTCACCATATGCATAGCTCAAGCCAAAGTGTGCAGCTTGAGTAGCTGTTTCAGCTGTCGTCGCTGCCGCATCTGCCCCCACACCGCTAGCAGCACTCGTTGCTTCAGCTGCTTGTGAAGCACCACTTGCCACATCAGCGGTTTGTTGATAATCCCAAGTCCAAGGGAAAACGCTTGAACCAGTGAACCAAGAACCTTCGCCAAACCAAGTATGTGGTTGTAGCCAGTTGCCATCGCCAACAATTTTTTTGAACGCTTCAATGAACCAAACCAATCCGTAGAAAATACGTAAAGGGACACTCCAAAGAACATTGCCATAACGAGAAGAATGACCATACGTCACGGTACGATTGTCTTTAATATGGAATAATTCGTGCATCAAATATTGGAACATATAATAGCCAGAACGAATATCAAAGAAATATTTTAGGTTTACGATATGTTTCATAATGATTGCTAAAAAGCCACTTAAATGAATTTTGTCAAATAAATTGGCAACGCCCCATTTGGCACCAACTGAAACCATAAAGCCTTGGTAATTTCCTTTAAAGGCATGTTTTTCGCCACCTTTGACAGCACTAATGATGTTAGCAGCAGCAGTATGGCCAGTTTGTTCAGCAGCTTGAACGATTTGTGGTGTTGGTTTGTTTGCTGTTTCTTCGTAATAAACCAAATCACCGATAACATAAATATTTTGTGTTTCGTAACCTTTTGCTTGCATGTATTCATTTGCTACTAAGCGATTGCCGCGTGCTTTTTCGAGTCCAAAGTCAGCAGCATCAGAAGTTGCTTTCACTCCAGCAGTCCAAATCAATGTATGGGTCGGAATCGTTGAACCATCTTTTAACTTAATGTGGTCAGTTTCAACTGCTACGATGGGTGCATTTAAAACAAGTTCAACATTTTTCTTGTGTAAGTAACGTTCTGCTTTCGCGGCATCGTTACGGTCTAACATGTTCAAGATCGTAGGCATTGCTTCAACTACTTTTAATGTGAACTCACTTGGGTCTAATTTGTAATCTGTTGCTAAACGATCTTTCCAATCGATTAATTCCCCGACCATTTCAATCCCAGTAAAGCCAGATCCACACACAACAAACGTCAACATCGCACGACGCAAAGCTGCATCAGGTTCAATGGCTGCTTTTGCGACTGTTTGCTCGATATGTTCGCGAATGCGTACAGCATCTTCGAAAGACCACAATGTAAAGCCATTTTCTTTTACACCTGGTGTGCCAAAATCATTTGGTTCGCCACCCATACCTAAAATAAGGTGATCAAAAGGATAGTTGCCGTGTACTGTTTTAACAGATTTTTGATCCTTGTCGATGCCTGTCACAGTATCAGTGATTAAAGTGACATTTTTTTGACGTGCAAATAACCGTTGCAAATCATATTGGATAGCAGTTGGTTCTACTCGGCCACCAGCAACTTCATGTAATTCTGTCATCATTGTGTGATAAGAATGACGATCAATGAGCGTAATTGCTACATCTGAATCTTTTTTGAACTTCTTCGCCATAAACTTGGTAGCAGCTACACCTGCATAGCCGGCCCCAACAACGACAATGTTCGTCTTAGCCATGAAAATCTCTCCTTATAATAAAATAGTCGATAGATTACGATATAATCCATTATAGTATAAAGTTTTTTTTAAGATTTGTCTAATGAGTTTTCCCAATATTTCACAAATTAAAGAGTAAAATGAAATTTCACTTAAAAAAGATAAAAGGCTTCACATTAAAGAAAATCAATTGTGGAAACGATTGACAATGCTATGTAAACGGATTACAATGTTAATATAATCACAAATAGATTTGTGAGAAAAGAAAAAAGGTGGGGGAACAAATGAAAAAGAAGAAAATTGTTACAGGAATCACAATGTTGGTACTTTCGGGACTTGTCTTAGCAGGTTGCTCTTCTGACAACGAAAAATCAACAACATCATCAAGTTCAACAACAACTAGCTCAACAAGCAAAATAACGGAATCAAGTGCAAGTGCAGGAATGACTCTGAAAGATGGTACATACAAGTTGAAAGAATTAAACGATAACAATGGTTATCATGCTAATTTTTCAATTGTAGTCAAAGATGGAAAAATCAGTGAATCAAACTTCGATTACCTGAATGCAGATGGTAAATCAAAGAAAGATGATGCTGATTATAACAAAAATATGAAAGCAAAATCAGGTATTTCACCAAAAGAATACATTGAAAAATTCAATGAAGAATTAGTGTCTACACAAAATCCAAGCAATATTGAAGTAGTGACTGGGGCAACGCATAGCTTCCATTCATTCCAAAATTATGCACAACAACTTATTCAAGCAGCTCAAAGTGGCGATACAAAAGAAATTGAGATTGACAACGGAGCAACATTAAAAGATGGTACGTATACATTAAAAGAATTAAATGATAGCAATGGTTACCATGCTGTTTTCTCAATTGTAGTTAAAGATGGAAAGATTACTGAATCGAATTTTGATTACCTAAATGCAGATGGAAAATCGAAAAAAGACGATGCGGATTACAATAAAAACATGAAGGCAAAATCAGGTATTTCACCAAAAGAATACATTGAAAAATTCAATGAAGATTTAGTATCAGAAATGAACAAAGAAGATGGTACTCCAGGTAACATCGACGTGGTAACAGGTGCAACGCATAGTTTCCATTCATTCGTGCTTTATGCAGAACAATTAGTTAACGCAGCAGAAAAAGGCGACACGAAAACAATTGAAATCGATAATTACGTTGAACAATAATTTCAAAGATGGTTTCAAAGAAAAACTTGGCGCAAAACAACGTCAAGTTTTTTTCTTTGGTAAAATCTGGCTAAGTATACCGACAAAAAAGAAACAGACCTATACATAAAATTTGCGTTGCCTCAAATATAGCACATAGGCTATGATAGATAAGGAATGAGAGCAAGACTAGGAGAAAGAAATGAAAAACTGGCGTAACATAACAATATTTATGACAGTAGCTTTACTGTTGTTAACAGGGTGTGGTTCTTCGGATGGTCAAAAAACAAGTTCAACTACTTCTGAAAGTAGTACGACGATTTTGAAAGAACCTTATGCACAAGAAAAATTTTTAATCGGCACCTACACAAGAATTCGTATATATGATAAAGGAAAAGGAGCAGCATTAAAACCAGCTTTTGCGCGCATTGAAAAATTAGGGGATGAAATCACCATTAATGCGAGTGGCTCTGAAATAGATGCCATCAATGCTCAAGCAGGGATTAAGCCTGTCAAAGTCACAGAAGATATGTATTATCTTTTGAAAGAAGCATATGACTACAGCAAAAAATCCAATGGTGGCTTCAACATGACAATCGGTGCCATTACCCAGCTATGGCGTATTGGGTTTGATGATGCAAGAAAGCCAGCACAATCAGAAATTGATGAAGCTTTAAAGCATATTGATTACAACAAAGTGCAATTTAACGACCAAGATAAAACAGTTTACCTAGAAGAGAAAGGCATGATCATTGACCTTGGCGCAATTGCGAAGGGCTATATTGCCGATGAAGTAGTGAAAGTATTGAAAAAACAAGGTGTCACAACTGCGATTATTGACTTAGGGGGAAATGTATTTGTCATGGGTCATAGCCCAAGAGGAGAAGACGAACCTTGGACGATTGGAATACAAGATCCAAATAGCGCGCGTGGAACCGTCTTAGGTACAATCAAAGAAACCAATAAAACAGTCGTTACATCAGGTATTTATGAGCGCTATTTGGAAGTAGATGGCAAAAAATACCATCACATCTTTGATTCAAAAACGGGTTATCCGTATAAAAATGATATCGCCAGCGTTTCGGTCGTGACAGATAAATCGATTGATGGCGATGGGCTAACGACGGTCGCTTTTGACAAAGGTGTTAAAGAAGGACTCGCGTATATCGAGAACGAAACACCAAAAGGAACAGATGCCATCTTTGTGACTAGAGAAGGCGTGGTCTATGTGACTGATGGACTAAAAGATAATTTTGAGCTAGGTGAAGATTCAGGATTTACTATGGGAGATCGAAATGATTTAAAATGATGGGAGAGTAAAAGATGCAGCCGATGACCATGCGTACATTTTTAGAAGTCGTTGAAATTCGCACCAAAATTGCAAGTGTGTTTCCATTTATAATTGGAACGTTGTTTTCGATGAGCTATTTTCATCAATTTCAATTTGGGTATACGTTACTCTTTTTCCTTGCGATGCTTGTTTTTGATATGACCACGACGGCCATCAATAATTACATGGATTTTGAAAAAGCCAAGTCAGATACTTACAAATACCAAGAAAATGTGATTGGTCGCGAGCAACTAAGTCCTAAGACCGTTCGGACAATGATCCTCAGCATGCTCGCATTTACTGCGGTGATAGGCTTGTTGCTTAGTTGGTTTACTGGTTGGCTGTTGCTAGTTCTAGGCGGTATTGTCTGCTTTATCGGAGTATTTTATACCTTTGGACCCATCCCGCTTTCTCGCATGCCACTGGGTGAGTTATTTAGTGGTGTAACGATGGGACTAGGTATCTTTGTGATTACGGTCTACATAAATACCGTCTCAGCACCTGTTTTTTTCTTGCAGTTTGATTTGAAAAGTGGCGTGTTTGCCTTAACCGGGCATCTCTGGCAAATAGCAGCGATTGTCTTAGCGGCCTCCCCGCTTATGTTTGCGATTGCGGATATTATGTTAGCGAATAATTTGCGGGACCTTGAGACTGATGTTAAAAATCATCGCTACACGCTTGTTTATTATATCGGTCGAGATCAAGGGATTTTTTTGTTTCGCTTTTTGATGTTTGCCAGCTATTTGATGATTTTAATTGGTCTACCTTTTGGTGTGTTTGGTTGGCCACAGTTATTGGTGTTACTGACATTTCCAAAGATTCGCCAAAACTTACGAGCACATCGTCAAAGCTTGCCACATCCCCAAAGCTTTGGTTATGCGATAAAAAATATGATTTTATTTAATAGTGTCTATGCAGCGACTTTCGTTTTGCAACTTCTTCTCCAATAAAAAACTGGACTACCTGAGAACAGCTCGTTCTTAGTAGTCCAGTTTTTTAGCTTTTCTCAATTGCTGTTAAGCTAATTTCTCCTGAGGAAAGGCTAATGGATTCAGTCGAAGTCTGCACAACGAGTTCACCTGTTGCCGTGATTTCTTTGGCGATGCCCGTGTAGGTATGACCTTGGCGAGTAAAGCTCACTTGCTTTCCGATAACAAATGATTTTTGACGGTATAAATCCATGTATGTTTGATCAGGCAATGCGTGAAGGAGATGAAAGAAATTTTGCCAAATTAATTGAATCAACTGATTGCGAAGGATAGGCGGTCGCTTACCACCAAATAGGGAAGTGGCACGCTCTTTAATGTCATCTGGAAAAGCCGCAGAATCGATTGATACATTTAGACCCATGCCGATAACGACATGCTTAATTCTACCAATCTCGATGTCACTAGTTGCTTCTGAGAGAATGCCGCAGACCTTTTTACCATCTAAATAAATATCGTTCACCCATTTGATTTCAGATGTCTTTTTGGTCACTTCATCGATTGCTTGAGCGACAGCGACAGCGGCAAGTAGCGTGTATTGCGGCAATTCATCGAAGGTCTGATTTGGCTCTAGCAATAGGCTCATATAGATTTGCCCCTTTGGTGAAAAATAAGGCCGCCCAAATCTACCGTGACCACCAGTCTGGGTCTCTGCCAGAAACAAAGCTGGCGTTTGGCAACCTGCAGCTGCGGCTTGGCGTGCATCCATCATGGTAGAGATGGTTTCTTCCTTCAATGAGATATTGCTTTGTGGGATAAAGGAAGAACCTAGCTCGTCGATGGCTAATACGTCGCTAGGTAAGTAGCGGTAGCCATTCGGCAAATGCTCAAAGGTGTAGCCACTTTTTTCCAACTCGCGAATGGCTTTCCAAATGGCTGTTCGAGAGACGTGCAGTTGATTGGCTAAAGCGACCCCTGAAAAAATAGTCGTAGGTGCGTTTTTTAGTACAGATAGAACTTTTTCTTTTGTCGACACAAAGATGCTCCTTTCGCAATCATTCATATGGATTAGTATAGCTTTCACGCGGTGGCCTGTCTATTTGGTCGAAAAGGAAATGATGCGGTACATTCCTTGACATAATAGGAAGAGGTGTATATAATTAAGAGATGCAAAAACTATCGCAAGTGCAAAGAGCAGAAACGAAATATTGTCCGTTTCGGCTTCGGGATAAGAAACAAAAGTAGAAAGCTTCCTTTTTGAAGAGTCTCTATTTTTGGTTTTTTTTTGTCCTAAACCCGCAAAAAATGTTCGCTGTCACTAAAATTTAATTTTTGTAACAATACTGTAAAGAATCGCGAATGCAATTCTTGGAAGAAAATTTAGAGGGGTGAAGAGCTTGGCTGGACACGTAGTAAAATACGGAAAGCACCGCGAACGTAGAAGTTTCGCACGGATCAGTGAAGTATTGGAATTACCGAATTTAATTGAGATTCAAACGGACTCTTATCAATGGTTTTTAGATGAAGGCTTAAGAGAAATGTTTGAAGACATTTTGCCAATTGATGATTTTAATGGAAACCTATCACTAGAATTTGTGGATTATGAATTGAAAACACCGAAATATACGGTGGAAGAAGCACGCGCACATGATGCCAACTATTCGGCACCGTTGCATGTCACATTGCGTTTAACCAACCGCGAAACAGGCGAAATTAAAGCGCAAGAAGTCTTCTTTGGTGATTTCCCACTGATGACAGAACAAGGAACCTTTATCATTAATGGGGCAGAACGAGTAATCGTTTCTCAGTTGGTTCGTTCTCCAGGTGTATATTTCCATGGAAAAGTAGACAAAAACGGAAAAGAAGGGTTTGGCTCAACAGTGATTCCTAACCGTGGCGCATGGTTAGAAATGGAAACTGATGCCAAAGATATTTCGTACGTTCGAATCGACCGTACACGCAAAATTCCATTGACCGTACTTGTTCGGGCATTAGGGTTTGGCTCAGATGATACGATTTTTGACATTTTTGGCGAAAGCGAATCTTTACGTAACACGATCGAAAAAGACTTGCATAAAAATGCGAGTGATTCTCGAACGGAAGAAGGATTGAAGGATGTATACGAACGTCTACGTCCAGGTGAACCAAAAACAGCAGATAGTTCAAGAAATCTACTAAATGCTCGCTTCTTCGATCCCCGTCGTTACGATTTAGCAGCTGTAGGTCGCTATAAAGTTAATAAAAAGCTAGATTTGCGTACACGTCTATTGAATCTGACATTAGCAGAAACATTAGTCGATCCAGAAACAGGCGAAATCATTGTTGAAAAAGGTACCGTGATTACGCATCAAGTAATGGATGAAACATTGGGTGAATACTTAACAAACGGCTTAAACGCTGTGACTTATTACCCATCTGAAGACGGTGTTGTGACTGACCCGATGACAGTTCAAGTTATCAAAGTCTTCTCACCACTTGATCCAGAACGCGAAATCAATGTGATTGGGAATGGTTACCCTGGACCTGAAGTACGTACTGTACGCCCAGCAGACATTATCTCAGCGATGAGCTACTTCTTTAACTTAATGGAAAGTATCGGCAAAGTGGACGATATCGACCACTTAGGTAACCGTCGTATCCGTTCAGTTGGAGAGTTATTACAAAATCAATTCCGCATTGGTTTAGCACGGATGGAACGTGTTGTTCGTGAACGTATGTCTATCCAAGATACAGAAACACTAACGCCACAACAATTAATCAATATTCGTCCAGTGGTAGCAAGTATCAAAGAATTCTTTGGTTCTTCTCAGTTGTCACAGTTCATGGATCAAACCAACCCACTAGGTGAGTTGACGCACAAACGTCGTCTATCAGCTTTAGGACCTGGTGGATTAACACGTGACCGTGCCGGTTATGAAGTGCGTGACGTGCATTACTCTCACTATGGTCGTATGTGTCCGATTGAAACACCTGAAGGACCGAATATCGGGTTAATCAATAGTTTGGCTTCTTACGCGAAAGTAAACAAATATGGCTTTATTGAAACACCGTATCGTCGTGTTGATCGTGAAAGTGGTCGTGTAACAGATACGATTGATTACTTAACAGCAGACATAGAAGACCATTATGTTGTTGCCCAAGCAAATAGCCCATTAAATGAAGATGGAACATTCAAAAACTCTGTCGTAATGGCGCGTGCAACAAGTGAAAACTTAGAAATCGATGTAAATAAAGTCGATTACATGGATGTATCGCCAAAACAAGTAGTCGCAGTCGCTACCGCTTGTATTCCTTTCTTGGAAAACGACGACTCCAACCGTGCCTTGATGGGTGCCAACATGCAACGTCAAGCAGTACCGTTAATTAATCCAAAATCACCTTGGGTAGGAACGGGTATGGAATACAAATCAGCCCATGACTCAGGTGCAGCTCTTTTATGTAAAGCAGATGGTGTTGTTGAATACGTAGACGCAAAAGAAATTCGCGTTCGTCGTGACAACGGCACACTTGATACGTATGCAATTACGAAATTCCGTCGCTCAAACTCAGGTACAAGCTACAACCAACGCCCATTAGTCGGCTTAGGTGAGCAAGTAGAAAAAGGCGATACATTAGCCGATGGACCATCAATGGAAAACGGCGAAATGGCTTTAGGTCAAAACGTATTAGTAGCCTTCATGACTTGGGAAGGGTACAACTATGAAGATGCGGTTATCATGAGCCGTCGTCTTGTAAAAGATGATGTCTATACATCTGTTCATATCGAAGAATACGAATCAGAAGCACGTGATACAAAATTAGGACCTGAAGAAATCACTCGTGAAATTCCAAACGTCGGTGAAGATGCCTTGAAGAACCTTGATGAAATGGGTATCATCCGCATCGGTGCGGAAGTTGAAGATGGTGACTTATTAGTTGGGAAAGTAACACCTAAAGGAGTAACCGAGCTTTCAGCTGAAGAGCGTCTATTGCATGCAATCTTTGGTGAGAAAGCACGTGAAGTACGTGATACATCACTACGCGTTCCTCACGGCGGTGGCGGGATCGTCCACGATGTGAAAATCTTTACTCGTGAAGCAGGCGATGAATTATCTCCAGGTGTTAATATGTTGGTTCGTGTCTATATCGTTCAAAAACGTAAAATTCACGAAGGTGACAAAATGGCCGGTCGTCACGGAAACAAAGGGGTCGTTTCGCGCATTATGCCAGAAGAAGACATGCCTTTCTTACCAGATGGCACACCAGTCGACATCATGTTGAATCCACTAGGGGTACCTTCTCGGATGAACATTGGACAAGTATTGGAATTACACTTAGGAATGGCTGCCCGTCAATTAGGTATTCACGTAGCAACACCGGTCTTCGATGGAGCTTCCGATGAAGACGTATGGGAAACAGTTCGTGAAGCTGGTATGGCCAAAGATGCGAAAACTATTCTTTATGATGGCCGTACAGGTGAACCATTCGATGGACGTATTTCTGTTGGTGTCATGTATATGATTAAATTGGCCCACATGGTTGATGATAAATTGCATGCTCGTTCAATTGGACCATACTCATTGGTAACACAACAACCACTTGGAGGAAAAGCTCAGTTTGGTGGACAACGTTTCGGAGAAATGGAAGTATGGGCACTGGAAGCATACGGTGCTGCTTATACTTTACAAGAAATCTTAACGTACAAATCAGATGACGTTGTTGGTCGTGTGAAAACATACGAAGCCATCGTCAAAGGCGAACCAATTCCAAAACCAGGTGTTCCGGAATCTTTCCGCGTATTAGTAAAAGAATTACAATCACTTGGTTTAGACATGAGAGTCCTAGATATCGACGATCAAGAAATTGAATTACGCGATATGGATGATGAAGATGATGATCTAATCACTGTTGATGCATTAACGAAATTTGCAGAACAACAAAGTGCACGTGATGCACAAAGCCAAAAACCTACTTTTACGCCGAAAGACGAAGAAGCAGTCGAAAATCCTTTAGATTAATGAAGTGACCGTCACCTATTTAGGTGGCGAGTTGCTTTTGCTACAGCCATGAAATGAAATGGAGGGAACCCCTTTTGATCGATGTAAATAAATTCGAAAGTATGCAAATAGGTTTGGCTTCTCCAGAAAAAATTAGAAGCTGGTCTTACGGGGAAGTAAAAAAACCTGAGACCATTAACTATCGTACTTTAAAACCTGAACGTGAAGGGTTATTTGACGAGCGTATCTTCGGCCCAACGAAAGACTGGGAATGTGCTTGTGGAAAATACAAACGTATCCGTTACAAAGGGATTGTTTGTGACCGTTGTGGCGTAGAAGTCACACGTTCAAAAGTTCGTCGTGAACGTATGGGTCACATCGAACTTGCAGCACCAGTATCTCATATCTGGTATTTCAAAGGTATTCCATCTCGTATGGGTCTAGTGTTAGACATGAGCCCACGTGCTTTGGAAGAAATCATCTATTTTGCTTCATATGTAGTGATTGAGCCTGGTAATACGAGCTTAGAAGCCAAACAATTACTAACAGAGCGCGAATACCGCGACAAACGTGCGCAATATGGCCAAGAATTTAATGCGGCAATGGGTGCAGAAGCTATTCGTCAGTTGTTAGATAATGTTGACCTAGATGGTGAAGTTCTTGAATTAAAAGAAGAATTAAAAACAGCTTCTGGTCAAAAGCGGACACGTGCAATCCGTCGTCTGGATATTTTAGAAGCATTCCGCGCGTCAGGTAACAAGCCAAGCTGGATGGTTATGGATGTCATTCCTGTTATTCCACCAGACTTGCGTCCAATGGTTCAATTAGAAGGTGGCCGTTTCGCTACATCTGACTTGAATGATTTGTACCGTCGTGTAATTAACCGTAACAACCGGTTGAAACGTTTATTAGATTTGAACGCACCAAATATTATCGTTCAAAATGAAAAACGCATGTTGCAAGAAGCAGTTGACGCATTGATCGACAATGGTCGCCGTGGCCGTCCAGTGACTGGCCCAGGAAATCGTCCATTGAAATCACTTTCTCATATGTTGAAAGGGAAGCAAGGTCGTTTCCGTCAAAACTTACTAGGAAAACGGGTTGACTATTCTGGTCGTTCCGTTATCGTTGTAGGACCATTCTTGAAAATGTATCAATGTGGACTACCAAAAGAAATGGCTATTGAATTATTTAAACCATTCGTGATGCGTGAGCTTGTTAAACGCGAATTGGCATCAAATATCAAAAATGCCAAACGTAAAATTGAACGCCAAGAAGATGACGTATGGGATGTATTAGAAGATGTTATTAAAGAACATCCTGTCCTATTGAACCGGGCACCTACGCTTCACCGTCTAGGTATCCAAGCATTTGAACCAGTCTTAGTTGAAGGCCGCGCGATTCGTTTGCATCCATTAGTATGTGAAGCGTATAATGCCGACTTTGATGGAGACCAAATGGCTGTTCACGTACCATTAAATGAAGAAGCACAAGCAGAAGCACGTATGTTGATGCTTGCCGCTCAAAACATCTTGAATCCAAAAGACGGCAAACCAGTCGTTACCCCTTCCCAAGATATGGTTTTAGGTAACTATTACCTAACGATGGAAGAAGAAGGTCGCGAAGGTGAAGGTATGATCTTCCGTGATATGGATGAAGCTGTTACAGCTTGGCGCAATGGCTATGTCCATTTGCACTCAAGAATTGCCGTTAATCCGAATACACTTGGTGAAAAACCATTTACGGATGAACAAAAAGGTCGCTTGATGGTAACAACAGTTGGGAAAATCATTTTCAACTCAATTATGCCACCAGAATTCCCTTACTTAAATGAACCAACTGACTTTAACTTAACTGTACAAACACCAGATAAATACTTTGTTGAGCGTGGTCAAGATATTCCTGCCTTTATTAAAGAGCAAGAATTGGTTCATCCATTTAAGAAGAAAAACTTAGGAAACATTATCGCAGAAGTCTTCAAACGCTTTAAAGTAACAGAAACTTCTCATATGCTAGACCGCATGAAAGACTTAGGATACAAGCATTCAACGACTGCGGGTATTACTGTAGGGATTGCCGATATCATGGTATTACACGAAAAACATGATATTATCGATGCTTCACATAAACAAGTCGAAACGATTACCAAACAATTCCGTCGTGGTTTGATCACAGATGATGAACGATACGAACGAGTAATCGGCGTATGGAACGATGCAAAAGATCAAATCCAACAAAAATTAATGGAATCATTAGATGCGAAAAACCCAATCTTCATGATGTCTGATTCAGGAGCCCGTGGTAATATTTCCAACTTTACTCAGCTTGCTGGGATGCGTGGATTGATGGCCGCTCCGAATGGCCGTATCATGGAATTGCCGATCATCTCGAACTTCCGTGAAGGATTAACCGTCTTAGAAATGTTTATCTCAACCCATGGTGCGCGTAAAGGGATGACCGATACCGCCTTGAAGACAGCCGATTCAGGTTACTTAACTCGTCGTTTGGTTGACGTAGCACAAGATGTGATTATCCGCGAAGATGATTGTGGCACCGATCGTGGCCTAAACATCAAAGCAATTCGTGAAGGAAATGAAATGATCGAGTCACTTGAAGAACGCTTGATTGGTCGTTACACACATAAATCTGTCAAAAATCCTGTTACTGGTGAAGTAATCATTGGTAAAAATGATTTAATTACAGAAGACATTGCTAAACAAATTATTGATGCTGATATTGAAGAAGTGTCAATCCGCTCAGTCTTTACATGTAATACCAAACATGGTGTATGTAAACATTGTTACGGACGTAACCTTGCTACAGGGAATGAAGTTGAAGTGGGTGAAGCAGTTGGAACAATTGCGGCTCAATCAATCGGTGAACCCGGTACTCAGTTAACCATGCGTACATTCCATACGGGTGGGGTAGCCGGAGACGATATCACACAAGGGTTACCACGGGTTCAAGAAATTTTTGAAGCACGTAATCCGAAAGGGCAAGCTGTCATTACAGAAGTAACAGGGGATGTCATTGATATCTCTGAAGATGCAGCGACTCGTACGAAAGAAGTCACGATCAAAGGTAAAACTGATACACGGACATACACCGTACCGTTTACAGCTCGTATGAAAGTGGCTGAAGGGGACATGATTCATCGTGGAGCACCACTTACAGAAGGATCAATTGAACCAAAACACTTATTACAAGTGCGCGATGTTTTATCTGTTGAAAACTACTTATTACGAGAAGTTCAACGTGTATACCGTATGCAAGGGGTAGAAATCGGCGACAAACATATCGAAGTAATGGTTCGTCAAATGTTACGTAAAGTACGTGTGATGGATCCAGGTGATACAGATATTTTACCAGGTACATTATTAGATATTGCTGATTTCAAAGACCGCAACTACAAAACATTGGTTTCTGGTGGTGTTCCAGCCACAGCGCGACCAGTCTTACTTGGAATTACAAAAGCATCATTGGAAACAAATAGTTTCTTATCTGCTGCTTCCTTCCAAGAAACAACTCGTGTCTTGACCGATGCTGCGATCCGAGGTAAAAAAGATCCATTACTAGGATTGAAAGAAAATGTTATTATCGGAAAAATCATTCCTGCTGGTACAGGTATGGCTCGCTACCGCAACATGGAACCAAAAGAAGTAACTGTTGCTAGCGAAAATGTTTATAGTATTTCAGATATTGAAGCACAAATGGCTGTTGAAGATGCATTGAACAACCATGAGTTTTAATCAATAAGCAATGAGGGCGTGTCAAAAGTAGTTAGCTATGAGTGATAAGTTTTGACTTATTTCAAAGAGCGCTACTTTTGAACGACCGTAACATAGGCAAGAGGCTGAGACAGAATGGTTCAGCTGAAAAAAAGACCGTAAAAACCAAAAGTTTGAAAAATAACTTTTGGTTTTTACGGCTTTTTGTTGTGATTGATTCTATTTAGTTGGAGCAGCCAAAATTTTTGTCACAGTGTTCTTAAACTAGTCATCAAGCTGTGAATGGACAGTTATGTCATGGCGCTGACTCTGTTGACCATAAAATGCGTACAGTTTGTCGATGTCTCGTTGGGCGATAAATCGCAAGTGCAATTGCTCGGAGTAGGAGCCGGCTAAAGAAGCAAGTGCAACATGACCTAGATGTTTGGGGTATAGCCAGCGACTCGTAGTTGTTTCAAAATTTTGGACACGTCGGTGGGCCACAAAAGAAAGTTCTTTGGTTAAAAAGTGAGCCGTTTGGATGACGAGTTGCTTATCGTGGTAGACATAGGCTTGCACTTCTCGCTTGTACAGACCAGCAACCAAAAAGAAGAGCAAGAAAGCGATAGGGATCAGAGCAAACCAATGAAAAAAGTAAGCAACCAACAAACTTACGGGAACGAAACATGCTAGTGGCCAGCGCCAGAAGTACCAAAGTAAGTGGTGATTTTTCGCCGTTACGTAGTGTAAGTCAGGCTTAGTTAGCTGCAATTCCGGTAGTAGCTCTGCTAATTTTTTGTACACAATTTTTTGCGAAATAATCGGTAAGAGATAGATTTTTCCAAGGACGCTATCTTCTTTTTCTTGCTCGCCAGCTAAAATAATTTGGACCGTCGTTAAGCCTAATACTTGTCTGAATAATTGTTGCTTGAGCTGGACTTGCTGGATTTTGGCAATTGGGACAATGGTGGTTCGTCTTTCAAATAAGCCCCGTTCAATATGTAACTCTTGGGAAGTGCGAGTAACTTGGAACTGGTAAAACAGGATAAATTGTTTGGCAAAAGAGACAAAAACGAGACAAAGTAAAAGCAAGATAGCTAACACAGATGCTACGATCCAGCCTGAACGGAAAAGCAATTGACCTTCCGTTGAGGATTTTTCTAACCAATCAGAAGGTATCAGCTGATCTAGTAAGGATAATGCCGCAAAAAATAATGGGATCAGACCAAGGTCAGTAGCAGCAAACAAAAAAATCTCTCGCTGCGTGACCGCGTAGCCTGGTTCGTCTAGTGTCGCTACTGCTTGGCCAGAGGGGACATCATGAACACGGTATGCTTCTAATTGCTGAAACACGAGAGTAGGCACAGCGAGTAAATTCGCTTCGGCTTCGGCAGCCCCGCCACTTGCTGTATCGACTTTTAAATGGACCAAATCAAAAGGCTTAAAGAAAAACCATTGTCTTTGGTGGACTGATTGAATGCGTTCGTATGGAATGGTACGTCGTTTTTTTATAAAAATTCCTTGCATAATGTCTAGATGGGTCGTGGTTAATTGATAGCGAGCAAACCAATAGCTAAGAAAAGCGTGACCGCTTGCTAATGTCAATAGACCCAGAATCAGCCACCACGTCCATTTTTCGCCGGCAACGATACGTGGAAGGAGTGGCAAAAAGATAAACCACCATGTTTTGACCTGAGAGAAGAAGAGCAAGAAAAAAGCGAGCGGATGAAAGTGTTTGGCTTCAGACATCTTCTTTCGCCACCTTTACTAGGGCGATGAGTTGCTCTCTTAGTGCTTGGGCTTGAACGGTATCAAGACCAGAGAGCTTGTGGGCGGTGGCAGCTGTATGGATGATCAATTCCATCAATTGTTCACGACGTAAAAATGGTCCTTGATTGGTTTCGATATGTTGGATGCGATTGAGTGGGACATACGTAGTTGTACGGAAAAAATAGCCCTTTTGTAATGCGACATCCTCTTCAGTAATTTCGTAGCGATGAAAGGTATAACGGTAAGGGATCAAGAGATAAAGCGAAATCCCAAGAATAAATGTGACAAGTATCAAACAAGCGAAACAGACCCAAATAAGTAAAGTCAAGTCCAAAAATCGCGACATTCCACCAAATACAATCAGTTCAATGAGCAAAAGACTACTAACTGATGCAAAAAGGCTTTTCCGCCATACTGCTTGGATTCTCTTAGGCATTTGATGAGTAAGTAGGGGATAATTCATAAATAGTTAAGAACCTCGGTTCATTTTCTTTTTATCGTCTCATAAATAGAAAACAACGTCAAGCAATGATTAAGTGTGTTTTTCTTTATACACCGATTGTAAAATTAAGCTAGACAAATAAAAAAGTCATTTGTGCTACACTCAAGATAGTTCCCGCGAAAGAATTATAAGGAGTGAAGACAAATGACCTATACCCATCTTACATCAAATGAACTTGCAATGATAGAGGCGTATTATAATAATCATCAATCTGTAGCCAAAACCGCAGTACTATTGAATAGATTTAGACAAACGATTCATAAAGTTTACCAATTTTTTCAAAACAGGGCACAATGCTCTGGATTATTTCAATCAATACAAGAAGAATAAAACTCGCTGTGGCAGACTTCCTATTGTCTTATCAGATGAACAAACAGAATATATTCAAAAGAGGGTTGTTCAAGGTTGGACACCTGATGTGATTGTTGGCCGTTTAATTTAAAATTAATCGGTGTGCCATTAGAAGAAGCGAAAATTGTTGTTAACGGTGGTGGTTCAGCAGGATTATCGATTACGCGTAAACTTTTTGCGGCAGGGGCTACAGATATTACAGTAGTGGATAAGGACGGTATTATTAATGAAAAAGAAAGCGATAAATTATTCCCACACCATGCTGAAATTGCAAAAGTAACCAACCGTGAATTCCGATCTGGATTGTTAAAAGAAGCGTTAGTAGGTGCCCACGTCTTTATTGGTGTATCCGCTTCTGGTGCATTGCATGCAGAATGGATAAAAGAGATGAATGAACAACCAATTATTTTTGCATTGGCTAATCCGATTCCTGAAATTTTTCCAGATGAAGAGATTGCGGCAGGGGCTTATATCGTAGGGACTGGACGCAGTGATTTTCCAAATCAAATTAATAACGTATTAGCATTTCCGGGGATTTTCCGAGGAGCGCTAGATTCACGAGCAACTAAAATTGCAGTTGAGATGCAAATCGCAGCCGCTCATGGAATTGCTAGTCTAGTACCCGAAAGTGAATTGTCACCTACCAATATTATTCCAGATGCTTTCCAACCAAATGTAGCGAAAGTTGTTGCTGATAGCGTCAGTGGCAAAGTACAATAGGACGAGAATATACTGTAAAAATAAAACAATTAGACTTTTCTGTTGCTTCATAATTACATGATGAAGCGTAGTCAACAAAAACAAAAAATAGCGCTGTAGACTTTATTGTCTGCAGCGCTATTTATTGACAGAGTAACTGAATTTGAATGGATATAATATTTTGTGACATAAAAATCCTTCCAACTATCTCAATGAGTGAAATCTAGTTGAAAGGAATATGGATGAACAAGTATTTTTCTATACAACGTTTATAGAGTGAGCTTCTATCCATACTAACAGTCAAAGAGTTTTTAATTTATTTTTCTTTTGAAGTATCTTCTTCTGTTCGTTGAATTAATAATTCGACTCTGCGATTTTTAGCTCGTCCATCAGGAGTTGCATTAGAAGCTTTAGGTTTAGTGTCTGCATAAGCTTGAATGGATGTATTATTGGCTTGAATGGTTTGTTTAGAAACGAAGTAGTTCATTACAGAGATAGCTCGAGCCGCACTTAATTCCCAATTGTCGCTATAAAGTCCACCAATTTGAGGTACATCATCTGTATGTCCAGCAATCACAACAGGGTTTCCGCGTAAAGATTTCAAAGATTTATCCAGAATAGATAACGTTTCATTCATGTTTTCCGTCAGTGATGCACTACCAGAAGCGAATAAGATATTTCCGTCCAGAGTAATATGAATTCCTTCCGAATCCAGTTTAACTTGTGCAGTATCTTTTAGTTTAGAGTCAGCTAATTCCTTACTAATACGTGCGCTAGTTTCTTTCATTTGTTGTGACTCTAACTGCGCCTTCACTACCGCTTCCTGATTCTTAGCACCATCAGCAGTTGTAGCAGAATCACCAGTTTTTTCTAAGTTACCGTTATCTTTAATATCAATAACAGTACCAATAATCGAGCCACCACTCTCAGAATGACTTGATAAAATAGAACCAAATTCATTACGTATTTGTTGGAATTTAGTATCATCAATTTTAGCCATAGCAAACATCACGATAAATAAAGCTAGTAAAAGAGTAAGCATATCTGAATAAGGTAATAGCCATCCTTCATCAACATGATCTTCATGCTTCTTTTTTCGTTTCATAAACTAGCTACTCCTTTTGTTTAGAATCAGTTTGTCGTTGTTTAGGATCTAATAAACTATATAATTTTTTCTCAATGGCTTTAGGAGAGCTTCCTGATTGAATTGCTAAGACACCTTCCATAATAAGCCCCATTTGAAATACTTCCATTTCTGATTTGAGCTTTAGGCGATTACTGAAAGGAATAAATAGAACATAACCAAAAAAAATTCCGTATAGAGTAGCAACGAACGCAGCAGAAATCATATGACCTAAGGCTTCCACATCATTCAAGTTCCCCAAGGCCCCAATTAGTCCGATAACAGCTCCTAGAACTCCTAATGTTGGTGAGCTAGTTCCGGCTGTTTTAAAAATATCACTACCAATTTTATGCCGGTCTTCCATTCCGATAATTTCATTTTCCATAATCTCTTGAACTTGTTCTGGTGGTAAACCATCTACTACCATTTCTAAGCCCTTTTTTAAAAAAGGGTTATCCAAATCTTGGACTATTTTTTCTAGAGAAAGAAGCCCCTCTCGTCGAGCTACATTAGCCATCTCAATAATTTGGGTAATCGTTGCAGGTGCATCATATGTTTTGTTTTTAAATAAAATAACAAAGAGCTTGGGTATCTTCTTAATGTCACTACTAGGGTATGAGTTGACAACAGCTGCAATAATTCCCACAAAAATAATGATGGCAGCAGCGGGGTTTAATAATACTAGCACATTAGCTCCTTTTACAATCATCCCTACAATAACAGAAACTAACCCTAAGATTATCCCAATTAACAAAAATATATCCACGTTTATAATCATCCTTTCTATCTGTTCAAAAAATTGCACCATTAATTGGTACTGTATATTTATGTAGAAGAAGTTCATAGTAAAATTTTTCAAAATAGTTTTTACCGTCTAAAAAAGATGATGAATAGCTAACAATCCCAATATGTATAGGGTCTATTGATCAATTAATTTTCTATTGATGGGAAAGTGAAATGGTTGAGGTATGGTAGCTTACAAGAATTATTTCCGTTGAGGAACTAAAGGGATAACGGCCATTGAATCTTCAATACTAACAAAAACCATCTTTGAAAAAGATTACTGTGTCCATTTTTCTACTCGTCATAGTAGATATCGGCGAAAGAATAAGAATATTAAATATAATTTTCCATTATATTTAATATTCTTATTCGAAATCAATAAATTTATAAAAAAAAGAATGTGGATGAAGGATAGAATTACACCTCAATTGTTCATTTCTATTGGTTTGAGTGGGTTAAAATAAAATCAATTAATTCATTTTGAGCATCAATTATCGGAAAATCCAATTTCGTAGTAAATTGTTCAAACAAACAGGATAGTTCAGTACAGCCTAAAAGCATATGAGCTTGTGGGTCAATTTCCAAAAGCTCGGAAAGTATTTCATAAAATAGTGGATAGTTGAGATATTTTTTTTGTTTGACGTCTTCATAAATTAAATGATTGATTTTTTTTTGAACAGAGAGAGCGGGTGTACGGTATTGGTAACCTTCAGATTCGATAAGATTCTTGTATACTTGTGAAAACAAACTTCCCTCAGTCCCAAGAAAAAAAATAGTACTGTTTTTTTTTATGTGGTAGCGAGTATTAAGAGAATTAGTGGCTATTTTAGGCATATGAAGTAGTGGAATAGTAGTACTTGCTTGCAATTCATCAAAAAAATAATGAGCCGTATTGCAAGTTAAGACAAAAAAATTCGGTTCTAACTTAGCAAAGTCCTGAATATCTTTAAGTAGGTACGGTCGTGGATCTGCAGCTTGCGAATCTTTAATAAATTCAGTTCGATCAGGAATAGTGGCATGATTGACAACAACATAATTAAGATAGTCTTGATCTTTGGCCGAAGGCGTTTTTTTATTTAATGAATGGATGAAACTTTCTGTAGCTAATGTTCCCATACCACCTAAAATAGCAAAAAAATTATTCATTAGTTAGTCTATCTTCCTTTTAAAATTTTTACGGAACTTGATCCGATAACGGAAAAATGTATAGCATTGTAGCAAAAAATGACGAATCGAAATATCTTTATTATAGAAACTTGTTGTACCATATTGATGATGAGAAATATACTGTTTAACACGTGTTTTTAGAGAATTATCTGAAAGATAGCGTAGAATAACTTGCCGTGGTGCACCTAGCCATAGTTTGTTCCCTTCGCCAAGTTCAGTTTGTTGAAAAGGTACTTTTAAAATTAAGTCATCTACTAAATACTTAGCGAGATTATAGCCATTTAGTGTAACAAAGAAGCTGCTTCGACCTTGTCTAAGATTAATTTCAAATAATTTGAATTGTTGATCACGGTGATCAAATTTTAAATCAAAATTGGCAAAACCGGTATAGTTGATGCTGGTTAAAAGTCGTTGGATATTCTCAAATATAGCTGGTTGAAAATCAGGTAAAATTGCTACATAGTTTCCAATATTTGCTGGGCTAGGGTCCTCTAATATTGGATTACCTAAGAACATCATCCGTATCTGGTGTTCCTGATCCACATAAGCATTTAATACGCGCATATTTGCATCTGATCCCGGGATAAAATCTTGAATTAATATGGATTCTTTATAACCAGCGTGATAAATTTTTTGAATAATATGTAATAAGGTATCGGAATCTTCAATAATATAGGCCTTCTTTTTCTCTTCAAATTGAAGTGGCAAATAACTAATACTGTCACTTGGTTTTAAAACAACGGGAAATGAAAAAGGCAAATGCTGAATACTTTCTTGATAACTAGATAGCTGATTTTTGGTGATTTCAACAGTTGTAGGATAAGGAATATTGAATTGTTGGCAAACTTCATAAAAGGTAGCTTTATTTTCTAATTTCTCATAGGTAGCAAAAGGAATAGTAGAGAAATGATACATTTCTTTTAATTCATCTTGAAATTTTGAAAGAAGTTTTGCATACGCATCGCCACAAGGAATCAGTAAATATGTACAGTTGTTGGTGCAGTTTTTTTTATAAAACGAAGTAAGTAACTGGGTAAATTGATTTTCTTGATCCAGATCAGGTAGGATATGGACGTCAATGATTTTTGAATACTTAATAGGGGCAAGCTGTATAGAGCATAACGAAATAGATTTTATTTGATATGCTTCATGGAAAGAGCGCGCCATACCATATACATTAAAATCGCTACCCAGTAAAACTGGCTGAAAGTGAGCGACACTTTTATTCATTATCAATTTCCTCCAAATAAACACAGAATCATAATAAGCAAAAACACATAAATTATATCACAAAAAAGGTAATAAATACACTTAGTCTAGTATATTCCATTATGACAGTTTAAAAAGGCAAAAAGCAACTACAACATGCACAGTGTCCCAGCTCGTATCGTCAGCTTTCATCAACCTTGACTCCGGCCGATTGTTCGTGGGAAAGCATGGATTTGAGTCAATACCTCGGACACGATTTGCGAGAGTTTTTTTCGAGATTTCCACAGGGCTTCCACTTCATCACTTCGATCAGCGGTCAAACGGTCTTGGTTTGACCGCTGGTCGAAGCGATGAGATACTCGCCCGCGGGAATCTCGCAAAAAAATGTAAGTGGATGGCATGGGCTAAGCTTGTAATGCCAACTCCTCCATTTGATTTGGTGTTAAATAATCGATACTGCTGTGAATTCGCTTGCGATTGTAAAAGCCTTCAATATACTGAAACAACGCCATATGAGCAGCTTCAAAGCTTTCATATGCTTTTGATGAGTACACTTCTTCTTTTTTGAGTGATGCGTGAAATGATTCGATACCGGCATTATCATAGGGACAACCTTTGCGACTGTATGAGTGCCGGATATTCAATTCTTTCAGCTTTGACTCGTAGGCTTCGCTGGTGTACTGAGAACCCAGGTCTGAGTGGATGATCAGGTTCTCGGAGGGCGTGTGGTTCAAAAGTGCATGGTCAAGAGTTTCAATGACTAGTTCCTTGGTCATCTGCTTGCCAAACTTCCAACCGATGATTTTCTTTGTGTGGAGGTCTTGGATGGTGGAGAGGTAGGTCCAGCCATCTTTTAGGGTATGGATACAGGTGATATCTGTCACCCGCTTTTGATTGATCGACGTAGTTGCGAAATCTTGGTTTAACAGGTTTTTGTGTCCTTCGCTATTAACTTTCGCTTGTTTTCCTGGTTTATACTTTTTCATGGTGATTGACCGTAAGCCCAACTTTCTAAACAGTTTTTGTACTCGCTTTAGGGACAGGTTCTCGCCACAACTGATAAGAATCTTATGAATTTTGGGCGCACCATAGATACCCTTGTTTTCAAAGTAGATTCCCGAAATCAAGCGGCTTAAGCGTGCGTTTTCTGATTGACGCTTGTAAGGCTTCTTGTTCACCCAGTCATAATAGCTGGACTTCGGGGCTTCCAAAACTGTGCACATTTGTTTTACGTCATGATCATTAGCATTTGATTGAATAAACTCGAAGACATCACTCGATTTTACTTTTGAGCAAATATGGTTAAAGCCTTTTTTAGAATGGTGTTTTCCTCCTGCATGCGGGCCATTTCCTTTTTCATTGCTAGGATTTCTGCCTCAGTCATGCCGGTTGCTTCATTCTTTTTATAAAGCTTCTTCCAGCGATAAATCGTTTGTGTAGCGATACCATATTGCTCAGCCAGTTCCTCGACCGATTGGCAAGACTGGTTTAAATCTAAGATTATCTTCTGAACGTTCATACATAGGCATTTGCCTGAATATATTGATTTCGTTGTTCTTCCATCAGCTGATTAAACATGATAGTCATAAGTGTTTTTGCGGTATCATCCGCACCGCTTTCGTTTATAGTTGCTTGAATTTCTTCGCTTTCAAAAGTAAAATGTACTTGAGTCATTGGTATCAGTCCTATTCGAGTATGTTTTCTGCAAAAAACATTGTACTCCTAACTGAGATCAATGGCTTTTTTGATGCTTCACTTTTACACAATTATATGGACGTAATCGTCGTAATGAGATAATATGTATTATAAAATAGAAATTAATTTAGGAAAAATGAATAAATATCGTATAAAGGAGTTTTTATGGATAATTATAACACTATAAAAGATGCGATGACTGTTTCAAATGAACGTGCAAATTTAATTTCCAATAATATTGCAAATGTAAATACAGCCAATTATAAAGTGAAACGGATAGAGTTTGAAAATTTGCTGAATAAATCTGTTGATAATGCTGGACAACTAAAAAAAACTAATGAGAGACATATGCAGGCACCTAACCATACTCTAGGTAGAATAACTGAACGAACCGGTTTATCAGTAAAAGAAAATGGGAACAATGTTGATTTAGATGTCGAGATGTTAAATCAATCAACAAATGCCTTGTATTATAGTGCACTGACTGCGCAATTGAATGGTCGATTGTCAATGTATAACACAGTAACATCATCTTAAAATTAAGGAGAAAATCATGGGTATTTTTAATGGACTGAATATTAATGCGAGTGGGTTAGCATTAGAACGGTTTAAACTAGATACAATCTCCACAAATATTGCCAATGTTAATACCACTAAAACAGCTGAGGGAGGGGCCTATAAGCAAAAGACCGTTACTTTTGCTGAAAACCTTCGTCAGTCAATCGGAACGAATCGTTTGGAACGTAGTTATGGTGTACGTTCAACTGGTATTACCGAAAATCAAGAAATAAAGATGAGCTATGATCCAGAAAACCCAGAAGCTGATGAAAATGGCTATGTTGAACAATCAAATGTAAACATGGCTGATGAAATGGTAGCAATGTTACAAGCTGTAAGAACATACGAAGCGAATGCCTCTGCTGCTGAAAGTAATAAAACAATTTTGAAAAAAGCACTAGAAATTTCAAAAAATTAAGAGGTGAATGAATATGGACAGTCTATCGATCGAAAATCAGTTAGCTAAGTATCAATCAACATTACAAGCTATTCAACAGGCACAAGGCTTAACTAGTGCAAGTGTTACTCCAACAGATGCTAGCAAGTTTTCAGACGTGTTATCACAAGCAATCGGAAATCTAAATTCAAACATGGATGTTGTTAGTCAAGATACGCAAAATGTGATCACAGGGAAAGAAACAGATTTAGGTAGCGTCATGACACGGATGACTGAAGCTCAACTAGCATTACAAACTGCTGTTCAAGTAAGAAATAAAGCCCTTGAAGCTTATAATGATTTGAAAAATATGCAATTTTAATTACAAAAATAAAAAAATGGAGATAGCTCAATACTCAAAAATACGCTGAAGCTGAAATTGCGTATTTTCAAATATCGACAGTTATCTTCGTAATAGTCCCAGTTTCACGAGTTGATGCAAGATTTAATTCAGTAGGGGATGTATATGGATAGAAAAGCAAATAGCCAGAGGAGCAAAAAAATGTGAACGAGAAGATAAAAAAGTTTGGAGAAAATGTAAAGTTCAGATGGCAAAATCTTAGCACGCTTAAGCGTGTTATTTTCATTCTCGGAAGTTTAACTATTATAGCTGTAAGCGGTTCAGCTTATTACCTGATGAATCGTACAGAATATGGAGTACTATTCTCTAACCTTAGCGAACAAGATGCCGGAACAATTACGCAAAATCTACAAGAACAAAATATTACCTATAAATTGTCAGATAACGGAAAAACAATTTTAGTGGAACAAGATAAAATTGCCGAATATCGGATTAGTTTAGCTGTAGATAATAAATTACCTAATTCTTCAACGGGATTTGAGTTATTTGATAACACAGGTCTTATGACCACAGATGAAGATCGGAAAATTATGTACCAACGCGCAGTAACGGGTGAGTTACAGCGGGCAATTGAGTCATTAAGTACTGTTTCAAAAGCAAAAGTATTATTGGTAATGCCAGATAATAGTGTTTTTTCAGAAAAAAGCAAAGATAGTACCGCATCAGTTGTTTTAACGTTAAAAAGCGCTAGTATTTCAGAAACCGCTGTTCAAGGTATTGTTAATCTTGTTTCAGGTGCTGTTGAGGATTTGTCACCAGAAAACATTAAAGTAGTTGATAGCAACGGTCGCACATTAACGACATCGACTGATGAAAATGGGCAAGTATCTTCTGTGAGCAATCGATACATAGAAATCAAGAAAAATTATGAAAAAGATTTGGAAAATAAGCTTGATACCATATTGCAGAAAATATACGGGACTGGAAATTATCAATTATCAATTAATCTAGATTTAAACTTTGACTCAACAGAAAGTACAAAAGTAACGTATGGTGACACAGCAATACGAAGCGAGAATGTACAGGCTAGTGGGACACAAGAAGATGTACAGCAAGCTCAAAATGGGACAGTGGAAGACAACGTTACTAATGTAACGGGTGACAATGGGAATGCCAATAAAGCTTTCGATCGAAGTGTAAATAATGAGGTTGATCAAGAAACTACTAAAACAATAAATGCTCCTTCATCTATTAGAAGGTTAACAAGTTCAGTCGTAATTAGCAAAGCACTATCTGTAGAAGAACAAGAAAACCTCCAAAATATTATCCAATCGGCAATTGGATATAATGAAGCACGTGGAGATGTCTTGTCTATTCAGGGAATAGATTTTACAAATCAAACGGATACAACAACCGATGCTGTAGCTGTGGATGAATCAAACAATACATCTCTATTAAAACGTTATTTACCCTACATAGTGATTGCTACTGTTGTATTAGTGATAGCAGTCATGGGAATTGTAGGATTTATTTTATTTAGAAAACGACCTAAAGAACGTGAATTTGAAAATTATGAAGAGGATGAGTTTCTCGAAGAAGATGAACCAGTAAACATGACTTCAGCCAGAGCAAATGAATCAGATTCACGTCAAACAACAGAAGATAGGAATAGTGGATTAAATCTAAAAGTACCTATTGAAGATATAGAAGAAAAGAAAATTAAAGAATTTGCAGATAAGAACCCTGAAGCTGCAGCGGATTTGATTAAGGCATGGTTAAAGGAAAACAATTAGGAGAGATATGTGGAATCGATGGAAGGAATAAAAAAAGCTGCAATATTAATGATTTCTCTTGGTTCAGATACTTCTGCCAAAATCATGAAACTATTGCCAGACAGTTACATTCAAAAAATAAGTTATGAAATTGCTAATACGGATTTCGTTAGTCCAGAAGAACGTAATGATGTATTAGGAGAGTTTGTAAACACCGCGACAGCTAGAGAATATGTTCTCGATGGTGGTTTAGATTATGCCAAAGGGCTTTTGAATCAGGCGTTAGGTCCACAAAAAGCGAAAGAAGTCATCGATGTATTGACACAAATCCAGTTGAGAGAAAAACCATTCAACATTGCTCGTAAATCAGATGTTCAACAACTAACAAACTTGCTACTAAATGAACATCCGCAGACAGTTTCTTTGATACTTTGCTATATGCAACCGGATAAATCTGCCAATATTTTATCGCAATTCCCAAACCATCTCCAAGTAGAGATTGCTGAAAGAATCGGTAAAATTTCAAGCACTTCACCAACCATCATTGAAAGAATTGAAAAAGTAATTGAAAACAAATTCTCAAATTATGTCGAAAATGCATCAGAAAATGTCGGTGGTGTTCATACATTAGTTGAAATTCTGAATTCAGTTAGTCGTAGTACTGAAAAGAATATTTTGTCAGATTTAGAAAAACGACAACCAGAATTATCAAACGAAGTAAAAGCAAGTCTATTTACGTTCGAAGATATTATTGGTTTAGACAATCTAGATGTTCAAAAAGTATTACGAGAAGTTGAAAACAACGTATTAGTTCTTGCGTTGAAGGGCTCATCAGATCAAATTAAGGAATTTGTTTTCTCTAATTTATCTTCACGTGCGGTAGACAATTTGAAAGAAGAATTACAATTTATGGGGCCAACACGACTATCTGCTATTGAAGAAGCACAACATGAAGTAGTTGCGATTATTCGCCGACTGGATGAAGCCGGAGAAATATATATTGGAAGAGGCGACCAAGATGCAGTTGTTAAATAAAAAAGTATTAAAAAATGGTCAAGTCACGCAATCTTCTGCTAATAAAGAGATTATTACAAAAATAGAAGAAAAAAAGATAGAAGAAGTGATAGCGCCAGAACTGTCTATTAGTACTCCTGAAGCTATGAAAATAGCAATTAATTATCAAACAGAAGTACGGAAATTAGAAAAAATAAAAAGCGAAACCTTAGCAGAAATTAGAGAACAGTCCAAGCAGATTGAGGCGGATGCCTATCAAAAAGGTTTTATTGAAGGCCAAAAAGCTGGGCAAGAATCTGGTTATCGTCAAGGGATTGAACAAGCAAAAGTCGAAGCAAAACAGTATATTGAAGAAGCGAAAAATAATTTATTTGATGCTGATTTTGAAATAAAAACGATGATTCGAGAACAAAAACTAGAATTGGTAAAGTTCAGCGTAGCGTTAGCTGAGCAATTAACAGAAACAATCATTGACACGAAAGAAACCGTCATTGCCGAAAAAATTGGGAATTTTATCGAGAACATTGATTACCCAAAAGAATTAATTATCGTGCGTGTCCATGAAAAACAAATAGCAAAAGTACGAGAATTTATTGAGTCGAAAAAAGCTGACTGGCATCATGTGCGCATCACTGTATTGAAAGAGACTAGTTTGACACAAACCAATTATTCAGTAGAGACAGATGATGATTTTACATTATTCGATTTAAAAGCAGAATTAAGTAATTTTATAGATGAGTTAGTGAAGGATGATATGGAATGATTAAACTACCTATTGGCCGATATATGAAGCGATTGGAGTCTCGCAATTTTTATACAAAATATGGGAAGGTCTCAGAGGTAGTTGGTTTAACTATTCGTGTGGAAGGTATTCAAGTCTTTATTGGTGAAGTTTGTGAGATTCTTTTACCTTTGCAAAATAAGCAAACGTTAGGAGAAGTTGTTGGTTTTTCTAAAAATCAAGTGTTATTGATGCCATTAGACTATTTAGAAGGTATTGGTCCAGGATGCTTAGTTAAGCCTACTGGTAAAACCCTAACTGTTAAAATAAACGAGCAACTATTGGGACATACATTGGATGGTTTGGGACGATTGATGGATGGTGCTGAACTTACGGAACGGTATGAAGAGTATCCTGTTGTTCAAGAACCTCCTAGCCCTTTTCTGCGAAAGAAAATAGTGAATGCGATGACCACAGGGGTTCGAGTAATTGATGGCCTGCTAACAGTTGGTCAAGGTCAACGGATGGGGATTTTTGCCGGAAGTGGTGTAGGGAAAAGCACACTACTAGGTATGTTAGCTAAGTATTGTGATGCAGATATAATCGTCATCGGTTTAGTCGGTGAACGTGGTAGAGAAGTAAAAGAGTTTATTGAAAATGACTTAGGTGAGAAAGGCTATCAAAAATCAATTGTAGTATGTGCAACTTCTGATATGCCACCGTTAGTTCGACTAAAAGGCGCTCATGTGGCTACTGCTATTGCGGAATATTTCAGAGATCAAGGAAAAAAAGTGGTGTTGATGATGGATTCGGTTACTCGTTTTGCTATGGCGCAGCGAGAGATTGGGCTGTCAATTGGAGAGCCGCCTACTACAAGAGGCTACACACCTTCTGTTTTTGCTACTCTACCTAAGTTGTTAGAACGAAGTGGTATGTCAGACAAAGGATCTATCACCGCCTTTTATACAGTTTTAGTTGAAGGGGATGACATGAATGAACCAATTGCTGATGCGGTACGAGGAATATTGGATGGTCATTTGATACTTTCTCGAAAGATAGCCGCTCAGAATCACTATCCAGCAGTAGATATACAGAATAGTTTAAGTCGATTAATGAGCAGTTTAATAACAGACGAACAAAAAAAATTAGCTGGTGAGTTAAAAGAAAATATTGCCATTTATCAAGAAGCTAAGGATTTAATTGATATAGGTGCGTATAAACAGGGAAGTAATCCGTTAACAGATTACGCCATTTCGGTTCATTATCCCATTCAAGATTTCTTGAAGCAAAGTGTGAATGAGTACTCATCATTTGAGGATACATTAACCTCATTAGCTCAAATTTTTGATTTAAAAGATCGTTTATAAATTAAATAGGAAGTCGGCACAGTATGAAAATTTTTCATTTCTCTTTGAAAAAAATTTATGAATTACGCACGCAAGAAGAAAAAAAAATGAAGCGTGCTTATGGTGAAATTCAAAAGCTAGTCAATCAGAAAGAACAAAAAATCCAACAAATGACGCAAGAAAAAGTAGCTATGAGTGACAGAAATCAAGTGAGCATTGAACAGATGCAGGTGCATTACCGTTATCTGGCAAGATTGGATCAGCAAATAATGGACGAGCATCAGCAATTATTAGGGATTAAGCAACAACTTGCTGATAGTTTAGAAAAATATATGGTAGCTCAGAAAGAACGAAAAATCATTGAGAAGTTACACGAAAAAAAACATCAAGAATATGTCAGTGAAATGAAAAAAGAGGAACAAAAACAATTAGATGAATTTCGAATTCGACAGTCTTTATTATAGGCAATGAAGATTATTGAAAGGGGGTGGAAAAATGAAAAACTTACAAATAAATACTGGTATAGGCCAAGAAGTACAAGTAGGAAAAAAAGTCAAAAAGAGTTCTGATGAGGGACAAGAATTTGGCGCAGCCTTGCTAACTCAATTGCTCAAAGGTACACACCAAGATACTCCTACAACAGTGAACCAGCTAAAAACGGATGCCTTAAACGGGCAAGAGCACTCATTTGAGCTGCCTACAATGGTTTCTTCCGTAGCAACAATAGTAGTGGAAGATCATCAACAACCGATACAAACAGTGCCAATAGATGCTAATAGTCGAAACCAACAGTTGATAGCTATTAGCAAAGAACCGCAGATAGCACAAGTTAATATAAATGAAACTATATCAATAGAGAATGCTGAACTTGTTATTGCTAACAACGCAGGTGATTCAAGGCTAGGAAAAGTAGCGTCAGCAAGCCCGCCGAGTACACAACTAGATGTGATTTCTAATGTACCATTAGTAAATCAGCAAAAAATACCACTCGAAATGCAAGCACAATTAAGCAATGAAGAAACTAACCAATCAGAAGTGTCAGTGAGTATAGAAGCGGCCGAAGTAACGAAACTGCCCTTTTTTGAAAAAAATCAAAGTAGTGAAACAACAGAGCCATGGACAACACACTTAAATTCGCAGGGGATTTCAACGGTGACAATAGAACCATCAGAAAAGAAATTGTCAACGATTAGTAATGGAGAAACAGTAGGTTCTTTTTCTTCTGTGACAACAATGCTAGTGAAATCAGAAAATAGCATGTTGCCACCGGTTAATTCATTTCCTACTAGTACGCAGCAAGTTGCATTAGGCAGTGAAAATGAACAACGCATTCTGCAAACTCTGACAAAAAATATCACGACAACTCTTGATTCAGCTAAGAAATTTACTATTCAAATGAACCCTACTAACTTAGGACCAATTAAGATTCAAATGAAAATAACCGATCAAAAATTAGATCTAGTCTTTAAGTTACAAACGCTTCAAACAAAGGAAATGTTTGCCAACGTAACTGAACGGTTTATCCAGATATTGGATAATGTAAAATCAAATGAACATGGAAAAATGCAGATGGCAACGCATTTTGTTACTCAAGAAAATGATGTTACACCAGAAATAACAATTAAAACTATCCAGCCACAACAAGTATCATTTGATTTTTTTAGCCAACAAGGTCATGGACAACAACACCCAAGTCAAGCCAATACGTATTTAAATAAAGGAAAAGCCTTTACAGCTAGTTTAGAAAAGATAGTTGACGAAATTCACCTCAGTGAACTTCAAAAAGATGGGTCGGTAAGTATCCTAGCATAGAAAGGAAGAGAGAAAATGGATCAAGATTTAATTAATGCAGTAGCATCGCTATCCAGTTCAACAGCCTTGCAACAAACAAAAAAAAGTTCAGATATTTCAATGGATGATTTTTTGAAAATTTTAGCCGCATCAATGAGTAATCCTTCAATGAGCGCAGATAGTTCATCTTCTGGATCAGGAGGAACAGATTATATCTCACAATTGGTTCAATTTACAACATTAGAACAGCTAAATACATTAAGCGATACTTTGACTACTTCAACGTTGATTGGACAACAACAACAAGCTTTTCAATTAATAGGAAAACAAGTAACTATGAATGGCGAAGAGGGAAATGAATCTGGAAAAGTAGAAAAAGTACGTTTTCAAAATGGGTATGCGACCTTAGTTGTTAATGGTAGGGAATATAAGATGAGTGCATTACAAGAAGTAGGTGAGTAATCATGGATGAATTAGCTGGGCTCAGCTCCACGCAATCCGTCAACAATTACCATGTAACAACAAGTAACAAAAAAGTGAAAAACTTTCACCAATTACTTAATGATAAACAAACAGAACAACTTAAAATTTCAAAGCATGCAGAGCAACGATTGAAATCAAGAAATCTGTATTTAGATTCTGGTGATTATCGAGAACTTTCAGCAGCAATGGATGATTTAGCCGATAAAGGAAGTAGAGAATCCCTATTAATTTACAAAGATATGGGGTTGATAGCCAATATTCATAATCGCACAATCATTACAGCAATGGATATGAATGATTTAACAACAGTTACCAATATTGATAGTACAAAGTTTATTAAATAAAAATAGAATTGGACCGCAAGGAGATTCTAATGGCACTTTCGAATGACAGAGAAAGGTTACCCAATAATTATGAGGAGGAAATAAAAATGTTACGATCATTATATTCAGGTGTTAGCGGAATGAAAAATCTACAAGTAAAAATGGATGTGGTATCAAATAATATTGCCAATGTAAATACAACAGCCTTTAAGTCAAGTAGAGTAATGTTTCAAGATATGATGAACCAGACAGTTGCCAATGCGACTGCGCCAGAAGGGAATATCGGTGGGGTAAATGGCAAGCAAATTGGACTAGGCGTTCAAGTAGGTTCAATTGATACAATGACCGGTACAGGAGCATCACAAACAACAGGACGAGCATTAGATTTCTATATTGCAGGTTCAGGATATTTTATGGTACAAGGTTCAGGTGCTAATCCAGTCACATACTATACGAGAGATGGTGCCTTCCTACGTGACAGCAAAGGGAATTTAACGAATAGCGCAGGAATGAAAGTATTAGGCCGTACAAGTACGAATCTAACAACACCTACAGAATATAACAGCAATACTCCGGATGCTGGGATATCAGCAGAAGGCACGACTGGAGCCTTAGTAATTCCAAGTTCAATTAAAGTGGAAGGGCAAGTAGTCAATTTTAGTACAATGGCAGTTGACGCCAATGGATTAGTTACAGCAAAATACGGTGATAAAACGTACACCATGGGGAAAGTTTCAATAGCTACATTCAATAATCCTGAAGGGTTAGAACATGCTGGTGGCAATAATTATATCGTTTCGAATAATTCAGGGGCAGCTATTGTCGGTGGAGCAGGAGACAATGGTTCAGGGAAATTACAACCGGGTGCATTGGAAATGTCTAACGTTGACTTATCTACAGAATTTACGGAAATGATTATCGCTAGCCGAGCATATCAAGCAAATTCTAGAAGTATTACGACTTCTGATGAAATGTTACAAGAATTGATTAATTTGAAACGATAATTTTCAGTAATAGATAAAATAAGCTAGGGGGAGTGTTTTGTGATTGAAGTATGCTCATTAAATGGTAATGTGTTTTTTCTAAATCCGGATTTAATTTATCGAGTAGAGGAATTGCCAGATACGATGATTACACTGGTCGATGGCAAAACACTCTATGTAGCAAATCAAGCTTCGCAAATCGCTGAACTAGTGTTAATTTATAGGCAAAAAATTGCACATCCAAATAAATTTAAGGAGTAACGTGGGGAAATGGTAGCAAATGAAACAAAGCCAAAAAAAGAAACAAAATTATCGATCCTTTTGATTGTGATAGTCGCTGTTTTAGCTATCGGTGGAAGTGTTGGTGGAACCGTAATAGCCAATCAATTCTTGGTAACAAAAAATACGGCGGGTACAAAAGAAAGTACAACATCTTCAGGAAAAATTTCAGAAGATGAAGTAATTGTAGCAATGGACGAATTTTTAGTGAATTTAGCACAAGGGAAATCAAATACGAAACAATATATTCGAGTGAAAATGTCTCTATTGACAAATAATGAAACAGATAGTGAGAAATTGACGAAAAATATTGCCGTAGCACGAGATAGTGTAGTAAATATCTTACGTCAAAAAAAATCAGAAGATATTCTTAGTGCAGCGGATAGTGTTTCTAATCTGAAAAAACAGTTGAAAGAAGCAATTAACACTGAATATGGAACGAATATTGTTAAAGAAGTCTTTATAACAGATTTAGTCATTCAATAAGAGAAAGTGGAGAATCGATGGAAGCAATTTTAGCTAGCATAAAGATGTTGATAATTTTAGGAGTTGTCATTTATCTTATTAGTTTATCTATGAAAGTTTTAAATCGTTATACTACTCAAACAGCTAAAGGTATCGTTGTTTTGCAAAAAGTAGGTGTAACTAAAAATTCGTCAATTGGTGTCGTACAAATTGCAGGAACATATTATGTAATGAGTTTTTCTGAGACACACAATCAAATTATGAAAGAATTAACTGTCGATGAGGGTAAATTATTTTTGCAAAATTTACAAACGTCAACAACCACTCCGGAGATTAAACAAGATTTTGCTAAGTTACTTAAGGAAACATCTGACCGTATATTAAAGAAGGGGTCAAAAAGATGAAAAAAATTTTGAAATTTACCGGAAAAGCAACAATGCTACTAACTGTAGGCTGGTTATTTCCCCAAACGACATATGCTGTAACAATCGATGAGCTAACTCCAACTATTAAAAATCTGTTTTCATCTGATTTTAGCTCAAACCAAACAATCAGTACCTTTTTGCTACTTACGGCATTATCCATTGTTCCAGTGTTGCTAATTATGACAACTTCATTTACGCGAATCATTATGGTACTTTCATTTGTAAGAAGTGCTTTGGGAACTCAACAAAATCCACCCAATCAAGTATTACTTGGCTTAGCACTGTTCTTGACTTTTTTTGTGATGCGTCCAGTCTATGTGGATATCAATCAACAAGCTTTACAACCTTACGAAAAGAATGAGATAACACAAGCCGAATTTTTTGAAAAATCGGAAAACCGAATTAAGTCATTTATGTACGATCAAACAAGGAAAAAAGACATTCGTTTATTTATTGAACTATCAGATGATAAAAAAGAAGTGCCTTATAAATCCTATAAAGATATTCCTATAACAGTAATGATACCAGCCTTTATAATTAGTGAATTACGAACAGCATTTAGTATAGGATTCTTGTTATTTTTACCATTTCTAATTATCGATTTAGTTGTTTCGAGTATTTTGATGTCGATGGGGATGATGATGCTCTCGCCAATTATGATTTCATTACCATTCAAACTTTTGCTGTTTGTGCTAGTCGATGGTTGGTACTTAGTTGTTGAATCACTAGTTCGTAGTTTTCATTAAAGGAGGGATAAGCGATGACAATGACACTTGTCCTTGATGTAGTGAAAGATGCACTGATTCGCACATTATTGATAGCAGGACCGGCATTGATTGTAGGCATGATAGTGGGCTTGATTATTAGTATTTTTCAGGCAACTACACAAATTCAAGAACAAACGCTTAGTTTTGTACCAAAATTAATTGCGATTTTTATTACATTAATATTGGTAGGGAATTTCATGCTAAACATCTTGATTAGTTTTACCAAGGAAATATTTAAAATAATTGCAAAACTGTGAGGAAGAACCATGTTGGAAGTGATTCTACTTGTTTTTTTTCGAATCGTCTTTTTTATTGCCTTTAGTCCTGTACTAAGTTCCAGAACCTTCCCAGCTGTACTAAAAGTAGCGTTAGCAATCTTTTTGACCATCATATCTCTAAGTACTATCTCGATAACTTCGTTGCCAGAATTAACTTGGGGAGTAACATTTTTATTTTTACTATTAAAGGAAATGATGTTGGGATTTGCTATGGGGTTTATAGGGCAACTTATGTTTACTGCTGTAGAGATAGCAGGGCAGCTAATTGATTTCCAAGTAGGTTTTTCTATGGCACAAGTCTATGATACTACTTTTCAAATCAGCGGTTCACAATATGGTAAGCTGAATTATTGGTTGGCAACATGTGTTTTTTTTATTACCAACTTACATCATCAACTAATCAGGGGAATTGTGGAATCGTTTATACTTGTTCCAGTAGGTACAGTCACTTTTCCAGGAGTCACAATTGAAGGGATTGTTAAAGTTTTTTCGCAAACAATCGAAATGGCAGTGAATCTTGCTGCGCCAATTGTTATTGCTTTGCTAGTCATTGATTTGATTCTCGGGATACTAGCGCGAACAGTTCCGCAAATTAATTTGTTATTGTTGAGTTTGCCATTAAAAACGGGAGTTAGTTTTTTCTTTGCGTTGTTATTGTTACCTAATATAGCTAGTTTTTTGAATAAAATCTTACCTACTAGTATTCAATTTATACAAGAAATGCTTCATTCTTTTTCGTGATAGAGAGGTGATTAAAGGATATGGATAAAGATGGAAAGACAGAGAAAGCCACCCCGAAGCGAATAAAAGATTCACGTAAACGCGGAGAAGTTGCTAAATCACCTGATATTGCTATTGCGTTATCATTGGTGGGATTTGCTTTTTTAATCAATCCTTTCATGGTTTTTCTAGTGGAAAAGCTCGTACCATTTTTAATAAATAATTTAGAAAGTTTAAATAACTTTTCAGCAGTCTATCGTGATTTACCACGTGCTTTAATACAAGCCATTTTTTTGTTTTTTATAGTAGGCTCACCATTTTATATCATAGCTATTGTATTAGGCATTCTGGCTAATATTTTACAAGTAGGTCTGTTATTTACTTGGAAACCACTTAAACCTGATTTTAAGAAACTAAACATTTTAACGAATTTCAAACAAATGTTTAGTTTGCGTGCCATCATGAACACGATAAAAATTATCGGTAAATTGGGTATTATTATCTATTTTTGTTATCAAGAAGTGACAAAAAGTCTACCTAAACTATTAAATATTGCTACATTAGGGACCAAAAATTTACTTGTGTACTTATTGCAATTTGCTCATACATTATTTTTAAAAGTAGCCATTTGTTTAGTCATTCTTAGTATAGTTGATTACGTTTATCAGCGATCCCAACATCAAAAAACGTTAAAAATGTCCAAACAAGAAATTAAAGATGAATATAAACAAATGGAAGGCGATCCCAAAATCAAAGCACAAAGACGTGCTCAGTATCAAGTTATGCTTCGTAATGCCATTGCCAATGTCCAAAAATCAACGGTACTAATAACTAACCCAACCCACTATGCGATTGCCATTAGATATGAACAAGAATTAGATGAAGTGCCGACAGTTTTGGCAAAAGGGGCCGATTTAATTGCGCAGAAAATGAAAGAAGAAGCGAAGAAGCACCAAATCCCAATGATTGAAAATAGACCCGTTGCTCGTGAGCTGTATGCCAAAGTTGAACCGGGGCAGCCAATTCCTTTAGACCTTTATGAAGCTTTGGCTGAAATTATCGCTACAGTATATCAATTAGAAGAACAAGCAAAACGAAAAGTTTAATTGGAGGAATAAAATGAACGAGAATATGTCTATCAAAAAGAATAAGCTGAAAACAGCAGATATTCTAGTTTCTCTAATTGTAGTAGGGATTATTGGACTTATTATCATTCCATTACCAACGTTTTTATTAGATTTATTGATTATTATCAATTTAATCATGGCAATTAATATTCTGTTAGTGACCTTATTTACTAAAACAGTTTTAGAATTTGCTACGTTTCCTACGCTATTATTAATAACAACAATGTTTCGTTTGGGGTTAAACTTGTCTTCTACGCGTCTTATTTTGACAAAAGGAAATGGTGGGCATGTTATTGATGCATTCGCTAATGTTGTTGCCGGACAAAATTATATTGTTGGAATTATCCTATTCATTATTATCACTGTTGTTCAGCTCGTAGTTGTGACCAATGGTGCTGGTCGAGTATCTGAAGTTTCAGCTCGTTTCACCTTAGATGCAATGCCAGGGAAACAGATGGCGATTGACTCCGATCTGAACACCGGATTAATTACTGAAGAGCAGGCTCGTGTTCGCCGAAAAGATTTACAAAGAGAAGCTGACTTCCATGGTTCAATGGATGGGGCCAGTAAGTTTGTTAAAGGTGACGCAATTGCAGGAATTATGATTACATTGATTAACTTAATTGGTGGAACAATCATTTTTTCGGTAACTGGTGACTTGGGAGTCACTGAAGCTTTGTCGCAATTTGGTAAATTGGCCATTGGTGATGGATTAGTCAGCTCCATCCCCTCATTATTAATTTCAATTGCTTCAGGGGTTATAGTAACTCGTTCTGATAACAATAGTTCATTTGGAATGGATATCGTAGGAGATATGACGCGCAATCCAAAGCTGTTCCAGATTATTAGTGGAATTTTAGTGATATTAGCCTTGGTTCCGGGATTTCCAACGATTCCTTTTCTAGGGATGGCGGCGTTATTATTCTTCCTTAGCCAATTCATCACCCAACAAGAAGAAAAACATATTATTAAACAGCGTAAGGAAGAACAGACACTTGTTTTACAACGAAAGAAAGAACAGTTAGAAGAAGATGATTCAGTTGCTTCTTTCCAAGTAGAACCAATTGCTATTGAAATTGGGTATGGTCTAGTTCAGTTAGTAGATAGTTCGATAGAGAATAGTTTAATGAACCGTATTGTGGCTATTCGTAAACAAAGCGCAAAGGAGCTAGGAATTTTAGTTAACCCTGTTCGTATTCGTGACAATCTCTACTTAGAGCCTAATGATTATTCTATTAAAATCAAAGGAAATGAGGTAGCTAAGGGAGACATTTATGCAAATAAATGGATGATCATCAGCCCAACCAATGAACCGATACCTTTTAACGGAATTTTGACCAAAGAGCCTGCTTTTCAATTAGACGCAATGTGGGTAGACGAACAAGAAAAAGAACTGGCAGATTTACAAGGTTTTACAGTGATTGAGCCATTAACAGTAATTGCAACGCACTTAAAGGAAGTAATCTACCAACATGCGCCAGAGTTGCTTGGCAGACAAGAAGTTAAAAAATTACTTGAAGGAATTAAAGAAAAGTACAACGTTGTCATTGATGAGCTAATTCCGGAGATCTTACGATTGGGAGAAGTTCAAAAAGTCCTGCAAAATTTATTAGAAGAACAAATACCGATTAATGACTTGGCAACTATTTTGGAGACCTTGGCGGACTATGGACTAATAGTCAAAGATACCGAGGTACTAACTGAATATGTACGTCAAGCTTTGAAACGAACAATTGCTACCAAGTATGCAGATGAAAATCATCATCTAAATGTTATTGTAATCCAACCAAAAGTAGAAGAAATGGTTGTGCAAAGCATCCAAAAGACAGCAACAGGCTCTTATCCAATCCTAAAACCTGATCATGTTAATCGTATTTTAGATTCTTTAGCATCTGTTCAAACACAGGCGTTGAGTAATAATCTACCATTTGTTATTCTTGCATCACCTAAAATTCGATTGGCTTTCCGGAAATTAATTGCCTTTAACTTTCCAACGATTGCCGTTCTTTCTTTAAATGAGGTACCTAATGAAATTATTATTGAAACAATCGGTAGTATAGAGATTTAAGTTACCTTCTCGGGTAACATTCGCTGAATAAAAAATGATTGGTTAAAAGCATATGCAAAGGAGGGGATTTTTGATGTATGGAGTGTCAAGAGAAGAAGAAATTATGAGATATCTACCATTAATTGATCAAGTAATCTATCGGTTATCTATTAAGAATGTTGATTATGATTATGACGATTTATTTAACATGGGAGTTATTGGCTTAATGGATGCTCTAAAAAAATTCAATCCAGAAAAAAAAGTTCCATTTGATAATTATGCTAGAGTAAGAATCAAAGGAGCAATTATCGATGAAGTACGTAAACATTCAAAAATATCTCGTTATAAAATAGCTTCTCTAAATGAATATTACTCTGCTAGAAGAGAATTAGAACAAACGCAAAAGCGAGAAGTAACAGATTTAGAAGTAGCTAAGTTTATGAACATTACCATGGAACAACTCAGTGATATTCATGAAAGCCTACATTACTTGGCAAATGTTTCATTAGAAGATACATTGTTCGTTAAAGATAGCGAATCATACTCTGCTTTGAATACTGTTCAAGATATTTCAATAGAATCAGCAGAAGGAAAAGTGTTAAAAGAAGAGCAAGAACGCATCTTAGGTCAGTGTATCCGAAAATTGTCAGAGAGAGAGCAAATTATTTTAAGCCTTTATTATCAAGAAGAACTAACTTTAAAGGAAATAGCAGCTGTTCTAGATATTTCTATTCCAAGAGTTTCCCAATTACATGGGAAGATTTTAATCAAATTGAGGAAGTTAATTGAGGAGGAAAATCAATGATTCGTGCGATAGATACGCTGTCAAGTAGCATTCATTTGCTGCAAAAGCGCCAAGAAACGACCAGTGCCAATCTGGCAAATATCAATACATCTGGTTATCAGGCAACAAAAAATTTTCAGTCTACGTTAGCCGAAGTTCAACTTCATAATTATCAAGGAGGACCTGAAGCTAATAGCCGTCTGGAAATAGGTGGATTCCCTTTTGCCAATCAAATTGATGACACTGTGATTTCTACAGTTTCGGGCGCCACTAGAGAAACCGAAAGATTGACAGACTTTGCTACAAGTAATGGTGGCTATTTTGTCGTTCTTTTAAATAATGGAACACAAGCGTATACACGAAATGGTAACTTTAAATTAAATGATTTGAATCAGTTAGTAACTCAAGAAGGTTATCAAGTCTTAGGTCAAAATAATCAGCCAGTCACTATTGATAAGTGGCAAGATTTACAGGTAAGAGCATTTGAAAATACAGATGGTTGGACGGCTGTTGGAAATACTTATTTTACATCAACCAACGCGGGACAATTAGTGAATGCGGCACAAGTTAAACAAGGTTATTTAGAACAGTCAAATGTGTCTGCTTCAGATGAAATGGTAGCACTGCTGCAAACTTCTCGAGAATTTGAAGCTAATCAAAAAGCATTGAGTTCCATTAATGATACATTAAAAAAAGCAACTAATGAATTAGGTAGAATTTAGAGGGGGCAGCAACAGATGAACATGAACCATCTATTAACCATCAATAAATCCGGAATCAATGGATTACAAAAAAAATTAGATATAACTGCTGCAAATATTGCAAATGTCAATACGGTTGGTTATAAGAAAAATGATACAACTTTTACAGAACTGTTGCACAATGCTAATACACCAGATGAAGTTCGAATAGCAAATGCTGCCACGAACCAATCAGTGAATCGTGGAGTTGCTGTTAGTAATCAAAGTGTCAATTTTATTCAAGGTAGCCTATCATCAACAACATCTTCTTGGGACATGGCGATTGATGGAGAAGGTTTTTTTGGTGTCCGTGATGCAAATAATCAATTATATTTGACTCGTGCGGGTAATTTTCAGCGAGATGCGCAAGGATACCTGAGAACGAATGAAGGGCTTCAGGTCGAAGTGGAAGAAACCATACCACAAAATCAATGGCCAAATGGAGATGCAAGTGTTTCAGCAAATGGAGTAATAATTATTCAGTCAAATGGGCAGTCAGTTACTGTAGGAAGAGTTATTTTGTATAAGCCAGAGAATAATGAAAATCTGAGAAGTGTCGGCAACAATTTATATCAAGCTGTAGATGGTCAAGAATTGATACAGTCAACTAATCAACAGGAAGCATTTGGAAGGACACATAATTATCAGTTGGAAAACGCCAATGTAAATTTAGCAGATAGCATGACCGATCTGATAGTGTCACAAAGAGCGTATTCGATTAATTTAAAAGCTTTGGAAACCAGTGATGAAATGTCCAGTGTCATTAATCGATTCACAGAGTAGCGTAATATGGAGGAGTGGCAAATGATTGAGTTTCATAGAGTAACAAAATATTTTACACAGGTGAATACTCCGATTAAAGATCTCTCTTTTTCGATTAAACAGGGTGAATTTGTTTATTTAGTTGGACCAAGTGGAGCTGGAAAAACATCATTGTTTAAACTAATTACACGAGAATGGACAGCTACGTCGGGAGCTATTCGAGTAGGAAACTATCGTTTGGAACGAATGCGTACAGACCAATTATATTTGTTGCGTAGAAAAATTGGCATGATCAATCAATCGGATCTCTTTTTACCCAATCGAACAATTTACGAAAATTTAGCGTACTGTCTAGATGTACTTGAGATTTCTCGTAACGAACAAGAGTATCTTATTACTGAAGCGTTAGAAGATGTTGGAATGGAAAATTATCAAAAATATTATCCTCATGAAATTTCTGTAGGACAAAGTAAAAAAATTGCTATTGCACGTGCGTTGATCACTAAACCACCAATTATAATTGCAGATGAACCAACAGCTAACCTGGATACGAAGTCAGCTGTTGAAATGATGCGCCTCTTTTTTCGAATTAATCAGCGAAAGACAACGGTGATTGTATCTATGCATGATAGCACGATGGTGAATACTGTACGTAATCGTGTCATTGAATTGAAAAATGGTCAAATTGTCCGCGATGCAAAAGAAGGTGGCTATTCTGAATTTGATGATCCCAAAGATGTATACATCTGGTAATTGCTACTTAAAAATTACATAAAGTAACCGATAATAACACTGTGGCTTGCATCATTTTGTGTGGAGAAAAATGATGATAGTTAATGAAGATAATTTAGAAGGGCGGTTTTGTATTTGAAGAGAAAGTATGTAGTAAGGGGTTATTTAGCAAGTATCGTAGTCATTGGCATGATTTCTTATCTATTATTTCAAGATGGTTCTTTCAGTATAGCTAAGTTCATGATATTTCTAGTAGGAGTAGCTTTGATTTTATTTGTATTTAGTTACCTTTTAACAGGTTCAAAGACTACGAATAATTCAGGTGACTTGTTGACACTGGTGGAAAACGCAGCACAGGGAGATTTTTCTACTTTAACCAACGAGAATTCGGAGAACACACCTTTGCGAGAAGCATTTTTTAAACTGTTAAATACATTTAGGGCAATGATTATTGGCATGCAGGATGAAGAGACCCGTATGAGCGTTCTTGCGAAAGATTTACAAAAAGCGACTAATGAATCTGTCAATACCATGGAAAATATTAAATCATCCATGGCAAATATTACAGAAGATGCATACAATCAAGCAGAAGAAGCTTCACAAACGGTAGCAGAGATGTCTTCACTCTCCACAAGTATTGAAGCTATTAGTAAGAATATCGTACAAATGAATGTCTATGTTAAGAAATCACAAACATCAAATAGAGATAACTTTGATTTGGTGAATCAAATATCGAGCAGTTGGGAAACTGAGCGCAAGGCGCAATCTCAATTGGTAAGAGAAATGAATGCAATGAATACCGATATTCAAAGTATTGGAAAAATCGTGCAATTGATTAACGATATCTCAGAGCAAACTAATTTATTGGCATTAAACGCTTCAATCGAGGCAGCTAGGGCCGGTGAAGCGGGTAAAGGATTTGCGATTGTAGCCGAAGAAGTTCGTAGTTTGGCAGAGCAAAGTAGTGAATCGACTAAGAGTATTCGACAAATTATTGACATCATTCAAAAAAAATCAGAACACGTCGTTTCAGAAGTGACACAATCGTATACGAACGGCGAAGCTCAATCGCAATCAATTGAACAAGCATTGGCATCAGCACAAGTGATTTCTGAACTTGTTGAGAAATTTGTTCAAAGTATTACAGAAGTTCAAAAACATATGAATGAAATCACTGAAAAGAACCAACAAGTTGGGCAATCGATTGAACAAGTAGCATATACAGCTAATAATACATCTGCAAGTACGCAAGAAATCGCTGCGAATCTTGATGCATTCGCTCAAGTTGTAACAGATTTCAATAAGAACGTCGAGGAAATGGAAAGCTTGATCTCTATTATGGAATTTCAAGTATCTAGTTTTAAAATCTAAGAGAAGGAAACGAAGCGCATGGAACAATATGTCATTTTTCAATCAAACCATCAACGATTTGCTATAGTCGTTCAAAATGTGGCCCGAGTAATTGAAGCAAAGCAATTTATTGCCTTGCCAGAAGTAGCTCCATATATCTTAGGCGTCTATGAATTTCAGGAAAAAATGGTTCCTATTGTTGATGTTCGAAAAAAATTATTCCAAAAATTTACTGAATCAACAGGTGAAACTAAAGTTATATTATGTCGTTGGAAAGAGCAGACGTTAGGGTTATATGTTGAAGATATTCTAGGGATTTCCTCACTTGAACCTGCTGTTTACGAAGAAAACAGTTTAAATGCTTCAATTAAACAAATTTATATTCAATCATTCCTAAAAATGGATGATACGCTAGTTATGTTATTAGATCTATCTTATTTTTTCAGTGCGAAACAAGAGCAAGCATTAGTGACACAATTAGAGAACATAAAGGATGACATGCATGGTGAATGCTGAAGAAATTAAAGTAAAAATTTCGGATTATCAAATTAGTCAAGCGCCAAATAAACTAGTCACCGTGGGATTAGGATCATGCATTGGTACTATTATATATGACGAACGTAGTAAAATTGGCGGTTTGAGTCATATTATGCTACCAGATAGCTTACCATTTAGTAATAAAAAAACATTAAAAATAGAAAAATTTGCTGATTTAGCTATTCCTCAAATGGTAGAAGAAATTAGGAAAAAAGCACCTAACGCTCGACTAAAAGCGAAAATCGTTGGGGGGGCAAATATGTTTGGTTTTCATACAAAAGCGACTTCTATAGCCGTGGGAGCACGAAATATTGAAGCAGTTGAGGTTGTCTTAAAGGAATTAAGAATTCCAATTATTGCTAAAGAAGTGGGTGGTAGCGCAGGAAGAACGATGATTGTTGATTTAACCAACTTTGAGACCGCTGTTCGAATCGTTAATCACCAAGTAGTTATAATCTAAAAGGGGGGACGCATAAATGATAAAAATCTTAGTAGTGGATGACTCTGCTTTTATGCGTAAAGTTGTCACAGATTTGATTACTGATTTTCCAGATATGGAAGTGGTGGGTACCGCTAGAAATGGCAAGTACGCTTTGCAATGGTTAGAAACCAATCAAACAGATATGATTTTAATGGATGTTGAAATGCCAGTAATGAATGGGATTGAAGCATTAACCAAAATTAAACAAGCTTATGCAGTTCCTGTTATCATGTTAAGTTCATTAAGCACCAAAGAAATAACAATTGAAGCTTTAGCACTAGGAGCAGCAGATTTTGTTGAGAAACCATTAAATTTGATGTCTATTAATCAAGAGTGGGTAGCTGATTTTTCTGAAAAAATTCGGAGTATTTATCAAAAAAATAGAGGGACAGATTATGAGCACTCATCTGTAATCAATGCGTTTAAACAATCCGCTGTTAGTGATAAGAAGTTACCTACAAAGATTGATGCACTAGTCATTGGAGCTTCTACCGGAGGACCGCGAGCGCTGTTAAAAGTTATTCAACACTTGCCACCACGATTACAAATACCCGTATTTATTGTGCAGCATATGCCAAAAGGATTTACTGCTTCTTTTGCTCAAAGGTTAGATGCTGAAACAAGAGTAACGGTAAAAGAAGTGACGGATCAAATGGTCATCGAAAATTGTGTGTATCTGTGTCCAGGGGATTATCATATGACTATCAAAAATAATTTACTGCAATTAAATCAGCAGCCTAAATTACATGGAACAAGACCAGCCGTTGATTATCTTTTCTCATCAGCTGCTAGCCGGTATCGTCAAAATCTTGTAGCTGTTTTATTAACGGGCATGGGACGTGATGGCGCAGCAGGCATGAAGGATATCAAAAATTATGATGGCTATACTATTGCTCAAGATAAAGAATCGTCTGTTGTATTCGGAATGCCTAGATACGCTATTGAACAGAAGGTTGTGGATGAAGTGTTAAGTTTAGATAAAATTGCGAAAAAAATTCGGGATATAGTAAGGTGACAGGATGGAAAAAGACTTTGAATGGTTTAATCATTGGGTAGAAAAAAACTTAGGAATTCAACTGCAGTCCTATAAAGAAAGCCAGATGCAACGTCGTATTTTAAATATTATGAATACAACTGGAGCTAAGAATTTAAAAGAATACAGTGAACAAATTCAAAGAGACAGTGAGATTAAACAAGCGTTTTTAGAACATATTACTATTAACGTGAGTGAATTTTATCGTAATAAAGAGTTGTTTGACACATTCGAAAAAGTTTTTTTAAAAGAAATTGTACCGAAGTTTTCATCAATTAAAATTTGGAGTGCAGCCTGTTCAATTGGAGCGGAACCTTATACATTAGCAATGATTTTAGAAAAAAATAAGCTTAAACAAGCAACCATTTTAGCGACTGATTTAGATGATAAGATTTTAAGCAGAGCCAAACAAGGTGTGTATCGTTTACAAGAAGTTCGTAATGTTCCAAAAGAGATGAGTATTCGTTATTTTTCGCAAAAAACCACTAGCAAAGAGACACGCTACGAAGTCGTACCAGAGATTAAACGTAAAGTTACTTTCCGTAAACACGATTTATTGAAAGAACGCTATACTGATGGTCTGCAAGTCATTGTCTGTCGGAATGTTACCATTTATTTTAAAGTGGATGCTCGGGATCAAGTGTACCAAAAATTCAGTGATGCCTTAGTACCAGGAGGAATACTATTTACTGGAGCCACCGAAACCATCAATTACCCCGAAAGAATTGGGTTAAGGAAAATTGATTCATTTATTTATCAAAAAATGTAAGTAAGGGAGTTGAATGAATTGGATGATAACAGTGTTTACCGTACACTTTTTTTCGAAGAAACGGATGATCATCTACAACAGTTGAATGAACACGTTTTACAATTAGAAAGTCACCCTGAAGATAGTGAACTATTAGATGATATTTTTCGTTCCGCACATACACTAAAAGGTATGGCAGCGACTATGGGTTATGACGTTATGACAAAATTAACCCATAAAATGGAAAATATATTTGATTTATTTAAAAAGAAAACTATCCCAGTAACGAGCGATCATATTTCTTTAGTGTTTCGCTGTTTGGATCGTTTGAGTTTGCTTGTAGAAAATCTACGTGAGGAACAAGAATTACAAGAGAACCAAATCACTGATTTATTGGCTGAACTTGATCAAGTAGAAAATGTTGGCGTAAAGCAAGAAGTTGGCTTGACATTAACTGAAGAGCAGGTAGTAGCCCAGGAGGAAGTGACCAATGAATTACAGCATTACTTTCTCAATTTAGAGTCAGCTGATCAATTGGTTGTAAACAAGGCACAAGCAGAAGGTTACAATAGCTTTATCATTGGTATCCGTATTGATTCTGAATCTATGTTGAAAGGGCCCAGAGCTTTCTTGGTAATGGAGAAGCTAGAACGAGAAGGGGATATCTTACATACGGAACCGCCAACAGATGAATTAGAAGAAGGCAATTTTCAGTCTGACTTTTATGTATTATATTTAACCAAAGAAACAAAAGAACAAACGATAGCTAATATTTTGAGTAATAGTGAAATTGATGAAGTATTTGTTGAATCATTCGATGCTCAAGAGCATATGAAAGATGTAACTGATATAGCAAGTTCAGGAATTACTCTGAATACGGTAAGCGAGGTACAATCATCAGCAACAACCAATTCTGCACCAACAGCAATGACGCAAAGTGTCCAATCGGGGGGTGTAGCAACTAAAGCTGTTGAAAGTGTGGCTACGCATACAGTGACACATAATCAGTCCATTCGAGTAGATCTAAACCGTTTGGACTTGTTCTTAAATCTTGTATCGGAATTAGTAGTCTATCGTAATCAATTGGAAGATGCAAGTAATCGTTCTAAGCTAAATGAAATTAAAGATTCGTTGGAACAAGTTTCACGCTTAACTTCGGAGCTACAAGATTTAGTTTTGAAAATTCGTATGCAACAAGTTAGTGTAGTATTCAGCAGGTTCCCGAGAATGGTTCGAGATTTAGCAAACGAGTTGAATAAAGAAATGGAATTAGTGATTCTTGGAGAAGAGACGGAATTAGATAAGACCGTTGTCTCTGAGTTAAGTGAACCGCTCGTCCATTTATTACGAAATTCAGCTGATCATGGCATTGAGTTACCAGATATTCGTGAAAAAATGGGGAAATCGCGCAAAGGGACAATTACATTAGCCGCTGCACAGGAAGGGAATAGAGTAGTTATCACGATTACCGACGATGGAAAAGGATTGGATCCAGTTATCATCAAAGAGAGTGCTGAAAGCAAAGGGATTGATACGAGCAACCTATCAGATGAAAAAATTCAACAACTAATTTTTCATCCTGGTTTTTCAACAGCAAAAGAAGTAACCAATATCTCTGGTCGTGGAGTGGGGATGGATGTCGTTCAATCAAAAATTAACCAGCTCGGAGGAACGATTGAACTAAGGAGTGAAGTGAATAAAGGAACAACTTTTCTAATTAAACTGCCGTTAACTTTATCAATTATTCAGGCATTAATGGTCCGTATTAGTTCAGAAATTTTTGCTATTCCATTAGATATCGTTGAACGAGTAGTTATGGTATATGAATCTGACATAATAAAAACAGCAAATCAAGAAGTTTATGAATTTCAAGATGAATTAATTCCAATTATTCGAACCGATGAATTATTACAGTTAGAACCATATGAAGAGCAAAAGAAGTTTGCGATTATTGTAAATATTGATCAAAAATACTATGGTATTTTATCAGACGAATTAATTGGTCAACAGGAAATAGTTATCAAGAAAATCGATAGTGTATTGCAACAGATTAATAAGTATCAAGGAGCGACAATTTTAGGTAATGGCTCGATTGCACTGATACTTGATATTAATGCAATATGTCACGAAAAAAGGGAGCAATTATGACCTATACGGCTTTAGAAATGGATGCTCTAAAGGAAATTATTAATATCGGAGGTGGACATGCGGCAACTAGCATCTCACAATTAGTAGAGAAGCGTGTTGATATGCATGTTCCCGAAGTAGCTATCCGGACTTACAATGAATTGTATCAACATCTTTGGCAAGATGATGAAGAAGTTTATGCAGTTGCTTGTCCAATCAAAGGGGAAATCGATGGTATTTTTTTATTCATTATGACTAAAAAAGCTGCTGATCAAATGACATGTTGGTTGACGGGAACGGATGATGCGTTAGCTGAAGAAATCAAGATTTCAGCCATGCAAGAATTAACGAATATTGTATCGAATTCATTTTTGAATGCAATCACTGAATTTATAGGTGTAAATTTGTATGGAGCATTACCATCAGCTTCATTAGATTATTTTGGAGCTATTATTAGCAGTATTTATCTAGCGTTTGATCAATACGATGAACAAGTTTTATGCATCCGTAATGAGTTTACCTATGAAGATCAAGAATTAGATACGTCATTATTTTTAGTGCCAGGTGTGGGAGCACTTGAGACACTGTTTCAATCATTAGGAATATAAAGGAGACCACAAATATGAAAAAAGTTTTAATTGTAGACGACGCAGTATTTATGAGAATGAAACTAAAAGATATTCTAGAAAAAAATGGCTATGAAGTCGTAGGAGAAGCACAGAATGGTCAAGAAGCATTTGAAAAATATCAAGCGAGTACACCAGATTTAGTTACAATGGATATTACTATGCCTGAAGTAGATGGTTTAGAAGCGTTAAAACTGATTCGTAATTTTGATGGTAATGCCAAAGTAATTATGTGCAGTGCTATGGGACAACAAGGAATGGTTATGGATGCAATTCGAGCTGGCGCAGTTGATTTTATTGTAAAACCATTTGATACAGATCGGGTAATTAAAGCAGTCGATAAAGCTCTTTCCTAGAAAGGGGAACTAATTAGTATGATGCAAATGATTTTATTTACCATGAATCAACAATATTATTTAATTTCAGCAGCCTCAGTCGAAGAGGTGATTGATACTGTGACAATCACTAAGGTGCCACTTGCATATCACTGGATTGAAGGATTAATTAATTTAAGAGGAACAGTGATGACTGTTATTGGGTTGGCTGAACTAATTGGTGTGACTAGATCCAAAGAGAATCGGAATATTTTGATTATGAAAAATGATGAAGAAAAAAAAGGACTACTAATTGAAGAGGTAGTCGAAGTAGTTGATATTGAACCTGCAGACATCCAATTAACTAGTTCAGATGACCAAGATTACTATGCGGGAGTGATTTCTTTCCCAGATAAAGTAGCCAATATTATCGACGTAAATCATTTGATTTTTTAGTAAGTGAGGGAAAAAAATGGACCAAGTGTTGACACAACAAGAAATTGATATGCTTTTGAATGCTATGTCAAGTGGCGAAATTGACCAAGAAGAGACCACCAGAGAACCAGAACAAAAGATAAGAAATTATGATTTTAGAAGACCCACCAAGCTATCCAAAGAGTATATCAATACATTACATATGATTTTTGAAGATTTTTCTAAAATATCAAGTAGTGTTTTGTCAACATTACTGAGAACCAATGTTTCCTTGCAATTAGCAACTATTGATCAAATTAGTTATGATGAGTTTATCCACTCTATTCCCAAGTTTACGTTGGTAGGATTATTGAAGTCTGCACCTTTAAACGGAATACAAATAATCGAATTGAATCCGCAACTTTGTATGTTATTGGTCGAACTTCTATGCGGAGGATTAGAAGTTCGCCAATCCAATAAAGTAGATTTACCAGATTTGAATGAAAAGAAAAATTTTACCGAAATTGAACTAGCTATTTTGGAAGATGTGGTGGCACGATTGGCCCAAGTATTTCAAAATTCATGGAAAGAGATTATTCAAATAGATACTGTACTTGAAGGTTTAGATGTAAATCCACAACTTATGCAGAATATGTCACCAAATGAACCAGTAGTGTTAGTGACATTTACAGTTCGTATTTTAGAAACAAGCACGTTTATCAATCTATGTATTCCATATGTATTTTTTGAAGCTATCACGGATAAGTTGAGTTTCCATAACTGGTTTGACTCAAATCAAGCACCATCTGAAGAAGATAAACTAGAGATACAAAAGGGAATGAATGTAGTACAACTCGAATTAGAAATTCTGTTAGGAAATGTTTCGATGAAACTTGCTGATTTCTTACAGTTAGAGATAGGGGATGTAATCAAATTAGATAAAAAGATTACGGAACCTTTAGAAACCTATGTTGAAGGGAAGCCATATTATTTTGTTCGACCAGGTCAAACAGATCAACAAATGGCAGTTGAATTACTTGAACGAATGGAAGGAGACCAACTCTTATGAGTGAAAGCTTAACACAAGAACAGATTGATGCGATGTTAAATGGAACAACAACGCAAGAGGCACCAACTATAACAGGTCCTTCGGTAGATGAGCGAACAAAGATCGATATAATTGGAGAAGTCGGTAATATTTCGATGTCCCAGGCTGCCACTACCTTATCTTCCATTCTTAATCGGCGTGTGAGTATTACGACACCAAAAGTAAAAAAAGTTGAATTTTCGGAAATTCTATCTGGTTTATCTGCACCGAAAGTTGCGACAGCAGTTGAATTTAAAGAAGGGTTGTTTGGTTCTAACCTAATGCTTTTAGAAGTTAAAGATGCTATTATTATCGCTGATTTAATGATGAGTGGAGATGGTACAACAAAAAATGAAACATTTGGCGAGTTGGAACTTAGTGCTGTTTCTGAAGCGATGAATCAGATGATTGGTTCTGCTTCGACGTCGATGGCGACCATGATTAATCGAAAAGTAGACATTCTACCACCAGTCGTTAATGTTTGGAAAAGTACGGAAAATGTCAACTTAGATGATTGGGATGAAGATGAAGAATTATATCGCATCTCTTTCTCTTTAACAGTAGAAGGCTTGATTGAGAGCGAGATTATGCAAGTCTTTAATCTTGATGTCGTCAATGATATTGTTGCGGCGATGTTATCGGATGAAGCGACGGTAGTCCAGAGAGAACCAAAAATGCATAAAGAGGATATTCCAGTGAAACCTCGACCGCAGAAAGTACAAGAAGAAATCGGTACTACGTCAACTTTGGAAACTGTCCCAGCCAAGAGTAATGTAGCTGTTCAAAAACCCGTGTTCCAACAACTTAACTTACAAAATGTTACAGAAGGTAATAACCTTGATTTGATTATGGACGTACCTTTAGAGTTGAGTGTTGTACTAGGACGTGCGAAACGATCAGTCAAAGACATTTTGAGTATGAGCACCGGATCGGTAATTGAATTAGATACGTTGACTGATGAGCCTCTTGAAATTTTATTAAACGGCAAGTTGATTGCTCGTGGGGAAGTTGTTGTCATTAATGAAAGTTTTGGTGTCAGAATTACTAATATTCTCTCGCAAAAACAAAGAATATATAATTTACATGATTAAATCAAAAAAGTTAAACATTTTTGTTTAACTTTTTTTTTTTTTAGCCGATAATGAGATTAGAAGAGTAAGAAAAAAGGGGGGTATCCCATGAAAATCGAACGTGGCTATCAAAAATATCAACAAAATGAATTCGCACAAGCAAATCGTTCTTCCAAAGCAACTCAACTTGGTGCATATAGACAAACAGAGAACAAAAATGTCAATTATGATTTGTCAGAGACAACAAAGAATTTACAAAAAACTGCAAAAACTTTGGAACAATCACCCATAAATACCGAGAAAGTTGCCGCGTTGAAAGTAGCTATCAAAAATGGTACTTATCAAGTTGATGCAACAGCACTAGCGAAGAAAATGCTTGCAGCGGATGAGTAGAGGGAAATAGATGACTGAGAAAGAATTTTTAAAAGAGCTGAATCAGTTTTACCACTTGCTAAAAAAAGAGAACCAAGCATTGATCAAAGATGATGGAGAGACCTTGCTGTCAATTGTTGAGCAAAAAGAGTCAATGATTTCTGTTTTTGAGGCTTATGATGGACCGGTTCATGGAAAAGTGCAGGATCGATTGTTAGCCATTCAGACAGTACAAGAAGAGAATTTATTGCTAACAAACCAAGCGTTAAGTTACCAAAAAATGTTCATGGATACTATTCAGCAACAACTAAAGAAAAATAATACGGTGTATGCACCAAACAATCAGCCGTATCAAATATCAGCTGCAACAATCATCAATCAAGATATGTAGAATTATAGAGGAGGTGCCAGGATGGTTGGGTTATTCGGAACATTGGGAACAGCAACAAGTGGCTTAAATGCCAATCAAACAGCGTTACAAACTGCCAGTCACAATATTGCAAATGCTAATACTGATGGATATTCGCGTCAACGAGTAGGATTACAAACTCAAAATCCTTATCATGTAGCGGGAGTGGGTGCCATTGGAACAGGAGTGAAAGTCGCCAATGTTCAGCGCATTACTGATGAATTTATCGCCGGACAAGTCCGCCAGGCAAACAGTAACTATCAAGCGCAAGAACAAAAGGCCGATACTTTAGGTCAACTAGAAAGTATTCTAAATGAACCTTCTTCTGATGGTTTAATGAATGCTTTAAATAATTTAAATGATTCATGGACGAAGCTAGCTAATAATCCTGAGCTAGATACAGCTAAAACATTGGTTGTTGAGAATGCTAGTTCATTTTTAGATATTTTACATAATATTAGTAAACAAACGACACAGCTTCGTAGTGATACGACGGATTCAATCGAAAAATCGGTGTTAGACTTCAATGAAAAATTAAAACAATTAAAAAATGTGAATATTGAAGTATTCTCACTTATGCAACAAGGGGAAACACCGAATGATCTGCTTGATACACGAGATTCACTATTAAAAGATTTATCGGGTCTGGCTTCGATTTCAACATCGTTTGATCAATTTGGTCGAGCAACGGTTGAATTAGATGGTCAGACCTTACTAGACTCTGCACATTATCAAAAAATCGGTGTAGTAGTTGCTCAGGATGAGAATGGCAATGCTATGATTTCTGAAGATGGTAATGCTTTAGCAGGGAATATTACCAGTAGTCAAAAAATCCCTGTCGGAACATTGGTTATTGCTCCGAATAACGCTACCACCTATACCGAAGTTAAGACATCCGGGGGTAGTATTGGTGGGAAACAAGAAGCGTATACATCCATCGATGAACGCTTATCTGAAGTGAATCAATTTACTGAGATGCTTGCACGGTCAACCAACTTAATTTTTACAAACGGTGCAAGTGAAACAGACGGATTCTACAAGTTGGATTCGAATAAGCAACCAGTTAGCCAAAGTCTAACAGTGAATGAGACGTATGCGAAAAATCCGACAAGCATGAAAATTGGTAAAGAGAGTGACTCGTCTATCGGGGATGGAAGCAAAGCTTTAGCAATTTCCCAATTAGCAACAGTTAAGTTGGGCAATCCATCAGAGCTTAAGGCTGTCTTTGATGCGAATACGTTAAGTTTTACAACAGCATCTGATGGCATGACGGTGGCAGGGTTCTTTAATACAGTAGTCACGAAAAATGGGATTGCCAAGCAACAAGCTGATAATGGTGCCAAGGCACAATTATCTGTTCTTAATCAACTAGAATATAAGCAACAATCCATTTCGGGCGTATCAATGAATGAAGAAATGTCCGATGTGATTCGATTCCAACAAGGCTTTCAAGCCAATGCTCGAATTATTTCCGTCGTATCGGAAATGCTTGATACTTTGATAAATCGGACAGGGGTGTAATGTAAGTGAGAATTACGAATGGGATCACATACAATGAGTTTTTGAAGAACTTTAATACCAACGCAACAACGGTTCAAAAAACATTGAATCAGCTATCCAGTCTTAAGAAAGTGAACCAAGCATCAGATAATCCGTTACTTGTATCCAAAATTATTGATTTAAATAGCTCAATTTCACGGAATCAAACATTTGGACAAACCATCAAAGATAGCTTGTCTTGGGTGAATACTCAAGACAGTTCATTGGAGGCTGTGGGTAATTCAATGTTACGTATTCGTTCTTTGATTCAATCAAGTGCCAATGGTGGCACTATGGGAGAAGAGGAATTACAAGCCAATAAGACTGAGATTGGTCAAGAAATTCGCTCGATTATCGACAGTCTGAACACGAGTTATGATGGTCGCTATATTTTTAGTGGACAGAACACAACGACTAAGCCATTCTCATTGAACGAAACCAATGGTGAAATTACTGGTATTACTTATCAAGGATCGACTACCAACTTATCTCGCGAGATTGCATCAGGGGTTACTATTGATTTGCCTACCAATGGGGAACAAGTCCTAAATAATGGTACCGATGGCAAAGGACTCAGTGAGTTCTTCAATGGAATCTTAACAGCGGTAGATACGGGAGACACAAGTAAACTAAGTGATACCTATCTAAAAGAGATTGATGAATATCGTACGAATGTGACCAATATGCGTACCCAGATAGGTGCTATTAGTAACCGTCTGCAGTCTTCTTCAAGTCGCAATGATACTCAACAGATTCAATTAAAAGAAAGTTTATCTGAAAATCAAGATGTTGATGTAGTTCAAAAATATTTGGAATATCAAAATCAAATGGTAGCATATCGCGCAACTTTGGCGATGGGAACTAAGATTATGCAGACCTCAATTCTCGATTACTTATAAGTAACAGAAAACGAGAAAAAATAAATAAAAAAATAAAAAAGACTATTAACTTGAATGAGAAACGTCCGATATATATGTCAGAGAGATAAATCTCAAATAAAAATTTACTGGAGGAATCACCCATGAGAATTAATACAAACTCAGCAGCGTTAAACACCTATTCACGTTTAACTTCAGCGAATACATCAAAAAGTAATTCGTTAGCAAAATTATCTTCAGGTCTACGTATCAATAAAGCTGGAGACGATGCAGCAGGTTTAGCAATCTCTGAAAAAATGAAAGGTCAAATCGGTGGCTTAAAACAAGCCAAAAGCAATGCTCAAGATGGTATTTCATTGATCCAAACTGCTGAAGGTGCTTTAAATGAAACACATTCGATCTTAGGTCGTATGCGCGACTTAGCTGTTCAAGGATCAAACAGCACATTAAGTGATGACGATCGTGGCGCAATTACAAAAGAATTTTCAGCGTTAAGAGATGAAATTGATCGCATTAGCTCAACGACTCAATTTAATACAAAGAGTTTATTAGGTGGCGATGAAAAAGATTCAACTAAAGCTTCAACTTTTACTTTCCAAATTGGTGCTAATGCCAATCAAACGATTGACGTTAATATCAAAAGTATGAGTGCAGGTTCTTTAGGTGTTAAAAATTTGGAGATTACGCAAGCCAAATCTAAAGCAGATATACAAAAAGATTTTGATGCAGATGCAACTACTAAATATAAAGATGGCAAAGCAGATAGTACTGGAACGGACACTGGTGCAACTTTGAGAGCAGCTCTTGATAGTGCTCAAAAAACATATGATGGAGCAGATACTGCTGGCAAAGCCCAAGCAAAAACAGATCTGGATAAGGCTCAAACTAAGTACGATGATGCATTAAAATCATATACTGCTGCTGCTACTGATCCTAAAGACAATACAATTACTAAAATCGATGCAGCAATTAAACAAGTTTCAGATCAACGTGCGGAAATCGGTGCGGTACAAAACCGTCTAGAACACACAATCAATAACTTGGGTACTTCTCAAGAAAACTTATCCGCAGCGAACTCTCGCATCCGTGACGTAGATATGGCAGAAGAAATGATGAGCTTTACGAAGAGCAATATCCTTTCTCAAGCTGCAACTTCTATGCTGGCACAAGCAAATGCAATGCCAAACAGTGTATTAAGCTTATTACAAGGTTGATTCTTACACATAAGGTTATTCTTGACAAAAAACCGTGACTCACGGTTTTTTGTTGCATACATAAATGTTTCTGAGGAAGTAGGGATTTTGTATGATTATTCAACCAGTTTCATCGATTCAACCAACGCCAGCCACTCAACCAGTCGAAGGGGTTGTTCATAAAGAGCTGATGCAACAGACAACAGATCAAGGGCACAACTCTTCGGAAGAGTCGCATACAGCAGATAAAGAGCAAGAGCTCAAAATGCTAGGCAAGAAAGAAGACCCTCTGGAAGCGACGATTGCACAGTTAAATCAAAAGTTGTTAGGTCGAGATATGAAAATGCAATTTCGTATTCATCAGCGGACGGGTTATACGTTGGTTCGGTTGGTTGATATGCAAACGGGCGATATCATCAAAGAAATCCCTCCGGAAAATATGCTAAATGTTATTGGTAAAATTTGGGATGATATGGGGATTGCTGTAGATAGAAAGGGGTGAGAGTGTATGGCAAGTATAACAAGTAGTTCAGGGATTAGTACGACGTTGGGTAGTTATTCGGGTGTCACATCAGATGATATTGAGAAGTTATTATCTGCTGATACAACAAAGAAAATGTTGGCCCAAAATAAAATCACTACAATTAATGATCAAAAAACGGCGTGGAATGATGTTCGGACACGACTGAACTCTTTATTAAGTAAGGTTGAAGAACTACAAAAAGCAGAGACGTTTGCAACTAAAAAAGTTACCAATTCTGATGAGTCAATTGCATCCATCACGACAACTGCTGATGCCGCTGAAAATGATTTTAGTCTCAAAATAACACAGTTAGCGACGACTACCAAGCTAATTGGAAATAAGCTTAGTGATAGTAGCAAGACGGCTTTGGGAATTTCAGGCTCATTCTCATTAACAAACAGTCAGGACAAAACTTTTACTTTTACTGTTGAAAGTACCGATACATTAAAAAGCCTAACCGATAAGATTAATGTGGAAACGAAAAACTCTGCTATTTCAGCATCAATTATAGACAACCGCTTAGTGTTAACTTCAAGTACCACTGGGGAACATGCAATCACTGTTGCTGGAGAGAGTGCGGATGCTCTGGGAATTTCTAGCACGAAAAAGGCATCTTATAGTTTAGGCCAACAAGCTGAATTTGAATTAGATGGTTTAGCACTAAAAAGTGATAGTAACTCAGTGTCTAACGTTGTGGAAGGGGTAACTTTTACCCTGAAGAAGGCGAGTACGGATTCGACGACTATCAAAGTGACTACTGATACGGATAAGACGGTTCAAGCTGTCAAAGACTTAGTTTCACAATATAATAGTACGATGAGCTTCATTAGTGACAATTTAAGTGTCGGTGATCCCAGTAAAGAGTCAAATACGACAGGAAAATTACAGGGAGATAGTACCTTAAGAAGTTTGCAAGAGCGATTAAGTAGTTTATTTACATCAAGTGCAGTGACAGGAACGTCCTTGAAAGCCAATGATGTAGGTATCTCATTAATTGATCGAGATGGTACACTAGGCTTGGATGAAGACAAGTTGAAAAAAGCCTTATCGGAAGACGGGAACGCGGTCAAAAACTTCTTCTATCAGACCGATGGAGCGAAGTCGACCATTGCTTCGACTAGCAATGTTTCGGAAACTAATGGCTATACCGCGGTCCTAAAGAAGTTAGTTGATGGGTATCTAGTAGATACAACGGCAAATAAAGGTATTATAGCTACGAAGGCAGCAACTTTTGACTTGGCAATTAAAGACCTAAACAAACAAATTACTCGGTTTGATGAAATTTTGACTATGAAACGTGACCGCTATGTTGATATGTTCACACGTCTTGACCAAGCTATGATGGAAGCTGAATCACAATTGAGTTACTTTACCACCCAAGCATCTTCTAATGGTTAATCGAGGTGAATAAATAATGTCAGCAGAGCAAGTATATGATAATCAAGGATTATACCAGTTACGTGAGATGTTGCGTAGCTGCGAGGGTTCTTTAGATCATATCGAACAACTATTAGTTACAACACATGAGAAATTGAGTCAGCTTTCCGCAAAAGAAATTTCGGATTGTAATTCTCAGAATCCACAAATAGTTATCGATATAGTGACTAGCTATCAGCAATTGATTAAGCAGATTGATCGACAAAAAAAAGAAGCATTACAAGAAATACAGCAAGTTCAAAAATCAGCAAGTATTGTTCATTCCTATGTGCAACGGGAAGAATCTGCTAGTTTTATTGACCTTGATTTATAAGGAGAAATGTATGAACTACCAGAATGCTCAAGCAAATTATCTAGCAAATCAAATTCTTAGTGCTTCGCCCAATCGATTGATTGAACTTTTGTTTGAAAATGCCATTAAACAAACCAAATTGGCTGAAATGGCAGTGGAGAAGCAGGATGTTTTAGCGATACATACACATTTGATTAAGGCGCAAAAGATTGTTAGTGAACTTCAACAATCACTTAATCCAGAGGTCAATCCCGAATTGACGAACGATTTAGAGGCATTGTATGAATTCATTTATCAAAAGTTAGTGACGGCGAATATTAATAAGGAATCAAAAAGTATTCAAGAGGCACAAAAACTTTTGATGGAATTATTGGAAACTTGGCAAACCATAATGGTTCAACAGTAGGACAAAAAAAGTTAGCCAACGCTAACCTTTTTTCTATGTCTGTTGAAAATATAGAAGTTAAATAAATTGAAACGAATGGAGACAAAGCATGAAACAGAAGAGCATAGGCAAATCGATTTTTATTTTATTATTAGCAATTGGAATTATACCGATCATTGTTACAGTAGTGAGTTCATATTTTTCTACTAAAAATCTCTTAATTCAACGAAATGATATGAGTAAAGAGAGTGCTTTAAATCTGATTATTCAGGAAAAACAAAATATAGTTGATGATACTGAAGACCGTCTGGAAAGTCTCTTGAGTGCGGAAGTATTTCAACGAAGTACTTGGGATGCCGCAGCAGCTAAACAAACGGTTAATATTGCCTTTAAAGGTGATACCAATGTTCCTGATCTATTCATTGGGGTAGACGATGGTTCATATATTTATTTTTCTAATTCTTCTTCCGACGGCGAACTAGGTTCTGATTATGATCCTAGAACACGGCCGTGGTATAAATTGGGGATGAAAAATAAAGGGGAAATTAGTTGGACTCAACCTTATCGAAATGCGAGAACAAATAAATTTGTCGTGACTGCAACAAAACAGATTACTATTGGTGGGCATGATATGGTTATCGGTATAAATGTTTCTTATGACGATGTGAACAAAGCTATACAAGCTCTAAATATTGGACGAACTGGAAAGGCATCATTAATTTCAGACGATGGTATTGTTATCAGCGCGAAAGATGAATCACAGGTTGGCAAAGACATTAGTGGATCAGAATTATTTAAAAAAATTAAAGCTGCGGATGCTGTGAAGGGCTCTGTTCGTTTGAAAGATGACAATAAAGTGAGTGAAACTGCTTATGATAAAGTGTCTAAAACAAGTGCGACATGGGTTATTGCATCAGTGGAGAAAGACGACTTATCTACGGAGTCACGGGCATTATGGGAGATTTCAGGTGTGGTCTCAATTATAGTTACAATTTTTGTAACCTTTTTAGCAATTGGAATTGTTTGGGTAACGCGTGAAACCATTTTTGTATTTAATCAAAAATTTGAAGATATTGCAAAAGGCAAATTAAGTCTAATTAAAGAGCCAAAAGAACAAACAAAAGGTCTGAAATCCTGGGTTACTCATTCTGTTACTCAGCCTAAGAAAGATGGCCATGAATTTCAACGTATGACGTATTACTTTAATGAAATGATTGTAAATATGAGCAAACTAATTGGAAACGTTCAAAAGGAAAGCAAGAATGTCGCAACGATGTCAGAATCATTGGTTGAGTTGTCTAAACAAACTAGCTTAGCGACAGAAGAAGTTTCGGAGACCATTGCTGGTATTGCAGATGTTACAGGTACCCAGGCACAAGACACTGAACAAAGTGTGACACAATTACAAAACTTATCAGAAGTATTGAGTAATCTAAAGAGTAATATTGATGAAATGAATGATAAATCTAACGAATCAACCAAATTCAATCAAGAAAACTTAGAAATGATGGGACAAGTAGCTGAGAATTGGTCAGGTGTGATTAATCAAATGGAAAATTTGATGGAAAATATGGAATCAATGAATGGCAATGTTCAAAATATTAACAAGATTATCCATGTTATCAATGATATTTCTTATCAAACCAATCTGTTAGCGTTAAATGCATCGATTGAAGCTGCTAGTGCTGGCGAATCAGGAAAGGGTTTTGCGGTTGTTGCTTCAGAAATTCGCAAGCTAGCTGAACAGAGCAAGGATTCTACAAAAGAAATTGAAACAATAATTGAAGAAATTCAAAAGCAGTCAAGTCAAATGGTGTCACAAACGTCAGATTCAGTTAATTCGGGTGAGAAGCAAACGAAGTTAATAGATGAGGCGATTGCTTCAACTAAAGAAGTATTCTCGAGAAGTAATTATATGATTAAAAGAATTTCAGAGTTTGAAGAAGCTATTGCTCGTATTGTGGCTATTCAAAATACTATTTTAGAAAGTTTAGAAAATATTTCGGCTTCAACAGAGGAAAATGCGGCTGGAACACAAGAAGTTTCTGCAAATGCAGAAGAAGTGTTAGCAACAATGGAAGAATTCACCAATCATGTGGAAGATTTACAAACGATTGCCCATACGCTTAAAGATTTGGCAGATCGATTTAAAGTACAGAATTAGTCTATCGAACTTAGACATTCATCGCCCTCCTATGTAGGTGGGTGATGAATGTCTTTTGGTATGAGAGGAATCTTTGTAACTTAAAATCGATAGTTTAGACGAATTGCCAAGGTTCAAAGATGAATGAGGACGGCTAAACCAGCAAGGAGTCAGAATCATGTTTCTTCTTAATCCTAACTTGATGGTCACAGATTTTCTTCTAGTGAAGAATTTTTGAGCGCTCTTGGACAAGAACAATTCGTTTATTTTAGACATAAAGACCTCCAGACTTCTTGGTGATTCGAGTATCATTGAAAATCTATTTTTTTTAAGATGCTGTAATATATAACAGAGCATTAAATAATAAACAGAATAGCCGATGCAGAATATATATCATAATAATGAGGTGTAAAAAAATGGAGAAACCAGTGTCGAATGAAAAATTAGCTTACTATCAAGAATTTCTTGAGATTATTCCCATGCTTTTTCAAGAAGATGTGTCAATGGCATTAGCAGATACGAAAACATTATTGATGTGCGGGTAAGCGAAGGGCTTCCACTAAACGCTAAGACCGGTCAGGCTGTCCCACAAGGTGGGGCACAGTCCACAAGACTTTGACTACAGGTAGAGTAATGATTCAAGAAGTTTCAGCTGAGGTCTACGGAATAGCATTTTACTCCTACTCTTTTCCAATTAAGGAGAATAGTTAAGTCATAGGGGTCCTGGTGGTCGGCAAGAGCTTACATCATAAGTATGAACTTTTGGAAAAAGCGGCGACATTGGCGGATTCATTAGTTCAATCAACTAAAGCGATTGATGAAATTGCCAATGCTTCACAATTTTTGAATGAAACCACTCAAGAGATTGCTGAAACGGCAAAAATTACAGATGATAGGATGAAAGAAATTGAAAAAGTGATTGTTTTTGTTAAAGAAGTTTCTAAGAAGATTAATATGTTGGGTGTTAATGCTGCCATTACGGCTGCCCATGCAGGCAGTCATTCTAAAGGATTTGAAGTTATTTCGAAGGAAATCCGTAATTTAAGTGGCACGACGGCAGCATCTGTTAGCGAAATCGAAACGGTTCTAGGGGATATTCGACAATCAGTTGATCATTTTTCAGATCAATTAAATTCATCACTATTATCATTAAATAGTCAGTCGGCAGCTACTGAGGAGGTTTTAGCTTCAATGGAAGAACTTAACTCGGCAGCAGAAATGATGAAGGAGTTAGCGAGTTCTATATAAAGCTAATAGCTGAAAAACTCTTATCGCGAATATAGAATGTACAAACTAGACATTTTTTATAGACAATGCTAGACTAATACTACTTGTAATCAGTGCGATAAAATCAAACATGAATGAGCAAACGCTGTGGATGTCAAAGTCTGGAGCGTTTTTCTACTATAAATAGATGGTGTAAGGAGTTAGTATGTTAAGTTTAACAAATATCACCCAACAATTTGGGGATAAGATATTATATGAATCATTGGATTTACAAATTAATAAAGGTGAAAAGGTGGGGTTGATTGGTCAAAATGGGGCCGGTAAATCGACGTTAATTAAAATTATTACAGGCGAATTGATACCTGATGAAGGGCAAGTCAGTATGCCGAAAAATTGTCATCTGGGCTATTTGGATCAATACGTAGAAGTGGACGAACAGCTGACCATTTTTGAATTTTTGAAAACGGCTTTCCAAAAAGAATTGGCCATTGAAGCGGAAATTACACAATGCTATACCGATTATGCCGAATCAATGGATGATCGGCTGCTAGAAAAGGCTGGTCGTTTGCAAACGCAATTGGATCAAGGCACGTTTTATCAAATGGATACGTTGATTCAAGAGATGGCGAGTGGCTTAGGGCTGCAAGTGCTAGGCTTAGATAGCCCACTTGGTCAATTGAGTGGTGGCCAACGCTCTAAAGTTATTTTAGCGAAGTTACTTTTAGAGAAGTCAGATATGCTAGTATTGGATGAACCGACAAACCATTTAGATGACACCCATGTGCTGTGGCTGACGAATTTTTTACAAGAATTTACCGGCACATTTTTGGTTATTTCCCATGATCGTGCATTTTTGGATGCAATCACGACCCACATTGCGGACATTGAATTTGGCAAGTTGACGAAATATACCGGCAATTTAACCAAAGCTTTAAAGCAAAAGGAAGCCAATCGTGAGACATATTTGCGCCAATACGAGTCGCAAAAAAAACAAATTGCTAAAACAGAAGCCTACATACGCAAATACAAAGCGGGTTCTCGCTCGACTATGGCGAAAAGTCGGGAAAAGCAACTGGCAAAAGTCGAGCGCTTGACGCCGCCGTCTGATGCACCAAAGCCACAGTTTCATTTTCCGTATCAGCCGATTGTTAGTACCTTGGCGCTAACGACGGATCAACTAGTGATTGGCTATGAACGTCCGTTGCTTGAGCCAATCCAACTAACCATTCGCTATGGCGAGACGATTGCGATTCGAGGCTTTAATGGCATTGGAAAATCGACCTTGTTAAAAACACTGATTGGCGAAATACCAGCCTTAGCGGGTACGTTTCAATTTCCAGCGAATACCAAGGTGAATTACTTCTCACAAGAATTAAGTTGGGAGTCGCCACTTGAGACGCCGTTACAATATTTAGGCCGAGCCTTTCCAAAAGCATCAGTCAAAGAATTACGCCGTCATTTGTCACAAGCGGGATTGGTCAATCAATTGGCACAAGAACCACTTCAACTATTAAGTGGGGGTGAACAGACCAAAGTAAAACTAGCAGAGATGACGATGACACCAGGCAATTTTTTGATTTTGGATGAGCCAACGAATCACATTGACCATGAAACAAAAGAAAGCTTGCGAGAGAGTCTCGCCAACTATCCAGGAACGGTCATTGTTGTTTCCCATGAGCAAGAATTTTACGAAGACTTTGTGGAACGGATTATTGATATTGGCAAGTAAGGAGCGTGTGCTATGGAAGAGCAATTTGCTGCTCGTAACCTCAATGTGGTTGAGTTACCAATTGAATGGATTGACGGGGTGATTTGCTACCGAGGATTTATTCGAGAGCTGCCTTTTTTGACCGGAGAAGGGCAATCAAAGGCACAGATGTATCGGCAACTACTGGAGGCCTATCAGGAATATTTGGAAAGCCACCCCATTGCTGAAGAGAAGCCAGAGGAGATGACCTCGTCGTTATTATCGGTTGAGGATTTATTGAAGTATTACGATGGTGAGACATTTGATGGCTTTGCGTACGATTTTTCGAATCAATCGGTGGACTCTGATTGACAAACAAATCCAAGGTGAACTACACTGGCGATAGTAGAAAGAGGAGGCAGGTAACATGGCAGAAGTTGAAAGCTTTACACTGGACCATACAAAAGTAAAAGCACCATATGTTCGCTTGATTGCGGAAGAAAAGGGACCTAAAGGAGATGTAATTGCAAACTTTGATTTGCGCTTGCTCCAACCAAATGAAAAAGAAATGCCAACTAGCGGTATGCATACATTGGAACACTTATTTGCCGATTTAATGCGCGATCGCTTAGACGGTATTATTGATGTTTCACCTTTTGGTTGCCGTACGGGCTTCCATTTGATTACTTGGGGTTCTCATAGTGCGACTGAAGTAGCCAAGGTACTGACAGATGTCCTAACAGTCATTGCAAACGAGACGAAATGGGAAGACGTCCAGGGAGTATCCATTGAAAGTTGCGGAAATTACCGCGATCACTCGCTGTTTACTGCAAAAGAATATGCCAAATTGGTGTTGGAACAAGGGATTAGCGATGATCCATTTGAACGCCACGTGGTGAAATAAACGAACGCGACAGATTTGTTCAGCTACAAGCAAAAAGACCAGAAAATCCAAAGTTATTTTTCAAACTTTGGGATTTTCTGGTCTTTTGTTTGGAATATGCGTCAGGCTACATTAAGGCTGAAACGGAAAGCAATAAGATGCCGATTAATAAAAAGATTAGGCCGATTAATACGAAAATCTTTTTCCAAACAAATCTAGAGGATTGATGGATTTGTTGGCGTTTTTTTAAGCTAATTGTTTCATTTTCAGTTACTTGCGAATCCTTCGATGCAGGAAGAGCCCAAGCGATGAGTAAAAACAAGATACCGTTTAAAAAGCTACCAATACCAAATATTAACTCATAATTAATGGCAAATATAGACATAAGATTTTTGCCAATCTCAGTGATTGAAGCCACTTCCAGGAATGTATCAGCCTGTACGATTGAAGGCGATAGGATAAAAAGGGTCGCTAAACTGGCAATAATAAGAATAGGGCGTTTATTTTTAGACAAGAAACTCGCTCCTTTGGGGTATAGATTGCAAGATACAAGTATTCTATCATATTTTTTCGCAATGCAACACAGTTTCAGGAGAAGCTAGTCATTTCATAGGAATCATGTTATCTTTATCACATGAAGAAACGAGGAGGAACAGTGATGAATGAAGTGGTGATTGAGAGCAGTTATGATTTTGTGGATGGGGGATGCAATGCGTGCGCCACGGTGAAGTGTACGACCTATGCGCTAAAGTATAAGGACTTCGAGCGCTCATTAGATCAACTAGATACGCTCTCATTAGTAAAAGAAGTTGCGATGGTGGAAGGATTTTGCCAAAAGTTAGTGATGGATTTTGATGACGAGTATATCCAATTTTCAAAAGGAACGACAACGGTAGCGTTACAAGAAGAGTTTGGCGGCTATCAAATAAAAGGCAATCAAGGTACATTGTTTATCAAAGATCAGCAACAAAAAGCAGAACAAGTCTTCTTAGCAGCAAGCCGAATACTGGATGATTTTTTTGGCATTCATGAGATTTGTTTTCGGTTGGAGACAATGGATTAGCGTAGTAAGGTATAGGTTTATTAGGATAAAACATTCATTTCTATCAAAAAGAATAGTTAAGCACCTAACGACGAGGTCAGCGCTTGATTGACTTTCGTCTTTTTTTTTGTAAACTGAATGAGTATGGATTTTAATCAAATAAAGTAAGAGTAGGAGGGATTGCTTGAAACAAAAAATGCTTTTATTAGCGTATGCGAATTTATTTTTGGTCTTTCTAGGTGTGGGGCTGGTGATACCGGTCTTGCCACTGTTAAAAGCAGAGATGCAGTTAAGTGGGACGACAATGGGGTTAATGGTGGCAATTTTTGCGTTTGCTCAGTTGGTCGTTTCGCCATTTGCTGGTCGTGCTTCGGATAGATGGGGAAGAAAGCCGATGATTGTCTTAGGCCTGTGTTTGTTTTCTATCTCAGAGTTTTTATTTGGATGGGCACAATCGGTGTCTTGGTTTTATGTTTCGCGTTTGATTGGCGGGGCTTCGGCGGCGTGCATTATGCCTTCTGTTACAGCGTATGTGGCGGACTTGACTACATTAAGAGAGCGTTCGAAGGCGATGGGGTATGTGTCGGCTGCGATTAGTGGTGGATTTATTATTGGTCCTGGGATTGGTGGCTTGTTGGCGGTTTTTGGGACTCGGGTGCCGTTTTTCGCTGCTGGTGTAGTAGCTTTTTTAGGTTTTGTCGTGACGTTGGTCTTTTTGAAGGAAGTACCAAAAGACGAACAAGTAGAACGGACGATGGAAGAACAAGCAAAAGGTGAGCAAGGAATTTTGAATGTGTTGTTTCATCCGTTGTTCTTGGGCTTTTTCGTCGTCATTTTGATTTCTTCGTTTGGGTTACAAGCGTTTGAGTCTATTTATAGCATTATGGCGAGTTGGAATTTCGGGTTCACTACGACGGATATATCGTTGATTATTATGTTTAGTGGTAGTTTTGCTTTAGTCGCCCAGCTCTTTTTCTTTCATCGGATTGTGGAAGCGATTGGCGAGATTCGTTTGATTCAGTGGACATTCTTTATTAGCGCGATCTTTATCATCGTTATTTCACTGACTACGCAACATTGGCTCGTGATTTTGTCGACATTTGTAGTCTTTTTGGCGTTCGATTTGTTTCGTCCGGCCGTGACGTCTTACTTGTCACACAATGCGGGTGACAATCAAGGAGTCGTGAATGGGTTGAATTCGACGTTTACGAGTGTCGGAAACATTCTTGGGCCAATCGTAGCGGGTGCGTTATTTGATGTAAATCCAGTATCACCTTATTATATCGCGGGGGTAATTTTGTTTGTGACGGGTCTTGTTTCCTTACGATTAAAAAGAAAACCTGCGAATAACTAGTAAGAGCAGCACACCGTCGATCCATATGAAAAGAGGCTGAGACAGACTTGTTCAGCTACAAGAAGACCAGAGCATCTGGAAGTT
>NZ_JAMRVB010000001.1:1512594-1545691 GCF_023743875.1 Enterococcus italicus
AAAAAACTACCCCAAAACTCAGGGTAGTTCGATGAAAAAATCTTATACTATTTCATTGTCCTATTGACGGGGTGCACACCAGTTTGAGAACTTCTAGATGCTCTGGTCTTTTTTATGCTAATTGATGGCGGATGTAAGCCGCACAGCTGAGAATGGTGCAGGCGACACCGGCATAGAGATACGCAGTGAGGTAGGGAGAGTCGCTGCCGGCGATTTCTAGGATGCCATTCAAGATAGCCCACGAGACAAAAATGGCCAGCGCGCTATTGCCCAAGTTACGTACGAGGCGCGTCGTATAGGCAGGGGTAATCTTTGCAAGCGTTGCTAACAAGCTGCCGCCTATCAATGGGATGAGCCAGACGTAGGTGAGACTAGTAGAGTATACGCCGTGACCAAAGTACTGGTAAATGTACTGGAAAAGAAACAGTAGCGCGCTACTGCAAAGGTAAAATAAGATGGTTGTTTTTTTCATCGGGAGCCGTTGCCAAAAATCTATAAATATTCCTAACCAACTATAAAAGTTGTCAGATTTATGTTTATTTCCTGTTTCTACGTGTCCGATTTTGCCACTTGCTCGCTACTCTCGTTTGCTATAACATTCCACAGGCGTTAATTCGGATACAACGAATCCTACATATCTACGTTTCTGTTTAAGTAGAAGCTCGTAGATTAAGCACTGTAACTTGCTAAATTAAGACTTGCATTATAATCTCTATCCGCTGTATACCCGCATTCTTCACAGTGATAGGTGCGATCAGACAGTTTTAAGTCTACTTTTTTATGTCCACACTCATGGCATAATTTAGAACTTGGATAGAACTTATCAGCTTCTACTAATTCAATGTTATAATCTTCACATTTGTATTGAAGTTGTCTTTTGAACTCGTAGAACTTTTGTTGTGCGACTGATTTTGCTAAGTGCTTATTTTTCATCATGCCTTTTACATTTAAGGTTTCTACAACGATTCTTGATGGCTTGGTTTTCACTATCTCCGTTGTTGTTTGATGCAAATGATTCTGACGAATATTAGCTAGTTTTCGATGTGTATGCCGAATTTCTTTTTCTAATTTATAGATGTTACATGTTTTGACAAATCGATTTCCCTCCTTATTCATATCGTATTTTCGAGAGACTTTACGCTGTAACCGACGTAATCGCTTCTCAATCTTTCTTACTTTTCCAGTTTTATTAATGTTCTTGTAGACTTTACCATTAGAAACAATCGCTAAATCTTTGATACCAAGGTCAATTCCAAGGGTTTCACCAGTTAAGTCCTGCACTGGTTGCTCTTCATCAATACCAACTGAAACATACCAATACTTTCCATCAAAGCTGATTCGTGGGTTAGAATACTTCGTATTCACTGGCAACTGTTCGCTTGTTTTTACCCAACCAACTTTTTCAAGCAAAACCAATTTAGTTTTTACCTTCAATTTGATATTGTCATTATAAAAAGCTGGTTTTGATTTCTTTCTTGACTTGAAATGTGGCTTTTCAGTCTTTAAACGACTTTTATCTGTCATACCATCAAACCACTTTTTGTAGGCATCACATGCATCTTTTACAGCTTGCTTGGCTATATTGTTTGATACGTGATTTAACCAAGCGTATTTAGGACGTTGCTTCATTTTTGTGATGTGCTTTCTTAAATCGTTGTTACTGATGAACTTTCTGCCGAACCGATAGTACATTTCTTGCATTTGTAACGTCCAGTTGAAAATCCAACGTGCAGTACCAGCCGATTGCCACAGTTGCTTTTCTTGTTCTTCAGTCGGGCGCAACCTTACTTTCTTGGCTCGTATCATCTTCCATCAACTCCTTAATCATCTTCTTAGCTTTATTCGCTCGTTTCCCTTGTAATCGGCAACTAAAAACAGTGACAATCTGAATTAAGTCCTCGACTAATTCCTGTTCTTCCGTCTTTTCTGTATTGTCAATGATTTCTATTTCTGTGCCATATTTATTACAAAGTTTTTCAATGAGTTCATAACCAAAATGGATTAAACGGTCTTTGTATAGAATAACTACCTTGTCTATTTCGCCATTGGTAATTTTGTCTATTAACTGACTTAATCCTTTTTTATTGTAATTAATTCCACTACCAATATCTTGAATAATGTCAAATTGATATCCTCGTGCAATCATGTAAGTCTTAACGTTCTCAATTTGACGTTCTAAATCGTCTTTTTGCTTGTTTGAACTGACTCTACAATAACCGATGGTTATTCGTTTTGGTTTCTTTCTCCCAGCGATTCCTAAGAATTGATTTCGTTGTTCTTCAGAATAATAACGAGTACCTCCTTGAGAAACATGAGCGGGCTTTAATTCCCCTCTTTTATCCCAATTTCTCAACGTTTGTGGTGTTACACCTATCTGTTTTCCAAATTCACCTATCGAATACATAGTCATAATCTTTACCTCAAAATGATTATACCACATATTGATGTTTTAAATGATATTTTTATAGATATTTATACATTATGATTAACTGTTGTTACCCTCCTTTATTTAAAGTATATGATGTCGCTGACTTCGCGTTCGCTACTATTTTGGCTACCGCCGACTGTTTGGTTGACGACTTTGCCATTAAAATATAGTGTCGATGAGCCGCCACCATCAAGGTTATAGGCGGTCGTGGCGCCGGCTTCTTTCATTTCTTCGGCTAATTCATAGAGTGAAAGGCTTTCGCTGGAATCGGTCCGACCTTCTGACACGATGATGACGTAATGGTTTTCACCGACTTGACCAATTGCAGTCCGCGGATTGCTCGTCATCGATTGCGACACTTCGGAGGACTCATTGACAGTGATCTCCCCATCTTCGACCAAAGCAGGACCAAATGATAGAATTTGTTCGGCGTCCGTTAGTTCTGAAGCGTCGGTCGTTGCTTCATTGACGATAGAGAAGTCACCGTTTTTATCGATGACGAGTGCATCGGTATCGCCATTAGCAGTATCGCGATACAGCGTGCCGTTTCTCATAACAAAGCCAGTACTGCGGAAGCCGTAAAAGTCACCATTCAGACGGCAGATGGCTATGATGATTCTTCCGTAAGTGTGGATGAAAGCTACAAAGGATTAAAAGCTGGCGGCAATATCGAGTTAGTTAGTGGTACAATTACTATCAATAGTGCTGACGATAGTGTACACGCCAATGGCAATGTGACCCTATCTGGTGCAATCGTAACGGCTCAATCAGGAGATGACGGTGTCCATGCAGATGATACAACGACGATTTCAGACGGTATTGTGACGATTCAAAATTCGTATGAAGGCTTGGAAGGTAGCGTGGTTGCCATTAGTGGCGGCACAGTCTCAGTTACGGCAAGCGATGATGGGATTAATGCAGCTGGCGGCAGTGACTCATCAAGTGGCGGTCAATTTGGTCAAGATTCCTTCGGTGGTGGAGGTGAGTCATCTGATGACAGCAAAGAAATCACAATCACTAGCGGTACTATCACGATCGATGCAGAAGGTGACGGTTTAGATAGTAACGGTAATATCAAAATGTCTGGTGGAACGGTGGCGGTATATGGACCGACACAAGGAGGTAATGGTGCGCTAGACTACAATGGTGACTTTACGTTAACGGGTGGAACGCTCGTGGCGTCAGGTACGACAGATATGGCTGAAAATGTCAGCGATGACTCGACTGTCACGTCAGTTGGTATTTACTTTGATAGTACGCAAAGTGTCGATACATTAATTAGCTTGAAAGACAGTACAGGAAATACGATTATTGCTGTCAGTCCGACCAAAGAATTCCAACACTTGGTTATTGCCACAGCGAAGTTATTGACGAATGAAAGCTACGTCTTGGTGAAAGGTGGAACGCTTAGTGGCGATGCGACAAACGGTCTTTCAGTAGATGGCATTGTTTCAGGTGGGACGCAATTAGGGACATTGGATTTAACATCGACTGTCACCAATGTTTCACAAGATGGTTCAGCAGCTTCCACTAATTCGTTTGGCGGTGGTGGACGAGGTCGTAACTAGATTGTAAGAATTTCAATATAAAGAAATCTATCATATTTAGGAACAGCTACTAGCTGCTCCTAAATTTTTTTTAATTATATGGACAAAATACAGAATATTATTAGTTCTAGTGTTCGCAATTTGTATTTTAACTTGTTTTCTGTAAGTTTGATGAAAAAATAGCTAGTTTTCCCTAATGAATGATGTTAGTATATCTAACATGGAAGATAAAAAACCAATCATTGAAACGTTGAAGGGAGTCAAGTCTATGGAAACAGGAAATATCGCATTTATTCTCATTTGTAGTGCAATGGTCTTTATTATGACACCGGCACTCGCATTTTTTTACGGAGGACTAGAACGAAGAAAAAATATTTTAAACACCATGATGATGTCAATTGGAACGATGGGGCTTGCTTCAATCATCTGGGTAGCAGTCGGCTACTCGCTTTCATTTAGTGGAGATGGGACTTTTGTAGGGAATCTGCATAATATCTTTTTCCAAGGCGTATCCATGACAGAAGGTAGCGGCATTCCGGATGGCTTATTCGCTATATTCCAAATGATGTTTTCATTAATTACAGCAGCTATTATTACAGGATCGGTTGTTGGTCGGATGAGATTCCCGGCAATTTTCTTATTCTTGGCAATTTGGTTAGTTGTTGTCTATGCACCAATGGCCCACATGGTATGGGGCGGCGGCTTTATCGCTGGTCTAGGTGCAATTGACTTCGCTGGTGGGACTGTTGTTCATATCAGCTCTGGTTTATCTGGGTTGATTTTGTGCTTAGTATTAGGTCAACGTCGTGAGTTTAAACAAGCGGAATATCGTCCACACAATATTCCTTTCGTCGTTTTAGGAACTGGCTTTTTATGGTTTGGTTGGTTTGCTTTTAATGCCGGCTCTGCTTTGGCCGCTGATGGCATTGCAATTCAAGCTTTCTTAACAACAAATACTGCTGCAGCTGCAGCGATGCTTTCTTGGATGGCAGTGGAACGATTTGCTACGGGTAAACCAACACTTGTAGGTGCATGTACTGGTGGGGTTGTCGGATTAGTTGCGATTACACCAGGTGCTGGCTTTGTCTCTATCTGGTCTTCAATCGTCATTGGCTTATTAGTTAGTCCGTTTTGTTACTATAGCATTTCGATTATTAAACAAAAATTAGGCTTCGATGATTCGTTGGATGCATTTGGTTGTCATGGTATGGGTGGAATTTTTGGTTCAATCGTGACAGGGATTTTCGCTGATCCAGCAGTAAATGGTAGCACTGGCTTGCTTTATGGTGGTGTTGATTTGTTTGTCGCTCAATTAGAAGCAACAGTCATCACGATTGTTTATGTAGGTGTTGCTAGCTTTATTATCATTTCGATTGTGAAACTGATTATGCCGATTCGTGTATCAGCGAAAGATGAAGCGCTTGGCTTAGATCGCAGTGAACATGATGAAAGTGCCTACCCAACATTTATGGGACTAGATTCTTAAAATCAGACAAACGAGGAGGAGCGCTATGAAAAAAATCGAGGCAATTATTCGACAAGAAACGTTAGATGATTTAAAAGACGCGATGCTAAACACATTTGAAGAAAATCCAATCGGTATGACGGTGACCCAAGTATTGGGATTTGGGCATCAAAAAGGATTGAAAGACTATGTTCGTGGTCAAGAAGTCATCACTTCGTTTGTGCCGAAGATTAAAGTGGGATTTGTATTAGAAGACAAATGTGTGGAACAAATGATTGATTTAATCGTCAAAACATGCCAGACTGGCAACGTTGGCGATGGCAAAATCTTTGTCTACCCAGTAGAAGAAGCGGTCCGCATTCGTACAGGGGAACGTGGAGAATCCGCAATTTAATGATTAACAGGCTGAGGTAGCACTAGCTATAAGCCGAGTGCCCAGAACATGCCAAAGTTGTTCCTTAACTGTTGGCTTTTCTGGGCTTTTTAGTGTCGTTCATACTGTTTCGTCGTTGGATTCCGGCTTAAAAGTCCGCTATCACATTTTTGGGAAAAATTTGGAAAGGTTTTCTAGTCTTTGTGAAAAATACATGGTATAATAACTTCACAATTAAATAAAGAAACATTTGGGGTGCGTAAAGCTGAGATTATACCCATTGAACCTGATGCAGTTAATGCTGTCGCAGGGAAATGTCGTTTAAATCATAAGATCGTACCCGTTAGTGACTAGTTCATTGACGGGTATTTTGGATGGTTTGCTCTCGCCCCTTTTTGTTCCTTTAGTTAGTTAGGAAAAAGAAAAGGGGTTTTTTTGATGGAAAAAGCGAAGTGGACATTACCACAAGTTGTATTTTTAGCCTTACTGGCATTTTTATTTGGGGCGGTATTTATGGGGGCCGGCGTACTTTATGCGTTACTTGAAGCAGCATTGACACCATTTGGCTTCTCACCTTTTGCAAATGAAATTTTATTTGGGCTGTGGGTCATGGCAGCACCGGTAGCAGGTATGTTAATCCCAAAAATGGGAAGTGCAGTATTAGGTGAAGTTTTCGCCGCGTTAGCAGAAATGCTGTATGGCTCTTACTTTGGGGCGAGTGTATTAATCTCAGGGTTTATTCAAGGAATGGGGACAGAAGTAGGATTTATGGCTACTGGTTACCGTCGCTATGATACGCTGCCATTGTTTTATGGTGCGATTGGAACGACAGTGTTTAGCTTTATCTATGAATTCTTTAAATACGGTTATGCTACTTATGGCTTTTGGATGGTAGTGGCCTTGTTTGTGGTGCGTTTTGCATCGGTGTGCTTCTTTGGTATCTTTTTGACGAAACAAATTGTGACTCTTTTCCATAAGGCACAAGGATTGAGTGTGTCGCATTAATGAAAGGCATCGAGATAAACGAGTTAGTTGTTCAAAAAGAAGCTACTACTATTATCAATCAATTATCAGCCCAGTTTTCGGCAGGCTCATTTGTTCTGTTGACAGGTGATAGCGGCTGTGGGAAGACGACATTGCTCCATACGGTGGCTGGGTTTGACGGATCGACCTATCAGGGAGAAATCTTGGTGAACGGGCAAAACAATGCGCAACGAACCATGACAGAAAAAGCCCAACAAATTGGGTTGATGTTTCAAAATCCTAGTCAGCAATTCACCATGCGGACGCTCCGCAGAGAGCTGATGTTTGCTATGGAGAATAGCGGCATTGCGATTGCAGAAGCAAAGGAACGGATGGACAAGGCGATTCATGAAATGAAGATGGAGTCCCTGCTGCATCAAGAGTTGGCGACACTATCTGGTGGGGAGAAGCAACGAGCGGCCTTGACGGTGTTGTTAGCGATGAATGCCCCTATCTTACTACTAGATGAACCATTCGCTAGTGTTGATCCGCTGTCAAGAAAATGGTTGATTGAGAAATTGGCTGATCTGCGTAATCAAGGAAGACTAATCTTGATTGCTGATCATGAGTTGACCGACTATGCGCCTTTCGTCGATCGCTTTATCCGAATGGAAGGCGGGCAGCTGACCGATCAATCTGTGTCGCAATTAGCAACGCAGCAACCGCTCGGCAAGCTTACGCAAGCAAACGCGTCACAGACGACGCTTTTTACCTTGCAACAAGTGGCACTTCATCAAGGAACGAAACCATTAGTAACACCTCAAACTGTGGCGTTTAAGCAAGGAATTACTACGCTGACCGGTGAAAATGGCGTCGGGAAATCGACCTTATTGCGGGCGATGGTGCAGCTGCATCCATACACCGGCGCGATGTTTTTAGAAGACAAGAAACTATCCCGTCGCTTTGGGAAAAAGAAGTTGTATGAGCAAATGACACTAGCGGTGCAACATGCGGAGCAGCAATTTGTCACGTTACACGTGGATCAAGAGTTGGCATTTCCGAAAGAGCCGAGTGAAGCGATTAAGCAGCGGCAACTTCAAGCGATGGAAGAGCTGGGGATCCAGCATTTACTGAACCGGGGCCTCTATCAGCTAAGCGAAGGACAAAAAAAGATGATCCAGCTGATTACGATGTTGAGTTTAGAGCGCAAGTTTTTACTATTGGATGAACCATTTACTGGCTTGGATGCGCGTGCGTGTCAGTACTTTGTGGACTGGCTTGCCCAAAAAAAAGAGCAGACGAATTTTTTAATCGTCTCTCATCGTCTTGAACCGTTAGTAGGTGTGAGTGAGCATCATATGCATCTATCTGAGCAGAAATTACAGGAGGTGGTGCACTGATGGAAGAGAAAATCACTGCGATACCTGCAATTATCTTTGCGGTGTTCTTTTTTACGATTGAAGTCTCGTTCACGTATTCGGTTTGGTTGAATGTGTATTTGTTCCTTGTCGTGTTGGGTTATTTCTTTGTGACGAGAAAATGGGGCTTCATATGGGTCTTACTATTGTTTCCTTTTATTCCAGCGATTACGACGTTTTGGTCGGTGATGATTCAAGGAGATGGTCTATCAGATGCGTGGGTCTTATTGACTCGGACGTATGCATTTGCGGCATTGGGCCTTGTTTTTGTCGCGAGCGTTGATTTTGAAGAATGTTTATTGGTGTTGGAGCAATATCGAGTACCGCCGACGTTTGTCTACGGAATCTTAGTCGTCGTGCATGCCGCACCAGAGATACGACGCGAAGTCAGCGATATGCGGGATGCGAGTCTCTTAAGAGGAAAGCGGCTTTATCCATGGTCAGCATATTATTATGTGAAGACGATTTTCTTAGCGATGAATTGGCGTGATCGGTATACGGAGGCGATGTATTCGCGGGGATTTATGGAGAATGGGACGCGGACTCATTTTGAAAAATGGCATCTAGCTCGGTCTGCAAGTATCTGGGCAATGGTATTTATTCTTATGGGCAATGGTTTATTAATAGTAGAGAGTGTGGTGAGATGAGCGTGTTATTTACCGAGATTGTTAGAGCGCAAACAAAACCTTATTGGGAAGGGAGCTTTCTGCATCCATTTCTGACAGAGTTACAGGCTGGCACATTGCCAATGGAGAAATTTCGTTATTATTTGATTCAAGATTGCTATTATTTGACGCACTTTGCTCGTCTGTATGCACTGGTAGCTGAGCGGACGGCGATTCCTGAGTTAGCAGAGCAAATGCGGGAAAATGGGGCTCATTTAGCTGAAGGGGAACTACAAGTACGGGCGCATTTTTTTCAACAACTGGGGATTGATGAAAAAGAACTGCAGGAGACCGCGATTGCGCCAACTGCCTATCATTATGTGTCACACATGTATCGGCAATTAGTAGAGGCCAATGATTGGGTGACCGCTGCGAGTCTGTTGCCGTGTTCTTGGTTGTATGCTGAGATTGGTCAAACCTTAATGCAAGCTGGCATTCAGTCACCAAATCCTTATTACCAGCAGTGGATTGAGACGTATGGTGGCGAAGAGAGTGCCATTGACAAAGAATGCGCCTTGCTCAATTACTTGTATCAAGAAAGTTCGCAAGAACAACAAGAACAAATGGTTACTGCGTTTGTCATTAGTGCAAAAATGGAATATGCATTTTGGGAGATGGCCTATCAATTGGAAAAATGGCCAGCAGGAATGAGGGGGTAAGAAAATGAAGCAAACGATAAATGTCAAAAAAATTAGTTTATTAGCCATGATGATTGCACTAGATGTTGTGTTGTCACCGTTGTTTCGAATTGAAGGGATGGCACCGATGTCGAGTGTGATGAATGTCATTGCAGCGACGTTACTTGGCCCGCTTTATGCGACTATTATGGCTTTTGTCTGTGCCGTTATTCGCGTGACATTATTAGGTATTCCGCCATTAGCATTGACGGGGGCATTATTTGGGGCCTTTTTAGCAGGTGTTGGCTATAAATATACTGGCAAAGTGTGGGGTGCGATGATTGGTGAAATTATCGGTACTGGCTTGATTGGTTCGTTGCTTTCGTATCCAGTGATGGTCTGGTTCACCGGTAGCCAGCAAGGCATGTATTGGTTTTTATATACGCCACGTTTCTTTGGTGGAGCGATTTCGGGATCGATTATTGGCTTTTTCGTATTGTTGAAATTAAAAGAAACACAACCATTTAGACGAGTACAACGACTGTTTGGAGGGATGAACAATGGTGCTGTTTAATAGCAATGATTCGTTTCGTCGGTTGACACAAGGTATTTTTCCGCTAACCAATTCACCGTTAGTGCAATGCATTACCAATGAAATCACCTGTGAGTCAATGGCCAATGCGTTGCTCTATATTGATGCTAAGCCGATTATGGCAGACGATGCGCGTGAATTTGCGGAATTATTCGATCAAACCAATAGCTTACTGTTAAATCTCGGACATTTATCAATGAAGCGGGAGCAGAATTTATTGGCGGCTGGTCGTTTTGCTGAGCAAACACAGACGCCTGTCGTGATTGACCTTGTTGGGGTAGCTGCTACCGAATTGCGGTATGAGTTGGCGCATCAGCTAGCTGCTTATCGACCGACTGTCATTAAAGGCAATAGTTCAGAGATGCGTGCCTATTGTGGCTTACAGAGTAATGCGCGGGGAGTAGATGCTAGTGCTGAAGACCAAGAGGAGGAGCAGTTGTTGTTATTAGCTAAGGCGATGCAAGCCGAGGCGAACCAACATCCAGGGACGGTCTATTTAGCGACGGGTGAAAAAGATTTGGTCGTATCAAGTACCCACGCCTCCTTTTTGGCAAATGGCGTTGCGGAATTGGATCGCTTTACAGGAACGGGCGATATTGTGGGTGCGTTAATTGCCGCATTACTGGGTGTCGGAAATGATGCGTTTGTAGCGACGATTACCGCTGTTAGTTATTTTAATTTATGCGGAGAAGCAGCACGGAAACGCACGACTGGCTTGGCTAATTTCCGTCAAGAGACATTGAATCAGCTGTCCTTATTGATGAATCAAGTAGAGTGGGCGGCAGATATTCGAGGAGGTAGCTTATGGCAGACTACAGATTATATTTAGTCACAGGTAGCTACGATTATGATGATCAGACCTTTTTACAAATTGTAGAGGAAGCCTGTCAAGCTGGCGTGACGATTGTCCAACTAAGGGAAAAGACGGGTGCGACGCAGGCGATTTATCGAAAAGCACTGAAGGTCAAAGCAATCACGGATCGTTATGGCATTCCGCTAATTATTGATGACCGAGTGGATATTTGTCTAGCTGTCGATGCAGCGGGTGTCCATATTGGCGATGATGAATTACCCGTCCATGTCGTGCGAGGCTTGATTGGTCCCGATAAAATTTTAGGTGTGTCGGCCAAAACGACAGCGCGAGCGCGGCAGGCAGAGCAAGAAGGTGCCGATTACTTAGGGACTGGTGCGATGTTTGAAACTCAGACCAAACAAACACCAGTCACTTCATTTGAGGCGCTGCAAGCTGTGATTCAAGCAGTTAAGATACCGGTCGTAGCGATCGGCGGGATAAAAGAAGACAACCTAGCATCATTTCAGGATATCCCGATTGCCGGTGTGGCGATTGTCAGTGAAATTATGAAAGCGACAGACGTGAAGGCAAAGGTGCAGGCACTTCAAAATAAAGTAGCATATTGGAGGAGTGGAAATGAATGAGACGCCACAAGTCGTAACGATTGCCGGTTCAGACTCAGGTGGTGGTGCAGGTATGCAGGCGGATTTGAAAACATTTCAAGCACGCCATGCCTTTGGGATGAATATCGTCATAGCATTGACCGCACAAAATACATTAGGGGTACAAGAGAGTTACCCCATCCCACCAGCCTTTATTGATGCCCAGTTCGCATCACTGGCTGCTGATTTTCAGATCCGTGCAGCTAAAACTGGGATGCTAGCCGATCGTGAACACGTAGCGTGTGTGGTGAAGAACTTACAAGCGGTCGATTTTGGACCGTTAGTCGTTGACCCGGTGATGATTGCCAAAGGTGGGCATCCGTTATTAGAAGCCGATGCGATTACAAGTATTCGGACAGAGCTGTTGCCGCTTGCGACAATTGTGATACCGAATATTCCAGAAGCAGAAGTGCTAGCTGATTGTGAGATACATACAGAGGCGGATATGATGAAGGCCGCCAAGATGATTCAACAATTTGGAGTCAAGCACGTCATTATTAAAGGTGGTCACCAAGTAGGAGAGCAGGCGCGCGATTATGTATTGTTTGCTTCAGGTGAGTCTAAGTGGTTAAGCGGCCCAAGAATTGAAACGCAAAATACGCACGGGACAGGCGATACGTTTTCGGCGTGTATTACGGCAGAATTAGCGAAAGGCACGCTATTAGAAGAAGCAATCTTGATTGGTAAACAATTCATTCAAGGGGCAATCGAGCAAGGCATCGCAGTTGGTCATGGCCACGGTCCGACCAATCACTGGGCGACCTTAAGTGAATCTATCAAGGAATCAAAGGTGTGACAGTAAACGGGCCTACCGTCAAACAATGGAGTATACATCGTTTTGAACCATAACATCCCAACACTAGTTATCGTCTTTCTCATTGATTAGACGAGAAAGACGATAATTAAGTCGCAGTCGCAACGAACAAAAAGCCAACCCTACTCGCAATAGGGTTGGCTTTCGTGTGATTCATGTAAAATGTATCTCATTTCGTAAAGTATAGCGTGATTTTAAATTGCAGCCAATTAGCTAAATGTTAGATATATTTCATGCTCATATATGCATTCTACGCACTTTTCGGAATTTCTGTGCTCATGCACGAAGCTAATTTTTTGTCACAGCTTTATAGTTATGCTTCTTCGCTACCCATGTATTTTGCAAGAAAAGCAGCGATTGCCGCACCAATTAATGGTGAAACAAGGTAAACCCAGTAGTGAGTAAGAGCTGATCCACCAGCAAAAATAGCAGGACCAAAACTACGAGCAGGGTTCAGTGAAGCGCCAGTGATGTTTAGTGCTAAGACGATTAACAAGCTCAACGTTACCCCGATTGCAAATGGTGCAAAATTGCCAACACCATATTTTTTGCTTGTCACCATCAAGATGACAAAAACAAACAAGCAAGTCGTTAAGATTTCAGTGAAGATGGCTAAGCCAACGCTACCACCGAAGTCTGTTTGACCATAGCTATCACTAGCTAGGCCTAATCCATTAATAAAGACACCTAAAACCGCAGAAGCAACTAACGAACCTAAAAATTGAGCAATAATATAAAAAATAGCATCTTTTGATTCGATTCGTTTGTTGATTACCATTCCCAACGTAACGGCTGGGTTAAAGTGTCCTCCTGAAATACCACCAACAGCATATGCCATGACAGTCACGGTTAAACCAAAAGTCAAGCCGATCCCTAAAGCGCTGTTTGGAGTATCTCCTGATCCAGCGATCACAACTGCTCCTGTCCCAAATAAGACTAAAGCAAATGTTCCGATAAATTCAGCAGCATACTTTCTCATGTGTATCCATCCTTTCATTTTCCAAGGCCAAAGACAGCATAGGATTAGTGATTGTTCAAAGAAAATATCTTGGAAATTTACTGTAAATTACAATGTAGATCACAAGTAGAGGATGCGCAGAGATTTTACACAAAGCTAAACGAAAGTTAACATACGCATGCTAAACTGAAAGTAGCTTTCGAAACGAGTTTGTGATGGGATGCTAGGTAGCTAGTAGGAGGAAAAAATGACGAAAATTTTTGCTCACCGAGGAAGCAAGGGGACACATCCTGAAAATACGTTGGTTGCTTTTGCAGAAAGTGTCCGCATTGGTGTTGATGGGATTGAACTAGATGTGCAGGTCACAAAAGATGGTCAGGTGGTTGTCATTCACGATGAAACCATTAATCGAACGACGAACGGAAAAGGGCGGGTAATCGATCAGACACTGAGGGAATTAAAAGCTGTAGATGCGGGTGGTTGGTTTTCTCTTCATTACGAGCATGAGCCAATACCGACTTTAGCTGAAGTCTTGGACTTATTGGCTGAGTTAAAGTACCAAGGGATTTTAACGATTGAACTAAAGACCGACCAGATAGACTACCCCCAGATTGAAGAAAAAGTCGTACAACTGACACATGCAAAAAATTGGCCCTTTACCGTGACGTATTCGAGCTTTAATTTATTGACCTTGCAGCGACTACATGAAATAGATCCAGTGACACCAAAAGCATGGGTGACCATTGGATCGGTCGTGACGGTGGCATTCGCGAATTATTTTACGGTAGTCAATCGAATCGATGCGAATTTTGCGTGGTTTATTCAATCTGAGTTGGAACTAGCAGACTTAGATAAAGACGTGTGCCCGTTTACGGTCAATAGTGAACCGGAGATGTGGATGTGTTTTGAGCGTCATGTCTATGGGTTTCATACAGATTATCCAGAGCAAGCGTTGGCGTTGAGGAAACGATATGAAAGAGAGCAATTGTCGATTGCGTCCGTATAGAAAGGGGAGACCCTTTCTTTTTCTTTTTTTTGATATCGTTTATACTAGAAAGAGTAAGTAGGAAGGGAAGAAAGAGTGTGACAATTAAAGCAGTAGTGGTGGACATGGACGGCACATTCCTAAATGATGAGAAAACGTATGATCGTGAGCGGTTTTTGTCAATCAAACAAGAGATGGAAAAACAGCAGATGCATTTTGTGGTTGCTTCAGGCAATCAGTACTGGCGCTTGGTGGATTATTTTCCAGATTTGGGTGAGCAATTGTTTTATATTGCCGACAATGGTGCTGATATTCGTTACCATAGCGAGCAAGTACGTGTCAAGACCATCGCCAAAGAATTTCATCGCCCGCTTTTAAACTACTTGAAAGACGAATTACCCGACCATCGCCTAGTCTTATCAGGCAAAAAAGGGGTCTATATTCACCATCAGTTGCCTCAAGATTTTGTGGCCCACGTGAAGTTTTTTTATCGCCACATTACCCAAATTGATTTGCAACAGCCGATACCTGACGATATTTTTAAGTTTGCTTTAAATTTTCCAGCTGAGCAGCTTGCCAATGCGAATCAACAGCTACACGATGTTTTCGGTGAAGAATTAACGGTGGTGACAAGTGGCCATCAAGCACTGGATATTATTTCTAATAGTGCCGGCAAAGAAGTCGGTATTCGCGAATTGCAAAAGAAATTTCAACTTAATAAAGATGAAATTGCCGTATTTGGCGACAATATGAATGATGTGGGAATGTTTCGAGAAGTGACGCATTCTTATGCGATGGGTAATGCGTTGTTGCCGGTCAAAGAAGCGGCGTCTCAAGTAATTGGTTCTAATAACGAACAAGCGGTCTTAGACAAAATTGAAGAGTTTTTTATAGGAGGTGCTGTGGATGGATGCCAAGCAGTTAAGAGTAGCAATTGAGCAAGATGAAGATAATCTGATATACACTAAGCAAGGCATTCATCCGCTGTACACTATCCATCCTGAGGCCAAAGTGGTAATCATCGGACAAGCCCCGGGGAAAAAAGCGCAAGCGTCACAGATAGTCTGGCACGATCAGAGTGGGAAACGATTGCGATCGTGGCTAGGACTATCTGATGAGACCTTTTATCAGTCGCACGACTTGGCCATTTTGCCGATGGATTTTTATTATCCTGGAAAAGGGAAAACGGGGGATCTGCCTCCGCGCAAATCATTCGCAGCGAAATGGCATCCGCTTTGCTTAAAGCTGATGCCCGATGTTCAGCTGATAATTCTGGTAGGAAGGTATGCGCAGGCGTATTATTTGCCGCACAATAAGGCGAATTTGACAACGACAGTGCAGCAATTTCAAACATTTTTACCGCAGTACTTTCCACTACCTCATCCGTCGCCGTTAAATGGTCGCTGGTTAAAGAAAAATCCGTGGTTTGAACAAACGGTCGTACCACAGCTAAAAGAAATCATCGCAACATTAGTAAACTGATTAGCAAGGTTGAAACAAAAGCGTTTAGCTCTAAAAAATAAGTCAGAAATTCCGAAAATTGTTTTTCAAATTTTTGAGAATTTGTGCCTTATTTCAAGAGAGCTGCTTTTGAGCCACTGATTAGCAAGGTTGAAACAAAAGCGTTTAGCTCTAAAAAAATAAGTCAGAAATTCCGAAAATTGTTTTTCAAATTTTTGAGAATTTGTGCCTTATTTCAAGAGAGCTGCTTTTGCTACTAAAAAAGGGAGTATGACGATTGTCACTCCCTTTTTTAGTAGGTCGAAGGATTGCGACGAGCAAAGTCATAAAAGCGGAATTTATCGACGCGGTGACGGCTTTCAGTGTATTGAAATTGCTGCGCATTCGCTAGAAATACGCGGCTATTAATAGCCGCAATGTGATGATCATTTTGATTTAGATCTAAGAGTGTACGATCTTCATCCCGTAATTGATCGATGCGAATTTCTTTTTCGGCAAAGGCAATTTGTAGATGGAGCTCTTGTTCGAAGTAACGATAGATGGAGTCTTCACCAATCTCCGTATCAAGGTAAGGGATGACTGAACATAGTAAGTAGTCACGATCTAAAATTACTTTCGCATGGTCGATCTCGCGCGTACGAACTAGCTCCCATACCGAGCTATCAAGTACAAAGCCAGTCTTTTCCGCCAGCTCAGGAGTTACGACACGCTTGACGAGCTTCTCAACAACGGTGCGCCCATCATAACCATAAGAGTGTTGCAATTCTTGGTAGCTTGTCAGACCAGAGATGGGAAAGCGTAACTGCTCGCGCTTTAGTACCAGCGAGCCTTTCCCTTGGATTTTTTGAATGTATCCATTGGCCATTAGAAGGCTAAGTGCTTTGCGCACGGTATCGCGGGACACATTGTATTGTTGGCATAAATGATGCTCGCTCGGAAGGTACTCACCGGGCTTGACTTGTTCTTTTAAAATGCGATTTTCGAGTAATTGATACATGGATTCATAAGCTTTCATTATGATACCTCAACTTGTACGTATTTGTTAAAACAAGTATAAGGTAGATACGGTGAAAATTCAAGAAAACGTTTTATGAGAGAAAATTAATTTAAATACCAGTTTATTTGTTGGTTGACTGTTATTAATCAAACAAGTATGAATCAGTCAGACAACAATCCTTAGTTATTTGTAGCTAAGGAATACAAATATAGTTTTTTCTCTCATTTTATTCTCATTAATTATTTGTCCAAAAATGTGAAAGCGTTTTACAACAAACTATTTAACAGGTATGATAAAGATATAAAACTTGTACCTACAAGTGAAAGGAGAAAGGTTATGGGTAAATTTGAAAAAGATGCTAAGTCGTTGATTGACCTCGTTGGTGGAAAAGACAATATTGCAGCGGTGACACATTGTGCAACGAGAATGCGGTTTGTACTCAATGATCCGAAGAAAGCTGATCAGCCTGCTATTGAAGAGTTAGATGCTGTCCGTGGTATTTTTACCAATGCTGGACAATTTCAAGTCATTATTGGAAATGAAGTGCCTTCTTTTTATCAAGAATTTGTAAGTCTTGCTGGAATTGAAGGTGGTAGTAAAGAAGATGTAAAAGCAGTTGCCAAGCAAAATCAAAAATTTTTCCAACGTGCAATTACTGTTTTAGCAGAAATATTCACGCCATTATTACCTGCCATTATTGTTGGAGGGTTGATTTTAGGATTCCGTAATGTATTAGAAGCTGTTCCGATGGGGTGGCTTGCTGGGAAAACCATCACAGAGTCGTCTGTTTTTTGGAATGGAGTCAATAGCTTTTTGTGGTTACCAGGTGAAGCCATCTTCCATTTCTTACCAGTCGGCATTACGTGGAGCATTACTCGCAAGATGAAGACAACGGAAATTCTTGGGATTGTCCTCGGGATTACGTTGGTTTCACCACAGCTATTGAATGCATATGCCGTAAATAGCACGACTGCGGCTGAGATTGCGCAGAATTGGACCTGGGACTTTGGGTTCTTTACAATGGAAAAAATTGGCTACCAAGCACAAGTCATACCAGCAATGTTAGCTGGATTCTTGCTCGTTTACTTGGAACGATTTTTCAGAAAGCATATTCCTGAAGCTGTCTCGATGATTTTCGTGCCGTTCTTCTCATTGATTCCGACGATTCTAGCAGCTCATTTGATTCTCGGACCGATTGGCTGGCATATTGGCTCAGCAATTTCGACCGTTGTAAATGCTGGTTTAACTTCTTCTGTCAATTGGTTGTTTGGCGCCGTCTTTGGTGCACTGTATGCGCCGCTCGTTATTACTGGGTTGCACCATACAACGTTAGCCATTGATTCCCAATTAATTGCTGATTTTAAATCAACAAACTTATGGCCGATGATCTGTCTATCGAACATTGCACAAGGTGCGGCTGTTTTAGCTGTAGTCTTTGCTCACCGTGGCAACAAGAAAGAAGAACAAGTCTCAGTACCATCAGTTATCTCTGCTTGGTTAGGTGTAACTGAACCGGCAATGTTTGGGATAAATTTAAAATACATGTATCCTTTTGTGGCGGCAATGATCGGTAGTGGTCTAGCTGGTATGTTTGTCACGATTTTCGGAGTAAGAGCTTTTTCAATCGGTGTCGGTGGACTACCAGGTATTTTAGCCATCATGCCGAAGTACTATCTGATCTTTGCCATTGGCATGATAATTGCCATTGTCGTACCATTTCTCTTGACGTTGATTTTTAGAAAAACAGGCTTATTTAACAAAATTGACCGCGTAGGCGAAGCGATTTCCCCAATAGATGCAACTTTAGAGCCAGCGGTAGCGCCTGTAACACTAGTAGATGAAGATATTTATGCACCTTTAAACGGACAACTATTCCCCCTAAGTCATGCAGTTGATCCGGTGTTTTCACAAGGAACGATGGGTCAAGGCATGGTGATTGAGCCGACTGAAGGCAGTGTGTATGCACCGGTGACAGGGATGGTTAGCTTATTATTCCCAAGCAAGCACGCCATTGGCTTAATTGATGACCAAGGAGTAGAGATATTGATTCATGTCGGTATGGACACGGTGAATTTAAATGGTGCACATTTTACCGCACTTGTGAAGCAAGGTGACCATGTAACGCGTGGCCAAAAATTATTGGCGTTTGATTTAGAAGCAATTCAAGCAGCAGGCTATCAGACTCAAACACCAGTCATTATTACCAATTCCGGAGAGTATCAAGTCGATCCAGTACTAGAACCTGGCACAGTCGCGAAAGAACAAGCAATCATGCATGTGCAGTCACGTAACTAAGAACGTAGAATGGAGTTTTCAAATGTCTTTTAAACAGAAAGTAGTGTATCAAATCTATCCGAAATCTTTTTATGACCACAATGGTGATGGGTTCGGAGATTTAGCAGGTATCATTGAGAAATTACCCTACTTGGCTGACTTAGGAGTAGAGATGCTGTGGCTAAGTCCTATTTACCCGAGCCCACAAAAAGACAATGGCTATGATGTGGCCGACTATCAAGCCATCGATCCTATATTTGGCACGATGGCAATCTTTGAGCAGTTGGTCGCTCAAGCCAAAACATATGGTATTGGTATTATGTTGGATATGGTCTTTAATCATGTCTCGACCGAGCACGAATGGTTCCAACGAGCGTTAGCCGGAGAGAAGAAGTACCAAGATTACTTTTTGTTACGCGATGAGCCGACGAATTGGCAATCCAAGTTCGGCGGTAGTGCATGGGCGCCATTTGGCCAAACGGGCAAGTGGTACTTGCATCTATACGATGTGACCCAAGCCGACTTAAATTGGCGTAACCCTGATGTACGCAAAGAGCTACAAAAGGTATTGGATTTTTGGTTGGACAAAGGTGTGGACGGCCTACGCTTTGATGTGATTAATGTCATTGGCAAAGATGAGCACATAAAAGACGCGGCTGATGGTATTGGCAAAGCCGAATATACCGACCGACCCATTGCCCACGACTACATTCATGAAATGAATCGAGCCACCTTTGGCCCACGAGGTACGATCACAGTGGGTGAAATGAGCTCGACGACGATTGAAAATGGTGTTTTATACACCCAAGAAACGCGTCACGAGCTATCGATGATTTTTAACTTCCATCATTTGAAAGTGGATTATGCAGCTGGTGAAAAGTGGACGACGAGTAAGTTTGACTTCCACCAACTAACCAAGATTCTCCATGAATGGGGCGAAGGGATGAGCGAGCACGACGGGTGGAATGCGTTGTTTTGGAATAATCACGATCAGCCTAGAGCGCTTAATCGCTTTGTCGATTGGCAGACATATCGCGTGGCTGGTGCCCAAGTGTTAGCGGCGATGATTCATCTGAATCGAGGCACGCCATTTATCTACATGGGTGAAGAAATCGGCATGCTTAATCCGACGTATGACACGATTGATGCATTTGATGATATCGAATCAAAAAATGCCTATCAGATGCTCATAGCTAAGGGCAAATCAGCGAGTGAAGCACTGGCGATTGTTCAAAGTAAATCGCGGGACAATGCACGAATTCCTATGCAGTGGCAAACGGCGAATAACGGTGGATTTACAACAGGAACACCGTGGCTTGCGCCGGGCGATTATGCGAATATTTCTGTCGAACAGGAGCGAAAGAATCCGCAAATCTTTGGGTTCTATCAGCGGTTGATTCAGCTACGCAAAATGTATCCGATTATTGCAGAAGGTAGCTATCAAGGCTATGAGAAAAATCATTCGCAAGTTTTTTCATTTATCCGAGAACTAGGCAATCAAAAACTAGTAGTAATGAATAATTTATCAGCTACAAACGCAACGATTGCTTTACCTGATGAATTTTTAGCTGGTCAGGTCCTAATCAGCAACCAAGAAACGCAAGTAATGAAAGACATGACGCTCATGCCATATCAAACTGTTGCCATCCTAATTTAAGAAGAGTGTCTGTGGGTGGTTTGAGCACCATGCAGTCGCCCTACTACATCCGAATAACAGCATTAGCTATAAGCAAGAAACCAGAAAGACCAAAAGTTTGAGAAACAGCTTGCGGATCTTCTGGTTTTTTGCATGGGATTGAATGATGCTGTCTTGAATTTCTTTAGTGTTATCAGTTGCTTACTTTTTGTAAGATTTGTATGATAGCCACTGTAAAGAAGAAAAAGGAGTGGAGTAATCATGGACTATACAACAAGTAAAGAAGAACATCCAATTAAAATCGTCAATCTTTCATCTTTAGAAAAAGCAGTGAAAGAAGACATGGACAAAGGAGCGTTTGGGTACATTCGTGGCGGATCAGAAGACGAATGGACATTACGTGAAAATACGCAAGCTTTCTCAAAGAAAAAAATCATTCCTCGCGTATTACAAGCTATTGATCATGTGGATTTGTCGACTGAATTATTCGGTATTCCTTTAAAAACACCGATCATTCAAGCTCCCTCTGCCGCGCAAGGTTTAGCGCATGTCAAAGGGGAGGTCGATACGGCCATTGGGGTAGCCAAGGCGGGCTCTATTTTTGCGATTAGTACGTATGCAAATACCAAAATTGAAGATGCAGCAGCAGCGGCTCCAGATGCGCCCCAATTTTTCCAATTGTATATGAGTAAAGACGATGCATTTAATCAATTTTTACTTGATAAGGCTGTCCAATCAGGTGCAAAAGCCATTATTTTAACAGTCGATTCAACACTTGGTGGCTACCGTGAAGAAGATATCGTCAATGACTTCACCTTCCCATTACCAATGCCAAACTTAGCCGCTTTTAGTGAAGCGTCTGGTGCCGGTGAAGGCAAAGGAAAAGGCATTTCAGAAATATATGCTGCAGCAAAACAAGCCATCGTGCCAGAAGATATCCAAAAAATCAAAAAAATGTCTGGCTTACCTGTCATTGTCAAAGGGATTCAATCGGCAGAAGATGCCGAAGTAGCCATCCAATTTGGTGCTGATGGCATTTGGGTGTCCAATGATGGCGGACGACAATTAGACGGTGCGCCAGCGTCATTTGATGTATTGCCACAAATCGCACAAGTTGTTCGCAAACGCGTACCAATTATTTTTGACTCAGGTGTGCGTCGCGGCGAGCATGTCTTCAAAGCATTAGCAAGTGGTGCCGATGTGGTTGCACTTGGTCGTCCAATTATTTATAGCTTGTTCTTAGGTGGAGCAGAAGGCGTGACTTCTGTCTTTGATCACTTGAACAAGGAATTAGCCATCACGATGCAACTAGCCGGGACAAAAACGATTGAAGACGTCAAACAAACGACACTCGTCGACTAAACAGCATTGACAGACCAACCAAGTTTGCGTAAACTAATCATTATTAGAAAATGATGAAAACGCAATGAACAGAAGATAAGGTATTGGCAGATTTTAGAGAGTCTATGGTTGGTGAAAATAGATAGATGGCAGACCTTAGCATGAGCTGGGAGCGGTGTCTTGGTTCTAAAGCTGAGACGACGGTGAGATGTCCGTTAACATAAGAGATAACATAATAAAGGTGGTACCGCGAGCTTCGCCCTTTTCGTCTAGACGAAAAGGGCTTTTTTATATCAGAAAATAGGTATCAAAAAGGAGGACACGGCATGAAAAAGATAGCGGTAGTCTTATTGCAAATGGATATTGCATTTGGAAACCCAAAAGAAAATCAACGACACGTCAGAGAACTATTTCAAGAAGCAAACTTACAGCCAGGAGAACTTGTGGTATTGCCAGAGATGTGGAACACCGCGTATGATTTGACGCGCCTAGAAGAGATAGCAGATTATAACGGTCAAGAAACATTGCAGTTACTAAAAGAGTTAGCGACAACGTATCATGTGACGATTGTCGGTGGTTCGGTAGCAGTGAAAGAAGGGGCGGATTTTTACAATCGTACTTATGTCATTGCTGAAAATGGATCCGTACTGACGCAATATGATAAGGCGCATTTATTTGGCTTAATGGCCGAGGATCGCTACTTAGCTTCTGGTAATAAGCTTGCATTTTTTGAAAACAAACAAGTGACAATCAGTCCATTTATCTGCTATGACTTGCGCTTTCCAGAATGGTATCGCTTGGCAGCTCAACAAGGCGCTGAAGTCTATATTGTTAGTGCCCAGTGGCCTGTCCAACGCTTAGCACAGTGGCGCAAGCTTCTGCAAGCTAGGGCAATTGAAAATCAAGCCTTTTTCATAGCGGTCAATCGAGTAGGTGCTGACCCTGCAAATCATTTTCCAGGTCATTCGATGATTATTGACCCTTTAGGAGAAATCATTCTCGAGTTAGATGACCAAGAATGCATCGCGCGCGGAGAGGTAGATGCTGCTGCGATTTTGCCTGTACGAGGAGAAATTCCAGTCTTTAAGGATGCGCGACCAATATTGTATGAACAAATTCGCAAAGGGGAGACAAACCATGGTATTTTCGACTAAACTCAATCAGTTACCAAAACAATTTTTTGCTTCATTGGTGGCGAAGGTAAACAAAAAAATCGCAACTGGCGCTGACGTCATTAATTTGGGACAAGGGAATCCAGATCAGGCGACTCCTGCTTTCATTGTTGAGGCGACCAAACAAGCGCTTGATGATCCAATGACGCACAAATATTCACAATTTCGCGGCAATCATGAATACAAGCAAGCAGCAGCTGATTTTTATTATCAACAATATGGTGTAACGGTCGATCCGGAAACAGAAATTGCAGTGATGGGTGGGAGCAAGATTGGCTTGGTGGAATTGCCACTTGCCTTACTTAATCCTGGCGAGACGATTGTGCTACCTGATCCTGGTTACCCAGACTATCTTTCTGGTATCGCCTTGGCAGATGTCAAAAGTGAATTGATTCCATTACAACCAGAAAAAGGCTATCTGCCAGACTACTCTGAATGGTCGCCAGAGCTGAAAGCAGCGGCTAAGCTTTTGTATTTAAACTATCCAAACAATCCGACAGGGGCGCAAGCAACGCCTGAATTTTTTGATGAGACCGTTCAATTTGCTAAGGAAAATGACTTGATTGTCGTTCATGATTTCGCGTATGGTGCCTTAGGAAATGGTCAGACGGCGCCAGCTAGCTTCTTGCAAGCCAAAGGAGCCAAAGAAGTCGGGGTCGAGCTCTATACACTATCAAAGACCTATAACATGGCTGGCTGGCGCATTGCATTTGCAGTAGGAAATCCAGAAGTTATCGAAGCCATTAACTTGATTCAAGACCATTTGTTTGTAGGTATTTTCCCGGCATTGCAAGCAGCAGGTGTTGCAGCATTGACAAGTGGACAAGAGCCTTTACAAAAAATTGCAGCACAGTATGCAAGTCGGCGCCAAGCATTCGTGACCGCTGCGGCAAAAATCGGCTGGCAAGCATACCCATCTGATGGCGCATTCTACTGCTGGATGCCAGTACCAAAAGGCCATACAAGTGAATCTTTCAGTGATCTACTATTAGACGAAGTTGCAGTGGCAGTCGCACCAGGTGTCGGCTTTGGCGAACAAGGAGAAGGGTTCGTCAGAGTGGGACTGACGATTGGCGAAGCTCGCTTAGTCGAAGCAGTCGAACGCATCGGGACGTTACATTTATTTGAATAACATCAAGCTAGGCAAGGGTGGTTTAAGAACTGTATCCGCGCTTGCCTTTTTAAAAAAATAATAAGCTTTGAATTTACTTAAGAGTTTGTGAACAACTATCACATGATTTATCTAAACCAGTAAAAAATTTTATTAGAGATATGATTTATGGTATTGCAAAAACCAATCTCTGATACTAGCAGAGATTACTCGATTATTAGTAGAGGATATTGACTTGCTATCTACTATCAAACGTCTAAGTAGAAATGCGAAAGATTTTAAAGATCACACGCTATTATCCGCTAATTATGCTGCACTTGAAAAAAAGCATATCAAAGATGATAGGTTAGTCACTGTTGAGCATTCTGATATTGTAAAACCCTGTGGGGAACAATTTGAAGCACTAAGTAGCGTTCATGACAGCTCTAAAGGAGGCATTGAAAAAGGAATCTGATAACTAACATACCCGTAACGACTTTTAAAACAAAACACCCTATCCCTATCTATTCCCATATGTTTTCTTCTGCAGAAAAAGATTTGATAGTAAAAAAATAAGGTGGGCTTTCTTTTTATCAAAACAAAAAGAAAGCCTTTTCTTTTTGTTTTGATAAAAATTAGAAAAGCTATTGACATGAAATAAAGGCGAATGTTATTATCACAGTGTAAACGTTTACGTTCTTTCTTTTATGAGTAATCTGCTACGTGGTAAATTTAGAAATATATTTTTTTATTAGTTACGTAAACGTTTACGTAGTTGACTATGTCAAATAATTCAAAGGAGAAAATCAAATGGGGAAAATGCACAAATTTTTAACTGGAGCGGTAGTATTAAGTAGTGCATTACTATTAGCTGCGTGTGGGGGGGGTTCCGATAAAAAGGAAACCAAGAAAGATGCTGATGGAAACATTGTTATGACGGTTGGTCAACAAACACAACCGAACTCTAAGTTACCAAAAGGTGATACTTATGCAAATAATGCGTATCGCAGATTAATCAAAAAAGAATTGGGTGTTGATATTAAAAGTGCGTTTGAAGCAAATGGCGACGATTATACCCGTCAAGTATCTTTAGCAATTGCTTCTGGCGATATTCCTGATGTTATGCAAGTGAGCCATGATGAAATGGTTGAATTAGCAAACAATGATTTAATTGCAGACTTATCAGATGTATACAAAAAATACGCATCTGATAACATCAAAGATATCTACAAATCGTTTGATAACGTACAAATTGATTCAGCGAAAATTGATGGAAAAATAATGGCTTTACCTGGAACTGCCAATGATTTTGGTCCAAACATGGTTTGGTTCAGACAAGACTGGCTTGATAATTTAGGAATTAAATTGGATCCAGATGGAAATCATGCAATTACATTGGATGAATTGGAAAGTACTGCCAAAGCATTTAAAGAAAAAGATGCTGGTGGTAATGGAAAAACACAAGGTTTAGCTTTAGCAAACTACTTGACATCTGATAGTCATGGTAGCTCTGGTTATACTGCAACAGCTATTTTTAACTCATTTGGAGCGTATCCAAAAAATTATCTTAAAGGTGATGATGGAAAATTAGTTTATGGTTCAAATACGGAACAAGCAAAAGAAGGATTAACATACGTTAAGCATTTATTTGATGAAGGATTACTTGATTCACAATTTGGTACTCGTACGTATGATGATATTAACGCAATGATGATTAATGGTGAATTAGGTATTATTCCTGGACCATGGCATATCTCTGATTGGGCATTGGTTCAAGCCAAAACAGCTAATCCGAAAGCAACATTTACGCCGTATGCAATTGAAAGCAAAGATGGTAGAGTAAATGGTGTATCGAAACCAGGTGTTGGTGGTTACGTGGTTGTTAGCAAGAAATTTGCTAATCCAGAAAAAGTTGTTGAAATGTTCAATTTATTATTTGACAAAGTAGCGAACTCAAAAGACATGGAAAAAGAATATCCTGAAATTTATGATTATGCTCAAAAAGCAGTTGATGGTTCAGTGAAACCAGTCAATATCGAATTCTTCAAAAACTTGAGTGAAATTGATGATGCAGTGACTGCGACAGATGCTGCGGAAGGCAAAACAAATATCGATGATATTACGAAGTTTGTCGTTCAAAATAATGCTCGTAAAATCAAAGCTTATTTGGACAACCCAGAAGGAGCAGATCCAACCGACTGGTCTGTATACGCTTCACGTGCTTTAGCAGTAACTGGTGTAATGGATGGTGTACGTAAAGAAGGCATCTATAACGAAGTAAAACCATTTATAACCTTTGATACAATTAAAGCAAACGATCGTAATGGTGCTCAAATTTCTAAACTTGAAGAAGAAACGTTCATCAAATTTGTAACAGGAGCAGAACCATTAAGCAAATTTGATAAATACACCAAAGAATGGGATAACCAAGGTGGTAAAGAAATTCTCGCAGAAATGCAAAAAATTGCTGACAAGCAAAAATAACTAAATTGAGTTATGAGTTAATAGAGCATTTATCAGCAAATGCTCTATTTTCTATCTGACAGTAAGGAGACTATTATGGATAAAAAAGCGATAAAAAGGAAATCTTGGTTTTCAAGAGATCAATGGCTATTCATAGCTATGGTAATGCCAGGAATACTCTTTTTGTTAGTTTTCTCTTATGCACCGATGTTTGGGTTAATTATGGCGTTTCAAGATTTTATACCAGCAAGAGGTTTTATACATTCTGAATTTGTTTACCTCGATAACTTCAAATATCTTTTTAATTTACCTGATATCTGGCAAGTTACCTATAATACCGTTTATATTGCCGTAGGGAAAATCATCTGGAACACAATCATCCCAATAGTATTTGCAATTTTATTAAATGAAATTCGTGTCCAATGGATGAAACGTACGATGCAAACAGTTGTTTATTTACCTTATTTTCTTTCATGGGTAATCTTAGCTTCGGTTATTGTAAACTTGTTTAGTTTAGATGGAACAGTCAATCAAATTTTACAAAGTATCGGTCTTAACTCAGTGAATTTCTTAGGTAGCAATAAAGTGTTCCCACATCTATTAATTTGGACGGATGTTTGGAAAGGTTTTGGATATAACTCGATTATTTTCTTAGCCGCTATTACGGCGATTGATCCAGGATTGTATGAAGCAGCGACAATGGATGGGGCGAACTGGTATCAAAAAGTACGCTACGTAACGGTTCCAGGGATGATGCCTTTTATTATTTTGATGACAATTTTGGCTTTGCCAGGCATTTTAAGTGCTGGTTTTGACCAAGTGTACAATTTGTATTCTCCTCCAGTGTATTCGAGTGGGGATGTCTTAGATACATATATTTATCGAATTGGTCTAATTGGACGAGACTATAGTTTAGGGGCTGCAGTTGGGTTAATTCGCTCGATTATCGGATTATTCTTAATCTGGATTTCGAATAAAGCGGCTGAAAAAGCAACAAATCGGGTGATGTTCTAAACGTTAAAGGAGGAATAAAAAAATGAAAGAAAAATTTGGCATTCGTCAATTTATTATCTATTTATTAGTAATTCTCTTGACGTTATCATGCTTAATCCCATTGATGAATGTAATTGCGCTCTCTATAAGTAGTTCTCAGGCAGCAGCCGCAAATAAGGTTGGTTTATGGCCAGTAGAATTAACTTTTGCAGCATATGAAAAAATTGTCGGTGATGCGCAATTTTGGCGTTCATTCGGCATTTCAGTATTTAGAGTCTTCGTAGCACTTGCACTAAACTTGATACTGATCGTGACATTGGCCTATCCTTTGTCAAAAAGCAAAAAAGTGTTCTTTTCCCGCAAGTTTTTTATGAACCTTATGATTTTTGCAATGCTCTTTAACGGTGGAATGATTCCAACTTATTTAGTTGTAAAAAATCTAGGGTTGATTAATTCCGTATGGTCATTGATTTTACCTGGTGCTGTTCCTATTGGTAGTGTGATTTTAGTAATGAACTTTTTCCGGGGGATTCCAAAATCATTGGAAGAATCAGCTTTGTTAGATGGCGCAAATGCTTGGGATATTTTGCTTAAAATCTATATTCCGATTTCTTTACCATCCTTAGCAACGGTATCTTTATTCAGTATTGTAGGTAGTTGGAATGACTTCTTTAGTGGATTGGTTTACATGACGGATATTAAAAATTATCCATTGATGACCTACATCCAATCATTGTCCGTAAATATTGCAGCTGCATTACAAAATGCTAGTGGATTATCTACTGAGCAATTACAAAGCTTGTTATCAGTATCAAACCGTAACTTGAATGCTGCGAAAATTGTTGTAGCAATCATTCCGTTACTAGTCATTTATCCATTCTTACAAAAATACTTTGTTCAAGGAATTGTTGTAGGAGCGGTCAAAGAATAGTTTTTGAATGTGTCAAAACGAGATGAGAAGAAAAGAGGTGAAGAATGTGGATAGATTTTTTGATGTTGGTGGCCCCGTGTATCGTGTACTTGCAAAGATCTGGGGATTGATGGTGCTGAACTTTTGTATCCTCATAACTAGTCTGCCACTCGTCACAACGGGTGTTTCATTGAGCGCAGCTTATACCGTTTGTTTCAAGATGCATGAAAAAAATGATATGCAAGTAACGAAAAATTATTTTGTAGCGTTTAAGCAAAATTTTAAACAGTCAATGGTATTTAGTATGATTCAATCCTTGCTTTCAGTGCTATTTATAGTGGATGGTTGGTATTTTGTGCAGACATTCCATGGCATCACACTTCCGATGGTCGGTGTTGGGGTGACAGCGTTATTTATTTTGTTTATCACTCAATATTTGTATGCTTATATTGCGCGTTATCAAGATAGTCTAAAAAATAGTCTGGTCAATTCATTGAAACTTACTGTCATGAATGTGTTTACGAGCGTTCTTTTGGCGGGCATGAGTATTGGGGTCATTGCATTGATGTTTCTTTCTTCAAATCTTTTTGTTTTCATACTGTATATGAGTGTCTTCATAGGCATCGCATTTATGATTTTCTTAAAATCGTTCTTATTGTTAGGTATTTTTAAAAAATATGAAAAAATGAAGGAGATTTAACATGACGTCATGGTGGCAAAAGGCCGTAGTATATCAAATTTATCCTAGAAGTTTCCAGGATAGCAATGGAGACGGAGTTGGGGACATTCCTGGGATTATTTCCCGTTTAGATTATTTACAATTATTAGGAATTACAGCTATCTGGCTTTCGCCAGTTTACAAATCACCGAATGATGACAACGGCTATGATATCAGTGATTATGAAGATATTATGGATGAATTTGGTTCGATGGCGGATATGGAAGAATTAATCCAAGAAGCCAATAAAAGAGACATTAAAATCGTTATGGACCTTGTTGTTAATCATACTTCTGATGAACATGCTTGGTTTGTAGAAGCCAAGAAAGGCAAAGAAAATCCATACCGAGATTATTATGTCTGGCGTGATCCAGTTAATGGGGACGTCCCAAATGATTTGCATTCAGCATTTAGTGGAAGTGCATGGGAATATGATGAAGCATCGGGGCAGTATTATTTACACTTGTTTAGTAAAAAACAACCAGACTTAAATTGGGAAAACAAAAAAGTTCGTCAAGAAGTCTACGATATGATGAATTTTTGGTTGGAAAAAGGAATTGGTGGTTTCCGGATGGACGTCATCGATTTAATTGGCAAATTACCTGATCAAAGCATTACAGGAAATGGGCCAATGTTGCACACGTATCTTCAAGAAATGAATCAAGCAACGTTCGGCTCGCAAGATGTAATGACGGTGGGTGAAACTTGGGGAGCAACACCCGAAATCGCTAAATTATACTCTGATCCGATAAGAAATGAACTTTCAATGGTTTTTCAATTTGAACACATTGGTTTGGATCAACAAGAAGGCAAAGATAAGTGGGATTTGAAGCCACTGTCTATTGGTCAATTGAAGCAAATTCTATCTAAGTGGCAAACTTCATTAGGACATGAAGGTTGGAATAGTTTATTCTGGAACAATCATGATTTACCAAGAATCGTTTCACGTTGGGGAAATGACAAAGAGTATCGTGTGGAAAGTGCCAAAATGTTTGCTATTTTGCTACATATGATGAAAGGGACGCCATACATTTATCAAGGGGAAGAAATTGGCATGACGAATTGCCCAATTTCAACAATTGATGAAGTTGACGATATTGAAAGTATTAATATGTACAACGAGCGCCTAGATCAGGGCTATACGAAAGAAGCCATTATCGAATCCATTAATGCTAAGGGACGTGACAATGCCCGGACACCAATGCAATGGGACAATTCGGCCAATGCAGGCTTTACAACAGGGACACCTTGGTTGCACGTTAATCCAAATTATCCTGAAATTAATGTGGAACAAAGTTTGGCGGATGAGGATTCTGTTTTTTACACATACAAAAAATTAATAGAATTACGCAAAGAGCATGCGATTGTTGTTTGGGGCGAATACGAACTAATTGAAGATACAGAAGAAGAAGTATTTGCATATTATCGAGAATTTTCCGGTGAGAAATGGCTAGTCGTGGCTAATTTTTCGGAATCAAAGCAAACGTTTACGTTGGAAGAAGAAATTGGGGAAGTACTTGTTCATAACTATCACACCTCATTACCAAAAAGTGGCGAAGTATCATTAAAGCCATATGAAGCATTTGCTACAAAAATTTTAAAAAATGTATAGGAGGGAATGATGACTAAGTCTATTATTCAAGGAGAACATTATCGTATCACAATTCTAACGAATCAATTGATTCGGATGGAATATAGTCAAACTGGACAATTTGAAGATCGTCCGACACAAACTGTTTTAAATCGTACATTTGGAACACCAACAGCAACCACTTCTGAAACGGAAACGCAACTAGAAATTCATACACCAAATTTTGATCTTTTTTACGAAAAAGAAAAGGAATTTAATGAATACACAGTTTCGATGGATGTGCGCTTTGCAACAGGTTATACGCACCATTGGCGTTTTGGAGATACTGAATGGAACCTAAAAGGAACAACGCGAACACTTGATGGAGCAGATGGAGAAATTCCACTTGAAGATGGTATCATGAGCCGTAACGGTGTCACTATAATGGACGATTCAACAACTTTTGCGATAGATGAGATGAAGCAACCAGTTAATCGCCTAGGAAGTGAAACGGATTGCTACCTCTTTGCTTATGGACATGATTACTTCCAAGCATTGAAAGATTTCTATCAGTTGACAGGTCAAACACCCTTGCTACCTCGTTATGCTTTAGGAAACTGGTGGAGTCGTTATTGGAAATACACGGAAGATAGCTATTTAGAATTGATTGAACAATTTAAAGAAGAAGCGGTGCCTTTATCGGTGTCGGTAATTGACATGGATTGGCACTTGACGGAAGTGCCAGAACGTTTTGGTAATGGTTGGACAGGATACACATGGGATAAAAAATTATTTCCGAATCCGACACGCTTTATGCAAGCGATACATGATCGAGGCTTAGCGATTACGCTCAATGTCCATCCAGCTGATGGGATTCGTGCATTTGAAGAAGCTTATCCACGAGTGGCAAAACGGTTGCATCTCGACCAAGAGGCAGAAGAGCCAGCTCGCTTTGATTTAAATGACGAAAATTTCCGTATCAGTTATTTCGAAGATGTTCATCATCCAATGGAAGAAGATGGAGTCGATTTTTGGTGGATTGATTGGCAACAAGGAACAAAAAGTGAAGTAGCCGGCTTAGATCCGTTATGGCAATTGAACCATTACCACTTTCTAGATCAAGTAGAACGCAAACACGATCCATTAATTTTATCCCGCTATGCCGGACCAGGAAGCCATCGGTACCCACTCGGCTTTTCTGGGGACACGATTATCAGTTGGGAATCGCTTGATTTCCAACCATACATGACCGTCACGGCTTCGAACATTGGTTATTCTTGGTGGAGTCATGATATTGGTGGACACATGTTAGGATACAAAGACGAAGAATTGTCCTTACGCTGGTTGCAATTTGGGGTATTTAGTCCAATCAATCGTTTGCATAGTTCATCAAGTGCGTTTACAAGCAAGGAGCCTTGGACCTATGAACCAACAATAGCCGGGATTATGAAGGATTACTTGCGCTTCCGCCATGCTTTACTGCCTTATCTTTACACAGCAAATGTGAAGATACATGAGAATGGTGAACCGCTGATGCAGCCAATGTATTACCGTTACCCGGAAGTAGATGCATCTTACCGTACGCGTAATCAATACTTCTTTGGTTCCGAACTTTTGGTTGCTCCAATTACACAACCGATGGATCGGCAGACAGAGTTAGGAAAAGTGGCTGTCTTTTTACCAGAGGGAGATTGGTTTGACTTTTTCCGAAACTGTCGTTATGAAGGCGATACAACCATTACGATGTATCGTTGGTTAAATGATATTCCTGTTTTAGCTAAAGCGGGCGCCATTGTACCTTTAGATGCCCATCCTGAGCAAACAAAAGCGAATGAATTGCCAACAACCATCCGTTGGGAAATTTTCCCTGGAAGCAGCAATCAATATGAATTGATTGAAGATGAGGGAAATCAACGATGCGTGACCCGCGTTCGTTTGGATAATGAAACCAAAAAATTGGTTATCGAAATAGAAGGATCGAAAGATATTCTGCCAAATGAACGTCAACATGAGTTTCATTTACGCGTGACCGATGAAGTACAGGTTAGTGGCGATAATCTTTCCTCTATGTATGATGCTCAGTTGAAAGAACAAATCATTTTAATCAATCAACCAGAAGAGCAACATATGCTCACACTATCAGGTTTTGCCTACAGCAAAACACAAACTAGTGAACAGGCTGTTTTTGATAT
>NZ_JAMRVB010000001.1:1545791-1682177 GCF_023743875.1 Enterococcus italicus
TATCTTAAAACGAGCAAATATTGAGAATGAATTAAAAGATCAATTATGGGATCGTTACCGGAATGAATCAAGTAAGAAAAAACGATTCAATTTACTTTCCCAAGTACCTTCTCGTGAGTTATCACAAGCACTGTTTGAATGCGAATACACGGACCAACGTGCAGAGTGACTAGCTGAGTAAAAAGGGACATGTATGTATAGCAGTAAAACCAGACCCGAACGATAGTGATGATGAATCTCACTTGTTACAAGCAGTGACATGAACCAGTCTCATTATGGTTCGGTTTTTTTGATAAGAACGACTGTTTACAATCATGCACTGAAGGGAGCAAATATGAAAAAAATTGTTTTTGGAATAATAAGTGGGGCTCTGGTTGTCGGAGTAATCTTTGGAGTGGTGAGAACGAATAATCAAAAACAGGCAAACGTGTCAATTGATAAGATAAGCGCAGACCAAGCCGTCTATCGACCTGGGGACAAGGTAACCTTAACCGTTTCATTAGCGGATGAAGCAAAAAAAAATCAAGGAACCTATCAATTACGGGTGACTCATTTGGGGAAAAAAGTTGATCAAAAAGCTGCAAAATGGGAAACCGTTAACGGTAAGGGACAGATGACCATTGAATGGCAGCCTCCAAAAACCGATTTTCAAGGATATTTATTGCAAATTGAAATGAAAAATCAATCCGGAGAAACCATTGCTCAAACCAATAAAGCGGTGGATGTTTCGAGTAACTGGACCAAGTTTCCACGTTATGGCTATTTAACAGAATTTGGCGATGAAGCAACGCCCACTAAAACCATCGCACAGATGAAAGATTGGCAGCTAAACTCTATTGAATATTATGATTGGAAATTTTTGCATCATCAACTGATTCCTGATGATGGCTCAATGACTTGGCAGGATTGGTCAGGCAGACAAATTGATGGCAATAAAGTAAAAGAATATATTCAGCTGGCTAAGCAAGAAAATATCGTGAATATGAGTTATAATATGGTCTACGCAGCAACGAATAATTATAGGAAGTACGGAATTAAAGACGAATGGTTGTTGCATTATGCTGAGGATCATGGAGAAGCTGGTAGACGGCCAGGGGATGTCTTTACCTTTAAAATGGGTGCAAGTCCCACGGGTCAATCAAATCTATTTTTCTTTGATTTAGATAACCCTGAATGGCAAGATTATATCATCGAAAAAAACAAAGAAGCATTAGAAGTAATGGGATTTGATGGTTGGCATGGTGACACTGTTGGGGAATGGGGAAAAATGTGGACCACTGCGGATATTGGGAAACCCGAAAAAGCAAAATATGTGAAAGATAGCTACAAGTCATTTTTAAATACCGTAAAAGAACGTCTAGGGGATCGCTACTACCTTTCTTTTAATCCAGTAGGTGCGCAGGGCATCGAGCAGGTAAATGCATCAAATGTTGATGTCCTCTACTCTGAAATTTGGCCTTGGGATAAAGACAGTGAAGGGCATACGTATGATGATTATATGAGCTTGAAGCGAGAAATCGATCAGTCACGTAAAGAAAGCAATGGAAAATCGTTAATTATACCGGCTTATATGGAATATGATTATGCAGCAGCCCAAGGGAAACGTAAACCATTTAATCAAGCAGCCGTTTTATTAACCAATGCAGCCGTTTATGCAGCGGGTGGTTCAAGAATTGAATTAGGGAATGGCACAGAAATGCTTTCAAATGAGTATTTCCCTAATAAGAACCTATATATGAGTAAAGAGCACCAAAAACGCCAACATGCACTGCAAGAATTTATTGTAGCTTATCAAAATATCTTACGTGATGGCTTGGAAGATAATCAAAAATTGATTCAAATCGTCGATGAACAAACCAGCAGTGATGGCCAACCTGATACTATTTGGGCCTATGCAAAAGAAAAAAAAGGTATTGAAGCAATTCAGCTCATTAATTTGAGTGGCGTTAAAGATGTTACTTGGCGAGCAAATGAAGGTCAAAAAGCAACTCCAAATAAGAAAGAAAAATTGACAGTTCGCTATTATACAGAAAATGACTATCAGCATGCCTATCTTACTTCACCAGATCCGGATTTTGATAGTCGATCAAAAGTCGTGGCGATGACAAGAGGAGAAGATAGTAAAGGAAAATATTTAGAAGTACCGGTTAGTAGCCTAGAATATTGGGATATGATCTATTTTCAATAATAATGTAAAAAAGGAGTATTATTATGCACGAAGAACAAACGATTCCTTGGTGGAAAGATGCGATAGGCTATCAAATCTATCCAAAAAGTTTTCAAGATACCAATCATGATGGCATCGGAGATTTAAATGGCATTCGCCAAAGATTGCCGTATTTAAAAGAGCTGGGCATTGATTTTGTTTGGCTGAATCCCATCTATGCTTCACCCAATGTCGATAATGGGTATGATATTAGTGATTACCAAGCGATTAATCCTGAGTATGGTACTATGGCGGAGATGGTGGATTTAATCAAAGAGGCGCATGCGCATGGCATTAAGATTATTATGGACTTAGTCATCAATCATACGTCAGATCAGCATCCGTGGTTTCAAGAAGCACTCAAAGGACCAGACAATCCCTATCATGATTATTATATTTGGGCAGATGGCATACAAAAGCCTAATGAATGGGAATCCATTTTTGGTGGATCGATTTGGCAAGAGGTGCCTTCTCTAAAGAAACAGTACCTTCATGTGTTTGCCAAAGAACAGCCGGACTTAAACTGGGAAAACAAGCAGATGCGGCAAGATCTATATAAAATGATTCGTTGGTGGCTAGATTTAGGAATTGATGGATTTCGCATTGATGCTATCTCACATATTAAAAAATCTTCTTGGGATACTAAGCCGCAAGCAGATTGGGCATTTTCACCGTTCACCAATGTAGCAGGCATCGATGTTTACTTGACGGAATTGGGTCAAATATTTAAAGAATATGATATTGTGACAGTCGGTGAAGCATCTGGTGTGACGGCCGAGCAAGCACCTGAGTGGGTCGGTGAAGATGGGTATTTCAATATGATTTTTGAATTCGAGCATATTTCTTTATGGAAGCGAGAAAAACAGGACACAATTGATGTCATCGCACTGAAAAAAGCGCTCAGTCATTGGCAAAAGCAACTGGATTACGGCAAAGGATGGAACGCATTGTACATGGAAAACCATGACGTGCCGCGGAGTGTCTCGGTATTTGGTAATGATCAGCCTGTGTACCGCCAAAAGGCAGCGACCGCCTTGGCTACAATGTATTTACTGTTACAAGGCACGCCATTTATTTATCAAGGGCAAGAGCTTGGTATGACCAATATGACCTTTACGGACTTGGATCAGCTTGATGACGTGACTGCCAAGCAGCAAATTGAAGAGCTGCGAAAGCTTGAAGATAGTGGTGAGCGTAATCTGGAAATACTAGAACTAATGAGTAGCATCTCTAGAGACAATAGCCGTACGCCAATGCAGTGGAGTACGGAGGAAAATGCTGGTTTTTCGACAGCAGAGCCATGGCTAGTGGTCAATCCAAACTATGAAGAGATTAACGTAGCTGCACAGTTAAAACAGCCTAACTCGATTTTGTCGTATTACAAGCAATTGATTCAGCTAAGAAAAAATCGTGCGGTATTCGTTACGGGTCATTACCATGATTACTTACTCGATGATCCCAAAGTCTATGTTTATGAACGCTTTTTAGGAACAGAGCGAATGCTCGTGGTGGTAAACTTAACCAAAGATGCGGCTGAAATTGACTTACCAGCTGCAATTAGTGGTCAGAGTTGGACGCTGGTCATCGACAATCATTCTGTTGAGGGGGCAAGTAGTGAGCATGAGCTACAGCTGACACAACACCAAAAAACGATGGCACTTGCTCCATATGAAGCCCGTGTATACCATATGAATCAGCGTGTCAAAGAGACATTCAATGAAAAGATAAGGTAGGTAAAATCATGGCAACCACAATCAAAGATATCGCGCGGCGGGCGAATGTTTCTACGGCTACTGTTTCACGCGTCATCAATGACATCGGTGGCTATGGAGACGAGACTAGAGACCGCGTGTTAGCTGCGGCAAAGGAGCTTGGTTATTACAAGAACGAAGCGGCGACCAGTTTGGTCACCAATAAAACCAAAACCATCGGCATCATTATTCCCGATGTCAGTACATCGTTTTATGGAAATATCGTTACGGGAATTGAGGATATAGCCTATGATTTTGGGTATAGTGTCATTCTGACACATGCTGGTGTTGAAGGGAAACGTTTGGTTAATAGCCTGAAATTAATGGTCAATCGGCGAGTGGATGGGATTATGATTGTCTCTATCTATCTGAATCAAGAGCGGCAAGAATTGGTTCGTCAATTAGGCGTGCCAACTATTTTGTTATCGACGATTTCTGAAGACAAGCAACTACCATATATCAAAGTTGATGACTATGAAGCAATGTATCATGCTACACACTATTTAATTCAGCAAAATCATCAAAAGATAGCACTAGCTGGCATCAATCCCGACGATGCAGTGGCCGGTAAACCACGTCTGGCTGGGTATCTCAATTGTCTTGAGGACAACCAACTAGCTGTGGATGACTCGTTGATTGTATTTGGTGATTTCAGCTTTGAGTCTGGTCAGCAAGCGATGAAGCAGTACCTTCATCAGACGATGCCGACTGCCATCGTCTGTGCTAGTGACGATGTCGCCTTAGGAGTGATCTCAGTGGCCCATCAGGCGGGCATTCGTGTTCCAGAGCAATTATCCGTAGTGGGCTATGATGACACAAGTATCGCGTGGATGACGACACCGCCACTTACAACGATTGCCCAGCCTTTTTATGAGATGGGCGCGCGCGGCTGTCAGCGGTTGATTCACTCGATTACCAAAAAGCAAGTAATGACATCAGAGATTATTCCCTTTGAATTAAAGGAACGGCAAACCGTTCGTAAGTTAGCCCGATAAAAAAGTGAAATATTGTTGGTTATAAAAAGACCAGAAAATCCCAAAGGTATGTCTCAACCTTTGGGATTTTCTGGTCTTATTTAGGAGCTAGTTTGTCTGGTCGATTCGGATGTAGTAGTAAAAAAGAATGGATACGTCTCTTTATGGTTTGTTTGAGTTTGGGTAGCTATACTCTATTCATACCCAAACAAACCAAACTTTTTTTCATTTCTTTCTCCCGAGTACACTAGCCCCCAACTAGTGTGCTTTTTTATTTTGCGTGTACGACAACTTCACCAATACCATGTGAATAAACGGCCTTGAACGTCCCTTTTTTTAAAGGTACTGGAAAAATAAATGTCCCACTTGAAATGTGCATTCCCTCAGTAATTTGTTGATTCGATTGGGCTAATTTTTTGATTAACCATTGGACTGAGATGAGAGGATTTGACAACACTTCAGAAGATAAGCCTTGTGCTACTTGTTCGTCATCTACGAACAAGGTTCCTTCAATTTGTCCAAGTTCATCAAATGAAATCGCTGAGACTGGTTGAGAGGCACCTAAGACAATGTTTCCACCTACAGCCCCATCTGATACGACTAGATATTTATTCAAATCAGGGAACCAATCTGCAAAGCGTGAATCAGGGAGTTCAATACCTGGGGCTACGGTTAATTTTTCGCATAGTTCAGGGAGTGTATCTGTCTCAGATAGCGTGCTTGTTGCAGTGAAGACCAGCTCGATTTCAACTAAAGGTTCTAAAAAGTCTGCTAAGTTGACAGTCGCAGGAGAGGTCAGGATTTGAGCTTGTTCTTCTGCTCCGTATAATGGTTCAGTTGAGTCAAAAAGTTTTTGTGTTTTTTCACTCGTTAAGCTGACTTTGTAGCCGGCAACGGGGGTATCTTTTTGTTCGCTGATTAAAGCTTGGATGGCATACGCATCTTCCAGTTTTCCAACGGTTAATTCGGCCTCGCTAATAGGTAGTGAATGTCTTTTTTTATAGGCGTCAAGTAAAGCTTCTGCCAGTGCGTGTTGTTCAGTAGATAATGTCATGAAAATCCCTCCTTTTATTTGCTAAAACTGTAACATACTCCTATTAATCCTGCAACGAATCACCAAATGCCAATTAAAAAGACCAATCTCCTGGATTTATCAGAAGGGTTGGTCTTTTTTACTAGGCAAGCGAATCAAGGGTCAGTGCTTTTTTAATCGTTTCTTGATGCTCGGCTTTGACTGCTGCTAATAATTCAGGATTTTCAAGTAATTCAAGAATGGTCAAGGCGAGTCCTTTGGCTGCTGAAATCAGCCCTTTTTTTCCGTCAGGTGAGATGGTGGCAGCGGCCATTTCTTTTGTGTGGGCACCGACATGACTATCAGCGATTTTGATATTCCCTTGAATGGTAGGGCACTTATAGCTGACTGCACCGACATCTGTCGACCCAGCAGCTACTTCTTCGACGGGTGCGATATCTGTTAAGCCGATTTCTTGGTATTTTTCCATTAAGATATCTGCCAATGTGTAGTTGATTAATGTATCTTCATAAGGGCATTCATAAGTGGACGTCTTAAACGTCACATCGTTAGCTAGACAGATGCCTTCCACCGCTTTGGTCGCGCGCTCTGTTAAATACTTCGCATAAGACATAGTGGGTGCACGGAAGTAATATTCTAATGACGCATAGCCAGGAATGACATTGGCTGCTCGGCCGCCATCTTTGATAATACCGTGAATGTAGGTGTGTGGTTTGGCAAATTGACGCAATAAGTTGATTTGCAGATAGCTCATCACTGCTGCATCGAGAGCAGATCGACCTAAGTCAGGGTGACAGCCGTGCGCATTTTTACCAAAAAATTCAAATTTAATCGGATTTAGGGCATTTGAACGACCACCGACACCATTTTTAACGCCGGGGTGAACCATAAGGGCAACATCAACAGCATCAAAGACGCCAGCTTCAGCCATACTTACTTTGCCACCAAAGTTTTCTTCTGCAGGTGTGCCGACGACAAGTAGTTTTCCACCAAATTGATCGATAATACCTTTAACAGCTTCACCAGTGGCGACACCGATAGCTGCAATTAGATTGTGGCCGCAGCCATGACCAACTTCAGGTAGGGCGTCATACTCGCACATTACTGCAATCGTCGGTCCGGGCTTATGCGTGTCATATGTTCCTAAAAAGCCAGTCGGAACAATGTATGCTGATTGGGTATCGAACCCAGCTTTTGTAAGATAGGATACCAATAATTTCATTGTTTCAAACTCTTCATTACCAATTTCAGGATTGTCGTATAGCGTTTGTACAATCTCCATATATGCATCGATATTCGTTTCAATTGATGCAATCAGCTGTTCTTTTACCGTCATGTAGATAGCCTTCTTTCTCATTCAATCATTATTCACTAATTGCTTTTTTGGCTTGCTCAGTGGCTTCGTCTTTCCATTTCTCTAAGTTTCCATTTTCTTTATTTTCTTTGATAACTTTGTTGATGACTTTAATAAGTGATTTGTTGGCATCATCTTTAGGAATACCAATGACATTGGTCGCATATTTGTTGTCAGGGTCAAGATTAAATTCTTCTTTGCTTAAGATTGTTAAGTTAGGGAAAGAAGTCAATAGCGGTTCTACCGAAGTGGTGGACACCGTCACCGCATCAATGTCACCAGCATTTAGTGCAAGAACTGCCGCATCCATCGTGCCGTATTGTTTTAAGTTGGCTGTTGAGGTCAATCCGGAAGCTAATTCATACTGAATTGATCCAGATTGAGCGCCAACTTTTAATTTTGCTTTCTTCAAATCAGCTAACGATGAATACTTTTCAGCAATCTCTTTTGTCGTTAAAATACCCTGATAACCATCGCTGACTTCTTGCTCATAGCCATCGGAAAAGTCCATGATTTTTTTTCGTTCATCTGTTCCAACGAAACCAGAGATACCAATATCGACACTGCCAGTCTGAATGTTGGCAAGTACGCCGTTAAAGTCAGTTGCTTTGATATCTAATTTTACGCCGATTTCTTTGGCAATGGCTTTAGCTAATGAAATATCGCTGCCTACAATTTCTTTTTCACCTTGATCATTTAAAATATAAAATTCAGATGGCGGAAAATCAGGTGACGTCCCCACGACAAATTTGCCACTTGCTTTGATTTTCGCTAGTGTATCGGAATCTGTGTTACTAGAGCTAGAAGATGATCCGCAAGCCGCTAGTGTCACGACCGCTAGTAGTGCAAAGATGCTCGTATATACCCAATTTTTTTTCATAGTATTCTCTCCATTCAGTAAGTGTCATTAAAAGGTGATTTTATCGAGGAATAATTTGGTGCGTTCCTCTTTTGGATGTTGGAACAATTCTTCAGGTGTCCCTTCTTCAACGATGCGTCCTTGGTCAATAAAGAGCACGCGCGAGGCGACTTTTTTCGCAAAATTCATTTCGTGGGTCACAATGACAGTCGTCATATGACTTTTGGTCAAGTCTTGAATCACAAGCAAGACTTCCTTGACCATCTCCGGATCTAAGGCAGAGGTCGGTTCATCAAAAAGCATCAGATAGGGCTCCATTGCGAGTGATCTAGCGATAGCGACCCGTTGTTTTTGACCACCGGATAGTTGGTTTGGATAGGCATATTTTTTCTCTGCTAAGCCGACTTTTTGCAACAGTTCATCTGCTTTTTGTTCCGCTTGTACCTTGCTCATCTTTTTACGCATGATTGGTGCCAAAGTGATATTTTCAAGGACGGTCTTATTTGGGAAAAGATTGAAGTGTTGAAAGACCATGCCGATTTTTTCGCGAACCTGGTCAATATCGGCTTCTTTTAATTTCTTGGCTGTCAGATCTTGGTTTTCGAAGATGACTTCCCCACTTGTCGGGGTCTCCATTAAGTTTAAACAACGGAGAAACGTTGACTTCCCTGAGCCAGAAGGACCGATAATTGCGACGACTTCACCTTTTTGAATATCGGTCGAAATCCCTTTTAATACTTCTAAGTCGCCAAATTTTTTGGTGACGTTCACTGTTTTAATCATAGACATGCATCCTCTTTTCTAGCATAGACATTAAAGAAGTTAGGCCGGCTGTCAAAAGAAAATAAATAATCCCGACAACAATCAGCGGTTCAAAAATCGAATAGGTCGACGCTTTGACGATGTTGTAGGTATACATGACATCGAAGACTCCTACGACCGATACGATGGAAGATTCTTTAATCATCATAATAAATTCGTTCCCCAATCCTGGTAAGACTACGCGGACAGCTTGTGGGATAATGATGGCTTTCATGGTTTGCCAGCGACTAAGACCCAATGATCTGCCAGCTTCCATCTGACCTTTATCAATCGATTCCAAGCCACCTCGTAGTAATTCGCATATGTATGCACCTGAATTAATAGAAAGAGCTACTACAGCGGTCAAAAATTCGCGTGAACCAAACACATCACCGAGTAGTGGGATGGGTGGGATTGAGATGCCGATAATGGGAAAGCCGTATAACCACATAAAGAGCTGAAGCAGTAAGGGAGTGCCGCGGACGACTTGGGTATACGCTTTGGCTAACCAGCGCAAAGGCGCAAAACTTGATTGCTTCATGATGGTTGCCAATAAGCCAATCAACGAACCGATAATGACGGTCATGATCGCTAAGGCGACAGTGACGATGGTGCCTTGCCAAAATGTAGGTAACCATTTGACGACTTTAGAGAAATCAATAACAATTCCTAAATATGCATTCATATACAAAAACCTCGTTTTATACTGTTTATTTTGAATTTTTATTCAATTAAGTATGCTTATCATAAGATAGAATGTAGCAAAAGTAAAGTTATTTTGAATAATTATTATAAAAAAGCGGGTTTTTAACGCATAAATAAAAAAGAATAAGCAAAAATAACGAATAATCATCAGTTTTAGATGAGATTCTTATTTTTGCTTATTTTCTAAAAAATTTTTACCTTAATGCGTGACAACAGCGAGTGTGCAACGACCGACTGCTAGTTTTTCTTGTTGGTCATTATAGAGAGTCGCTTGCCATACTTGAATGGTACGTCCGATTCGATCGGGCGTGGCGACGACGGTGACAGGTCCTGTGGCGATACTTTTTAAGTGATTCACCGACAGATCGATACCGACCGCATGGGCATGTTGCAGATTGGCATTGCCACCGATACTACAAGCAGTCTCAATCAATACAGCACTCACGCCACCGTGCATGACGCCATATGGTTGCTGGTGTGTTTCGTTTACTTGTAACGAAAGAATGACTTTTTCAGCGGTAACTTGTTCGGTTTTAATCCCAAGATGGGTCAGTAAATTCATAGCAGTACCTCCAGTTCATGTTTCTAATCTCGTTCGTTGGGAAAAAAAGCTCTAATTGTGTATAATAGTACAGGAAACGACTTAAGGAGGTCAATGGTTTGAGAGAATGGCAAACAGTAAAAGAGTATGAGGAAATTTTGTTTCAACAACATGGAAAAGTCGCAAAAATAAGTATCAATCGTCCGCATGTCCACAATGCGTTTACACCAAAAACTGTATTTGAATTGATTGATGCATTTTCAATTAGCCGTGACAAAACGGATATCGGCGTCATTATTTTGACGGGTGAAGGGGATTTGGCCTTTTGTTCCGGTGGCGACCAAAAAGTGCGAGGCAACGGTGGTTACGTAGGTGAAGACCAAGTGCCACGCTTGAATGTTCTTGATTTACAACGCTTGATTCGTGTTATTCCAAAGCCTGTCATTGCGATGGTCAAAGGCTGGTCGATTGGTGGCGGAAATGTGTTGCAATTGGTGTGTGACATTACAATTGCTGCTGACAATGCGAAGTTTGGTCAAACAGGACCAAATGTCGGAAGCTTTGATGGTGGCTATGGTGCAGGCTACTTGGCACGTGTTATCGGTCATAAAAAAGCGAAAGAAGTTTGGTTTATGACGAAACAATATACAGCTGAAGAAGCTTTGCAAATGAACTGGATTAACACGGTTGTTCCTTTAGCGGAAGTTGAAGATGTAACAATGGAATGGGCAGAAGAAATGCTGACGAAAAGTCCACTTGCTTTACGGATGATTAAGGCTGCGATGAATGCCGATACCGATGGCTTAGCTGGTATTCAACAATTAGCAGGCGATGCGACACTTCTTTACTATACAATGGATGAAGCCAAAGAAGGCCGCGATGCGTTTAAAGAAAAACGCACGCCGGATTTTGACCAATTTCCAAAATTCCCATAATGCAACCTACGAACAAACCAAGCAGTTGGTTGCAACAGCAAGCATTGCTTCATCCAGAACGACCCGCTTTTTTATGGAAAAAAGAAAGCTGGTCGTTTTCTTTGCTTGCCCAACTTGCTCAGCGCTACGCTGCCTACTATGGGGCACACATTCCCCAAAATACGAAACGAGTGGCACTTTTTAGCAAAAATTCACCGGAGTGTTATTTTTCAATTACTGGTCTATGGGAATTAGGAATTGAGGTTCAATTGCTGAATCGGCGCTTGACGGAGCAAGAATGGCTCTTTCAGATGGCCGATGCGCAGACGACTTTTTTGATTAGCGATGAGCCACTCGCTGTCCCTGACTTTATGCAGCAGCTAACGATACCAAAGACGTTACCTGCAGTACCTGAGACGCACTATATAGATAAGGGGTATCAGGAACAAGCAGTCGCCTCAATTATGTATACGTCAGGTACGACAGGTCGGCCCAAAGGAGTACCGCAGTCTTTTGCCAATCATCAGGCAAGTGCCTTGGCGACGCAACAGTCCATGCACTTAACGCAAGCTGATTGCTGGGGCTTGGTCTTGCCGCTGTTTCATATTAGTGGGCTGTCGATTCTTCTACGCTCGCTGCGATTAGGGTTAGCGGTGTATTTGTATGATGGCTTTGACCCTATTGCGATAGAGGAGAGCTTGCAAGACAAACAAGTCACGGTCCTCTCATTGGTAACGAGTGCCTTGCAGCAGCTACTGCCTTATCTCTCAGCTACGGGCTATCCGCAGCTAAAAACACTATTACTTGGTGGTGATCCAATCACACAGCCAGTCGTGCAACAAGCTTTAGCGAAAAATATCCCCATCATGCCCTCGTTTGGGATGACGGAGACTTGTTCGCAAATCGTAGCAGTCCCTACAGATGAAGTAGCCAATAAAATCGGTGCTGCGGGCTATCCCTTACACGATGTGGCAATCAAAATTGGTGACCCAAAAATGGCTCCCGGAAAAGTTGGGGAGATATTCATCCAAGGACCATCAGTCATCCAGTCATACTTGAATCATTCACAAACAAGTGCGTGGACGCAAGATGGCTGGTTTAACACTGGGGATCTAGGGTATCTTGATGAGGATGGCGCCTTATATGTAAAGAGTCGTCTGAGTGAATTGATTATTTCAGGGGGCGAAAATATCTATCCCTCGGAAGTGGAGCAAGTGCTACTCCAGCATCCGTCGATTGAGGAAGCGGCCGTCGTTGGTCGTGAAGATGTGCGCTGGGGACAAGTCCCGACTGCCTACATTCAAGTCAGTAGTCAGGTAACCTTGGCTATGCTGCAAGCATACTTGCAACAATCACTAGCAACATATAAACAACCAAAAGAAATTTATGTCGTCCATGCTTTGCCAAAAACAGCCAGCGGGAAAGTCTTGAAGCGACCACTTTTAACAGAAGAAAGAGTGAAGTACATTGATTATCCGCTTGGCACCTGAGTATGAACAAGCTTACCAAGCTGCTAAATCTTATTTTAGTTATACATTTGAATATGAGACCTCACTGACACCGGCCATGATGTTGCAGGCGTTTGATCCAGCAGAGACTCGGTTTTTTTGGCAAACGCCGGATCAGTCTTTGACGTTACTTGGTATTGGTGAAGTGTTTCAGCTACCGTCTGCTAAAAGTCAGCAGATGCATCAGCAAAAAGAGCGATTACGAACACAGTTGTTTGATCCGTCACAGGCTTGTCGCTTAGTGGGGGCACTGCCGTTTGATCCACAAGCGAAGAAAGCCCCACTTTGGGACGAGTTGGCTGAAGGGGGCTTTGTGCTACCAGAGATTGAGCTAGTCTACCAACATCATCGCTGGCACGTCACACTCATCGTTAAGCGACCAGCGACCTATGCGCAACTAGCGCTTGACTTTAATCAGCTGCAACAACGCTTTTTTGCCGCAGTCACAACGTCACACCCTAAAAAAGACAACCATGTACAAGCTATGGAAGAATTAGCTGTAACGCAGTGGTTAACGACTGTTGAAGAGGCGGTCGCGACCATCAAAGATCCGGGCAATCCATTGAAAAAAATTGTCCTAGCTAGGCAATTACGCTTAGAGATGGAGCGAGAGATTGATGGGGCGCAACTAGTACAACGATTACTGGTGCAACAGCCACAGACGTATGTTTTTTTCTTACAGCGTAACGAGCGCATCTTTGTCGGCGCGACACCGGAGCGCTTATTAGCGGGTGAAACGGACACCATTTATACCGCTGCGGTCGCTGGCTCAATCGAACGCGGCCAGACTGCCGATGAGGATCAGACACTTGGGGCAGCTTTGTTGCATTCAGCAAAAAATTTGCATGAGCATCAAATCGTGGTGGATCGCATTCGCAAGGCAATCGCTCCTTTCACCCAAAATCAGGTGACTGTCGGCGAGCGAACCTTGCTTAAAAATCGCGACATTCAACATCTCTATGCCCCTATTGTCGGCAAACGGCAAGCAAAGGGACCGACTTTTTTAGATATGATTGATCAGTTGCATCCGACGCCCGCTTTAGGCGGCGAACCAAAGGAAGCAGCATTGCACTGGCTTCGTCACCAAGAACCAGTCGGCAGAGGGCTATATGGTGCCCCTATTGGTTGGCTTTCATTAGCTGAAGATGGTGGCGAGTTTGCAGTCGGGATTCGCTCGGCTGTTTTGTATAAGCAACACGCACTACTTTATGCTGGCTGTGGCATTGTAGCCGATTCAGTCGCAATAGAAGAGCGTGCGGAAACGAGTGTCAAATTTCAACCAATGAAAAGAGGAATTAGCGATGAAGACCCAGCAACAAATCATGACTGACTATGTAACGGCTTTTTTGGATGGCCTCGTGGCTGCAGGTATCCAAAAAGCGGTCATTAGCCCAGGCTCACGCTCCACACCGGTCTCGTTGTTAATCCATCGCGACCCTCGTATTGAGTATTATGTGGCAGTCGATGAACGCTCTGCGGCTTTCTTTGCTTTGGGCTTAGCGAAAGCCAGTCGAACAGCTGTGCTATTAGTCTGTACATCGGGCACCGCTGCGGCGAATTACTATCCCGCAATTTGCGAGGCAAAAGCTAGCCGAGTGCCACTAGTTGTCCTGACAACTGATCGGCCACCGGAATTGCAGCATGTCGGTGCACCGCAGACGATGGCCCAAGATGGATTATTTGGGAAACAAGTCAAGTCGTCCATCACGCTGGCTGTCGCGGAAGACTCACCAGAGTTGCTACGCTACAGTGAGTGGCAAGGCAGACAGGCTGTTAAAAAAGCCTGTCAATCTCCTGCGGGTCCCGTTCATTTAAATATGCCATTGCGTGAGCCGTTATTACCGAACTTGGAGCGGAGGAATTACCCGAGTGTCGAGGATCATCCTATTACTCAGACTACCGTGTCATTGACTGAGTATCAGTCGCTATTTGAGAAAAAGGGTGTCATTGTGGTCGGTGAAGAGCGTACGGCTGAAGAAGCACGCTTGTTGTTGCAAGTAGCAGACACATTGAAGTGGCCAATTATCGGTGACCCGCTGACCAATTTGGCAACTTGTGGCGTTACTAGCCAGCAGCATATGCGTCAAATTGACGGGTTACTAAGCAGTGCTATGTTCACACAATTGGTGCAGCCGGAAGTGATTTTGCGCTTTGGTCGCCTACCGCTGAGTAAAAACGTCATGCTCTGGCTAAAAGGGCTGACAGGAGATGTGCGCTGGTTACTAGTGGATGATGGCCAAGAATGGCTAGATCAACTGCAAATCGCAACGGATTTTCTTCCATACACGGTCACGGAGAGCTGTCAGGCGATTTTGCAATTGATGCTTAAGCCGTGTGCAGATGAATGGCTACATGTATGGCAACAAGAACAAGCAAGACTTACCAAGCTGATTCATACTGCGACTTGGCCGACAGTATTATCCGAGACAAGTGCGGTGTATCATGCTTTAGAAGAGCTACCGGCTGAGACGCAGGTATTTGTGTCCAATAGCAATGCGATTCGCATGCTTGATCGCTTTATTCAACCGAGTGAAGCAGTTACGGTATGGGGCAATCGCGGGGTGAATGGCATCGACGGGATTGTCTCGACAGCGGCTGGGATTGCTTGTGCCACGAACCAGCCGACTATTTTACTGACGGGCGACTTGGCGCTTTTTCATGATATGAATGGGTTGCAAATGGTTCAGGCGTATCAATTGCCGCTCACGATTGTCCTATTGAACAACCAAGGTGGCGGGATTTTTTCTTTTCTTAGTCAGCGGACACTTGTGGCGGCGGACTTTGATCCACTCTTTGCGACGCCGACACACTTGGAGTTTGCTCAGGTCGCTACGCTTTACAGCCTAGCTTATGAAAAACCAACCAGCTTAGCCAACTATCAAACGAGGCTAAAAGAAGCAGTCGCCAGTCGTCGGCCAGCACTGATAGAAGTGCAAGGGACATTTGATGAGCCAGTGACGATTTGGGAAGACTTCTTAAGACAAGTCCAAACACAAGGGAGCGATAGGTGATGAAACCAACAGGCATGATTGCTTCTGAATGGCTCGGGTCATTTAAAGAAGGGGCGCCGGTCATGGTGTGTGTCCATGGTTTTACCGGTACCAAAAAGACCTTTGCCGCCATCGCTGACTTACTTCCAGACTACAATTGGTTAGCGCTCGACTGCCTAGGTCATGGCGAGAGCGCCATTGCCATCGCTGCTCGTCACTATCGCTATGAAGCGGTTATTGACACACTGGCCGCCACCGTGAAGTCTCTAGGGGTTGACACGTATCACTTACTCGGCTATTCGATGGGGGCTCGACTGGCTTTAGGATGGGCGATAAAGTACCCCGAGCGCATCCAAAGTCTGCTGTTAGAAAGTGGCTCTCCTGGACTAGCAAGTGAAAAGGAGCGCAGAGAGCGGCAACAAAGCGACATGCGACTTGCGCAAAAAGTCGAGCAAGAAGGAATACGAGCGTTTGTTACGTATTGGGAGCAGCTGCCGCTTTTTGCCACTCAGACTCGCTTGCCCCAAGCATTGATAGACCAAGTCCGGAATGAACGACTGTCGCAAAATCCACAAGGCTTAGCCACTAGCTTACGGGAGATGGGGACAGGCAGTCAGCCGAGCTATTGGCAAGCTCTAGCGACACTGGCACTGCCTGTCTTGCTGATTGTCGGCGAGCAAGACCCAAAATTTGTGGCGATTGCCCAAAAAATGAAAGCTGCCTTGCCACAAGGTGTGCTACAAGTGATTGCAGCGGGCCATTGCGTGCATCTCGAACAACCATATGCCTTTGCCCAAGTAGTGCGCCATTGGCTTGACGAACAAGGAGAGACAAGATGAACATTATTCGCATCGAGCAATATGATCTTTGTGTGCCTTTTTTACGGCCGTTTCAGACGAGCTATGGTCAGACGACTGCCAAAGAAGCCTCCATCTATGTCCTCCACGATGAGAGCGGTGCGATTGGTCTTGGTGAGCTAGATGCACTGGCTCACCCGGATTACATTGAAGAATATCTAGCGACAGCTCGTGAGACGGTGGCACAATACTTCATTCCGCGCTTACTACATCATGACTGGCAGCATCCAAGTGACATTGAGCAGCTATTCGCTGACGTCCAAGGGAACTGGATGGCCAAGTCCGCTTTAGAGACGGCTGCATGGGATTGCTACGCTCGCAGTCAGCAGCAGCCACTGTATTCATTACTCGGCGGTGTGAAGCGTCCCATTCCGGTCGGCATAAGTCTGGGCATCGAGGCCGATAGTAGTCATTTGCTTAAGCGCGTCGAGGAAGCAGTCAGCAATGGCTACACACGTATCAAAGTGAAAATTAAGCCTGGCTATGACTACCATCCGCTGAAAGTCATTCGCACAGCGTATCCTACTCTTACATTGATGGCTGATGCCAACTCTGCGTATCAAGGAACGAACGACTGGCAAGTGTTTAAACAACTAGATACACTCCAGCTTGCGATGATTGAACAGCCATTTGGCGTGCGAGATTTTGTCGGTCATGCGCAGTTGCAACAAGCACTCAAGACACCCATTTGTCTGGATGAAAGCATTCGCAGTGTCGAAGATGTCCAGACAGCGGTAGCGCTTAACAGTTGCCAAGCAATCAATCTAAAAATTCCGCGTGTGGGCGGATTGACAGCGGCCTTGGCTATTCTTAGGGCAGCCAATGAGGCCGATATGCTCGTTTGGCTCGGCGGAATGTATGAACTAGGTGTCGGTCGCGCATGTAATTTGCATTTTTCTGCGCGCTCAGAGCTGACGTTCCCAGGTGATCTGTCGGCATCGAATCGCTATTTTCAGTCTGACGTCGTTACGCCCACAGCAAAGCTATCCCATGGCAACTTGACGATACCGGGCAAAGCTGGGATTGGCGTCAGCTTCGAGCCAAAAGAATGGCAAACAAATTACCGTGTTTTTTCATAAGAAGATACACCGTTTATCTGCTACTATAGAGATGAACGGTGTTTTTATCAGGAGAAAAGGAGTGGAAGAAGATGCAAGTGAAAGCAATATTGTTTGATATGGATGGCTTAATTATTGATACAGAGCGGGTATATCGTGATGGATGGCGTGTAGGAGCCGATGTGAATGGCGAGACATTGCCAGAGAGTTTTTTGGCACAAACTTCAGGGAAAAGTGTTCAACAGACAACAGCACTGCTAGAAGAAATTCTGCATGACCGCGAGAAGATTTTTCGGATTCGGCAAGCGCGTGAAGTCTATTTTTTACAAGAATTGCAAGCCGGTCGCATTCCACTTAAGCCCTATTTTCTAGAGACTATCTACTATTTGAAAAAGCAAGGGTACCAGACAGCTTTAGTCACTTCGACGGCGCAAGAGCGTACCCGCAAAATTTTTGATACGTATCAATTAGATCCATATTTTGATGTCGTGGTTACGGGCGACCTTGTTCAAGAAACCAAGCCCAATCCAGCAATCTATCAGCTTGCATTAGCGAAGCTGGCACTATCACCGAATCAAGGGCTGGTCTTTGAGGATTCATTGACGGGTGCACGTGCTGCCGAGGCGGCCGAAATTCCCTTTATACTTATCCCAGAAAGTCCAGTCGGTATCACTGAGCAACAAGGCGACTGGCAGCACGCGTTAATGGAAGCGACTGACTTTCAAGCCGCATTGAGCTGGTTACGAGAAACAAAGCGGATTCGTTAAAGTGTTGATTGAAAAAGTTATTGCTTACTTTTTAGCCAATCAATCCACTGGGCAAAGCGCAAAGAGTCTGACCAAGTCATTTGGGGACTTTCGTAAAGGCCTTGCTTAAAACAAGTCATCGCGTGAACAATCTCCCCATGAAAGTCATCCTGAATATAAGGCAGCTCGTAGGATTGGCTTTGACCATTCAGATAATCAATGCGAAAGGACGTGGGACGATGGAAGTCAGGCATCGTGACCGTGCCTTGGGTTCCTTTTATCGTCGCGACAGCTGGTTTAAATAAGTCAAACCCACTTTCGAGGACTAAAGGAATCTGATCGCACGTCAGCGTGGCTTCGATCGAAGTTTCAATGCCATCTGCAAACGTCGCCGTCAAAGAGTCGACAGTAGGCGTGCCGTGTACAAAATCAGTCAACAAGGCAATATTGTATATCCCCATGTCTAATAAGCAACCACCTTGTTCAGGCAAGTAATGGTACGTGGTTCCTTCTTTTGGCATGTCTCGCCGTAGACAAGTTTCAATTTTTTGAATCGTGCCAATTTCCCCATCTTTCACTAGTTGGGCCATCTTTTGATAGGCTGGCGTAAAACGACTTTTCATCGCCTCCATCAAGAAGACCGGGTGCGTAGCTAATAATTTTTGAATGTCTAGCCATTCAGCGGCATGCAGGACGGCCGGCTTTTCACACAAAATCCCTTTGCCAGCGACAATCGCTTTTTTGATCCATTCGGCATGATAGGCATGCGGTAGAGCAATGTAGACCATGTCTAATTCTGCAAGATCAAGTAGTTCTTGATAACTATCAAATGCCATGCTAGCATGGTGTTTTTGTTGAAACGCTCTCGCTTTGGGCAGCGTTCGATTAGCGACAGCTACTAATTGAGCCTCTTCTATTTTGGTTAAGCTTGCTGCAAACCGTTGCGCAATCGTACCAGCACCAATAATTCCCCATTTAATCATTTGTTAACCTACTTTCTTTTTTTGGTTGCGTGACTAGATGCCCTTTTTTGCTAACTATCGAAAAAAAGGGCAAACGAATTTGGCTTTATTATACAATAGTTTTTTAGCGAACCGCTTGCAAAATGAAAGACCATCTTTTATTGTTGACTGGTCAACTATAAAAGAAAGTAGGAGAAAAAATGCGAGCATTACAAATAAATCATTATGGTGAAGATGTGCAGATACAAGAAGTTGAGAAACCAACAATCACAGCGGATCATCTATGTATTGAAGTTGTGGCAGCAAGTGTCAATCCGGTTGATTATAAAATTCAACAAGGTGATGGAAAGTGGGTATTGGGCAACAAACTTCCTCTGACATTAGGTCATGATTTTTCAGGAATTGTAAAGGAGGTTGGTGTGAATGTTCAAGGATACCAAATTGGGGACAAAGTATTTGGTCGTGCGCCTCATACAGGAAGTTTTTGTGAATACATTGCTGTCCAACCCAACGATATTGCACATGCGCCGGCAAGCATTTCGTTAATTGAAGCAGCATCTGTCCCTTTGGCTGCTTTAACTGCTTGGCAAGCCCTGGAAGAAGGACTACAACTTCAACCAAAGCAAACGCTTTTGATTACCGGTGGGTCGGGAGGTGTGGGGTCTGCCGCGATTGCGTTAGCTCATGCAATGGGTGCCCAAGTGGTGACCACTGCTAGTGCACAAGGAGCAGCATTTTTAGCAGCCTATCATCCTGAAAAAATCATTGACTATCAAACAACCAATTTCAAGGAAGTCCTTTCTTCAGTAGATGCAGTTTTTGATACGAGAGGCGGCCAAACCTTAGTTGATTCCTTTTCCGTGTTAAAAAAAGGTGGACGCGTCGCAACCATCGTTTCGCTACCAACCGCAGACTTTGCTCAAAAAATTGGTCTTGGTAAGGGCGCCCAATTGTTCGTAAAAGTAGCCACTTCGAGATTTACACGACTTGCACGTAAAAAAGAAGGCCATTTTTATGCCTTCTTTACTCAATCAAATGGCAATCAATTGCAAAAGATTGCTCAGTTAATTGATCAAAATCAGTATCCTATTCATATTGAGGAGCAATTTTCGATGGATAATGGGCAAGCGGCCATCAATTTAGTGAGAAAAGGTCATGTGAAAGGAAAAGTTGTCATTGTCATTCGACCAGAGGAAGAGATGACTACTACGCATTAAGAAAGTTTCTTTCTCAATTGGTTTTGTAAATCTAGCAGTTGGTTTTGCTGTTGAGTTAAGGTATTGATTTCTGTTTGTACTCGGTTGAGTTCTTGTTCAATGATTTGTAAATTGGCTTGCCATTGTGTCTTAGTACCACAAGCTTTTCGATTTTGATTAATCTCTTTGATTAATTGAATGGGGAGACCTAGCGCACGTAATTCTCTAACTGCCATGAAATCTGCTAGATCTTCACTTGTAAAATAATACTTTCCTTCCCTTTTTTGAGGAGTCAGTAATTGTTCTTCAATATAGTACCGAACGGTTTCCCTCGTTGAAGCAACTTCTTTGATAAATTCACCAATGTACAAAATTTATTCCCCCCATGCTTGTCAGGTGGTGCACCACGTATGTTTTACTATTAGTATAGCAAAAAGGAGGTTATAAGATGTATGTCATGATTGGGCTGTCACTTTTGTATGCTAGTGCGATGGGAGGAGCTGCAATTAAGACGATTTCTATTCGACACTATCCAGGCACTTTATTGTGCAATCTTATTGGAGTAGTTTTGGTTTTTCTATCCTTAGTAAAATTGCCGTTTTTGTATTTAGGAATAGGGACATTATTCTTTGCGGCTATTTTAAATGGGGTGATTGTGTTCCAAAAAGTAACACCCAGACACATGCTGATTCGTTTGATTTTTTCACTTATTCTCGTTAGTTTCGTCTACTGGATCAGTTGATAACCAAAGACTGTGAATTTGAGAAGGATTTTTGTGAAGCGGTAATGGAGAAAATAGATACTAGCAAATGGTTGCTAAATTGAAAAATCCTCTTTATTGTGAGAAAAGGAACCGAAAAAGAAGGAAAAGAAGAACGTTCGGATTTTATTTGAACAAATTTGTTATCTTTCACTTTTCTTTTGCACAAACTTTCTTTATTATGAATTCATAAACGAACAGTATACGCTTTTTATGAAAAAATGTTCGTTTTTAAAAACGATTTGGAGGGGTTATGTTGAAGAAAAATCGGTATGTCGTTGCTTTTGCTGGTGTCTTGCTACACTTAATGATTGGTTCTGTATACGCGTGGAGTGTTTTTTCCGTTCCTATCGCTCAAGCAACCACTTGGTCAGAATCTTCCATTTCATTGGCTTTTAGTCTCGCAATTTTTTTCTTAGGGATTTCGGCAGCCTTTATGGGACGGTTGGTTGAAAAATTTGGACCACATATCACAGGGACGATTTCTAGTATTTGTTATGGTTTAGGGACTGTATTAACAGGTTTAGCCGTTCAGACGGACGTACTTTGGTTGTTGTACGTAGGGTACGGCGTTATTGGCGGATTGGGTCTGGGAGCAGGCTACGTGACGCCGGTATCGACAATTATCAAATGGTTTCCCGATAAACGCGGATTGGCGACGGGCTTAGCCATAATGGGCTTCGGATTTGCAGCAATGTTGACTGGTCCGATTGCGCAGCAATTGATAGGGACGATTGGTGTAGTTCCGACTTTTTATAGTTTAGGCATTGTTTATTTTGTTATTATGATTGTGGCTGCTCAATTTATTCGCAAGCCAGATGAGCCACTCCCCCATTCAACGCAGAAGCGAGTACCTGTTGGCACAAGCCTAATTGGGGGAAAGCAACTTTCAGCTAATGAAGCAGTCAAGACGCGTTCTTTTATGTACTTATGGGTGATGCTATTTATTAATATCACTTGTGGAATTGGTTTAGTATCTGCGGCATCTCCAATGGCGCAAGAGATGACCAATATGTCGGCAGTTGTCGCAGCCTTTATGGTGGGGATTTTAGGGTTATTTAATGGCTTTGGTCGATTGATTTGGGCCACACTTTCAGATTATATCGGTCGGCCGAATACATTCACAGTCATCTTTATCGTGAATCTAGTGATGTTTGCAAGTATTTTTATTCTCGGCAATATGTATTTCTTCGTTTTAGCCTTTTGTTTATTGCTGTCTTGTTATGGTGCAGGCTTCTCTGTTATTCCGGCGTATTTAGGGGATGTTTTTGGTACGAAAGAACTAGGAGCAATTCATGGATACGTCCTTACGGCTTGGGCGATGGCTGGTATTGCTGGCCCTGTCCTGCTCTCTTATCTGCATGAAGTAACAGGAAGTTATCGACCATCACTGTTAATCTTTATTGGCTTGAATGTGGTGGGTCTAGGTGTGTCGTTGGTTATACGTAAGACCTTTGCCCCGTCACTGAAGGAACGAACAGTCCTTTAATGATTTTCTCATGAAGTTTGACAGCATCCATATTCCTCAGTAAACTAACCTTGTTTAATCGTACAGAGGGTATGTGAAAGAACATATCGATGAAAGAGGCGGTTTCTATTTCGATAGAAATCGTCTCTTTTTTTCTGGACAGAATGGGGGAAAAGAATGAAACAAGCACAACTTAATAAACAACTTGCCGTTTTGGCAACGGGCATCTTGACCTTTTCAGGTGTATTGATCGAAACGGCGATGAATGTCACCTTTCCGGATCTTATTCAACAATTTGGTATCTCGACGAAGGCTGTCCAGTGGGTAACAACCATCTATCTCCTGATGATTTCTATAATGGTTCCATTATCCAATGACTTGATCAAACGTTTTTCGATTCGAAAATTATTTATGAGTGCCAATCTGCTCTTTTTAATAGGGGTGGTCTTAAATGCGATTGCCTCGACGTTTGGACTACTTTTGCTTGGTCGCTTATTGCAAGGAATTGGCACAGGAATAGCCTTACCGTTAATGTTTCACATCATTCTTACATACTATCCTTTGGAAAAACGAGGCACAATGATTGGGGTGGGAACGCTAACGACGGCAATTGCCCCAGCGATTGGTCCAACGTATGGTGGATTTTTGTCATCCGTTTTTACTTGGCATGCAATTTATTTGTGTTTAATACCAGTATTACTTTGTTCGCTGGTCATTGGATTACGTGGGATTCCTGAAATAAGTGTTGCATTAACCAGTAAGTTAGATGTCCCTGGAATAATTGGCATCGGCTGTTTTTTCACAGGAAGCTTACTCTTTTTGAATCAACTTACGCAACCAATTGGGTGGATAGGCTTGGCATTTGCCATGATAGGATTCGGATTGTTTTTTTACCGAGTGAAGACAACGAAACATCCGCTAGTGCGATTAGATGTGATGAAACAAAAAAGCTTTCGAATTTTTTTGTTTGGGTTTTTAGTGTGTCAGTTTCTATTGCTAGGAATTTCTTTTGTATTGCCAAACTATGTTCAATTCGTTCTTGGAAAAACTTCCTTCATCGCTGGATTGATGATGTTACCTGGTGCTTTGGTAGGGGCATTGTTGGCGCCTGTTGCTGGCAAGCTATTTGATCGAAGAGGCCCGAAATATCCAATTCTGCTTGGGTTAAGTATTGCCTGTATTGGTTGGCTTTCACTTGCTCTTTTTATGCAAATGACACAAGTTTCCCTTCTTGTATTGGGACATGTGGTGTTCATGATTGGAAATGGCCTGTGCTATAGTAACATGATGACTATGGGAATGAACCAACTAGCAAAAGAAGCGTATAGTGATGGCAATACCATCTATAATACGCTGCAACAATTTTCAGGGGCAATTGCGACCACTATTGTTGCTGTTATCCTAGGTTTTTTTCAAACAATTCCCAACACATCGATTGTACAAGGGACAACCTCCGGATCAATTGTTTCTGTTTTAACATTGTCCCTACTTTTGCTAAGTAGTTTGATTGCAAGTAGTTATTACTTTTTAAGAAGAAAAAAATAGAATGATTTAAAAGAATTTTGACGAAATAAGAGGTCGTTTTTACTTAATTAGGTAAGAATGATCTCTTATTCTTTTTATAACGATGGATGAGCAATTTTTCGAACGGAAAGAAACAATCCTATCCCTCATCCAAGGAAAAGAATAAACAAAGACCTTTATCAGCGTCCACTAGCGGGACGTGATAAAGGCCTTTTTGGCAAATGAAATACAAAGTGGACTCATCAAGTAGGCTTGTGTTCCCTGTATCCGCCAAGTTTGTTAGGGCAATACTCGCTTGCTATTTATGAAATTGTTGACAGTGAAACGCAAGGTGTTCTTCAATAAAAGTTGCTATGGTGAAATAACTATGGTCATACCCTTCTTTTTTTTCGTACCGTACTTGTTCGTCTGTATCTTTCACGTTGGCTAAGAAGGCTGTTTCATTTAATTGAACCGCGTAGAAAGGATCCGCTGTTCCTTGCGTAAGCAGAATGGGAGGATGAATTTCGCCAACTTTTTGTAAAAGCTCGGTTGCATCCCAGGTTTTCCAAGTAGTTTCATCGGTTCCTAAATAGGCTGTGAAGGCTTTTTTGCCCCAAGGTACATTAGACGGGTTAAGAATTGGTGCAAAAGCAGAGATTGCAGAAAAACGCTCAGGCTGTTTTAGTCCCACAATCAATGCACCATGACCACCCATGGAATGGCCCATAATACTTTCTTTGCCGGAATAGTTTGGAATCAGGTCGTAAACAATTCCAGGTAATTCATTCACCAAGTAGTCGTACATTTGATAATTTTGCTTCCAAGGCTCGCAAGTTGCATTGACATAAAACCCTGCACCTTGGCCTAAGTCCCAAGCTTCATCGTCAGGAAGTTCGCCTCTTGGTGATGTATCAGGGATGAGAAAGGCAACATTTTCTTGGGAAGCATATTTTTGGAAGGCGCCCTTTTGACTGAAATTATCGTCTGTGCAGGTTAAGCCAGAAAGCCACCAAATTAACGAGGTTGGAGATGCGGAGGGCTTTGGCAAATACAAACTGAAAGTCATCGAGCAATGCAAACTATCTGAATGATGCCGGTATTTCAATTGTTGTCCTCCGAATGCTTGATGTTGTTCAATACGTTCGATCCTCATCTCATTCTCCTCCATAAGTTAGCATTGTACGAATTGACTCCCCGCGATGTAGCAGTTCGAGGGATTCATTAATTTGAGAAAAGTGCAAATGATGTGTAATAAAGGAATCGAGATCAATTTCACCGTTCATAAAATCTTCCACCATTCCAGGTAATTGGGTACGCCCTTTCACTCCCCCAAAAGCAGACCCTTTCCAAACGCGCCCGGTTACTAATTGGAATGGTCGTGTGTGAATTTCTTTTCCGGCACCAGCAACACCAATAATCACACTAACACCCCAGCCTTTGTGACAAGCCTCTAAAGCTGAACGCATCACTTCAACATTTCCAATACATTCAAAACTATAGTCAACTCCACCATTGGTCATTTCAACAAGAACCTCTTGAATTGGGTGAGCATAATCTTTTGGATTAACAAAATCGGTTGCCCCCATTTTTTGGGCTAAAGGCCATTTATCAGGATTCATATCAATAGCGATAATTCGTTGCGCCTTCGCTTTTTTCAGTCCTTGAATCACAGCTAGTCCAATCGCTCCTAATCCAAAAACGGCAGCAGTGGCTCCTTCTTCTACTTTGGCAGTATTTTCAACCGCACCCAAACCAGTGGTAACCCCACATCCTAGTAGCGGAACTTTGTCTAGGGGTGCTTGTTTATCAATTTTCACCAGATTAATATCATTCACGACGGTATATTCACTGAATGTACTGGTCCCCATATAATGATATACAGGTTCTCCTTGATAAGAAAAGCGAGTGGTACCATCTGGCATTAGTCCTTTACCCTGCGTTTCGCGAACAGCAGAGCATAAATTTGTTTTCCCGGATAAACAGAATTCACATTTCCCACATTCAGGTGTGTACAAGGGGATAACGTGATCGCCTTCTTTAAAATCGGTCACATTTGTTCCAACTTTTACAACAACGCCTGCACCTTCATGGCCTAAAACAACTGGGAAAACCCCTTCAGGATCGTCGCCAGACAAAGTGAATGCATCTGTATGGCACACAGATGTGTATAAAATTTTTACCATTACTTCATTTTCTTTTGGATCTTCCACGTCAATTTCCACAATTTCTAGGGGTTTTCCTGGAGCAAATGCAACAGCAGCTTTACTTTTCATACGTTGTCTTCCTTCTTTCGTAATTGATGAGGTGCTACTCACGGCCCTTCATAAAAGGTACTTAATCTGGGAATGAGTAGAAATGAACTCTTTTCTATCATAAAGTAACGTAGAGAAAAAACAATACTGACAAATTTGTCAGTTATAGGCTATACTATATATAGTTAAGCGACGAGTCGCCATTCACGCACACGATCGTTGTTACCTGACTGGTATAGATGAGGAGGATGGCTATTGGTACTGGATATTTGAAAAATGCCGATGAAGGCAGTTTTTTTTTATTCCATAAACTACAATCAATCGAGCAACTAAATGAAATTGGAAGAAAGTGATAAGGGGGAACAGCGGTGTACGAATATCGAAACAAACGATTTATAACTACGAAAGACTTGGCAATGTCTGTGATAGGTGGAAAATATAAAATTGCCATCGTATGGGCACTTTTGCAAGAACCGGTCTTAAGACTAAGTGAATTTGAACGGATGCTACCAACAATCAATCAACGAATGATTATTCGGCAACTTCGAGAATTGGAACAAGATCAGATTGTTAAACGACGTGTTTATCCCATTGTGCCACCAAAAGTAGAATATGAATTGACAGAGATAGGAACGGATTTGGCCGACATCGTTCAATCCATCTGTCAATGGGGTGACCAGTTTTGGGAAGAGGTTGCAGCAAAAGAGTCTCCAGATTCGCTTGAAGAAAAAGCGTAAGGAACGTTTGCTACGAAGTCCCTTTTGTAAAGCAAGTACACGCAGGGATAACAAGAATTACCTCGCTTTATGAAAAAAAGAGCACACATTGTTTTGCATCTTTAAAAATAGCAGATATTGTTTACGTGCACGTTCGATTCGATGATAACGCTGCTTTTCTTTTTGATAAAACTGTTGGTGATAGTTCTCTGCCAACCAAAAGGGCTGAGCGGGTTGAATCTCCACGACAATTGGTCGATGGTAGCGAGTGGCTGCCGCTTGCTTTGCTTGTTCGGCAAGATGCTGTTGTTCCGCATTTTGATAAAAGATTGTTGGTCGATATTGTGTACCTCGATCATTAATTTGACCATTGGCATCGGTCGGATCAATCAATTGCCAATAGATTGCATTCAATTGTTGATAAGAAATTTTCCGACGATCAAATATAATTTCAACAGCCTCAACGTGGCCTGATTGTCCTCTAGAAACCTCTTCATAGCTAGGGTTAGCAGTTGACCCACCAGTATAGCCTGAATAAACAGCTAAAATACCTGTTCGTGTCTCAAATGGTTCTACCATACACCAAAAGCACCCACCAGCGAAAATTGCTCGTTCGATAAAAGGACCATCCTTGGTAAAATGAAGGTGCTCATCAAAAGGTTGTGAGAAAGCAGAATTGCCGGCTAACGTTGCGTAAAATTCGGCAACATCGGGTGTGAGTGAGTGTCGTGTAGCCAAAGGACGAAGAACGGCTTCAAGCTGGGCAAGTGTATCCGCTAAGCGCTCATGATTGTACAGACCTTGTTTGGCAGTCTCTAATTGTTGACGTTCCCAATCACGCGTCCGAGGATTAAGAATGAGATTGTAAAGTGTAGTCAATGTTTCTTCAGTTGATTGTTTCATAAAGGCTCCTTCCTTAATCTGTTAGCAACTGTATTTATTATACCCTGTTTGTTAAGAGGAAGAATCGAGAATGCCTGATAAAGCAAAAGAATTTTTTAATAGAAAACGCTTGCAAAAAAAGAAGACATCCCTTATAATGAACTTGTAAGGAACCAATGATTCCCACAATTAGTTAAATTGAGTCAAATGAGTTTGTAAGACAACACAGTGAATACAAAGTCAGTGAAACAAAAAGCTAGTTGAAACATAGGGTAATTGACTATGTGAAAGTGAATTAAAGGTTACAAATTTTAGAAAGGCGTGGGAGATTGACGAATTCCTTACTAACTGAATATGGCCTAGCAGGTGTTTAAGTCAACGTTGGAGCAACAAATAGACACTCCATCATGAAATGTATGACGGAAAAAAACAATAAATCCTGCTAGGCCTCTTTTTTTTGCATCAAAAAATAATTGTCGTTAAAAGAAAGCGGTTTAAAATAATTTTGACATCAAAGAAAAGGCTTGTTATAATTTTAAAAAAGAAGCTGGGGTGCCTGATGGCTGAGAATTACCCATATTACCTGATCTAGTTAGTACTAGCGTAGGGAGCTGAGCAAAGAATGATCATTCCGAGTAGGTGCCCGCATGAAAATGTTGGGCTTTTTTTGATTAGTATCCATTGTCTACAATAAGACATCAAAAAATAATTTGTTAGTGGGAGAGGTTAAAATGACAAAGTTCGCAGATCAATTATTCGATATGGCACAACCCGTTTGGATTAAAAGTTATAAACATCCATTTATCAAGGAGATTGCTTCCGGCGAACTAGCACCCTCCGTGTTCCGATATTATTTATTGCAGGATCGCTATTATCTAGAAGAGTTTGGAAAAATTCATGGCCTAGCTGCTCAAAAAAGTAGTGATGCTCGCACAGCTGAATTTTTAAGAGCGAATGCAGAAAATCTAAAGAATGGCGAAGTAGAAATTCGAAAAGCGTTCTTCCAGCAACTTGCCATTTCTTCTGATGAAATTCAGTTAACACCTATTGCTCCTAGTGCGTACAATTATGTTAACCATATGTACGAGCAACTTTATCATGGAACCACTCAACGGACAATAGCCAGTTTATTGCCTGTATAATGAGATTGGCAAACGTCTGATTGCTGAGGGATCGCCTGTTTCTTTGTATCAGCAATGGATTGCCACCTATGATAGCGAAGCCTATACGGAGGATGTCCAAACAATGCTTGACTTGACCAATCAAGCAGCCAGTGAAGTGGATGAACAAGAACGCGAAGCAATGAAACATGCTTTCTACCGAAGCAGTATCTATGAACTCCGCTTTTGGGAAATGGCATATACAATGGAACGATGGGATAGTTAGCCTTAGTTATAGCAATTTATCGCAGGTTCATAGAAAAAACCACGTAGATCACGGGGGTAAGTCCAGCACGAGCTCCAAAGAGATGGTTCCACATTTTGCTTATCGACAGAAATAAGCCTAAAGAAAGGATAGGAAGTATTGGAAATCAAAGTAGGTATTGTCAATCATGATGAAAAAAAACAATTGTGGCAGATCAGCCAACAAACGATGACCATTGAAGTGGATCCTCATCCTTACAGACCGGATGAATACGATCGCTTCTTGCAAAAAATTCAGCAGGGAAAGGCTATTATGATGATTGAAAACCTGAATGTTTTAGGTGCCCTCATCTATTATCCAGTCACAACACCTGAACATACCTTTTGGGAATTTGAACTATTTGTTCGGCCAGAGGAGCAAGGCAAAGGAATCGCTAAAAAATTATTGAAGCAGCTGCTTTGTTGTGCTGAAGAACAACACATAGCATTTATTCAACTGCATGTTCTCGGGACGAACCCACGAGCAATCCGCTTATATGAATATATGAGATTCAAACGAATGGAAGAAAAAAATGGGACGCTGTTTCTGGCTAATCAATGGGTGGATGATTTCACCTACCAATTAAGGCTACTCAGAGGCAAAAGGGAAGCTGATTCCTAGCACAGGAAGATAAGTTTAAGCAAAAAAAAACTGTTTGAGGGGCATTGCATAGCCCTACAAACAGTTTTTTTTGCTTATTTTTTTAACGTAAAGTTTTTAAAGCACCACTCCAGCCAATTAATTGACCAAGAAGCTCTTGTAATTCACCTTCATGGAAAGCGGCTGGTTTAAAAGTAGACATATTTTCAAAGTCTGTGATTAATGAAAAGTTCACGGTACGTTGTGTTGAAGCAAGACCTTGTTCTGCTAAAACCACACGTAGGTTCTCGATTGAGCGTGCTGCTCCTAGACCACCGTAACCAACAAAAGCAACAGCTTTGTCTTTAAATTCAGGTTTCAAAAAGTCCAACGCATTTTTGAATGCACCGGCTACACCATGATTGTATTCGGCAGTGATAAAAATATAGCCATCAAATGAAGCAATTTTTTCTGACCAAGCACCAATTGCAGCACCTTGTTCAACAGTAGGCGTTTTACCTAAAAATGGAAGATCGTAATCTGCTAAATCTACTAATTCAAATTGAACATCTTCAGCATTACTAAATGCTTTTGCTTTTTCAACAGTCCAATTTGCAACAGCTAAACCATTTCTTCCTTCACGAACGCTTCCTAATACAACACCAATTTTTAACATATGAGCACCTCTTCTATTTATTATTTACAATAGTTAGTATATCACTTACTTTTTATAAGTAAAACAAAATGCTTCGTATTAAGATTTTTTTCAATAAGAAACGATGGAAAGTGGAGATAGTTCCCCAAAAAAACTGATGAATGAAATAGTTTTGAAAGATAGATAGCATGAACTTAGAGAGTTTACACGGTAAATATTGCAAAGTTCTTACCGTTTGACGGTGGACAAAAAATGTGGTTGTAAGATAGAAAAGAATGTCTATCAGCTAAAATACAATGAGGTCGATTAAAAGGCGAAGTCAGTTTTTTATGCCGACTATTCGCCTTTTTCATTATCCGTTGACTTTTTAATAAAAATTAGCGATAATTACCATCGTTAACAATATCGAATGGTGCATAAAAAAGGATTCTTTACGTTAAAATTCAGAAGGAGAAAAAGCAGTTGGATAAAAAGAATCGTCAGCTAAGCAAGGTATCACTTGGTGGTTTGTTAGTTGCGCTGGGTGTTGTGTATGGTGACATTGGGACAAGCCCGTTATATGTTATGAAAGCCATTGTTTTAGGCAATGGCGGCTTATCTGAAATTAGCTCGGATTTCATTTACGGAACTGTTTCATTAGTTTTTTGGACATTAACCATTTTAACATCTATAAAATATGTAATGATTGCCTTAAACGCAGACAACCATGGTGAAGGGGGAATTTTTTCACTTTATGCACTTGTGCGTAAGAAAAGCAAATATTTAGTAATTCCTGCGTTAATTGGTGGGGCTACTTTGCTAGCTGATGGTGTTCTTACCCCAGCAGTAACAGTTACAACAGCCATTGAGGGCTTGAGAGGGTTGCCTGAATTCTATGATGTCTTTGGTACAAGACAAGATGTCATTATCATTATTACGCTGATTATTCTCTTGGTTCTTTTTTATATGCAACGATTTGGAACAGACTTGGTGGGTAAGTTTTTCGGACCAGCAATGATGATATGGTTTACGTTTTTAGGATTAGTCGGCCTTTATAATATGCAAGTTGATTGGACTGTGCTTCGTGCAATCAATCCTTATTATGCTGTGAAATTGCTATTTAGTCCTGACAATCACCTTGGTGTTTTTATTTTAGGTAACGTTTTTCTTGCAACAACAGGTGCAGAAGCTTTGTATTCAGACATGGGGCATGTGGGTAAAATAAACATTAGAATTAGTTGGCCTTTTGTTAAACTTTGTCTGGTGCTTAACTATTTTGGACAGGCAGCATGGTTGCTAAGCATTAAAAATGGTGATGTAAATCAAATTATGCAAAATTTTAATCCTTTTTTCCAAATGTTGCCTCATTTTTTAACAGGTATTGGTGTTATTTTTGCAACGATTGCTGCTGTTATCGCTTCTCAAGCATTAATCTCAGGATCGTTTACTCTTGTCTCAGAAGCTATCAAACTGAAGTTACTTCCTAGAATGCAAATTATGTTTCCTGGTAAAAACATTGGACAAATGTATATTCCGACAATTAATTTATTTCTATGGATTGCCTGTTCAATTGTCGTTATTGTTTTTCAAACTGCATCAAATATGGAAGCAGCATACGGTTTGTCAATAACGATAACGATGCTAATGACGACGGTATTACTATATGCTTTCATGATTAATCACAAAATTCCAAAGATTATGGCAATTGTGAGTGCGTTGTTTTTTGGTGGAATTGAGACCATTTTCTTTATTTCTAGTGTAACAAAGTTTTTCCACGGAGGATTTGTTGCCATCATAATAGCACTTCTAATATTAAGTGTTATGTATATTTGGTATCGAAGCAATCAATTGCAGAATCAAGCATTAAAAGAAGTTGACTTTAAAACATATATTCCTCAATTGGCAGCACTGAGAAACGATGAAACAATACCCATGTACCAAACAAACGTTGTGTTTTTAGTTCCAAAACTAGACAATAACAAAATTGGTCAACAATATATCTATTCCATTCTCGACAAAAGACTGAAGCGGGCCAAAGTTTATTGGTTTGTTTGTGTTGAAGTTACAGATGAACCATACACTAAGTCATATTCAGTTGATATGATGGGTACAAATTTCATTGTAAAAATTAAGTTGCATTTGGGATTCAGAGTTCCGCAAGATATTAACGTTTATATTCGTCAAATTATTCATGATTTAATGAAACAGGGAAGATTAGAAAAACAAATTCAAAAGTATTCATTGACACCAGGACGCGAAGTTGGTGATTTTAGATTTATTCTCGTTCAAGAGGAAATATCAGTTCAGACGGATATCACAAAATGGAATCGTCAAATTTTGCAAACTAAGTCAATGATTAAAAGGCATCTTTCAAGTTCAGAAAGATGGTTTGGGTTAGAGTATAGCGATGTTGATTATGAAACTGTTCCAATGGTGATTGGAACCATAAAAAAAACAAGATTAACGGAACGTCCTTTTTTGTAAATGATTCATACGAACCTATCCAATAGATAGCTCTGAATGAGGGTTCCTTGAAATGAGGTTCTTTGTCAATTGCTGTTGTTTTGCTCAAATCACAAATATAAAAATCAAAAATATATAAAAAATATGACAATGAACAAAATTATTCGGTTTACAGTTTCGATAAGAGCTTTTTAGACGTTAATGACTACTTAAATGTTGTTCAGTGCAAAGAGCGTAATATACTTAGTAGGCGAATATCTTTAGCGATATTAACTTTTTTTTTGCCAAAAAATGCGATTTCCTTAAAAATCGTATAAAAAAGATATAAAGAGTATCTCAGAAGATTTACACTATTTTTATTTCTTTTTGCGTATGCTTACGTCATGAAGGAGTGAAGAATATGAATCTTGTCTTAGGAATAATCGGAGTGATCGTCATGATCTATCTCTTTTGGTATTTGTTTAAGGGGGGAGAACGATGAGCAGCTATTTTGTTCAAGGCTTTTTATTTTTACTGATCTTACTGACAGTAGCGGTACCTTTGGGCTGGTACATCAAAGAGATTATGCAAGGGAAAACACCGCGGTTTGTCCGCTTTATTCAACCCATCGAACGCCTGATCTACCGGGTGATTGGTTCGGTCAGCAAAAAAGAAATGACTGCTAAAACCTATTTATTTTCAGTCTTGGTCGTCAGTGTTTTTTCTATCATCGGTTTGACCGGATTATTGATGGTCCAGCACTGGTTACCACAAGGGGCAGCCGTTGAGAATATGTCCTTTGACTTAGCATTGAACACAGCCGTCAGTTTTGTGACGAACACGAACTGGCAAGCTTACGCTGGGGAAGAAGCACTGACCAATCTTTCCCAAGCATTAGGATTAACGGTGCAAAATTTCTTATCTGCGGCAGTCGGACTAGCCGTACTGTGTGCCTTGATTCGTGGGCTGCAACAAAAGCAAAAACGAACGGTAGGAAATTTTTGGCAAGACATCACCCGTTCTTTGCTCTATATTCTTTTACCACTTTCATTGATTTTAGCGATCTTGCTCCTGTCTCAAGGTGTCGTTCAAACGTTCAGTAGCGGCGTTGAAGTCAATGGATTTGAAGGGGAATCCTTTTGGATGGCGCTCGGACCGGTAGCGAGTCAAATCGCCATCAAGCAATTAGGGACCAACGGCGGCGGCTTCTTTGGTGCCAACGCTGCCCACCCATTTGAAAACCCAACGATGTTCAGTAATTTTTTAGAAAACTTAGCGATCTTGTTGCTGCCAGCTGCTTTGATTTTTGCCTTTGGCTTTTGGATCAAAGAGTGGAAACAAGGACGTACGATCTTGATCACCGCAACCGTCTTTTTGATTCTAGCTTTTATTGGCGTAGTGATCAGTGAAGGTTATGGACCGCAATTCAGTCAAGTGCTTGGGAATGCCAATTTAGAAGGCAAAGAAGTACGTTTCGGTGTCGGTTGGTCGAGTCTCTGGGCAGTGAGTACCACCGCTGCTTCCAGTGGATCAGTCAATGCCATGCTGGATAGTTTCACACCACTCGGGGGTGCGATTCCGTTGTTCTTGATGCAGCTGGGAGAAATCATCTTTGGCGGTGTCGGTAGCGGGCTTTATGGCATGATCGCTTTTCTATTATTGACGGTCTTTATCGCTGGTTTATTAGTCGGACGAACACCCGAGTATATCGGCAAAAAAATCGAAGCTTTTGACATTAAAATGACGAGTATCGTTATTTTGACGCCATTGCTACTGACGCTTTTCGGGGCTATGTTGATGACCTTGCATCCTGACATCATGAGCTGGCTAACCAACCAAGGCGCTCATGGCTTTAGCGAACTGTTGTATGCAGCAACTTCTTTCAGCAACAACAACGGGAGTGCCTTTGGCGGCTTGACCGCAGATACTGTTTTCCTAAATAGTTTGGGTAGTATCTTGATGTTCGTTTCACGTTTCGTTCCCATCGCAGCCATTTTGTATCTCGCAGAAAACATGGGTGCCAAAAAGAAAACCGTTCGTAATGAAGGAACCTTGTCAACCACGAGTCCAGTCTTTGTCACGATGCTGATCATTGTGATCATCGTGATCGGTGCACTGAGCTTTTTACCAGCGATGGCTTTAGGACCAATCGCAGACTTCTTTACAACGAAATAGGAGAGAGAAAAAATGAAAAAAATCTATCAATGGGCGATCGGCGAATCCTTTAAGAAATTGGACCCTCGCCAACAAATCAAAAACCCCGTGATGTTTGTGGTCTACTTAGGGGCGATCTTGACAACGATTTTATGTTTTCAAGAACAAACAGTCCCGTTGTGGTTTAGCATCAGTGTGACTGTCTTCTTATGGTTGACCTTGTTGTTTGCCAATTTTGCCGAAGCAGTGGCAGAAGGGCGCGGTAAAGCGCAAGCGGATAGTTTGAAGCAAGCCAAAAAAGAGATCATGACCTATAAAGTCATGTCCTTGGAAGATGTCGCCAAAGAGGATTTTATCGAAGTCTGTTCCTCCGATTTGAAAAAAGGCGACTTGGTTTATGTTCCTTCTGGTGAACAAATTCCTGCCGATGGGGACGTCGTTGAAGGTGCTGCTTCGGTGGACGAAAGTGCCATCACAGGAGAATCAGCACCTGTCATTCGTGAGTCTGGTGGCGACCGTAGTGCAGTCACGGGAGGAACGTTAGTCGTTTCTGATTACTTGGTCATCAAAGTGACCGCTGAAAATGGTCATTCTTTTTTAGATAAGATGATTGCGATGGTGGAAGGGACGCAGCGGAAAAAAACACCCAATGAGATTGGCCTGCAGCTGTTCTTAGTGACACTGACCATCATCTTCTTGGCTGTTTCCATCACATTGATTCCTTTTACCGATTTTAGCAGTCAGTTATCTGGTCGGGGAACGGCGATTTCCAGTGTGATCGTGATCGCTTTACTGATTTGTCTCGCACCAACCACGATCGGCGCCTTGATTTCCTCAATTGGGATCGCTGGAATGAGTCGTTTGACTAAAGAAAATGTCATTGCCATGAGTGGCCGCGCGATTGAAGCTGCAGGAGATGTGGATGTTTTGCTGCTGGATAAAACAGGAACCATTACTTTGGGAAATCGCCGTGCCAGCGAGTTCTTGCCGGTACCAGGGGTCACCGCCAAAGAGTTAGCAGATGCAGCGCAGTTGGCATCTTTTGCCGATGAAACAGCGGAAGGCCGCAGTATCGTGATTTTAGCCAAAGAAGCCTTCAATATTCGGGAACGGGAATTTCAGCAAGCCGATGTCCACTGGATCGATTTTAGTGCCAAAACACGAATGTCTGGGATCGATTATCGTGGCGATGAGATCCGTAAAGGAGCTGCTGATACGATCAAGCAATATGTGACGGTAAAAGGGCAGACCTATCCCGCGGCATGTGATGAGATCGTAGAAAAAGTCGCTAAAGCTGGTGGAACCCCATTGGTCGTAGTAAAAAATGGCCAAGTACTCGGAGTCGTTTATTTAAAAGACATCGTGAAAAACGGCGTCAAAGAAAAATTTGCCGACATGCGCAAGATGGGCATCAAGACAATCATGATCACTGGGGACAACCCCTTGACGGCAGCTGCTATTGCCGCCGAAGCGGGAGTCGATGATTTCTTGGCCGAAGCAACACCAGAAAACAAAATGAATCTGATTCGCGAATATCAGGAAAAAGGACATTTGGTGGCGATGACAGGGGATGGAACCAACGATGCACCCGCACTCGCCCAAGCCGATGTGGCAATGGCGATGAACACTGGTACGCAAGCAGCCAAAGAAGCGGGCAATATGATCGACCTTGATTCCAGCCCTACCAAATTACTGCAAGTAGTCCAAATTGGTAAACAGCTTCTGATGACCCGTGGGGCATTGACGACCTTTAGTATCGCGAATGATATCGCCAAATATTTCGCAGTGATTCCTGTCCTGTTTTATGCGATTTATCCAGAGCTCGCAGCGCTGAATATCATGAATCTTGGTAGTCCCTTAACGGCGATTTTGTCCGCAGTCATCTACAATGCAGTCGTAATCATCGCCTTGATCCCTCTGGCGTTGAAAGGGGTCAAGTACCAAGAAAAACCAGCAAGCCAAATGCTGCGGCACAATCTTGTCGTCTACGGCCTAGGCGGCATCATCGCACCATTCATTTGTATCAAGCTAGTAGATTTGCTTTTGTCAGCTGTTCTACTATAAGAGAAGTCCATCAGAGTCAAAGAGTCATTTAGGAGGAAAACATGATGAAGAACACCCTCTTTGCCAGTATCAAATTTTTACTATTTAGTACCGTGCTATTTGGCGGTCTCTATACATTATTGGTCACCGGTGTCGGACAAGTCTTTTTTGCCCATCAAGCCAACGGCAGTCAAATCGTGGAAGACGGAGCGGTCAAAGGGTCTGAGATGCTTGCGGAACCCTTTGACCAAGCAGGTTACTTCCAAGGCCGTGATCAAACCGTTTCACAATTGTCGCCCTATGATCCGACCCAAAAAAAGACTATAGCTGAGCGGACAGCGGCGTTACTGGCAGAAAACCCAACCCAAACCAGTGTGCCGATCGATCTTGTGACCGCTTCGGGTAGTGGCGTTGATCCTGATATCAGTGTCGAAGCGGCACTTTTTCAACTGTCGCGGATCGCTGACACAAGAGGCATCGATGAGCAAACAATTCGTGATATAATAAACAGAAATAAAGTAGCTGATCTGTTCTCCACGAGAGAATACGTCAATATCATGACCTTGAATCAGCAGCTCGATCAATTACCCGAAGAGTAGGGGGAAGCATCTATGAGTGAAAACAACCAGCAGACGATCCCAGAAGAGATGCTGCTGCAAGCCGGATTTGGTCCTAAACGTGGCAAGCTGCGGGTATTTTTCGGTTTTGCTGCCGGCGTCGGAAAAACCTATACGATGTTAACCGAAGCCCATGAGTGTTTGCTCATGGGCAAAAATGTGGTGATTGGCTATATCGAACCCCACAAACGTCCCGATACCAATCGATTGCTTGAAGGGTTACCACAAGTACCATTAAAGCAATACCAGCACAAGCAATTGACCCTTTATGAGCCAGATATCGATCGACTGATCCAACTAAAACCAGATATCGTCTTGATCGATGAGTTGGCACATACCAATCCCATTGGTGCGCGAAACAAAAAACGTTACCAAGATGTTGATGAACTATTGCATGCAGGAATCACCGTCTACACGACCATCAATGTCCAGCATATCGAAAGTCTCAATGACATCGTGGAAAAGGTCACGGAAGTGGAAGTCAGAGAAACTGTACCCGACACCTTTTTCCAGCACGCCAGTTTACGAGTGGTGGACGTTGAACCAGACGAACTGATTGATCGGTTGGAACAAGGAAAAATCTATGCCGATGAAAATGCCAAGCAGGCACTAAAAAACTTTTTTACACCAGAAAAACTTGATCATCTGCGGGGATTAGCGATCCAAAAAGCTTCCAATCATATCAATCAAATGAACGGCGGTCGAAAACGAGTCCAAAGCAAGCTTTTGACGATCATTGATGATCGCTTGCCGAAAATGGCAGAGAAATGCATTCGTTGGACCGCCCGCTTAGCACAAGGAGTGGGTGCCGAATGGACGGTTATCCAAGTTCGATCGTTAGATGATACACCTACCGAAGTGCCATTGGCAGAGCGTTTGGGGGCAGAAGTTATCAACATTGAAGCGGATGACAGTTTTGAAACTATCGTAGAGTATGCCAAAATGACGGGTGCCAGTGACATTATCATGGGGAAACAGGTTTCTCAGAAGTGGTTCCAAAAATTGTTTGTCGAGGATTTAGAAGACCGCTTGATTCGGCGCCTTGATGACATTGAGATCCATTTGATTCCTTTTAAAGAAAAAATGCAGCGACCACGGCTGACGTTTTCGCAATTATTTGAAGGCGGTGGTCGAGATTTCACCTTGACCTTTGGGCTGATTATGCTCGCCACCTTAGTGACAGAAGGCATGCAGTACTTACATTTCGGCGATCAGAATTTGATGCTGGTTTATATCTTTTTTGTTCTCTTAGTGGCCCGTTACACGAGTGGCTATCTATGGAGTGCCATGGCATCGATCATTGGTGTCCTTTCTTACAACTGGTTCTTTGTCGAACCCTTGTATTCCTTGACGGTCTATAAAGCAGGCTATCCAATCACATTAGTGATCATGCTGATCGTTGCCTTGATGATCAGTAACTTGATGGTTCGATTGAAGACCCAAGCAGAAAATGCCAAGGAAAAAGAGCATCAAATGGAGATATTGTATGAACTGAACAAACAATACATGGAAACACGGAATGAGCAAGAAATCTATGAAAGTACGACCACCTATTTGGCACGATTACTCCAGCGAGAAGTGGCGTTATATGACAGAGAAGGCCATTTAAGAAGTCTGCATTCATCAAGAGAAACACTGTCTCAACTGACTGGCAAGGATGAGAAAGCCGTCGCTTTTTGGGTCGTGAAAAATCAAAAAGAAGCCGGTCGCGGTACAGATACGTTGATTGGTGCCAATGGATTTTACTTGCCGATCGTTTTAAACGGCAAACCACTAGGTGCCCTTGGGGTAGAACGCAACGAGGAGCATCAGTTGGCCAATAGTCAATTGAATTACTTGCGCCTTGTGATCACCCAAATCGCGACCGTGTTAGAACAAGTCTCTCTGGCGAGTGAGAAAGAACAGATTCAATTAGAAAACGAACGGGAAAAAGTCCGCAGCAATCTACTGCGTGCGGTTTCTCATGACTTGCGGACGCCACTGACGACGATTTCCGGTATAGCCGAAACATTGAGTGAAACCGAAGGCTTGATCAAAATGGAAACGAAACAAAAACTGCTAGGGGATATCCAAAGTGAATCCCAGTGGTTGATCCGTATGGTCGAAAACTTACTGTCGGTGACCCGCATCAATTTGACTAATATGGCGGTCAAGCGCAGTGAAGAACCGATCGAAGAAATTATCGAAGCGGTTTTGACGCACCTGAAAAAAGTCTATCCGCAACAAAAAATCATCGTGAAGATGCCCGATCAGCTGATTTTTGTCAAAGTCGATCCAATCTTGATCGAACAAGCTTTGTTTAATCTGATTGAAAATGGCGTTCGCCATGGAACCGCCGACACACCGATTTTCTTGCGAGTTTCTCAAGAGCAAGATGTGGTTATTGAAATCGAAAACCAAGGGGAGATTCCCTTAGGGCAATACCAAAAAATCCAGGCGAATTTGACCAATGATACCGAAGTGCCGGTGGATTCCAAAAATGGACTAGGCATCGGATTGAGTATCGTCAAAACCATCATCCATGCCCATGAAGGCAAATTAGCAATCGAAACGAAAGCCGGCAGTACGATCTTTCGTATTTATTTAAAACAGTAAGGAGGGAGAACATGCAGCGACATTTTTTATTAATTGAAGATGATTCGAATATCGTTGATTTTATGGAAGTCGTCTTGCAAAGAGAGCATTACAACTTTACGTCAGTCGGCACAGGCATGGAGGCATTGATGCTCTTGCAGGAAGAAACTATCGACTTCATTTTGCTGGATCTGGGCTTACCGGACATTGACGGCATGGAGCTGTTGAAAATCATTCGTAAGCGCATGAACACACCGATCATCGTGATCTCTGCCCGCAAAGATGAACAAGACAAAGTGCAAGCATTAGACCTCGGTGCCGATGATTATGTAACGAAGCCCTTCAGCACCAATGAATTGTTTGCCCGCATCCGCACTGCGCTACGGCACATGGAAACGGCTTCCTTTAGAAGCTCGATTCTGGTAAACAAGGAGTTAACGATCGACTTTGATAAGAAAATCCTGTACAAGAATAAAAAAGAGATTCATTTGACCAAAAATGAATATCGCATCATGGCAGTTATGTTCAAGAATTTAGGCAAAGTCGTCACTTATGATACATTGACCAGCGAAGTCTGGGGACCAATTGCAGCGGATGCACAAACCTTGCGAGTCAATATCTCCAACATTCGCAAAAAAATCGAAACCAATACGCTGCAGCCAGAATATCTGATCACGGAAATCGGTGTGGGGTATCGTTTGCGGGAGTATCCAACAGAAACCTCGATATAATATAATTCAACCACGAAAAACCTCATCCTAAATCTCAGGATGAGGTTTTTCGTGGTTGCTTAATTTGATGTTTGCGATAAAAATAAAACTCAATTATATGCAATTCGATATTCAAAATAAGCATTATTCATAAAAAAGTATAATTAAACCTGAATAATTCATACATTCTATTCGAATGCTCACAAATCGCTTAACAATAATCAAAACACTCATTTTTCATTTTCACCCATTAGGTGATGAAAAAAGAACTCCGTTCTGTTATGGTAAAGGTGCTTAAACCAACCAAAAGAAAGGAGTTCTTCTAATGACTAGTTTACATGACAGTCAAATGAAATTCAATTCAACGATGATAATTTCACACACAGGTGGCTGCTTATCCAGTGATTCAGGGTTAGTTCTAATGAAGGAGTTAATGGATACTCTTCAATTTTCAAAACTAGCAAAGCATTTCCTTCACATAGAGGACAAGCGCAATTATTATACACATGATAACGTGGAAATATTGGAACAACTTATCTTGCAATTGATTAGTGGTTATTCGGCTGATTCTTCAGCGAATATTTTAAGACAAGACCCTGTATTTCAAGCTATTTTAGGTAAGAAGCAACTAGCCTCTCAATCTTCACTTTCTCGTTTTTTTGATCGTTTTATGGAGAAAAATATTCATCAATTGCAAGCGTTAAATCAAGCATTGGTAGATCAAGTACGTTTGATTCGCAATAACACCGAATTAGTGATTGACATTGATTCCACTCACTCCGATACATTTGGACGTCAAGAACAAACAAATTACAATGCACATTATCAAACCTATGGATATCATCCGCTAGTTGCCTTTGATGGACTAACTGGTGACTTTTTAAAAGCAGAACTACGTCCAGGAAATCAATACACCTCGAAAGGAATAAAAGCGTTCATTGAACCATTGCTATCTCATTATATTGAAGCATTACCTACTACAGATATACTCGTACGTGGTGATAGTGGGTTTGCAACACCAGAGGTGTATGAACCTTGCGAGAATACCAACAGTCACTACGTCATTCGATTGAAAAATAATAACAAGTTAAGCCAGTTGGCAGAACAATTTGTTCAATACGATGACAATCAAAAATGGGATGAACAAGAGGTATATTATTTTTCTTCCTTTTACCAAGCACAATCTTGGTCAAAACCTCGTCGTGTCTGCATACGATCGGTTCGCGAGAGTGGTGAACTTCTCTTTCATCACGCATTTATTGTGACCAATTTATCCAAAAATGTCTCACCTAAAGTTGTCTTCTCTCTTTATGAAAAACGCGGAACGATGGAAAATTTTATCAAAGAAGCCAAAACGGTTTTTTTTTGACAAGACAGATAGTCCACGTTTTGTAGAAAATCATACGAGAATGGTGATAAGCGTTCTTGCTTACAACCTTGTTAATTTTTTAAAAACGATTGCATTCAAAAAAATAGACCAAGGAATGACTATCCAGACGATTCGTTTACATTTTCTTAAAATTGCTGGAAAACTTGTTCAAACAGCCAGAAAAATATACCTTAAATTATCAAGCTATCATGTGCAACAAAACGAATTCTATGCAATTTTCAGGCGCCTAAGGCGGTGCCAATAAATCCTTCCTAACCTTAGAAAAAAAGGATGAAAAATCAAAGGGGTGGAGTCTGCCAAAAAACTGAATTGACTTTCACTTTAATAGCAATAGCCAAGAAAAGTAGAACAAAAAATTAAATTTTGTTAGAAATAGAGAGAACGTTTAAAGAAACGTCCGTTTTTTTTAAATAACTATTCAAAAAAATTAAGGCTATGAATTATTCAGGTATTTAGTTTACTTCTTAATTTGGAATCAAATAGTTTTTGACATCATTTTGACATCACTAACGCGTTTTTCTCACTATTCTCAAGGGAGACATGCAAAAAGTCCGCTATTTAAGCGGACTTTTGAATTTAATCTAAACTTCCTGTTGTTACTCCCACTCTGTTTTAAGGGTATGGCATATAAGCGAAAATGCTGTAATATCAAGGATTTTGGAAACGTATAAAATCGAATAAATTATATTTAAAAAAATAAAAAGTGCAATAAAAGTGCAGTATTTGCACCTAAGCAGACCTGATTAAATTCGAAATGGAATTCTAAACTCAATATTCATTTAAATGATAGACGTTCATAATGAGCGTCTATTTTTTATGCTTTGAAAGGTTGTGATACTAACAAATTTTTAAATGAATAAAGTAAGCCAAAAATATTTTATGTGAGAAAGGAACGATACACTTATGGAATTAAAATATGTCATTCCCAATATGGAAAAAACATTTGGTCAATTAGAATATGCTGGTGAAGGGAATATTGAACAACGTCGAGTCAATGGCAGACCAACTATTCTCTCTCGTAGCTACAATTTATACTCAACGATTCAACGAGCAGATGATATTGTTGTCATTCTTCCCTCCGAAGCTGGCGAGAAACATTTTGAATCCGACGAAAAAGTCAGACTCATCAACCCACGTATTACCGCAGAAGGTTATAAAATTGGCAATAGAGGATTTACCAATTACATTATGCACGCAGACGATATGGTGAAAGCTTAAGAAAGGAAAGGTGAAAAAATATGAGATTAGCAGAAGGTATTGTGATTGAAAAAGACCAGACATTTGGCACATTGAAATTTTCCGCTTTACGTCGTGAGGTTCGTATTCAAAATGAAGATGGTTCGGTTTCCGAAGAAATTAAAGAACGTACCTATGACTTAAAATCAAAAGGACAAGGACGCATGATACAAGTCAGTATCCCCGCTTCTGTTCCTTTGAAAGAATTTGACTACAACGCAGAAGTGGAATTAATCAATCCTGTGGCAGATACCGTAGCGACAGCTACTTTTCGAGGGGCAGACGTTGATTGGTACGTGAAAGCAGACGATCTTGTATTAAAAGGACAGACAAAACCTCATCAGAAATATAAAAAAGAAGCGTCCGAAAGTGAAAAATAGGTGTTGCTTATGACAAACACACCATTGATTTTGAAAGAAATTCCGAAAGATGAAGCCATTTCTTTTATTCGGCAATACCATTATTCAAAGATACTCCCTAGATTGTGTAAATACTTTCTAGGGATTTTTTCAGAAGAAAAATTATTAGGCGTTGTGGAATTAGGCTGGGGTACGCAACCCCTACAAACCATACGCAAACTCTTTCCCGACAGTTCCCTTCAAACCACAGATTATTTAGAAATTGGAAAGATGTGTTTTCTTCCAGAAATGAATCAAACCAATTATTTTGGCAGTCAAGCTCTTTCAGCTCTAATTAAGTGGTTGAAAGAACATACGGACTGTCATTTTTTATATACATTGGCAGATGGAATTGAGGGAAAATGTGGCTATGTCTATCAAGCGTCCAACTTCTTTTACTGCGGGTATTTCAAGACAAGTGTCTATCGTGATAAACAGTCATGGGAAAAGATACACCCTCGAAGTGCTCGCCTTTTATTAGAGGAAAATGCTCGTTTTGAACAGGTAGAGAAAAAGCATTGGCTTTCCCAGGCATTTTGCGAATACAAAGGGATTGAGAAAATCAATGGACGCATGTTTCGCTATCTCTATCCGTTGACAAAAGAAGCGAAAAAACTGTTAGGACACACGCTCTATCGACGTCATTATTATCCGAAAGAAAAAGATTTACGCTTTGAAAAGCGAATCGCTTATCGGAAATATGAAGCCATTTCTCAACCAACTTTTGATAAACAGGCTCGTATCTACAATACACAATTATTTTGATAGATGGAAAGGAGGATTTTTATGCCATTGCTTCATGACAGAGGAAAGCGAATCAAAGCCAACGATAAGGACTTGGTCTATCATTTTGTGCTGATTTCATTGCTGATAGTTTTTCTAGTCGTTCTACTCCCTTTTCATTGGAGAACGTTACAATCGGTGAATTGGCAAACAGTTCAGTTAGATACATTTTTCTATCAACTGCATACGCCATACTTTTGGAGCAGTATTCTCACTGCTTTTTTTGTATGCGGACTCATCAGCTGGCTCTATTATCACTATCGCATAGATTCTATAAAACAGTTAGAGCACCGTCAAAAGTTAGCTCGTATGATTTTAGAAAACCATTGGTATGAAGCCGAAGAAACTCAATCAGAGGGATTCTTTAAAGACTTATCCAGCAAGAAAACCAAACAACGAATCCGCCATTTTCCTAAAATGTATTACCGAATGAAAGATGGACTGATCCATATTCATGTAGAAATCACTTTAGGGAAATATCAAGATCAGCTCTTGCACTTAGAAAACAAACTAGAAACAGGCTTGTATTGTGAATTAGTGGAAAAAACGTTGAAAGATTCTTATGTAGAGTATGTTCTACTTTATGACACCATTGGCAATCGAATTGGCATTGAAGATGTGGTAGCTCAAGATGGACGTGTCAAATTGATGGAATCGGTCTATTGGGAGTTTGATTCTCTCCCTCACATGTTAATTGCTGGGGGCACGGGTAGTGGAAAATCCTATTTTATTCTCACATTGATTGAATCTCTCCTGCATACAAATGCGAAGCTTTATATTCTCGACCCTAAAAATGCTGATTTGGCAGACTTAGGAGCGGTCATAGATAATGTCTATTACCGTAAAGACGATATGCTGGCATGTATTAGTCAATTTTACGACGATATGATTGCCCGTAGTGAAACCATGAAGCAACACCCGAACTACAAAACAGGAGAAAATTATGCGTATCTTGGTCTACCTGCGAACTTCCTGATTTTTGATGAATATGTGGCGATGATGGATATGTTAGGTCGTGATAGTGCACAAGTTATGAATAAACTCAAACAAATTGTTATGCTCGGACGACAAGCAGGCTTCTTTTTAATTCTTGCCTGTCAGCGTCCAGACGCAAAATATTTTAGTGATGGTATTCGAGATAACTTTAACTTCCGTGTGGCTTTGGGTCGTATGTCTGAAATGGGCTTCGGTATGATGTTTGGAAGCGATACACAAAAACAATTTTTCTTAAAACCCATCAAGGGAAGAGGTTATGTGGATACAGGAAAAAGTGTGATTAGTGAGTTTTATACACCCCTTGTACCAAAAAGGTATGATTTCTTAGGAGAAATAGGAAAAGTCATTCAAAAAAAGCAATCTGAGCCTGTACCGCACGAAGTGAAAGGTACAGGTTCAGACTTGCTTTGATTGGTGTGGCGTTAGCCACGCCAATCCTTTAGCCCCCTCTACCTAACAGGGGGGCACAAATACAACTGAAAACAGGCAATTCTCATCAACCAATGTTGATGGTACAAGGAATTGCGGAAAATAGGAAAGATGTAAACTCAAGGGTCATAGTTTACATCTTTTTTAGATTGGAGGTTTGCGAATGGAAAACGAAAAAATTTGGATTAAGGAATTGAAAGAAAAGCGACTGGCTTATGGCGTTTCTCAAAATAAACTGGCGGTTGCTTCTCATATTACCAGACCTTACCTATCGGATATTGAAACAGGCAAGGCAGTCCCTACTCAACAGGTGAAAGAAGATTTACTGAACGCTTTGGAACGCTTCAATCCCGATAACCCATTGGAGATGTTATTCGACTATGTACGGATTCGATTCCCTACCAATGATGTGTCTCAAATTATCGGTGAGGTTTTACGCTTGAATATGGATTATATGCTACACGAAGACTTTGGCTATTATTCTTATCCCGAACACTATCGTTTCGGTGATATTGTTGTCCTAGTCTCTCATGATGTAAGTAAAGGGGTTTTATTAGAACTGAAAGGAAAAGGCTGTCGGCAATTTGAAAACTTTCTATTGGCTCAACATCGGAGCTGGTATGGTTTCTTTCAAGATTGCATGGAACATAAAGGTATTTTCAAACGCTTGGATTTAGCCATCAACGATAAAACAGGGATTTTGAATATTCCAGAATTGGCAAAGAAATGTAAACAGGAAGAATGTATTTCCGTCTTTCGGAGCTTTAAAAATTATCGCAGTGGTGAATTGGTTCACCGTGATGAAAAACCAGACATGGGAAACACCCTTTATATTGGCTCATTAAAAAGCGAAGTCTATTTCTGTATATATGAGAAAGATTATGAGCAATACGTGAAAAATGATATTGCCTTAGAAGACGCAGAAATAAAGAATCGCTTTGAAATTCGTTTGAAAAACGACAGAGCCACTCAAGCCATGAAAGATTTGTTGGAACATCAAAATGCAGAAAAAACAGCGTTTGAGATTATCAATCGTTATATTCGCTTTGCCGATAAGGACGAAACCAAGCGACGGAGTGATTGGCAAACCAATGAACGCTGGGAATGGTTTATCGGCAAAAATCGTGGAGCATTACGCCTAACCATACAGCCAGAACCTTATTCTTTTGAACGAACATTGAACTGGTTACATCATCAAGTCGCCCCTACATTAAAAGTCGCAAGCATTTTAGATATTCTCAACGGTACAACCATTATTTCCACCATGATTCATGAAGCCAAACTGACAGAAAAACATGAGAAATTAATTGAACAACAACATCTAGGCATGGAGGATTTGATTACATGAGCCTCTTAACAGAAGAATTAAAGAAGTTAGGGTTTCAAGCGTATATACAAAATACAGGGAAATATACGTCTCTCATTATTGAGGGAAAACGGCAAGCTGGTGATACCATCTATACCTATGATTTTTACAAAGTGAGCTTTTATAAGAATTATACCAGTCGAATAACTGTTTATGGAGAGCATTTAACTCCTTTTCAATTATTAAAGCGTGTAAAAAGCTATATCTACTATCGAGAAAAATATCTTAAGGAAAGGAGGACAATCACATGAATTTTGGGCAGAATTTGTACAACTGGTTCTTGGATAATGCACAGTCATTGGTATTGTTAGCGATTGTCGTCATTGGACTGTTTTTAGGTTTTAAACGAGAATTTTCAAAACTTATTGGCTTTTTGATTATTGCTTTAATCGCCGTCGGACTTGTGTTCAATGCAGCTGGCGTGAAAGATGTGTTATTAAACTTATTTAACCGAATCATTGGTGCTTAACAGATATTTTTCATGATAAAATAGGAAGTATATATTTTGTTATGAAAGGATCCATGAATATGTTTACAAATGATCAATTTAAATCTCTTTTAATTAAAACATTAGAAAGAAAGAGCTCTTCAAATTATTATGAAGGAGGTAACGAGATTGTTTCTAAAATGAAAATATCAGAGGTAACTTTAGATGAGACTAACGAGTTTACTTATTATAAAGGATACAAAAGGGATTGGAATACGCTTTGCACCTATCTTAAAATAAGAGCTCCTTTTGATGATTTAGACTTTTTTGAAAGTCATAAAGATTTGCTTACCCAGACAGCAAGCTCCATATATGATAAACAAGGTGATAATGTATTAGTGGATACTATTTTAGTACCACTTCCAGAGAATTACGAAGTAATTAACTTTAGTCAGTTGAAAATTAGTGATGTGATTTCACAAGCTATTGAAGACGCTGAGTCTTTCATGAGTAATGGTGAATATCAACGTGCCTTTGACAGAGTTCACACTGCTTTTCATGGATATTTAATTGAAATACTAAAAAAATATGAAATTACAGTTCCTAGAGACGAAAATCTATCTAAATTATATAGTAGGATACAACAATTAATTGAAAAAGAAATTCAACCTACTGAACTTGCTGATATAGTGAAGACAACGATAAGGTCATCAAATGGAATGATTAGCTCTCTTAATGAAGCAAGAAATAGGCATTCACTTGCACATCCTAATACAAATATTATTGGAAAGAGAGAAGCAAAACTAATAATAGGTATTTCAAGTACAGTTACAGATTATATTAGCGGATACCTTGATAAGTAGCGTCATTAACTGATTGCTACTTTTTTTTTGACTATATTTTATAAAAAGGATGTGATAAGAATTGGAATTGAAAGTCTATGTGGCAAATTTGGGACGGTATAATGAAGGTGAATTAGTTGGATCATGGTTTACTCCACCAATTGATGAGGAAGAAATGGCAGAAAGAATCGGTTTAAATGAGAACTACGAAGAATACGCCATACATGATTTTGAGCTTCCTTTTGATGTGGACGAATACACGCCAATTAGTGAAATCAACCGTCTATGTGAAGCCATTCAAGAAATCGAAGGTACACCTATTTATAATGAACTCAAAGAAATTCAAGGCATGTGGTTTAGTAGCTTGGAAGAATTACTGGAAAACAAAGAGAATATTCATTGTTATAGTGAATGTGATTCTATGGAAGATGTCGCCCGTTATTATGTGGAAGAAACAGGACAACTTGGTGAAGTACCTTCTAATTTACAAAATTATATTGATTATCAAGCTTTGGGACGTGATATGGAAATAGAGGGAAATTATCTTATCACCTCTCATGGAGTATTTGAGTATTCTAATTAACATGGATTACTCTAAACTAGCAATACTGCTATAATAATTTTATACGTTCTGAATTAAGGAGGATTGTTCAATTGGTAATAATAGATGTTTATGGGAAAATAACAAAAATAAAATTGTCAGATAAATTGAAACTATATATATCTAATGTTTCTGATGACTGGAAGGAAAGCATTATAGAAGACATGTTACAAGAAATTCGACAACAAAAAATTGACATGGCAGATAATTTGAAAAGGTATGGTAAAACATTTCAAACAGAATATTCTATATCTTATTTGAAAGAAATCGTTCACGCCAATGTTGAAGACTATACAAAATATAATTTAGATTCTATTGAGTCATGTCTTCAATGCCTTGTTGATAATATGATATGTCTATTCTTTGACTATGAATATCAGGATATGCCTTTTTTTGATTGGACAAGCAATTGCTTTGATGGTCGTTTTTGTGAAGAGGATTACGCTGAAAAAGTGATGTATTTTAGTAACTTTGTAAATCATGATATACAAAATGGTATTCATATGAACTGCATTTATACAAGTAATATGAATCCTAAAGAGCATACTAGGATATTATCAAATCTAAGTTTTAGAATTGATTCAAACTTTAAAGGGTGCAGGACTACAGACGACTACATTACGGAACTTAAAAAAATGGGCAACCGAATTGATTCTATACTAAAATCGGAAAACGATTATTACAAATTAGATTATATTATGAACGGGATATATAGTGATAATAGTTATAATCAAAATCATTATTTAAAGACTTTTACTTTGTTAGAACTTGTATTATTAAAACCAAATCAGAATACAAATGAAATTGACAAATTACTAATACCTTATCTTGATAAGAAATATGGAGAGGTTTCGAGTGAAGTAGCAAAATTATTAAGACAAATGAGAAATAAAATCGGACATGGTGATTTCAAAGGTTTTAACGAAAAAGCAGAAAAATTCGCTCAAAAATTTATGAAACACTTTCATTTTGACTATACAGAATACAGTAGATTAAATTGGGTATTACTTCATACCTGCTGTCTTTTAGATGATTTACTCAGAATAACTATTTTTCAACAATTAAAAGTCACAAAATAATTATTATTTTATAGAGCAATCACCTATTTTGATTGCTCTTTTTCTATTTTTACGGAAAGGACGTGAAGACATGAAAAAAATAAGAAGTTACACCAGTATTTGGTCAGTAGAAAAAGTGATTTATGCAATTAATGATTTACAACTCCCTTTTCCCATAACCTTTACACAAATGACATGGTTTATCGTTTCTTTGTTTGTCGTTATAATCTTTGGCAGTTTACCACCACTTTCCTTGATTGACGGAGCACTACTCAAATACTTAGGGATTCCCGTTGTCCTCACTTGGTTCATGTGTCAAAAAACCTTTGACGGGAAGAAACCCTATGGATTTTTAAAATCTATTATTACCTATGCTCTACGCCCTAAAATAACCTATGCTGGCAAACAAATACGATTAAATAAAGAAAAAATGAATGAATCAATCACGATTGTAAGGAGTGAACAATTAAATGGCACACCCCATTAAATATATCGAAGATAATCTCGTATTTAATCATGATGGCGAAGTATTTGCTTATTATGAATTAATTCCCTATAATTACAGTTTTTTAAGTTCCGATGAAAAAGTTCAAGTTCATGATAATTTCCGTCAATTGATTGCCCAAAATCGTGATGGTAAGATTCATGCCCTGCAACTAGCAACCGAATCAAGTATTCGAGCGACACAGGAACAATCGAAAAAAGAAATCACTGGACGATTAAAAGAGATAGCTTACGAAAAAATAGATGAACAGACCGAAGCGTTAGTTTCTATGATTGGTGACAATCAAGTGGACTATCGCTTTTTTATTGGTTTTAAACTCTTGCTGAATGAACAGGAAGTATCGGTCAAAAATATTGGCAAAGACATTCAAAAAGCATTTGCGGAATTCTTTCATGGCGTGAATCACAAGTTGATGGGCGATTTTGTTTCTATGCCTATGTCAGAAATCGAACGCTTTTCTAAAATGGAACAGTTATTAGAAAGTAAATTATCCAGACGCTTTCACATTCGCCCATTGGGGAAAGATGATTTTGGGTATATCATTGCCCACCTTTACGGTCAAACAGGGATTCCTTTTGATGACTACGACTACCATTTACCCAAACGATATGAAGATAAAAAAGTGTTGGTAAAGAAATACGATATTATTAAACCCACTCGCTGTTTAATCGAAGAAAAGCAACGCTACTTACGGATGGAACAGGAAGATACTACCACTTATGTGGCGTATTTTACGATTAACAGTATCGTCGGCGAATTGGATTTCCCCAATAGTGAGATTTTTTATTACCAGCAACAACAGTTCACTTTCCCGATTGATACCAGCATGAATGTTGAAATTGTTGCTAATAAAAAAGCTCTGTCTACCGTTCGCAACAAAAAGAAAGAATTGAAAGACTTGGATAGTCACGCATGGGAAAGCGACAATGAAACCAGTACCAATGTGGTGGACGCTTTAGAATCTGTCGACGAATTAGAAACCAACCTAGACCAAACCAAAGAATCCATGTACAAACTAAGCTATGTGGTACGGGTATCGGCAAAAAATCTGGACGAGTTGAAACAACGTTGTGATGAAGTAAAAGATTTTTATGATGATTTGTCTATCAAATTAGTACGACCTTTTGGCGATATGCTAGGCTTGCATAATGAATTTATTCCCTCAAGCAAGCGATATATCAATGACTATATTCAATATGTCACGTCGGATTTTTTGGCTGGTCTTGGTTTCGGAGCTACACAAATGCTTGGTGAAAATTCTGGTATTTACGTCGGTTACAATCTCGATACAGGCAGAAATATTTATCTCCAACCCAGCCTTGCAAGTCAAGGAATTAAAGGCTCTGTGACGAATGCGTTAGCGTCTGCTTTTATTGGTTCATTAGGTGGCGGAAAATCATTCTCTAACAATATGCTGGTCTATTATTCGGTACTCTTTGGCGGACAGGCAATCATTGTAGACCCAAAAGCTGAACGTGGCAAATGGAAAGAAACCTTACCTGATATTGCCCATGAAATCAATATCGTTAATCTCACGAGTGAGAACGACAATAAAGGGTTACTTGACCCTTATGTGATCTTAAAACTCCCGAAAGATTCAGAAAGCCTAGCCATTGATATTCTCACGTTCTTAACAGGCATTTCCAGCCGAGATAGCGAGAAGTTTCCTGTCCTGCGTAAAGCGATTCGGAGTGTCACTCAAAGCGAACAACGAGGGTTGTTATTGGTGATTGATGAATTGCGAAAAGAAGATACACCCATCAGCAATAGTATTGCTGACCATATCGAAAGCTTTGTCGATTATGATTTTGCCCATCTGTTATTCAGTGATGGCAATGTCACCCAATCCATTAGCTTGGAAAAACAACTCAATATTATTCAAGTGGCAGATTTGGTCTTACCCGATTCCAATAGCTCTTTTGAAGAATACACCACCATGGAATTATTAAGTGTGGCAATGCTGATTGTCATTAGTACCTTTGCTTTAGACTTTATCCACTCTGACCGTTCCATTTTTAAAATTGTTGACCTTGATGAAGCTTGGAGTTTTTTACAAGTGGCACAAGGAAAAGCTCTATCTATGCGTTTAGTTCGGGCAGGGCGTGCCATGAATGCAGGGGTCTATTTCGTTACTCAAAACGCCGACGATTTACTAGATGAAAAGATGAAGAATAATATTGGCTTGAAATTCGCCTTTCGTTCCACTGACCTAGTGGAAATCAAAAAGACCTTAGAATTTTTTGGCGTGGACAAGGAAGATGAAAACAATCAGAAACGCTTACGTGAATTAGAAAATGGACAATGTTTAGTTTCAGACATCTATGGTCGTGTAGGGGTTATGCAGTTTCACCCGATTTTTGAAGAGTTGCTTCATGCCTTTGATACCAGACCGCCTGTGCGAAATGAGGGGGAAAAATGACACAAAAACAAAAGAAATCTCTTCACTATAGTTGGATAACGCTCCTTTGTGTGGGCGTTATTTTACTTTTATTAGGCACGCTGGGCAATGCAGTACAAGCAACAGGCTTAGTTGATGAAACCATTGATACAAGCAACGAGTATTCCAAGTATGGTTTAAATCATTATCAGCTTGATTATTATGTGGACAATAGCTGGGGCTGGCTGCCGTGGAATTGGAGTGACGGCATAGGGCAATCAGTGATGTATGGACTGTATGCCATTACCAATTTCATTTGGACGATTTCTCTTTATCTTTCCAACGCCACAGGCTATTTGGTCAAAGAAGCCTACGCCTTGGATTTCATTAGTCAAACGTCTCAAGCGATTGGTGAGAACATGCAGACCATTGCAGGGATTACACCGAATGGCTTTTCCAGTTCGGGTTTTTATGTCGGCTTCCTTCTTCTTTTTATTCTGATTGTTGGAATCTACGTTGCCTATACAGGACTGGTGAAACGAGAAACGACCAAAGCTATACGAGCTGTGTTAAATTTTGTGGTGGTGTTTATTCTATCAGCTTCCTTTATTGCGTATGCTCCCGATTATATTGCGAAAATCAATGATTTTTCCAAAGATGTGAGCACTGCCAGTTTAGATATTGGGACAAAGATTGTCCTTCCCGATACGGATAGTCAAGGCAAAGACAGTGTGGATATGATACGTGATAGCCTATTTTCTGTTCAAGTCAAGCAACCGTGGTTATTACTTCAATATGGCTCAACCGATATAGAAACCTTAGGTGAAGACCGTGTGGAAAAGTTATTGGCTACCAGTCCAGATACAAACAATGGTGAAGATAGAGAAAATGTAGTGATTGAAGAAATTGAAGATCATGACAATACCTATTTAACACTCCCGAAGACCATTTCCCGATTAGGAACGGTCTTCTTTTTGTTTGTATTCAATATTGGTATCTCGATTTTTGTTTTCCTTCTAACAGGAATCATGATTTTTTCGCAAGTGCTATTTATTATTTTCGCTATGTTTTTGCCAATCAGTTTCCTATTAAGTATGTTGCCGAGTTTTGATGGCATGGGCAGGCATGCCATTACCAAGTTATTTAATGTGATTATGACAAGGGCTGGTATTACCTTGATTATTACCGTTGCCTTTAGTATTTCCACTATGCTTTATTCGCTGTCAGCAAGTTCTCCCTTTTTCATGATTATGTTTTTACAAATTGTGACCTTTGCAGGGATTTATTTTAAACTGGGCGATTTAATGAGCCTATTCTCTTTACAAAGCAACGACTCTCAAAACATGGGCAGACAAGTGTTTCGCAGACCTCGTCAAATGATGAATCGACAAACCAGAAGATTTCAACGCAGTATGAGTAAGATTTTTCGTGGAAAAGCAGGGTCAACGAAGCAAAAGACAATGACAACAAAGCAGAATCAAACCAATAAAGCTAACCATACTCGTCAAAATGAACGGACTACACCAAAGAAAGAAACAGCACTTTCCAATGTGAAAAAGCAACAAGGCGGTATCGGGCAACGATTAGGTGAAAAGACAGCCCATGTATTGGACACGAAAAATCGTCTAGTCAATAAAAGAAAGCAGGCTAAACAACAGATACAGGCGACACCAACCCATGTCAAATATGCCCTTCATCAAGGAAAAGAGAATGTCACTCATAATGTAACAGACTTTAAACAATCTATGGCAGATACCAAAGCTCAACGCAAACAACAGCGTATGAACCAGCAGGAGCAAAAACGAAAGAACATTGCTCAAAAGCGTTTGGAGCTGGATAAAGCAAAAGAAAAAAGACGAAAAGAAAACCCATCATCTCCTGTTCAGAATAACCAGCAGCATGTTCGCAAGCGTCAGCAAACCGTCACGCCTGTTTTGTCACAAAACACTAAACGTGAAAATCATCAGCGACCATTGAAAAAAGAGCAAAAACAAAAGACACCACCGAAGCAATTCAATCAGAGGAAGCTAAATAAAAGAACGGATAAGCGAGGACAACAAACATGAAGCTAAAAATAACAGTGATTTGTAGTGTGGTCTTCTCTCTCTTCTTTTTTCTCTTATTATTCCTAGTCATTTTCTTTGCAGATGATACGGACAGTGGCGAAAACAACAAGGATTCTTCTATTTCACAAGGCGGTGTGACCGTTTCACCAGAAGTGTTGGCACACCGTCCGTTGATTGAAAAATATGGTAAGGAATATGGGATTGAAGACTATGTTTCTTATATCTTAGCCATTATGCAAGTGGAATCGGGCGGTACAGCAGAAGATGTTATGCAAAGTTCCGAATCTTTGGGTTTACCGCCCAACAGTTTGAGTACCGAAGAGTCCATCAAACAAGGGGTTAAATATTTCAGTGAATTATTAACCAGTGCAGAACAACAAGGAGTGGATATAGATTCTGTTATCCAATCTTATAATTATGGCGGTGGCTTTTTAAATTATGTGAGGAGTCATGGGAAAAAATATACCTATGAATTAGCCGAACAGTTTTCTAAAGAGAAGTCGGGTGGTCAAAAAGCAGACTATCCCAATCCCATAGCCATACCTGTGAATGGTGGTTGGCGATATAACTATGGAAATCAGTTTTATGTTCAGTTGGTTTCACAATACCTAACCGACACTTCCCCAACAGAATTTGATGATGAAACCGTGCAAGTCATTATGGACGAAGCCTTGAAATACGAAGGGTTTCCCTATGTCTTTGGAGGGGCGTCGCCTACCACCTCTTTTGATTGTAGTGGCTTAATACAATGGGTGTATGACAAAGCTGGCATTTCTCTCCCTCGTGTCGCCCAAGATCAGTATGACGCTACGCAAGAAATCTCTATGGAAGAAGCCCAAGCAGGCGACCTTATCTTCTTTCATTCAACCTATAATGCAGGCACATATGTGACTCATGTGGCGATATATTTAGAGGGAAATCGCTTTTATCATGCAGGCGACCCAATCGGTTATGGCGACTTAAGCAGTCGTTATTGGCAAGACCATCTGATTGGGGCTAGACGTGTTATTCATAACTAAGAAAGGAATGAATCAAATGATTATAAAAATCGAGCGAAAAGAAAAGAAGGAGAAACCAAAGAAATCTAAAAAACCGAGCAAGCAAAGAAAAGTTCCGATGATTAAAGTTGGCACGCATAAGAAATTAACCTTTGTTTTATGGGTTTTATTGATTGGTAGTGTCGGATTTGGAATCTATAAAAATTTTACTGCCATTGACACTCATACTGTCCGTGAAACAGAAATCATTAAACAGCAGATTGTCGATACCAACCAAGTAGAAAGTTTTGTGAAATCCTTTGCGAAAGACTACTTTTCGTGGCAACAATCCCAAGAAGCCATTGATAAACGAAATGAAAAATTGACCCATTATTTGACGGAAGAATTGCAGGTATTAAATGAAGAAATGATTCGTAAGGATATTCCTACTAGTTCTAGTGTGAACGATATACAGGTGTGGCAGGTTTCTCAAGTGAATGAGAACACCTTTGAGGTACTGTTTTCTGTTGAACAAGTTATTACCGAAGACAAAGACAAGGAAACTATATCGTCTAGCTTTCATGTGGTTGTCCATATAGATGAATCAGATAATATGGTTATTATCAAAAATCCGACAATGAGTAAGAAACCTCAAAAATCGGACTACCAACCCAAACAGCTAGAAAGTGACCATACAGTAGATACAGAAACGATGGACGAAATCACTAGCTTTTTAGAAACGTTCTTCCAGCTCTATCCTACCGCCACAGAAAAAGAATTGACTTACTATGTAAGTAATCATGTGTTACCTATGATTAACAAGGAATATGTTTTCGAGGAATTGGTGAATCCTATCTTTACCAGAAAAGATAACCAAGTAATCGTGAATGTCGCTGTGAAATATTTAGATCAAGAAACAAAGGCAACCCAAATCTCGCAATTTGAGTTGATATTAGAAAAACAAGATAATTGGAAGATTGTAAAATAACAAATATTGGTACATGATTACAGATACTTTGTAATCATGTACTCTTTTTGATAAAAAATTGGAGATTCCTTTACAAATATGCTCTTACGTGCTATTATTTAAGTGACTATTTAAAAGGAGTTAATAAATATGCGGCAAGGTATTCTTAAATAAACTGTCAATTTGATAGCGGGAACAAATAATTAGATGTCCTTTTTTAGGAGGGCTTAGTTTTTTGTACCCAGTTTAAGAATACCTTTATCATGTGATTCTAAAGTATCCAGAGAATATCTGTATGCTTTGTATACCTATGGTTATGCATAAAAATCCCAGTGATAAAAGTATTTATCACTGGGATTTTTATGCCCTTTTGGGTTTTTGAATGGAGGAAAATCACATGAAAATTATTAATATTGGAGTTTTAGCTCATGTTGATGCAGGAAAAACTACCTTAACAGAAAGCTTATTATATAACAGTGGAGCGATTACAGAATTAGGAAGCGTGGACAAAGGTACAACGAGGACGGATAATACGCTTTTAGAACGTCAGAGAGGAATTACAATTCAGACAGGAATAACCTCTTTTCAGTGGGAAAATACGAAGGTGAACATCATAGACACGCCAGGACATATGGATTTCTTAGCAGAAGTATATCGTTCATTATCAGTTTTAGATGGGGCAATTCTACTGATTTCTGCAAAAGATGGCGTACAAGCACAAACTCGTATATTATTTCATGCACTTAGGAAAATGGGGATTCCCACAATCTTTTTTATCAATAAGATTGACCAAAATGGAATTGATTTATCAACGGTTTATCAGGATATTAAAGAGAAACTTTCTGCCGAAATTGTAATCAAACAGAAGGTAGAACTGTATCCTAATATGTGTGTGACGAACTTTACCGAATCTGAACAATGGGATACGGTAATAGAGGGAAACGATGACCTTTTAGAGAAATATATGTCCGGTAAATCATTAGAAGCATTGGAACTCGAACAAGAGGAAAGCATAAGATTTCAGAATTGTTCTCTGTTCCCTCTTTATCATGGAAGTGCAAAAAGTAATATAGGGATTGATAACCTTATAGAAGTTATTACTAATAAATTTTATTCATCAACACATCGAGGTCCGTCTGAACTTTGCGGAAATGTTTTCAAAATTGAATATACAAAAAAAAGACAACGTCTTGCATATATACGCCTTTATAGTGGAGTACTACATTTACGAGATTCGGTTAGAGTATCAGAAAAAGAAAAAATAAAAGTTACAGAAATGTATACTTCAATAAATGGTGAATTATGTAAGATTGATAGAGCTTATTCTGGAGAAATTGTTATTTTGCAAAATGAGTTTTTGAAGTTAAATAGTGTTCTTGGAGATACAAAACTATTGCCACAGAGAAAAAAGATTGAAAATCCGCACCCTCTACTACAAACAACTGTTGAACCGAGTAAACCTGAACAGAGAGAAATGTTGCTTGATGCCCTTTTGGAAATCTCAGATAGTGATCCGCTTCTACGATATTACGTGGATTCTACGACACATGAAATTATACTTTCTTTCTTAGGGAAAGTACAAATGGAAGTGATTAGTGCACTGTTGCAAGAAAAGTATCATGTGGAGATAGAACTAAAAGAGCCTACAGTCATTTATATGGAGAGACCGTTAAAAAATGCAGAATATACCATTCACATCGAAGTGCCGCCAAATCCTTTCTGGGCTTCCATTGGTTTATCTGTATCACCGCTTCCGTTGGGAAGTGGAATGCAGTATGAGAGCTCGGTTTCTCTTGGATACTTAAATCAATCATTTCAAAATGCAGTTATGGAAGGGATACGCTATGGTTGCGAACAAGGATTATATGGTTGGAATGTGACGGATTGTAAAATCTGTTTTAAGTACGGTTTATACTATAGCCCTGTTAGTACTCCAGCAGATTTTCGGATGCTTACTCCTATTGTACTGGAGCAAGCCTTTAGAAAAGCTGGAACAGAATTGTTAGAGCCATATCTTAGTTTTAAAGTTTATGCACCACAGGAATATCTTTCACGGGCATATAACGATGCTCCCAAATATTGTGCAAATATCGTAAATACTCAACTGAAAAATAATGAGGTCATTATTATTGGAGAAATTCCTGCTCGATGTATTCAAGATTATCGCAATGATTTAACTTTTTTTACAAATGGGCTTAGTGTTTGTTTAGCAGAGCTAAAAGGATATCAGGTTACCACTGGCGAACCTGTTTGCCAGACCCGTCGTCTAAATAGTCGGATAGATAAAGTAAGATATATGTTCAATAAAATAACTTAGTGCGTTTTATGTTGTTATATAAATATGGTTTCTTATTAAATAAGATGAAATATTCTTTAATATAGATTTGAATTAAAGTGGAAAGGAGGAGATTGTTATTATAAACTACAAGTGGATATTGTGTCCTATTTGTGGAAATAAAACAAGACTACGAATACGAGTGGATACTATACTTAAAAATTTCCCTTTATACTGCCCCAAATGTAAGAACGAAACTTTAATTAATGTTCAAAAAATGAATATAATAACAATCAAAGAGCCAGACGCCAAGACGCAGAGCCGATAATTTGAGAAATGAAACTCTCATCTTATCGGCTCTTTTTGTTTATCTGAATTTTACTGACTAGCCTTCAATATTTCTTGCTTCATTGATACCTTTTGCTAGTGCTTCCATTAAGGATAGTTCTTTGTCTGTAAAGCTATCCATGTATTTTTCTATCTGTAGCCTTCGAGTGCTTTTTATCAAATTATCTGTAGGTAAGAAAAATTCATCAATAGACACATGGAGTAATGATACAAGATCATAAAGCACCTGTGTACTTGGGTGTTGCCCTTTATTTTCTATATTTGTTAAATAACGTGGGTCAATTTCAATGATTGTTCCTACTTGTTCACGGGTGAGACCACGTTTTATTCGAGCCTCTTTAATCGCTAGACCAACGGCTCTAAAATCGTATTTATCTTCTTTTTTACGCATAATAAACCACCTCTATACATTTTACTGTTCCTATCCAAGTGGAAACAGGTATAGAAAAACGTGTTATGTAGTTTGTGAGTTCTTTTAAGAGCGCTATTATGCTTATGAATGTGATAAATCCAATCTCAAATAGAAAGGTCGCTGATTTTATTTACCCATACAACTATATAAAATTTAGTTATGCTGCTAAAAAGTAGATAAAATTGGCGACTGAATGGAGGTCACAGTCGCCATGAAAAAGATACGTCACTATCTAATTCTCTTAATTAGGTTCTTATCAAAAAAACTTACCCACCTACACTAGATAAATATGACCATCAATGTGGTTTTACAAATCGTATAGACAGAACAATTGAAGCGCATGAACAGAGAAAACAATCTGTTTATGTGTTTTTTTGGCTACTTCGTGAATATCTTTTAAGATTTTTCTTCACTTATGCAACAAATCCCCCTTTCGTGTCGGGACTTAGTATGAAGGGAGATAAAGAAGTACATGCCACTCCCTTTCACGACAGAAAGGGGGTGAAAAACATGAAACCATCTTCTTTTCAAGAAACCATAGAAAATCAGTTTGACTATATCTGCAAACAAGCCATTGAAGATGAACGGAAAGATTATTTCAAACATCTAAGCAGACTGTCCAAAAAAGAAGTTTCATTTTCTGAAATAGATAACTACCTTGTCACCTCTTTTTCTACGGTTGATACGTATGTCACTGATTTTCAACTATTCACATTGTATGGATTAAGAATCAATGTTGAAAGTGATTTGTTAAGCGAAGCCTTACGCCACCTTCCAGAGAACAAGCGGAACATCATTTTACTTCATTATTTTATGGATATGAGTGATGTGGAAATTGCAGAATTACTAAATGTAAATCGTTCAACAGTTTATCGTCATCGAATAAGTGGACTAGCCATGATTAAAGAATTCATGAAGGAGTGTAAAGAATGAAAACAGCCTATCCAAGGGTTCCCTTCCCCCTCATTGTAAAGGCGACAGATGGCGACGTGGAAGCAATTAATCAGATTGTTAAACATTATCGAGGGTATACCTCAAAACGTTCTTTGCGTCGCATGACAGACGAATATGGCAATTCTCATATGGTTATTGATGAAACCCTACGTGGCAGAATGGAAACAAAACTCATCACCAAGATTTTAGCGTTCGAAATTAAATAATCTCATTTTTTCGTGGAAGCGTGTTGAACCGTTCCACGCTTCCCGATTTGGGAGGTTTGTTATTCCATCAAAGCCTACTGTATGTTCAGTATGTTTTGATAGGCTAACAAGCCAAACGTTCTTTGACAATTGAATAAAGCCAATCGAATACGTTTCGATAAGAAAAGAGCCAACGAACTAACACGCCATGATCTATGAAGATAGCGAGCGATTCATGTTAAAACTTCGTAAACAATCTTTAGCAGGATTGTTGCCATGACTTTCTTATCGTGATAATGATACTCCCGTATAGCCACAGTCCGAGCGTTAGTAGCGTCGCAGACAATGGGTACGGCTACATGAAAATCATGCAGGGGTGAAATGCCCGTGAGCTTTGCTAGAGCTGTTCGATTGCTGGGATATTCTTCTCTTGTCAATGTATTATCATAAAAATATTTGATATAATTATAGGTGAATATTGGAGTTTTCCTAGCCTATAATGGGAAAGGAGTAATAATGATAACGGTCACAAAAAAAGATTTAGTTGAGCTAGGATATGGAACTTCTTTTTCAGCAGACATCATAAAAAAAGCAAAAGAATTGATGATTACAAAAGGGCATACCTACTATCAATCTCGAAAGTTAGATAGAGTCCCTCGTGAAGCTGTTGAAGAAATTCTAGGAATTCGGTTTTCAAATGAAAACAGGTCTGAGTAGTTTTTGCACAGTAAGGAGTAAAAACTATGGTTAAAGACCCAATAAAAAAAGCAAAGAATGGAACCTATTATTTTCGTGCAAATCTAGGTTATGATTCTAAAGGAAAAAAAATTCAAAAATATCGTAGTGGATTCACTACTAAAAAAGAAGCAAGAGAAGAATATTCAAAACTACTACTGATGAAACCAGAAGAATTAAGTGAGAATAAGGATAAAATGACGTTTAATCATTATATCTTTGAAATTTTTCTTCCATGGTATAAGACACAGGTAAAGCTCAGAACATATGAAAATCGCTTACCAACTATTAAGAAACATTTCTCTTATTTTGATAAAATGGCTGTTTCCGATATTGAGCCTATTGATGTGCAAAATTGGCAACTAAAATTATCAAAGAAATGTAAGTCTTCTTATGTGAGAGCTGTTCAAGGACTATTTTCAGTTGCTATGGATCGAGCAATTGTCCTTGGGATAACCACCACAAATCCATCTAAGATTATTGGCAATGTGAAAAAGCAAAAGTCTAAAATTGAATTTTGGACAAAAGAAGAATTTGAAAAAGTAATCTCTCTAATTTATAAAGAAGATTACTATCAACACTTTTTATTTATCTCTCTGTGGTTTTTATTTATGACTGGAATGCGAATTGGTGAAGCTACTGCCATTCAATGGGAAGATATTGATTTTGACTCTGGAGTACTAACCATCAACAAAACACTTTATTACAAGAATCAATCGGATTATAGATTTGTTGAACCAAAAACAAAGGCGAGTGTTCGTCATATTGTATTAGATGAATGTACTCTAAATTATCTATCCGAATGGAAGAAAGCACAACAAAATCTAATTCAGACAGACTTTGTAATGAGCTATAACGGTATTCCTACCCAAAAACATACGCTAGCACATGCTATTGAACGCTATGCTAAGCTGGCTAGTATTCATCGAATCAGAATTCATGGTTTACGGCATTCGCATGCTTCCTTGTTAATCAGTATGGGAGAAAACCCACTCATCATTAAAGACCGTTTAGGACATGAAGATATTGAGACGACTTTAGGAACGTATGGACATCTTTATCCTAACAGTAATTTTGAGGTAGCTAACAAATTAAATGGAGCCATTTCCTTTAAAGAAGCAAAACAAAATTATGATACTTCACCAAAGAATCAATTTACTGTAGACTACTTGCGAAACAAAGAAATGAAAAAAGTGCAATAAAAGTGCAGTAAAAAAATAAGAAGAGCCAGAAACCCTTGATAAACAAGGATTTCTGGCTCTCCTACAACTACTCCCACTCAACGGTTGCTGGTGGCTTACTTGTAATGTCATAAACGATACGATTGACGTGTGCCACTTCGTTAACGATACGAACAGAAATTTTTTGTAGGACATCCCATGGAATACGTGCAAAATCAGCGGTCATACCATCAATAGATGTGACAGCACGGATACCAACTGTGTAATCGTAAGTACGACCGTCACCCATTACTCCAACGGAACGAATACCTGGTAAAACAGTGAAATATTGCCAAACGTCACGATCTAATCCGGCACTAGCAATTTCTTCTCGTAAAATGGCATCTGAATCACGGACAATCGTTAACTTTTCTTCCGTAATTTCACCAAGCACTCGAATACCTAGGCCTGGACCAGGGAAGGGTTGACGCCAAACGATGTTGTCGGGCATCCCAAGTTCTGTCCCCAATGCTCGAACTTCATCTTTAAAAAGAGTATTTAACGGTTCAATCAGTTCAAATTGCATATCATCAGGTAGTCCGCCAACATTATGATGAGATTTGATTGTTTGAGCTGTTTCAGTTCCAGACTCGATGACATCCGTATATAGTGTACCTTGTGCTAAGAAGGAGATTCCTTCTTCCCCAGCTAACTTAGTTGCCTCGTCATCAAACAGATAGACAAATTCATTTCCGATAATTTTCCGTTTTTGTTCAGGATCAGAGACACCAGCAAGTTTTGATAGGAAGCGGTCTTTGGCATCTACTTTGATGATGTTTAGGCCAAATTTTCCACCAAGAGCGTCCATTACTTGGTCTGCTTCACCTTTACGAAGTAGGCCGTGATCGACAAAGATTGAAGTTAATTGGTCACCGATGGCTTTTTGTAAGAGCACACCTACGACACTAGAGTCTACCCCACCAGATAAGCCAAGCAATACTTTCTTATCGCCGACTTTTTCGCGGATAGCTTTCACTTGCATATCAATGAAGTTTTCCATACTCCAGTCGCCTTTGCAGCCACAGACAGTTAAGGCAAAGTTTTTCAGTAAGTCGTTTCCGTGCTCGGAGTGGCGAACTTCCGGATGGAATTGCACCCCGTACATTTTTCGTTCTGTGTTTTCAATAGATGCAATCGGACAGTCTTTACTTGTGCCGACGATTGAGAAGCCTTCTGGTGCCTTCGTAACTAAATCACCATGACTCATCCAGACTGTTTGTTTGGCTGGCGTGTGTTGGAAGAGAGCAGCATCAGCAGCTAATACTTCTAATTCAGCTTTGCCGTACTCTTTATTCTTTGCGGCTTCGACAGATCCACCTAGACGATGAGTCATCAATTGCATGCCGTAACAAATACCTAAGACGGGAATACCTAAATCAAAGATGGCTTCATCAATACCAAAAGATCCATCATCATATACTGAGTTTGGTCCTCCTGATAAGATGATTCCTTTTGGTTGCATTTCTTTGATTTCTTCGGCTGTAATTCGGTGGCTCAGTAATTCTGAGAAGACACCGAATTCACGGATGCGGCGAGTGATCAATTGGTTGTATTGGCTACCGTAATCTAGCACAATAATTTTTTCAACGTTAGGCATGTTGTCAACGTTCGTCACGATTATTACCCCTATTCTTTTTTTGATTTATGTTCGTAAGTTAGTATCTATCATAAGCGAGTGAGTGAAAATTTGCAAAAACTTCTTTTCAATTTCTAATATTTTCGTAAAAAGACTTGATCGATGGCGTGATGATGTGTTTTGTGTAGGATGATATCAGCACGACTACGGGTAGGTAAGATGTATTCTTTTAAGTTTTTTAAGTTTACTTTTTGCCAAATTTCTTCAGCAAGTGCAATGGCATCTTGGCGATTGCCAATGGCTAGATTATAGTAATAATTAGTCGGGTCACGAAAGGCAGTGTCTAGGAGTGATTCAAAGCGTTCCAAGTACCATTTTTCGACTAATGATGGATCGGCATCGACGAAAATAGAGAAATCAAAAAAGTCACTGACGTATATTTGCTCATTGGCAGGGAGTTGTAGAGTATTGATTCCTTCTACTAATAAAATATCGGGACAGTCGATGTATTCATATTCATTCTCGACAATATCGTAGACACTGTGCGAATAGATCGGGATAGGGATATTGGGCTGGCCAGACTTGACAGCATTTAAAAAGGTAATCAGTGCTTGCATATCATAGCTCTCCGGAAAGCCTTTGCGATCCATGAGTCCTCGTTCTTCTAAGGTCCGATTTGGATACAAAAAGCCATCAGTCGTAATGAGTTGGACGTTTCGCCGTGGGAAGAGCCGTGCGAGTAGTGTCTGTAGTAGGCGAGCAGTGGTGCTTTTTCCGACAGCCACACTACCGGCAATGCCAATGATAAACGGTGGCATCTTCACATAGCGATGCAAAAACAATCCCTTGCTTAATGTCAGCGATTCAAATTCCTTCATATAAAGATGAATCATGTGACACAAGGGAATATAGACATCCTCCACGTCTTGAATTGAAATCCGGTCATTTAAACTTTTAATGCTATCTAATTCTTCTTGTGTGAGTGGCGTGTAGCCCTTTGTATAGAAGCCTTGCCACTCTTCACGTGGTATCAAATAATAATTGGTCATTTCCTTCATGAAACGGTCTCCTTCGTTTATTCCCAACAAGTTTAACATAAAAAGCTAGTAAAACGCATACTTGTCTGATTCTTTTGTGTTTTTTTGGAGAGGATGCTTAATGGTGTTTGTTTCATTTGAAAATAATTGGTATGATAAAGAAACGACACAAAGGGGAGGATCAAGATGGCTGATCATTATTATACAAAGCAACCAAATACGGCTCATCATGTCAATGAGTGGACGTTTGAATTGAAAAATCATACGTTTCGTTTTTTGACCGATAGCGGTGTTTTTTCAAAAGGAACCGTTGATTTTGGTTCACGGGTATTAATTGATACATTTACGACTGCAGGATTACCAGAGGGCACGCTATTAGACGTAGGCTGTGGCTACGGGCCAATTGGTTTGTCATTGGCGTATGCAACAAAGCGTCAAGTCGAGATGGTAGATATTAATGAACGTGCAGTTTCTTTGGCACAACAAAATGCAACCTTAAATCACATTGATGCAGTGACCATTCATCCGTCAAATATTTACGAAAATGTCCTAGAAGCACGCTATGCGGCAATCGTGAGTAACCCACCGATTCGCGCAGGCAAAAAAGTCGTCCACACAATCTTGTCTGGAGCGTATGAGCGTCTCCTTTCAGGTGGTAGCTTGACGATTGTGATTCAGAAAAAACAAGGCGCACCAAGCGCTCAAAAGAAAATGATTGAAGTCTTTGGTAATGCCGAAGTAATCAAAAAAGAAAAAGGCTATTACATCATCAAAAGTATCAAAGAATAGGGAGTGTAGCAATGAAACTAACCATCCGTCAAATCGCTGAATTATCCGGTGTATCTGTTACGACTGTTTCACAAATTTTGAATAATAAAGGCAGCCGTTTTAGTGAAGAGACGAGACGGCGTGTGTTGGCGATTGTCGAAGAGTATCATTACAAGCCTGATTTCTTTGCTTCCAATGTGATTAAGCGCCATTCGAAAACGATTGGCATGATCGTTCCTGATGTGACCGATGCCTTCTTTTCCAAAATCGTAGAGGGAGCAGAGCGCTACATGAATCCATTGGGTTATATGTTGGTGCTTTGTAATTCACACCAGAGCCAAGAAAAGGAAATTCAGTTTTTAGAAGAATTGGCCCATCGTTCCGTCGATGGGATTTTGCTAGCTACTCCGCACTTATTACCGGAAGCGTACCAAGTGAAAAGTTCATTTTTTCAAAAAACGCCGGTCATTTTGATTGATCGTGGTATTAATACACGAGATACGGGCCGATTAATCATCAAAGAGTATGAAGGAGCGTACTTAGCAGTCAAACATCTCATCACGCAAGGACATCGTCACATTGGCGTGTTAAAGGAAAATACTGGCTATTATCAATTAGAAGAACGATTTAATGGGTATCGTTTGGCGTTGAAGGATGCAGGTATTCCTTTTCGTAAACAATACGTTGCAAGTAGTGATCTGACGATTACAGGAGGATACACGGCCGCTAAAGAACTGTTGCGACGACGCGAGATTACGGCAATTTTTTGCAGCAATGATCTAATGGCTATGGGGTGCTACAAAGCAATCTATGAGGCGGGAAAAAAGGTACCAGAAGATGTCTCTGTGATTGGCTTTGATGATATTCAGTTTTCTGAGTATATGAATCCACCACTTACCACTGTGATGCAACCAACGTTCGATATTGGTTTTACAGCTGCCAAATTCTTGGTAGATGCGATAGAGTATCCTCGCCACCGGGTTCCGAATAAAATTTTTGAAACTAGATTAATTATTCGTGAGAGCACGAAAACATTGACAACCAAGCCGTAGCAATGTATAGTCTATATTGTAAGGGCTTTCTTTATGAAAGTTTATTTAGTAAACCAGTTTACTAAAACGGTTTACTATGTGGGTTTTTTATGTATAATAAAGAAGATTAAGGAAGTGAGGATCAGTTTTATGCGCATGGTCGATATTATTGAGAAAAAGCGTGATGGTCATGCTTTAAATAAAGAAGAAATCGCGTGGGTTATTTCTGAATACACGAACAATAACATTCCAGACTATCAGATGAGTGCCTTATTGATGGCGATTTATTTTGTCGATATGACGGATGAGGAAATCACGCACTTAACACTAGCAATGGCTCATTCAGGTGAAGTGATGGACCTGTCTTCGGTCGCTGGCACAAAAGTAGATAAGCATTCGACAGGTGGTGTGGGTGATACGACGACGTTGATCTTGGCGCCACTGGTTGCCAGTGTTGGTGTACCAGTCGCTAAGATGTCTGGCAGAGGCTTAGGATATACAGGTGGGACGCTAGATAAGCTAGAAGCAATCCCTGGCTTTAAGATTGAAGTGACTGACACCGAATTTATCGAGATGGTAAATGAAAGCAAAGTCGCGGTCATTGGTCAGTCAGGTGATTTGGCACCAGCGGATAAAAAATTGTATGCGTTAAGAGATGTGACGGGGACAGTCAGCTCAATCCCGTTGATTGCTAGCTCAATCATGAGTAAAAAAATAGCAGCAGGGGCAGATGCGATTGTCTTAGATGTAACGACGGGTGATGGCGCCTTTATGAAGAATCTGACAGATGCAAGAAGGCTCGCACACACGATGGTACGGATTGGTGCATTGGCTAACCGCCAAACCATGGCTGTCATCTCCGATATGTCGCAACCACTCGGAGAAGCCATCGGAAATAGCTTAGAAGTGGTGGAAGCAATCGAGACGCTCCAAGGCAATGGTCCTGCTGATTTGACTGAAATGTGCATGGTACTAGGTAGTCAGATGGTCGTCTTAGCTAAGAAGGCAGAGTCGTTGGAAGAAGCACGTGCACTTCTTTCTGAGGCTTTAGCTAGTGGGAAAGCATTAGAAAAGTTCCGCGAAATGATTCGCAATCAAGGGGGCGATGATTCCGTCGTCGACCACCCAGAGGTATTATTAACAGCTCGCTATGAGGTAGCTCTTCCAGCCAAACAGTCTGGTATCATTCAAAAAATGGTCGCTAATGACTTAGGAATTGCGGCCATGATGCTTGGTGCAGGGCGCAAGACGAAAGAAGATACCATTGACTATGCAGTCGGTATCAAATTGCACAAAAAAGTAGGGGACGCTGTGCAAGAAGGCGATACGTTACTGACCATTTATAGTAACCAAAAAGACATTGAAGATGTGATTGAGCGTATTGAACAAAGTATTACGATTGGTGAATCGGGAGAAGAACCAGTTTTAATACATGAAATGATTACAGAATAGGGGATATGAAAATGGAATTAAATCGAATGATCGACCACACAATCTTAAAGGCAGATGCAACTAGAGAATCGGTTCAAACAATTATTGATGAAGCCAAAAAGCATCATTTTTACTCAGTATGTGTCAATCCAACTTGGGTTGCCTTTGCATCTGAACAATTAAAAAATGAACCAGTGGCAGTTTGTACAGTGATTGGTTTTCCTCTAGGGGCAAATACCTCTGCAACAAAAGCCTTTGAAACGACTGATGCCATTCAAAACGGTGCGGATGAAGTAGATATGGTCATCAATATCGGCGCCTTAAAAGATGGCGATGATGCCTACGTACGTCAAGATATCGAAGCAGTGGTGGCAGCGGCGAAAGATCGCGCATTAGTGAAAGTAATTATCGAAACAGCGTTATTGACAGAAGAAGAAATCATTCGTGCGTGTGAATTAGCTAAGCTAGCAGGAGCAGATTTTGTAAAAACATCGACTGGCTTCTCTATAGCGGGTGCAAAAGTGGAACATATTCGCATCATGCGTGCGACTGTCGGACCAGAGATGGGTGTGAAAGCTTCAGGAGGCATTCATAATGAAGCCGAAGCTGTAGCGATGGTTGAAGCAGGGGCAACGCGTCTAGGGACAAGCGCAAGTATTGCAATTATCTCTGGTCAAACGGGCATCGGCTATTAAGGGGTGAGCGAGGAAATGACAAAAGCTAAGCAAGAATGGATCGACAATGCAGTTATGGCACTTGATAAGGCTTATGTTCCTTATTCGCATTTCCCAGTAGGCGCATGCTTGGTTACCAAAGCAGGGAAAGTATACCAAGGTCTAAATATTGAAAATGCTTCATACGGATTAACGAATTGTGCAGAACGTACCGCCATTTTTAAAGCAGTATCTGAAGGGGAACGTGACTTTGCCCATTTGGTGATTGCGGGTCGTACGCCCAAGCCTATCTCACCTTGTGGGGCATGTCGACAAGTCATTTCAGAGTTCTGTCATGCGGCGATGCCAGTCACGCTCGTTGGTGATAATGGTGTGACAAAAGAAATGACGGTCGAGCAGCTTTTGCCGTATTTCTTTAAAGAAGAAGATTTATCAATCTAACTTTGTTCATTCGGTCGTATATGACTGTTGAAAATAAAAAATACTTTTATAGGGGGCTTTACAGAAATGAAAAAAGCAAAATTCATAGGTATTAGTTTGGTAGCATTATCAAGTGTATTGTTACTAGCAGCATGTGGTGGAAAGAAAAGTACAACAAGTTCAACAGCTAGTAGTTCATCATCTAGTAATCACAGTGTCGCACTTGTGACCGATATTGGTGGTGTAGATGACCGTTCATTTAACCAATCTGCATGGGAAGGGTTACAAGAATGGGGTAAAAAACACGACATTAAGCGTGGTACAGGTGGCTATGATTACATTCAATCAGACGATGCAACTCAGTATACGACCAACGTATCAGGTGCTGTACAAAATGGCTTTAAAACTATTTTTGGGATTGGCTACTTATTACAACCAGCAATTAAAGAAGCGGCAGCGCAAAATCCAAATGTTCAATTTGTTATTATCGATGAAACAATTGATGCGGACAACGTTGTATCGGCAACATTTAAAGACAATGAAGCAGCATATTTAGCAGGTATTGCAGCGGCTGAAACGACAAAAACCAATAAAGTCGGCTTCATCGGTGGTGAAGAAGGTGTCGTTATTGACCGTTTCCAAGCAGGTTTTGAACAAGGTGTGGCAGATACAGCGAAAAAACTAGGCAAAACAATCACTGTTGATTCACAATATGCGGCATCATTTGGGGATCCAGCGAAAGGGAAAGCTTTAGCGGCATCAATGTATCAAGACGGTGCGGATATTATCTTCCACGCTTCAGGCGGTACTGGAGCTGGTGTCTTCCAAGAAGCAAAAGCAATCAATAGCCAATTAAACGAAGCAGATCTTGACAGCAAAAAAGTTTGGGTAATCGGCGTAGACAGCGACCAAGCAGATCAAGGTAAGTACACAACAAAAGATGGCAAAGACGATAACTTCACATTGGCTTCAACATTGAAAGGTGTAGGAGCAGCGGTTGAAGATATTTCAACTCGTGCATTAGAAGGTAAATTCCCTGGTGGCGAACATTTGGAATATGGTCTAAAAGATGGTGGTGTGGATATTACAGATGGTTACTTGTCTGATGATGCCAAATCAGCAATTAAAGAAGCGAAACAAGAAATTATTGATGGTAAAATCGAAGTACCTGAAACACCTAGTAAATAAAGAGTATTGTAAATAATCCAAAGAATCAGAGGGACAAAAACCATTCATTGGTTCGTCCCTCAAATTCTATGGAAAAGGCGTGAATGCTTTTTACCAAAGGAAGTGCGATCATTTCTTTTGGTAAGGGAGCTTTCCCGGAGCTAGTTTCTAGTCGAAAATTAGAAGGATGTGAAGAAAGAGTGACCCAAGAACAAAATTATGTCATCGAAATGCGACACATAACGAAGGAATTTGGTACATTCAAAGCAAATGACAATGTGAATTTACAAGTTAAAAAAGGTGAAATTCATGCGTTGCTTGGAGAAAATGGTGCCGGAAAATCGACATTGATGAATATGTTATCCGGTATTTTAGAGCCTACTTCAGGTGAAATATATTTAAATGGCAAAGTGGTCAAAGTGACGAGTCCAACAGCCGCCAATCGATTAGGAATTGGGATGGTTCATCAACATTTTATGTTGGTCGATGCATTTACTGTTACGGAAAATATTATTTTAGGCAGTGAAAAGACCCACTTTGGTACACTAAACAAAAAAGCAGCACGCAAAGAAATCGAAGAAGTATCCAAACGCTACGGACTTTCTGTTAATCCTGATGCCTATGTACGGGATATCTCAGTGGGGATGCAACAACGGGTTGAAATATTAAAAACTTTATATCGTGGGGCAGAAGTACTGATTTTTGACGAACCGACAGCCGTACTAACACCACAAGAAATCGATGAACTCATTACGATTATGAAAGAGTTGGTCAAAGAAGGCAAATCTATCATTTTGATTACGCATAAGCTGGATGAAATTAAGGCAGTCGCAGATCGTTGTACAGTTATCCGTAGAGGGAAAGGAATTGGAACGGTCAATATTAAGGACGTTACTTCACAACAATTAGCAGATATGATGGTGGGCCGTGCCGTATCTTTCAAAACAGCCAAAAAACTTGCGCAGCCAAAAGAAGTCGTCTTGGATGTGCAAAATTTGGTCGTAAAAGAAAATCGTGGCGTAGAAGCAGTCAAAGATCTTAGTCTGCAAGTCCGAGCGGGGGAAGTATTAGGGATTGCTGGAATTGATGGCAATGGTCAATCGGAATTGCTTCAAGCCTTAACTGGTCTGAGGAAAGTAGAGAGTGGTAGAATTACGATTAACGGTGATGACATCACCAATCGCACACCACGGAAAATCACCGAATCTGGAGTTGGGCATGTACCGGAAGATCGCCATAAGTATGGACTAGTATTGGACATGACGTTGGCTGAAAATATCGGTATTCAGACATATTATCAAGAACCTTATAGCAAAATGGGCGTCTTGAATTATGGAGAGATTAACGAACACGCCCGTGAACTGATTCAAGAATTTGATGTGCGTACAGTCAATGAGCTTGTTGCGGCAAAAGCTTTATCTGGTGGAAATCAACAAAAAGCGATTATTGCTCGTGAAGTAAGTCGTGACCCTGATTTGCTCATTGTCGCAAATCCTACACGCGGGCTGGATGTCGGTGCCATTGAATTTATCCATAAGCGTTTAATTGAGCAAAGAGATAAACTAAAAGCAGTCTTGCTAATTAGTTTTGAATTAGAAGAAATTCTGAATGTATCGGACCGTATCGCCGTGATCCATGCTGGTAAAATTGTCGGGATTGTAGATCCTAATGAAACATCTGAAAAAGAGCTAGGCTTGCTGATGGCAGGCTATTCGTTAGAAGATGCACGGAAGGAATTGGCAGAGGTAGGTGAAACAGGTGAATAATCGTTCAGAAAAAATTAGAAATGGGCTAGTCCCAATTATTGCTGTCTTACTAGGATTTTTACTAGGTGGCTTGATCATGTGGATTTTTGGCTATGATCCAGTATCTGGGTATCAAACCATGTTTCGGACAGTGTTCGTTGATTTGCAAAATGGTGGCTTAAATACGCGAAATATCGGGGAAGTGTTTGTTTCGGCTGGGCCATTAATTTTTACAGCATTAGGATTTGCAGTTGCGAATTCAGCCGGCTTCTTTAATATCGGTCTTTCCGGTCAAGCATTGTGCGGCTGGGTCGCAAGTGTCTGGGTTGCGCTGTTGTTACCTGATGCACCACGTTTGGTTGTTTTGCCACTAGCAGTTGTGGTGGGTGTTTTGGCAGGAGCGATTGCGGCAGCGATTCCGGGTATATTGCGCGCATACTTTGGTACAAGCGAAGTCATTGTCACAATTATGATGAACTATATTTTATTGTATGTTAGTACGTATTTAGTGAATGATGTTATGGGGAGTAATATTATCTCTACCAAAGGCGTGACAAAAGCTATCTCTGCGAATGCATCCATGCAGACGAGCTGGTTAGCGGCACTGTCCAATGGCTCACGATTGAACATTGGTATTTTCTTAGCTGGAATCTTTTTAGTGTTGGTATGGTTCTTAATGAAAAAAACGACACTTGGATTTGAAATTCGTTCAGTTGGATTGAATCCTTTTGCGTCAGAGTATGCAGGGATGAGTAGCAAACGCACGATTATTATCTCAATGGTTATTTCAGGCGCATTGGCTGGTTTTGGTGGTGTGGTTCAAGGTTTGGGCACATTTGGTAATTTCTTTGTCCAAGGTTCATCGTTAAGTATCGGATTTGACGGTATGGCAGTCTCTTTACTTGGAGGAGGCTCATCGATCGGCATCTTGCTTTCAGCGCTCTTATTCAGTGTATTGAAGTTAGGCGGCCAAGGAATGCAGTTTGCCGGTATTCCTTCTGAATTAGTAGATGTGGATATTGCCATTATTATCTTCTTTGTAGGAATTAGTTTTGTTATTCATTATGTTTTGGCAAAAGTGTTTCAATCCAAAAAAGAAGCAGTAGTAGTAAAAGAGCTAGAGGACAACGGCGATGAGGACTCGCAAAAAGGAGGGACAATCTAATGAATATAAATATGATTGCATCCGTGTTTACTCAAACATTAATTTATGCAGCACCATTGATTTTAACAGCTCTCGGTGGTGTGTTCTCAGAGCGAAGTGGAATTGTTAATGTAGGGCTAGAAGGAATCATGGTGATGGGCGCATTTAGCGCGATTGTCTTTAACTTAGAGTATGCTGGTCAGTTTGGCGCATGGACTCCATGGTTAGCTACGTTGTTTGGTGGCTTGGTAGGAATGGTCTTTTCTGTCTTGCATGCGGTTGCCACTATTAACTTTCGCGCCGACCATATTATTAGTGGAACGGTATTGAACTTGATGGCCCCGTCATTAGCAATTTTCTTAATCAAAGTAATCTATGGAAAAGGCCAAACAGATGATATTTCTCAAATTTTTGGGTATTATACGTTCCCAGTTTTAAGTGATATTCCAGTGATTGGGAGAATCTTTTTTACAAATACAATGTTACCAGCGTACGTAGCAATTTTGATTTCTATCCTTGCTTGGTTTATTATTTTTAAAACCAAGTTTGGCTTACGATTGCGTTCGGTTGGTGAACATCCTCAAGCGGCTGATACGCTAGGGATTAATGTCTATGGCATGCGATATGCCGGCGTGTTGATTTCTGGTTTTCTCGGTGGTATGGGCGGCGCATTATTTGCTCAATCAATCTCTGGTCGTTTTGCAGTGACGACGATTTCTGGTCAAGGGTTCATCTCGATGGCTGCAATGATCTTTGGTAAATGGAATCCACTAGGTGCGATGGGTGCGGCGATTTTCTTTGGTTTTGCTCAAAATTTAAGTATCGCTGGACGCAATATTCCATTTGTTAAATCCATTCCAGATGTTTACTTGCAAATCACACCATATGTCTTGACGATTTTGGTTCTTGTTATCTTTCTTGGTAAAGCTTCTGGACCAAAAGCGAACGGAAAAAATTATATTAAATCTAAATAATTAATGGGAAAAGGGTGAGAGAAGGGGATTAGATGCCTTCTCTTGCCCTTTCGTGTTGTATAATAAAGAAGAAATAATAGAAAGACCAAAAGAAAGTAGGGAGATTATGTTTAAACGAGTGCATTTGATTGTGATGGATTCTGTAGGAATTGGTCAAGCGCCAGACGCGGATAAATTTAATGATGTTGGTGCGGATACATTAGGGCACATTGCCGAACAAGCAGGGTTAACAATCCCTCATTTGGAAAACCTAGGTCTAGGGACCATTCGCCCGTTACAAGGCGTTGCTAATGTATCAAATCATCAAGGCTACGCTACGAAATTAGAAGAAATTTCTGTCGGGAAAGATACGATGACTGGTCACTGGGAAATTATGGGACTAAATATTAAGACACCGTTCCGAGTATTTCCAGAAGGATTTCCTGAAGAACTATTAAATAAAATTGAAGAATTTTCTGGCCGGAAAATTGTCTGCAATCTTCCTTACTCTGGGACAAAGGTGATTGATGATTACGGTGCACATCAAATGGAAACAGGTGATCTAATTGTCTATACTTCTGCTGATCCAGTATTACAGATTGCGGCACATGAAGACATTATTCCACTTGAAGAGCTTTACCGCATTTGCCAATACGTCCGGGACATCACCAAAGATGATCCGTATATGATTGGTCGTATTATCGCACGTCCTTATGTTGGCACTCCAGGTAACTTTACACGTACGGCTAATCGTCATGACTATGCGCTAGATCCATTCGGTCACACGGTCTTGGATTCGCTAAAAGAAAATGGTAAGCAAGTCATCGCTGTGGGTAAAATCAACGATATCTTCAATGGCCAAGGAATTACAGATTATGTTCGCACGAAGAGCAATATGGATGGAGTCGACCAATTATTAAACGTAATGGCCAATGATTTTGAAGGCTTGAGCTTTACTAATCTTGTTGACTTTGATGCATTATTCGGTCATCGTCGGGATGTGAAGGGCTATGCCAATGCCATCGAAGAGTTTGATGCACGCATGCCAGAAATTATTGCTGCTATGCAAGACGATGATCTTTTGTTGATTACAGCGGACCACGGCAATGATCCTACGTTCCCAGGAACAGACCATACGCGTGAATACGTACCGTTGTTGGCATTTAGTAAAAAATTAACTGGCCAAGGTGCATTGACGCAAGGCCACTATGCCGACATCGCAGCGACGATAGCTGAGAACTTTCATGTGCCAGCGACTGAAAACGGCGTAAGCTTTTTAAATCAATTACAATAGGAGTTGAAAGAATGACAACGTTAGAAAACAAATTGCAAGAGACAACTGCTTACATGAAAGAAGCTGGCGTTGGCGCCATCGACTTTGGCTTGATTTTAGGATCGGGCTTAGGTGAGTTAGCCGATGAAATCGAACAACCAGTGGTGATTTCGTACGATGAGATTCCTCATTTTCCAGCATCGACAGTAGTAGGCCATGCGGGAAAATTGGTATATGGTACATTGTCAGGTAAGAAAGTATTAGCCATGCAAGGTCGCTTTCATTTTTATGAAGGTCATTCTATGGCGACAGTCACGTATCCAGTACGCGTGATGGCAGCATTACAGGCGCATTCATTAATTGTGACGAATGCATGTGGTGGTGTAAACGAAACATTTGCACCAGGAGATTTAATGGTGATTAGCGACCATATTAACTTCATGGGGACGAACCCATTGATTGGTCCAAATGATGAAAAGATGGGACCACGCTTCCCAGACATGAGTCATGCATATGATTTGGATTACCAAGTGACGGCAAAACGTATAGCAGCACAAGCCAATATTGACATCAAAGAAGGCGTATATATGGGCTTCACGGGACCTACGTATGAAACACCTGCTGAAATTCGTTTGGCAAGAACGATTGGAGCGGATGCAGTAGGTATGTCGACTGTACCCGAAGTCATCGTCGCTGTGCATAGTGGCTTGCGTGTCTTAGGTATTTCTTGTATCACGAATTTGGCTGCTGGTATGCAACATGAACTCAATCATGAAGAAGTAGTTGAAACAACCCAACGTGTGAAGCAATCATTCAAGACGTTGATCAAACAAACATTGCAAGAACTATAAAGGAGAGACAATATGAGTGTTCATATCGAAGCAAAAACAGGAGAAATTGCAGACAAGATTTTATTGCCAGGCGATCCATTGCGGGCGAAATACATTGCAGAGACATTTTTAGAAAATCCGGTTTGCTACAATCAAGTACGCGGTATGCTAGGCTATACAGGAACATATAAAGGTGAACGAGTATCCGTCCAAGGTACTGGGATGGGGATGCCATCTGCTAGCATCTATGCACAAGAATTAATTCAATCCTATGGTGTAAAAAAATTGATTCGTGTGGGAACATGCGGAGCGATTTCAAAAGATGTCCATGTGCGTGATTTAGTTATTGCTCAAGGGGCAGTCACAAGCTCTTCCATGGTGCAAAAAAACTTCTCTAGTTTTCACTTTGCGCCTATTGCTGACTTTCAGTTATTAAAAACAGCGTATGAATTAGCCACAGCTTCTGGTGTGACGACTCACGTGGGCAATATCTTGTCTGAAGATACCTTTTATAAAGACGATATGACCGAAACGTTGCAATTAGCAGAGCTTGGTGTCATGGGTGTTGAGATGGAGGCGGCAGCGTTGTATTACTTAGGTGCCAAATTTCATGTACAAACACTGGCTATTTGTACAGTGAGCGATCACATCGTCACTGGTGAAGAAACGACAGCAGCCGAAAGACAAACGACATTTAATGATATGATGACTATTGGCTTGGAAACACTGATAGGCTAATGGAACGAAAAAAGGATGGAACCACTAAGTTCCCATCCTTTTTGTAACTTATAAAAGAAAGGATGAAAGAAAAATGGAGAATTTTCGATTTCATGTAACGACCGATATTCGCTTCGGAAAAGATCGCTTAGATGAACTGCCTGACGTGTTAAATCAATTTGGCAAACGCGTGTTAGTAGTCTATGGAGGCGGCAGTATCAAGCGTAATGGTCTATATGATCAAGTGATGAGTCAGCTAGCTAAAAATGACAATGAAGTCTTTGAATTAAGTGGTGTTGATCCGAACCCGCGAATTGAAACAGTGGAGCAAGGGGCCGAACTTTGCCGCAAAGAAAAGATTGATGTGATTTTAGCCGTTGGTGGAGGCTCAGTCATTGATTGTAGCAAGGCCATCGCAGGAGGTACGTATGCTTCTGGTGATTTATGGGAGATGGTGACCAAGCGCGCCTATCTGGGGCAAGCAGTACCGTTAGTCACGATTTTGACTTTGGCAGCGACAGGTAGTGAGATGAATCGCGGGTCAGTTATTTCAAATTTAAAAACGAAGCAAAAACTAGGCTTTGGCGGTCCGAATTTCTTACCGAAAGTCTCATTCTTAGATCCGACAAATACGTATAGTGTAAATGCGTACCAAACAGCGGCTGGCTCTGCAGATATATTCAGTCACTTAATGGAAAATTACTTCGATTTAACACCAGGAACAGAAGTGGAAGATGGCATTGCTGAGGGATTGATGCGAGCAGTAATCAAAAATGTTCCCGTAGCGCTAGATACACCGAATGATTATGACGCACGAGCAAATCTAATGTGGGCAAGCAGCTTGGCATTAAATGGCTTAACAGGTGCTTCAAAGGCTGGAACGTGGTCGTGCCATGCGATGGAGCATGAACTAAGTGCGTTTTATGATATTACACATGGTGTGGGGTTAGCGATTTTGACTCCGCGTTGGATGGCGCATGTGCTAAATGAGCGGACAACGCCTAAGCTTGCTCGTTACGCAAAAGAAGTCTGGGGTGTGCAAGAAGCAGTCCCTGAATTAGCTGCTCGTATGGGAATTCAAAAGTTGACTGATTATTTTGTTGCTTGTGGCATTCCAATGACATTACCTGAAGTTGGTATAACTGACGAGACCAATTTTGAAGCGATGGCTGAACAAGCAGTAGCAAGTAGCGCAATTGCGACAAAGGCGTTTGAGCCTTTAACCAAAGAAGATGTGGTAGCGATCTATCAAGCTTGTATGACACCGACTACTTATTTATAAAAAGTTGGGGCAACAGCGGATCGCTACAAGTAATAAGGGTTCAGATATAGCTTTGTATTGCTAAATCCAAATGAAACGATGAGACCAGAAACTAAATAATTCTGTCTCAGACGTGAAAAAAAGCGCTCCTTCATAAGAAGGAGCGTCTTTTTTATAAATAGTATTTTTTCGCTACTGATAAATTATCGTTCAATTCATAAACTAATGGTTGACCAGTTGGGATTTCTAAGTCCATGATGTCTTCGTCTGAAATTTGTTCGATGTGTTTTGCAAGCGCGCGTAATGAATTCCCGTGAGCTGCAACTAAAACTGTTTTACCATCTTTCAAAGCAGGAGCGATTTGATCTTGCCAGAATGGTAATGCGCGTTCTAGAGTAACTTTTAAGTTTTCTCCACCCGGAACGTCGCGAGGGTCTAATTTAGCGTAACGACGGTCGTTTGCTGCAGAACCTTCATCAGATGCTTCCATCAATGGAGGCAATACATCGTAAGAACGACGCCAAATGTGTACTTGGTCATCTCCGTATTTTTCAGCAGTTTCTTTTTTGTTTAGGCCTTGTAATTTACCGTAGTGACGTTCGTTTAAGCGCCAAGATTTTACTTGTGGCACCCATAGTTGGTCAGAGTATTCTAAAATGTAGTTACAAGTTTTGATGGCGCGAGTTAAGACAGAAGTATAGGCAATATCGAATTCAATCCCTGCTTCTTTAATTTTGCGGCCACCTTCTTTGGCTTCTTCTACACCTTCTGGAGCTAAATCAACATCTGCCCAACCAGTAAATTGGTTCAATTTGTTCCATTCACTTAATCCATGACGAGAAAAAACTAATTTTGGCATAAAAAAACTCTCCTTTGTGTTGTTTTCCGAAATTTTTCATTCCAATATTCATTGTACACTTTTTCTCAAATTTTTTCTATGAAAAAATCATTTGCTTTTACGAGAAGGGACGACGATGGTTTTTACACCATCTTCTTGACCGATAATCACTGTCTGAACCATCTCCAAAAACAAGCCATGCTCGACCACACCGACGAGTTGATTGAGTTCTTCATTTAGAGCGTGAGGCTGCTCGATGACGTCTAAGTGTAGATCAATGATATGGTGCTGGCAATCAGTGACTAACGGCTCACCATCAGCAGTCAGGCGAAAAGATGGGTGATATCCTTTTTTTTCAAAAAGTTGGAACAGTTGCTTTTCACCGTAAGGAACAACTTCAACTGGCAATGGAAAACGGCCAAGTTTTGTCACGAGTTTGGATTGATCGACAATCCAGATGACTTGTTTGGCATAACTAGCGACGATTTTTTCAAAGAGCAGGGCGGCACCGCCACCTTTTATTCCTTGAAAGTCAGCAGATATTTCATCGGCGCCATCAATGACTAGGTCGATATAGGAGACTTCGTCGATTGTTTTGACTGGGATACCTAAGGCTTTTGCTTGTTCGCGTGAAGCGAATGAGGTAGGCACACCTTGGATATGCAGCCCTTCTTCTTGCACTCTTCTCCCTAATTCTTCGATGAAATAATACGCAGTTGATCCTGTACCTAACCCGACAATCATATCATCTTTCACATATGAAGCAGCTTCAATCCCAACCATTTGTTTTAAATTCATAGCGACCACCTTTGATGTTTGATGAGTTCATTATAATAGGAAATGAGTAAATTAGATAGCGCTTCATTTAAAAATAAGGAGTGATAGCTGAAATTTTTAGAAACGAGGAGAAAAGGTTTGACAGATTTGTTTTCCCGTGCTATTCTATCAAAGGTGCTTTAATTACAGGTCTCTCGTCGAGACGTGCTGACTGTTGGAAGTACACAGAAATGCGCATGATGCATTATTTTTTATCGAAAAAAAAGAACCACCTGGATGTGTGGGTCTATATAATGAACCAGGAAGGAGGATGACAAGGGATGCCTACAATTAATCAATTAGTACGTAAACCTCGTAAATCTAAGGTTGAAAAATCAAATTCACCTGCATTGAACAAAGGATACAACAGTTTCAAAAAAACTCAAACTAACGTGAGTTCACCTCAAAAGCGTGGGGTAGCTACTCGTGTGGGTACCATGACACCGAAGAAACCGAACTCAGCTTTACGTAAATATGCCCGTGTTCGTTTGTCTAACTTAATTGAAGTAACTGCTTATATCCCAGGTATCGGCCATAACTTACAAGAACACAGTGTTGTGTTACTTCGTGGTGGACGTGTAAAAGACTTACCAGGGGTACGTTACCATATCGTACGTGGTGCGTTAGATACTGCCGGCGTGAACGATCGTAAACAATCTCGTTCTAAATACGGTACAAAACGCCCTAAAGCGTAATAAACCATTTAATGAAAACAAATAAGAACATAAAATAACATTTTTCGGAAGGAGGAGTTACGGATGCCTCGTAAAGGTCCTGTTGCAAAACGTGATGTTTTACCAGATCCTATTTATAACTCAAAATTAGTAACTCGCTTAATTAACCGTGTCATGATTGACGGAAAACGTGGGGTTGCTGCTAACATTATCTATAATGCCTTTGACATTATTAAAGAATCTACAGGCAATGAACCATTGGAAGTTTTCGAACAAGCAATGAAAAACATCATGCCAGTATTAGAAGTAAAAGCTCGTCGTGTTGGGGGTTCAAACTATCAAGTGCCGATCGAAGTTCGCCCTGAACGTCGTACAACTCTAGGCCTTCGTTGGGTTGTTAACTACGCTCGTTTGCGTGGAGAACACACAATGGAAGAACGTCTAGCGAAAGAAATCATGGATGCTGCTAACAACACTGGAGCTTCTGTTAAAAAACGCGAAGATACTCACAAAATGGCGGATGCAAACCGTGCATTTGCTCATTATCGTTGGTAAGATCCTCTCTGCATTTGCATATCATTTAGCAGAAGGTATAGATGGCAACCATTTACTCGAACTGAGAGGAGAACAAACCTAAAATGGCAAGAGAATTTTCTTTAGAAAACACTCGTAACATTGGGATCATGGCCCACGTTGATGCTGGTAAAACAACAACAACAGAACGTATCTTGTACTATACAGGTAAAATCCACAAAATTGGTGAAACGCATGAAGGTGCATCACAAATGGACTGGATGGAACAAGAACAAGAACGTGGGATTACAATTACTTCAGCCGCTACTACTGCGCAATGGAAAGGGAATCGTGTAAACATTATCGATACTCCTGGACACGTGGACTTCACAATTGAAGTACAACGTTCATTACGCGTACTTGATGGTGCGGTAACTGTATTGGATTCACAATCAGGTGTAGAACCACAAACTGAAACTGTTTGGCGCCAAGCGACAGAATACGGTGTACCACGTGTTGTATTCTGTAACAAAATGGATAAAATTGGGGCAGATTTCTTGTACTCTGTATCAACATTGCATGATCGTTTACAAGCAAATGCTCACCCAATTCAATTGCCAATCGGTGCAGAAGATGATTTCACTGGAATCATCGACTTAGTAACAATGAAAGCTGAAATTTACACAAACGACTTAGGTACGGAAATTCAAGAAACTGAAATTCCAGAAGAATACCGTGAACAAGCTGAAGAATGGCGTGAAAAATTAGTCGAAGCTGTAGCTGATACAGACGAAGACCTAATGATGAAATTCTTAGAAGGTGAAGAAATTACCATCGACGAATTAAAAGAAGCTATCCGTAAAGCAACAATCTCAGTAGACTTCTTCCCAGTTCTTTGTGGAACAGCCTTTAAAAACAAAGGGGTTCAATTATTATTGGACGCAGTTATCGATTATTTACCTGCTCCAACTGATATCCCTGCAATCAAAGGGGTTAACCCTAAGACAGACGAAGAAACAGATCGTCCAGCCGATGATTCAGCTCCATTTGCATCATTAGCATTTAAAGTGATGACTGACCCATTCGTAGGTCGTTTGACATTCTTCCGTGTTTATTCAGGTGTGTTAGAATCTGGTTCATACGTTTTAAATGCTTCAAAAGGCAAACGCGAACGTATCGGACGTATTCTACAAATGCACGCCAACACACGTAAAGAAATCGAAAAAGTTTATTCAGGTGACATCGCGGCAGCTGTTGGATTGAAAGATACAACAACTGGAGATACACTATGTGCAGAAGACTCACCGGTTATCTTGGAATCAATCGAATTCCCTGATCCAGTTATCGAAGTTGCTGTTGAACCTAAATCAAAAGCAGACCAAGATAAAATGGGTATTGCCCTTCAAAAACTAGCTGAAGAAGATCCTTCATTCCGTGTAACAACAAACGTTGAAACGGGTGAAACGGTTATCGCTGGTATGGGTGAATTGCACTTAGACGTATTAGTAGACCGTATGCGTCGTGAATTTAAAGTAGAAGCGAACGTTGGTGCGCCTCAAGTTTCTTACCGTGAAACATTCCGTTCTGCAACTCAAGCAGAAGGTAAATTTGTACGCCAATCAGGTGGTAAAGGTCAATACGGACACGTATGGATTGAATTTACACCGAATGAAGAAGGTGGCGGTTTCGCGTTTGAAAATGCAATCGTTGGTGGGGTAGTTCCTCGTGAATACATCCCAGCTGTTGAAAAAGGATTGGAAGACGCTATGGCAAATGGTGTGCTTGCTGGTTATCCTTTAGTTGACATTAAAGCAAAACTTTATGATGGTTCATACCATGATGTCGATTCAAATGAAACAGCCTTCCGCGTTGCAGCATCTATGGCATTACGTGCCGCTGCGAAAAAAGCAAATCCAGTTATTCTAGAACCAATGATGAGAGTTACTGTGACTGTTCCTGAAGAATATTTAGGTGATGTAATGGGTCACGTAACTGCTCGACGTGGACGCGTAGAAGGTATGGAAGCACACGGTAACGCTCAAATCGTTAATGCGCTTGTACCATTATCAGAAATGTTTGGTTACGCAACAACGCTACGTTCTTCGACTCAAGGTCGCGGAACATTCATGATGGTCTTTGACCACTATGAAGATGTACCGAAATCAATTCAAGAAGAAATCATTAAGAAAAATGGCGGTAAAGCTGAATAATCTTAAATGATTTCGGAATTATTTTCAAAATACTATGTTTTTTGAGAAGTTTCGTGTACAATAATGAACGATGATATAGGAAAGGAATCGCTTGCGATTCCTTACTTATCAAATAAAAAAACACAAATTGTAAATTTTAGGAGGAACATTTAAAATGGCAAAAGAAAAATTTGACCGTTCTAAACCCCATGTAAACATTGGTACTATCGGACACGTTGACCATGGTAAAACTACATTAACAGCTGCAATTACAACTGTTTTAGCTAAAAAAGGTTTGGCTAAAGCTTCTGCTTACGACCAAATCGATGGCGCTCCAGAAGAACGCGAACGCGGAATCACAATCTCAACTGCTCACGTTGAGTACGAAACTGAAAACCGTCACTACGCTCACGTTGACTGCCCAGGTCACGCGGACTATGTTAAAAACATGATCACTGGTGCGGCTCAAATGGATGGAGCTATCTTAGTAGTTTCTGCTGCTGATGGTCCTATGCCTCAAACTCGTGAACATATCTTACTTTCACGTAACGTAGGTGTACCATACATCGTTGTTTTCTTAAACAAAATGGATATGGTTGATGACGAAGAATTATTAGAATTAGTAGAAATGGAAGTTCGTGATTTATTATCTGAATATGACTTCCCAGGCGATGACACTCCAGTTGTTGCAGGTTCTGCTTTGAAAGCTTTAGAAGGCGATCCTTCATACGAAGAAAAAATCTTAGAATTGATGGCTGCTGTTGACGAATATATCCCAACTCCAGTTCGTGATACTGACAAACCATTCATGATGCCAGTCGAAGACGTATTCTCAATTACTGGTCGTGGTACTGTTGCTACAGGTCGTGTTGAACGTGGACAAGTTCGCGTTGGTGACGTTGTAGAAATCGTAGGTATTGCTGACGAAACTGCTCAAACTACTGTAACAGGTGTTGAAATGTTCCGTAAATTATTAGACTACGCTGAAGCTGGTGACAACATTGGTGCGTTACTTCGTGGGGTTGCTCGCGAAAACATCCAACGTGGTCAAGTATTAGCTAAACCTTCTACAATTACTCCACACACAAAATTCACTGCTGAAGTGTATGTTTTAACTAAAGAAGAAGGTGGACGTCATACTCCATTCTTCACTAACTACCGTCCTCAATTCTACTTCCGTACAACTGACGTAACTGGTGTTGTAGAATTACCTGAAGGCGTTGAAATGGTAATGCCTGGGGATAACGTAACAATCGAAGTTGAATTAATCCACCCAATCGCTATCGAAGACGGAACTCGTTTCTCTATTCGTGAAGGCGGACGTACTGTTGGTTCAGGCGTTGTTTCTGAAATCAAAGCGTAAGCAAATTAATCAACAAAATGAAAAACGTGAGCGAATTTCGCTCACGTTTTTTTAGTTTTCAGTTTTTTCTTTGAAATCAAATAATTTTTGATTTTTGATAAAGTGATCGAGTTTTTGACTTGGTTGGTGAGCAAAGTAGTCAACAAATTTTTTGCTCCATCGCTTGGTTTCGCGAGCTTCGCCGAATGCTTCCATCGTTTCATCGTACGCTTCAATTAGGGCGTAGTCCGTTTCTTTATACGTATCGTAGTGGATGACAGCTTGCTCAGGCAAGCGCGGTTTGATTTTCATTTCGACAGTTGGTTTACCGATTGTTAAGCCTGCGATAGGCAAGACATAATCTGGTAGGTGAAGAAGTTCTTTTAATTCATCGACATGGCTACGCACGCTGCCGACAGGTACGGCACCTAACCCAAGTGATTCGGCAGCAATCAAAGCATTTTCAAGTGCTAAACTTGCATCAGTTGTAGCGATTAGTAGCGGATTTAGTCCGTCGCCGATTTGGTAGCTTGCTTGATTTTCTTTGGCGACTTGTTCTGTTCGTTTTAAGTCAGCTAGAAAGAGTAGAAAGACCGAGCTATTTAAGATATGAGGATTTCCCGGGTTCATGCGAATCATTTCTTCACGGATTTTTTTATCTTGGATGACGATAATCGAGTACATTTGACCGTTCATCCAGCTTGGTGCCTGCCGAGCTGCTGCCAAGATAGCTGATAATTGTTCTTTAGGTAAGGTATAGTTTTCGTCAAAGTGACGATAACTCCGGTGAGAAGTTAGTAGGTGAATAGTATCATTCATAATGGATCATCCTTTCGTAGTTGTTGTGTAATGGTCTGCATCCTAGTCACGAAGGAGCAGACTTGCTCTGATTTTAGTCGAGTATAGTTCACTCTACAAGACATTGTATCATTACTAAATAGAAAAGAGGGAGCTAGAAGTATCTCATGAGTAAGAAACCTTTCCCAGTCTTTGCGTTTTAAAGGCTGATGCTTCCAAGTCAGCCAATGATAGATACCGCCATTGATTGAATGGAGTTGCCAATCATTTGTCAATGAAGCAAATGCCGCATGGAATTGCTGCTCTTTTTGTTTTAGTTGCCGTAACAAAGTGGCATGTGTTTCCTGATAACCTTGGTCGCTTAAGGCTTGGTAAGCAAGTAGCTGCGGAAATAAATCGGTCGTCAAATCCAGTCGTTCTTTTGTTTCGGAGAATGCTTGGATGAGGGCTTTTGGAGCGAGTATCCAGCCGATTTTGATTAACGGTGAGAGAATTTTAGATAGAGATCCTAAATAAATGACTTGATCTGGTGCCAGTTCTTTTAGTGTTGGCGGTACGGATTGAAAGTGTAATTCGGCAAATATATCGTCTTCGATAATTGGTATTTGATACGTTTGGCAAATGGCAATAATTTGCTTGCGTCGATGGAGCGACATCGTTTTTCCAGTTGGATTTTGGTGCGTGGGATTCAGATAGAGTAGCTGAATCGTCTTTTTTTTGCACGCAGCCAAGAGTCCTTGGGCGGAGAGACCTTCATCATCTTGTGGAATACCTTCAAGCTTGATGCCTAATGAAGCAAAATACGGTAGAGCGAATAAAAAGGAAGGGTCTTCCGTTGCGACACAGTCTCCTTTTTTGACGAATGTTTGCAAGATAATTTGTAGTCCTTGGGTGGAGCCGGCTGTTACCAAAAGTTGCTGGAAGTTCATCGCGACGTGCATGCTTTGTTGCAGTCGTTCTTTTAATAAGTGTAAGAGAGGCAAGTACCCGCTTGTGGTATTTTGCGTTGCCTTTTTGAGAATTTGTTCCCATGATATTTCTGGAAAGGAAAAGTTAGGAATCAACTCAGCTGGCAATTCACCGGTCAAAAGATCGATAGTGGTTGCCGAATGGGTCTGCTCTTTCATTTTCTTTAAATACGGATCTTCTTGAAGATTGGCTTGAGTAGGCAAGCTTGGCCAGTGTGCGAAAGGAGTTTGCCGGTTGGCCAGTTGACTTTGCGCGACTTGGGTACCGCTGCCTTGTTTGCGGACAATCCAGCCAAGGCTTGCTAGTTCATCGAGCGCGCGCACGACTGTCGAACGATTGACTTGCCATTGAGCCGCAATCGTCCGCTCTGGTGGCAAAGTGCTACCTGGTAGGAGCGCACCTTGCTCGATCTTTGCGACATACTCATTAATAATTTGTTGATAGAGAGGGACTTTCATGTCATCATCCTTCCATGTTTGAGTGCTGATGCATCTAATTGTTAATTGGATGGTTTAAAAATAATCCAATTGGTTGTTTCCGTCAAGAAGTTTACTAAGTATACTTAAAAAAAGGACGTGATAGTATGGAAAAGGTTTTAACAATTGCAGGATCAGATTCAACCGGTGGAGCCGGGTTACAAGCGGATTTGAAAACATTTGAAGAGTATGGAGTTTTTGGTTTTTCGAGTATCACCTCGATTGTAACGATGAATCCCGAGAATGGGTGGTCTCATCAAGTGACCGAACTGTCTGATGAACTATTAAAAGAACAATTGATTTCGGTGTTTGCTGGTGGACCAGTTGCTGCAATTAAAACAGGGATGATGGGCAATGAACGGAACATTGAAGTTGCCAGTCAGTATTTGACAAAGGAATACACGGCGCACGTGGTGATTGACCCTGTGATTGCTTGCAAAGGTACGGCGCAAATTCTTCAACCTAAAAGTGTCGAAGGAATCAAAACATTTCTTCTACCGAAAGCTGAAGTAGTGACACCGAATTTAATCGAAGCGGGCATTTTATCTGAACTGGGGGATCTTGCGACAGTCGATGAAATGAAGGAGGCCGCAAAACGCATTGCAGCGTATGGCGCGAAGTATGTGGTGATTAAGGGTGGCCGTCGTTTGGCTACTGATCGAGCGATTGATTTGTTTTATGATGGGACCGACTTTGAATTATTAGAAGGAACGATGCATCAAACCAATAGCAATCATGGTGCGGGTTGTACCTTTGCTGCTGCTGTAACGGCAGGATTAGCCAAAGGAAAGTCAGCAATTGATTCAGTAGTCTTGGCCAAAGACTTTGTTTCCAAAGCCATTGAAGCAGGTGTTATCATTAATCCCTATGTAGGACACGTGTGGCATGGGGCATACAATCAGGCAGAGAAACGGATGAACATGTAGAAAAAAAGCTACTATTATACTAATATACTAAATGAAAACTTTCCTTTATCAAACGAGCAGAAGTGATGAAGGAAAGTTTTTTATTTCTTTGATTTTTTGGTAGAAAGTTCTTGCTATTGCAGAAAAAACATACTATAATCATAAAGGTGCTGTTCAAAAAAATAGGAATAGTACTGGTAGAAAAGAATTTCTGCCGGCTAGGAAACGAGAGGTTGCGACACGCCCGGACGCTTTGCCATGGACGAGCGTGACGGAAAATTTTCGTGGAGCTATGTCTACTTTTAAAATAGGCGAAGGAGGGAAAACAATGGCAAAACAAAAAATTCGTATCCGTTTAAAAGCGTATGAACATCGTATTTTAGATCAATCAGCGGATAAAATCGTAGAAACTGCAAAAAGAACTGGAGCTGACGTATCTGGTCCAATTCCATTACCAACTGAACGTAGTCTTTACACAGTTATCCGTGCGACACATAAATACAAAGATTCACGCGAACAATTCGAAATGCGTACACACAAACGTCTAATCGACATTGTGAATCCAACACCAAAAACAGTTGATGCTTTAATGAAGCTTGACTTACCGTCTGGTGTGAACATTGAAATTAAACTATAAAAATTAAGATGGAGGTGTAATCATGACCAAAGGAATCTTAGGGAAAAAAGTGGGAATGACTCAAATCTTCACTGAATCAGGTGAACTTATTCCAGTAACAGTTGTAGAAGCTACACCAAACGTAGTCCTACAATTAAAAACTGTTGAAAACGACGGCTACGAAGCTGTTCAAGTTGGTTACCAAGATTTACGTGAAGTTTTAAGTAACAAACCTGCGAAAGGTCATGTTGCAAAAGCAAACACGGCTCCTAAGCGCTTCATTCGCGAATTCAAGGATGTTGAGCTAGAGGGCTTAGAAGTAGGATCAGAAATTAAAGTTGACGCATTTCAAGCTGGAGACATCGTTGACGTGACAGGAACAACTAAAGGTAAAGGATTCCAAGGCGTTATCAAACGTCACGGACAAAGCCGCGGCCCAATGGCTCACGGTTCTCGTTACCACCGTCGTCCTGGATCAATGGGTCCAGTTGCACCAAACCGCGTGTTTAAAAACAAACACTTGGCAGGTCGTATGGGCGGCAACCGCGTAACAATCCAAAACTTGGAAATCGTTCGTGTTGATGCTGAACGCAATGTTATCCTAATCAAAGGTAACGTTCCTGGAGCGAAAAAATCATTGATTACAATAAAATCAGCTGTGAAAGCTAAATAAGTAGATAGGAAGAAAGGAGGAACTAAGGAATGCCGAATGTAGCATTATTTAAACAAGATGGAAGCCAAAATGGCGAAATTACTTTAAACGAAGAAATCTTCGGAATTGAACCAAATGAATCAGTTGTCTTTGATGCAATCATCATGCAACGTGCTTCATTAAGACAAGGAACACACGCTGTGAAAAATCGTAGCGCTGTTCGTGGTGGTGGCCGTAAACCATGGCGCCAAAAAGGAACAGGTCGTGCCCGTCAAGGTTCAATCCGTTCACCACAATGGCGTGGAGGTGGCGTTGTATTTGGACCAACACCACGTTCATACAGTTACAAACTTCCTAAAAAAGTTCGTCGCTTAGCAATGAAATCTGTTTTATCAGAAAAAGTTGCTTCAAATAACTTGGTAGCTGTTGAAGCATTAAGCTTTGATGCACCAAAAACAAAAGAATTTAAACAAGTTCTTGCTAACTTGTCTATTGACGCAAAAGTATTAGTAGTATTAGAAGAAGGAAACGACTTCGTAGCATTGTCTGCACGTAACTTACCAAACGTTTCTGTTGTTTCTGCTGATAACGTAAGCGTCCTAGACGTTGTATCAAACAACAAAGTGTTGGCAACGCAAACTGCTCTTACTCAAATTGAGGAGGTGCTTGCATAATGAACTTACTAGATATTATCAAAAAACCAGTTATCACTGAAAAATCAATGTTAGCCATGGACGAAAAGAAATACACTTTCGAAGTAGACACTCGCGCAAACAAGACTTTAGTGAAACAAGCTGTTGAAGCAGCATTTGGTGTTGAAGTGAAAAACGTAAACATCATCAACGTGCGTCCTAAATTTAAACGTATGGGTAAATATGCAGGATACACAAAAAAATGCCGCAAAGCGGTTGTAACATTAACTGAAGCTTCAAAAGAAATCGAATTATTCGCTGCTGAATAAGCATCATTTATTCAAAAAAATTAATAGGAGGGAAAAAAGACGTGGCTATTAAAAAGTACAAACCTACCTCAAATGGTCGCCGCAATATGACAAGTTCTGATTTCGCGGAAATCACTACTTCAACACCAGAAAAAACATTGTTGGCACCATTGAAAAATAATGCCGGTCGTAACAACAACGGACGTATTACAGTTCGCCATCAAGGTGGCGGTCACAAACGTCAATACCGTTTAGTTGACTTCAAACGTAACAAAGACAACGTTGTTGCTACAGTAAAAACAATTGAGTATGATCCAAACCGTTCTGCTAATATTGCATTAGTACATTACGAAGATGGAGTAAAAGCATACATCTTAGCACCAAAAGGATTAGAAGTTGGCATGACTGTCGTTTCTGGACCTGAAGCAGATATTAAAGTAGGGAACACATTACCATTGGCAAACATTCCAGTTGGTACAGTTGTCCACAATATCGAAATGAAACCAGGTAAAGGCGGACAATTAATCCGTTCAGCTGGTACAAGCGCTCAAGTATTAGGTAAAGAAGGAAAATACGTATTAATCCGCTTGAACTCAGGCGAAGTTCGTATGATCTTAGCTACTTGTCGTGCAACAATCGGTGCTGTTGGTAACGAACAACACGAATTAATCAACATCGGTAAAGCCGGTCGTTCTCGTTGGATGCGCAAACGCCCAACGGTTCGTGGTAGCGTAATGAACCCTAATGATCACCCACACGGTGGTGGTGAAGGTAAAGCTCCAGTTGGACGTAAAGCTCCAGTATCTCCATGGGGTCAACCAGCTCTTGGATACAAAACTCGTAACAAAAAAGCAAAATCAGACAAACTTATCGTTCGTCGTCGTAACACTAAATAATTTCTTTGACCATGTGTCGCACATTTTGAGAGGAGGTTCACCATGGGTCGTAGTTTAAAGAAAGGACCTTTTGTCGATGATCATTTGATGAAAAAGGTCGACGCACAACAAGGTGCTGAAAAGAAAAAAGTTATCAAAACTTGGTCACGTCGTTCGACAATCTTCCCGAGTTTTGTAGGATTTACAATTGCCGTCTATGATGGCCGTAAACATGTACCAGTTTACGTCCAAGAAGACATGGTAGGACATAAATTAGGTGAATTTGCACCAACTAGAACTTATCGTGGTCACGCAAGTGATGATAAGAAAACAAAACGTTAATTTGAGGGGAGGATATAAGAATGGCAGAACAAATTACGTCAGCTAAAGCAACTGCAAAAACAGTTCGCGTTTCTCCTCGCAAATCACGTATTGTGATTGATTTAATCAGAGGGAAAAATGTTGCTGAAGCAATTGCAATCTTAAAGTTCACGCCGAACAAAGCTGCAGGGGTCATTGAAAAAGTCCTAATGTCAGCTATTGCGAATGCAGAAAACAACTTTGATTTAGACGTTGAGAACTTGGTAGTATCTGAAGCATTTGTAAACGAAGGACCAACTATGAAACGTTTCCGTCCACGTGCAAAAGGTTCAGCTTCACCAATCAACAAACGTACAAGTCACATCACCGTAGTCGTATCAGAAAAATAAGGAGGGACATTCAGTGGGTCAAAAAGTACATCCAATTGGAATGCGTGTAGGCATTATCCGTGACTGGGATGCAAAATGGTATGCTGAAAAAGAGTATGCTGATTTTCTACACGAAGATTTAAGAATTCGTAAATTCATCGCATCTAAACTTGCTGATGCCGCTGTGTCGACAGTTGAAATCGAACGCGCTGCAAATCGCGTGAACGTATCAATTCACACAGCTAGACCAGGTATGGTTATCGGTAAAGGTGGATCTGAAGTCGAAAACCTAAGAAAAGAATTAAACAAATTAACTGGTAAAAAAGTACACATCAACATCGTGGAAATCAAAAAACCAGATTTAGATGCAAAATTAGTTGGCGAAGGCATCGCCCGTCAATTAGAAGGTCGTGTAGCTTTCCGTCGTGCACAAAAACAAGCAATTCAACGCTCAATGCGTGCTGGAGCTAAAGGAATCAAAACTCAAGTATCAGGTCGTTTAAACGGTGCAGATATTGCTCGTAGCGAAGGATACTCTGAAGGAACAGTTCCATTACACACATTACGTGCGGATATTGATTACGCATGGGAAGAAGCAGATACAACATACGGAAAACTAGGAGTTAAAGTGTGGATCTATCGTGGAGAAATTCTTCCAGCAAAAAAGAACACTGAGAAAGGAGGGAAATAAGCATGTTAGTACCTAAACGTGTAAAACACCGTCGTGAATTCCGTGGTAAAATGCGTGGAGAAGCGAAAGGTGGAAAAGAAGTTGCTTTTGGTGAATACGGCCTACAAGCTGTAGAATCTCACTGGATTACAAACCGTCAAATCGAAGCATCACGTATTGCCATGACTCGTTATATGAAACGTGGTGGGAAAGTATGGATCAAAATTTTCCCTCATAAATCTTATACTGCCAAAGCGATTGGGGTACGTATGGGTTCTGGTAAAGGGGCTCCTGAAGGTTGGGTATCTCCAGTAAAACGTGGTAAAATCATGTTTGAAATCGCTGGTGTACCTGAAGAAGTAGCTCGCGAAGCATTACGTCTTGCTTCACACAAATTACCAATGAAAACGAAAATCGTAAAACGTGAAGAAATGGGTGGTGAATCGAATGAAGGTTAAAGAAATCAGAGAATTAACCACTGCCGAAATGCTAGAACAAGAAAAACAATTAAAAGAAGAATTGTTTAACTTGAGATTCCAATTAGCAACAGGTCAATTAGAAAACACTGCACGTATTAAAGAAGTTCGTAAATCGATTGCACGCATTAAAACTGTGTTGCGTCAACAAGCTAACTAATTTTGGAAGGAGGCCATTTAACGTATGACTGAAGAAAGAAACCAACGCAAAGTTTATCAAGGTCGTGTGGTATCCGACAAAATGGATAAAACTATCACAGTTGTGGTTGAAACAAAGAAAAATCACCCAATCTACGGTAAACGTATGAACTATTCTAAGAAATACAAAGCACACGATGAAAACAACGAAGCAAAAGTTGGCGATATCGTGAAAATTATGGAAACTCGTCCATTATCAGCTACGAAACGTTTCCGTCTAGTAGAGATTGTTGAAAAAGCAGTGATTATTTAATCACACGAGGTTTTCCTATATAGATTGAATTTGCAAAATCTGAAAGGAGGATACACATCGTGATCCAACAAGAAAGTCGTTTAAAAGTTGCTGACAATTCAGGCGCTCGCGAAATCTTGACAATCAAAGTCCTTGGTGGTTCAGGTCGCAAAACTGCGAATATTGGAGACATCATTGTTGCTTCGGTTAAACAAGCAACGCCAGGCGGGGTTGTCAAAAAAGGTGACGTCGTTAAAGCTGTTATCGTTCGTACGAAAACAGGCGCTCGTCGTGCAGACGGTTCTTACATTAAATTTGATGAAAATGCTGCGGTAATTATCCGTGACGATAAGAGCCCACGTGGAACACGTATCTTTGGCCCAGTTGCTCGTGAACTACGCGAAAACAACTTCATGAAGATCGTTTCACTAGCACCAGAAGTTCTATAATTGTCACTTATTCTAAAGGAGGTGCGAAACAGTAATGTTTGTTAAAAAAGGCGATAAAGTTAAAGTTATCACTGGAAAAGACAAAAACAAAGAAGGCGTTGTATTAGCAGCGTTCCCGAAAAAAGATAAAGTCGTTGTTGAAGGTGTAAACGTTGTGAAAAAACACCAAAAACCTTCTCAAGCTGCTCCTCAAGGTGGAATCGTTGAAGTCGAAGCACCAATTCACGTTTCTAACGTGATGGTTATTGATCCTTCAAACGGTGAAGCTACACGTGTCGGCTATAAAGAAGTAGACGGTAAAAAAGTCCGCGTTTCTAAAAAAACCGGTGAAGTTCTAGACAAGTAATCAATCGAAGGAAGGAGGAGCTTACTAAATGAACCGCCTTAAAGAAAAATATACGAATGAAGTGGTTCCATCATTGATGGAAAAGTTTGAATATAGCTCAATCATGCAAGCACCAAAAGTTGATAAAATCGTTATCAACATGGGTGTGGGTGATGCAGTATCAAACGCAAAAAATTTAGATAAAGCAGTAGAAGAATTACAATTAATTTCAGGTCAAAAACCTTTAATTACAAAAGCCAAAAAATCTATCGCTGGATTCCGTTTACGTGAAGGAATGCCAATCGGAGCTAAAGTTACATTACGTGGCGAAAGAATGTACGAATTCTTAGACAAATTAGTGTCTGTATCTCTACCACGTGTACGTGACTTCCATGGTGTCAGCAAAAAAGCATTTGACGGACGTGGAAACTACACGTTAGGTGTGAAAGAACAATTAATCTTCCCAGAAGTAGATTATGATTTGGTAGATAAAGTACGTGGGATGGATATCGTTATTGTTACAACAGCGAACACAGATGAAGAATCTCGTGAGTTGTTAAAACAATTAGGCATGCCGTTCCAAAAATAAAAAAAGGAGGCGAACTACGTGGCTAAAAAATCAATGATTGCTAAAAACAAACGTCCAGCAAAACACTCAACCCAAGAGTATACTCGCTGTGAACGTTGTGGACGTCCACATTCAGTTTATCGTAAATTTAAACTTTGCCGTATTTGCTTCCGCGAACTTGCCTACAAAGGTCAAATTCCCGGCGTGAAGAAAGCTAGCTGGTAAACAAGTAAACTCGCATAAAGGAGGTAAATCATCTAATGGTCATGACAGATCCAATTGCAGATTTTCTAACTCGAATTCGTAATGCCAATATGGTGAAACACGAAGTTTTAGAAGTACCTGCTTCAAAAATCAAACGTGATATTGCAGAAATCTTGAAAAATGAAGGTTTCGTTCGCGATGTTGAATATATCGAAGATGACAAACAAGGCGTGATCCGTGTCTTCTTGAAATATGGAAAAAATGGTGAACGTGTTATCACTAACTTGAAACGTATCTCTAAACCAGGACTACGTGCTTACGTTAAATCTGACGAAGTACCAAAAGTCTTAAACGGTTTAGGAATTGCGATTATCTCAACTTCTGAAGGTGTTATCACTGATAAAGAAGCTAGAGCTAAAAATGTTGGCGGCGAAGTAGTCGCTTATGTATGGTAATCAAATAAATTACACAAGGAGGTGTCTCTAAGTGAGTCGTATCGGTAATAAGATTGTTGTTCTTCCTGCAGGCGTTGAAGTAAAGCAAAACGGAAGTGACATTACAGTTAAAGGACCTAAAGGTGAATTAACACGTACATTTTCAAAAGATATCGAAATGAAAATCGAAGGAAATGAAGTAACATTCACTCGTCCGGATGACAGCAAAGAAATGAAAACAATTCATGGAACTACACGCGCGAACTTCAACAACATGGTTGTTGGTGTTAGTGAAGGTTTCCAAAAAGCTTTAGAATTAATTGGGGTTGGATACCGTGCTCAATTACAAGGATCAAAACTTGTCTTGAACGTTGGTTATTCACATCCAGTTGAAATCGAAGCACCAGAAGGCATTACTATCGAAGTACCTGCCAATACTTCTGTTATTGTTAAAGGAATTAGCAAAGAAACAGTTGGTGAATTAGCAGCGAATATTCGTGGTGTGCGTCCGCCAGAACCATATAAAGGCAAAGGAATCCGCTATGTTGGTGAATTCGTTCGTCGTAAAGAAGGTAAAACTGGTAAATAATCGTAGACAACTCTGTTTACAAAAAATAGCATAACCAAAATAAATAAAGAGGTGACAATTGTGATTTCAAAACCAGATAAAAATAAGACACGCCAAAAAAGACATCGCCGTGTCCGTAACAAAATCTCTGGTACTGCTGAGTGCCCACGCTTGAACATTTTCCGTTCTAACAAAAACATCTACGCGCAAGTTATTGATGACGTAGCGGGTGTAACGCTAGCAAGTGCCTCTGCCTTAGATAAAGAAATTTCAGGTGGAAACAAAACAGAACAAGCACAAGCTGTCGGTAAATTAGTCGCAGAACGTGCAACAGAAAAAGGTATTAAAGAAGTAGTCTTTGACCGTGGTGGATACCTTTACCATGGCCGTGTAGCAGCTTTAGCTGAAGCAGCACGCGAAAATGGACTAGAATTTTAGGAGAAGGAGGAACACCATTCATGGTTTATATTGATCCAAAACACTTGGAATTAGAAGACCGCGTAGTTGGAATCAACCGTGTAACAAAAGTTGTAAAAGGTGGACGTCGTTTACGTTTCGCAGCTTTAGTTGTTGTCGGCGATAAAAATGGTCACGTTGGTTTCGGAACTGGTAAAGCTCAAGAAGTACCAGAAGCAATCCGTAAAGCTGTGGAAGATGCTAAGAAAAACTTAGTAGAAGTGCCAATGGTTGGTTCTACAATCCCTCACGAAGTAATCGGTGTATTTGGCGGTGGACGCATCTTAATGAAACCTGCTGTAGAAGGTTCTGGAGTAGCTGCTGGTGGACCAGTTCGTGCCGTATTGGAATTAGCTGGGGTAGCTGATATCACATCTAAATCATTAGGTTCAAACACACCAATCAACGTTGTTCGCGCAACAGTTGATGGCTTAAAACAATTAAAACGTGCTGAAGAAGTAGCTTCACTTCGCGGCAAATCAGTTGAAGAAATTATCGGGTAAGGAGGACAACTATAATGGCTGAATTAAAAATTACATTAAAACGCAGTATTATTGGACGTCCTCAAAACCAACGTGCAACTGTTAAAGCGTTAGGTCTTGGTAAAGTGAACAGCTCTGTAGTGAAACCAGCTAATGATGCAATCAAAGGCATGGTTAACACAGTTTCTCACTTAGTGGACGTAGAAGAAGTTTAAAAAATTAGATTTAGTTTGATTAAGGAGGTGCCAAACCATGAATCTTCATGAATTAAAACCTGCAGAAGGTTCTCGTCAAGTGCGTAATCGCGTTGGACGTGGAACATCATCTGGTAATGGTAAAACAGCAGGGCGTGGACAAAAAGGTCAAAAAGCACGTTCAGGTGGCGGTGTACGTTTAGGATTTGAAGGGGGTCAAACACCTTTATTCCGTCGTTTACCAAAACGTGGATTCACAAACATCAACCGCAAAGAATATGCTGTTGTTAATGTGGAGCTTTTAAACCGTTTTGAAGACGGAGCTGAAGTTACACCAGTTGCTTTAATTGAAGCTGGAATCGTGAAAAATGAAAAAGCTGGAATTAAAGTTTTAGGTAACGGAGAATTAACCAAAAAATTATCTGTAAAAGCTGCGAAATTCTCAAAAACAGCAGAAGAAGCAATCGTAGCTGCTGGTGGATCAATTGAGGTGATCTAATGCTTAAACTTTTGAAGGATGCTTTTAAAGTTAAGGATATTCGCTCAAGAATTCTATTTACTGTCTTAATATTGTTTGTATTCCGAATCGGGGCACACGTTACTGTGCCTGGTGTGGATGTAAATCGATTGGAAGATATTGCAGATTTGCCATTTTTAGGGATGTTAAATCTCGTGAGTGGTAGTGCCATGCAAAACTTTTCAATCTTTTCGATGGGGGTCTCTCCCTATATCACTGCGTCAATTATCGTTCAATTGTTGCAAATGGATATCGTTCCACGTTTTGTGGAGTGGTCGAAGCAAGGTGAAGTTGGTCGCAAGAAGTTAAATCAAGCAACACGTTATTTGACGTTGGTACTGGGCTTTTTACAGTCTATGACTTTGACTGCCGGATTTAACTACTACACTCAATATGGATTTGTTAACAATCCAAACTGGAAAACTTTTGTTACCATTGGGATTATCTTAACTGCAGGAACAATGTTTGTGACGTGGTTAGGAGAACAAATCACTGAAAAAGGAATCGGAAACGGTGTATCAATGATTATCTTTGCGGGGATTATTTCAAGATTGCCGGTTAGTGTGAAGGAACTATATGAAGATTACTTCGTTAATGTGCCATCATCTGACTTATGGAAATCGGGCATCTTTGTTGCCATCTTAATTGTTGCAGTGCTTGTCATTGTTACTCTAGTGACATATTTCCAACAAGCAGAACGCAAGATTCCTATTCAATACACTAAAAGAATTACTGGTGCGCCAACAAGTAGTTATTTACCGTTAAAAGTAAATGCTGCTGGGGTTATCCCTGTAATTTTTGCTAGCTCATTTATTACGACACCAAGTGCGGTTATCCAAGCGCTTGGGAGCTCTTATCAAAATGAATCTTGGTATACAGTGGTTACAACTATTTTTAGCTATAACACTGTACCGGGTGCAACTATTTACACTGTGTTAATCGTTGCATTCACTTTCTTCTATGCGTTTGTGCAGGTCAATCCCGAAAAATTGGCTGAAAACTTACAAAAACAAGGAAGCTACATTCCAAGTGTTCGCCCTGGTAAAGGAACAGAGGACTATGTTTCAGCCGTTTTAATGAGATTGAGTACAGTTGGTTCTATTTTCTTAGGACTAGTTGCTCTAGTTCCAATCATTGCGCAAATGATTTGGGATCTACCACAATCGATTGGACTCGGTGGTACAAGTTTATTGATCGTAATCGGTGTTGCTTTAGAAGCTGCAAAACAGCTTGAAGGACTAATGCTAAAACGTCATTATACTGGCTTTATGAATTAACAAGTGATTGAAGTGTTGAGGCATTTCCCTCAACACTATTCAAGAACTTTATAAGGAGGAAGCAGAATGAACCTCGTTTTAATGGGGCTTCCTGGCGCAGGAAAAGGTACCCAAGCAGAAAGAATTGTTGCTACTTATAACATTCCACATATTTCTACTGGTGATATGTTTCGTGCGGCAATGGCAAACAAAACAGAACTAGGATTAAAAGCAAAATCATACATGGATCAAGGCAACCTCGTTCCAGACGAAGTGACTAATGGTATTGTAAAAGAACGCTTAGCAGAATCAGATACGGACAAAGGCTTCTTATTAGATGGCTTTCCTCGTACACTGGATCAAGCAAAAGCTTTGGATACAATGTTAAATGAACTTGGTAAGAAACTAGATGCCGTGATTGATATTCATGTCCCTGAATCTATTTTAGTTGATCGATTGACTGGACGCTTCATGTGCCGTGATTGCGGTGCAACGTATCATAAAGTATTTAACCCGACAAAAGTGGAAGGTACTTGTGATAAATGTGGTGGCCACAATTTCTATCAACGTGAAGATGATAAGCCTGAGACGGTCAAAAATCGTCTAGCTGTCAATGTCAAAAGTAGCGAACCTATTTTATCGTATTACAAAGACAAAGGTTTGTTGCAATCTATTGATGGCAATCGTGAAATCGATGCTGTATTTGCAGATGTAAAAAAAATTATCGAGTAACGATCGATTGCCTACTCACAGGTGCAATGACTTTTTCTTGATATATTAGTAGAAACATGCTACAATGTTTCAGTCTGACTTCTACTTGTAGAAGTCTCGAAGATTATTAGGTGGAAGCATTGCATTCCGCCGTTTTATCGTGTGAAAATGCGAAAAAGTACAAGGAGGTACTGTGCGTGGCAAAAGAAGATATGATTGAAGTCGAAGGTACAGTCGTCGAAACTTTGCCGAATGCAATGTTTAAAGTCGAATTGGAAAACGGACATCAAGTTCTAGCAACTGTTTCTGGAAAAATAAGAATGCATTACATTCGAATTTTACCTGGAGATAAAGTAACGGTTGAGCTTTCACCGTATGATTTGAACCGTGGCCGTATTACATATCGCTTTAAGTAATTGTACTCCGTAAAACCACAGGAGGTATTATCATGAAAGTAAGACCATCAGTAAAACCAATGTGCGAACATTGTAAAGTAATTCGTCGTAAAGGACGCGTTATGGTGATTTGCCCAGCAAATCCAAAACATAAACAACGTCAAGGATAATCGGAGGTGTAACAAGCTATGGCTCGTATTGCAGGAGTAGATATTCCTCGTGATAAACGTGTAGTCGTTTCTCTTACTTACATTTATGGTATTGGAAATACGACTGCCAAACAAATTTTAGCAAACGCTGGTGTTTCTGAAGAAGTTCGCGTTCGTGATTTAACGAATGATCAAACAGACGCTATCCGTGCTGAAATCGACAAATTAAAAGTTGAAGGTGACTTACGTCGCGAAATCAACTTGAACATCAAACGTTTGATGGAAATCGGTTCATACCGTGGTATCCGTCACCGTCGTGGATTACCAGTTCGTGGACAAAACACGAAAAATAATGCACGTACTCGTAAAGGCCCGTCTAAAACAGTCGCAGGCAAGAAAAAATAATTGATTTTAAAGTGAAGGAGGTTATAACTTCATGGCAGCAAAAAAAGTGAGTCGTAAACGCCGTGTGAAAAAGAATATTGAATCTGGGATTGCACATATCCACTCAACATTCAACAATACAATTGTAATGATCACTGATACTCATGGTAACGCGTTAGCATGGTCATCAGCTGGTGCATTAGGTTTCAAAGGAAGCAGAAAATCAACTCCTTTCGCCGCTCAAATGGCAGCAGAAACTGCAGCTAAAGCAGCAATGGAACACGGATTAAGAATAGTAGAGGTAACTGTAAAAGGTCCTGGTTCAGGACGTGAAGCAGCTATTCGTTCATTACAAGCAGCAGGCTTGGAAGTAACGGCAATCCGTGACGTGACTCCAGTACCTCATAATGGGTGCCGCCCTCCAAAACGCCGTCGTGTTTAATGAGTGCTTCTCATATGAGCAATATTAGTATCGCGTCATTGAACAAGACACTTTTCGTTTGAAAGGGGTAAGAGATAAGAATGATTGAATTCGAAAAACCAAGAATTGCAAAGATTGATGAAGAGAAAGATTATGGCAAGTTCATCGTGGAACCACTAGAACGTGGCTACGGAACTACTTTAGGAAATTCCCTACGTCGTATTTTGTTATCTTCTTTGCCAGGGGCAGCAATCACTAATATTCAAATAGATGGCGTATTGCACGAATTCTCAACAATTAAGGGTGTTCGAGAAGACGTGGCTCAAATCATCTTGAATATTAAAGGCCTAGCATTAAAATTGTATGGCGAAGATGAAAAAACCCTTGAAATCGATATTACAGGTCCTGCAACAGTTACTGCTGGCGATATTATCGTTGACAGTGATGTAGAAATCCTGAATAAAGATATGTACATCTGTACAGTCTCTGAAGGTGCTACCTTCCACGCTCGCTTAACAGTGAAGCCTGGTCGTGGGTATGTTCAAGCAGATGAAAACAAAAAAGATGACATGCCAATCGGTGTGTTGCCTGTCGATTCTATTTACACACCAGTTCGTCGTGTGAACTACCAAGTAGAGAACACTCGTGTTGGTCACCGTGATGACTTCGACAAATTAACGATGGAAATTTGGACAGATGGTTCAATTGAACCATTAGATGCAATGAGTTTAGCAGCAAAAATCATGACTGAACATTTAGACATCTTTGTTAACCTTACTGATGAAGCGAAAAACGCTGAAATCATGGTAGAAAAAGAAGAAACACAAAAAGAAAAAATGTTGGAAATGACGATTGAGGAACTAGACTTATCTGTACGTTCTTATAACTGTCTAAAACGTGCAGGAATTAATACTGTACAAGAATTAACGAATAAGTCTGAACCTGAAATGATTAAAGTACGTAATTTAGGCCGTAAATCACTTGAAGAAGTGAAAGCTAAATTACATGATTTAGGATTAGGGTTACGTAAAGACGATTAAACCTTTTCAAAGGAGGGAAACCAAGTGAGTTATCGTAAATTAGGTCGCACATCAAGTCAACGTAAAGCGATGTTGCGTGATTTAACAACTGATTTAATCATTAACGAACGCATTGTAACGACAGAAGCTCGTGCGAAAGAAGTTCGTTCAACTACAGAAAAAATGATCACTTTAGGAAAACGCGGTGATTTACATGCACGTCGTCAAGCTGCTGCATTTGTTCGCAATGAAGTTGCTAGCGTACGTGAAGAAAACGAAGAAGTTGTTATCGAATCAGCTTTACAAAAGTTGTTTAGTGATATCGCTCCTCGTTATGCTGATCGCCAAGGTGGCTATACTCGTATTTTGAAAACTGAACCAAGACGCGGAGACGCTGCCAAAATGGTTGTCCTAGAATTAGTATAAAATCACACTTATCATCATTTTATCGATGCAAAAAGAGTGTTATGATGTTGGAATAGTATTCCGAGTCTAGCTCAGCGCTACCCCTTGATTTTTTCAAGGGGTATGCACTCATCATAAGATGTTGGTGTTTTTTTTTACTCTCGATTACCTGTCTTGACAGATGATGGAGAGTGAAAAAAATGTTCTTCTGAGTGATTGCGTTCACTGTTTTTTTTTGGTAGTGTTTTATGCAGATAGAATAGCGGGGGTAAAGAAATGGATCCGATAGTTGAACTAAAAAATATTACATTTAAATACCAACCAGAAGACAGTCGGCCAGCGATTGACCATGTTTCATTAGAAATTTATCCGGGTGAGTGGATTGCAATCATTGGTCACAATGGCTCAGGTAAGTCGACTTTGGCAAAGACAATCAATGGGTTACTATTGCCTAATGAAGGAGAAGTCCGTGTTGCTGGTCAAATACTTTCAGAAGAAACGATTTGGGGAATTCGCAAAGCAGTCGGGATGGTTTTTCAAAATCCAGATAATCAGTTCGTAGGAGCAACAGTAGAAGATGATGTCGCATTTGGAATGGAAAATCAAGGAGTCCCTAGAGAAGATATGGTAACGCGCGTCAAGGATGCATTAGAGCAAGTACGAATGAGCGACTTTGCAACGCGTGAACCAGCTCGACTATCCGGTGGACAAAAACAAAGAGTCGCAATTGCAGGTGTTGTTGCCTTACGTCCAGATCTTATTATTTTAGATGAAGCGACAAGTATGCTTGATCCAGAAGGGCGCTTTGAAGTAATCGAAGCAATTAAGAAGATTAAAGAGGAAAGTCAGCTAACGGTCATTTCAATCACGCATGATATTGATGAAGCAGCGAATGCGAATCGTCTTTTCGTCATGAAGCAAGGTCAGCTAGTCAAAAAAGGGACTCCGGAAGAAATCTTTTTAGAAGGTCCCAAATTAATTGAATTAGGATTGGATTTGCCGTTTCCAGAAAAACTGAAACAAGTTTTAAAAGAACGTGGGTTGCCTGTGCCTGATTCATATCTATCTGAGGAAGGAATGGTTGAGTGGTTATGGACGTCCGTTTTGAACAAGTAGACTTTACCTATCAGCCGAAGTCACCATTTGAACAGCGCGTGTTGTTTCAATTGGATATGACGATCAAAGATGGTAGCTATACAGCCATTGTCGGTCATACAGGGTCGGGGAAATCTACACTATTGCAACACTTAAATGCGTTATTAAAGCCAACACAGGGTACTGTAAAAATTGGTGAAAGAATCATTACACCTGAGTCGAACAATAAAAACTTAAAGCCGATTCGCAAAAAAGTCGGCATCGTCTTTCAATTTCCAGAAGCTCAGCTTTTTGAAGAAACAGTGGCGAAAGATATTATGTTTGGACCTAAAAATTTTGGTGTTCCTGAAGAGCAGGCGCGGCAATTAGCTGAGGAATACTTGGAGCTTGTGGGACTTCCGGCAGATATATTGGAAAAATCACCATTTGATTTGTCTGGTGGGCAGATGAGACGGGTAGCGATCGCGGGTGTGTTGGCGATGGAACCAGAAGTATTGGTCTTAGATGAGCCGACAGCGGGTCTGGATCCACAAGGAAGAAAAGAAATGATGGCGATGTTTGAAGCCTTGCACAAACAAAAGAAGATGACGATTGTCTTGGTGACACATTTAATGGATGATGTCGCTGATTTTGCTGATTATGTCTATGTCCTTGAAAAAGGAAAGTTGGTGAAAGAAGGCACCCCAAGAGATGTCTTTCAAGACGTCTCTTGGCTTGAAGAGAAGCAACTGGGCGTGCCGACAGCGACGCGCTTTGCACAAAAGCTAATGGCTAAAGGTGTTTCATTTAAGATGTTGCCGTTAACAGCAAAAGAATTGGCAGATATGATTCTAGCCAAGGAGGATCAAAACTATGATGAATAAATTGATTTTTGGTCGATATATACCAGGTGATTCATTTATTCATAAGTTGGATCCGCGGACAAAATTACTCGGCAGTTTTTATTTCATTGGGATTATTTTTTTAGCGAATAATTGGCAAAGTTATTTATTTTTAGCGGCCTTTACGTTAGTGGCGATTGCTCTTTCAAAAATCAGTTTTACATTTTTTTGGAAGGGCGTACGGCCTCTATTGTGGCTAATTCTCTTCACTGTTGCGTTACAGATGTTTTTTACATCTGGAGGTATCGTGTATTGGCAGTGGGGGATTTTACAGCTGACTGAATTTGGTGTACGTAATGGGATTTTTATCTTTTGTCGATTTGTATTAATTATATTTATGTCGACACTCTTAACCCTAAGTACCCCCCCACTTGAACTGTCGGATGCTTTGGAGTACGTATTACGGCCGTTAAAAGCTGTGAAGTTTCCCGTCCATGAAATTTCATTGATGCTATCGATTGCGCTGCGATTTGTACCGACATTAATGGATGAGACGGAAAAAATCATGAATGCCCAACGTGCAAGAGGGGTGGACTTTGGTGAAGGGAACTTAATCCAAAAGATGCAGGCAATCGTGCCGTTATTGATTCCGTTATTTGTCAGTAGCTTTAATCGTGCGGAAGACTTAGCGACAGCTATGGAGGCACGTGGCTATCAAGGCGGAGAAGGAAGAACGAAGTATCGTATTCTCCATTGGCAACGACGAGACACTGCCGTTGTGGTTGTTTTTGCTTTATTAACAGTAATATTAATCGGACTGAAAAGTTAAGAAGAGGTGTATCTGAAATAGCTCAGTGTGTAGTTGAAGCAGTGAGAAGGACGGATACACTCTTTTTTTGAGAAAGGAAATGAGTATGGTTAGATACAAAGCAATTATCGCGTATGATGGGACGCTTTTTCATGGCTTTCAGCGTCAGCCACAAGGACGGACTGTGCAAGAAGAACTGGAGCGAACGCTATCCAAAATGGCTAGTCAGCCCATCGTTGTGCATGGATCAGGTAGGACGGATGCGCATGTCCATGCATTGGGACAGGTCATTCATTTTGATTATCCAAAAGAGCGTCCACTTGAAAAGATGCGTTTTGCGATGGACACGCAGACACCAGAGGATATTGCTGTGAAGCAAGTGGAAATAGTGGATGAGCTATTTCATGCGAGGTATTTGGTACAAGAGAAAGTCTATGAGTTTCATGTCCAAATCGGCAAACCACGGAGCCCGTTTCGCCGTCATTATGCTAGCTACTATCCATATCCACTAGACTTAGCAAAAATAGAACGAGCGTTGCCTGATTTATTAGGAACACATGATTTTAGCGCGTTTTGTGCGAGTGGCAGCTCAGTCGAAGATAAAGTCAGGACAATCTATGAAGCAACGATGGTGCATGATGAAGCGTTGAGTGAGCTGGTATTTACCTTTCGTGGCGATGGTTTTTTGTATAAAATGATTCGCATTTTGGTCGGGACATTATTAAAGATTGGAAATGGACGCTTAGAGGAGACGAGCCTTCCTAAAATTATTGCAAGTAAGGATCGAAATTGTGCAGGACCGACTGCCCATCCAGAGGGCTTGTATTTGAAAGAAGTCAAATATTAAACGAGTGTGTTATGTACTACTAGATCTAAATGGTGTCTACTAAAAAAGACCAGGTAATCCAAAAGTTTGAGAAATAACTTCTGGATTGCCTGGCTTTTTGCGTGTAGATTAAGTTGTTTTATCCACTTATAATCTGTTGATTAATATAATTCTAAGTATTGTTCACGTTCCCACTCTGTTACAGCTTGACCAAATGCTTGCCATTCGATTGTTTTTGCTTCATAGAAGTTATTGAAGATATGGCTGCCAAGTGAGTCTACGATAACTTGGTCGTTTTTCAATTCTGCTAATGAAGCTTGCAAGGTACCTGGTAAATCATAGATGTGAGCTGCTTCACGTTCTTCTTCAGTCATCACATATATGTTGCGGTCGACTGATTTTGGTGGTTCCAATTCGTTTTTCACACCATCAAGTCCAGCAGTTAATAGTGCTGCAAGAGCTAAGTAAGGATTAGCAGTTGGGTCAACTGAACGTAATTCCAAACGGGTTGATAATCCTCTTGATTCTGGCACACGGATTAATGGTGAACGGTTGCGTCCTGACCATGCGATGTAGACCGGTGCTTCGTATCCTGGTACGAGACGTTTGTATGAGTTTACTGTTGGGTTACAGATGGCCGTAAATGCTTTGGCGTGTTTCATTAGACCTGCTAAGAAATGATACGCAGTTTGAGATAATTGGATGTCGCCATCTTTATCGAAGAAGGCATTTTCAGATCCTTTGAATAGAGACATGTTGCAGTGCATACCAGAACCGTTAATACCAAACAATGGTTTTGCCATGAATGTTGCATGTAGGCCGTGCTTGCGAGCGATTGTTTTCACCACAAGTTTAAATGTTTGGATATTGTCGCAAGCTTCCACAGCGTTAGCGTATTTAAAGTCGATTTCGTGTTGTCCAGGGGCAACTTCATGGTGAGAAGCTTCCACTTCGAATCCAAGGTTTTCTAATTCTAATACGATGTCGCGACGGCAGTTTTCGCCTAAATCGGTAGGAGCAAAGTCGAAGTAGCCACCTTGGTCATTTAATTCAGTGGTGATGCTATTGTCAGCTGCAAGTTTGAATAAGAAAAATTCTGGTTCAGGTCCTAAGTTGAATGAAGTGAAACCAGCTTTTTCCATATCAGCTAAGGCACGTTTTAGATTTCCACGAGGATCACCAGCAAATGGTGTACCGTCAGGATTGTAAATGTCGCAAATTAAACGAGCGACTTTTCCGTGTTCGCTTTCCCATGGGAAAATCATCCATGTATCCAAATCAGGATGTAGATACATATCGCTTTCTTCAATTCGTACAAATCCTTCAATCGAAGAACCATCGAACATCATTTTGTTTTCTAACACTTTATCAAGTTGAGAAGCAGGAACCTCGACGTTTTTAATTGTTCCCATAATGTCAGTAAACATGAGGCGTAAGAATCGTACATGTTCTTTTTCAACAATCGCTTTAATTTCTTCAGCAGTCTTTTTTGCTTTTGGCATTGTTCATCCCATCCTTTTTGTATCGGCTATTCTAGTGCTCACCAATCTTATTGTCGTTCATGTAAAGAAATATAACATGGTTAGTGGAACAAGTAAACCAATTTTTTTATAAAACAACAGAAAATTCTAAAAATTATTTCTGAAAAGATTGAAAAACTTTCGATTATTAGCCTATCAGTCTTTTTTTAGGATGAAAACGGTGACGTAAGGAAAAATAACAAAATAAATAAAGCCAATTCCTTCGCTGATGAAAATAAACAAAAGCAAGGAACTGGCGATGCATTTTTAGTGAACCTGTCAATTAAGTGTGAGGATGATGGTTTTTGCGATGGCGTCCATACAGCCATTGCAAGAACACAAAAAGCACGATTGAAATCAAGCTACTGTAAAAGCCTAATAAGAAACCATCTGGAAGATAGCTGAATACAACAGTGTGGGTACCTTTAGGAATCGTTACTTTGACAAAGGCATCTTTAAAGGAAGATACGGTTGCTTTCCTGCCATCAATTGTTACGCTCCAGCCTTTATCATATGGAATAGTCGTGATCAGGGCTTGCTCTTTATCAGTAGTGATTGTTGCGGATGCGCCCCGATTGGTTGTTGTCATTGAGACATTTTGGTTTTGAATGGCATCAACTGCTTCTTGGTATGCAATCGTGTCTAAGCCGACCACTTTAGGTGTCTGGAACGTGACCTGATCGGTACCGTAGAAGCTAGCGGCGAATGTCACAGTTGTTTCATTGGCATAATAGCCTAAATCATAATATTGGCCATTGATATTTAGCTGGGTTTTGCGTTCTGTGCCATTGACGCGAATCGTAACGGTCGAGCTTTGTAAGTCATTGTAATTAGATGGGTAAAGACTTAGGTAGGCTTGTGTATTCGCTGGAATGGTCACATCCCACGTCACGTCTTTGGCTAAGTTAGAAGCGACTTCTTTATAGGTTGTTTGATTGCCTTGCGTTTCCAGGGTGGTGTTGTTCGTGTTGATTACACGAATAGGATACAGTGTAAAGTAGTTCAAGTTCAATCCAGATAAATAGTTCATCAACGTTGTTTGGTTGAGTAAGTTGTCATTATCGTATGTCGTCACTGCTTGATCATCTGTTGAGGCTAGGTAGCCTAAAGATAAGGCATCGGTATTTTCAAATAAAGAGTAGTTGCCTTTTGTTGTCGTCTGAGTAAATCCATATTTACTAATTGGCGTAGAGGCGATGTTGTACTTTATGCCAGTAAATGCATCCATTAGCAAGGTGTTATTATTGTAACGGATGTTTAGATTGGTGCCACTCGAACGAAAACCAAGCTGATTTAAGTAACTAGAAGAATGGCGGTTACGAATGGAAGAAAATAGGCTAATACCGCTGTATCCATAATTAATACTATCGTTTGGTGAAACGTTATCCAAATTTTCTAGTCGATAAAAGGTAGTGTTGTCTTCTTTTGTTTGATTCACCAGAGATTGAATCGACGGATATGGGTCAGTGTACAAGCTACGAGAAGCATAGTTCCAATCATCTAAAATGCCGTGAATCATTCCATTCGTATTTAGGCCAATCTCGACTACAGCACATAGTAGTAATAACAAGGAAAATTGCTTCAGTGAAAGAACATGAAACGTCATACTGGCAGTGCATAGTGCATACAATCCTAAGAATACTAACGTAAGGATAAAAGAACTGAGTGTGACGTACCCATATGCCGTGTCGCTCTTATCTAGCACGAAGTAAGTAACGATAAAGCAAATCAGTAAAAGTAAATTGCCCAGTAGATAGATAGGGGTGTGCTTTGGCGTTAATTGCTCCCAACCATACCCAGCGAGTAAAATAATAAGAAAAGAAAGCAAAAAGGAATAACGGAACAAAAACATGTTCGGCGCATGCATGCCTTGCCAAAATAAATTAAGCGGCTGAAAGTAAAAACTAGCGATAATCAGTCCGGCTAATAAAGCAAAGCCGACTTTCTTTTGCCAAGGAATCGTTCGGACAAAGAAATAAAACAAGCACAAACTTAATGGCAGTAAACCAATATAGATAAAAGGAATGGAGCCGTATTTGGTCGTATCATAGACGCCCACCATATTTTTAATGAAGAAGTCAAACATGCCAGTTGCTTCAGTTTTTAGTGTAGTGATCTTGGTGAGTTCTTCACCGTTTGTCTTTAGGTCAAGATACGTAGGCAGTAATGTGAGCATGGCTGTTCCGACAGATAGACCAGCTGTCAGGGCGTAGGGAAAGAAGCTGTGCTTGACGTCTTTCCATTGAGTAAATAACAAGACAAGGTAATACAACCCAGAAAAGAGCGCGACCATGAATCCCATGTAGAAATTTGAAATAAATAAAAGAGCATAGCTGATGAACAAGAGCCAAGGGCGGCGTTGTTGGATGAGGCGATGAATGCCCCAAATGACAAGTGGTAAAAAGGTAAAGGTATCTAGCCACATCACGATTTCAGAGTGAGCAATGGCAAAAGACATTAGCGCATAGCAGCTGGATAACGTCAAAAGATTCCAGCGTGAGAGCTTAAAGGTGTGCTGAGCAAATAACCAAAAGCTCAGTCCGGCAGCGCCAATCTTGACCAATGTTACTACATAGAGTGCATCGGGCATATAGCTATTTGGAAAGAATAGCACAAGCGGAGTAAACAATCCACCTAAATAGTAGGAAACAAGTGATAAATAGTTGAGTCCTAGTGAAGCGTTCCAAGTGTAAAAAAAGCTCTGCTTGCCAAGCAACATATTGCGAAAGCTAGCATGAAAATTTGAAAACTGTGCAAAGGCGTCACTGGCTAAGATGCTTCTAGAACTACCGGGATAAATGCCGATACTTAAATAAATTCCTGCCAAAATAATCACAGGTAGCAAAAAGCTTGCTAGTAAAAAATAGCGATGCGTGCGTAAGTATTGACGGAAAGTAAACACAAAAAAAATCCCCCAGTCATTTAGCTTGATAGAATGGTTTTAGTTTACCACATTCTGCTAAATCTAGGGGAATTGGAAGAGAAACGACACAGAAAATTCATAGATAAAAAAACCGTTCGTTAGACGAACGGTTACTTACTAGTTTTCAATTATACGCGTTCTACTTTACCAGATTTCAAAGCGCGAGCGGACACCCAAACTTTCTTTGGTGTTCCGTCGATCATTACGCGAACTTTTTGTAGGTTCGGTTTAACTGTACGTTTTGTAGAGTTCATTGCGTGAGAACGGTTGTTTCCACTAGATGTTTTGCGTCCTGTGAAATAGCAAACTTTAGCCATGTGTGTGTTTCCTCCTTTGCCTTGATTGTTAGCCTATACTTTGGCTCATACTAAATGAATTTATCATACCCCACAGAAATATGCAAGAAAAAATTAGGCTGCAATTGACTTTTTTTGTAAAAAAAGGTAAATTAAAGGCTGTCATTTTCAAGAGAAGGCAAGGTTTTTGACCTAAGAGGGCACTCGTTCTTTTATTTCAATGGTAGCTATGTTAGAATACTATAGTAGAAAATAGGCGAAAAGTCTGTTAAGGAGGCTATCTTATGGCTGTAAAAATGAAAAATGCATCCGGCATGATTGAAATATCAAACGAAGTCATTGCAACAGTTGTGGGCGGTGCAGCAACAGATGTATTTGGCATTGTCGGTATGGCAAGCAAAAATCAAATCAAAGACAATATCAATGAAATTTTACGTAAAGAAAATTATTCACGTGGCGTAGTCGTGCGTCAAGAAGAAAATGGTATTGCTGTTGACGTGTATACTATTATAAGCTACGGTACAAAAATTTCGGAAGTTTCACGAAATGTACAAGAAAAAGTGAAGTACAATTTGGAAACGATGCTCGGTATAACGGCTAACTCTGTGAACGTCTTTGTTCAAGGAGTACGAGTATTGCCCGACTAATAAACTAATTACAGGTTGTTGATCTTAAGGAGGATTATCAGTGAAAGTAACGAATATAAGTGCGGGCCAGTTCCAACAGATGGTGCAAGCCGGCGCTAATCGTCTACAAATCAATGCAGAATATGTCAATTCTTTAAATGTGTTCCCAGTACCAGATGGTGATACAGGGACAAATATGAATTTATCGATGACTAGCGGAGCGAAAGCTGTCAGTGATTCCGCGTCTGAGCAAGTAGGGGAATTAGCGAATCGTTTATCAAAAGGGTTGTTAATGGGAGCTCGTGGAAACTCAGGGGTTATCTTGTCGCAGTTATTTAGAGGGTTTGCTAAACAAATCCCAACAGTCGAAACACTTACTGCCCAAGAGCTAGCCCAAGCGTTTACGCGAGGTGTCGAAACTGCGTATAAAGCGGTCATGAAACCAGTAGAGGGCACGATTTTAACGGTGGCTCGCATTGGTGCGGAGTTTGGTGAACGCAAAGCAGCGGAAACCGATGACTGTATCGAAGTGATGCGTGCAGTAGTGACTGGTTCTAAGCGTGCATTAGCTAAGACACCTGACTTGTTGCCGGTCTTAAAAGAAGTTGGCGTGGTAGATAGCGGTGGTCAAGGACTACTTTTCATCTATGAAGGCTTCCTTGGAGCGTTGATGGGTGATTATCAGCCAGAAGAAGTGGTGGCGACACCTGCTGCAATGGATGAAATGGTGAACGCCGAACATCATCGCAGTGTACAAGGTCAATTAGCGACAGAAGACATCCACTTTGGTTACTGTACCGAAATTATGGTGAAAATTGGCGAAGGTCCGACCGTGGATTCCGCCTTTGATTATGAAACATTCCGCAATTATTTGAATGAGCTTGGTGATTCTTTATTAGTGGTCAATGATGATGAAATTATCAAAGTACACGTGCATACAGAGCATCCTGGTGAAGTGATGAATTACGGGCAAAAATTTGGTTCCCTTGTCAAAGTAAAAGTGGACAATATGCGGTTGCAACATGAAACCATTTTGGAACATGATGCAGAAACAACTAAGCCTAAGCCACGCTTGCCATATGCGATTGTAGCTATTGCAGCTGGAGATGGTGTGCAAGAATTATTCAAGAGTCTAGGTGTCAACTATGTGATTAGTGGCGGACAAACTATGAACCCAAGCACGGAAGATATTGTGAAAGCAATTGAAGAAGTGAATGCGGACAAAGTGATTGTCTTGCCTAACAATAAAAACATCTTCATGGCAGCTGATCAAGCCGCAGAAGTAGCGGAAATTCCTGTTGCGGTGGTGCCATCGAAGACGATTTCACAAGGAATGTCGGCGATGTTGGCATTTAACGAGACTGCTTCTTTAGATGAAAATAAAGAAGCGATGACCGAAGCCTTGGCAGGTGTGGTTAGTGGATCAATTACGCATGCGATTCGTGATACGCAAATCGATGGTATTACCATTACAGATGGCGACTTCCTAGGAATGGTTGATGGACGCATTGTTGCTTCAATGACAGATGTGTTTGCAGCTGGGATGACCACCTTGAAAAAAATGATAACTGATGAAACAGAGATTGTTACCATTATTATCGGAGAAGAAGGTAGCCAAAAAGAGGCTGATGCCTATGCGAGTGCATTAGTCGAAGAGTTCCCAGATATTGAATTGGAAATTCATGAAGGAAACCAACCTGTCTATCCATATTTATTTGCAGCAGAATAATCGTAAGGAAACGCTCGGATTAGTCAAAATTGGCTTTTTCGAGCGTTTTCTGGTGAATGATGGAAAGGAGTGAAGGCTATGCAATCGGTAGCGGTACTTGCCGGCGTGGGAGAAAAACGACAACAAGCATTGGCGGAATTAGGAATTGAATCGATTGAATCATTGCTGACGTATTACCCATTTCGCTATGAGGATGTGCAGCAGCGACAGTTATCAGAAATTCAAGACCAAGAAAAAGTGACGTTGAAAGGAACGGTCGTCTCACCGGCTGTGATGAGTCGCTTTGGCTATAAGAAAACACGACTGCAGTTTCGGATGATGCAAGATCGCGATGTCTTTCAGGTGTCGTTTTTTAATCAACCTTACTTAAAAGACAAAATTATTCTTTCAGAAGAAATTGTGGTATATGGCAAATGGGATGCCAAGCGCAAAGCACTGACTGGAATGAAAATCTTCGGTAGCGGCAAGCAAGATAGCTTTGCTCCGGTGTATCATGTTAGCAAAAAAATTCGTCAAGCAACCTTGCAAGACTTAATTAAGCAAGCATTTGCTCAGTTTGGCGAGCAAATCGAAGAAATCCTACCCGTCCAGCTTGTTGACAAGTATCGGCTAATGGAGAGAAAACAAGCCATTTACGCGATGCATTTTCCTGATGATATGGATACATACCGTCAGGCCAAACGGCGCGTCGTGTTTGAAGAATTCTTTTTGTTTCAAATGAAGCTCCAGGGATTAAAGCAAGCTGAAAAAGCTGAGGTGAATGGCCTTTGTTTGAGCTATGATGCAAAACAATTAAAAGCCTTTATTCAAAAACTTCCATTTGAACTAACGGATGCACAAAAACGAGTTACCAATGAAATTTGCGCAGATTTAAAAAGTCCAAAACACATGCAACGCTTATTACAAGGCGATGTTGGTAGTGGGAAGACGATAGTGGCAGCCATTGCGCTCTATGCGACGATTACGGCTGGCTTTCAAGGCGCGTTGATGGTACCGACAGAAATTTTGGCACAGCAGCATATGGAGAGCTTTGTGTCATTGTTTGCTGCAATGGACGTGACGGTCGCTTTACTAACTGGATCGACGAAAACCAAAGAACGAAAACATATACTTGCAGGTATCAAAGATGGCAGCATTGATATTTTGATTGGGACGCATGCTTTAATTCAAGAGGATGTCGACTTTGCCCAGCTTGGCTTGGTGATTACTGATGAACAGCATCGTTTTGGGGTGAATCAGCGAAAAGTGTTACGTGAAAAAGGGTGGAAGCCAGATGTCTTATTTATGACGGCCACGCCGATTCCACGGACATTGGCCATTACAGCCTATGGCGAGATGGATGTGTCGCTGATTGATGAATTGCCGAAAGGACGAATTCCGATTGAGACGCGTTGGGTGCGCCCACCTCAGCTAGACACGGTCTTGCATTGGGCTAAAAAAGAATTGGCTAAAGGCCATCAAATGTATGTCATTTGCCCGTTGATTGAAGAGTCTGAGATGCTAGATGTGCAAAATGCCCAGAAGATTTATGAAGAGCTGAAGGAGTTCTTTGAGCCAATCAATGCAGTAGGGCTATTACATGGCAAAATGAAGCCAAGTGAAAAAGAACAAGTCATGGAACAATTCAAAGAAAATCAGACACAGATTTTAGTCTCGACGACAGTGATTGAAGTCGGGGTAAATGTGCCGAATGCGACCTTAATGATTATTATTGATGCGGATCGATTTGGTTTGGCTCAGCTTCATCAATTAAGAGGACGCGTGGGACGTGGCGTGTCAGCATCGTATTGTATTTTGGTCGCCAATCCGAAAAATGAAGTCGGGAAAGAGCGCATGAAAGTCATGACTGAAACAACGAATGGTTTTGTCGTCAGCGAGCGGGACTTGGCATTGAGAGGACCAGGCGAAATCTTCGGCCAACGCCAATCGGGTCTGCCGGAGTTTTTGATTGCAGATATCGTCGAGCATGCGACAGTCTTAGAAGTAGCCAAACAAGAAGCCGAGTCAATCTGGCAGCAAAAAGACTGGAAACTTTTGCCAGCATTTCATGCCTTGGCTAGTTATTTAGCGAATGCTCGTAAGGAAAATGTCTTTTTCGACTAACGAGTTGTGTTATACTGAGAACGTCAGAAAGGAGTGCATCAGACATGAAAATTGCCGTCGATGCAATGGGCGGAGATCATGCTCCCAAAGTAATAGTAGAAGGAGTCATGTTAGCAAAACAATCGTTTCCTGATATTGAATTTCAATTATATGGAAAAGAAGATGCGATACGCCAATATGTAACGGATGAAACGAATATTACGATTATTCACACCGATGAAAAGATTGCGAGCGATGACGAACCCGTCAAAGCGATACGCAAAAAAAAGCAATCCTCAATGGTACTAGCTGCACAAGCCGTCAAAGAGGGACGAGCGGATGCTATCTTTAGCGCAGGGAACACAGGAGCGTTATTGGCAGCGGGGTTATTTATTGTGGGACGGATTAAAGGGATTGAACGACCAGGATTGATGTCCACGCTACCAGTCATGACAGGCAATCAAGGATTTGATATGCTCGATTTAGGTGCCAATGCCGACAATAAGCCAGAGCATTTGCTACAATACGGAATTTTAGGATCATTTTATGCCAAGAATGTCCGAGGTATCGCCAATCCGCGGGTAGGATTATTAAATAATGGCACTGAAGAGACAAAAGGTAGTGAATTAACCAAAAAAGCATTTGAACTCCTTAGCCAAGAACCATCTATCCAATTTGTCGGCAATGTCGAAGCGCGGGATCTTTTAAGTGGTGTGGCAGATGTGGTGGTAACGGACGGATTTACCGGAAATGCAGTACTTAAGACCATCGAAGGAACAGCGGCCAATATTATGAGCGTCTTAAAAGAAGCCATCTTATCATCTGGAATCAAAGGGAAGATGGGGGCATTACTGCTAAAAGAAAGCTTGCGTGATGTAAAAGGGCAGATGGATTATGCTAAGTACGGTGGGGCGGTATTATTTGGATTAAAAGCACCAGTCATCAAGACACATGGAGCGACCGGTCCAGAAGCAGTTGCCAATACAATCAAACAAATCCACACGATGCTAGATACGCAAGTAGTACCAAAATTAGTGGTGCATTTTGAAGCAGAGAAAAACGCAGAACAATAGGAGCCATGGAAGATACACGAAAAAAGCTAGACAAACTACTGGAGAATCGCTACAATAAGCAGTAGCTATTTTACTCTCTTATCAGTCAATGGAGGTGAAAACAGTTGACACGCGAAGAAGTATTTCCTAAAGTAGCCGCAGTGATTGCCAATCATTTTGATATTGATGCAGATCAAGTAACCGAATCTATGAGTATCAAAGATGATCTCAATGCGGACTCAATTAGTGTAATGGAGTTTGTTCTTGAATTAGAAGAAGAATTTGGGACAGAGATTTCAGATGAAGACGCGGAGCAAATTGAAACTGTAGGAGCTGCAGTTGATTATATTAGCGCCCATCTAGCAAAATAAATAGAAAAATCCGATTTATGAAACAATCAGTGCATCAAGCAGGTCTGTTCATAAGATCGGATTTTTTTATCGCGATTTATCTAAAATCATGCATTTTGGTTACCATTTCCTATTATTCGTAGGAAGAATCGCTGAAAAAGCTTTGAATTTTTTTTGCATCCATGAGTAAACGCTTCTTTTTTCTGAATTATCTGTAAAAAGCTAGCTTGACAAACATTTTTGGAACAATATAATAGGAATCTGGGGCCTATGTTAGTTTTTATCACTTGCAAACAGGCACTAGGTTGTTTATAATTATTAAAATAATCTGATACTTTTCTAAGAAAAGAAATGGAATCTTCAAGATTCCATTATTTTCTCTTTAAAGCATGGATTGAATTTGAGATTGAAAGAGAGAGGGGTATTCGTTTGTCTGCAGAAAAACAATTACTGGAGATTCAAAACTTGCATACCAGTTTTCGGATTAAAGACGAGTTTTATGATGCAGTTGATGATGTATCATTTGCACTGAATCATAACGAAATCCTAGCAATCGTTGGAGAATCTGGTTGTGGAAAAAGCACACTAGCTACTACGATTATGGGCCTACATGATCCATTAAATACGAAAATTACTGGCGAGATTCTTTATAAAGAACTAGATTTGGTTAATCTAAATGAAACGCTTTACAACAAAATTCGAGGCAATGATATCGGCATGATTTTCCAAGATCCATTGTCCGCTTTGAATCCTTTGATGCGTATCGAAGATCAAATCAAAGAAGGGTTAAGCTACCATACCAAATTAAATGCCAGCCAACGTCAAGAACGCGCAATTGAATTATTGGAACAAGTCGGGATTCCCAATCCTAAACGGGTTGGACATCAATATCCTCATGAGCTATCAGGTGGGATGCGCCAACGGGTGATTATCGCGATTGCGATCGCATGTAAGCCGCCAATCATCATTGCTGATGAACCGACGACGGCACTCGATGTAACCATCCAAGCGCAGATTCTTGATTTATTGAAGGACTTACAAAAAGAAACTGAAGCAGGCATCATCTTAATTACCCATGACTTAGGTGTCGTAGCAGAGATGGCTGACCGTGTCGCTGTCATGTATGGTGGGCAATTTGTCGAAGTTGCAACAGCTGAAGAATTATTCACCAATCCTCAGCACCCATATACACGTTCGCTACTTAATTCGATCCCGCAAGAAGACAACCGCGATAGTGAGTTGCATGTGATTGAAGGAGTTGTGCCTTCTTTAAAAAATATGGGACGCACCGGTTGTCGTTTTGCGCCACGTATTCCGTGGATTCCAGCAGAAGCGCATGAAGAAAATCCTGTGTTGCATGAAGTAACAGAAAATCATTGGGTTCGTTGCACGTGTTACAAGCATTTTCATTTTAGAGACGAAGAAGGAGAAGTGTAGATGTCAGAATTAATTACAATTAAAGATCTGAAAGTTCACTATCCAATTCGTAGCGGCTTTTTCAATCGCGTCACAGACTATGTCTATGCGGTAGACGGTGTCGATTTTGTGATAGAAAAAGGAAGCACTTATGGGCTAGTAGGTGAATCCGGATCTGGAAAGTCAACCACTGGTAAAGCCATCGTCGGCTTAGAAAAGATTAGTGGCGGAGAAATCATTTATAATGGTGAAAATGTAACGAAGGCTTCCGTTAGACGCAAGATAAATTACAACAAAGATATACAAATGATCTTCCAAGATTCGATGTCTAGCCTGAATCCTAAAAAGCGCGTAATTGATATTATTGCTGAACCATTGCGTAACTTTGAACGCATCAGTGATCAAGAAGAAAAGAAACGCGTCAAGGAATTGCTTGATATCGTAGGGATGCCAGAAGATGCACTTTATAAGTACCCTCATGAATTTTCAGGTGGGCAACGTCAACGGTTAGGTGTGGCTCGAGCAGTAGCTTCTAGTCCGAAACTAATCGTAGCAGACGAACCAGTATCAGCACTTGATCTATCTGTACAAGCACAAGTATTGAACTTTATGAAGCGTGTACAGCAAGAATTTGGCTTGAGCTTTTTGTTTATCTCGCATGATTTGGGTGTAGTGAAGCATATGTGTGACAACATTGCCATTATGTATAAAGGACGTTTTGTTGAGATGGGGACGCGGGAAGACATCTATACGAATCCGCAACATATTTATACGAAGCGCTTATTATCAGCTATTCCACATATTGACGTAGCACATCGCGAGGAGCACAAACTATTACGCCGTCAAGTTGAAGCAGAATATATCGCTCATCAAAAAGATTATTACGATGAAAAAGGTCGCGTGTATGATTTATCTGAATTGTCGGCGACACATAAAGTAGCAGTAAAAAATGGGGGTGCGAACTAATGTGGAAAACCATTCTACGTCGTTTGATATTAATGATCCCTCAAGTCATTATTTTAAGTATTTTGATTTTTGTTTTGGCAAAAATGATGCCAGGGGATCCATTTACAGGGTTAATTAACCCGAATACTGATCCAGCCAGAATCGAAGAATTGAAAAAAGCTGCTGGTTTGTACGATCCGTGGTACCAACAATATTTCCGTTGGGTCGGCAATGCATTGCATGGCGATTTTGGAAATAGTTACACATACAAATATGATGTTGCAACAGTCATTGGTCAACGGATCGGCAATACCGTTCGTTTAGCTATTGTATCAGTTATTTTGACCTATGCTTTGGCTATTCCTTTAGGTCTATATGCAGGACGTTACCAAAACTCTTGGTTTGATAAAGTCGTTGTCGTATACAACTTTGTCAGCTTTGCAATCCCGACATTTGTCTTGGGCTTAATTATGTTATTCTTCTTTGGTTATACCTTACACTGGTTCCCAACAAGTGGTAGTGTCTCAACTGATGCGACACCAGGAACGATTGGTTATTTCTTTAGTCAGATGTATTATGTATTGTTGCCATCTATCGTTCAGGCGTTACTTGGAACAGCAGTGACCATTCAATATTTGCGAAGCGAAGTCATTGATGCCAAGCAAATGGATTATGTACGGACAGCTCGTTCAAAAGGTGTACCGACAAGCAAAGTATTCAATCGCCACATTTTCCGTAATGCCTCATTACCGATAGCTTCAACATTAGGTTATGAAATTACTGGTTTGATTTCTGGATCAGTGATGATTGAAATTATTTTCAACTATCCAGGTATCGGAAATTTATTTGTTACGAGTATTAATCAACGTGACTATTCAGTCATTACAGCGTTGACGCTGATCTTTGGAATTGCCACATTGGTAGGAACATTATTGTCAGATATTATTATGAGTATTGTTGATCCACGAATTCGTATTCAATAAAATAGGAGGATGTACATGTCTAAGAAACAAGAAAAACAAGCAACAACAGTGTCTACTCCACCTATGGGGATGCGGATGATTGCTCGTGAGTTTAGCAAAGATAAATTAGCTATGTTCTCACTTGCGCTGTTGATTATTGTATTATTGATTGCCATTATCGGTGGTTTTGTTTTAAACCAAGATACAGTCACGAAAGTAAGTATTTTTGATAAATACGCTGTACCTGGTTCGACGTCAATGGATGGGCGCTACTATTTATTAGGAGCTGACGAAGGGGGCCGCGATGTATTTGGTCTACTAGTCATCGGTGCTCGTAATTCAATCATGATTGGGTTTGCCATTACGATTATTACTTCTATTATTGGGGTAGCAGTCGGAATTATCTCAGGATACTATGGTGGTATCGTGGATACGATTTTGATGCGTATTGTTGACTTCGTAATGATTTTACCAATTATGCTAATTATCATTGTATTAGTAACAATCGTACCAAAATACTCTGCATGGAGTTTGGTATGGATTATGTCGGCCTTTTACTGGGTCGGTAAAGCGCGGCTATTTCGAGCGAAAACATTATCTGAAAGCCGCCGCGATTATGTAAGTGCGTCAAAAACGTTAGGAACTTCTGATTTCAAAATCATGTTCCGTGAAGTGATGCCGAATTTAAGTTCATTAATTATTACGAACTTAACAATGAACTTCGCAGCGAACATTGGGATTGAAACAAGTTTGACTTTCTTAGGCTTTGGTTTACCAATGAATACACCAAGTTTGGGAACATTGATCGCTTATGCGACAAATGCAGAAGTCTTAACATCAAAATTATGGGTATGGCTACCAGCATCACTACTTATTTTGGTTTTGATGCTTAGTATAAATTATGTTGGTCAAGCATTTAAGCGTTCTGCCGATGCGCGTCAACGATTAGGATAATAAGAGGGGGAAAAAGGAATGAAAAAAAAAGCATTACTTGGTTTGGTTACCGTAGCAGGGCTAACATTGACTTTAGCAGCATGCGGTGGCAACAGCAGCAAAGGAACAAGCAGCAGTAGCGATAGCGCAACTGCCGATACAGGCGATTTCAAATTAAAAACAACCAATACAAAAGAAGCGATCAAAGATGGTACTCTAGAAATTGGTGTCGTATCAGATACTGCCTTCACAGGTATTTTCTCTGATGCATTTAAAGATCTTGATTTAGATACAACATTCTTCTCACCAGCAAATGAAGGATTGTTTAACACAGATAAAGATCTAAAAATGACTGATGGCGCAGCGAAAATCAAATTTGATGAAGATGCAAAAACAGTTACGATCACGATGACTGATGGTGTTAAATGGAGCGATGGTAAAGATGTTAATGCGGATGATTTAGAATTTCCTTACCTTGTAATTGGTAACAAAGATTATACTGGTGTTCGTTATGACTCTTCTATGAAAAATATTGTCGGTATGGAAGACTACCATGATGGGAAAGCGGACACGATTTCAGGAATCAAAAAAGTAAACGACAAAGAAATTCAAATTACCTATAAAGAAATGACACCATCAATGCTACAAAATGCAAGTTCTGGTGTTCTTGGATATGCTATGCCAAAACATACCTTTGATGGTATCGCTATAAAAGATATGGCTTCATCTGATCCAGTTCGTAAAAACCCAGTTACATTTGGTCCGTATGTAATCAGCAAAATTACTGCTGGTGAATCTGTTGAATTTACGCCAAATAAATACTACTATGGTGGCACACCAAAACTTTCTAAGATTGTCATGAAGACTGTACCAACATCTTCAGCAACAGCTTCAATGAAATCAAAAGAATTTGATATTTATGAAGGTATGCCAAGTTCTGAATATACATCATGGAAAGATTTAAGTGGCTATGAATTATTAGGTCAACAAAATACTGCTTATAATTATATTGGTTTCAAACTTGGTAAATGGGACAGCGAAAAAGGTGTCAACGTATATGATTCAAGCTCAAAAATGGCTGATAAATCATTGCGTCAAGCAATCGGATATGCTATTGATAACGAAGCAATTGCGCAAAAATTATACAACGGCTTACAAACTCGTGCCAACTCATTAATCGTACCTGCGTTTGGTACCAAATATGACAAAGATTTGAAAGGCTACACCCAAGATGTGAAGAAAGCCAAAAAATTATTGGATGATGCAGGTTACAAAGACACAGATGGCGATGGTTACCGCGAAGACAAAAATGGTAAGAAATTAGAAATTAACTTTGCTTTCCGTGATGGTGGAACAACAGCTAAATCACTAGCTGAATACTACATCCAAGCATGGAAAGAAGTTGGCTTAGATGTGAAATTGGCAACTGGACGTCTAATCGAAGTAAACAGCTTCTATGACAAGGTTCAAAATGATGATCCTTCTATCGATATGTATCAAGCTGGTTGGTCAACTGGTTATGACCCAGATCAATCTGGTTTATACGGTGAAGATGCTCAATTTAACTTCACTCGTTTCGTATCGGATGAAAATACGAAACTAATCAAAGAAATGTCTTCAAAAGATGCATTTGATGATGAAAAAGCAGCGAAAATCTATAAAGAATGGCAAGAATATGCGAATGATCAAGCATTTGTTATTCCAACAACTTATAGCTTTGATGTGACACCAGTATCTGATCGTGTGACAGGTTACGATATCTCTCGTGACCTTGACCACAACGTATTTGCAGAAGTTGGCGTAACTTCAGAAAATCGTTAAGCCAATTTGTCAAGGAACTACCCACTCGTGAGTGGGTAGTTTTTTTGTTATAATGAAACACGAAAAGAGGTGGCTAGATGATTTCATTGCTATTGCCGTTATTGGAACGGGTGGGTTTGATTATTCTATTGGCTAATTTATTGATGATTAGTCCTTTTTATAAAAAAGTGATGTACGAACGAGATACCCTTCATGCACAATTGGTACTGATAGGAACCTTTAGTATTTTTGCCATTATTAGTAATTTCACGGGAGTCGTCGTGTCAGAGTCGATTCAGTTTGATCAAGGTGGCTTGGTTATTTTGTCGAATCATTCATCTATTGCAAATACGCGAACACTGACGATTGGTATGTCTGGTCTAATCGGTGGCCCATTTGTCGGCTTTTTTGTCGGGTTAATTTCGGGTACTGTCCGTTGGTTGCAAGGAGGAAGCGCGCCATATACGTACTTTATTTCGTCCATGCTGATTGGTTTTTCTTCAGGACTTTTAGGAAGAGTAAGCTTGAAAAAGAAACGCTATCCGAAAATTTGGCAAGGGAGCCTTTGTGGTGCTTTGATGGAAGTCATTCAGATGCTTTGTATCTTTATTTTTTTACCAAATAAAGAGCAAGCAATATCGTTAATTCAAACCATTGCAGTGCCCATGGTATTAGTGAATGCACTGGGGACGGGAATCTTTTTGTCGATTGTTCTAGGAACGTTAAAACAAGAAGAAAGCACAAAAGCCGTTCAGACCCATGATGTATTAGAGTTGGCGAATACGACGTTGCCTTATTTTCGTCAAGGGTTAACGGAAGAGTCAGCAACACAAACAGCGTTACAAATTAAAAAAATCATGCGCGTGTCTGCCGTTAGCGTCACCAATCGTTATCGGATTTTAGCTCACGTGGGTGCGGGCAGTGATCACCATATTCCGACCAAAGAAATCATTACTGATTTGTCTAAAGAAGTGTTGAAGACTGGAAAATTGCATGTGGTACGAACGAAAGAAGCTATTGGATGTAGTGATCCGAATTGTCCATTGGCTGCAGCGATAGTGGTACCGCTCTTTGTAAAAGGGCAAGTAGTAGGGACGTTCAAGTTGTACTTCACCAATGCTGATGATCTCACCTATGTGGAAGAGCAACTGGCAGAGGGATTGGGCGAAATTTTTTCTTCGCAAATTGAATTAGGGGAAATGGACAATGAGCAACGCTTGTTAAAAGATGCTGAAATTAAATCCCTGCAAGCCCAAGTCAATCCTCATTTTTTATTTAATGCAATCAATACTATTTCAGCGATGATTCGTATAGATAGCGAGAAGGCTCGACATTTGCTGTTGCAATTGGGGCATTATTTCCGAGCAAACTTAAACGGTACTCGCAACAATGTGATTCCGATTGCCGAAGAATTGAGTCATCTACAAGCGTATCTTGCCATTGAGCAAGCACGCTTTCCAAATCGTTACCATATTACGATTGATGTTCCCGACACGCTCATGAAAGCAGAGATTCCACCTTTTGTCATTCAAATTTTAGTAGAAAATGCCTTGAAGCACGCATTTGCTGGGCGAAAGCAAGACAACCAAGTCTTGGTGCAAGCTTCTTTGAATGAAACTGGCGAACTATTGTTACAAGTAAAGGATAATGGGCAGGGCATTCCTCAGGAGAAGCTAGCAAAATTAGGAAAAGAAGTTGTCTCATCTAGCAAGGGGACTGGATCAGCGTTAGAAAACTTAAATCGTCGCTTGCTTAGTCTCTTTGGGGAAAAAGCTCAACTGGTCATTCATTCAGATGAGACAGGAAGTGTATTTGCCATGACAATACCATTAAAATTGAAGGAGGATGCAAATGAAAGTCGCAATTATCGATGATGAACCATTGGCACGCATGGAATTGCACTATTTACTAGAGCAGACCGCTGAAGCAGAAGCCATCTATGAAGGGGAATCGATTGAAGATGCCTTTCGCTTATTACTTACGGAAAAGCCGGATTTGCTATTTCTGGATATTCATTTGACAGATGAGAGTGGTCTGGATCTAGCGAAAAAGCTCGTACAAGTACCAAATCCGCCACTGATTATATTCGCTACTGCATACGACAATCATGCATTGGAAGCATTTGAGGTCAATGCGATTGATTATTTACTGAAGCCATTTGAGCAGGCTAGAGTCCAAAAGGCTGTCACCAAAGCCCAACAAATACTGACTGCCAATCAGCAAGCTGTACCATCTAAACCAATAGAAAAAAATCCCGAGCGCTTGACTATTGAAACAGATGAACGCATCTATCTGTTACCGTATGGGGAAATTCTTTATTGTGAGGTTGAAGGCAAGCAGACGAGTGTCCATACCAAAACTGCTGTCTATCAAACAACGACTACGCTAGCATCCATCGAAAAAGCGTTGCAAGCAGCGATGTTTTTGCGGGTGCATCGGAGTTATATTATCAATATTCATGAGATCAAGGAAATTCAACCATGGTTCAATCAAACCTATCAAGTGACGATGAACAACGGTGGCAAGGTACCTGTCAGCCGCTCATATTTAAAATCATTCAAAGAAGCAGTCGGTTTGTAGCAATGTATAGTATTTCACGAGCGTAATTCTGCATTTCATACCAAATTCATAGCGCTTTGTACTAAAAAAAGCCGTAATGGCTTTTTTTTTATTATGATAGGTCCATAAAGAGAGAACAAAAAAGGAGCTGTCTCAAATGAAAAAAACGTATTCTATTATGTATCAAAGTGTTGTAATTGGTGCAATTATTCTTATTTCTAAAGTAATCGAGCTTTTGGTGCCATTTACGATGCCATCGTCAGTGATCGGATTGGTTTTATTATTTGTAGCCCTTTGCTTGAAAATTGTGAAATTAGAACAAGTCGAAAAAGTAGGCGATGCGCTGGTTGATAATATCGGATTGTTTTTCGTTCCAGCGGGTATCTCAGTTATTAATTCATTTGAACTGCTAAAGGCCAATTTTGTTTTAGATATTTTATTAATTTTTATCTCAACAGTCTTATTACTTCTCGGTACGGGTTGGGTAACGCAATTGTTATTGAAATTCAATCCTAAAAAAGCAGCAACCAAGGAACCAGCTACGCCAAACTTATTAGCGAATCAAACAATAAAAGAGGTGCATTAAGATGCAAGAAATCATTCAATTGTTTCAACAAACCCCAATCTTCGGTGTCTTATTATCAGTAGGAACATTTTTTATCGGACAAATCTTATTCAAAAAAACGAATGGTTTCTTCCTTTTTGCGCCACTCTTTGTGGCCATGATTTTAGGGATTGCAACACTAGCTGCAACTGGAATTTCCTTTGCCGATTACAACAAAGGTGGCCAAATCATTAGCTTCTTCCTTGAACCAGCGACAGTTTGTTTTGCCATTCCACTATACAAAAAGCGTGATGTGTTAAAAAAATATTGGTTCCAAATTATGGGTGGGATTACATTAGGTAGTGTGGTAGCCATCTATGGTATTTATCTTGTATCTTCTATCATGAATTTAGGAAAAGTCGTGACTGCTTCCATGTTGCCACAAGCAGCAACCACAGCTATCGCGATGCCAACATCCATTGCGATGGGTGGATCAGCTGAGTTAACTTCATTGGCTTGTATTTTAAATGGTGTCATCATCTATGCATTAGCGAAACCACTCGTAAAACTCTTTCACATTAAAGACCCAATTGCTCGTGGGTTAGCATTGGGGACTGCAGGTCACTCACTAGGTGTATCAGCGGCTAAAGATATGGGTGAAGTCGAAACATCGATGGGGAGTATTGCCTTAGTAGTCGTAGGTGTAATTGTCACCGTCATCGTACCAACTTTTGGTAGCTTATTAGTCTAAACTAACCCACTCAACTATCGGTAACAGCTTTTTCCTGTCCATGTAAATGGGCGGGATTTTTTTATTCTGACATTTGCTTGTAGGAGATGAGGACAATAGTTAACAGGATGGATGCATTTTGGTATAATGAACCATATGGCCTGAGCTAGCGCCATCGAAATATAGTTAAAGGAATGGATGAAATGGATAATCAGTTCGTAACAAGTTTAAAAGAAAACTACCAAATTGTTTTTCAAGAGATTGGGTTACTGGAACAAGCATTTACCCATTCATCTTATGTGAATGAGCATCGGAATATGGCATTATCTGATAACGAGCGCTTAGAATTTTTGGGAGATGCTGTCTTAGAGTTACTCGTGTCTCAATATTTGTATCGCAAATTTCCAGAGATACCTGAAGGAAAATTAACGAAACTTCGGGCATCGATGGTCCGAGAAGATTCTTTGGCTGAGTTTGCCCGTGAGTGTGGTTTCGATCAATACATTCGCTTAGGAAAAGGGGAAGAAAATTCAGGTGGAAGACAACGCAATTCATTGTTGTGTGACTTATTCGAATCTTTTCTAGGAGCATTGTATTTAGATCAAGAGTTAGAGGCAGTCAATCAATTTTTAAAAAAGGTTGTCTTTCCTAAAGTGGATGCAGGTGCTTTTTCACATGAGATGGATCACAAAACAAAATTACAAGAAGTATTGCAACGTGCTGGCGATGTCTTTATCGACTATCGCTTGACCAACGAAGAAGGCCCGGCTCATGAGCGGGTGTTTTGGACAGAAGTGTATTGTGATGGACAATTAATTGGTCGTGGCCAAGGGAAATCAAAAAAAGCAGCGGAACAAGATGCAGCAGCAAATGCGCTCCGTCAGTTGAATGAATAAGTGAGGAAACAAGGTGTATTTAAAAAGAATTGAAGTGGCAGGGTTTAAATCATTTGCCAATCGAACAACGATTCAATTTGAAGATCAAGTGACGGCCATTGTCGGACCGAATGGTAGCGGAAAGAGCAACATTACCGAAGCCATTCGTTGGGTACTAGGCGAATCTTCTGCAAAAAGCTTACGTGGCGGACGAATGCCAGATATTATTTTCGCAGGTTCTGAATCACGTAAGCCATTGAATATCGCAGAAGTGACGATTGTTTTAGACAATAGTGACAATTACTTGCCGATTGAGTATACCGAAGTGAGCGTCACGCGACGTTTGCGACGGACGGGTGAGAGTGACTTCTTTTTGAATAAGCAAGCGTGTCGCCTACGAGATATTCAAGAATTATTTATGGACTCTGGCTTAGGGAAAGAGTCCTTTTCTATTATTTCACAAGGCAAAGTCGAGGCGATTTTTAGCAGTAAGCCAGAAGACCGTCGTGGAATTTTTGAAGAGGCGGCTGGTGTTTTAAAATATAAGACGCGAAAGAAACAAGCGGAGGCCAAGCTAAACGAAACGCAAGACAATCTCCATCGGGTGCAAGATATTGTCTACGAATTAGAAGAACAGTTAGCGCCTTTACGGGAACAAAAAGAGACCGCACAAGCTTATGTTAAGTTAAAAGAAGAATTGACAGGTGTCGATGTGGCTTACACAGTACAAGAAGTTGTGAAAGCCAAGCAATCATCGGATGAGATCCAGCTTCGTTTGCAAGATGCAGCTGAGAAATTAGAAGACTTACAAGGCGCGATTTTGCAAAAAGAAGAGCTCTTGCTCCGTGCTCGTAGCGAACGGGAGCAGCTCGATGAAGCGCTTGAAGCAGGTAATCAAGAACTGGTTTCGTTAGTGGAGACATTGAAGCAGGCGGAAGGAAAGCAAGAAGTCTTAGCTGAGCGCTCCAAGCATACACTAAAAAGTAGCCAAGAATACCAGGAATTATTAGCCGATGTGGAAGAAAAGTTAGACGCATTGGAAGAGCAAAAATCCACGCAAATTGCTCAGCTTTCTAAGCAAAATGGGGAATTACAAACACTCGATAAGCAGCTGAAGCAAACGCAACAGGAATTAAGCAAGTATGAAAAGTCAACGAAAGAACTAGTAGAAGAGCTACGTGGACAATATGTCGAATGGATGCAAAAGCAAGCCAACGTCAGCAATGAGCGCAAGTATCTTGAACGCCAATACCAACAAGAAACGTATAAAAACCAACAAAATGCCACTGACCAACAACACTATAGGCAAATCTTGACTGAAAAAGAAGCCTTATTAGGTGAGCTAACTGAAAAAATCACTCAAGAGCGCAACGCATTGCAAGCTCAGCGCACAGAGTATAGTCAGCTACAAGCAACAAGTAAAGAGACACAACAAAAATTGCTCGTAGCCCAAAAGCAAATGTACCAGCTAATGAGTGAGCTACAGCAAGCCAAAGCAAGACAAAAAAGCTTGCAAGATCTGCAAGAAAATTATACTGGTTACTATCAAGGTGTGCGGATTGCCTTGCAACACCGCCAACAACTTTCTGGTATTTTAGGTGCGGTGGCCGAGCTGATTCAGGTGCCAGGGGAGTACACGTTAGCCATTGAGACAGCTTTAGGTGGGGCGATGCAACACATTGTCGTGACGGATGAACAAGATGCCAGACAGGCCATTACGTTCTTAAAAGAGCGCAAAGCTGGTCGTGCGACGTTTTTACCGCTGACGACAATCAAGGCACGTACGCTTCCGGAAGCTGTGCAGCAACAAGCGCAAGGGCTTCAAGGATTTGTCGGTATTGCCAGTGAGTTACTGACCTATGAGGCCGAACTGACCAATGTTGTCCGCCACTTACTGGGGACAGTCTTAATTGCCGAAGATTTGGCAAGTGCCAATCGCATTGCGCGTATCTTCCAATTTCGCTATCGCGTAGTCTCGCTAGAAGGCGATGTGATGAATGCCGGTGGATCAATGACTGGTGGTGCCAATAAGCACCAACAGCAAACACTGTTTTCACAAGGCAAAGAATTAGAACAATTGACCCAACTCGTCAGTCAACGAGACAGCCAATTGCAAGCGACCGAAGCCTATGTGCAAGAGTTGCAAGCGTTACTGAATACGACAAATCAGGCCTTAGAGGACGGTCGCCAGTCTGGCACGGAGCGGCAGTCACAGGAACAAGAATGGGTCTCACAAAAGCAAGTCCTACAAGCGGAAGTCGAGCGCTTGAAAAAAGACCAACAAATTGCTCAATATGAATGGCGCGAATGGCAAACCTTTTTGGCAGAGTATGAAGAAAAAAATGAAGCTCTTGCCAAAGAGCAAATCGAGATTCAAGAGACACTTACGCGAATCCAACTAGATATTCAAACGCTCAATGAGGAAGAAGACGGCATTGAAATTCGCCGGCAAACGGTACGTCAAGAACTGGCCGCATTGCAAGCGAAAACGGCAGTGACGAAAGAAAAAGTCAGTCATTTGCAACAAGCGATTTTCCAACTAGATGAAACGATTCAAGAGCAGCAGCAACGTCAAGCCACACTGGAACGCCAATTAGCTGCGCTGTCGCTCGATGATAGTGACCAAGAAGAGACATCAGAGACCTTGCGTGCTCAAGTCTTGACACTCCAAGCCAATAAGCAAAGCGTGCAGCAAGAATTACAAGAAAAGCGTGAACAACGCTATCAACTACACGAGCAAATCCGTAAACAAGACGCTACATTGGCGCAATCCTATCGGGAGCAAAAAGAGGTACTCGGTAAGCAAAAACAAGCCGAAATTGAAAACAATCGCTTGATGGTGACGATTGATAATCGAGCCCACTATTTAGCAGAAACCTATCAGCTATCTGTAGATCAAGCACTTTATCAATACGGCCAACACGTCATTGCCGATGATGCGCAGCAAGTGATTCAGCAATTAAAGCAAAAAATCACCCACCTAGGGCCAATCAATCTGCAGGCCATCGACCAGTTTGAGCAAGTCAATGAACGCTATGAATTTTTGACCACTCAGCGCGATGATCTATTGGATGCTAAAGAACAACTCTGTGCGACAATGGATGAAATGGATGAAGAAGTCAAACAACGTTTTTCAGAAGTTTTTTATGCGATTCGTGAGCAATTCCAACAAGTCTTTCCGAATATGTTTGGCGGTGGGAAGGCAGAGCTTCTTTTCACCAATCCTGATGATTTACTAAATACAGGCATTGAGATTGAAGCCCAACCACCTGGCAAAAAATTGCAAAACTTGAGTCTTTTATCCGGCGGCGAGCGGGCATTGACAGCCATCGCATTGTTGTTTGCCATTATTCAAGTAAGACCAGTGCCATTTTGTATCTTAGATGAAGTGGAAGCGGCGTTGGATGAAGCCAATGTGGTACGCTTTGGCCGCTATTTACAATCTGAACATCACCATACCCAATTTATTGTCGTGACACACCGTAAGGGAACGATGGAAGCAGCCGATGTCTTGTATGGTGTCACAATGGAAGAATCGGGCGTCTCAAAAGTCCTATCCGTTCGCTTAGAAGACGTCAAAGAAGATGGGAAAATCACCAAAAAAGGAGTCGCAAATGATTAAATTAATCGCAATTGATTTAGATGGAACGCTGCTAAATGACAAAAAAGAAATTTCAAAAACCAATCAAGAAGTTTTAGCACAAGCGAAAGCTAAAGGGGTAAAAATTGTATTGTGTACCGGTCGACCTTTAAAGGCGATATTGCCCTATTTGGATGTACTTGATTTAAGAAGTGCAGGCGATTATAGCATTACATTTAATGGTGGCTTGGTGCAAAAAAACGATACTGGCGAAATCGTAGACAAACGAACCTTATCCGTAGCCGATGTGCAAGACTTATTGGCAGTAGCTGAAACGATGGATATGCCGCTTGATGTACTGGCCGATGATGTGGTGCTCTGTTTCCCAACGTCACCTAAGCATCAAACGATTTATCCAACACTAAATCCATTACTTGTCTTTCAACCAACTGACAAACAATCTGTATCAGCCAAGACACTGTACAATAAAGCCGTCGTTGCTTATGATCAAGAAGAACTCGATCAATGGATTCCCAAGATACCAGCGGAATTTAAAGAACGCTACGAAGTCATCAAAACGCGTAGCAATCTATTGGAATTTATGCCAAAAGGAGTCACCAAAGCATATGGTATTCAGCTTTTAGCTCAAGAATTAGGGATTGAGCCAGTTGAAGTTATGGCGATTGGGGACGAAGAAAATGATTTGTCGATGATTGCGTATGCCGGTGTCGGTGTCGCGATGGGCAATGCCATTTCGGCTGTCAAAGAAGCAGCTGATGTCGTAACGGCGACCAATGAAGAAGATGGCGTCGCAAAAATAGTAAGTGAGTATGTCTTAGTATAGGAGGGAAATGATGGGTTTTTTTGATAAAATTAAGCGCGCCTTTACCGGTGAAACACCTGAAGAAACGGTAGATACCGTCCAAGAAAAATACGACAAAGGGCTAGAAAAAACACGTAAGACCTTTGGCGAGAGAATGAATGAATTATTTGCCAATTTCCGTACGGTGGATGAAGATTTTTTTGAAGAATTAGAAGAGACGTTGATTGGCGCTGATGTGGGCTTTGACACGGCCATTCGCATTTCTGAATCATTGCGTCAAGAAGTCAAATTACGCAATGCGAAAAAGCCAGCTGAAGTGCAAAATGCGATCATTGAAAAGCTAGTCAATCTCTATGAAGAAGAAGGCATGGATGAAGTAAACGAGCTAGCCATCCAACCAGATGGCTTGACGGTGATGTTATTTGTTGGGGTGAATGGAGTCGGTAAGACGACTAGTATCGGTAAACTAGCGCACCAGTTGAAGCAAGAAGGGAAAAAAATCATGCTTGCGGCTGCAGATACCTTTCGAGCGGGGGCCATTGATCAATTAGTGGTCTGGGGCGAGCGTGCGGGTGTCGAAGTCGTTCGCGGCAATGCGGGCGGTGATCCAGCGGCGGTGGTATTTGATGCGATGCGTCGCGCGAAAGAAGAGCAAGTGGATGTCTTATTGATTGATACGGCCGGCCGTCTGCAAAACAAAGTGAACTTGATGAATGAATTAGAAAAAATTCAACGCATCATCCAACGCGAAGAACCAACGGCACCACATGAAGTGTTGCTTGTTTTAGATGCTACGACAGGTCAAAATGCGATGGTTCAAGCCAAACAATTCAAAGAAACAACCAACGTGACCGGTCTCGTATTATCCAAGCTTGATGGTACAGCTAAAGGTGGTATCGTATTAGCGATTCGCAACGAATTACATCTACCTGTCAAACTTGTAGGACTCGGTGAAGGTATTGACGATTTGGAACCATTTAATCCAAATGAATTTGTCATTGGTCTCTTTAGAGGGTTGTTGAAAGAAGAATAACAAAACTGCGTGTGTACGACTAGATAAGAGTCTAGTCGTACACACGCAGTTTTTCTTATCACCAAGTTCACAAGTTCTACTTCTCCTTTTTTGATTATCTTTGCTATAATGGGTCTATGACAGTATGAAATAAGAGGTGTAAGTATGGATTATCGCGCACTACTATTAGAAGGAAACGTTCAGCCCTTTCTTTGGAAAGCAAGGTATGGGATTGAACGAGAAAGTCAACGTGTGACTGAAGCGGGCCAATTGGTTGTGACAGATCACCCGAAAGCATTAGGCAATCGAACGTATCATCCATATATTCAAACGGATTTTGCCGAAACACAAGTGGAGTTGATTACACCTGTATGTCAGTCGATTCCAGAGTTATTTCGGTATTTGGCTGCTATCCATGATGTCTGCTATCGCTCATTAGAGGACAAAGAAATGCTTTGGCCGTTAAGCATGCCCCCACGTTTGCCACAAAAAGAAGAAGAAATTCGACTAGCTAAATTGGAAAAATTTGAGGACGTACTTTATCGTCGGTACTTGGCGAAAACATATGGACGTCGCAAACAAATGATGAGTGGGATTCACTTTAATTTTGAGTTTGGCGATGAGTTGCTCCAGCGCATGTTTGCCCAACAAACAGAAGAAAAAGACTACCAACAATTCAAGACAGATGTCTATTTGAAAGTAACGAGGAACTATTTAAGCTATCGCTGGTTTATCACCTATTTATTTGGTGCATCGCCCTTAAGTGAACCAAACTTTTTTGTCGGAGCAGCTGGACCGAAAGAACCAGTCCGTTCGCTGAGAAATAGTTCCTTTGGGTACAAAAACCATGACGATGTGCAAGTCCGCTACGATACCTTGCCACACTACTTAGAAGACTTGCAACAAATGGTAGAAGATGGGAAGCTTTCTGAGGAGAAAGAGTTCTACTCTTCTGTCCGCTTACGAGGTGGGAAAAAAGTCAGTGACCTAGAACAAGTCGGCATTCATTATATTGAATTACGAAATCTTGACCTTAATCCATTTGCTCCATATGGTATCTCTGAAGAGCAAGTGGCTTTCTTGCATCTGTATTTGCTCTTTTTACTAGTCAAAGAAGAAGTGACAGATGAAAAAGCCATCAAAAAAGGCTCGCTAAAAAACAATGTCGTGTCCTTGGAACATCCATTACAAGAGTCGGCTTATCAAGAGGAAGCCAAAGCGTTGTTTGCTGAGTTGAAGACATTTATCCAAACCACACGCATGGATGTCTCAGAAGAATTGCTTGAGCAGGTACAACAGGCCATCGAAGATCCTACCAAGACGTTGGCTGGTCGTTGGTATCAACAAGCGAAACAACAGACACAAGCCAAAGAAGCGACAGCAATTGGGGAGTCTTATGAGCAAAAAGCATGGGAAAAGCCGTATCAATTAGCTGGTTTCCGGTCCATGGAACTATCGACGCAAATTCTGTTATTTGATGCGATTCAAAAGGGATTGTCGGTCAATGTATTGGATGAAGAGGATCAGTTTGTTCAACTTTCAGCACAAGAGCATGTCGAATATGTCAAAAACGCCAATATGACCAGTAAAGACACCTATATCGCGCCTTTGATTATGGCCAATAAAACGGTGACCAAGAAAGTCTTGGCGCAAGCCGGCTTTGTCGTGCCTAGTGGTGGTGAATACGAAAGTGAAGAACAAGCCTTGGCTGCATTTCATGAATACTCTGATCACGGCTTTGTTGTGAAGCCGAAAACAACCAATTATGGACTAGGAATTTCCATTTTTAAAGATACACCAGCGTTCGCTGATTTCCAAGAAGCGGTCCGGATTGCTTTTGCCGAAGATACGGCGATTTTGATTGAAGAATTTTTGCCCGGCACAGAGTATCGCTTCTTTGTGATAGACGGTCAAGTGAAAGCTATTTTATTACGAGTACCTGCGAATGTCGTGGGAGATGGCGTGCATTCGATTGCGGAATTAGTAGCTGAGAAAAATAATGATCCACTAAGAGGGACGAACCATCGTGCCCCACTGGAATGCATCCAGCTTGGCGACCTCGAAAAATTGATGTTAAAAGAACAAGGGTACACGCCAACAGCTGTGCCTGAAGAAGGTGTGACGGTCTATTTACGAGAGAATTCAAATGTCAGCACTGGTGGCGACTCCATCGATGTGACCGATGAATTTCCTGAAGACTACAAAGAATTGGCGATTTCAGCGGTAGCTGCTCTTGGCGCAGTGATTTCAGGAATTGACTTGATAATTCCGGATAAGAATCAGTCAGCAAGTAATCCAGGGGCATACGGTATTATCGAAGCCAACTTTAATCCGGCGATGCACATGCATGTCTTTCCGTATAGCGGGGCTGGTCAGCGCTTGACGATGGATGTCTTAAAGTTATTGTTTCCAGAACGAATCGAAGAGATAGGCCAATAATCAAATCACAGGGTGACAAAAGTAGCTGCTAGAAAAAAGACCAGGAAATCCAAAAGTTGGCGAAA
>NZ_JAMRVB010000001.1:1682277-1737075 GCF_023743875.1 Enterococcus italicus
AAACAACTTCTGGATTTCCTGGTCTTTTGCTTGGAACTGAATGATTCTGTCTCACCCGCATAGCTGTATTAGTCAAAAAGTTTCCCCCAAAAAGATGGTTTCTTTTTAGAAGTGGGCTTTGACTCGTTAGTCGGATACTTTTCAGCTATATCGATGATTGATTCATCGACGGCTTCACTTGCGACAAGCAGCAAGCCAATCGCATCATCGCTTTTTTGACTACTCGACACGATGGTAAAAGGAATCGCTGCAGCCGCTAGTATCTGGATATAATCAGCTTGAAGAGTGTCGGATACTTGATTGTTCATCAGACAATGTGCATCCTCAAAATCTGTGACGTGCGTTTTCAAGCAGTCTTGTAAGTCTTGATTGCGCATTTGCGCTAGCGTCATTTGCAAATAACAGCGTTCACGAAATGTACCTAAGTATTTGCGTTGTTCATCCGGTTTGAGCTGAGGCGTTCCGTAAAGACTGTTGTCTAGATGTTGTTGCAAGTCATCGGCCATAAGAATCCCTCTCTTTCTTATTAAAAATTATAGCAAGAATTGAAAGAAAAAGCGAAATGGAGAAGCCTTTCTTTTATCCGAATGCCCAAAAGTTTGATAGACTAGAGAAAAGATAGAAAAGAGGGATAACGATGGAACTAAGCATTTCAAGTGAAGCACAAGCAGTGATTCAAGCCAAGCTCAAAACGGGTGATCGTCTCTTATTAGACAATGAAGATGGTCATGGCCCTTTTGTCGATCATGCGGTCTCTTGCCAGTTGAACAGTGGCTTTCGGTTATTGCTTGTCTCAGAGGCAATCGATGCAGAATTACTAGCAGATTATTCAATTCAGTTACCGACAGAAATTGGTCCAGTCTTTGTCAAACCGTCAGGCACATTCTTGCTTGATGCAGTCAATTACTTGATGATTGAGCCTAGCTACAAGCGACTACAGCTTAAATCAGATGGAGGAATTCTATCACCCAATATCCCCATCATACGAAAAGAAAGGGAGGACATCGGTTGAAGCGATTAGCCGTGTTATCGGATGTGCATATCGATATCAATCAACTTGCTGAAACGGAGTGGGCCATGCTGGTTAAGCTATTGCTAGATGAACATATCGATCATGTTCATTTAGCAGGGGATATCGCGAATACTAAGCAACAAGCGTTAGCTTTTGTGGATTACCTTAGTAATTATTTTCCGACGACATTTCATTGGGGAAATCATGAAATGGCGGACCTGACCGAGGGTGAGATTGAGCACTATTTGGATCCAAGATTTTTAAATTTTCGCTTTTTTGCCTTGTCCGACACAACATGGCTACTAGGTATAAATGGGTGGTATGATTATTCCTTTGTTGAAGGGGCGCCCCGTGATTTTGAACGACTGAAAAAATTAGCGTGGTATGATCGTTTCATCCAGCGAGAGGCAAGGGATCCTGTGGTGATGCAACAGATTGCGGAAAACTTTGTAGCAATCATGCGCACAGTACCCAAAGACAAGCGAGTGATTGTCAGTACGCATTTTGTACCGAATCAGGCATTTGTTCAAACCTTTACCGGAAAATATGCCAAATGGAATCAAATCAATGCCTTCTTAGGTTCGCCAAAGATTGGCCAGATGGCAACAGAATTTCTTCAAATCAAAGCATTGGTCTTTGGTCATACGCATCACCGATTTGGCTCGGTCCAAGTTGGAGGCATACATTATGAGTGTCGGCCATTGGGCTATGCATATGAGTGGCGGAGTATGCGTGAGGCTTTAAAGCAAAAGCAACAAAAGCAGCTGACTATGGCAGCACTCAAGCGTGAATGGCAACAATCAGCGAAAGAAATGTATCGTTTGTATCCAGAAATAGTGGAACAAGAATTAAAAGCAGCGCTAACCATTCTTCCTTATGAAGAAGAAAAGTAAGAAAGGAATGCAACGGATGTTTACTGAACAAAGCTTTGAAGTATTTGAGATTGCAGGATTAGATGAAAGGATGGCCGCTATTCGTGCAAGCGTTCAGCCAGTTTTTCAAGCGGTGGGAGAAGAGATACGCGCGCAGCTTGAAGAAAAAGTTGGGCAGCCACTTTATTTACATATTGCGCAGCATCGCAGACGGACAGTCTATCCACCAGAGAGTACTTGGCTAGCAATAGGCACACAAAAACGTGGCTACAAAATGGAAGCCCATTTTCAATTGGCAATTTGGGATGAGTATGTCGGCTTGTGGCTGTCAATCATTGATCAGCCGAAAGTAAAAGATCAGCTAGCCCAGCGACTAACCGACCACAAAGACCTAGTGCAAAATTTACCCAAAGATTTTGTGCTATCACCAGATCATACGCAACCAACAGTATATGGATTAAAAGAAATGGACTCATTGTTGGAACGTTTTGCTACTGTGAAAAAAAGTGAACTGCAAATCGGCCGCATTATAAAAAGAAATGACCCCATCTGGCAAACGCCAGCCCAAGCCCAAGAGACAATGCTTGCGACATACCAAACCTTGCTACCACTCTTTCAATTGCTTCACGAGTAAGCTGCGTTCATTTAACTTCTTTGCTATAACTAAAAGACCAAACTATCCAGCAGTTTTTTTCAACCGTTTGGATGGTTTGGTCTTTTTCGTAGTAGCTAAGGGTGAATCACTGTTTTTTAGTAGCACGAGTATGACCCATTTTTTTTAATTTTGTGAAAGGATGGGAACGAGTTTCTTCGGCAAGCGGCCATATAATAAGCGAGCAACAAGTGTAGAAGCAATCGTTTTGATGACGCCGGCGAGAATAAATGGCAAGAAGCCTTGAGTGAATGCTTGTCCGAACGTGATGTGTACCGCAAACTGAAGCCAAATCGTTCCGATAAGCAATGAAAGCAAGGTGCCTACACTATTCGCAAGCAAGACCGCCCAAAAAGATTCATTGGTTAGTTCGATTATTTTGCCAATGACAAAAGCTGCCAGTAGGAAAGACAATAAATAGCCACCAGTCGGTCCAAAAAGTACGCCAATGCCACTGGCTCCTCCAGCAAATACTGGTAGGCCAATGGCACCTAATAGGAGATAGATACCTACAGACCAAGTACCAACTTTGCTGCCAAGCAAGCTGGCGACCACGCCGACAATAAAGGTCTGTAATGTCAAAGGGACAAAGCCAAGGGGGATTGTTACTTGAGCAAAAATGGCAATTACTGCAGCAAAACAGGCTGCTAAGACTTGTTCATGAATAGAGTGTTTCATTTTTCATTCACCTCGTAAACTTTTTTTATTTCTAGGGTTAACCATGAGTGTAGTGTAGCAAGTGGTTAACCAAAAGTAAATATAAAGTTTACGAAATGTGCAAAAAAAGAACATCTCTTTGTGAGATATTCTTTTTGTTTGTCTTACAGTTTTTGGTTGTAGAATTCGACGATAAGAGCTTCATCGATATCTGGATAAAGTTCGTCACGTTCTGGTAAACGAGATAATGAACCTTCTAATTTTTCATCATCAAAGCTTACAAATGCTGGACGACCAACAGTTGATTCAACTGCTTCTTTCACGATTGTTAAGTTTTGAGATTTTTCACGGACGCCGATTACTTGACCAAGATCTACATGGTAAGAAGGGATATCAACGCGTTTGCCATCAACTGTGATGTGACCATGGTTTACTAATTGGCGAGCTTGACGACGAGTCGTTGCAAGACCAAGACGGTAAACAACATTGTCTAAACGTTGTTCAAGTAAGATCATGAAGTTAACACCGTGTTTTCCTTCTTTAATCTTGCTTGCTTTTACGAATAACGTACGGAATTGACGTTCATTCATACCGTACATATGACGTAGTTTTTGTTTTTCAGTTAATTGTTGACCATATTCAGAACGAGAGCCACGGCTGTTTGGTCCGTGTTGTCCTGGTGCATATGGGCGACGAGCTAATTCTTTCCCAGTTCCAGATAATGAAATTCCTAGACGACGAGAGACTTTCCAAGAAGGTCCTGTATAACGAGACATTTAAAATTCCTCCAATAAAATATAGTTTGTTGGAGTAAAATAATCCGATGAAACAATCATCACACATGTAGTTTGTTCTTCAATCTTCACCTTTGCAGCCGCGGTTACACAATTGAACCCTAATAGGCAACAAACTAGGGATGTCTGACTATCTTTCTGCTGCATTATTTTACACATCTTCCATATTACTTTACCTGTATATTATTTGTCAACTTCCAAGTCAGAAAAGGAAGCAAGAAAGCAAGCTTTATTTTTCAGATAATTTGTTTTTCTTTTCACAAAAGTACTTTACAAATGACGCATTGCTGATTAAAATGATGCTAAGACTAATGTATAAAGGTGGAGTATGATGAACCCAGTATCACCCTTGTTTGAGAAAATTGATTCTTCCATTTCAAAGAAAGTGGATTTGATCGATACAAGTTACATAAGGTATGCGGTGCGTGCGATGTTGGCTTGTTTATTTTTGACGTTAGGAACGGGCATTGCATTTGCGGTCGGTATCAAAGCAGAAGAATTGCTACCGGGCAGTGGTAAATTGTTGTATGCATTTATGTTCAGTTGGTCACTTGTGATGATTTTGTATATGAATGCGGAGTTAGGGACGTCTAATATGCTATATATGACAGCTGGTGTCTATCGGAAACGTCTCGGTGTCGGCAAGGCTGCGAAAATTTTGTTTACGTGTATTTTGTTTAACTTAATTGGTGGCGTGTTGTTTGCTTACCTTCTTTCGTTGACGGGACCATTTCAACATGTGGCGAGTGATGGCTTTTTGGTCCATGCTTTATCCGTTAAGCTGGCTAAGTCAACGATTCAGATTTTAATAGAAGGAATGTTTGCTAATATTGTGGTAAATACGGCTGTTCTAACTAGTATGCGCATGAAAGACGACGGCGGAAAAGTCTGGGCGATTATTTTTATCATTTTTATCTTTGCCTTTTTAGGTTTTGAGCACGTTATTGCTAATTTCCCAGCCTTTGCATTGGGCTTTTTTGTGACTGGTGGCAATTTACCAGGTATGACCATGGGTGCTGTGGCACATAATTTGTTTTTTGCGTTTATCGGTAATTACATTGGCGGCGGCGTAGTGATTGGTTTGGTTTACGCATGGCTAAATAATTCCAACTCACGCTATGTTGATTAATAAGGTAAGACTGTTCTTTTGTTTGATGACAGAGACAGTCTTTTTTTATAGAAAATAGGAAGCGTATTCGTTATGATAGAAAAAAAGGAGTGAACGAGAGAATGGAACGAAAATTAATCGCCTTTGATTTAGACGGTACTTTACTAAACAATCAAAAACAACCGCTGGCAAGCACAGTGGCTGCAATCAATCAATTAAAGCGTCAAGGACATGCCGTGACGATTGCCACAGGGCGTAATCTTCGACTAGCACAGCCGGTCATCGAACAATTAGACTTTGAGCATGCGGTACTGTGCAATGGATCGGTGGCATTTGCTGACCATCAGTTGGTCTATGAGCACACCTTAGCGCCGGATGCATTTGAGCAGTGCTACCGTGATTTATCTGAACGAGCAATAGATGTCGCTGTGATTGGCTTAGATACGACTAAGCGACTGACGACATTTAATGAAGGGCAAATGGATGAGGCAATGTCCTCATTTGGATCGGTCGTGCCGGAGCTTGAAGCAGATTTTTATCAGAAGCATGCGATTTATCAAGGGCTAGCTTTTTATAATGAGACACAGGAGTTCGATACGTCGGTGTATGATACGTTTGATTTTGTTCGTTGGCACCCGGAATGTGTGGATATGATACCTAAGAATGGCTCAAAGGCTGTCACGCTGTTGAAACTGGCCGAGCAGCTAGGGATAAAACAGGAAAATGTGATTGCATTTGGTGATGGCATGAATGATCGCGAGATGCTAAAAGAAGTCGGCTTGGGAATCGCGATGGGCAATTCTTCGGATGAAGTGAAGCGTCAAGCCGATATGGTGACGGCTAGTAATGAGCAAGATGGCATTTGGCAAGCATTGGTCAAGTTAAAGCTAATATCTAAATAATAGTATGGACTACAGGAGAAAACAATCAATCTATCAGACGTTGAATGACGGCGCAAAGATTTGATTGTTTTCTTTTTTTCGCTGAGGGTGTGTAATATGATAAAATAAAGAAGTGTAACGAAGAGAGAAGAGGGAAATAGATGCGAATTATGTTTATTGGTGATGTGGTAGGTTCACTAGGAAGAGAGACCATCACCACCTACTTGCCAAAACTAAAGAAAAAATATCATCCGCAAGTGACCATCGTGAATGGCGAGAATGCTGCCGGTGGTCGCGGAATTACGGAGAAAATATATAAAAAATTTTTACAAGATGGTGTCGATGTCGTCACGCTTGGCAATCATACGTGGGACAATCGCGATATTTTTAACTTTATTGCCGATGCAAAAAAAATGATTCGCCCGGTCAATTTTCCTAAAGAAACACCGGGTGTAGGCTGTGTATATGTCAAAGTAAATGCAAGCGAGCTAGCTGTGATTAATTTGCAAGCCCGGACGTTTATGACGGCGATTGATGATCCTTTTACTGCCATCGATCAGCTATTAGAACAAGTCCACAAGAAGACGACCAATGTCTTTGTTGATTTCCATGGGGAAACGACGAGTGAAAAGCAAGCGATGGGCTGGTATCTAGATGGGCGTGTATCCGCAGTGATTGGCACGCATACCCATGTCCAAACTAATGATGCGCGTATTTTACCAAAAGGCACTGCCTATTTAAGTGATGTTGGCATGACCGGTCCTTATGATGGCGTATTAGGGATGAAGAAGGAAGCAGTGATTGAAAAATTCATTACCGCATTGCCACGAAGATTTGAAGTAATCGAAACTGGACGCAGCATTTTGAGTGGCTGTGTCATTGATATTGATGATTTAACAGGAAAAGCACGTCACATTGAACTCATTCAGATCAGTGAAGATCGCCCGTTTTTAGAATAAGAGAAGGAACGAACCAATATGATAGAGGACCAAAAGATTCAACTCTCGCTAGAACAATTAAATCAGCTGCTTGCGGATTATCCAGCCATTAAAGAATTTCAAGAAATTCAAAAGCAAGCCAAGCAAAACCCACGATTACTAGCGTTAGAAGAAGAAATCAAGCAAGCGCAAAAAGAGGCGGTGCAATTTGCACACTATGGCAAACCTGAGGCAGAAAAAGAAGCAATCCGCAAAATTGATGCACTAACAAAAGAGTACAACCAACATCCGGTGGTGCAGCTATACCGAGAATCACTAGCTCAAGCCAATGAATTGCTCCAATATGTGACGCAAACCATCCAAAAAAAAGTGAATCAAGCGATTGAGGAGGGGACAAAGCATGCCTCAGAAGACTAAGCAAACACCGATGATGGAGCAATATTTTTCAATAAAAAAAGACTACCAAGATGCGTTTTTATTTTATCGACTAGGGGACTTTTATGAATTGTTTTATGACGATGCGGAAAAGGCAGCGCAAATCTTAGAGCTGACCTTGACCAGTCGCAATAAAAATGCGGATGACCCTATCCCAATGTGTGGCGTGCCTTACCATGCGGCCGCTGGTTACATTGATACATTGATTGAAAAAGGCTACAAGGTCGCTATTTGTGAACAAGTCGAAGATCCGAAGATAACAAAAGGGATGGTCAAGCGAGAAGTCATTCAGTTGATCACACCAGGGACTGTCATGGATGGCAAAGGACTGCACTCAAAAGAAAACAATTATTTGACCGCAGTTATCAAAGATGGCGACGACTATGGCATTGCCTATGCAGATCTGAGCACTGGTGAAATGAAGGCGACAGTCGTCAGTGATGAAGACATTGTCTTTAATGAGTTGGCGACATTGGAGACCAAGGAACTGATCGTTGCCCAGCCCTTACCAGATAATCTGACCAAGCGGATCGAGCAGCGATTAGGTGCAGTCATGTCGGTGCAAGCGACCGAACAACAAGTAGGTGGCTTAGCGGATGCAATCACAGAGCCACTTGCTAAGCAAGCAGTAGAATTGTTGCACGCATATTTGCAACGAACGCAAATGCGGCAACTGGGTCATTTGCAGCCAGCCCAATTTTACCAAACAGACCACTACTTAAAAATGGACTACTATTCAAAATATAACCTCGAATTGACACAAGCAATCCGCACGGGGGAAAAACAAGGGACATTATTGTGGTTATTAGATGAAACAAAAACAGCGATGGGTGCACGTTTGTTAAAACAATGGATTGATCATCCGCTGATTCAACAAGCTGCTATTGAGCGAAGACAGCTGCAAGTAGCTTCTCTATTGCATGCTTTTTTTGAGCGGGTTGACTTACAAGAAAGTCTAAAAGGCGTCTATGATTTGGAGCGGCTTGCAGGAAGAATCGCATTTGGCAATGTGAACGGACGCGATTTGTTGCAATTAAAGCACTCCTTGCAACAAGTGCCGCAAATTCAGGCGATTATTGCCGGTATCAATCACGAGGAATGGACTGCTTTGCTGACGGAGTTGACGCCACTAGAAGATGTCGTAGCGCTAATTGATGAAGCCATCGCAGAGGATGCGCCGTTACAAATCACGGAAGGCAATGTCATAAAATTAGGCTACGACTCGCAATTAGATCAATACCGAGAAGCGATGAGAAATGGAAAGCAATGGTTGGCGGAATTAGAAGCAAAAGAGCGACAAGAGACAGGAATTAAAAATCTAAAGGTTGGCTACAATCGAGTCTTTGGCTACTATATTGAAATTAGTAAGGCCAATATCGTAAATCTTACCCAGCCAGAGCGCTACGATCGCAAGCAGACATTGGCGAACGCCGAGCGCTTTATTACTCCTGAATTAAAAAAATTAGAAGCACTGATTCTAGAAGCTGAGGAGAGGTCGACTGAATTAGAGTATCGATTGTTTATTGAAGTCCGCGAACAAGTCAAACAAGCCATCACACGTTTGCAAGCACTAGCCAAAGCAATCAGTACGGTCGATGTCTTGCAAAGCTTTGCGACAATCAGCGAACGCTATCAGTACGTCAAACCAAACATGAATCAGCAGCAGAAATTGGCTATTGTCCAAGGGCGTCATCCAGTTGTTGAGAAAGTACTCGGGCAACAAGAATACATTGCCAACGACATTTTAATGGATCAAGAGACGTTCATATTATTAATTACCGGACCGAATATGTCAGGGAAAAGCACCTATATGCGGCAATTAGCGCTGACAGTTATCTTGGCTCAAATCGGGTGCTTCGTGCCAGCAGAATCGGCAGAATTACCGATTTTTGATCAGATTTTTACCCGAATTGGGGCAAGCGATGATTTGATTGCTGGTCAAAGTACGTTTATGGTAGAGATGATGGAAGCCAATCAGGCGTTGCAACATGCGACGGTCAATAGCTTGATTTTATTTGATGAGTTAGGGCGAGGTACCGCGACTTATGATGGGATGGCCTTAGCTCAAGCGATTATTGAATACATTCATCGAGATATCCGGGCTAAGACGTTGTTTTCTACGCATTACCACGAGTTAACGGTCCTAGATCAAGAGCTAGCGCATTTGCGTAACCAACACGTAGGAGCTGTTGAAAAAGAAGGAGAGGTCGTCTTTTTACACAAGATGATGACTGGACCCGCCGACAAAAGCTATGGTATCCATGTGGCTAAGCTTGCCGGCTTGCCAAAAGAGCTCTTAACACGGGCATCAGTGATTCTTCATTCACTTGAATCGCAAGCCCAATCACCGATGGCTCATATAGACGAGCCTGTCGAGCAACTCAGCCTCTTTCAATCACAGCAGCAAGTTGTCTGTGAAGAAGTCACGCAGTTGAATCTCTCGCAAATGACACCGATAGAAGTGATGCTGAAAGTAGCAGAATGGCAAAAAAAATTAGTCGACTAATAAAGGAGGAGCAAGCCAGTGAAAATCAAAGAGTTATCTGAACAATTAGCGAACCAAATCGCGGCAGGGGAAGTTGTCGAACGTCCTGCCTCGGTAGTGAAAGAGCTAGTAGAAAACGCACTGGATGCTGGCAGTACTCAAATTGATATCCTATTAGAGGACGCAGGATTAAAAAAAATACAAGTCGTAGACAATGGAGAAGGGATTGCCGACGAGGATGTCGAGAATGCATTTAAGCGTCATGCGACGAGTAAAATTCATCATCAAGCTGATTTGTTTCGGATTCGGACCTTGGGCTTTCGTGGTGAAGCGTTACCTAGTATTGCCTCGGTATCTGAAATGACTATTGAAACAGCAAGCCAAGGTGCGACAAATGGCTCAATTGTTCATCTTCAAGGTGGTACCATTCTTTCACATAAAATGGGACCTTTAAGAAAAGGAACCAAAATCGTTGTCGAGAATTTATTTTTTAATACGCCTGCTCGTTTGAAATACGTCAAAACATTTCAGACGGAGTTGGCAAATATCGGCGACATCGTTAATCGTTTGGCACTTAGTCACCCATCCGTTGCCTTCCGCTTGGTTCATGATGGTAACAAAATGACACAGACAGCCGGCAATGGTGATCTAAAGCAAACCATTGCGGGTATCTATGGTCTGCAAACAGCTAAAAAGATGTTGGTAATTGCCGCTGACGATTTAGATTTTCAGATAAAAGGCTATATCTCACTGCCAGAAGTGACAAGAGCCAATCGCAACTACTTATCCCTTATTATCAATGGCCGATATATAAAAAATTACGCCTTGAATAAAGCGATTATTCAAGGTTACGGCTCGAAGTTAATGGTCGGACGGTTTCCAATCGCGATTATCGAGATAACGATGGATCCACTTTTAGTTGATGTTAATGTCCATCCGACCAAACAAGAAGTGCGGCTCTCAAAAGAAACTGAATTGACGCAGTTATTGAAGTCGGCTATTGTAGAAGCGTTAAAAGAACCATCGCTTATTCCAAACGTCGGTCAACAAAAGGAATTCAAGCAACGTTTCCAAGAAAAACAGACAATGGAGCAGACCTCTTTGCCGCTCACGCAAGCAAACGACAAGCCGCTAGTCTATGATGCGGCATCAGGAGATTTTTTTGTCCCGGGGGATACCCAAAAACTAGAGAAAGTGCCACCCACCGATTCTGTGGAGCCCACCTATGAAGCTACACAGCAGCCCCTTGATACAGCTGCGCAACAAACGAGCACGGAAAATAGCCCAACCATTCCCAAAATTGCAGAGGAATTGGCTCGTTTTGACGAAACGGTTCATGATAAAACGGCAATTTCTGTGCAAATGGTTGAAAAGATGCTTCATGAAAAGCCAAGTACACAGCGCTTTCCAGAATTAGAATATTTTGGCCAGATGCATGGCACGTTTCTTTTTGCGCAGGGAGAAGACGGACTCTATATTATTGACCAGCATGCCGCACAGGAACGAATTAAATATGAGTATTACCGTGAACAAATAGGAGAAGTCAGCCGAGATTTACAAGCGTTAATGATTCCAATTGTGCTAGAATACCCAGCAGATGATTACTTGCGAATCATCGAAGGAAAAGATACATTAGAACAAGTTGGTCTATTTTTAGAAGACTTTGGTCAATATACACTGATTATTCGTGCGCATCCGACATGGTTTCCAGCAGGCCAAGAAGAACAAGTAGCCAAAGATTTGATTGATATGTATTTGGCGACGGGAAAAGTAAGTGTCAAAAGTTTCCTTGAAGCGACTGCCATTATGATGAGCTGTAAACGATCCATCAAAGCCAATCATTATCTAGATGATAAGCAAGCACGAGCTTTATTAAAAGAATTAACCACGTGTGAAAATCCCTTTAATTGTCCACATGGTCGGCCGGTTTTGGTTCACTTTACATTAAGTGATATGGAGCGAATGTTTAAACGAATCCAAGATCCACATCAAACAAGAGCAACAGAATAACGACAAGCACTCCTGGGATATTAACCAGGAGTGTATTTTTTAAAAAAAGTGTTGACGACTGCCGATATCGATGGTAATATAACGAAGTTGACTTGTTACAAGATAGTTAAATACTGATAAAACAGTTTTTAAATCTAAAAAACATATTGACAAATAACATTGCATTTGATAAGATGATCAAGTCGCTAACAAAGGATAACAACTGAGATTTAAAAAATAAAAATTAGTTGTTGACATCACGTTGGAACGATGTTATGATATAAAAGTTGTCACAGCACAACACAATCATTCTCACTTTTTTTGTTTTAATTAATGAAGCATAGCAATGGACTTTTCCTTAAAAACAGGTCAAACTAATATTACTATACTTAAAGGAGTAGAAAAACATGAGCAAAGAAGACTTAAAAAAGAAATTAACACCAATTCAATATGCGGTAACGCAAGAAAATGCGACGGAAAGACCTTTTACTGGGGAATATGATGACTTTTATGAACAAGGAATTTACGTAGATATTGTTAGTGGTAAGCCTTTATTTGCTTCTAGTGATAAATTTGACGCTGGTTGTGGCTGGCCTGCTTTTTCACGCCCTATTTTAGAAGAAGAGATTCTTGAAAAGAAAGATGAATCGCATGGAATGAGTCGGACTGAGGTAAGAAGTCAGGATGCAGACTCGCATTTAGGACACGTATTTACAGATGGTCCAAAAGAATTAGGTGGACTTAGGTATTGTATTAATTCAGCAGCACTATCCTTTATCCCATTAACTGAGATGGATAAAAAAGGGTATGGAGAATATAAGAAGTACGTTCAGTAATCGAAATTCCTCAGTTCCTTTCTTATTTTTTGTATGATACAATAAAGGGAACATATGTACAGGTGAGGAGAAAGAATGTACGAATTTATTAAAGGTGTAGTTGCAGATATTCAGCCTAGCTATATAGTACTTGAAGCAAATGGTATCGGCTATCAGCTTGTAATGGGTAATCCTTATCGCTACTCAGGTAAGAAAACACAGGAAGTAAAAGTCTATGTACACTTGATTGTACGAGAAGATGCGCATACACTATATGGATTTGAAAAATTACAGGAAAAATTATTGTTTCTTCGGTTAATTAGTGTCTCAGGTATTGGGCCTAAAAGCGCGATTGCTATTATGGCTAATGATGACCATGAAGGGTTAATTGCCGCTATTGAATCAGATGATGTCACCTATTTGACGAAATTCCCTGGAGTCGGGAAAAAGACGGCACAGCAAATGATTTTGGACTTAAAGGGAAAACTAGGAGAATTAGCTGGAGAATTGACTGGCAACTTAGCTATGCCACTTTTTGATACAGATACAAGCGCGCTGACCGAAGCGATATCAGCGTTGTCTGCTTTGGGGTATTCAGAAAGAGAAATTAAGCGTGTAGAGACTACTCTGAAAAAAGAGGGTGCTCACTCTACGGATGAATACTTGCGTAAAGCATTAAAATTATTAATGAAGAAATAGAGGAAAGTTGAATGGACCGAATGATTTCACCAGAGCCGTCAAATGAAGATTTGAGTTTTGAAAAATCATTACGACCGCAGTATTTGTCACAATATATTGGCCAAGAAAAAGTAAAACACGAATTAGCCATTTATATTGAGGCTGCGAAAAAGCGTGAAGAATCGCTCGATCATGTTCTTTTGTACGGCCCTCCTGGTTTAGGAAAGACAACAATGGCAATGGTGATTGCTAATGAAATGGCAGTCAATATTCGCACAACGAGTGGACCAGCCATCGAGAAACCTGGCGATTTAGTGGCGCTTTTAAATGAGCTTGAACCAGGTGATGTGTTGTTCATAGATGAAATTCACCGCTTACCGCGCGTGGCAGAAGAAATGTTATATTCTGCGATGGAAGATTTTTTTGTGGATATTATGGTTGGCCAAGGCCCAACTGCCCATCCCGTTCATTTTCCGTTGCCACCTTTTACACTAATCGGAGCTACTACGAGAGCGGGGATGTTGTCGGCACCACTACGAGACCGCTTCGGCATTGTCAGTCACATGGAGTATTACCTTGACTCAGAATTAACTGAAATTGTGCAACGGTCAGCCGAGGTGTTCTCGACCGTGATTCAAGAGCAAGGGGCTATAGAGATTGCTCGTCGTTCAAGAGGGACGCCTCGTATTGCCAATCGTTTGTTAAAGCGTGTAAGAGACTTTGCACAAGTGCAACACGATGGCTCGATTACCAAGAGTGTAGCTGATCAGGCATTGGACGTCTTACAGGTGGATCATGAAGGATTGGATTACATTGATCAAAAGTTATTGAGAACGATGATTGAGCTGTATCATGGCGGCCCTGTAGGATTAACGACGATTGCTGTCAATATCGGTGAAGAAACGGAGACCGTTGAAGACATGTATGAGCCATTTTTAATACAAAAAGGCTTCATTCAACGGACAGCTCGTGGTAGAGTGGCAACTGAATTGGCCTATCGACATTTTGGATACCAACAAGAAAACGAGTAGAGAGATGTGAGGTAGGTTATGGAGAGTAGACGAACTAAGGAACGAATTGGTGGGGTATTTGTCGATTTATGCGAGGCACGAGGCTTTTCAAAAGTCAGTGTGCAAGAAGTATCAAAATTAGCGGCTATTAATCGTCAGACCTTTTATTACCACTTTACAGATAAAAAAGAACTTCTTCGATGGGTGTATTATCAAGACGCTTTAAAATATTTGAGCCTTGAGGTTGTCCATCTTGAAAATTGGGAAGAGCAAACATTAAAAATGCTACAGGCGATGAAAGCCAAACGCTATTTTTATCGCAATATGATGGATGATGCACGCGATGTGTTTATTACTGAGTTTTTCCGCTTAGTGAAGGAGCATTTCGCGCAGTTATTCAAGCAAGTCGATCAAGAACAAGTACTATCAACAAAAGACTTGCAATTTTATAGCTGCTTTTTTTCTTATGGTTGCTGCGGTATTTTAGAAAATTGGATTGTAAAGGATTATCGAGAGTCACCGATGGAGATTGCGAGCCAGCTTTTTCAATTAGCAAAAGATGTGGAGTTGTTTTCGTATCGACTGTTTCAACAAGAGGAGGAATAACATGCAACGAGTGCTATTTGTTTGTCTAGGCAATATTTGTCGTTCACCAATGGCAGAGGCAATTTTTGTGCAGGCGATAGCAAAAGAAGGATTGTCTATTGAAGTAGCTTCTGCTGCGACAAGTCGTTGGGAACATGGAAATCCCGCACATCAAGGCACCAAAAATGTATTACAGGCGCGAGGATGCGAGACAGATCAGCTAGTTTCAAGCCAGATTGCACCGAATGATTTTCTAATGTATGATTGGATTATTGGAATGGATCAGCAAAACGTACATGATTTAAAGAAACTAGCACCAGCTTATGTTCAAAAAAAGATTCATCTCTTTATGAGTGTTGTCCCCGGTCAAGAAACAACAGGTGTACCAGATCCTTGGTACACTGGGGACTTTAAGGAAACTGAACGATTGATTGATGAAGCACTACCTTATTGGTTACAAACGTTTAAAGAAAACCAGTAGTTAGGAGGGAGAAAAGTGGAAAAACGACGATCGCTTCAAGTAAAGATGGGGCAACTATGGACAGATTCGTCAAAGAATTTTCTCGACCGCTTTTTAACAGATGAGGCAGACAAAGCGGATGCTTTTGCTCAAGCGGAAGACTTTTCTCAACGCTTACAACTAGCATCCGAATACAAATTATTGGTGGTATTGCAAATTCAGACCAAACAAATGAAGTCTCCGGAGACCATTTCAGGATGGGTACTTAAGAAACGAATCAATGGCTGCCAAATTATTTTAAAGCTTTTAGATGACCCAATGCAATGGCGGATAGTCGACATTACATCAATCAAAAAAATGAGCCAATCTCCTTTAATGAAAGAAAATCGGCGCGATGAAAAGCTGTCTTAAGATCGTTTATTATTAAAAGAGGTTGTGAAAATAGTTAATTCAAAAAGACCATAGAATCCAAAAGTTTGAAAAATAACTTCCGGATTTTCTGGTCTTTTAGCTTGTAGATAACGATTCCGTCTTAGACTTTTTATTACTGTTGTTTGTTTCGTTCGATTGCTGTCCAAATTAACCCAAGTACAAATCCTATGATAGCTGGAATCACCCAACCTAAGCCAATAGAAAACAATGGTAGGTAGCCTTTTGCAAAAGAGAGTAAGTGAGTGACAAGAGCCGTCTGCTGCCATTGACTAGGAGCAACATTCAATCCATCAAAGATAGCAGCAAGCAAAGTAAAATAAGTTGTCAGTTGATACACACGTGGCGCGTGTTGAAAAAGCGGACTTAAAAGTGCCAATAAAATTAAAGTAATAGCCAGTGGATAGAGAAACATCAGCACTGGTAGGGAAAGCTCAATAATTTTGGTTAAACCAACATTGGCAAAAATACATGGGAGCACACTTACACTGATGGCAAAAAACGCATAGCTACGTTTGGGGAACAGCTCGACAAAAGTCTCTGAAAAAGCAGAGATGAGTCCGACAGTTGTTTTTAAACATGCGACAATGACAATCAATGCCAAGATAATTGCTCCGTAGATTCCCAGATAATACGTTGAGACTTGGGCGAGTGCGATACCACCATTGGCACTCACGGCAAACTTACCTACGCTCATCGCTCCAAGATACGCTAAAAAAGTATAGATGATACCCATTAGGAGTACGCTGATACTACCAGCACGGACGGTATCTAATGCAATCACTTTTGGCTGAGTGACGCCCCGCTGACGAATGGTAGTCACAACAATAATTCCAAAGGCAAGGGCTGCAAGGGCATCTAAAGTATTGTAACCTTGAGTAAATCCGGTCATAAATGCATTTTGTTGGTAAGTAGCACTTACTGGCATGACTGCCACGGAACCGATTGGGTGTAAGAAAGCTACAAGCAGCAAAATACCTAGTAGGACTAAAAAGATTGGATTTAAAAATTTGCCGATATAAGCCATCAATTTGGACGGTTTACGGGCAAACCACCAAGCAGCGGAGAAAAAGAGAATACTAAAAAGAGCCAAAGCAACTGGTTGTTGATTAGTACTTAAAAACGGTGCGAGTCCAATCTCAAAAGAAGTCGTTGCTAAGCGTGGTAAGGCAAAAAATGGTCCAATTACGAGATAAAGCAAAATGGTGAAGAGGTAGGCATAGCGTCTTCCGACACGTTGCGCCAAATCAAATAGACCAGTACTTTTCGAGAGTCCTATCGCAATAATACCTAAAAATGGTAAGCCGATACCTGTAATCAAAAATCCTAAATTTGCCTGAAAAACAGCTGCACCAGCTTCTTGTCCCATGTGTACAGGGAAAATCAGATTTCCTGCTCCGAAGAACATTCCAAATAACATCGAACTAATAAATAAATAATCTTTTTTTGTTAATTTTGTTTCCATCATTTCGTTCCTTTCTTTCCATTACTGTAAACGTATCAGAAAGTACGTAGTTGTGCAACAAAAGAAAATGAAAAGATGAAGCTAATGAAAAAAAGCTAGGTCAAAAGACTGTTCGCTCCGAGCGAGAAGGTCAAACCAGTTTGACTTATCGCCTAACTACAAAAAAGAAAACCCAAAAGTTTGAGTAACAACTTCTGGATTTTCTTTTTTCTAACTAGTTTTGTCTGGGGCTTGTTTTAATCTTTAGTTTGTTTCAAGCACCCGAGCGAGAAAGGCTTTGGTGCGTTCTTCTTTCGGATGGACAAAAATATCTTCTGGCGTGCCTTCTTCGGCAATCACCCCTTTGTCCATAAAGATTACACGATCAGAGACGTCACGGGCAAAGCCCATCTCATGTGTCACGATGACCATCGTTAAGCCTGTTTCAGCTAAAGCTTTCATCGTCAATAAGACTTCACCAACCATTTCTGGATCCAGAGCGGAGGTGGGTTCATCGAACAACATGACATCAGGGTTCATAGAAAGTGAACGAGCAATGGCAACACGTTGTTTTTGACCACCGGATAATTGCGCAGGCTTGGCAGAGACGTAGCGGCCCATTCCTACTTTTTCAAGATTTTCAATTGCAATTTTTTTGGCTTCTTCTTTGCTACGTTTTAAGACGGTCACTTGGCCGCTCACGCAGTTTTCTAAGACATTCATATTATTGAATAAGTTAAATGATTGGAACACCATGCCAAGATGGGTACGATATTTTGGTAAGTCATAGTTTTTTGTTAAGACATTTTCACCTTTGTAAAGGATTGCACCACTGGTTGGTTTTTCTAGTAAGTTAATGCAACGGAGTAAGGTCGATTTACCTGAACCAGATGAACCAATGATAGTGAGTACTTCACCTTTGTTTACTGTTACATTGATATCTTTTAATACTTCATTTTCACCGAAGCTTTTTTTCAAATGATTAATTTCGATCATCGCTGTCATAAGTTTCTCTCCTTAATTTTGTTGAGAATCCAAGTCATCTATTTTTACGTAAGATGAAGGGCCATCCATTTTCTTTTCCATCAAGCGCAGGAGTTTCGTCGCGCTAAGTGTCATTACTAAGTAGATGATACCAATGATGGTGAATGTAGGGAAGAATTGTAGATTGGTACCCGATGCGACCGAACCGGCAAAGAATAAGTCTGTTACGCTGATAACACTCAAAACAGCTGTGTCTTTAATGTTGATGACTGTTTCATTTCCGATTGCTGGCAAAATATTACGCAAGACTTGTGGCAAGACAACTTTTGTCATGGTTTGACGGTGGTTCATGCCGATCGCTTGAGCGGCTTCAAATTGCCCTTTATCGACGGCGAAAATTCCTCCACGAACGATTTCAGACATATATGCCCCTGTATTGATTGAGACAATCAGTAATGCTGCGACAGTCCGATTCAAATCAATATGGAAAGCGAGCGCTAATCCATAGAAAATAACCATTGCTTGAACCATCATCGGGGTTCCGCGGAATACTTCAATGTAGATAGTCAAAAAGCCGTTAAACACTTTTTGGAAAAAGCGTGAGACTGGATTCTCAGAAACTGGCAACGTGCGAAAGACGCCGACTAATAGGCCGATAATCGTACCTGCAAAAGTGGAAACAACGGCTACGAATAAAGTTAAGGCAGCACCACTCAAGAAAAGTTTCCAGTATTGTTGAATGATTTGTTTAAAGGTCGTGAGTAAGCCGCTGTCTTGTTCGTCAGAAGCTGTCGGTTGTTCCTCAATCGCTTGGTCCATTAGTTTGGTACGCTCACTTGAAGAGATCGTAGCAAGGATTTCATTTACTTTTTCAACATCTGAATCGCCTTTGCGCATACCGACTGCTACTTGCACGTCTTCTGCATTAGTTTGGAAGCCATTTTCTTTTGAAAATTCAAGCATTTTAAAGTCTTTATTCACATTGGTTGCAGTGACGCCTTCTGGTCGTTCACTAACATAACCATCAATTACCCCTGAAGCTAAGGCAACTCGCATGGAAGAGAAGTCTTTTTGTGCTTGTTGTTTGTCTACATTTGGAATTTGGTCAATGACAGAGTAGTGGAAGGTATTTAACTGTGCGGTAATTTTTGCGCCAGCTAAATCATCAATACTTTTTGCATTGGCATATTTGCCATCTTTATTTACAACGACGACTAATTGTGACTCGTAGTACGCGTCAGTGAAATCAATTTCTTTTTTGCGTTCCTCAGTGGGAGACATCCCAGCAATAATGGCATCAATTTTTCCTGATTGCAACGCTGGCACGAGGCCATCCCATTGTGTGGGCACAATCACTAATTTTTTTCCTAGTTTATCGGCAATTTTTTGTGCGATTTGGACATCGTAGCCTCCAACGTATTTTTGACTAGAAAGTTCTACTGTATGTGCTCCAGGACTTGTCTGAGTCCAGTTAAACGGCGCATAAGCAGCCTCCATCCCTACTCGAAATTCGTCTGCTGGGGTTTGTTCATCTGCATACGTAGAAGGGACTATCAAAGCCAACAAGAACAAAAGGCCCACAAAAAGTGACGAGCATAAACCAAACTTTTTCATTTTTTTCTTCCTTTCTTTTTGACGAGACATTCATGACGACAACAAAAAACAGCCGTACTCCATGATTGGAAAACGCCTGTAAAATAGTTTACAAACCTATCACAAAACATAGCGCACCTTAGCGAATTGCTAAGACAGTTCGTAAGTTATTTACTTACGACCCAACCACACTTTTTAAGCAAAAAAGTGTCATTTCGGCGATGTTCCCTAGGCCTGTTTCTACGTGTTGCTCCACTCCACAGGATTAATGAACCTCGCGACCTCTACCTCGATGTTGAAGGTAATCTCGTATGAAATTAATGTTCTAAGCTAGGATAGTAGAAAAGACGCACTTTGTCAATAAAAAATAGGGATTTCCATTGAAGGAAAGCCCTATTTAGTCTACTTAATTTGCAGTTTGTGGCTTAGGTTCTTTGCCAAGAAATGCTTGTAGGACAGTCATGACAGCTAAGATCGCCATCAATAGGTAAACAAAGTTTGAATACTGAGTAATTCCCCAGCCCCAAGTGTGATAGACAACAATTAAAAGTGCTAACACAATGAATGAAAGAACATTAAAAAAACCAAATGCCCATAAATTACCATTTTCTTTCCGAGCAAAATAAAAGATAGAAAAATAAAGGCTAATCGCAATCCAAGCAATGTTAATAAAAATCAAACCCCAATAAAAAATTTCAGCTAACATCTATTTTCACCTCGCTTATATCATCGTTATTGTATCACTTTTTGTGAAGAATGTCATGAGTGTATCTTGTTTTCTTCCTTTGTTGGCCAGAGTTAACAAATCGACGATCAGCACGTATAATAGCCATGAGGTGAGTAAAATGACAAAAGAAACAGCAATGATTGAACAACTTTTACAAGCTAAGTCGATTACGTTTTTGACAGGTGCAGGTGTGTCGACACCTTCAGGAATCCCTGATTACCGCTCGTTGCATGGTATCTACCAAGGACTTGATCAACCAGAGTATTTGCTAAGTGCGACCTGTTTAAAGCGAGAGCCGGAGAAGTTTTATTCTTTTATCAAGCAACTGTACCATCCGGATGCACTGCCAAATGTCATTCATCAAACCATCCATGAATTGGAAAAAACGCACAATGTGTGGGTCGTTTCACAAAATATTGATGGGCTTCATGATCGAGCAGGTTCGACCCAAGTCGTGAATTTTCATGGTTCATTGTATCATGTGTATTGTCAATCGTGTGGTAAAGAAGTACCTTATGCGGACTATCTTGCATCTGATCATCATCTGTGTGGTGGTAGACTAAGACCAGCAATTGTTTTGTATGAAGAAGGCTTCACACCGCAAACCATCAAGGAAGCTGTCCGTGCGGTAGAAGCAGCCGATATTGTGGTGATTGTCGGAACAACTTTTCAAGTGCATCCATTTTGTGATTTAATAGAATATAAACAAAAAAATGCCCAAGTGTTTGTTGTCAATCAAACACCAATTCATTTAAGAGGACAAAAGGAACAGCTGATTGGCAATGCGGTTGATTTTTTTCAAGCATTATATCAGAAATTAAAGGAGGCCCAACCGTGAAAAGTGAAAAAGAAAAGATGATTGCTGGCGAATTGTATTTTTCAGCCGATCCAGAATTAGAAGCTGATCGAGCATTTGCTAGAGAACAAATGGCGGTAATTAATCAAGAAACCAACAATGATATACGAGAGCAATTATTAAAGGAAACATTTGGCCATGTCGAAAATCATATTTACATGGAACCAAATGTTCGGTTTGACTATGGCTACAATATTTCAGTCGGGAAAAATTTTTATGCGAACTTTGATGTGACGTTATTGGATGTTTGCCCGATTACGTTTGGGGACAATTGCATGGTCGCACCTAATGTTCAGCTCTATACTGCTAGCCATCCACTTCAGCCGGCTAAACGCAATAGTGGGTTAGAGAATGGACAACCGATTACCATCGGGGACAATGTTTGGCTAGGTGGCGGTGCTATTATTTTGCCTGGTGTGACATTAGGTGATAATGTCGTGGTCGGTGCCGGGAGCGTCGTGACGAAGTCGTTTCCTGCCAATGTCGTTATAGCAGGCAATCCTGCTACAATCATCCAAGAGTTGGCAAGTGATGACGCACAACCCTTGAGCGCAAAAAGAAAACAAATCGATGCTATTGATCAAAAATTGGTCCATTTATTGGAAGAACGCATGATGGTGGTGACGGCTATCTCAGAGGAAAAACGTCAGCAAAAAATTGCCGTCTTAGACAGCAATCGAGAAAATGAGGTGTTACAGGCTGTTCGCCGTGAAGTGAAACAGTCGGACTTTGAAGAAGCCATTGTCGATACCTTCCGTGATGTCATGAAGCATTCACGGACGTTCCAGTCACAGCAAATGGAGGACAAGTGATGGATGGAGAAACGCGACGTCAAGACATCATGGAGCAATTACGTATGTCTGACCAGCCGCTTAGTGCGAGTCGCTTGGCTCAAAACTATGCGGTAAGTCGGCAAATTATTGTCGGGGATATTGCGTTATTACGAGCGAGTGGGGAAGCGATATTGGCAACTGCGCGTGGGTATCTACTTGAAAAAGAGGAGCAAGGTGTGGTCGCAAAAATCGCTGTCTGTCACCGTCCAGAACAAGTCGAAGAAGAGTTAACGACGATTGTTTCTCTTGATGGTGAAGTAGTCGATGTGATTGTCGATCATCTGCTTTATGGCGAATTACGAGGTAGCTTAGGTATTCGCACGCAAGAAGATATTGCGACATTTTTAAAAGCCTACGCGGCTAGTGAAGAAAAGCTGCTCTCCAATCTTACCAATGGCGTTCACCTCCATACGGTGCGCTGTGAATCGATGGAGCAAGTCGGCAAAATTAAGCAAGCTTTACGTAAGAAAAACCTATTATTTGAAGAATGAAACATTTTGTTGCTCCATGAATCACATGAAAAGACCAGAACATCCGGTTGGGTGTTCTGGTCTTTTGGCTTGTAGTGAAAGGCGTTTCTTATAGTAGGTCTTTATACAATCGGGCGACATTTTGATAGCCTATTGCATCGATTTCGCGAGCGGTAAAGCCATTTTTTTGCAGGGCATCTACCAGTAGTTCGAGGGCTAAAATATCTGGTAAGTCCTCACTCGGACGAATACCGTCAAAGTCAGACCCAAGACCAATGCAGCCCAAGCCACCGATATTTTTTAAGTGATCCGCATGTTTGGCTAATTGGACTGGTAGCGAAAGCGAGGAGTCAAAGGTAATGAAATCGGCAAAGTAATTCAGACCGATAACGCCACCACGCTCGGCAATCGCTCGGATAAGTTCATCGGATAAGTTGCGACTGTGCGGGCATAGGGATCGGCAGTTCGAGTGGCTGGCGACAAAAGGCACAGGTGTCGTCGCCAAGACATCCCAGACAAGCTGATCAGAGCCGTGCGAGACATCAATGATCATGCCTAATTCAGCCATGCGTGTCACGATGTCTCTACCAGCAGCCTTTAAGCCTTTTTGCGCAAGATTGGTCAATATTTGTGTAGCCGGATCGACATAGTTGGCATTGGGAAAGCCAAGTTCATTTTCCATATTCCAAGTCAATGTCAGCATGCGGACACCATCTTGGTAACATTGCTCCAGACGATCGATGCGACCGGCAAGCGGTGCACCTTCTTCCATCGTGAGCATCGCGCTCAACAAGTGCTCGTTTTGATTGCTAATATAGTCGTCGTAAGTCAGTACTGGCCGAATCAAGTCTTGATTGGCAGCTAGTTCAGCTTGATAAATGGCAAGCATTTCTTGGTAACGAACATACGGATCAGCAACCGTCCCAAGCTCAATAAAAATTGCAAAGTTTTGTAGGTCAATCAGGCTTTTTTTCATGCGCTGTAAATCAATCTGGAACGTATTTTCGTTTAACTTTGCACCTGGGTGCTCATAAAGCTTTAGTAAGGTATCACAATGCATATCAATAAACATCAACTCATCCCCTTCATAAGAAAAAACCTTGCAAAAGGCATCTACATGCTTTTTGCAAGGAAAATGAGCGCCTCATTTTTTTATTCGAGTACTAACACGCCTTCTTTGATTGCAAAAGGATTGTCTGCGTTAATGCGATCATAAAATAAGACACCATTCAAATGATCGATTTCATGTTGCACCACGATCGAAGGGTAGTTTTTTAGCCGAATCTTGTGAGCCGCACCCGTCTCATCCTGATAAGCAATCGTCACACGTGCATGGCGCACGACGTATCCTGGTACATCACGATCGACTGACAGACAGCCTTCGCCATCACCCAGACATGCATCCTGTACAGAATGACTCACAATTTTTGGATTGTATAAGACACCAGCAAATTCTGGTTCGCCATCCTCTTGTTCACTTGGTACAAGTACGGCAATCATGCGTTTTGAGACGTTGACTTGTGGGGCAGCTAAGCCGACACCACCGCGTAAATGCAACTCTTCTGCTTTGATTGGATCTTGACTATTTACCAAAAATTCGAACATGTCCTTTCCTAATTGTTGTTCTTGCTCTGTCAGTGGGAAGGTTACTTCTTTTGCTATTTCTCGGAGAGTAGGATGTCCTTCACGAATAATTGTATCCATTGTTATCATAAAAAATCCGCTCCTTTCTTGAATTTCCATTTTATAGTTTACCACAAATGACAGGAATTTGCCGCACGTAGAATTATTGGTTCGATAGCTGGTCCATGGTATAATAATGAGCAAAGTGGAGGATGGATACATGACATTAACAGTAAAGCAAGTAACAGGTGGCTACGGCCAAGTGCCTGTCTTAAAAGATATCTCCTTTGACGTGAACAATGGGGAACTAGTCGGCCTCATCGGGCTAAATGGAGCGGGCAAGAGTACGACGATCAAAGAAATTATTGGTCTGTTACAGCCCATTAAAGGCACTATTTCCGTCGATGGCTTACGATTGAGTGAAGATGCCCAAGCGTACCGCAAAAAAATCGGCTTCATTCCAGAAACACCGGTCTTGTATGAAGAATTGACGTTACGTGAGCACATCGAAGTCACAGCGATGGCCTACGATATTCCGAAAGAAGTGGCCTTTCAGCGCGCAGAAAAATTATTGACGACCTTTCGTTTGGAGAAGCGTTTGGAATGGTTTCCGGCTAATTTTTCCAAAGGGATGAAGCAAAAGGTTATGATTTTGTGTGCCTTTTTAGTAGAGCCGAGTTTGTATATTATTGATGAGCCGTTTTTGGGATTGGATCCATTAGCGATTCATGCGCTATTAGAATTGATGAATGAAATGAAGCAGACTGGCGCTGGTATTTTGATGTCGACGCACGTCTTAGCCACAGCTGAACGCTACTGTGATCGTTTTATTTTGTTACACAATGGCCAAATTCGCGCACAAGGCTCGTTAGTCCAGTTGCAGCAAGCTTTTGACATGCCCCATGCTTCTTTGGATGACCTATATCTGACTCTGACAAAGGAGGAAGCGTAATGCGCGTTTTTTTTCAGCAAAGAATGCACGCCCATCAAAAAAACATACAGCGCTATTTAAAATACATTTTTAACGATCATTTTGCGTTATTAATGACGTTTTTACTAGGTGCTGCGGGCCTATCGTATTCAAATTGGCTTAAATCATTGGATAGCTCATTTGTATATGGGAAATGGCTGCTCATCGTGCTATGGGCTTTTGCTGTGACAGTGGGTCGCTTTGCTTCCTTGACGCAACTGGCCGACCAAGTATTCTTATTGCCAAAAGAAACACAAATGCGTCCGTATTTGACTAGCGCGAGACGCTATTCGTCTGTGCTGCCACTTGGTATAGGAATTTTGATTATCGGGGCAGGGATGCCCTTGTATGTCGTCCTTACGAAGCAGCCGTTCACCATGTTCTTTATCTTTTTTCTGCAATTTCTCTTTTTAAAAAGCAGTCATTTGTACTTGCAACAGCTGAAATTTTTTCAAGAGACGAAGCAACTGCAACAAGGGATGACCGCTTTCTTTTGGCTGATTAATGGTATATCGTGGCTTTTGGCGCTATTTTGGACACCTTTTGTGGGCTTGGCAGTGGCTGGTGTGGGCTGGTTGGTGATGGTCCAGCTGACGTGGCGAAAGCTGCATACGCCGCTGGACTGGGAGATGCTGATTGCGATGGAGCAAAAGCGTTTGTACCGAATGTATCGCTTCATTAATCTATTCACGGATGTTCCGCAGATTACAGCAACAGTGAAAAGACGAAAGTATGCCGACTTGTTGTTGCGCTGGATTCCAGCGCAACAACAAGAGACCTACACATACTTATATATGCGTCGCTTACTGAGAGGCTCTGAGTATAGTGGGTTAGTCGTGCGTCTTTTGCTTTTAGGTGTAATCGCCTTATGGTTTGTTCAAGTTTGGTGGGGGGCACTGGTCGTCGGAGTGGTTGGGTTATATTTAATTGGCTTTCAATTATTACCTTTGGCGCAACAATATCAGTATCAACCATTGACGCAGCTTTATCCAATCAAGCGTGACGTTCAGCTGAAGTCTTTTCAAAAAGTTGTCGGCTTAGTTTTATTATTTGTGACGCTTGTATTTGCCGTCGTGGGGAGCATGAAGCAAGTGTCAATGCTGCATACATTCTTTTTTTGGATCGGACTACTTTCATTTGACGGCCTTTTTTGTTATGCTTATTTGCCGATGCGTCTAAAGGGACTGTAGAATCGCATAATGTGCTTGACGATACTATCATAGGCGACTAGAATAATAAGTACTGTGAATTAAGGGGAGAAACTCGATGGATATGCGTTTTGATAGCGACTGGTATCTGCAACCAATCAAAGGAGATACTGGCAAAGCATATATTGGGAAAAAAGCGGATGATAAAGTGTTTATCAAACGGAATACAACACCGATGTTGGCAGCCTTGGCTAAAGAGGGCATCACTCCCAAGCTGATCTGGACCAAGCGGACAGGCAATGGTGACACATTATCTGCGCAAGAATGGCTAGAGGGAAGAATCTTGACCTCTGAAGAAATAGGCAAGCGCAATGATGTGATTGATGTGTTGTACCATTTGCATCATTCGAAGTCTTTGCAAGAAATACTCGCAAAAGTAGGCGGTAAAACGGTGACACCGCAAAAACTATTGACCGGTTATTTTACAGATTTACCAACAGAACTTGGCAACAATGAGTTTTTGATGTTGGTTCATCAATATATGGAAAAAAATCTTCCCACCTTTAAAGCAAATGAAAAGACAGTCGTGCATGGCGATGTGAATTATCGCAATTGGTTGGTCTGCCAGAATTATTTGTATTTGGTGGATTGGGATTCGATTATGTTTGCCGATGCGGCCTATGATATTGGCACGGTCTTGGGTCATTATTTACCTGTCTCAAGTTGGAGTCAGTGGCTGATGAGCTATGGTGTGCAGCCGGATGTGGGCATGTTAGAGAAGACGTATTGGTATGCGTTACTGAGTGTATTACAGGAAGCGAAAAAGCAATACCGTCGTGGAGCAATCAAAGAAGCAAATGAAGAAATACTTCAATTAAAAAGAATATATAGTGGCTAAATCAGGTGGCGTCCTCATTGCAGGAGACCACCTCATTTGTTGAAAAGGAGCGAAAAACATGCGCGTTCGTAAACGCAAAGGAGCAGAAGAGCTACTCGCGGAAAACCCGCAAATCGTAGTAGCAAACCCCGAGGAATTAAAAGGAAAGTGGCAGCAACGCTTTGCAAAAAAGCAACCCATTCACATCGAAATCGGAATGGGCAAAGGACAATTTATTACTGGTATGGCTAAAGCTCATCCAGATATCAATTATATTGGAATTGATATGCAAGTCAGTGTCGTATCTTTTGCACTTGATAAAGTACTTGCGGATACTCTACCAAATGTGCAACTACTGCACGTGGACGGCTCAGCCTTAACGAACTATTTTGCTGATGGGGAAGTCGATCAGATTTATTTGAACTTTTCTGATCCATGGCCAAAGACCCGTCACGAAAAACGTCGCTTAACGTCAAAAGATTTCTTAGCTGTCGATGAACAAATCCTATGTAATGAAGGGGAAATTCATTTTAAAACCGATAACCGAGGCTTGTTTGAATACTCTTTAGCAAGCTTTTCGCAATATGGGATGATTATAAAGCAAGTGTGGTTAGATTTACACGCCTCAGCAGAAGCTACGAATAATGTGATGACGGAATACGAAGAAAAATTTTCCGCCAAAGGACAGCCCATCTATCGTGTAGAAGCAGTCTTCCCTAAAAAATAAAGATGAAATGAAAACAGTCCGTTGAGGGCTGTTTTTTTTTGCGTATGTATTAGTGGAGGGAGAAAATGATGGATATTCTAGAACAGTCAAACGAATTGATTCAGTATGGTGTCGATCATCAGCTGCAAGACTTATATCTCTATGTAGATGCGCAAAAAGGAGTGGCCAAATTTCGCAAAAATGAGCAAACCTTCGTCTATCAATCGTACGCGAGTCAAGAAGCGCGGCAACTGATATCGCGCTTTAAATTTTTGGGTGAGATGGATATCGGTGAGACCCGTAAAGCACAACTTGGTGCAATTACGTACCAATTGAATGAGCGGTCAGTTCGCTTGCGATTATCAACCGTTGGCGATTATCGCGGCTTTGAGTCTTTAGTTATCCGCTTTTTAGTGAATACTGACCATGAATTTACTTATGAACAAGTCGCCACCTATGATGAACTGGTCTATGATGTAGCCAATCAAAACGGCCTCTTTCTTTTTAGTGGAGCTACTGGTTCGGGCAAAACGACGTTGATGTACCATTTAGCCAAAAAGTTGGGCGGACAAGTGATTACCATCGAAGACCCAGTAGAAATTGAAGAACCAACATTTTTACAGCTACAAACCAATGACACGATAGGCCAAACATACGATCAACTGATTAAGCTTTCATTGCGTCATCGGCCGGATTTACTATTGATTGGAGAAATTAGGGACTCCTTGACGGCGCATGCGGCAACTCGTGCGGCCTTGACCGGTCACCAAGTGTTTGCGACCGTTCATGCGAAAGGTCAAGAAGAAACAGTCGCTCGCTTGCTCGAATTAGGGTGTAGCCAATGGGAGATTGACAATTGTCTGAAGGGCATCATCTATCAGCGCTTGCAGTCAGTCGATGACAAAACGACACCCATCATTTCTTATAAACCATATGAAAGTGAGCGTAACAGATGAAAAAGCGGCCATCAAAACGAAAGCAGCAAAAAGAGGTCACGCGTTTTTTAACGATGTTACTGTTGCTTTTAAAAAATGGGTTTCGACTTCAAGAGAGCATCGAAATTATGCAGCGAAGCAAGCAGCTGTCGACTGCGATGTTGGAGAAATTTCAAGCTGTTTTGACACAAGGAGAAGGATTGTCGCAGTGCTTTCAAGCGATTGGCTGTACCAATAAGGAGGTGAGTCAGCTGTATTTTGCAACAGTCCATGGCAATCTCACGCTCACCTTGACGACGATTGTCGATCAGCGCAAGCGGCTAGCCAAGCAAAAGCAAGAGCTGCTAAAAGCTAGCGCCTATCCACTCGCATTGATAGGTATGGTTATTTTCTTGCTCGTGGGGATGAATGTCTTCTTTCTACCGCAATTACTTATGACGGATATGATTTCCGCTGATCATTGGGGCGTGAGGTTTATTCGCTATGCCCCGCTTGGCTTTTTCGTGCTCGCTTGTATCGTTCTTGGAATGTACGTCATTGTAAAGCAACATCTGACAAAAGTTTCAGCTTTAAAAACGGCAGCCATTTATCGCAAAATCCCCTTTATTGGTCCGTTGTATTCTATGTATCAGACAAGCTATTTTGCACTGGAGTGGGGGCAACTGTATACGCAAGGACTAGAAAGTAAACAATTGCTTAGCTGCATGCAAGCACTGCCGACCCATACAATCATGTATGAAATGGCGCAATCCATGCAGACACAATTTTTATCTGGTCAGTCTTTTTCTGAGATGATTCGAGCGTATGATTTTTTGATGCCAGAAGTAGCGGTCATTATTTACCAAGGGGAGAAGACGGGTAGATTAGGAGAGGAGTTGTTGGTGTATAGTCAGATTGTTTTGACTCAGTTTAGTGAGCGGAGTGAACGCTTGCTAAAGTGGGTGCAGCCGGTGTTATTTTGTTTTATTGCGCTCTTAGTGATTAGCATGTATGCAGCGATGTTGTTACCGATGTATCAAAATATAGGAGGCGATTTATTTTGAAAAAACTAAGAAAGAAATATAAAGGATTTACCTTAATCGAAGTACTAGTGGTCCTGTTTATTATTGGGGCGATGGCTATCATTTTGATACCTAATATGATGAAACAAGCTGAAAAAGCACAAGATACGAAAGATATAATCAAAACAACCATTACTAGCGCAAACAATGAACTAAACACTCTTGAATCAGAAATGAAGAAAAACAATAATGGAAATTAGCCGCCAACGAAAAGGATTCACGTTAATCGAAACATGTATAGTGCTGGGGCTATTTTTAAGTATGTCGTATATCAGTCTGATTGAGCTTAATACGACTAGAGAATCGCTAATAGCCAATCAGTTTTTTCAAAATTTTGAACGGGAAGTCAAGTTACAACAGCAAGAGTCATTGATCAAAAATAAAAAACTTGGGTTTAGATACATCAATGGTTTTATTTTATTCAGAGAAGGAAACGCACAGCACAGGCTTTTTTTACCGGCAAATATTTCAGTGAAAGGTGGGAACTATGTCGAATTTACGTTTAATCAAAATGGGCATAGCAAAGAAACATTCAATCTTCCTTTTCAAATAACTGTCGGTGACCTGACTAAAAAGGTAACGTACAAATTTAAATTTGGGAGTGGCAATTTTGAAAAAGAATTTTCCTAAAGGGATGATGGCCTTTGAAGGATTCCTTAGCTTGTTTTTATTATTCGTATGCTTGGTGCCCTTGTTAGCGATTTGTACGAAGTGGTTAGAATTAAGTAGATCTGAACAAGCGAAAATTGAGCTGCACAAAGTATTGTATGAATCCGTCTTGACACAAAGCAAGCCATCGAGATATACAATCAATTTATCAAAGGAACAAGCCAGCATACACGTAGGAAGTGAGCAAATTGAAATTTATCAGACAGATGAGCGGATTCACATTGATTGAAGCAATCGTCAGCTTATTTTTAATGCTAATCATCTTGGCTATTGGCAATCAGGTCTTTGGCTACATGCAAGCCGTCCAACCTCATCTCTATCAGAGCCAGGAACAAGAGTGGTCCTTTTTTACGATTTATCTAGAGGAAAAGCTACGCAATTGTCGCAACGTCACGGTCACGCCACAAGGAATAGCCATGGAGTTACTAGAGATTGATGCAGTAGATAGTAAGAAGCGAAGCTGGGTACCCTTAGAAGTCAAGAAAGGGAAAAATGATCGTATTATTTTTTCTAAGGATAAGGGCACACTTATCCAGTTAACTAGGGTGAAGCGCGTCAACTACTCAATCGATCAGGAAGTGTTAACGGTGAACGCAGTGTTTTTAGATGGAGAGGTGAAGACCAGTCGCATTAAATTATCGCAAATCAAAGCGGGGAAGTCTATTAGTAGTAGCAATTAGTTTATTGTTTTTCTTTTTGACGGTTGTCTATATGGCCCAAGCTAGTGCGAGTTATGCCCAAAAATCTGGTGAATTAATTACCTACAACTACAGACTAAGAATCATGGAAGAATTATTTTTACAAAAATATGAAGCACGATTATTAGAAGCACCGCCAGGGACGAGTGGCACGATTACTTACAATATTGGCCAAATCAACTTTCAGACTACGACGCTGGATCTAACGTATACAATTAGTGCCGAGGGGTCTACTAGAGAAAGAACGATCGCTCGAGCCGAAGAAGTCAATCTGACCACAGAAACTTCAGAGTCGACCACGCAAAGCTCAGAATCGACAGTCCAAGAAACAATGGAGCAAATGACCTCGGACACAACAGTTAGCAAGGAAGAATAATACAGATAACGAAAAGAACGTCTTTTGCTGAAAGGATGTTCTTTTTTTGCTTTTTTGTATACTTCTTCACAGTATCTTGCGGTGAATGCTATTTTTTTTGGTTCCTTTAACGAAGTATCTGCATTCAATGAAAAGCTTTACAGGAAGGCAGTTGATTATTTAGAATAAATCATTTAGAATTATACAGGTAAATGTAGTGTTATAGTATTTGAAATGAGGGGTCAAATGACAGGAAACAAAATTGAAGAGATGTTCTCTTTACATTTAACCGCGATTCAATTGTTGCAAAACGCATTATCGTCATCATTTATTGATGCCTATGTTGAGCACATGGAGAATGTTGTAGATAATTACCAAGTGCGCGTGGTTGATGGCGTACCGGATGAAGCGTCTGTTAAGCGATTACAAGAGGTGTACAAGCAGTTGGCAACACCGTTGACGCCAGAAGAAAAACGAAAAGTGTCACAGCTTGTGTTACTAAAAGGAACGCAAACGGAACCGTTGCAACCAAATCATCAGCTAACACCTGATGGCATCGGCTTTTTGTTTATTTATTTGATGGAGCAGCTCTATCCCAAAAAAGCTGAATCACTAGCCATGCTTGATGTGTCCGTGGGTATGGGGAATCTCTTGTTGACCATTATGACCAACTTAAAGTTAGCTGGTTACCAATCTGTCAAAGGGGTCGGAGTTGATAATGACGAAACACTGCTAGAAGTCGCCTCAGCTACGAGTTCATGGATTGGTGAAAATGTAGCGCTGTTTCATCAGGATGGCTTGCAGCCAATGTTGCTTGAGCCGGTGGATGTGGCGGTAGCGGACTTACCGATTGGCTATTACCCAGACGATGAACGGGCAACTGAATTTTTGATGCACGTCGAACAAGGTCACAGTTATGCTCATCATTTATTGATGGAGCAAAGTATGCGCTACGTCAAAGAGTCTGGTTATGGTTTGTTTTTATTGCCAAGCAATTTTTTAGAAACAGAGCAAAGCGCAGAACTAAAAAAATGGTTCCAAGAATGCGTTTTTTTGCAGGGCATTATCGCATTACCGGATGAATTATTTAAAACTGAGGCATCACGTAAAAGTATTGTGATTGTTCAAAATCGCAGTGAACAAACGACCCAAGCCAAAGAAGTGCTATTAGCAAAATTAACTAGTCTCACCAAACCCCAAAGTATCCAATCTTTCTTTAAACAGTTTGAAAAATGGATAAAGGAAAATAAAAAATAAACCGTTACGAACTTACTAAACAGAAATGAGGAAATTACATGTCAAAAACAATTGCAATTAATGCCGGAAGTTCAAGTTTAAAATGGCAATTATATGAAATGCCAGCAGAAACAGTCATCGCTAAAGGATTGGTAGAAAGAATCGGCTTGAACGACTCAATCTTTACTGTTAAATATGGCGAAGGACAAAAATATGAAGTGGTTACAGATATCCCAGACCACGAAATCGCAGTAAAAATGTTACTTGATCAATTAATCGAGTTAAATATTTTGGCTTCATATGATGAAATTACTGGTGTTGGTCACCGTGTCGTGCATGGTGGAGAATACTTTGATAAATCAGTTATTATTGATGATGATGTCATTGCTAAAATTGAAGAAGTAGCAGTCTTTGCACCACTACACAATCCAGCACATTTAATGGGCATTCGTGCATTCAAACACTTATTACCAAATATTATTAGCGTTGCGGTCTTTGATACAGCGTTCCATGCAAGCATGCCGCGTGAAGCGTACCTTTACAGCCTGCCTTTAGCCTACTATAACGACTACAAAGTTCGTAAATATGGCGCACACGGAACAAGTCATCGCTATGTTTCACAACGTGCTGCCGATATGTTAGAACAACCAATCGAAGACTTGAAAATTATTACTTGTCATTTAGGTAATGGTGGATCAATCACAGCTGTTAAAGAAGGAAAATCTGTGGATACTTCAATGGGATTCACACCATTAGCTGGCATTACAATGGGGACGCGTTCAGGTGATATCGATGCGGCTGTCTTACCTTACTTGATGAAAAAATTAGACATCGATATTGATGAAATGTTAAATATTTTAAATAAAAAATCAGGCCTACTTGGTTTAACAAATGGGCTATCAAGTGATATGCGTGATTTACAAGATAACAAAGACAAAGAAGATGTAAAAGTTGCGCTAGATATTTTCTACGATCGTATCCGTAAATATATCGGAAGCTACGTTGCAGCTATGGATGGGGCAGATGCAATCGTCTTTACAGCCGGTATCGGTGAAAATTCAGCAGTTGTCCGCTCTGAAATCGTTAAAGGTCTTTCATGGTTTGGCGTTGAGCTTGATGAAACTGAAAATGCAAAATTTGGTGAACACATCATTTCTACGAAAGACTCAAAAATTAAAGTCTTGTTGATTCCGACAGACGAAGAATTAATGATTGCAAGAGACGTCGAAGCGTTACGTCCATCATTCAAATAAACATAAGCTAGGGCAGAATCAGCTCTAAGCAAAAAGACCAGAATATCTAGAAGTTGTTTCATAAGCTTTTGGATGTTCTGTTTTTTCTTACCTTACAGTATCGTCACATGCTTGATGAAGGCTGTTTTTTTCAAGAAAGTACGATAGACTTAATTTAGAAGAAGAAAAGGGAGGAAGACAATGATTGAGATTCAGCAGCTAAGCAAGCAATATGGCTCAAAGATGGCATTAAAAGAGTTGAATTTAGTGATACCAGAGGGGAAAATTTTTGGATTCTTAGGTCACAATGGGGCGGGAAAATCGACAACAATCAAGAGTATGGTGAGTATCATCGAACCAACTTCAGGCAATATTGTCGTTGACGGACAAGTTTTGACTAGTAATCGTGAAGCAATCAAAAAACGGATTGGCTACGTAGCAGATTCGCCAGATTTATTTTTGCAGTTAACAGCGGGTGAGTATTGGGATTTAATCGCTGAGGCTTACGAAATTGATAAGAATGAGCGCAGTGTGCGCTTAAATGAGTTGATGACCATATTTGATATGACTTCTCATCAAGAAGAAACCATCGCCAGCTTTTCGCATGGAATGCGTCAAAAAACAATGATTATCGGTGCGCTCTATTCGGATCCAGATATTTGGATTTTAGATGAACCGTTGCAAGGATTAGATCCGCAGGCGGCATTTGATCTAAAAGAAATGATGAAAAAACATGCGGAAAAAGGGAAAACAGTCATCTTTTCGACACACGTCTTAGACAGTGCCCAACAGCTTTGCGATGAATTGGCCATCCTAAAGAATGGTGAACTACTTTATAATGGAACGGTGTCAGACTTATTGCTGACAGCACCAAGCCAATCACTAGAGTCAATCTATTTAGCAATGACTGGTAAGAAGGAAAGTGAACCAATGATGGATGCGTTGGAGGATGGAGGGAATGCGCATGATTAGTTCGCAGTTAAAAGCGTTAATAAACATCAATCTTTTGTTTATTAACCCACAAGTGACTGATCGCGCGCGGAAAAAAGGCAAGCAAGGAAAGAAGTTAACAAAGTATATTTTGTTTCAATACTTGATGTCTATGATTATTTTCCTTGCTATCTATGGCTTTTCGATGGTAACTATTGATTTTTCAAAAAATACAGGTTACTTCACTTTTTATATGGGGTTATTTAGTGTCCTAGCTCTTTCTCAAGGTATCTCGACGGTATACAATGTCTTTTTTGAAAGCCAAGATTTAGCGGGTTATTTACCATTGCCTTTTCGTCAGCGAGAAATTTTTATGGCGAAGATGTTTGTCGTGGCACTCTCGATTATTCCGTTTGTTTTGCCATTGTTTTTAATGTATTGTTTAACCGGCTGGCGCTCTGGGGTAAATAGTGTCGTCGTTTTAGTGTTTAGTCTTGTTTTGTTCGTTTTATTTTTAATTTTTTCATTTGAATTGTGTAGCTTTATTGTTTTTGGTCTGACTAAGACGGCTTTGTTTAAGAAGCATAAAAAAGTTATGACGAGTTTACTATTGATTTTGTCGACAGTTATTGCCGTGGCAGGAATTTTTTTCATGAGCTATCAGTCGTCATCTACATCATTTGAAGCGCAAGCCGATCGTCCGGCGATTGCTTTGTTCATGCCATTTTACTGGATGATGCACGCGCCATTTCAGCTAAACGGATTGCTCTCATGGGCAGGTTTCATTACGCTTAATCTGCTAGGTCTATGGTTAATCAAACGAACAATTTTACCCAAGTTGTATGAGCAATTATTGGATGCTTCACCAAATATTTCGCATGAAAAACGCAAGCGTAAAGTGAACCAATCATACAATCAAATGCTGATTAATTATAATTTTCAACTGATTAAAGATCCTAATCTTTTGATGCAAGTGGTGACCAATTCATTATTAATGCCATTAATTTTTATCATTAGTTTTGGCATATCTGGTGGAGTGAGTGCGGCTAGCTTGGATAATACCTTCGCGATTGTCTTTTTGATTATTGGTATGTTTTTGGCTTATCTCATCACAACACCAGCATCATTTATTGCGATGATTATTTCGTTAGATAAAGCTAACTTTCAGTATATTCGTGCGTTGCCTATCAATCAAAAAAGCTATCTAAAAGTAAAGTTCTGGCTCGGATTTAGTATCCAGCTTTTGATGTTTCTCATTGCCTCTTTGGTTGCGACGTTTTTATTTCATATACCAATGTTATTAATTATGAGTATGCTTGTCGGGGGTGTAGTAGCTAGTTATATTTTTAGTGAATATTATTTTTGGCGTGATTTTCGATTGATGGACCTATCGTGGACAAATGTAAACCAATTAGTAACACGTGGGCTAGGAAATACAGGAATTATTTTAAAAATGTTTGGTGGGCTAATCGTGGGAGGCCTCTTGATTGGTGTGACCATCTTTGGCGTCTTAGTAGTCTCAGCTTTATGGACTTCTATCGGAATGGGCATCGTAATCATTGGCCTAGTGATTGCGACTTATGTATTTTACCGCCAACGCTACTGGGAAATTGTCGAGTAAGTAATTATTGTGAGAAAATTCAGATAAATCACTATACATTTGATACGTTTCATGATTAAATAGATGCAAGAGTTGATGCTTTTGTTGGTGCCAATCAACGATCCCCTGGCTAGAAACTCCCTTAAAAAAAGCTAGTTGACTCAGTCAACTAGCTTTTTTCTTTTGGAAGGTGATTGTCTAAGTCAGTACGAACAATCAGCACATCACATGGTGCATTACGAATGACGTATTCAGATACAGATCCGATAAATAAGCGTTCGACGGCATTTAACCCCGTTGCACCTAGCATAATTAAATCGACGTTTTTTTCTTTTGGTAATTGTTTCGCGATGATTGCTTTTGGTGAACCATAGTCAACGACAGAAGTTACTTTCGTAAGTCCTTCTTTTGTAGCAGTATCGGTATACTCTTTTAATGACTTATTCGCCAATTCAGTCGCTTGCTCAGCCAAGACAGAATCAAAAGCTGCGACTGTTTGAAATGCGCGCGTATCGATGATATGTACCAAAAGTAATTCAGCATCGTTTCTTTTTGCGACATTGACCGCTTTTTTAAATGCCAATTCAGCTTCCTTTGAACCATCGACAGCAACCATAATTCGTTCGTATTGTTGTAACATTGACAACACCCCATTTCCTTAAATTCAACGTACTAGTTCTACTAATATTGTATTCTTTTTATGAAAAAAAGAAAACCATAACCAACGATTACGACTGCATTTTTTTTGCAAAAGCAATACTGAAAAAAGCAGATGCAAGCAAAACAAGCGCAACATAAAACAAATCCAGTATCCGCGAGGGAAGAAAATGCAAAATCACACCAAGTATGCCAAGAGCGAGCAACTGATAGGCATAGCTCTTAATAAATCGTTCATTTTTTTCAGTGTGTTGAATCAATTGAAAGAAGACGTTTTTCTTCCAAAGTATCAATCCACCTAGAAGCAACAATAGAGAACCAAATAATAAAATCATATAACTTATCTCCAGTCTAATAAACTTAATTTTAGTATAGAAGAAACGTATTGCAGAATCAAGTAGAGGGGTGGCTGTCTTAGATTTTTCACTTTGTCAATGGTTGGCTATCAGTTATAATAGATAGAGAAAGACTGAGGAGGAGAAAAATGGATTTTTATCAAAAGTTTGAAAAATGGGTGAGCAGCTTTGTCGATTTAATGTTGGCAATTTTAATTATCCTGATTCTCATTGTGATGGGAGAAGCAATTTATAGTCTTGTGTTGCAAGTTATCCCGTTATCATCAATGGATAGCCTGTCTTCATTAATTGAAGAAGTGGCGACGCTATTTATTTTATTGGAAATTATTTTGATGTTATTGCGTTATGTGAAAGAAGGGCATCATATCCCTGTCCGCTATTTGATCTTAATTAGTATGACTGCTATCTTGCGTCAACTATTGTTGTCACATGATGGAGGTCTCCAAACATTGTTTTTCTCAATCGCGATTTTAATTTTAGTCGTCGTGTTGTTGATATTAGAAAAAATTAAAGCGTTCCATACTGCATCATCTGAACCTTTGGAACAAATTAAACAAGAAGAACTGTAAAAAAGCTGAGACAGAGTTGTTCAGCTACAAGAAAAGAGCAGAAAATCCAGAAATTGTTTCGCACACTTTTGGATTTTCTGCTCTTTTACATTCATTCTGGCTCAAATTCTTTAAATAGGAGTCACTGTTACTCCAAAGATTCTGCTTTTGTTGCAAACTCTTTTACTTTTAAGCATAAAAAATGGGTAAAATCTGTAGATGCCGTTTTCTTGTCCCGGTGTATTGATCCCGCAAATGTTAGCAGGTGGGCTCCACGGTCAAATAGTCGAACTACCAAATGAAAAGGCTTGTTACCATATTTAACACCGGACGGATCCCAAGATATCAATAAAATGTTCGGTCAACACAAAAAGGGAAAATTCGTACATCACAGATTACCCACTTAAATCATACCATATTTCCCTCTTTCATACAATGTAACAGGTTGGGTGTAACGAGTGAGTTCATTCTTGTTTTCGTTTTTGTAATTCGTTTAATCGCTGATGCAAGGCTTGTTCGTAGCGTCCAGTATCTTTTGGCTGATAGTAGTGCGTATTGATTAACGTGTCTGGGAGATAAGTTTGGTTCACCCAACCATCGGGATAATTATGAGGGTATTGATAACCGACCCCTCGCTGCAACTTTTCAGCTCCTTGATAATGACTATCTCGTAAATGATCAGGGATTTGTCCGGCTTTGCCGTCTTTAATATCTGCAAGTGCCGCGTCCAAAGCAGTGTAAGCTGAGTTGGATTTTGGTGAGAGGCATAGATCGACGACTGCTGTTGCTAAGGGAATGCGAGCCTCAGGGAACCCTAGTCGTTCTGCGGCTAAGACTGCGTTGACTGTACGAGCAGCAGCGGCTGGATTGGCCAGTCCGATATCTTCATAGCCAATCACAAGCAAGCGGCGGCAAATACTGGCTAAATCGCCGGCTTCAACCATGCGTGCCAAATAGTGCAAGGCGGCATCTGGATCGCTACCACGGATGGATTTTTGGAAGGCAGAGATGACGTCATAATGAGCATCGCCATCTTTATCATGTGAAAAAGCTTTTCTTTGCACGCACTCGGAAATGATGGCAAGCGTCAAATGAATGGTTCCCGCGATTTCTGCTGTTGATTTTGCAGCGAGCTCTAGGGCATTCAATGCACTACGTAGATCACCGTTCGTGACACGAGCTAAGTGTGTCAGTGCCACTTCATCAATCGTGATAGCATCCTTGCCTAAGCCGCGCTCACTGTCTTGCAAAGCTTGCTCTAGCGCATGATAGATATCTGATTCACTTAAGGGATAGACTTCAAATATTTGGGTTCGGCTGCGAATCGCTGGATTGATGGTAATATAAGGATTTTCTGTCGTTGCACCGATTAAAATAATGCGCCCATTTTCCAAATGAGGCAATAGAAAATCTTGTTTGGTTTTGTCTAAGCGATGGACTTCATCTAAAAGTAAAATGACTGTGCCACTCATCTTAGCTTCTTCCACAACAATTTGCAAATCTTTTTTCGTATCAGTCGCCGCATTCAAGGTACGAAATGCAAACTGAGTTGACCCGGCAATCGCACTGGCGATACTCGTCTTGCCTGTTCCAGGTGGGCCGTAAAGAATCATTGAAGAGAGTAATTTGGCATCGACCATGCGACGAATAATTTTTCCTGGACCAACCAAGTGTTGTTGGCCAACAACTTCATCCAATGTACGTGGACGCATACGATAGGCTAATGGACGATACATAGGTGGACTCCTTTCACGAGTTTCTTTATCCAGTATAGCATAATTTCCAGTGTTCCCGTGTGGTTCTAATGGAGTAGAAATGGTAAACTTGGTCTATCACATATTTAAAGGAGATCGTAATGGCGAAAGAAACACTATTGACGTATTTAGATGAACAAATCGAAAAAAAATTAGCCGATTTTGATGTGGCAATTGATTGGGATACACGCAATCATACGATCGAAGTGATTGTCCGTTTGTATGCGGAAAATACCAATCACATGGCAATTGATGATCGAGAAGGCGTACGCTCGGAAGAAGAGATTATTGAGTTTGAAGATGCAATTTTATTATACGATGACCAAAAGGCAGTTTTTGATGAAGATGACTACTTGGCAGTGATTCCTTTTGCAGGAAAAAAAGGCATGCAACAAAAAGTAATTGATGCGCTGATTATGTATTTACCAGAGATTTTGGTGAAAGGGCAAGATGATTTGCTTGATTTTTTAGTTTCTGATGAAGAAAGTATTTTTGAATTGCACTTTTCACCTGATTATTTCCAAGCGTTGCAAGCGGATATGACGACAGCAAAACAAGAACGTTTTTTACCGTACCCAAGTTATTAAGGAGAGTTAATAGATGAAATGGAATGAAGTAAAAGTAGAAACAGCAAGCGAAGCGGTAGAAGCTGTAGCCAATATTTTGATGGAGGCTGGAGCAAGTGGTGTCGCGATCGAAGACGCATTGGATGTAGAAAATTTTCACTCAGATGCATACGGTGAGTTGCTAACCAAAGATGATTTCGCTCATATTAAAGAAGGAGCGTTGGTGATGGCGTATTTTCCTGAGACAGTCTTTTTACCAGAGCAGTTACCCTTTATACAAGCACAAATCACGAAATTATCTGATTTTGGGCTAGCAATTGGCAAAAATACGCTGACGGTTAGTGAAGTGGCAGAAGAGGATTGGGCGACGGCTTGGAAGAAGTACTATCATCCCGTCCGCGTGACCCGTTACTTGACGATTGTTCCTAGCTGGGAAAGTTATCAGCCAGTGACTGACGACGAGAAAGTGATTTTATTAGATCCAGGGATGGCTTTTGGGACAGGTACGCACCCAACGACCAATCTGACCCTCCAAGCATTAGAGGTGATCTTACGCGGTGGTGAGACGGTCTTAGATGTCGGGACAGGCTCTGGTGTATTGAGTATTGCAAGTAAGTACTATGGTGCCAAAGAAGTCCATGCCTTTGATTTGGATAGTGTGGCAGTTGCTGCAGCTCAAGAAAATATGGACTTAAATCCAGTCGCAAAAGATGTCAAAGTTTCCGTAAATGATCTATTAGCGGGTATTTCCATCGAAGCTGACGTGATTGTCGCAAATATTTTAGCCGATATTATTGTGCGTATGATTCCTGATGCCGCGCGACTATTAAAACCAGAGGGACGCTTCATCGTGTCGGGCATTATTTCAGAAAAGCAGCCGATGATTTTAGCTGAAATGCAAGCACATGGATTTGAGCTGACACAACTGTTCACGCAAAAAGATTGGCATGCGTTGATTTTCAAAAAGGTGGAGGAAGAGGATGCAACGTTACTTTCTTAATGAATCGTACAATGAATCTGTCCACGAGTATGAAGTAACGGGGGAACCCTTCCATCATATGATTCGTGTGATGCGGATGGAAGCAGGCAATCATGTGTATTTGGTATTTGCTAACGACATGAGCTTAGAGGCGGAAATTCGTGAGGTGAAAGCTGATGCAGTAATGCTTAAGCCTGTAGCTATTGAGCAATTGCAACGTGAACTGCCGATTAAGGTCACGATTGCCAGTGGCTTTCCAAAAGGGGATAAGCTGGAGTGGATTGTTCAAAAAGGAACGGAACTTGGTGCTGCGCAATTTTTGGCTTATCCAGCAAAGACATCCATCGTCAAATGGGATCCAAAAAAACGCCAGAAAAAGCAAGAACGTCTGCAAAAAATTGCACAAGAAGCAGCTGAGCAATCCCATCGCCAAGTGTGTCCAACTGTCGAGCTGTTCGCAACGCAATCAGACCTACTAGCGGCGATGGAAACGGCAGACTGTGTCTTAGTAGCCTATGAAGAGTCAGCCAAAAAGGGAGAACATGCCCAATTAGTGCAGACTTTTCGCAAGGTAGCACCGGGACAGCATTTGATGGTCCTCTTTGGTCCTGAAGGTGGCTTTTTACCAGAAGAGATTGAACGTTTTGTGGCAGCTGGAGCAATCTGTTGTGGCTTAGGGCCACGTATCTTACGGACGGAGACGGCGCCGCTTTATGTGTTAGGGGCAGCAAGCTATCACTATGAACTCTTACATGACACAAATGACACTGATTGAAAAAACCGGTGATTATTTGTATAATAAGACCAATCATTTGGAAAGTACTGCTAACAGGTGGTGCTTTCTTTTCTCTTTATTGAAGATAAAATGAACGAAACGAGCAATCACAGAAGTGGCCATTGGCAGAGCTTCCGATGAGTAAGTACAGACTTTTTTCACATCCGTCGATTTGTTTAAAGAAGGGGTAGGGAGTATGGCAAAAGATATCATCTTGACAGGCCCAGGGGTCATAAATATGGTTGCACGCTATATGAGCGCAGAACACGTCGCCTTTGTACAAAAGGCACTGGATTATGCGACGAGCGCGCATGAAGGGCAATTTCGAAAATCGGGAGAACCATATATTATTCATCCGATTCAAGTAGCTGGGATACTAGCTGAATTACAAATGGATCCGCATACCGTGGCAACAGGCTTTTTACATGATGTTGTCGAAGATACTGATGTGACGCTCCAAGATTTGACAGAAGAGTTCGGACCAGATGTGGCGATGTTAGTCGATGGTGTGACGAAATTAGGAAAAATCAAATACAAATCACATGAAGAACAACTCGCAGAAAATCATCGGAAAATGTTGATTGCGATGGCACAGGATTTGCGCGTCATCATGGTGAAACTAGCGGACCGCTTGCATAATATGCGGACTTTAAAGCATTTGCGTGAAGACAAGCAACGCCGCATTGCACGGGAAACGTTAGATATTTATGCCCCATTGGCTCATCGGTTAGGGATTAGCCGCATTAAGTGGGAACTAGAAGACCGTTCATTACGATACATTAATCCGCAACAATATTACCGCATTGTCCACCTAATGAAGACAAAGCGCGATGAACGAGAAGCATATGTCGATAAGACGGTTGAAGAATTGCGGATTGCAACCGAAGAGCTGGACATTTACGCGGAAATTTATGGACGGCCAAAGCACATTTATTCAATCTATCGCAAAATGGTGGATAAGAAAAAGCAATTTGATGAAATTTATGACTTGTTAGCGATTCGTGTAATTGTGGATTCAATTAAAGATTGTTATGCAGTGTTAGGGACCATTCATACTAAGTGGAAGCCGATGCCTGGTCGTTTCAAAGACTATATTGCGATGCCAAAAGCCAATATGTACCAGTCATTGCATACGACAGTCATCGGTCCTAATGGCAATCCAGTCGAAATTCAAATTCGCACACATGAAATGCATGAAATTGCGGAATTTGGGGTCGCTGCGCACTGGGCCTATAAAGAAGGCAAGACAGACAAGGTCAATCCCGATCAAATGACAGAGCAAGTCGGTTGGTTTAAAGAAATTTTGGAGCTAAAAGATGAAAGCTACGATGCTTCTGACTTTATGGAAGGGGTCAAAGGGGATATCTTTAGCGACAAAGTCTATGTATTTACCCCAAATGGCGATGTATCAGAGCTACCACAAGGCTCAAGCCCACTCGATTTTGCGTACAATATTCATACTGATATTGGGAATAAAACAGTCGGTGCTAAAATCAACGGCAAAATGGTGCAGTTGGATTACAAGTTGAAAAATGGGGATATTGTTGAAATTATGACGTCACCCAATTCATTTGGCCCGAGCCGTGATTGGCTAAAATTAGTTGCTACAAGCAAAGCCAAAAATAAAATCAAACGCTTCTTTAAAACCCAAGATCGTGATGCCAATGTGGTGAAAGGACATGATGCCGTTGTCCGTACGTTGACAGAAATGGGCTTTGTTCCAAAAGAAATTCTGACCAAAACCAAATTACAAGAAGCACTCGGTCGTTTTAATTATCAGACGGATGAAGATTTGTTTGCCGCAGTCGGCTTTGGTGAAGTCAGTCCGACAACTTTAGCCAATCGCTTAACAGAAGAAGAGCGTAAAGAACGCGATATCGAAAAACAAAAACAACAAGTGCAAGACTTACTGAATCAACCAGTCAAAAAAGAGCCAGAAAAAATGAAAGTTCGGCATGAAGGTGGCATTGTCATCCAAGGTGTGGATAACTTATTGGTTCGAATTAGTCGCTGTTGTAATCCGGTACCAGGTGACCCAATCGTCGGCTATATTACCAAAGGACGAGGTATTTCTATTCACCGTGCGGACTGTCCAAATGTCCATAGCTCTGAGGACGTCGAAGAGCGCTTGATCGAGGTAGAATGGGAAGATACAGCGAGCAAAGAAAAAGAATACGATGCCGATATTGAAATTTACGGCTATGATCGCTCGGGCTTGTTAAATGACATTTTGCAAACGGTCAGCTCCATGTCCAAACGATTGGTCGGCGTAGAAGCCCGCAGTAACAAAGAAAAAACAGCTACTATTCGTCTGACAGTCGGTATTCAAAACTTAGCTCATTTGCATTCTATTGTTGAAAAAATCAAACAAGTACCAGATGTTTACAGTGTACGACGAATGAAAGGATAAGCGATGCGAGCAGTAGTTCAACGAGTTTCAAGTGCCCAAGTAACAGTTGATAACTCAATAATTGGTCAGATTAATCAAGGCTTTGTGGTCTTACTTGGTATTCATCAAGAAGATACCATAGCTGATGTCCAGTACTTAGTAAAAAAAATTACACAATTACGTGTCTTTGAAGATGCGGACGGCAAGATGAACGACTCCTTAGCTGCAATCCATGGGGGAATTTTAAGTATTTCACAATTTACCTTATATGCGCAGACGAAAAAAGGCAATCGGCCTAGTTTTGTTGCGGCAGCTCGACCAGAAGTGGCTGAGCCATTGTATGAAGCATTTAATCAAGCATTGCGTGAGCAAAACATCCCTGTTGCGACTGGAATGTTTGGGGCACATATGCAGGTATCATTAGTCAATGATGGCCCCGTAACAATCATTTATGATACACGCGAAAATGAAACCAAATAAAAAAGCTGAGACCAAATTGTTCAGCTACAAGCAAATAGACCTGAAAAACCAGAAGTTATTTCTCAAACTTCTGGTTTTTTGTCGTACGTACTCGTACGTTTCTATTCGGAATTTTTGAGCTTATTGCTAAGAGCTAAACGCTTTTGTCACGACCTCAATAAACGGTGTATCAAAAGCAGCTCTCTTGACAATAAGTCAAAAATTCTCAAAAATTTAAGGAACAATTTTCGGAATTTCTGAGCTTATTGCTAAGAGCTAAACGCTTTTGTCACGACCTCTTGTTCTTTCTCTGGCGTCTTTTTTTACTTTGGATGGGGCAATGCCGTAAGTTTTTTTGAATGATTTGCTAAAGTGGTAGGCATCGTCGTAGCCGACTGCTTGGGCGATATCTTTGACCGATCCGTTTTGTTCTTTTAGTAAGTGAAACGCGTGTGTCAAACGGACTTGAATCAAGTATGTAATCGGTGAAATACCCAATTGCTCTTTGAAGCTTTTAGAGAGATAGGTAGGGCTCACGAAATGAGCGTTTGCCAACGATTCCAAAGAGATATCTTTTTCAAAGTTGTGCTCGATGTAGCTTTGAACTGAGGTAACGACACGCGCCAAGCGTTCGTTTTTTAATAGTGGTTGTTGCGCTTCTTCAAGCTGTTGATTTGACTGGATGCTGCGTAGTAAAAAAATCAATAGCTCAGTCACCAACGCTTGCCCCATAGATTTAAAGCCAGCAGGTTGATCATTAAATTCTTTCATCAGTAGCCACGCCTTGTTAAAAATTTGTAATTGGTTTTCTCGCAATAAGACATGCGGTGTGTCTGTTGGAAAGACATTTGGAGGCAAATCTGGCAGCTGAAATTGCTGGATGCCAATATGCAGCTGGTGTGAGTAAGTAGTTGCTTGCTGTTGCTCGGCGTGTACTATTTTGGGATTAAATAATAAGACGTCGCCACCTCGAATCGTCTGCCACTTGTCTTGAAACCAATACTGGGCTTCACCTTCTAATAAAAAGCTGATTTCAAAAAAATCATGTGTATGTCGCTCGGAATGATTTCCTGACTGATTCCAAACATCAAAGACATAAAGAATTTCCGGTTGAGAAAACATCATTTCATTCCTCCAGTAATGCTAATCGCTTTCTTTAGTATAGCGCAAAAAAAAGAAACACGCATATGTGATTTACGAATTAGAGTAAAATTATCCATCTTTCTGACTAAATAAATCCATTCTTATTTTTCACAGTAAGGATAAGATAGGACTAGCAAAAAAAGTTGGAGGAAAAAGAAATGAATAATTTTCAATGGATATGGCACTATGCAAAAGCCTATCGCAAGCACTTATGGCTAGCATTGATCTTTTTGCTACTCAATGCGGCCTTGATCGTGGTCAACCCACTATTGTCAGGTAAATTAGTCGATGTCGTGATTGATCAACAAAAAACTGAATGGCTGCTTCCTTTTTTAGCAGTGATGATTGCAGTCACATTAATTCGTACCGTCATTCGCTATTCGTATCAAATTTTATTTGAACGAGTTGGTCAAAATACTTTATTTGTCTTACGGCAAGATATGTATAAGAAGCTACAAGAATTGGATTTTGATTTTTTTAATCATACGCGTGTGGGGGATATTATGGCGCGGATGACTGGAGATACGGATGCGATTCGGCACTTTGTTTCATGGGTAATCTACAATATTTTAGAATGTATCATTTGGTTTGTCCTAGCGATGGGGGTCATGTTTACACTTAGCGTGCCACTAACACTCGCTATGCTAGTGATTACACCGTTGATTTACTTTTTTACTGTCAAAATGTCGAAAGAAGCACATCCTGTCTTCTTTGAGATTCGTGAAAGCTTTGCACGGCTGAACTCGATGGTCGAAGAAAATATCGGTGGCAATCGTGTCGTCAAGGCATTCACTAGAGAGCAATACGAGCTTGATAAATTTTCTCATCATAATGAAGATTACAAGGCAAAGAATATGGCATCAGCCAACGTATCAGCGACGTATTTGCCGTGGCTAGATTTATTTGCCGGTAGTCTGACGTTGATTTCGCTGGCATTAGGTGGGTTACTAGTGATTCATCAGCAGATGACTTTGGGTGATTTAATTGCGTTTAATGGCTTTTTGTGGATGCTAAATATGCCGATGCGGATGAGTGGCTGGCTAATCAACGACGTGCAACGCTTCTCAGCGGCCTGCATCAAAATTAGACAAATGCTCAATACAAAGCCACAAATCCCAATTACCACACATCCAGAAGAAGTACTGATTCATGGCGATGTCGAATTCGATCATGTGTCGTTTCATTTTTCTGACGATCCAAAGACTAACGTGCTGTCAGATATATCCTTTTCTATTCATCCAGGTCAAACAATCGGTATCTTAGGTGAAACAGGCTCGGGTAAAACGACCTTAGTGAACTTGGTCGCTCGCTTTTATGATCCAACTAGTGGGACGGTGAAAATTGATGGCAAAGATGCTAAGAGCTATCCAGTAAGGCAGTTGAGAGAAAATATTGCGATGGTGATGCAAGACATCTTTTTATTTTCTAATACTATCGAAGAAAATATTGCCTTTGGAAATCCGACAGCTGATGCACCATACATTCGCGAGATGGCTCGCATTGCAGATGCAGATCTGTTCATTAGTAAAATGCCAGATGGTTATAGCACGATTATCGGTGAACGGGGCGTGGGATTGTCAGGAGGCCAAAAGCAACGAATTTCTTTGGCTCGAGCATTGGCGAAAAATCCAGCTATTTTAATTTTGGATGACACTACTTCAGCCGTGGATATGGAGACAGAATCCAAAATCCAGCAAGAATTAACGCGCTTAACGACTGAAAAGACGACCTTTATTATTGCTCACCGAATTTCTTCCGTCCGAGAAGCCGATGTCATTTTGATGATGGAAAAAGGACGCATCGTTGAAAAAGGGACGCACGAAGAATTAGTCGCAAAAAAAGGGGCCTATTACGAGGTCTATCAAAAACAATTAGGCTTGGCAATATCTAGAGATGAGGTGACTGGCTAATGGCACGCAATACATTTGCAGAAGATGAAGAATTAGAACAAGAATTTAATTGGCAACATTATCGACGGCTAGGTCAATACGTCAAGCCATATAAAGACGCAATCTATAAAGTTTTATTGGTTATCTTTGTAGCGAACATCGCGAGTATGTTAGGACCTTACTTTACCAAAATTGCTATCGATCAAGTCATTCCCAAGAAAAATATTTCCTTACTTTTATGGATTAGTGGCATCTTCTTTGTTTCACTATTTGTCATCGCTTGGTGTATGAAGTATCGGATTTTAAAAATCACTGAGATTGGACAAGATATGTTAAAGGATATGCGGTTTGATATTTTTCACCATTTACAGACCTTGCCGTTCTCCTATTTTGACAATCGACCACATGGAAAAATCTTGATTCGCGTGGTCAATTATATCAATACTTTAAGTGACTTATTGAGTAATGGATTAATCAATTTGATCTCAGACATGATGAGTGTCGTGGTGACCTTGCTCTTTATGGCATGGATTGATCCAGTATTGACGCTCTATAGTCTTGCTTTGTTGCCGGTATTATTTGGCTTAGTCATGATCATTAAACAAAAGCAACGAAAAGCCTATCAAGTATTAAGTAACAAGCAATCCAATTTAAATGCTTATATCCACGAGAGCATTGCGGGCATCAAGATTACCCAATCATTTGCAAGAGAACGAGAAAATTATCACGTATTTAACGAAGTGAACGAAGACTATCGTAGTTCATGGATGAGAGCCGTGAAGATTCAGTTTTTGCTTTGGCCAGTCGTGCAAAATATTTCTGTGTTAACGACTTGCTTGATTTATTTTGTGGGAATTAAGCAACTTGGAGTCTCGGTCTCGACGGGGACACTGATTGCCTTTATTGGTTATATCAACAATTTTTGGAATCCGGTCATCAACATTGGAAATTTCTACAACTCTTTGATTACAGCGACCGCCTATTTGGAACGGATCTTTGAAACGATGGATGAAATTCCTGAAATTCAAGATGCTCCTAATGCTAAGCCGTTGCCACCAATGAAAGGAGAGGTGCGTTTCTCTGAAGTGACATTTGGCTACGAGCCAGCAAAGCCTATTTTAAGCAAGGTGTCTTTCCATATTACACCAGGCCAAAGCATTGCCTTAGTTGGTCCGACCGGTGCTGGCAAGACGACGGTGATTAATTTGCTGAGTCGGTTTTACGATGTGCAAGCCGGCCAAGTCTTAATTGACGGTGTCGATGTTCGCGAGGTGACACTTCATTCCTTACGCTCACAGATGGGCGTGATGCTACAAGATACCTTTATCTTTTCGGGGACGATTTTAGAAAACATTCGTTACGGCAAGCTGGATGCGACCGAAGAAGAAATAATAGCAGCTGCTAAAATTGTACGTGCCCACGAATTTATTCAAGATTTAAAGGATGGCTATCAGACTGTCGTCGAGGAGCGCGGAAGTACATTATCTGCTGGTCAGCGGCAATTGTTATCATTTGCGCGTGCGTTATTAGCAGATCCTAAGTTACTGATCTTAGATGAAGCGACGTCCAGTATTGATACCAAAACTGAAGAGCAGTTACAAGTTGGGCTGCAGGAGCTATTAAAGGGGCGCACGTCGTTTATTATCGCTCATCGCCTGTCTACAATAAAAAATAGTGATCAAATCTTCTACGTTGATGGAGGCACGATTGCTGAAGCAGGCACGCATGATGAATTAATGGCATTAAATGGCAAATACCATCATTTGTATCAATCGCAATACGATTTAATTCGCACCAATTAATAAAACAACGGACTATTGATACAAAGGAGTGATGAAGTTGAACCGCATTAATTTGATTTGATTAGGTGTGCAAAGTGTGGCCCGGTCAATGGCATTTTATAAGGCACTGGGTTTCCAGTTTTATGAAAAAGAAATGAATCCACTTATTGTCTTTTTTGATAATCAAGGAACCAAATTAGAACTATTTCAACGTGAGGCGTTAGCCAAAGATATTCATGCTGCCAATCCGCCAGAGATAGATTCGACTAGCTTTAAAGATTTACTTTAGCTATCAATATGAAATCAAAAGAAGAAGTCGACTCGTTTTTATCATTGGTTGCTCAAAACAATGGTAATATCATCAAACCAGCAGAGAGGGTCTTTTGGGGAGGGTATAGTGGGTACTTTCAAGATTTAGATGGGTATTATTGGGAGGTGGCTTATGCAGATAGTTGGGCCTTTGATGAACAAAATATGCTAATCATTGAAAAGAACTAGCCTTATCAAACTTCAAACGTTCGCATCCTGCGCGTTTGAAGTTTTTTTGAATAAAACAATACTCACAAAAAGTTCAAGTCTACCGGTTAGAGAAGTTTGGTATAATGGTAGTGAATCATAGGATAGGAGGAAGGAAGATGAGTCAGTTAACGGAATTACAGAATGGATCGGATATTCGCGGTATTGCCATTACGACCGAGCAGCACCAGGCCAACTTGACACCAGCAGTCGTAAAAGAAGTAGCCAAAGGGTTGGTGAATTGGTTAAGAAATGAAAAAGCAATTCAAACCAATCCACTTACAATCGGTGTGGGTAGAGATAGTCGTTTGAGTGGACCAGAGCTTGCAGCAACCTTTATGGACGAGCTAACGAATCTCGGAGTACATGTCATAGATTTTCAGCTCGCAACGACGCCGGCTATGTTTATGAGCACGCAGTTTGAACAATTCGCTTGCGATGCGGGCATTATGTTTACCGCAAGTCATTTGCCATTTTATTTTAATGGAATCAAAGTGTTTAGTAAAACAGGCGGTGCAGAGAAGAGCGATATTGCCTATATCTTGCAACATACTGAGGCTGTTCAGGCTAGTCAAGGAACGATTGAAAAAGCGGATCTATTGACACCATATGCAGACGATTTAGTAGCCAAAATTCGTCTAGGTATGCAGACAAAAGAAGCACAGCCACTAAAAGGTCTGAAAATTATTGTCGATGCCGGCAATGGTGCAGGTGGGTACTTTGCCGAGAAAGTACTTCAACCACTCGGTGCCGATACCACTGGCTCACAATTTCTAGAACCAGATGGCCATTTCCCAAATCATATCCCGAACCCTGATAATAAAGAAGCAATGGCCAGTATCAAAGCAGCAGTCTTAGACAATCAAGCTGATTTAGGTGTAATTTTTGATACCGATGTCGACCGTTCAGCTGTCGTCACTAAAAGTGGTGATGTCTTAAACCGCAATAATTTGATTGCTGTCTTGAGTCGTATCGTCTTAGCTGAACACCCAAATACAAGTATTGTCACGAACTCTCCGACATCGAATCACTTGAAACAATTTATTGAACAACTAGGTGGGAAGCAAGTCCGCTATATTTCAGGGTATCGTAATGTGATTAATAAGGCGATTGCCCTTAATGCGGCAGGCGTTGATTGCCAATTGGCGATTGAAACAAGTGGGCATGCGGCATTTAAAGAGAATTATTTCCTTGATGATGGAGCATATGTGATTGCCAAAATTTTGATGTTGCTACCTAAATTGCAAGCCCAACACCGCTCATTAGATGAACTGATTGCCGATTTGAAGCAGCCCGCAGAAACACAAGAAATTCGCTTTGAATTAATGGCTGATGAATACCGCGGCTTAGGTGAATCAGTGATTGAAGCCTTCCGAAAATGCAATCATGAAGGCTGGACATTAGATTCGGAAAATGAAGAGGGTGTCCGCTTTACCGTATCAGACCCATACGGATCCGGTTGGTTCTTGTTGCGTATGAGCTTGCACGAGCCACTGCTAGTACTACAGGTTGAAAATGACCAACCAAACATGGTGCGTCAAGTCTTGGCGGAATTTCCAGCGAAACTACAACCATTTCCACAAGTGAATCAAGCCAAATTAACGGCGTATTTAGGTAATTAAAAATTGGTATAGACATTTCTTGCGCAGCACTCTTTTTCGTGGTATATTTGGTATATACCAAATAGGGGGCGTTATAAATGAAAGTCATTCAAGTGAAACATGCACAAGAAGGCGGCAAACAAGCTTTCGCACAATTAAAAGAAGCGATGGACAAAGGAATTACGACGCTAGGGTTAGCGACAGGGAGTACACCCGTCACCCTCTACCAAGAAATGGTTACAAGTGCACTCGATTTCTCTCATCTGACTTCGGTTAATTTAGATGAATATGTCGGATTGAGTGGTGAAAATCCGCAAAGCTATCGCTACTTCATGAATGAGCACTTATTTAATAAAAAGCCATTTAAGGAAACGTTCGTACCAAATGGACAAGCCAAAGATTTGGATGAAGAATGTGCTCGCTATAATGACATCATTGCCCAACACCCTATTGATCTACAAGTACTTGGGATTGGACGCAATGGTCACATCGGCTTCAATGAACCAGGGACCTCTTTCGATGTACAGACGCATGTTGTTGCACTGACGGATTCAACGATTGAGGCCAATAAACGCTACTTTGATTCCATCGAAGAAGTACCGACACATGCATTGTCCATGGGGATTGCGTCTATTTTGAAAAGTAAACAAATCATCTTAATGGCCTTTGGTAAGGAAAAAGCAGCAGCAGTAGCGAAAATGATTGAAGGACCAGTGACTGAGCAGTTACCCGCCAGTGTCTTACAGACGCATCCTAATGTGATTGTTATTGTTGATGAACAAGCTGCCAGTGAACTAACCAAATAAAAGAATTGCTATCTACATGACAGCCATCATTCGGTTGTAGTAGATGGCAATTTTTTTTCGATAATTATCATGGTGAATTGGTGCAATATTTGGTAAAGTGAAAGAAAGAAGAAGGAGGCGTACTTATGGCTAAGATAATGATTGTTGAGGATGAAGCGGTCATTAGGCAACTCATCAGCGAAGAACTTCAAAAGTGGCAATTTGAGACATTTGGGTCAACAGATTTTCAAGAAGTCTTCGAAGATTTTCAATCACAAGCGCCGCAGCTCGTTTTATTAGATATTAATTTACCTGTGTTTGATGGGTTTTATTGGTGTCAAAAAATTCGCGAAGTATCAAACGTACCGATTATTTTTATCTCCAGTCGCAATACCAACATGGATATGATTATGGCGATGAATATGGGTGGCGATGATTTTGTCACAAAGCCATTTGAATTGGATGTGCTCGTTGCCAAAATAAATGCTTTGTTACGACGCTCGTATAATTACGTCAAAGGCACACAAGAAACTTTTACTCACAATGGACTTGTTTTAAATGTGGAAAATAGTAGTGTAGAAATTAATGGCACATTAGTTGATCTAAGTAAAAATGAGTACCGATTATTATTTATTTTGATGAAAAACCACGGCAAAATTTTGAGTCGGGAAAAATTATTACGAGCACTATGGGACGATGAACGCTTTGTCGATGACAATACATTGACTGTCAATATCAATCGGCTGCGGCGCAAGATTGAACAAGCTGGTGTCCAAAATTATATTGAAACGAAGGTCGGACAAGGATATATCATTCCGTGAGGTGCGATATGACAATTAGAAAATTTTTAAAGGACCAGTGGCTGTTGTATTTGGCTTGGATTGTGTTTATGGCATTGACGGTCTTTGTCTTATGGCTGACACCTAATTATCCATTTCGTTGGAGTGTTGTGGGGTATTTGTTCTTTCTAGAAGGAGTATTGCTGGTAGGATTTCAAGCTATTTATTACTCATTGAAGCGCAAGTGGTGGGCTAAGATTACGTGTACATCAAATGACAGCTTGCTTCAAGATTATGTCACGGGTGCGAAAACGGAAGAAGAGCGAGTGCAACAAGCGTATATGAATCAGCTATTGCGCGAGCACCAAGAGACCATGCAACAAGTCATCCGCAGCCAGGAAGAACAAAAAGATTACATTGATTCTTGGGTCCATGAAATCAAAGTACCACTTGCAGCGACAAAATTGCTTCTCCAATCAGTGGAATTTGATTTGCCAGATGCGAAATTTTTGGCGATCGAAAATGAGCTTGGTCGAATGAATGACTATGTGGAACAAGTCTTATATGTCGCACGGTTGGATAGTTTTTCCAAAGATTACCTTATTCAAGAGACTTCACTGAAAGAAGCCATTCAGCCGGTCATTCGTAGTCAAGCAAACTTTTTTATTCAAAAAGCTATTCACTTTGAATTACAAGGTGATGATCAGTTGGTCCTGACTGATGGCAAATGGTTGGCGTTTATTTTTCGACAATTACTATCCAATGCCATCAAATACACCCCCAATCATGGGAAAATCACGATCAAGCTTGCCAGAAACATACAAGGCGTGTCCTTAAGCCTGACGGATACAGGCATAGGCATCCCTACAGAAGATAGCCGACGTATTTTTGACAAAGGCTTTACTGGTTCCAATGGACGAAATGCTCAAGTCCATTCGACAGGATTAGGCTTGTATTTAGTAAAGAATCTATCAGAGAAATTGGGAATTGAAGTAACTGTCGCTTCACAAGTCGGGCAGGGTTCTACATTTACTCTTTACTTTCCACAACTATCGTACTACGAAGAGAAAAAGT
>NZ_JAMRVB010000001.1:1737175-1816663 GCF_023743875.1 Enterococcus italicus
GGGTGATTTAACTAAAACAACACTATTTGACTTAGAACCGTGAAAAATTCACGAGGCATGCACAAACAAGACCGGCAAAATTCCAATTTTTTTGGATACACTCCATCCTTGAAATTTTGTGGTTTTCTTCTCCCATCCAGACTTTAACTGTCGGTGCCAGATTCACAATGGCTCCACCGCACGAATGCGGGTCACGGACTTCAAGTTACAACTTGTCACCGCCGGTCGGGAATTACACCCTGCCCCGAAGAATACTATTCAATTCGTCATTATCTTAACGCTTTTAAAAAAATCTGTCAAGATAACTTTTTCACTTACTACTCATTGGATGACAACAATTCGCTCACCACACCTGCAATAAAGTCAGGGTGAACATTCGGCATTGCTAGCCGTTTATAGTGACCGCCTAAAGCTTCAACTTGCTCCTTACACTCAATATCATTGTCATATAAGGTTTCTAAATTATCTGCTACAAAACCAAAAGGTAAATAAATAATTTCTTCATAATTTTCTTGCGTTACTAATGCTTCTGTTACATCTTCCACATTCGGTCCAATCCATTTATCAGCTGTTCGACCGACACTTTGCCAAGCATTAGCAAAATCAACAGTTCCTTCCACTTGATTCACAATTGCTTGTGCTGCCTCTTTAATTTCATCCACATACGGATCTCCGTTTGCTAATAGACGCTCGGGTAAACTATGTGCTGTAAACAAAAATTTTTGTTTGCGGGTAGGATGCAAGGCTGCTTGAATTTGGTCAGACCAAAAAGTTAAGAAACCTGTTGCTTGCCAAAAATGATAGTGTGGATGATAGGTTACCTCTGGATGTGTTTGCAATTTAGCTTCCACTCGCTCATGATATTGATCGATGAATGTTGAACGATGAGGTGCCAATACTAAGCCATGAATGCTTGTAAAACCTTGATTTAAAATTTCTGTTAAAGTTTCTTCGATAAATGGATGAATATGGCGTAATCCATTAAAAACCTGATACTCACCAGTTCCTGATTCATTTAATTTTTCTTCAATCGCTGCTCGTTGGGCTTCTGTAATATGCGCCAATGGTGAAACACCACCAATTTCTTCATAACGCCCCACTAATTCATCATATAATGCTTGTGAAGGTTCTTTTCCATGACGAATATGGGTATAATAATCCCAAATTTCTTCTGTGCGATTTGGTGTACCATAACTCATTAATAAAACAGCTTGTTTTTCCATCTTCCCTACTCCTTATGTCGAATTGTCCACACAAAAGCGATTGTTAGCACCATTAAGACTAAAATCATTGAATGAACACCAGTTGCTTGTGTGAAATGAGCAAATATACTCATTAATGTAATGCCTATTGTCATCCCTAATTTTTTACTAACAGATAAAAGACTTAAGGAAGTATTCCGATCTTGCGGTGAAGCTTCCACAATTAAGACCTGTAACGGTACGGTCATAATCATCCCGATTGCAATACCAAATAAAAATAGTGCCATTAAAAAAAGTGGTAAGGAAGCAACCGAGAAATACAGGATAATTAAGCTGATAATCACTGCAATCATACTATCGCGAGTGGCATGATACGCACTTTTTTTCCCAGTCCAATAACCTGCTAATTTTGAGCCGATTAATGTTCCAATGGCCATAATCGTCATAAATGAGCCCGCTTTACGCGCGTTTAATTGAAATGTCGCTTCAATCATCGATGGGAAAAACGCAAATAAAGACATACTTACCCCCGTTACAATCCCTCCAATTAAACTCATCCGATATTTCGCTATCGTCCATAATTTACGCGAAAATACTACTTTTTCTTGATTTGCTTCGCGGCGTGCTTCAATCACTAAAAAACTACCAATCGTAAGACAAAATAGAATTCCATAAGCAAGTAATTCGACTAAATTACCACTAATAAATAATCGGCTTAACAATAAATTAAACGCAACTAAGGCCAAGACAAAGAGGGTGTTGCCCTTTACGTCAAATGTTTCCGTGCTCGATAAAATTTCTTTTGGTATCATGACCCATGCCACAAGGAAAACAAGGAAAATCATTGCCGCTAATACAAGATAAATAGCGCGCCAATCCTGTGTTTTAGCCAAACTGACAACACTGATAATTGGGGCCACAATCGTAGCCAATGCGACTAAAGCTCCAACATTTCCTACTTTGCCACTAACTTTATGTGTATGTATCATAAATACTCGAGATAATACGAGTGTCAAAATAGAGCTACTGCCAAATGATTGAATAATACGTGCTACTAATAATGCCGTGAATGATGAACTAGTCGCAATCCCCACAACTCCTACAAAATAAAAGCCTAATTCCATTAAAAAAACAGTACGGTATCCAAACCGATCAATAAAACTCCCCATAATGGGCGTCGCAAAAAGTAAACCTAAGGTATAAACTGCTACCACCCAGCTTTTCTCTTGAGGACTGAGCGCAAAGGTACGTGAAATAGAAGACAAATTCGTACTCATGATACCTGAATCAAGTTGCGTAATAAATAAACTAATCAGTAATAATAAATTGATTCTGTTTTTCGACTGACTTACTGGTACATCCACTATAAAGACTCCTCTATTCTTAATTGAAATAATTTATTATTTTTTCTTGGCTATTTAATGATACGCCCACGATAAAATAAGGAAAATCCGAATAAACACTACTTGCTTCAGAAAAACGCATTTCATAAATAATTTTTTTAAACTCTAATGGATCATTTGCAAATAAGGTTACTCCCCATTCATGATCATCTAACCCAATCGATCCGGTAATAAATTGATGAATTTTCCCCGCATATTTACGACCAATCATACCGTGTTCTTTCATTAATTCTCGCCGTTTTTCATAAGGCAAGGTATACCAATTAATATCACCCGAACGAACTTTATTCATAGGATAAAAGCAAATATATTCGTCATCCTTTGGTAATTTTGGATAAAGATGTTGCGTCGTTCTCTCCATGGCTTTTTCTGTTGTCGGTTTCCCACTATATGTTCCCAGCTCAATCACTGATACATAGCTATGTAACGGTGTTAAGTAATCAAATAATGCTAGCTGATGCCAACGATTTTCTTCAGCATTTACATCTTTTAATTCCGGACGTAAAACAAAAAAACCAATATCGCCTTTATGACCAGTCACATTCCAGACATAATGACTCCCTTTTTTGGCTTGTTCAATTTCCTCCCATTCAGTCAACAATGCGATTAATTCCGCTACAACCGCTTGTTTTTTTGGTTGTGCTACTTGATTCCAAGCTGCCCAATCCATTTGATACGTGAGATGAAGTGAATACCATCCATCTAATGTTTCTACTGCTTCAACAATCATTTCTTTCCTTCCTTTCTTTATTGTCTGAAAATTCAATAGATTTTTTTCATTTTAAACCACACACATCATATAACAAAAAGTAGCTCGACACCATGACTTATTGAAAAAAATTTATTTTTTCACAAAGACTCTATTTTTATTTGTGAATTCCAGCAAGTTTGAATCTAGGTCAGTATCTTAGACACAGTTTTGTAGAGACAGTTAAGCCATGCTAATTTTTTCTTGTATTTCAAATTCATGTGGTGTTAACTAGTTAATCGAACTATGAATCCGATTACGGTTATAAAATCCCTCAATATAACTAAATAAGGATTGATTTGCTGCTTCAAAATCTAAATAGCTTGTGATGTAAATTTCTTCTTTCTTTAATGAAGCATGAAATAGTTCAATCCTTGCATTATCATAAGGCGTTCCTTTACGACTATAGGAATGTCTTATTTTATTTGCTGCTAACCATTCTTCATATTCTAAGGAGGTATATTGACTACCCACTTTTCACAGCTATTTCTTAGTAGAGAATTTCGTTTGTCAAATTAAGCTAGACAAATCATCTTTACCTACGTAACTCAAAAATACTTCCAATGGTGTGCGATAGTGTAATGATTTTCTAAGAATATGATTTCGTTTTGATGCCACCGATTGGATAAAGGTTTCGGATACCTCATTAAAATCCATAGCTTTATATAAGCCATCTTTACGTAATAAGCCATTCGAATGTTCATTTAGTCCTCGTTGAGAAGGTGTTCCTGGATCAGCGAAATAAATCGAAATATCATTGGTATTACTAATCTTTTTCCAATTCGAGAACTCTTTTCCACAATCAAATGTGATGGATTTAAACAAGTGTTTCGGTAGAGATTGAAACCATTGATTCAGTCTATTCTCAATATCTATAGCTTGCCTACCAGCGGGTTTCAAGGTGATGATCACTTTAGATAATCGCTCAACTAACGTGATAACCGCACTTTTATGTTTTCCACCGACAATGGTGTCACCTTCTAGGTGACCAAACTCATGATTGAACTGTATATAATCAGTTGTTCTATCCTGAATCGAACGGCGAAAAGCTTGTTTTCCTCTTTTTTCTTTATGTCCGTTTGGTTTTCTTTTCCCTTTCATTGGTAAATCGTGAGGGTCAAAGGTTTTATCTTTAAACATCCGATATAGTGTACGTACCGAACAAACAATAGGAAACTCTGGAAAAAGTAACCTCTTCTAAGAAATTGAGAGAAGTGCTGTTAAGAAAACGGTAAGACAATTAACTGTAAACAAATAGCCAGAATACCCGAAAGTTTGAGGAATAACTTCGGGATGTTCTGGCTTTTTGCGGCTGTATCTCAGGTTTTTGAAAGGTTTAGTCGATACGTTGACTCGTTAATTCTAATAATTTTTCTTTTAGATCGTTTTCCATCACACCAAGTTCAAGTTCGGCATGTTGGCGTTTTTCTTTTCCTTCTCGTTGAATGCGTAAGGTTTCTTGAATGGTTTCAATCAAGTCATTTTGCGTTTGTTGCAAGGTTTCGATATCCACGATGCCGCGTTCATTTTCTTTCGCTGTTTCAATGGCGGAAATTTTTAACATCTCAGAATTTTTGCGTAAGAGATCATTGGTCGTCTCAGACACTTGTCGTTGTGCTGTGACAGCATCTTTTTGGCGCAATAAGGTCAAAGCAATCACAACTTGGTTCTTCCACAAAGGAATCGCAGTTGCAACAGATGCTTGGATTTTTTCAGCGAGCGCTTGGTTGGTATTTTGAATCAAGCGGATCTGAGGTGCTTGCTGGATGGTGATCTGTCTAGCTAAGCGCAAGTCATGTGTTCGTTTGTCTAAGCGATCTAGAAATTGTGTGTAGTCATTAACGATTTGAGCATCCATTTGGTCGCCAGTTTGTTGTGCTTTTGCTAAGGCTTCGGGAATGACTGTTTGTTGCATTTCTTCAACCTTTAATTCACCTGCGGCAATATAGACGTTCAAGGCATCGAAATAGTCTTTGTTTTTTTGATACAATTGTTCCAACATCAGATTGTCTTGCAAGAGGCCATCTTTTTCTTTGGTTAATTTGACAGCGACTTTATCGATTTGAGCGCCGATTTTTTGATACTTAGCCGTTGTTTCATAGATGGACTGTTTTACTTTGCCAAACATGCGTTGGAAGAAATTTCCTTCGCCGGCGCGTAATTCATCAGGATTGGCTTCTTGCAAGCGATACATCAACTCTGTTAAAGAATCACCGACTGGACCAATGTCTGCTGCTTGAACATGATTTAGCATCGACTGTGAGAATTCACTTAATTTGGTTTGGGCATTGGCGCCATAAGTAATGACTGCTTGCTGATTGTTTACATCGATTTTATCGGCCAATTCTTTGGCTTGTTGCTGGCGCTCTAAAGGCAATTGATCGATTAAACGTGGGGCAGTTTCTTGTTTTTTCAAGACATCAATATCTGCTTGTTGGCTAGAAGTTAGCGCATCGACGGGTGTTTCAAAAGGGTTCGCTAATAAATCATTTAAAGAATCTGTTTCGAATGTCGTTTTGTTTGGCTCATCTGTCATGGAAATACCTCCTATATAGTCTTACATGAGCAAAAAAATCTAGCATCAGCTAGATTCTTTGCAAAATCACTGATAAAAGAGAAGTCTGCTATTTCGCTTCTTCTTTGATACTTTGTTTTGCTAATGAAAGCTCAACGTCGATATCTTCAAAGTCGTCTGAAACGAAATTTTGATAATCTTTTGCAATCAAGGCAGCCATCTGGTCAATGACTAGAATGCTTTCTTCCATTTTATCATAGGTTTCTTTTGATTTGATTTCATGAGCGCTAATTTCGATATATTTATTTGTCAAATCAACTAAGTTTGGCAAATGAGTGTAAAGAAAGTGGCTAGCGTAATGTAATTTTTGTGGTTCTTTCACCAATTCTTTAAATAGCGCTTTGGCTGCTTTGACGGTATTGTGACGCAAATCAATCGCCTTTAACTTGGCATTTGCTTGGAAGTTTTGTTGTAGCTGATCGATATCAGCTTTGGTTTGATTCATGGTTTCGCGAAACATCTCAATTTCACGAGCGTTCATACCAGTCTCACGATAGTAACGTTCACGATCTTTTGACAGTGCGGGAGCCTTTTGTTTTACACTCTTGCCACTGGCGATGCCGCGATAGACAAGATAGATGCCAAGTAAAAACAAGGCAATCAGCCAAAAACTTTTTTCTGCCAGCATCGTCAAGCATAGGAAGCCAATAATCAATAAGAAGATACCAAACATTAGGTTCTTTTTCATTTCCGTTCCTCCTGAATTGTTTGAACAAAAATGGAAACTTGTTCGTTCTATTTGTATTTTAACACGATAAGAATCACTTGAGTATCCGACTTGAGATGGATTTGAATAATTTACAAAAATCATAATTTTCTATGATACACTAGAAAAGAATAGACAATTAAATCAGAACTTGCTATTTTACAAATGAGGTGGAAGAAATGGACAGCAAAAACTTTGAAGAAAAAACAATGAAACGTAATGAACTATTCCACGGCAACATTATTGATTTTGTAGTGGATGACGTCAGCTTACCCAATGGCAAAATGGCCACCAGAGAATTAGTTTTTCATCATGGTGCAGTCGCAATCATGGCTGTCGATGACCAAGAAAGAATGGTATTTGTTTGGCAATTTCGTAAACCATTAGAAAAAATGACGTTAGAAATTCCAGCAGGCAAAATTGATCCTGGTGAAGAACAGACCCCTGAACATACGGCTAAGCGTGAGCTTGAAGAGGAGACGGACTTTCAAGCTGATCACTGGGAAGAAGTCGTGGGCATGTATTCGACACCTGGGTTCTCCAATGAATTTCTAACAATCTATTGGGCAGAGCAATTGCACAAAGCAAAACATCCTCTTGCGGCAGATGATGATGAGTTTTTATCAGTTGTAGCACTCACGTTAGCAGAGGCAAAAAATGAAATTGCAAAAGGAACAATTTGCGATGCGAAGACGATTTATGCCGTAACATACTGGGAACTGCGCATGTTGAAAGGTAGGTAAGTAGATGACTCAAAAACCTTTGCTTACTCGATCTCAGTTACGACAAATGCGTCAAGACGAGGAGCGCTTGCTTAAGGAGCAGCAAAAAGAGCAACTCAAAGCAAGCGAAAAAGAACATCAGCGACGAGAAAAAGAAATCGATCGCTTCTATCGGAAAGAATACAAAAAAAAGCAACCAATGAAAAAGACCCGCTCAGGTGAAAATCAAAAGTCGCGTTGCATGAATTCCTTTTTAGGGAAGGCGATTGCCTTCGTGGTGGTCTTAATTGTTTTGGTATATTTGGCTATTATCTTTTTGTAAATGATATTTGGAGGAAACGATGAAAATAGGAATTATTGGTGCGATGGCACAAGAAGTTAAGGTACTACGTGAAGCACTAGAGAATGAGCAAGCCTGGGAACAAGCAGGCGCAAAATTTTATGCAGGAACAATTGACCACCAAGAAGTCATTGTTGTGGAATCAGGTATCGGCAAAGTCGCAGCATCGATTACGGCTAGCTTATTAATTCAAAAATATGCGGTGGATGTTTTAATCAATACTGGCTCAGCGGGTGGTATCGGAGCTGGTCTATCAGTAGGTGACATCGTATTGTCGACTAAAGTGGCGTACCACGATGTTGATGTCACTGGATTTGGCTATGAATATGGGCAGTTGCCAGCAGGTATGCCCTTGTATTTTGAAGCAGATGCGACGTTAGTAGAGGACTTTGCAGCGGCAGCGACAGCGACTAAGCTAAGCAGCAAAAAAGGGCTCATCGTGACCGGCGATGCATTTATTGATAGCGAAGAAAAAATCAAAACAATCTTGCATCATTTTCCAGACGCTCTTGCCTGTGAAATGGAAGGCGCAGCGATTGCGCAAACTGCCTTTCAATTTGGTGTGCCATTTGTCGTTATTCGTGCGATGAGTGATACAGCTGATCATCAAGCGACCCAAAGCTTTGACGAATTTATTGACGAAGTAGGCAAACAATCTGCTCAAATGGTTTTACAATACATTCAAATGCAAGCTAAATAAAAAGGTTGTGACAAGAGCGCTCAGTTCCGAGCAATAAAGGCAGAGATGCAAAAATTGCAGCTCAAATTTTTGAGCATGGATGCTTAATTGCCGAGAGAACTGCTTTTGAACACCGTTTATCAAGGTTGTGACAAAAGCGCCTAGTTCCGAGCAATAAAGGCAGACAAACAAAAAGCCATAAAATCCAATTTTGGATTTTATGGCTTTTTTAGTAATTCTGATTTGCTTATTGGATTTAGTAGCTGTGTTCGTTTATTTGGCTTTTACCAGATATGCACGCGATTTTCAGGCTCACGATACATGGCATCGCCAGGTTGAATATCAAACGTGGTATAAAAATCATCCAAGTTTTGTAGTTGAATGTTTGCGCGTAGTTTGGCCGGACCATGTACGTCCACATTTAGCAATAATTGTTGGTATTGCGTGGTCGCTTTGGTGCGCCAAATTTTTGCCCAGTTGGTGAAGAAGTCTGCAAGTTGTACGTCTGGCTCAGTTTTGGCTGCTTCCAGTGCACAGCTCAACCCACCAGCATCTGCGATATTTTCAGATACGGTTAATTTGCCATTTACTTTGGCACCAGCAAACTCAATGCCGTCAAATTCATCAATCATGGCTTGAGCAAGTAATTGGAATTGGGCCAAATCTTCTGCGGTCCACCAGTTATGCAAATTGCCGTTTTCATCAAATTTTGCCCCATTGTTATCAAAGGCGTGAGAAATTTCATGAGCAATCACTGCACCGATTCCGCCATAGTTTGCACTGCTTGATTGCGTCAAGCTATAAAACGGTGCTTGTAAAATAGCAGCAGGGAAGACGATAATATTCATCAGACCGCTGTAGTAAGCATTGACCGTAGCTGCCGACATGCCCCATTCTTTGCGGTCAACGGGTTTTGTTAGTTTGTTGAAGTTGTCTTCACGGGCCAAACGTTTAAAGTGTAAGGCATTACTAAAGAATGAGCCACCATCTTCTTTGGCTATAGTTTGGTATTGATCGTAAACAGCTGGAATGCTTTCCGGATAGCCTACATGAATGCCGATTTTATTTAGTTTTACTATGGCTTGTTTGCGGGTAGCTTCACTTAACCACGTATTAGTTTCTAAGCGATTTTTATAGACATCCACCATCGTTTGTACCATATGTTCGACATTTTGTTTGGCTTTTGGCCCAAAGTATTTTTGACCATAGTAAACACCGATTGGCGCGCTGAATTGATTAAATGCCAGGGTATAAGCTGCTTTGACTGGCTCTTTGGCTGCTTGAATACCAGATAAGAAGCGACCATATTCACCACCAAGGACGCGAATATCGTCACTTAGATAGTCAGTATATTGTAAGCTTGTCATTACATACAGCCAGCTTTTTAGTAAAGGGAATTGCTCTTGGGTGACAAATTCTTTAAAGGATTCAAAATAGGCTGGTTCTGTAACAATGATTTGTTCAGGTTTTGTTGGTAAGACTGCCGCAAATGCTTTGTCTAAATCAATTGTATCAGAGTATGCGATGACTTCTTCATACGAACGAGGGTTGTACATTAGACTGTAATCAGCATTTTCTTCTGCACTTTTGACAAATGGCACCAATGAACGGTCAAATGCCATCGCTTGCTCGACTAAAGTTTCAGCTTCAGGGCGTGTGTGACCGAGTTTTTGGAGAAGCAAGCTAGATGTTTCAAAAAACTTTTGTAACATCGTATCAGCTTGTTCATTGTCTTCGGCATAGTACGTTTTATCTGGCAAAATTAACGAAGTCGGTGATAAATACACTGCATGTGTAGTAGTGTGCTTCATATCCGCCATAACACCAAAGTCAAATGGTAACGGGAAGCCATCAAGAATCCAATCTCCTAGTTGCTCATTTAACTCTTGGAAGCTATCGATTGCTTTGATTCGTGCCAAGAGTGGCGCGACAGGTTCCCCTGCTAGTTGGTCTCGCTCAGCAAAATCAGTAGCCAATTGATAATACGTAACTGCGTGTTGTAAATGTGCATCAGTAACAGTCTCAGGATTGGCTGCCCATTCAGCAAATGTCTTCATTAAGAGCTTTTCAATTTCTGATACTAAATCTTGAAATCCACCGGTAGAGGGTTTGTCTGCTGGAATAACGGCCGATTCAATCCATTCACCGTTGACATAATGATAAAAATCTTCTTTTAGATTTAAGTTCATACGTAATTCCTCACTTTCTTATGCTACTATTATCGTACAAGGATAGTATTCTGACAAGTAGAGGACGATTGGAGGACTGGCGGATGGATACGATACACTGGCACGGTATAGCGCAAGAGCGATTTAAACGATATGAAAAATGGATCAACACGGATGGACAGCTATGTGGTTCCTATGCGGCGGCCGTTTTTTTGGCATACTTACAAGACTATGAGCCACCATTTCATTTACCGAGATTTGTCCGGCAAATGGATTCGGCAGATGGTGAAAATTTGGTGCACTATTTACGCTTATTTATTCAGCCATTAGGATTAGCTACGATACCACTGCAAGTCAGCTGGGGAATTTCACGCTTTTGTCGCTATATGGATCAGCCTTACTGGGCACGACTCACGCCAATCGGTGGTTGGGAGCGGACAGTCAAGCGCATTGATCAAGGCTTGCCACTCATCGTTGGTTTAAATAAAAAACTAGGTAGCACATATGGCAATCATTGGGTCGTCGCTTATGCATATGGTGAAGATCAAAACGGCAAACGCTGGGTGAAAGTCCATGACAATTGGGGGAATTATCGAGCGGTCGTACCTGCCAAGTGGTTGATGAGTACCGTTTCATTTAAAGAAATTGGAGAAATAAAGCAAACGAATGAAAATTAGTATGAAAATATGTTAAAATAAAGCAAACAACGACATCGGAGGAAACTATGAACGACAATTATTCAGAAGAACCCTTGAAAATCTTTAGCCTGAATGGCAATGTGCCACTGGCCGAAAAAATTGCTGACGTATTTGGCTGTGAGCTAGGGAAATGTTCCATCAAACAATTTAGTGATGGAGAGATTGCAATTAGTATTGAGGAAAGTGTTCGCGGCGTCCATACTTACTTGATTCAGTCAACAAACAAGCCCGTCAATGATTATTACATGGAACTTTTGATTATGATTGATGCAATGCGTCGAGCAAGTGCCAAAACAATCAATGTTGTGTTGCCGTACTATGCTTATGCACGTCAAGACCGTACGTCCAAGCCACATGAACCCATTACAGCAAAATTGATTGCCAATATGTTGGTCGAAGCGGGTGTGACAAGAGTCTTAACGCTAGATTTGCATACCGTTCAAGTGCAAGGTTTCTTTGATGTTCCAGTAGATAATTTATTTACCATTCCATTATTTGCACGCTATTACTTAGATAAAGGCATGAATGGCGATGATTACGTGGTTGTTTCGCCGAAAAACAGCGGTATCCAACGTTCAAGAAGCTTAGCCGAATATTTAGAAACGACACTAGCTATCGTCGATCAAGGAGAAACACCTGAAGAAGAAGGCTACGTGATTGGCGATGTCCAAGGGAAAAACTGTATCATGGTCGATGATATTTTAAATACGGGTGAGACGTTTGCAAAGGCGGCTGAATTATTACTAGCAGCAGGTGCCAAATCTGTCCACGCCTGTGCATCACATGCTTTGTTTAATAGCCAAGCAAAGGATGTATTAGAAGCAGCTCCGATTGAAGATATTTGTGTGACGGATTCTTGTCTGACTGATGACAATCTCCATCCACGCCAAACAACCTATATTACGTGCTCAGAGTTAATCGGTGAAGCACTGAAAAGAATTCATGACAATACACCAATGAGCCCGCTCTTCCGCTTGCAAAAATAAGGTGTATGCAGACGGTAGCTCCTATCATTGCCATGATAGGGGCTATTTTTACTTAATAAATAAAAGAATGAAAAGAGGAAAAAGGATGACTTATTTTGACCATGCGGCCACCACACCCATCCATCCGCAAGTTGTGGAAACAATGACCAAGTTAATGCCAGAGATTTTTGGTAATCCATCGAGTGTCCATCGCTACGGACGGGCAGCCAATAAAAAACTAACGGACGCTCGCCAAGTCATTGCCGAAAGCTTGGCCGTTAAACCCCATGAAATTATTTTTAATGGTGGTGGAACAGAAGGAGACAATACGGCTTTGATTAGTACTGCCTTCGCTCGAAAAAATCAAGGACGTCATATCATTACGACGCAAATTGAGCACCCTGCAATTTTGCAAACTGCGGCATTTTTAGAGCAGCAAGGCTTTGAGGTTACCTACCTATCAGTCGATGAGTCAGGCATGATTTCTCTAGATGAATTCAAAGCAGCCTTACGGGAAGACACGATTTTGGTTTCGATTATGTTTGCCAATAACGAAACAGGAAATCTCTTGCCAATCAAAGAAATTGGCGCTATTTTGAAAGATCATCCAGCATATTTCCATACCGATGCGGTGCAAGCTTATGGCAAAGTCTCGATTCGTCCACATGAATTAGGAATTGATATGTTAAGCATCTCTGCACATAAAATCAATGGACCAAAAGGAACGGGCTTCTTCTTCAAACGCGATGGTCTATCGCTGCCTTCATTTTTACATGGAGGGGAACAAGAAGAGAAGCGCCGTGCAGGAACTGAAAACCTCATTAGTATTTGCGGGATGGCAGCAGCCGTAGCATTGCATTCAGAAAAAAAACAAGCGGTACAAGCACAAAAGTATCAATGCTTTACCGATACTGTTACACGCATTTTAGCGGAACAAGAAATTGCGTATCACTTAAATGGCAATGAACAAGCCAAGATGCCCCATATTTTAAATATTGCCTTGCCAAATATCGACAATCAAATGATATTGATGCATATGGATTTAGCTGGTTTTGCTATCTCGACTGGTTCAGCTTGTACGGCTGGAAATGTCGAACCATCGCATGTCTTGACGGCAATGTATGGAGAAGATTCACCCTATATTCGTGAGTCCATTCGTATTAGCTTTGGCCTAGGGAACACCCAAGAGGAAGTAGAAACATTTGCGTACAAATTAAGTGCAACAGTCAAACGCTTGCAAAAAAAATAGTTTCTCAACAATAAAGATAGTCAAGGCTTTGATTTCTTTATATAATAAATAGAGAATAAAAAATGAGGTGAAACAATGGCTTTCGAAACAAAAACAACGGTACTCGGCTCGCCACAGTACTATCAGCTAGCTAGCACGGCGAAACGTTACACGCTACGTGACAACGGCTTTACAGAAACCAATGGTGGAAATTTCCAATTGATTCGTCCGCTACAAGCAACACCACAAAGCAAAGAAGGATTCCAACTAAAAATAACGGTAGCCAAAGACATCAAGACGTTTAAAATGTCTGTAACGACAGCCAATGGATTAAAAGCTGTCAATTTATTTAAAGATCCAAAGCATGAAATGTTGCGCGAGAAATTTACATTCTTAATGGATGGATTTATCGACCGTGGCTTGTTTGAAGAAGTAACAAAGTAACAAGACAAAGCGGCTGTTGTTATCATTGGCGGACATGCCGAGGTTGACAGTAAGAGTGCTGAAAGAAAACACCACCAATAGAGAGCAGTTACCCAAAACGGTAACGGCTCTCTTTTTATAGAAAACTGGATTTGAGTCAAAATCTTGGACACATTTTAGTAGAGACTGTTAAGCCATTTTCTCTGTTTCTAAATCTTCAAACTCCTGTGGAGTTAAGTAATGAATCGAACTATGGATTCGATTACGATTATAAAATCCTTCAATCTAGCTAAATAAGGATCGATTCGCTTCTTCGAAGTCTGAGTAAGTCGTCGTGTATACTTCTTCTTTTTTCAATGACGCATGGAAGGATTCAATCCCCGCATTATCATAGGGTGTTCCTTTGCGACTATAGGAATGCCTTATTTTGTTGTTTTCAAGTCATTTTTCCACTTCGATTGCTGTATATTGACTGCCTAAATCCGTGTGAAGAATCATTCCTTCTGGAATGTGATAATGCATCTTTGCCTTATTCAACGTTTGAAGGGCACATTCCACAGTCATTCGTTTAGAAAATGTATAGCTGATAATCTTTTTCGTGTGTAAATCCATAATTGAAGACAAGTAACACCAGCCTTTTTGTTCTGTAGATATATACGTAATATCTGCTACCCATTTTTCACAGATATTTTTTGTAGGAAAATCTTGGTTTAAAATATTCTGTTTTGATTTAATCGGTTTGGAGGAGCTTTGAGGTCTGTACTTCTTGATAATAATTGACCTCAAATTCAATTGTTTCATTAATTTTTGTACGTGCTTAAGAGACACCGAAATGTTTTCTTTAAGCAATACGTGATAGATTTTCGTTGCACCGTAGCGCTGTTTATTATCAAAAAAGATTGTTGAAATTCTTTTCTTCAATTCATTATTTCTTATCTCAGTAGCTGTTAATGGCTTATTTCTATAAAAATAGTAGACACTTCTAGGAATTTCTAATAACCGGCATAACAAAGAAACCGTATAGGTTTTACTCCATTATTCAATAAATTGAATAAGTGAATTTAGGTTTTTCGAGAGAATATGGCTGCGGCTTTTTTTAAGATTTCAAGTTCCTCTTTTAAACGGGCGTTTTCTTTTTTCAGTTCCACCACTTCTTTTCCAGTCAGTCCTGTGGACTGATTTGGCAAATATAGATTCTTCCATTTATAAATCGTTGCTTCAGATAAGCCATATTTTTTGCTAAGCGTTGGACGGAATGTCCAGTTTTATTTAGTTCAACAATCATTTGTTTGAATTCTTCATCGTATCGGGTCATAAAAGTTCATCCTCTCGTAGATCAGTTTAATTTATTTCTGTCTCTACGAAAAGTTGTCTAAGATTTGATACTAACACCAAAAGGTGTTTTGGTAAATTTTATCAAGTGATCAGGCATATGTTTTCCACCTTTATTCCTAGAATGGTACCATGAGATTAATCATTGGAAACCAGCATTCTTAAAAAGATTCAACTATGAGGAGGGAACAGAATGGTCAATTTATTGAAATTATTTGGGGTATCGGCGGCATCCTTTTTGGTTCTAGATTTATTATGGTTGCTAGTATTTGCTCGGCGGATGTATCAGGAGAATTTAGGACATTTGATGGGACAGACAAAAATTGTGCCGGCAGTGATTTTTTATGGGATCTACTTGATCGGTATTCTTTTTTTTATCGTCAATCCAGCGTTAGAAAAGGGTAGTCTATTTTATGCTATCGCAGCGGGAGGCTTTCTAGGTCTTTTATGCTATGGAACCTACGACTTAACGAATATGGCGACCTTAAACAATTGGCCTGCTATGATCACGATCATTGATTTGATTTGGGGAACCTTCGTGACCGCGGCGGTTTCTGGATTCACGGTGTTCGTTGCGCAGCACTTTCATTGGAGGTAAACATCATGGAAATGAGTCAATCAAATCAGGCGATTGATCCAAAGGAACTGCTCTTTGCCTTCCAGCAAGGAGCGATTCAATTAATCAATCATAAGCAAGTATTAAATCAGATCAATGTTTTTCCGGTATCAGATGGAGATACGGGAAGTAATTTGGCTTCTTTGATGCAAACTATTTTGGAAGAGACGAAGGAAGAAAGCAGCTCGGTCGTTGAAGTGTTTGAAAAGGTAGCTGAGGCTTCATTAGTAGGTGCACGAGGAAATTCAGGAATTATTTTTGCCCAGTATTTTAACGGTATCTACAATCATCTGCTAAAGCTGGAGGAAAAAAGCTCCGTTCAAAGCTTTGTGGTAAGCGTTAAATCAGCGATCGGTGAAGCCTATCAGGCAATTGAACAGCCGGTAGAAGGGACGATCATCACTGTGATTCGTTCATGGGCGGAGGCGCTGGATGACAGTGAGCAAGTATTCAGTCTGGAAAGCTTGCTGCCAAACGCCTTGTCCAAAGCCAAGCAGGCATTAGAGAACACGACCAATCAATTGAAGATCCTGAAAAAGAATCAAGTCGTCGATGCGGGTGCCAAGGGCTTTTATTTATTCATCGAAGGCTTTACGGAAGCTTTTTTGACCAAACAGCCGGCCCTTCATTTTGTAAATGAACCAACAGATCGGATAATAATTGAGCAATCACCGCATGAGCATAGTCATACCTCAGAGCCGAGGTATCGCTATTGTACCGAAGTATTCCTTGATCAAGTGGCGCTGTCTAAGAGTGAATTGCACCAGAAGCTGAACGTGTACGGCAATTCACTGATTGTTGCCGTGAACCGCGGCAAGGCGCGCATTCACATTCACACCAATCAGCCGGCGGAGGTTCTGGACTATTTGAGCAGTGTCGGTGATCCCATCCAGCAAAAGGCCGACGACATGCTGCTGCAGTATCATGTCAACCAGCAGCGGAAAGCACCGATTGCTTTAGTGACTGATTCCATTGCGGATCTTCCGGCGGAGTATTTACTGGAAAATCAGATTCATGTTCTGCCGATGAATATTTTGTTAGGGGCGACTAGCTATCTCGATAAGCTCACTCTGCAAACGAAGCAGCTTTTTGATCTAGCTAAAGGGACAGTGGGACGTGCGACGAGCTCGCAGCCGGCGTTGAAAACGGTTGAAAATTTGTTTTCCTTTTTAGAAACCCGTTATGAAGCGATCTTAGTCATCACTGTCGCTGGTAAATTAAGCGGAACCTATTATACAGTCAAAGAGGCGGCAAAGCGCAGCTATGCGATTCCGATCGAAGTCATTGATTCCAGACAAAATTCTGCCGCTCAGGGCTTACTCGTTATGAACGCGAATGAGTGGATTCAAGCGGGAATACCGTTTGCAGAAGTGGTGTCGCGAGCAGCAGAAAAACGCGAGCAATTGAAAATTCTGGTGAGTGTGGATGAGTTAGATCCGATGATTGACTCAGGACGGATTCCGCAGGCTGTCGGCAAGCTCGCTAAGCAGGTCAATTTGAAACCTATCGTCAGTCTTGATGAATATGGCGAGGGAAAATTGAGTAATTTTGCTTTTAGCCGCAAGGGGAACGAGAAAAAAATTCTGCGTGAGATGATGAAGGTCAATCAAAAGCACAAAATCAAACGGTATGCGATCATTCATGTCAATAACGAAGCCAAAGCCAAGCTATGGAGCAAAAAGCTTTGCGAGCTGCTTGCTTTTCCGCCAAGCTATATCACGGATAGTTCAACGGTGATTGCTATGAGTGCGGGAGAAGGCAGTGTCGCAGTTGCTTATGAATTGGGAGGAGATGAAAAATAATGATCGTTTGGACAATAATAATGATTCTGTTCATTTATTTCACTGCGCTGTTTTTTCTCGCGCAGGCGCTGCACAATAATTCGATTGTGGACATGGCCTGGGGAATTGGCTTTGTGATTGTTGCAGTGACAGGCTATCTCTTAATGCCGGAAAAAACGCTGGCGGCAACCGCTGTTTTGATTCTCGTAACAATTTGGGGGCTGCGATTGTTTTTCCATTTAGCGAAACGGAATATCGGCAAGCCTGAGGACTATCGCTACGTCAATATGCGTAAACGCTGGGGCAAGCAGTTTGCCAAGCTAAAAGCCTATTTGAATGTTTTTGTTCTGCAGGGGATTCTCCTGTGTGTCGTGGCCTTGCCGATTTTCTTTGTCACAACCGGCACGGAAAAGGCCTTTTATTGGTGGAACTGGCTAGGGGTCATCGTATGGCTGAGCGGCTTTGCCTTTGAAACCATCGGTGATTATCAGCTGACGGTGTTTAAGCGAACGTCTAAGAAGGGCGAGCTATTGACAACAGGTTTATGGTCGCTGACCAGACATCCTAATTATTTTGGCGAAGCCTTGAGCTGGTGGGGAATCTTTTTGATCAGCTTAAATGAACCGCGAAATATTTGGGGAATGATTGGGCCAATCGCGATTACCTTGCTGCTTTTATTTGTTTCAGGTGTCCCGCTATTAGAGAAGAAGAATAAAGAAAAGCCCGGCTATCGCGCTTATGCGGATCAAACACCGAAGTTCTTTCCTATTATTGGGAAAAAGGGAATGTAAAAGGAAAAGAGGCTGTGCCACCCAATGGGGGTGGCACAGCCTCTTTTCTAATTCTATGGAACCTTTTTTATACTGTTGGTAAAACTTTGACAGGTTGTATTTAATTTTTATCCACTGAATCATAAATAGATAGAACCTTAAATCTGTAATTAAAATATATACCCGATAATCTGATCAATTTTTGCCATGTCTTGTAATGGTAAATTTTCAATCTTTTTAAGTTTTCTTTCTTTGAAGTCCAGAGATTTCAATTGAGAAATAAGCACTTGCCCAGTTGTATCTAATTCCTCGGGTAATGAATAGCGTGTAGGTAGATTTTTTATATTAGAAGTAATTGGACAAATCAATGCAAACATTGTTTTTCGATTAAAATCGTATCTAGATACCACTAATTTCGGACGCCTTTTTTGAATTTCATTTTCAGCGGAAGGATCAAAATCAATCCAGACAATATCGCCTTTTTTGGGGATCCAATCTAACTATAGGCTTGCATTTCTCATTGTACAGCCTAGGTATGAATATTATTCAGCAAATCCAACTTCAATCAGTAAAAAAGGAAAGTCAGTCATTACAAGAACAAATTTGATGCTTGCTAAACGTAAATAGGAAACAAGAGTCAGTCACTATGTAAGATTGTAAAATCATGGAGCCTTATTACATGGACATAGAATCATTGGTTTTAGAAATAGAAACAATTATCCAAAAGAGCAAGGAAGTAATGAACCATTTCTCAAAAAGAAATTCAGCAAGTGCAATATGAAAAAAGGATCACAGAGAGTGAATTTACTAAGAAAATAAATCAGTTAAAAAGCAAACTTTTGGATTCTATAGGATCAGAAGATAGGGTAGAGACAAAATCATTTATTATTAAAAAAAGTTATCCGAATGCAAAGAGTCAATCAAATTATAGATTAGATATACCCACAGAAAAGGAAGCTAGCGAGCGTTTGATTAATTATCTAAGGAATTACGACTTAACACTAGTAAAAGAGGAAACTTCCTATAAATCAATTCAAAAAACATTAAGCAGCTAATTATTGAGGATTATTTTCATGTTTTACATAATGGATTCTTAGTAGATGATAATGGTAAAATTATTCCTGATATAAAAGTGAGTTTAAAAGATGTGGAACCGAGAATTAAAATAAAAAAGTGAATCTGCTATAGGTTGAGAGGGAAAGATAGAGAAATGGAGTATAATATGTTCAAAGAAGTACAAACTTATCTTACTTATAAAGGGAAAAAATATGTGAAACCCGAGAAAGCAAAGGAATGGGCCTTTTTTATGAATGATTTGCGAAATGTAGCTCAGGCGGCTAGACATGAGTTTATGGTTATTAGCCAGGAGTTAGCCAAAAGGATAGCTCCTTTTCAAGCAGAACGAGTGAGTCAATGGATGAATCAGGCTCAGATTTGTCGTCCTCACTTTTGGTGCTACTATCGTCTACCTTCTGATCATCAAGATGATGTTGCAATGGCCATTCGTCTTTATGGGACCTCTGAACAATTTGGAATTTCTGTTGAAGTTAGTATTGTTGAAAGAAAAAGATCAGAACTTAGTCTAGACAAACAGAATAAAGTTTTAAATCAACCGATTTCTACTCCACTATATTATTTTGTACAAGAAAATGGTAATAACTATAGAATAAGCGGTACAGAAAAAAATCGACAGTTGTTAGCAGAACAAGTAAAGATTGGCCGAGTTCGGAAAGTTTTAGTCAAACAGGATATTCCAATAACTGCTCAACAATCAGATGAAAATCTATTAAACGAACTTACAAAAGTATTCAACAATCTCTTACCGTATTACGAAGTTACAAAAAAATGAACTTCATTTCCATAAATGGAATTTCTAATTGAAAAATTATTTATTCATAAAAGAACACTTCTCTCGAGTAAAAAATTCTAGGAGAAGTGTTTTTATTTTGATCATTTATAATTAATACTTTTGTTTTAAACAGATTATTATGGAGTAGCCATCATGTGGAATGACCATTTTTTCAGGAGAATCATCAAATGGAACCATGGTTGTTCCAGAAACAGGTTCTGTTTCTATAAGATCGATAAAGCCGTCATGATTCGTATCTTGATCTTTAGTTGGAGTTGTGGCATTTTTACCATTTTAAAAACCATGAAAATGTGCCCAGTGTTCAATATTTGGTGGTGTATCAAAGATTTTAATTTCAATGTGAAGAGTAGATTCATTTTCGGTAAATTTAGCTGTTCCATGGGGGGGATAACTAAATTTTGTTTCATAGCTAGCGGCTTATAAAAAATGAAATTCGCTCCAGAAAGCGTTTAGAAGCGTCACTTTTTTTCCTTTTCGAATAATAAGTCCTCTTTCTTGAAAGTTCTTAAATTTACGAGAGATAGTTTCAGGGCTAGTGGCTAAGTAATTGGCTAGCTCTTTCATAGATAGAGGAAGAGTAACAATTTCATCTTCAATAATTGTAGGTAAGGTAGATAGTCGACTGATGTATAGAGCTAGGCGATTCTCAATTCGATCAAGTGCCAACAACTCTAGCTGTTCTTCCACTGCTACTGTTTTATGGGCATTTAATTGAAGTAATCTACAGCTGAGTTGAGGGTAGAGCTCAATAAGCTTATTAAACTCTGTTTTATAGAGAATACAGACTTTCGTTTTCGTAATGGCCTCCCCATATAGTGAGTCATTTGTTAACCCAAACAGATAATTCTCTCCATCGTATCCTCCTTCTTTCACTATACGTATAAGTTGTTCCTTACCAGTTTTACTAATTCTATAAATCTTCATAGCTCCTGAAGAAATGATAGATAATTGTTCTTGATCACCTGGGGAGAAAATCAGTTCCCCTTTCTGAAATGTTTTATGGTGCAAAAGACATTGTATATTATCCCTTTCATTCATTGTAAGGGGGTTAAACAGTGGGACTTTATAGAGACAACTTGATTTATTCATATTCTTTTCCTTTAAAATTTTAAAAACTTGATCATTGTCATTTTTAAAAAGAGAGATTTTACATAATATATACTACATATAGTGCCTTTAGCCGTTCTAAACACTATATGTAGGTATTATATAAAAGAGGTGACTTAAATGCAAACTATCCAGGTGTACTACATTAGTCTTAGTGGAAATACAACAAGTTTCCTCAAGGATTTAGATCACTACTTTCAACAAGAGTATCAAAAAAGGTTGAGATACATTAATGTAAAAGATCTTATTAAAGATAAAAAATCTATTGCATTCGAAATTAAGAAACACTATTTTGCGTTTCTACCAAGCTATTTAGAAGGAGGGAATGGTATCGATACTGGAGATACTGAAATTTTAACAACCCCTTTACGTCAAATGATTGCTTATAGTAAGAATCGCGAATATTGTCTAGGGATCGTTGGTAGTGGTAATCGAAACTTCAATAAACAATTTTGTCTAACGGCTTATCAGTATGCAAAAGAGTTTGGATTTCCAGTCTTAGATGAATTTGAATTAAAAGGAACAGAAACAGATATAAAACGTATTGCAGAAAAAATAGATAGGCGACTAACAGAAGTCTCGGTTTGATTCAATTATTTATAACAACCCCAGCATGACAAAAAAGATAGTCCATTTTTTGTTATAAGTATTAAAAATAAAAAGGATAATTTCCAAAAGAATTTAAAGAAAGGAATTATGTTAGTGGGAACCACCCGTTAATATAAGGAAAATAAAAAATGACACAAGATTATTTTGTTCTTAATAACATGTTAAATGTCCCAGTGGATGGACAGATTCCGCTTCACTACGACAAAGAAGCTTTAGAAGAGTATTTAAATACTGAAATCAAAGAAAAGCTGATGACTTTTGATAGTTTAGAGGAAAAACTCGAGTTTCTAATTACACATAATTATATTGAAGAAAGTTTACTAGATTTATATGGTGATGATAGTAGGGTGTTTGTAAAAGAACTCTTTGACTTTGCCTACAACTATGGTTTTAAATTTAAGAGCTTTATGGCCGCCTATAAATTTTATAATCAATATGCAATGAAAACGAATGATTTAAAATTTTATCTGGAAGATTTTGAAGATCGTGTTGTTTTTAACGCACTTTACCTTGGAAATGGTGATAAAGATCTAGCTTTTAAACTACTGGAAGAGTTGATTTCACAACGTTATCAACCAGCAACACCAACCTTTTTAAATGCAGGAAAAAAGAGGCGGGGAGAAATGGTTTCGTGTTTTCTTATCGATGTTGATGATTCCATGTTATCTATCGGACGAAATCTTAATTCGGCACTACAACTTTCTAGAATTGGAGGAGGTGTAGGGGTTAATCTCTCTAATCTACGCGCAATGGGCGCTCCTATTAAAGAAATTGCAAATGCTTCTTCAGGGGTTCTGCCAGTTATGAAGTTGCTAGAAGATTCTTTTTCTTATAGTAACCAACTTGGCCAACGTAACGGAGCTGGCGTTGTCTATCTTAATGTTTTTCATCAAGATATTCTTAATTTTCTGTCAACAAAGAAGGAGAATGCGGATGAAAAGATTCGTGTGAAAACCTTATCACTAGGTCTGATAGTACCGGATAAATACTATGAGTTATTGAAATCGAATCAGCCGATGTATCTCTTTAATCCTTATCATGTTGAACGCGTGTATGGTGTTCCCTTCTCTTATGTTGATTTAACGAAAGAGTATGACAATATGGTGGTGAATGATGCCATTGAAAAGACCGTAATCAATGCTCGTGAATTGGAACAGGAAATTTCACGATTACAACAAGAATCGGGTTACCCGTATATTGTAAATATTGACACTGCTAATCGTACGAATCCAGTAAAGGGAAAAATAATTATGAGTAATCTTTGCTCAGAGATTCTTCAACCTCAGGAACCATCTAAGTTAAATGAGGATTTAAGTTATAAACAAGTGGGTACGGATATTTCTTGTAATCTTGGTTCTATGAATATGGTAAATCTTATGAAGTCAAGTGAGTTTGGAAAGTCTATTGAATACGCAGTACGAGCTCTTACAACCGTTACAGATCAAGTTAATATTAAAGAAGTACCCACGGTTTCAAAAGGAAATGCCTTATACCATACGATTGGGTTGGGTGCAATGGGACTGCATACGGTTTTAGCATTGAATGGCCTTGATTATGAGTCTGAAGAGGCGTTAGAATTTGTGGATGCGTTCTTTTTAGCTATGAATTATTACACTTTAAAAGCAAGTCATCAAATTGCTGTAGAGAAATCAGAAGCCTTTCATGATTTCGAATCTTCTCGTTATGCTGATGGGACTTACTTCGATAAATATTTGGAGAAAGACTTCAAATTTCAATTTGATAATGTAAGTGAAGTTTTCAAGCAAATTTCATTACCTACTGTTAGTGATTGGCAACAACTAAAAGAAGATATTATGCGTGATGGTCTTTATCATCGTAACAGATTGGCTGTTGCCCCAAACGGCTCTATTTCATATATTAATGAAACAAGTGCGTCACTTCACCCGATTACTCAGCTGATAGAAAATCGTCAGGAGAAGAAAGTGGGATCCATCTTCTATCCTGCTCCATATCTCTCAAATGAAACGCTTCGTTATTACAAAACAGCCTATAACATGGATCAACGAAAAATTATTGATGTTTACGCAAAGGCGCAACAACACATTGATCAGGGGATGAGTTTAACACTCTTTATGCGGTCAGTTTTACCAGAAGGAGTTTATGAATGGAAAAGTCCTGGGAATTCCCAATTAACGACTCGTGATTTAAACCGTCTTCGTAATTACGCTTGGACAAAAGGGATTAAATCACTTTACTATGTACGAACTTACACTGAGGACGATGAGTTTAGCAGTGTCAATAATTGTGAATCTTGTATGATTTGAGGGGATAATATGTCAAATAATTATTTATATTATAAAGCAATTAACTGGAACGTCATTGAAGATGAGTTGGATAACGCTGTATGGGAAAGGGCAACTTCTCTTTTTTGGTTAGATACACGTATTCCAATTGAAGATGATCGAGAAAAATGGGAGAAATTAAGCTTACAAGAGAGAGAGCAGCTTAATCGCTTATTGCTTCTTTTAGCGAATCTTTCCACCTATCAATCTATTGAATCAGTGGAGGTTATTCGGAACAGTGAACGGACACAACAAGAAGTTGCTATTTTGAATAATCTTCAGTTCACAGAAATGGTTAATACAAAAGCTTATAATCGAATTCTACGTGTCTTTAATAAGGAGATTACTCTTCAGGAAAAGCTTGATTGGATTGATAATGATCCCCTTGTGAGAAAATATCTAGAAAAAATCGATACTATCTATCAAGGAACTAACCCAATGAAAAAGCGTTTTATGGCAGTATGTGTAGAAGGACTTTTAAACTATGCTTATCTGTCATATCTTTTCGAATTATGGATTGAAAAAGGTTTCGTTAACCTTGGCAGTATGGTGGGAATGATTGTTAGAAACGAATCGTTACATTGTTACTATCTCAATCATAAAATTAGACTTTTGTTAAAGGAAGCTAGCCTTGAACAGGCTGAGGAGTTTAAAAACTGGGGAGTTTCTATCGTTGATTATTTTGTAGAATTGGCGATTCGTTTAATTAATGATTTTTATAACTTAGAAAGCAGTAAAAGGGTGGCGATTAATTTAGTAAAGCAAGAAGCAAATCATATTCTTACTGGGATAGGGCTTAATAAAGCTTATCAAATTGACGAGAAAAAATTAGTAACTATAAATAAGTATTTGAATGAGTTACGAAAACATGATTTGTCTAACCGTAGCGATAAGAATACTGTGAATACAGAAGAATCAATGAATGAGTCTGATTATGATTTTTAGATAGATATATCGTTGATTTTAAATAGTGATGTTTAATTAACTTGTAACAATAAAAAATAAAGTAATGAAAGGAACGACTATGTTACACAAAACAATGAATTGGCAACTTGTTGAAGATGAACTCGATGAATATGTTTGGGATAAAGCAACTGCTCAGTTTTGGTTAGACACAAGAGTGCCTGTTTCTAATGACTTATTGGATTGGAAGAACCTTTCTGATATGGAAAAAAAGGTGGTAAAAAAAGCGGTAGGAGGACTCGCTTTACTAGATACATTACAATCAGAAGAAGGCTTATATGCACTAAAGAAAAATGCTAGAACTCAAAAAGAAAAAGCTGTACTGAGTGACTTCACTTTTATGGAATCCATTCATGCTAAAACTTATGGGACGATTTTGATTTCCCTTAATACCTTTAAAGAGATTGAGGATATTTATAACTGGATGAATAATGATCCGAGAATGCAGTTTAAAGCTAAAAAAATTAATGAAGTCTATCAAAATGGAACCCCTATGCAGGTCAAAGTAGCTAGTGTTTTTTTAGAAGGAGTTTTATATTACAGTAATTTTTTTATTCCATTATGGTATCGTGGTCAAAATAAATTAGCAAATCTAGCCGAGCTTATTAAGCTGGTTATTCGTGATGAATCAGTTCACGGAACTTATCTTGGATATAAATTCCGACAAGATTTTGAAGAATTAACATCGGAAGAAAAAGAAGAGTTTACAAACTGGATGTACACATTTTTAAATGAACTCCTTAAAAATGAATTTGCATATACTGAAGAAGTGTATTCTGAGATTGGATTGGTAGAAGATATTAAGACATTTGTCAAATATAATGCGAATAAATCTCTTCAAAATATGGGATTTGGTATTTACTTTGAAGATGCTCTAGTAAATGATGTAAATCCAATTGTTATGAATGGAATTTCCATTGAAACTGCTAACCATGATTTCTTTTCTCAAGTAGGAGCAGGTTATTTAATGGGTGAAGCAGAGGAAATGTCCGAAGATGACTATGAATTCTAAGAGGTTAAGAGATTAGAGTGGGAGAACATATGTTAAAAAATATTACTGATCTAAACGAAGAATTAATATTAGAGACTGTAGAAAAATTTTCTGATGTAGAGATTGCTCCTTATTGGTCTTCTATTGATCGGACAGGAGACCTTCCAAACGGGCTTTTTGATAAAATGGTTAATCTCGGTTTACTGTCGCTTACAGTCCTAGAAGAATATGGAGGGGTGGGTGCTAACACTGATGTAGCGTAAAAAGTTATATATGAATTGTCTAAAAGAAGTGCCTCAGTTGGATGTATTTTAGAAGGTCATTATAAAACGGTAGATCAATTAATGAAGTACGCCTTTTCTGACTTAAAAGAGAAATATTTACCTCAAGCGAATGAATGTAAATTTGGCTTTTCGTCAACTGAACCCTCAGTCGTAACTAATATCCATACAATTCGAACAGCAGCCACATTGGAAAAAGAACATTGGGTTCTAAATGGAAGTAAAACGATATTGATTGATGCTCAACGAAATCGATTCACGTTGAAGGAGCTTCTGCAACAACTCAAGTTATCTTTAGGAGGACTAAGTCCTCTTCAGTATCGAAAGAAACAAGGATTTATTTGTTAAAAAAGGTTCAGAAAAACATCCGCATCCCCTAAATAACAGATGGACAAACTATGCACCTTATAAAATTTATCAAAATAAGTATTGCCATTCCAAGGATAAAGAAATTGATTGAAGTAGCGAATCTCACAAAGGTATATTAACGGCATTAATCTATATTATTTGCCTATGTCAAACAGGGTAGACAACAGCGATTCTTTTTGTAGCAAAAAAAATGAAACACAAAGACATGAAAAAAATAGCAATCTCTAGTATAATAGCTTGGACTGAAAAGTTGCGACCTTCAAATCGTAGATGTTTCAGAATCAATTGAAATGATGGTGATAGAAATGAAAGACAACAGCAACACAAGAGTCGTTGTTGGGATGAGCGGCGGAGTCGATTCATCGGTAACAGCACTTCTCTTAAAAGAACAAGGATATGATGTCATTGGAATCTTCATGAAAAATTGGGATGATACGGATGAAAATGGTGTTTGTACAGCGACCGAGGATTACAAAGATGTAGCCAAAGTTGCCGATCAAATCGGCATACCTTATTATTCGGTAAACTTTGAAAAAGAATATTGGGATCGAGTATTTGAATATTTCTTAGCGGAATATCGTGCCGGCCGCACACCAAATCCAGACGTCATGTGTAACAAAGAAATTAAATTTAAAGCCTTTCTTGATTATGCGCTAGATTTAGGAGCAGACTATGTGGCTACTGGTCATTATGCCCAAGTGGTTCGCGATGAAGATGGTTTGACGCATATGTTGCGTGGGGTTGATAACAATAAAGACCAAACATATTTCTTAAGTCAATTGTCACAAGAACAACTAGCAAAAACAATGTTTCCGCTTGGTGGCATGGAAAAAAGTGAAGTACGCGCCATAGCACAAAGAGCGAATCTTGCTACTGCGAAGAAAAAAGATTCAACAGGTGTTTGCTTTATTGGCGAAAAAAACTTTAAACAATTTTTGAGCCACTATTTACCTGCGCAAAAAGGCAATATGGTTACGCTAGATGGTGAGGTCAAAGGGCAACATGATGGCTTGATGTATTATACGATTGGTCAACGTCAAGGATTAGGTATCGGTGGCGGTGGTAAGACGCAAGAGCCTTGGTTTGTCGTGGGAAAAGATTTGGCAACGAATACGCTATACGTCGGGCAAGGATTTCATCATCCGGCTTTATACGCGGATCATTTGGATGCCAGTGACATTCATTTCACCAATCAAAGCGGTCAACCAGAAGAATTCAAATGTACTGCTAAGTTCCGTTATCGCCAACAAGATGTACCGGTCACGGTCCGTCTGTTAGCAGACAATCGAGCAGAAGTCTATTTTGACGAACCAGTCCGAGCAATTACGCCAGGCCAAGCCGTCGTTTTTTATGATGGCATGGAGTGCTTAGGTGGTGGCTTAATCGATCGGGCGTTCCAAGAAAACAAAGTGTTACAGTACGTCTAAACTTACAAAAAGAGCTACAGGAAAGGGGCAAATGAGTAGCCCTTTTCCTTCTTTTTTTGCGGATTTTCTTTGATCAGCGGCTTAAATTTTGGAAGATGTGCTATAGTAGAAAAGGAAAAAATAAAAAATGCATGGACCTTCACAAGCTAACTTCTTGAAAGTTCTACTAAAAGTCAATACTATAACTAATAGTAGAAACGAAATGTAAAGACTTGAAAGATAAGCGAGGATGGAAAAACATGTATCAGGTAATCACAATGTATGGTGACAATGAGCCATGGTGGTTTTTTGAAGAGTGGCGCAACGATATTGATAAAGAATACGCATTTCGTTCACTAGAGGAAGCTGAAGCCTGTTATCAAAAACAATGGGCGAAATTAAGAGAACATTACACACACATCTATGCACGCCCTAATTATTTGAGTGCTTTTTGGAATGAAGGCGAAGAACGCTGGTGTGAAGAATGCGACGATGATTTGCAGCAATACAAAGGATTGGCCCTTTTAAAAGATTATCAACCTGTCACTGTAGAAAGCAGGAAGGAACTATATGAAGCAACTAATTCTAGCCGAAAAACCAAGCGTTGCCAAAGATCTCTCTAGAGTACTGGGCGCGACGCAAAAACAAAAGAACTATTACGAAGGCCCAACTGTCATTGTGACGTGGGCCCTTGGTCATTTATTGGGCTTAAAAATGCCTGAAGACCTCAATAAGGAATGGCAGACATGGCAATTGGAAACACTGCCGATGATTCCCAAAAAAATTGGTATCCAACCACTACCCAAGACTGGTCATCACCTGAAAGCCATTAAACAACTGGCCCAACGCAAAGATGTCAAAGAACTAATTATTGCCACGGATGCTGGACGTGAAGGAGAATTAGTCGCTCGTTGGATTATTGAGTGGATTCGCTTTGATAAACCAATCAAACGACTTTGGATTTCTTCACAGACGGACAAAGCCATCAAAGAAGGATTTCAAAAATTAAAGCCGGCTCAAGAATACAATCATTTGTATCAGTCTGCCCTTGCACGAGCACAAGCGGACTGGTTGGTTGGGTTGAATGTGACGCGGGCACTAACGGTGAAATACAAAGATAATCTAAGTGCTGGACGAGTACAGACCCCGACCTTGGCACTAGTCAGAAAACAAGAGCAGTCCATTGAAACATTCAGAGCGCAAACCTATTATCAAATCGAACTTGCAGTAGGAAAATCACGAGCAACAATGGCGCAAAAAAATCCTTATGAATGGCAAGAAGCTAGCCAAGCACAAGATATGATGAAACAGCTGCAATCCCAGCCAGGGAAAGTCACAAGTATCAATGAAAAAACACAAAAACAAGCTGCCCCATTGCCTTATGACTTAACGGAATTGCAACAAGAAGCCAATGCACGCTTTGGGTATTCAGCAAAAAAAACATTGAGTCTGGTACAGAGCTTGTATGAAATACACAAAATCGTCAGCTACCCACGGACTGATAGCAAGTATTTACCAAATGATTTAAAACAGACGATGAATGAGCGCTTAGCAGCTGTCGCGACGTTTTCACCTGAAGTAAAATTGTATATCAAAAATGGAGCAAACGTTATTCAGACCAACGTCTTTAATGATGGCAAAGTGACGGATCATCATGGATTGGTGCCGACAGAGGAACGGGCACGCTACGAAAAATTGAGTAATGACGAGCAAAAAATTTATCAATTAATTGTGCAACGCTTCTTAGGGTTATTTGCGCAACCGCATATCACGAAGCAACAAACGACAGTGGTCTCATTTGGCGCTGCTCAGTTTACTTTCCAACAAAAGCAAGTCATTCAAAGTGGCTGGAAGCCAGCGACAACGGAAGTACCAACTACGGAAAGTTGGTCAATGAACCAAAGCATCGCACCAAACTTCCAACTAAAAAAAGGTCTAACCACACCGCCAAAACCATTGACTGAAGGAACGTTACTAGGGAAAATGGAAAAATTCCACCTTGGCACACCAGCGACACGGGCCGAAATTATTGAAAAACTAATTAAAAGTGAGCTAATGGAGCGTTCGGGCAATAGCTTGGCCGTCACGCCTAAAGGCAAGCAACTGCTAACCTTAGTCAATCCTGATTTGGTTACGCCGATTTTGACACAAAAATGGGAAGAAGAGCTTGAAGCAATCGCAGCAGGGACGTATCCGTTCCAAACGTTTGTGACACAAATCGAGCAAGATACGCGTGACTTGGTGAAAGAAATCAAGCAAAGTGAAGCGACGTACCAAGACTTTGCGCTAACGCAAAAAAAATGTCCCGAATGTGGCGAATTGTTGCGTGAAAAGAATACCCGCGATGGCAAAGTCTACGTCTGTACCAACAACTCGTGTAGCTATCGCCGTCGCAAAGATCCTAAAGTGTCTAATCATCGCTGCCCTCAATGCCATCGCAAAATGGAAATCATTGATGGGAAAAATGGTGCCTTTTTCCGTTGTAAATATGATGGCACTACAGAAAAAATGCTTGGAACAAAAGAACGGAAGAAAAAAATGACCAAGCATGAAGAACGTCAGCTTGTAAAAAAATATAGTCAAGCCGATGAAGAAGTCGAAAGTCCACTTGCTGCAGCACTAAAAGCCGCACTGGGCCAGTCTGAAGAATAAATGGACTAATATGCACAGTAAAAAAACCGCCAAAAGATTCTTTTTGGTGGTTTTTTAAGATGATTTTTTGCGCATTAGCATCGCTTTAACGAATTTTATTTTTTGATTCCTTCAGCAATTAATTGTTGAAGTTTTTTTTCCGTTAATACGGTAAGTGCGATCATTTTTTAGATATATTGATGCTCGTGCAGCCACTTGAATGTATGGATAAGGTGGCGATAGCTTTCAGTTAAGAGGTGCAAAACGGGTATATCATATATTAAAAGTTGTAATGAAAAGCATCAGTGATAATTAATTTAGAACAAATTAATTTAAAGTAACACTGCAAATGAACTCGATTTAGAAAAAAAATCTCGTTCGCGATAGTTTATTTTTATTATTAATGAAAGAGTACAAATGGTAAAATTTTTGAAATTAGAAGAAGAGGTGATTATTATTAAATTAAATATATCGAACTTTCCTAAAGGGGAGATAACACAAGATAAACTTGTGATTGGTCAAAGAGCAGATGGTTCTGATATTGCAATTATTTATCATATTATTAAAGGTATAGAAAATGGACCAACAGTATGGCTTAATGGTGCAGTACATGGAGATGAGTTAAATGGACCATACGCGCTGTTAAAACTTTTAAAAAACGTAGATCCAAAAAAAATATCAGGAACCATTATAATAACTCCTATTTCTAATGTTTTGGCGTTTAATGGAAGACAAAAAAATACTCCTAGAGATCTTCTAGATTTGGACCAACAATTTCCAGGAAATGCTAAGGGAACAATTTCGCAAAGAATTTCCTTTGAGTTATTTGAAACATTTGGCGAACCAGCTTCAGTAATAATTGACTGTCATACCGTGGGTAGTCTTTATGAAGGGAAACCATATACTGTTGTAAAAAAAATTAATGATGAATTAGAAGAGTATTATCAAAAGGCACGACATTTGGCTTATGTGTTTGGTGGAGAATATCATTGTTCTTTGGATTTTTCCAAAAATTTAAATGAAATTCCAGGGAATACATCCGGATTCTTAGACGTTCAAGCTCAATTAAATAAAAAAATATCATTTATGGTTGAACTGGGACAAGGAGGTATATTGGATTCGGATGATGTAAGATTTTCCTATGATGGTTTTATAAGAATTTTAAATGAATTGTCAATTATCAACACATCACAAAATAGTCACCCATTTTCCAATCGTATAATTAATCGTCGATATTATTTGTACTCTGATGTAGCTGGATTGTTAACATACACTGTACATGCAGGACAAGTAGTAAATAAAGGTGAACTAATTGCAGAGATTACAAGTATTAATGGAGAAGTGAAACAATATTTTGCAGAGAAGAATATTCATATTATCATAAGTAGGAGAAATGCGGTTGTTGAAACAGGTGATAGATTATTTTTTCTTGGGGAAGAGTGAGGTAAGGGTCAATGATGAAAAAAGGCTATATATTAAGCGGGATTTTTATAGGAGTCATAATATTTTTGGTCGGGTGTTCTAGTAATAAAAGTGACTCTAGTATTAGCAGTACTAATGAAACTACTTCCAGTACCAAAGTGTTAAAGGCGACTACATCAGGTCTACACTATCCTTGGAATTATAAGGATGATAAAGGAAAGCTGACTGGCTATGATGTAGAAGTAACAGAAGCGATTGCAGAAAAATTAGGATACGTGGTAAAATGGACGACCACAGATTTTACAAGTCAGATGGCACAACTAGAATCTGGAAGAACAGATGTAGTGGCAGAACATGTAGCAATTACAGATAAGAGAAAACTTACATATGAGTTTACAGAACCATATGCATATCCAGATATTGAATTAATGGAAACTAGCGACAACAATTATCAATCGCTGTCAGATTTAAAAGGGAAAAAAGTTGCGGTAGCATTAGGGTCATTTTATGAGGATTATATTCGTGAAAATAATCCTGACGATGAAATAGAAGTAGTAACATATGAAGATACAAGCGGAATTCCAAATGACTTAGCTTACGGTAGAGTGGATGCATATTTAAATGACAAAATTAGTGGTGAAGAGAAAATAGAACAATCTGGTTTAGATTTAAAGATGTCAGGTATAAGTATTTTTAAAGCACAGTTTGCTTATCCATTTGCTAAAACTGATGAAGGAACAGCATTAAAGAATAAATTTGATACAATTTTAAAGGAACTGGAGAAGGATGGTACATTAACTAAATTGTCTGATAAGTATTTTAAAGAAGATATTTCAACTCTAGAATAATAGTTATAATTATTTAGTATGTATCTTCGAATAAGAAATAAATAGTAAAAGGAAACATACTCTACGGCAGGAAGAGCTATCATATCTTAAGAAATCTTCCTTGCCTAGAGTATTTTTTGATAAAAAAGAACAGTTGAAATACCCAATACAAAAATATTCTGAAAAGGCTTACGCTATAAATAAGGATATGCTATTGTGTATTCAGATATCAGGATTGTTAGTGTTCGACAGGCAAAACCGGGATTATTCCATTGAAGTAGTGTAGGAGATGATTCTAGGTTTTTTTTTATTTTCATTAGATAAGAGAAAGCAGTTATCATGATTATTGGGAAAGTGTTAAATAATAATGTCGTTTTTTCAACTAATGAAAAAGGAGAAGAAATTATTTATATGGGCTGAGGACTAGCATTGCAAAAGAAAGCTGGCGATACCATTGATTCGACCAAAACGATGAGAAGATTTAGTAGGGAAACGAAAGAACCAGCATATCTAATATGCTGGTTCTTTCGTTATGTTTGTGGTACTTGTGATTCAAGACATAGGCTTGCAATTGCTAAGATCATCAAGGGTAACATGATTTGCATGTAAATACCATCTGCTAGCCAATCACTTAAGGATCCGTAAATCACCCAAGAAAATGTGAGGAAAGCTAAGCGAAGACTGGAAAAGGAAAATGTAAAACAATATTTTAGTACAAAAATTGTGTTAAAGCCATAGCATATCATCCAAAACATAGATTCCATGGCTGGTGTCGTATTGTGGGCTGCTAGCAATACTAAATACAGCACTAAGGCAGCGATAAGAAATAGAAAATGATAATAATAATGTCGTGTTTGTCTTAAGCAATTCACTTCAGACACATCCTTTCGAACGGAAGTATAGCAACTCCCTTATCCCATTTCAATAGATGTGATAAAACTGAAAGGGAACTGTTCGTTTGTTGGTCTTTTATGTAAGAAAAAACCACCAAAAACGGGCAAGTTTTTGGTGGTTTTCATTAGGGGGTACAAATAAGGAAAAATATATAAGTAGTTGAGAAGTGAAAAGGGGCAAACTCTTCACTTCCCAAGAACTAACAAAATTAATGTAAGGTAATTACTTCTTCTGTTTGTTTGTCAAAGAAGTGTGCTTTATTGATGTTGAAAGCTAATTCAATCGTTTCACCAGGATTATGGAAATCACGAGCATCCACTTTCGAAATGAATTCGGTATTTCCTACACGTGTGTAAAGCATTGTTTCAGCTCCTAATAATTCAGATACGACAACTTCTGCTTTAACAGTAGCTTCTGGTGAGGTCTGAAGAACGACTTCTTCACTGTGAATGTCTTCAGGACGGATACCAAAGATAATTTCTTTTCCTTCGTAGCCTTTTTCTACTAGGACTTTGTTACGACCTTCAGGAATGCGTAAGCTTAAGCCAAGTCCATCTGAAATCACGCCGTTGTTTAGGACAACATTGAAGAAGTTCATCGCAGGTGATCCGATAAAGCCAGCTACAAAGACGTTATTCGGTGTGTTGTATACTTCTTTTGGTGAACCAATTTGTTGGATGATACCGTCTTTCATGATAACGATTCGGTCAGCCATGGTCATCGCTTCTGTTTGGTCATGGGTAACATAAATTGTAGTAGTAGCTAGACGACGGTGCAATTTTGCAATTTCCGCACGCATCGCTACCCGTAATTTTGCATCTAAGTTTGATAATGGTTCATCCATTAAGAAAACTTTGGCATCACGAACGATTGCTCGACCAAGTGCCACCCGTTGACGTTGTCCACCAGATAATGCTGCTGGCTTGCGGTCAAGATATTCAGTCAAGCCTAAAATTTCCGCTGCATTTTCAACCCGTGATTTAATATCAGCTTTGTCGTATTTACGTAGTTTTAAACCAAATGCCATATTGTCATAGACAGACATATGTGGGTACAACGCGTAGTTTTGGAAAACCATGGCGATGTCGCGATCTTTCGGTGCTACATCATTCATGACTTTATCGCCAATGTATAATTCACCTTCTGAGATATCTTCTAAACCAGCAATCATCCGAAGTGTAGTCGATTTCCCACAGCCAGAAGGTCCGACAAAGACGATGAATTCACGATCAGCAATATTTAAGTTAAAGTCTGTAACTGAATAGTTCTCAGCGTTATCATATTTTTTATACACGTGCTTTAAAGCCATTTCTACCATTACAATTCCTTCTTTCTTTGAACTTATCTTATACATTTACTATAATGAAAACGTTTTATACAAACAATGGAAACGTGCACAAAAAAAGACAGCTTGCTTGTGCAACCTGTCAAGAAACAACCGAATCAATAAAATTTTCTACAAGGAGCTGACAAAGAAATAGTTGATTGGTTTCTTTTAAGTTCAGTAAGCTTGTTTGCTGGAATTTATCAAGCTTGTATTGCAAGGTATTGCGATGCATAAATAATTCTTTAGCCGTCGAGCTGATATTTCCTTGATTGTCCCACAACGTCGTTAAGATAAGAGGCAAGTCACTATCAGAAAACCAATGCGCCGCTAAAGCATGCAATAAGTAGCTTGAGGCGAGGGCTTGTTTGGTACAGTACGAAACAAGGAGCATCGCTAAATCACTGGCAGCTTCTTGTCTACGCGTAGATTGAAAGAACGAAAAGATTGCTTCTTCTTCGGCAAAAATTTTGTAGAAGGTAACGGTTGAAGGATGAAAATACCCGACATAGATGCGACTATAGCTATCAAAGTCTCCATCTAGAGCTAAAAACAGGCCAGCTAATTCATTCGTTGAAAAAGAATGAGCGTCTTGCTTTTCGATTAAGATAGCATATTGATCTGTTACAAAGAATGCGTCGACCAATTGAGGCATCATTATACGAATTTCTTCTAGCCAAGATGTGGAATCAAGTTGTTGCGTTTGATTCCAAGCAATTTGAATGATGCGATAGTTTCCTTCAGTTATGGCAATTGGTTTTTGTAACAATAACAGACGATACCAAGGATGCGTATCACCTTCATGGATCAGCGATCTTTCTTCTGCAAGGTGCTGTAGAAGATGCATTTCCGTTACTGAAAGTTGCGCTTTAGGAATCCATATATAGCCCGTCTTAGCAGGAAAAGAAAACAGCATTGGTTCACTTGCCGGTAGAGCATGCAAGGATGCGTTTGGGTAAATTGAAAGTAGTTCGTTAAAGTCCATCCAGATACCTCCTCATTCTATTACCATTGTAATTGAAATCAATCGAATGGCAAGCCTAAGTCGAACATTAAAAATGAGAAAATGATAAGAAAAAAAGGTTGACAATTTTATTGCTACCATGTAAAGTAAGGACAATAAAAGAAAGACAATGACAAGAACAAGTAAATTTGTTGCTACTTTAGAGAGTCTCTGGTTGGTGAGAAGAGATAGTGACACAAGTTGAAACACATCTTGGAGTTGATTCTCTGAATGAAGTAAGAGAATTCGGGAGGCCCGTTACAGCTGCAGTCATTTGAATGAATATGACTCATTGAGGTTTTTGTTGCAAGACAAAAACAAAAAAAGGTGGAACCGCGTAATTACGCCCTTTAGTCGTTTGACTAAGGGCTTTTTTTATTGCTACGGTTTTGTGTCATTCAGATGATTCATGAGGTTACTTTTGCAAAAAAGTAGCAAAACTGAGGTGGCACCACGTAGATACGTCCTCTGGCTTTTGGCCAGAGGTTTTTTTTATGAATCGATCAACTATCGATTGTCTTTAATGATATTTTTTTGGAGGAGAGAACAATGGCTTACTTTTTATCTTTGTTTCCACAACTAATGAGTGGAATTGGCGTCACATTGAAATTATTTCTACTAACAATTATCGGATCGGTCCCTTTAGGAATTATTTTTGCCTTTTTCTTATCAAGTAAATTTGCACCATTGCGATGGGTGATGCAAGTCTATATTTGGTTGATGCGCGGAACACCATTACTATTGCAATTAATTTTTGTCTTTTATGGCTTGCCATTAATCAATATTGTTTTCGAGCGATTTGATGCAGCGCTTTTTGCTTTTGTACTGAACTATGCAGCGTATTTTGCAGAAATTTTCCGTGGTGGGATTCAATCGATTCCTCAAGGGCAATACGAAGCAGCACAAGTGTTGCGTTTAAACCCCATTCAAACAATACGTAAAATCATTATTCCGCAAGTGACGAAAATTACCTTGCCTTCAGTCGGAAATGAAGTTATTAACTTAGTCAAAGATACGTCTTTGATTTATATTTTAGGATTATCAGATGTGATGCGTTTAGGGAAGATAGCGATGGAACGTGACACCACACTAGTACCGCTATTAGGCGTCGCGATTGTCTACTTAGCGATGACTGGGATTTGTACAGTGGTCTTACGTCAATTAGAAAATCGTCTGGATTATTATCGGTAGGAGGAATAGGGAATGTTAGAATTAAAAAATATCAACAAGGCATTTGGAGAAAAAAAAGTCATCCAAAATTTAGATTTAACCATCCCTGATGGTACCATCCTAGCAATCGTCGGTCCTTCTGGCGGAGGAAAGACGACGCTATTACGGACGTTAGCAGGATTAGAGACAGTCGATAGTGGCACGTTTTTACTGGATGGCAAAGCATTTGACCCGACCAATACAAAAGAGCAAGAACAAGTTGTCGGTGTCGTGTTCCAAGATTTTCAGCTTTTTCCTCATTTGAGTGTGCTGGAAAATATTACGTTAGCACCAAAAATGGTATTAAAAGAATCGGTCCAAGTCGCTGAAGAGAAAGCGAAAAGACTAGCCGGTCAGCTTGATATTGAGAGTTTACTGAATCAGTATCCTTATCAGCTATCTGGTGGGCAAAAACAACGACTAGCAATTGCACGAGCCATGGCTATGGATCCCAAAGTCTTAGCATATGATGAACCAACGAGTGCACTAGATCCAGCTTTACGCCAACAAGTAGAACAATTGATTTTAAATTTAAAAGCGCAGGGTGTAACACAAATCGTAGTCACCCATGATTTGACCTTCGCGGAAACAATTGCAGATCAACTATTAAAAGTAGAACCAAAATAAAAGGAGGATATTATAATGAAAAAATGGGCAAGTTTGGTTATGTTAGTTGCGAGCGTGGTTGGCTTAGCAGCATGTGGTAGTTCAGAGAAAACAACGGAGAGTGCAGCGGATAAAAAAACAGTCGTGGTCGGATTAGATGACACGTTTGTACCAATGGGCTTTAAAGATGATGATGGTACTATCGTCGGCTTTGATGTGGATTTAGCTAAGGCTGTCTTCGCACTAACAGATACTAAAGTGAAGTTTCAACCAATCGATTGGTCAATGAAAGAAACGGAGCTAGCCAATGGTACGATTGATATGATTTGGAACGGGTACACAATGAATGATGAACGAAAGAAAAAAGTGACCTTCTCTGACTCTTACATGAAAAATACCCAAGTACTAGTAACGAAAAAATCAAGTGGAATCACTACTGTTGACGGTATGAAAGGGAAAATTCTAGGGGCACAAGAAGGGTCTTCAGGCTACAATGTCTTTACAAAGCAAGCTGATGTCTTAAAAGATATTGTTCAAGATGAAGATGCAACACTATATGCTAGTTTTAATGAAGCGTTTATTGATTTAGAGCACGGACGGATTGATGGCTTGTTAGTGGATAATGTATATGCGGGCTATTACTTGAAGCAAGCAGGGACATTGTCTGATTACAATATTATTGAAACACCATACACACAAGAAAGCTTTGCAGTTGGTGTCCGAAAAGGGGACGACAAATTAGCTGAAAAAATTAACGAAGGTTTAAAAACATTAAAAGAAAATGGTAAGTATGATGAAATCGTCGAAAAATGGTTTGGCGATGAGGCTACCTCAAAATAAAGAGGCTGAGAAAAAAGCGAATAGATCCGAGCAATAATTCGGGAATTTAAAAAATGCTTTTAAATTTTTAGAAATTTACGAGTTATTGTCGAGAGATCTGCTTTTTGACCACCGTTTAAAGAGGCTGAGAAAAAAGCGAATAGATCCACAAAAGACCAGGAAATCCAGAAGTTGTTTCTCAAATGGATTTCTTGGTCTTTTTACGTGTAGGTACTTTTGTCTCGTCATTTGGAAAATGGCAGCCCATAATCTTATAGTTCAGCTAATGAATGACGTGCCAGTTCGGATACGTTGTTTTATCCATCGTCGCCTGGCCTAGAAACTCTTCTTTGACTTTCAAAACAAGAGGCGATGCGTTTTTTAAAGTGAGTCGTGAAAAATCGACCCAGACGGCTGCATCAGAGTCATTGAGGCCATCACTTACGACAGTTGGTAGCTGTTTTTGGTTACTATCAAGTTCAATCGTATAGAGGGCCATGAGGTGATGAACGGTAAATAACTCCGTCTCTTCTTTTACAAAGACATCATACACACGTGGATTAGCATAAGATATGACACGGTAGCCAGTTTCCTCAAGTACTTCCCGTACGAGCGTTTCAGTCAAGCCTTCACCAATTTCTTGGCTACCTCCCGGAAGATTGTATCGTCCGCGATAAGGACCGGCATTTTTTTGAATACATAATAACTTACGATCTTTGATACAAGTACCATAGACACCAAAGTGCTTTTTGAATTTCACGTGCACCCTCTTTTCACAATAGATTAGTTTGCAGAATGAGCATCCAATGCTTCTTGGTATTTCTCTTTAATATAAGTTGCAGAAGTTTGAAGTTTAGTTAATTCTTCTTCTGTTAAATCCAATTGGACTTGTTGGATAATGCCTTGACGTCCGACCACTGCAGGATAAGAGAGATAGGTTCCATACTCTTTTCTGTAATTAGAGACAGGCAGCTCGGCATGAGAGTCACTCAAGATAGCGACAGCTAATGACACGCCGGCAGTCGCTACACCATAGTTCGTGTATTTTTTGCCTGCAAAAACGGTATGGCCGCCCACCTTGGCCTCGTGGTCCAATTCCTCTAAGTCTAAGGTCAATTGATTTTCTTTTAAGTAGTTTGTTAATGAAGTACCTAGCACGCGTACAGTAGACCAAGCCGTGAATTGAGAGTTGCCGTGTTCACCTAAGTTGTACCCTTGGACTGAGCGTGGATCTAATGCTAGTTGTCTGCCGACTGCACGCTTCATGCGAGCGGAATCCAACAACGTACCCGTGCCGATGACGCGTTCTTTTGGTAAGCCGGTCACGGACTGATAGATGGATGTAATAACGTCTACTGGATTGGTAATGACAACCAAGACGCCATCAAAGCCGACTTCTTTTAATTTTTGCGCTACTTTGGTCGCTTCGACACTCGTAAATGGCAATTCAGCAAAGCGATCGTTGTTTGGATTATCTTGTAATTTGATGTTGCCAATTGCAGAGATGATGACATCGGCATCTGCTAATGCGTCATAATCATTGAAGACGATAGTTGTATGGACCGGTAAATTCGCCATCGCATCTTGAAAGTCTAATGCATCTGCAGCAACTTTCTTTTCATTTGAATCAATTAATACCAAATCATCTGTCAATCCAGCGGCAACAATGTAATGTGCAGCAGCTGCGCCCACGTTGCCCATACCGATAATCCCAATTTTTCTCGTCATAACCTAAAGCACTCCTTTTTATTGGTTTGTTTCATTTATTCTAGACCTCTCCTCTTCATTTTTCAATCATGGATGGAAAAATGTTGTCGGGGGCTGAACTTTTTTTGCAGCTATTTTTTATGTATAATAGAAAGGAATGAAATGAGGGAGAATGAAGCATGGCAGCAAACAAGAGGGCAACAAAAAAACGTAAGACAAAAAAGCAACAGCAACAACAAGAAAAAATGATTTGGATTGGAATAGGCGCCTTTTTGAGCTTATTTGGTCTATTTGGCATTCTTAAATTAGGATTTTTAGGAACACTGGTCGCAAATATCTTTCGCCTAGTCGGGGGAAATACCTATTTATTTCTTTGTGTGGGGATGATTGGTGTCGGTTTGTGGTTGATGATTAAAAATCAAGCAGCGAAGTGGCGCCCAAATCATTTCTTTTATGGGGGCTTATTGCTTTATTTAGGAGTATTGATTTTCCTTCATGCGCTATTGTTTGGTCGCCTTGAGTCAAATGATCCAGCGATTATCGCGAATACTTGGAGTAGTTTGTTGATCGATCTAAAGGCGGGGCGGGTCGCACAAAATGTCGGTGGTGGAATGATTGGTGCCGTTTTGTATGCTGGAACGTATTTTTTACTAGCACAGGCGGGCAGTTACTTTGTTAGTGTATTGCTAATGATTGGCGGCGCATTAATCATTAGTCCGTATACGTTGCAAGATCTTCTGGACCGTTTTGGCCGTATCAAAGAGTTGGCGCAACAACGCTATGATGCGAATGCAGATAAACGCACGGCAAGGGAAGAGCAACGTCAAGCAAAAAAACGCCAAAAAGAAGAAAACCAAGCAATGAAGAAAGCGGCGATTTTAGCTGAAATTCAGGCAGAGGAAAGCCAAAAGAATGCCGTACGTCCAAAAACGCCAGGCGAAAAATTAGCAGAACAAACCAAAGTCGAAGTACCTATGGAGACTGAACAACTCAGCTTTGTACCGATAAATAGTTTTCAAGAGAGCAAAGATCGCGATTTTGAGCAGCCAAGGGTCGCAGATGCACAGCCTCCGAAGAAAAAAACAATTGAAACAGACGAAAATGAAGGAGAACTACTGGAATTTGATATCCCGCAAGATCTGGAAGACGAAGCTTATGAGTTGCCACCATCCACATTGTTAGATCCAGGTAAGCCGACTGATCAAAGTGGCGAGTACAAAAAAATCGAAAAAAATATTGCTGTGCTAGAGAAAACATTTGAAAGCTTTGGTGTCGATGCCAAAGTGGTCAAAGCCAGCTTAGGTCCCTCTGTCACTAAATTTGAAATTCAGCCAGCCATTGGGGTGAAAGTGAGCAAAATTGTCGGCTTAACCGATGATATTGCACTTGCACTAGCAGCCAAAGACGTACGGATGGAAGCCCCTATCCCAGGTAAGTCGTTAATTGGGATTGAAGTACCAAACGATGCAATTAGCACTGTGTCATTTAGAGAAGTCGTCGAGGCTCAGACGCCACATCCGGATCATCTATTAGAAGTTCCTTTAGGACGCGATATTTCAGGTAGAGTCCAAACGGCCGACTTGAGTAAGATGCCTCATTTATTGGTCGCGGGTTCGACAGGGAGTGGGAAATCAGTCGCAATTAACGGCATGATTACCAGTATTTTGATGCAAGCCAAGCCCCATCAAGTAAAATTAATGATGGTCGATCCTAAGATGGTAGAATTAAATGTCTATAATGGCATTCCCCATCTGTTAACGCCAGTTGTGACCAATCCACGAAAAGCAGCTCAAGCATTACAAAAAGTGGTCAAAGAGATGGAAGAGCGGTATGAGAAGTTTGCAGCGACAGGTGTCCGAAATATTACTGGCTACAATGAAATGATTGAAGAACGCAATCAACAAACTGGTGAGAAGCATCCAATTTTGCCATTTATTGTTGTCATTGTCGATGAGTTAGCTGACTTGATGATGGTGGCCAGTAATGAAGTAGAAGATGCCATCATTCGTTTAGCGCAAATGGCTCGTGCGGCGGGAATTCACATGATTTTAGCGACACAACGACCAAGTGTGGATGTTATCACAGGGATTATCAAAGCAAACGTACCTTCACGGATGGCCTTTGCCGTCTCTAGTGGGACCGACTCACGGACAATTATTGATACGAACGGAGCGGAAAAATTATTGGGTCGAGGAGACATGCTCTTTTTACCAATGGGAGAGAATAAGCCAATTCGTGTGCAAGGGGCATTTATTTCAGACCATGATGTAGAGGCAGTCGTCACCTTTGTCACAAATCAGCAAGGCGCGAACTACGAAGAGAAAATGATGGTTTCTGATGAGGAAGCCACCACGACTCAAGCAGAAGAGTCCCAAGATGAGCTGTATGATCAGGCCAAGGAATTGGTTGTTGAGATGCAGACAGCCAGTGTCTCACTGTTGCAAAGAAGATTTCGCATAGGATATAACCGGGCTGCGCGCTTAATTGATGAATTAGAAGCCAATGGTATCATTGGCCCATCAGAGGGAAGCAAACCGCGTAAAGTCTATCTAGAATCACTAGAGCAGACGGAACAAGACGGCGATTGCTACTCACCTCAAGAGAACGATGAATAACTTTACTAAGAAATGACAAATTTGTTCGTTGGCTTTCACCTTATTCAATGGGGTGTAAGCCAACTTTTTTATATACTGAGGACAAGAAAAAACAAAGGAGTCTATTATGTTAACAGTCAAAAATATCAGTAAAACGTATGGCGAAGCAATGAAATATGAAGCATTAAAAGAGATTAATTTTACGATTGAAGACGGTGAATTCGTAGGTATCATGGGCCCTTCTGGTAGCGGAAAATCTACGTTATTAAATATTTTGGCAACAATCGACAATCCAACGACCGGAAAGGTATTGTTGAATGATGAAGACCCCCATGCTCTAAATTCAGAACAAGTGGCTCAGTTCCGAAGGGAAAAACTAGGCTTTGTGTTTCAAGCATTTAATCTGTTACCGACTTTGACCGTTGAAGAAAATATGGTCCTACCGTTGACATTGTCGGGCGAATCCGTCCGTGTCATGAAACAAAAAGTCCGTGAAATCGCACCGAAGTTAGGCATAGAACAACTCTTAAAAAAACGGACATCTGAAATTTCAGGTGGGCAAGCACAGCGGGTAGCGGTAGCACGTGCGATGATTCATCATCCACAATTGATTTTGGCAGACGAGCCGACAGGGAATCTGGATACCAAAGCATCAAAAGATGTGATGCGTCTGTTTCATCAATTAAACCAAGAAGAAAAAGCGACGTTACTAATGGTAACCCATGATCCGCTTTCGGCTAGCTATTGTCGCCGTATTCTTTTCATCAAAGATGGCAAGTTAATTAATGATATTCATCAAACTTCGACACAAGAAGCATTTTATCAAGAAATCATGCAGCAACTTGCCAAATTGGAGGGCGTAAACAATGAATTTTAGACAATTTGTTTATCGCAATACGATGCGTAATAAGCCGCTATACTTGGCTTATTTTCTAAGTACATTGGTCAGTGTGATGGTCTTCTTTACATTCAGTACGATGGCCTTCCATCCAATTTTGCAATCGGGTGTGAGCCAAAATCTGAAAGTAGGCATGCTCGGTTCAGCTGTTTTAATCTTTGGTTTTTCATTTTTCTTTGTCATTTATTCGCTAAGTATCTTTTTACAATCTCGTAAAAAAGAATTTGGACTGTTGTTGATTCAAGGAATGAGTATGAAGCAGTTGCGCCGGATGATTAGTCTAGAGACATTGGTCATTGGCTTTTGGTCAATTATTTTTGGTAGTTTATTAGGTGTGGGCTTTTCGCAGCTAATATTGTTCGCAGCCAAACAACTAATTGGTGTGAATTTTGCCGCGTATTTTCCTGTAGAAGCGATTGTTCTTACAATTGTTTCGTTTAGCCTACTGTTTTTAGTAAGTTCAGGTGTGGCTCAATTTCAATTACCAAAACAAACGATTCAACAATTATTAAAGGCCGATGAACAAGGCAAAGGAACCATTACTTTTTCTAAAGTCAAAAGTGTCATCGCCTTTCTCTTACTTGCAATCGGCTATACGATTGCGTTACTGTCTCAAGGAATGACCGTCATTATGGCCTTTCTACCAGTCTTAGTTGTGGTAGTTATTGGCACGTTTATGCTATTTTCACAATTAAGTGTCCAAATTATCGAAGGATTGAAAAAACATTTATCGTTCTTTTGGAAAAAACGCAATTTGGTTGTTTTCTCTGACTTAGCTTTTCGCATGAAGGACAATGCACGTTCGTTTTTCTTAATCACGATTGTATCGACTGTAGCATTTGTCGCAGTAGGGACATTGTATGGCGTGCAAGCGATATTCTTGGGGGTCATGAATTATATTCCATATGACTTTCAAGCGCCTACTGAGCAGCCCTATATTCAAAAGGTCGATCAAACATTGTCTAGCCTACACATCACGGCTGAGAAGATTTCCTATACGGATTATGCTGATGAACAACAAACGACCATCCACGCTTCTGATTACAACAAAGTGGCGAAATTATTAGGGAAAGAGACCCTTTCACCTAAAACCAATGAGGCAATTCAATTACAAGCAGCTGGCTCAAAATCGACTGTGGCTTCTGTGAAACAAGTGACTATAGGACAGCAAACGCTGAGCGTCACATCGGAAAAAAGTACTGCGATTGTTCCTGTATATCAAGGGACGTTTGTCGTAAGCGATGAGGTTCAGTTGACTGGTACGGCAAATAGCTCGACAATTTGGCTGACCAAAGATGCCACGGAAAGTCAAAAAATAGCTGCCGGAAAACAGCTAGCGGACACACCGATTATTTCTGCTATTGCATACAATAAAGATGCAACTCTCAAAGGCTATGCCCCTACTTTGTTCGTAGGAATTTTTGTTAGTCTAGTATTCATTGTTTCAACGGGAAGCTTTTTATATTTCCGCCTGTATAGTGATCTAGCCAATGATACACAAAAATACCGCATGATCTATCGCTTAGGTCTTTCACGCAAAGAATTAAAGAAAATGGTGTATCGACAAGTAGGAATTTTGTTCTTTATTCCATTAGTCGTGGCACTTGCACATAGTATTGTGGCCTTACTTGCAATGTATCATTTGTTCTCATTGACGATGCAAGCAGCGGCCATTGAGGTTCTAGCTGTTTTTGTCTGCGTACATGTCTTTTACTATATACTCGCTAGTCGATTGTATTTCCGTTCGATTGCAAACGCGATTGGCATGGCGGATAAATAAGAGAAAAAATTCTCGTGAAAACTTGCACTTAAAAAACTTTTCACGTATAGTAAGCAACGACAAAAGTGAAAAGAGGAAAAAAAGTGAAAGCTTCTATTTATGAATTACCATTGAATGAATTGACTGACTGGGTCTTAGAACAAGGAGAAAAAAAGTTTCGGGCGACGCAACTATGGGAATGGCTCTATCAAAAACGTGTGCAGTCCTTTACACAGATGACCAACTTGTCAAAAGGGTTTATTGAAAAGCTAGACGAAACTTTTATTATTAATCCTTTGCATCAAGTCGTTGTACAAGAAGCACAAGATGGGACTGTGAAGTATTTATTTCAGTTGCCAGATAATCATATGATTGAAACGGTGATGATGACCCAAGAATATGGTCTATCCGTCTGCGTGACAACTCAAGTAGGCTGTAACATTGGCTGCACATTTTGTGCCAGTGGTATTTTGAAAAAGCAACGTGATTTAACAGCAGGAGAAATCGTGGCGCAAATAATGTTAGTCCAACATTATTTAGATGATAAGAATGAAGGAAATCGGGTGTCCCACATTGTCGTGATGGGCATTGGTGAACCATTTGACAATTATCAAAATGTCATGAACTTTTTAACAATCGTGAATGATGCGAAAGGTCTTGCGATTGGTGCACGCCATATCACGGTATCGACCAGTGGCCTCGTTCCTAAAATCAGAGAGTTCGCTGAAAATGGCTTACAGGTCAATCTAGCTATTTCGTTGCACGCACCAAATAATGATGTACGTACGTCCATTATGCGGATCAATCGGACATTCCCAATCGAAAAGCTGATGGATGCGGTCGATTATTACTTAGAGAAGACCAATCGACGAATTACTTTCGAGTACATTATGTTAAGTCATGTAAATGACCGAGTGGAGCACGCTCAGCAACTGGCTGACTTGTTAAAAGATAAGAAAAAGCTCACTTACGTTAATCTAATTCCTTATAACCCAGTAAGTGAACATGATCAATACGCACGTAGCTCAAGAAATGATGTCATGAAATTTTATGATGTCTTAAAGAAAAATGGTATCAATTGTGTCATTCGGAAAGAGTATGGAACCGATATCGATGCAGCATGTGGTCAATTACGAAGCAAGCAAATGAAACAAGTAGCAAAATAAGAGGTTAGAACAAAAGCGTTCAGACCCGAGCAATGAGATCTGAAATTCCAAAAATTGTACCACAAATTTTTGAGAATTTATGTTGCAATGCCGAGGATCTGCATTTGGTATACCGTTGATAGAGGTTAGAACAAAAGCGTTCAGATCCGAGCAAAAAGAGCAAAAAATCCAAGAGTTTGAGAAGCAACTTCTGGATTTTTGCTCTTTTTGTGTATCTATAGCATACATACAGATTGTTGAATAATATACAAAACAAATAATCAGAGTTTTTTAACCGTGAATACAAAAAAAATAAAAAAATTACGGCATTTTTGCACATTTTTTAAGTATATGAAGAAAAAATGAAGAAATTATTAAATTTTTCTTGCTTTTTTAATAATTACTAATTAAAATTTAATTTAATTCAGACAATACTCAATTTCTGAAAAATGAATAAGGGAGAGATTTGTGCATGAAAATGAAATGGGCATATGGTTTGGTAACAATCTTTTGGGCTTGCTCTAGCAGGTTGTTCTACAACAGGTGGTTCTTCATCAACAGCAACATCAAGTAGTTCAGGAGGAGAAGCAAAAGATCAGACATTTAAAGTCGTTGTGCAACAAGAAATGCCAAGTGCCGATTTATCTTTGGCGACAGATACGATTAGTTTTAGTGCCTTAAATAATGTGTATGAAGGACTCTATCGTTTAGATAAAGACAACAACCCTGAGCCAGCAGGAGCTGCTGAGAAGGCTACGGTTAGCGATGATGGCTTAACGTATACTATTAAATTAAGAGAAGACGCAAAATGGTCTAATGGAGATGCAGTAACGGCGGCTAATTATGTTTATGGTTGGCAACGTACAGTGGATCCTAAGACAGCTTCAGAGTATGCCTATCTATTTTCAACAGTGAAAAATGCAGATGACATTACAGCTGGAAAAACAGCAGTAGATCAATTAGGGATTAAAGCAGTTAGTGATTATGAATTAGAAATCACATTAACAAAAGCAACACCATATTTTGACTACTTATTAGCATTCCCTTCATTCTTCCCACAAAATCAAAAAGTGATAGAAGAAAATGGTTCAAATTATGCACAAACAAGTGACAATGCTGTCTACAATGGTCCATTTACATTGACTGATTTTGACGGACCAGGTACAGATACTGAATGGAGCTACACTAAGAACGATACGTATTGGGATAAAGACAATGTGAAATTGTCTAAAATCGATGTTAGTGTCGTGAAAGAATCTTCTACTTCATTGAATCTATTCCAAGATGGCGAAGCAGATGATGTCATTCTTTCAGGAGAATTAGCACAACAAATGGCTAATGACAAATCATTTGTGTCACAACCAGAAGCGACTACTTCTTACCTAGAAATGAACCAACGAGATGCGGACTCACCATTCAAGAATGAGAACTTAAGAAAAGCAATCTCTTATGCAATTGATCGTGACGCATTAGTAAATTCAATTCTAGGTGATGGTTCAATTGCTTCGACTGGTCTAGTACCTTCTAACTTGACATTTAGTCCTTCTGATAAGGAAGACTTTACAAAAGCAGCCGGAACAGAACTTTCATACAGTAAAAAACAAGCAAAAGAATATTGGGAAAAAGCGAAGAAAGAATTGGAAATTACTTCTTTAAGCTTTGACATATTGTCTTCAGATACTGATTCATCGAAAAAAATTACTGAGTACTTACAAAGTGCTATTCAAGAAGCCTTAGATGGCGTGACAGTAACATTGAGTCCCGTACCGTTTTCTGTCCGCTTGGATCGTTCAAACTCTGGTGACTTTGATGTTGTAATGGGTGGTTGGGGTGCCGACTATGCCGATGCAAGTAGCTTCTTAGATTTATTTGTGACAGGCAATTCTTATAACCGTGGGCAATGGAGCAACTCAGAGTATGATACAACAATCAAAGCAGCTAGTACAACCGATGTTAATGACCCAGAAAAACGTTGGGATGATTTGGTTAAAGCTGAAAAAGTTTTAATGGAGACACAAGGCATTGTTCCATTGTATCAAAAAGCCGAAGCACACTTACGTAATACGAAAGTGAAGGGCGTGGTTGCCCATGGTGCGGGTGCACAATACGACTATAAATGGACGTACATCGCTAAATAATTAAGGTAGTTTGACACCAATCTCATTCAGTTGGTTACTGAATGAGGTTGAATCTGATTATGATATTATGCCAAAAATAAGGAGGAACAGTATGAAAAAGAAACAGATTATTGGTTGGTTGGCTTTATGTGGAATTGTTTTAGCGGGTTGTACAACGGGAGGGTCTACCAAAGAAAGTGGATCTTCAAGTTCAACCACAAAACAAGAATTTAATGTTGTTGTGCAACAAGAAATGCCAACAGCAGATTTATCAGTGGCGACAGATACGATTAGTTTCAGTGCATTAAACAATGTGTACGAAGGCTTGTATCGTTTAGACAGTGAAAATAAACCGCAGGCAGCCGGTGCTGCAGAATTGGCTACTGTTAGTGACGATGGACTAACCTACACACTAAAACTAAGAGAAGACGCCAAATGGTCAAATGGCGATCCTGTAACGGCGGCAGATTATGTTTATGGTTGGCAACGCACAGTCAATCCAAAAACAGCTTCAGAATACGCTTATTTATATGAATCTGTTGAAAATGCAACGGAAATCACTAACGGAGAAAAACCAGTTGATCAATTGGGAATCAAAGCAAAAGGTGACTATGAGTTAGAAATTAAATTAACAAAACCAACACCGTATTTCCAATACCTATTGGCTTTCCCTTCATTCTTCCCACAAAATCAAAAAGAAGTGGAAAAAGAGGGCGATAATTATGCCAAGACAAGTGCGAATGCTATCTACAATGGGCCATTTACACTTGAAGGGTTTGATGGACCAGGTACGGATACTGAATGGAGTTATAAGAAAAACAAAGAATATTGGGATAAAAAGAATGTAAAACTGGAAACAATCAATGTCAGTGTTGTAAAGGAATCATCAACTTCTCTCAATCTATTCAAAGATGGTCAAGCGGATGATGTGATTCTTTCAGGTGAACTAGCACAACAAATGGCTAATGATAAGGCTTTTGTCTCACAAGAAGATGGTCGTACTTCTTATTTAGAATACAACCAACGAAAAGCAGATTCTCCATTTAGAAATACCAAATTACGTCAAGCTATTTCCTACTCAATTGACCGAGATGCACTAGTGAAAAATGTCTTAGGTGATGGTTCAATTGCTTCAACAGGTTTGATTCCAAAGAACTTGACATTTGGACCTGATGGCACTGAATTTACCAAAGCATCTGGAAAACAGGTAAGTTATGATGCTGACAAGGCGAAAAAACTTTGGGCAGAGGCTAAAAGTGAACTAGGAATCAGCTCATTGACATTTGATATCATCGCTTCAGATGATGATTCAACGAAAAAAGTAGTTGAGTACATTCAAAATGCCATTCAAGAAAACTTAGAGGGGACTAAGGTAACCGTGACGCCTGTACCATTCTCAGTTCGTCTAGATCGTTCAACATCAGGTGATTTTGAAGTTGTCATGGGTGGTTGGGGAGCTGACTATGCTGATGCAAGTAGTTTTACAGATCTCTTTGTCACTGGCAATTCTTACAACCGCGGACAATGGAGCAATGCCGAATATGATAAGGTAAATAAAGCGGCAGGAACAACCAATGTAGCAAATCCTGAAAAACGTTGGGCTGACTTACTTGATGCAGAAAAAATAATTATGGCGGATCAAGGTGTAACGCCGGTCTTCCAAAAAGCTGAAGCACATTTACGAGCAACCAAAGTAAAAGATGTTGTTGTACACAGTGCAGGAGCTCAATACGATTACAAATGGGCTTATATTGAAGAATAAGTAAAAAATGCGGACGTCCAATTGGCGTTTCGTGTCGCATGCCAATTGGGCGTACCGCAGTTTTTTATAAGTAAGACAATCCCAAAAAGATGAGGCTTAAGCAGAAAAGAATGAATGCCGGCTCTAGCCAAAAACGATAGCTTGTACGGCCAATATCTGATAGGATAGGATAATCTTCTTTTGTTTTACGAAAGGTCTTTTTCCATGAGTACTGAAAGAAATCAAATAATCCAGAAGAACAAACCCATAAAAAACAACCAATTACCAAAAAGAAGAGAGTAAAGAGAAATAGTATATCGGACACGCGAACCAAAGTTAACGTGGAAAAGAAAATAGACCACAAAAAACTAATTACCAAACTGCCAATACTAATGAAGAGTGTACTTTTACGAAGGTGCATACGGAACTCCTTTCAATCATACATAAATAATAAAATAACTTTACAAAATTATTGTTTATAAGTCAAAACACTTAGGAGGAAATTAAGTGAATAGTTTTGTTAAATATATCTTAAAAAGAATCTTTTTTATGCTGGTGACCTTGTGGATCATTGCGACCATTACTTTTTTCTTAATGAAATTATTACCAGGAACACCTTATACTAATGCTGAAAAATTAAGTGCAGAACAAATTGCTTTATTAAACAAACAAATGGGCTTAGATAAGCCGATGCTGGTGCAATATGGTTTGTATCTAAACAACTTGCTGCATTTTGATTTAGGTATTTCATTCCAGTTTAAAAATCAACCTGTAGCGAACTTACTTAGTGCTCGGATTGGACCATCCTTACAGTTAGGGATTCAAGCGATTATTGTCGGTACTTTAGGCGGAATTATTTTAGGTGCAATTTCAGCGATGAAGCAAAATACGTGGATTGATACCACTGCGACATTAGTAGCCATTCTTGGCCGCTCAATCCCGAACTTCGTCTTCGCCGTATTGCTTCAATATGTCTTTGCCATGAAGCTACACATTTTACCAATCGCTAAATGGGAAACATTCGCTTATACGATTTTACCTACAATTGCCCTAGCTATGTCGCCATTAGCTGATGCTGCCCGCTTTATTCGGACGGAAATGGTCGAAGTGCTGCATAGTGATTATGTAGAGCTTGCTCGTGCGAAGGGCTTAAGCCGATGGGGGATTGTCTTCCATCATGGTCTTCGCAATAGTCTTATTCCATTATTAACATTATTAGGACCTCTTGCTGTTGGTCTGATGACAGGTTCATTGGTTGTTGAAAATATTTTCGCTATTCCTGGGATTGGGGAACAATTTGTAAAATCAATTATGACCAATGACTACCCAACAATTATGGCAGTAACGATGTTGTATTCGGCTATGTTGGTTGTCGTTATTTTAATTGTCGATATTTTATATGGGATTGTCGATCCTAGAATTCGTGTATCAGAAGGGAGTCGTGGTTAATGACTAATTCAGCACAATCGAATGAAAAAGAAGTAGCAGCGATTCCAATCTCTTCTTTTGAACCATTAGAAAAAAGTACGACGGAAAAACGTGAAGAAATCGCTATGCCGTCATTGACGTTTATGCAGGATTCATGGCGACGTCTAAAGAAAAATAAAGCTGCTGTACTTTCGATTATATTGTTGGCAATTATTATTGCGATTTCAATCGTGACGATTTTTGTTTCGCCGCATAATCCGACTGCACAAAATGTGAAATACACCAACTTACCACCTAAAATTCCAGGGATCAATATTGCTGGCTTAAATGGTTACGCTGAAGTTGGTGGGAATTTAGTTGATAAGTATGCGCAAGCCAAAGTACCTGATGGAACATATTTCTTTTTAGGAACAGATAGTTTAGGCCGTGACTTATTAAGTCGTTTATTTATGGGTACGCGAGTATCATTATTAATTGCCTTTATAGCTGCATTATTAGATATTATTTTCGGGGTGACTTATGGCTTGATTTCAGGTCTTTTAGGTGGCCGTGTCGATAATATTATGCAACGTTTCTTAGAAATCATCTCTGGGATTCCCAATTTGGTCGTGATGATTTTGATGTTAGTGGTATTCGAACCAGGTATTCCGTCAATCGTGGCCGCTATGGCGATTACAAACTGGATACCAATGGCCAGAATTGTCAGGGCGCAGACGATGAAGCTCAAAGATCAAGAGTTTGTGTTGGCTGCGACAACATTAGGTGAAACGAGATCAAAAATTGCATTCAAGCACATTTTGCCAAATATTTCGAGTGTCATTATTATTCAAATGATGTTTAGTATTCCGTCTGCTATTTTCTTCGAAGCTTTCCTAAGTTTTATCGGGCTAGGTCTTCGTCCGCCAGTTGCTTCGTTAGGGACATTATTAAGTGATGGATACAAGACATTCCTATTTTTACCTTACCAACTATGGGTACCAGCAGTGACGCTATCAGTCATAATGATTGGATTTAACTTACTAGCAGATGGATTACGCGATGCGTTTGATCCGAAGATGAAAGAGTGATTGAATGAATAAGATAATTGAAGTGAAAAATTTAGAAATTTCTTTCGATACTTTCGCCGGAAAAGTTCAAGCTATTCGAAATGTGAGTTTTGATTTGTATCAAGGTGAAACATTAGCAATTGTGGGTGAATCTGGAAGTGGCAAATCGGTAACGACGAGAAGTATTATGGGTTTGTTAGCGAGTAATGCGAATATCGAAAATGGCGAAATTCTTTTTAACGGTTCGGATATCGTAAAGAAAAGTGAAAAAGAAATGCAAAAAATTCGAGGCAAAGATATCTCGATGATTTTCCAAGATCCAATGACATCGTTGGATCCAACGATGCCTATCGGTAGACAAGTGGCTGAGTCGTTAGTGAAACATACGAAAATTTCCAAAAAAGAAGCCTTAAAGCAAGCGTTAGAATTACTGAATTTAGTAGGGATTCCCAATGCTGAAAAACGTTTGAAAAATTATCCTCACCAATTTTCAGGTGGGCAAAGACAGCGGATTGTTATTGCGATTGCATTGATTTGTTACCCACAAGTATTAATCGCTGATGAGCCGACCACAGCACTCGATGTAACCATCCAAGCGCAAATTATTGAATTGTTAAAAGATATCCAACAAAAAATGAACTCATCGATTATTTTCATCACTCATGACTTAGGCGTGGTAGCTAATGTGGCAGACCGTGTCGCTGTCATGTACGGTGGGAAAATCGTTGAAATTGGTACGGCTAGAGAAATTTTTTATAATCCGCAACATCCGTATACATGGGGCTTACTCGGATCAATGCCGACATTAGAAAGTACTGGCAAACGATTATATGCGATTCCAGGTTCTCCGCCAGATTTATTAAAACCACCAACTGGCGATGCGTTTTATCCACGTAATGAATACGCGATGAAAATCGATACGGAAAAGGAACCACCATATTTCAATGTGTCTCCTACGCACAAGGCAGCTACGTGGCTGCTGGCACCTCAAGCACCAGAAGTGATACCACCAGAAGAAATTCAAATTCGCTGGAAAAAATTTAAAGAAAATGCTTTTGGCGAGTAAGGAGGGGATATCGTGAGCAAAGTCTTATTAGATGTGAAGAACTTAAAGCAATATTTTAACGTTGGGCGTAAAGATGAAGTGAAAGCTGTCGATGATATGACGTTTCATATATATGAAGGGGAAACATTTGGATTGGTTGGCGAATCAGGAAGTGGAAAATCCACGACAGGTCGCTCGATTATTCGTCTGAATACACCGACTGATGGCACAATCACCTTTGATGGCAAAGATGTCATGAAATTAAAAGGTAAAAAAGAATTAAAAGATTTTCGTAGAGAAGTTCAAATGATCTTCCAAGATCCATACGCTTCTTTAAACCCACGCATGAAGGTCCGCGACATCATCGCTGAAGGAATTGATATTAATCATTTAGCAAAAAATGACAAAGAGCGCAATGCACGTGTCGATGAGCTGTTAAAGACAGTTGGCTTGAATCCGTCGCATGGGACGCGTTATCCTCATGAGTTTTCCGGTGGACAGCGTCAACGGATCGGCATTGCACGAGCGTTAGCTGTGGATCCTAAGTTTATTATTTGTGATGAACCGATTTCTGCCTTGGATGTGTCCATTCAAGCGCAAGTGGTCAATCTTTTACAAGACTTACAAGAAAAGCACAATCTGACCTATTTCTTTATCGCACATGATTTATCGATGGTCAAACATATTAGTGATCGTATCGGTGTGATGCATTTAGGGAAATTGCTTGAAGTTGGTACAAGTGATGAAATTTATCATTATGGAGTGCATCCTTACACGGAAAGCTTATTATCGGCTATTCCATTACCAGATCCGGAGAGTGAACGTACGCGCAAACGCATTAAGTATGTGGAAGTTGCTCAGACAGATGTGGCGAGAAGTATGCAAGAAATCGCACCGGGACACTTTATTTACGCAACACCAGATGAAGTGCCAATGTATCAAGAAAAATTGAGAAAAAAGAAAGAAGAAAGAAGCATCGCAATAGGGTAAGGGGGTTGATTCATGAAAGTGTTAAAAGGTTATCGTTTTCGGATTTATCCAGACGAAGAACAATTGACATTTTTTAGGCAAACCTTTGGCTGTGTTAGATTTACATATAATCAACTATTAATGGCGAGAAAAAACACAGCGAATTCGGAAGAAAGTATGAAATTAACCCCCGCAGCATTAAAAAAAGACTATCCTTTTTTAAAGAAGACAGATAGTCTGGCTTTGGCTAATGCACAGCGCAACTTAGAGCGAGCGTACGCAAATTTTTTTCAAGGAAGAGCGAGCTATCCTAAATTAAAAAACAAGAAAAGCACGTGGCAATCCTATACAACAAATAATCAAAAACATACGATTTATTTTGTTGATGAAAAACTAAAACTTCCTAAGTTGAAAAGTTTGATTCAAGTGCATCAGCATCGTGAGATTAAGGGGTTGATTCGTTCAGCCACGATTTCAGCAAAAAACAATGAAGAATTTTATGTGTCTTTGCTGTGTTTAGAAGAAGTCACTTCTTTACCGAAAACCAAAAAAGCTATCGGTATTTCTTATTGTCCGAAACATTTGCTCCATGTATCTAAGCCGCTCGATCACTTAGAAACGATCGAAGAACAAATGCAGGAAGACAGGTTGATAAAAGCAAAAAGAAAACTCTTTTTACGCGCTAAAATTGCGAAGAAGCATAAAGTGAAGCTAAAAGACGCCAAAAATTATCAAAAGCAAAAGCAAAAAGTGCACAAGTTAATTCAGGAAAAAGCCTGTAGAAAAAAGGACTTTATTGACCAGCTGACATTTTCATTAGTCAAAGAGTTCGATTATATTTTTGTCGAAAAGCAACCAAGTACCGCCGATAGTGAGGAGACGAGTCTATTTACCTCTAGTGATTGGTATCTGTTCATGCAAAAACTAACGTATAAAACACAATGGTATGGCAAAAAATATCTGGCGATAGAAAAGCCAGCGAATACAGAAAATTCGGGACAGATGATTGAAGAACTAGGAAAGCAACGACTCGGCCTTTAATGTCAAAGAACTGGAAGGGGCTCCAGGGATCGCCTAGGGTATAGAAAAAAGGCAACTTTTTGTTTCTAGGAACAATCGCTCACTAATTATGAAAAACCAAAAAAAGAGAGAGGATCTTGGTCCTCTCTCTTTGCTTGTTATTCATGGAAGAAGTCTTCTTTCAGGCGATAGACTTTGGATGGTCGTCCGATTCCAGTGGGACGTTCGCCAATCTCATCAAAAAAGTGGAGCAATGATTTTTTAAAATTGGAATGATCGATTAAGCGAAAATCAATACCCAAAAATTTGGCGAATACTTGGCGCGCTTCCTTGATAGTAAACGAATCGCCTAATACTTGTAGAACTTGCGGTTCATGTTCCATTTTATTGGCAATACGATTGAAAGCTTTTAAAATGATGGCACTATGGTCGAATGCCAGTTGATCTTTTCCTAATGATTGACCAGTCGATAAGTCTAACACAATGGCCGTCTGATCACATTCCAAATGAATATGATTGGCCTTTCTCTCCAAAGAAAACCAGCGTACATCTTCTGCATCATCGCCAGCAATGAGAGGCTCTTCACCAATAAAGGCCAAGTAACTCACGGTCACGACCCAACCACGAGGATCGCGATGCGGCGTACTAAATGTATGAAGTTGTTCAATATTTTGTTTTGAGATTTTGACACCCGTTTCTTCTTCGGTCTCGCGTAGCACACTTTCCCCTGTCGACTCATCTGGCTGGACAAACCCACCCGGTAGAGCCCATGAATTTTTGAAAGGGTGGCCTTTGCGTTTGATTAATAGAATTTTCAGCTTGTCTTGTACTTTGCTATAGCACATCAAGACCATGTCGACGGTCAACGAGGGTTTTTCATAGTTGGGTTTTTCTTGTCTACGATACCAGTCAAGAAATTCTGCTTCACTGGCTCGGTGTTCATAATATTCTTTTTCGTCTTCTTGATTGGAAAACGTGGCCATAACGATCCCTACCTTCTTGTCATAATGAGTATGTTGTTTAAAGAAAGAAAAAGAGTAAAAAGTTAATAAGAAATAATCCTAGGTAAATAGGAAGATAGTTTTTAAAGTAACGGATGCATGTGAAGCCCGCTAGTACAATCGCAATCAGCAAGAGTCCTCGAATCAAGATGGAGGAGACTAAAAAAGTATTTAAGTGATTGGCGGTATTCATGTAGGCATAAATGCGTTGATAGAAATTGGCAAAGAGTAGATGAATGGCGGTCAAACTAATCAATGTCCAAATATATATTTTCTGTCTGCGTTGCATAGAAGACACTCCTTGCATGGTAAGGATGAGAAGGTACGCTTGCGTACACACGCGACTTTCCACGGTAACTATTATAGCAACAAACAGGAAAACACTCAAAAAATCTTTTTTGTCGGTGCCTTTTTGCTTGATGATAAGTATGAAAAGCCACAATTGTGGTATACTATCAGAGAATAATTTTGAAAATGACAGAGGAGGAAGCTCACTCATGGCTGAGAAAGAGACATTCTATATAACGACACCTATCTACTACCCAAGCGGAAAACTACATATCGGCAATTCGTATACGACCATTGCCTGCGATGCGGTCGCTCGCTATAAACGCTTGATGGGATTTGATGTGTTTTATTTAACTGGTGTTGATGAACATGGACAAAAAATTGAAAAAAAAGCAGACGAACTTGGTGTAACGCCACAAGAATATGTTGATAAAATGGCAGCAGATGTGCAAAAACTTTGGAAGACACTAGACATTAGTTACGATAAGTTTATCCGTACGACGGATGACTACCATCAAAAAGCTGTGAAGAAGATTTTCCAACAATTACTAGACCAAGGTGATATTTATCTTGGACAGTACGAAGGCTGGTATTCAATCTCTGATGAAGAGTATTTTACCGAAACACAATTAGCGGAAGTCTATAAAGATGAAGAAGGCAATGTCATTGGTGGGAAAGCTCCGAGTGGTCATGAAGTGGAACTAGTGAAAGAAGAGTCTTACTTCTTCCGAATGAGTAAATACGCAGATCGTCTCTTAGCTTACTATGACGAACATCCAGAATTTATCCAACCTGAATCGCGCAAAAATGAAATGATCAATAACTTCATTAAGCCAGGCTTGGAAGATCTAGCTGTGTCACGGACGACACATTCTTGGGGGATTCCGGTTGATGCGAATCCAAAACATGTAGTCTATGTATGGATTGATGCACTTTCTAACTATATTTCTGCTTTGGGCTATGGTTCTGATGATGATCAACTCTTTCAAAAATATTGGCCAGCAGATGTGCATATGGTTGGGAAAGAAATCGTTCGGTTTCACACGATTTATTGGCCAATTATGTTAATGGCATTAGGCTTGCCTTTGCCAAAAGAAGTGTATGGCCATGGTTGGTTACTGATGAAAGAAGGGAAAATGTCTAAGTCTAAAGGCAACGTAGTCTATCCAGAGATGCTAGTAGAGCGCTATGGTCTAGATGCATTGCGCTATTATTTATTACGTGCTGTACCATTTGGTAGTGACGGTGTATTTACACCGGAAGACTTTGTGGCAAGAGTAAATTACGACTTAGCCAATGATTTAGGTAACCTACTTAACCGGACTGTAGCGATGATTAACAAATATTGCGATGGCATCGTGCCTACGTATCGTTCAAAAGTCACACCATTTGATAGTGAGTTGTCTACGACAGCGGCCAATGTCATTGGCCGTTACCGAGAAGCGATGGACAATATGGAATTTTCGACAGCGTTAGCAGAAGTTTGGACGCTTGTATCAAGAGCAAATAAATACATCGATGAAACACAACCATGGATTTTAGCCAAAGAAGAAGAGAAAAAAGCAGAACTAGACAGTGTTATGATTCACTTGGCAGAGTCATTGCGAATTGTTGCCTTGCTATTGCAACCAGTGATGACAGAAACACCAGCCAAAATCTTCGAACAACTTGGTCTAAAACAAATGGCGACTAGTTTAACTGATGTACGCTTTGGAGAATTTCCTGCTGAGACGAAAGTCGTTGAAAAAGGCACACCGATTTTCCCACGTCTAGATATGGAAGAAGAAGTAGCTTACATCCAAATGAAAATGGCAGAAGGCACGCAACCAGTCGAAGAAACAATCAAATGGCAACCAGAAGAAACAATCTTACATTCAACAAAAGAAAAACAAATCAAGTACGATGATTTCGATAAAGTGGAATTAAAAGTTGCAGAAGTAATTGACTGCCAAAAAGTCGAAGGCGCAGACAAGCTATTGCAATTCCGTTTGGACGCAGGCGATTCAAGTGACCGTCAAATTTTGTCAGGGATTGCGGCCTATTACCCAGCACCAAGTAGCTTGATTGGGAAAAAAGTAGTGATTGTTGCTAACTTGAAACCGCGTAAAATGCGTGGGCTGATTAGCCAAGGAATGATTCTTTCGGCGGAAGATAAAGATGGCAAGCTACAAGTTGTAGAAGCACCAAAAGGCATGCCAAATGGCTCAATCATTGCATAATTTTTAAGAAGATGAAAAATTAACAGTAGCGCTCAAAAAGCTGATAGGTGTTTGGCTAATCAAATACCTATCAGCTTTTTGTCATTTCAAGAGAAAGGAATTGTTTTCTTATTGTTTTTCTTGTATACTTTTCTTGTAATAGTTTTGTTCATAGGGGAGTAATCGGCAGCAAAGGCTGTGGCAACATCACCAACAAGAAAGAAATTTCTGGTGTTGCCTTAATTGGTGAGACTTATGTATGTTGTACTACACGCATACACAGGTCTATTTTTTTAACTTTAATAGGCTTGTGTAAAGATACTAAGGGGGAAAACCATGTCAGAATTAAGCGGAAAGAAACAGCAACAAACAGATCCATTTTATGCAAAGAGCGCAGAGGAAGTACTTGCTGCCTTAGACTCTCAAGCAGACGGGCTATCTGATCAAGAAGCAGCCAAGCGATTGGAGCAATATGGCTCGAATGAATTGGAAGCTGGCAAAAAGACCACTATGTTACAAAAGTTTTTGGAACAATTTAAAGATTTAATGATTATTGTTTTGTTAGTCGCAGCTGTGATATCTGCTGTCGTCTCACATGAAGTAGTCGATGCACTTATTATTTTGGCCGTAGTTATTATTAATGCCATCATGGGTGTGGTGCAAGAGTCTAAAGCAGAGCAAGCCATTGAAGCCTTGCGTGAAATGTCTACGCCAAACGCTAATGTTCTTCGTTCGGGTCACTCGAAAAGTGTGAGTAGCCATGAATTAGTTCCCGGGGATATTGTTTTGTTAGAAGCTGGCGATGTTGTGCCGGCAGATATGCGTTTGCTAGAAGTTAGTTCCTTAAAAATCGAAGAGGCTGCCTTAACAGGTGAGTCTGTGCCGGTTGAGAAAGAACTGACTGTTCTAGACGGAACTGATATTGGAATTGGTGACCGTGTCAATATGGCCTATTCAAATAGTAACGTGACATATGGCCGGGGAAAAGGGGTCGTGGTCAATACCGGGATGAATACCGAAGTCGGTAAAATTGCCGGTATGTTAGCCAATGCAGACGAAACTGAAACCCCATTGAAGCGTAACTTAAACCAATTAGGGAAGTTCTTGACTATTGCAATCATCATTATTGCGGTCATCATGTTCTTTGTTGGTACAATGATTAATGATCAATCATGGGTAGATATGCTATTGACCTCGATTTCATTAGCCGTAGCCGCTATTCCAGAAGGTCTACCAGCTATCGTGACGATTATTTTAGCACTAGGTACACAAGTCATGGCAAAACGGAATGCGATGATTCGTAAATTACCAGCTGTTGAAACACTAGGGGCAACAGATATTATTTGTTCCGATAAAACAGGTACATTGACTTTAAACCAAATGACAGTTGAAAAATTGTATTTTGATCAAAAGCAATTAGCAGCCTCTGATGAGATTGCCAAAGACAATCTAGCAATCAAATTAATGAACTACGCCAATGATACAAAATTCAGTAAAGAAGGGAACTTAATTGGGGACCCGACTGAAACGGCACTTGTTCAATTTGGTTTGGATAAAGGGTTTGATATTCGCCAAGAAGGAAAAGTAGAGCCTCGTGTAGCGGAGCTACCATTTGACTCTGATCGTAAATTAATGAGTACCATCCACCAATTAGCCGATGGAACATTCCTAGTGGCAGTCAAAGGTGCACCAGATGTACTTATTAACCGTTCAACTAGCATTTATCAAGGTGGCAAAGAAGTACCACTTGATGAAACCCAAAAAGCAGCAATCCTAGAAAATAATACAAGTATGGCCAAACAAGCACTACGCGTACTAGGTGTGGCTTACAAGATTATTCCTTCTTTACCAGAAGATCGTTCATCAGAAGTGATCGAAAATCAACTAGTCTTCACTGGTCTGATTGGCATGATTGACCCAGAACGGGCCGAAGCAGCAGAAGCCGTTCGCGTTGCTAAAGATGCAGGTATTCGTCCGATTATGATTACTGGTGACCACCGCGACACCGCTGAAGCAATTGCTGGACGCTTAGGAATCATCAAACCAGGTGATGACGATGCAGTCTTAACAGGTGCGGAGTTAAATAATTTATCAGATGAAGAATTTGCTAAAGTCGTAACGCAATATTCAGTTTACGCTCGTGTATCACCAGAACACAAAGTACGAATTGTTAAAGCTTGGCAAAATGCTGGTAAAGTAGTTGCGATGACTGGTGACGGCGTGAATGATGCACCAGCCTTGAAACAAGCCGACATCGGTGTCGGTATGGGTATCACTGGTACAGAGGTATCAAAAGGTGCTTCTGACATGGTATTGGCTGACGATAACTTTGCAACAATTGTCGTAGCCGTCGAAGAAGGACGTAAGGTCTTCTCAAACATTCAAAAAGCGATTCAATACTTAATGGCTGCTAACTTAGGGGAAGTATTAACCTTATTTATTGCAACGATTCTTGCATGGGATACATTGCTACCAATTCATTTATTATGGATTAACTTGGTAACTGACACATTCCCAGCAATTGCTTTAGGCATGGAACCAGCTGAAAAGAACTTGATGGCGCACAAACCTCGTGGGAAACAATCGAACTTCTTCTCAGGTGGTGTATTGAGTAGTATTATTTACCAAGGTATCTTGGAAGCAGCGACAGTCTTATTTGTATATTGGTCAGCGATTCAATGGCCAGCCCATACAGCAGAAAATATGATTGGTTTAACAGCTGCTCAGTTGTATGATTTGCAACATGGCGATGCATTAACAATGGCATTTGCTACATTAGGTTTGATGCAATTGTTCCATGCATTTAACGTCAAATCTGTCCATCAATCACTATTTAAAGTTGGTTTCTTCAAAAATAAAGCCTTTAACTATGCGATTTTACTTTCATTTGTAATGATGATGATTATCATCGTAGTACCAGGCTTGAACGATATCTTCCGTGTGACTCACTTAGATACGTATCAATGGGGAATTGTGTTAGGATCTTCTTTTGCAATTATCCCGATAGTTGAAATCATTAAAGCTATCCAAAGAGCGATGGGCAAAGAGTAAACAGCTTAAGAGGTCATGACAAAAGTGTATCAATCTGAGCAATAAGATCAGCGCTCTAGAAAGTTGTATGACAAACTTTGAGAGGGTTTGACTAATGGCCGAGGATTTGCATTTGGAACACCGTCGATTCATATGTAAGGGAGTGTGACAGCTTTTGTTGCACTCCCCTTTTTATAGCTTCATTTCTAATTATCTTGGCGAATGGGGAAAAAGAAGGTAAAATAAAGAAAATAGTAGAGGAGCATACGAATGAAACGACCAGACTTAGCATATTACTTAACGACGATTAATACGGTAGTAACTGATACCGAACAGATAGGGACAGACCTAAATGATGCGTTTGAAGAAATCAAAGGAGCAATCGAGAACAAAGATGCTGCGAATTTTGATGACGCTCGCCGCTTGGAAATTATTGCGTTGTTTCAAGAGGGAACAGATAAATATCGCATGATGTTTGAAAAAATTGGTCGCTTAAAAGCACCTGCTCGCTTGTTAGGAAACCACAAGAAATTCGAGCAAGCGTATAAAGCATATGTGGTTGGCTGTGAAGAAATGGTGCTTAGTTTACAAGATGGTATCGATGAAGCGGCTTTTCGAGCAGCAGAAGAAAAACAAGACCAAGCGACTGACCAGATCGCTGCAGCTATCCAAAAGATGACGCAGGTGATGGTAAAATAATCAGCAGAAACCAAGAAAAATCTAATCTAACTATTAGATGATTTTCAAGATAGTTAGCTAAAAAACAGGTAGTATAGATACATAACCAACAATAACCTTTTTATTTTTCAGTAACTCCCTAACCAAGAGTTGCTACTCCTTTTTCCGCTAGGCCTAACCAACCTAGTGGTTTTTTTGTGACTGAAAAAGGTTAAAACCGAATTGTTCAGCGATAATAAAACCCAGAAAATCCAAAAGTTTCGGGAACAACTTTTTGGATTTTCTGGGCTTTTGTCATAGTAGCTAATGCCGTCTTTCCGTTTTATTCCGATTTGACAGCTTAAAAAATATTTCAGGCACTGTTCTTTTAGTTTTCGATATTTTGAACATAGTCTTCAAAATATCGTAAAAGATCTTGCTTGAATGCTTGATAGTCTGCTTCACTGTATAGTTTGTCTTCAACTTTCACGTTGAAAGCAGGCAATGATAGTTCTTCTCTTAAACGATCCAACACTTCATCTGAATTCATAAAACTCCTCCTACATCATGCCAAAGGAAGCAGAAAGCACTTCGAAAGCAGCTTGCATTTCTGCAATTCGTTTTTTTAATGAGTCAAAATCATCTTGATCATGAAATAAGATTTGTTTTAGCTCAAAGTAAAATTGGTCAAAGGCATCTACAAAGTTTTCGACTTCCTTGGTTTGTAACTCGGGAAACACATCGCAACGGACATAGGACTTTTCTGCAAGGGCATAAATCTCAGCAGTTGTTAAGATTGCCAAGTCACTATCGTATCGACGATTAGCAATCAACTCACTGACAGCGTGTGATTTATTTAAAATATTTGAGAAATCTTTTAAAATCAGTATTTTGGGTGTTTTGCTAAACATAGGGATCTTCCTCTCTTAACTAAGCGTTTATTTGAGCTACACAGACACATTCGGGAGCGACAATATCATCTTGAACGACGGTTAATTTACCAGTGTCGGCATCACGAGAGAATATGACTAAATTATCAGATTCTTGGTGGGCGCAAATTAAAAAGTCTTCCGCTTGATTGAAATTAAAATCGCGAGGGAAGTCACCATTTGATGAAACGATTTCGACTAATGATAAGCAATTGTCATCTGCAACTTGATAGACAGCTATTGAGTTGTGACCACGATTTGAAGCGTAGACAAAGCGACCATCTTTTGTGACACGTATTGCGGCGCCGCCATTAAAGTCAGTATAATCTGTTGGCAAAGTAGATAATTTTTGTTGCTTCGTAAATGTACCAGTCGCTTGATCGTAGTCCAGGGTGGTGACGGTACTATCAAGTTCACCAAAGAGGTAAGCTGTCTGACCATTAGGATGAAAGGCAAGGTGGCGAGGGCCTGTTCCAGGTTCTGCCTGGTAACGAGCGACTACTGTCAATTTACCTTCGTCACTTACGTCATATGTGTAGACAGAATCCGTACCTAAATCGCAAACAACCAATCGTTGATCTGGTGTTAAGTCGGCATAATGAGCATGGGCGTGATCTTGGTTTTTATGAGGGCCGACTGGTTCTTCATGGACCACACGATCGGTCAGAGCTAATGAACCATCTGCTTGGATTTGATAGACAGTGACCGCTCCTTTATGGTAATTGGCACCATAAACAAGTTGGCGGGGTTCATCGACAGCTACGTAACAAGGAGAAGCACCTTCTTCGCCTACGACATTTAGTAGCGACCAGTCAGTGGCATAGGCAGCCACGCCACCATGGCCATCGTTAGCAGTCACAGCATACGTCACTCCTTTTTTGCTTTGAGTAACATAGGTCGGTCCACTTTCAGTTGTGGCAAGCTGTACATCTGAGAGTACACCATCTTCTAATTCGACAGTATAAATACCTTGGCTAGCTCTTTTTGTATAAGTTCCTAATAGAAATGATTCCTTCATTAAAACGCCTCCTAAGTGACTAAGTTGCTTTTATTGTATCATAAACCGCTGACAAACAATCTGAAAAAGTTATGGTATACTTAATCGAGAGAGCGGAGAGTTGGGGGGAGTTTCTTTGGAAGAAAAAAAACAACCACAAGTGAAGCGAATTGCTTCATGGTTTTGGAAATGGTTTTTAAATAATCAAATCGTGACGGCCTTGTTAATTGTCTTGTTGTTACTATTAATTGTGTTTTTATTTACCAAAATTTCGTACTTGCTGACACCGGTTTGGCAATTTTTATCCATTGTCGGCTTGCCAGTTGTATTGGCTGGAATTTTGTATTATTTGATGAATCCCACGGTTGATTTTCTTGAAAAAAGAGGCGTGAAACGAATTTATAGTATCATTGGACTCTTTCTCTTAGTGATAGGGTTAATCGTCTGGGGTGTTGTAGTTATCATTCCGGAAATTAGGGATCAGACGATTAGTTTTGTGAATCAATTTCCGTCTTATGTGGATACGGCTGAGAAAGTAATGAATGATTTGTTTTCAGATCCTGTATTCCATCAATTCCAAGCGCAAGTCGCTTCCTCCAGTGAAAAACTGATGAACTCATTGACGGATATCATCAAAAATGTATCGAAAAGTACATTTCAAAACATTGGGAATTTCTTTGGTGCTGTCGTAACGATTTTTGTCGCGGTGATTACAATGCCTTTTATTTTGTTTTATCTATTAAAGGACGGCAAAAAATTAGCACCTTATTTGGTTGATTTCTTACCTACAAAAATGCGTAAGCCAACCTTGCGTGTCCTGACTGAAATGAATCAACAAGTATCATCTTATATCCGTGGGCAACTGACCGTGGCCTTTGCAGTAGCGGTTATGTTTATGATTGGGTTTTCAATTATTGGCTTGGAGTATTCGATTACGCTCGGTATCGTTGCGGGTGTGTTGAATTTGATTCCTTATCTGGGCTCTTTTTTGGCGATGATTCCTGCAATCTTTTTAGGGATTGTGGGCGGACCGGTTTTACTATTGAAAGTAATTATTGTCTTTGTAATTGAACAGACACTCGAAGGACGCTTTGTCTCGCCATTGGTTCTAGGTAGTCAGCTATCTATTCATCCGATTACGATTTTATTCGTGCTTTTGACGTCTGGGAAGTTATTTGGTTTAGTCGGTGTGATTTTAGGAATACCAGTCTATGCAGCAGCCAAAGTCATTATTACAAATGTCTTTCAATGGTACAAGCAAGTCTCTGGCTTATACGAACTACCAGTGGAAGAAGAGCAGAAAAAATAATCAGAGAAACTTGCTTTTTTCGAATGAATCAAGTAAAGTAAGAATGTGTGTAAAGCACAGGCCTGTCACTTGGTTTTGCGAATCACCAACGCATTACTCAGTCACAGGGAAATCTATCGAAGAGGTGAAATGGAAATGGCAATTTCAAAAGAACGTAAAAACGAAATCATCAAAGCTTATGCGCGTCACGAAGGAGATACTGGTTCTCCAGAAGTACAAATCGCTGTGTTAACTGAAGAAATTAACACATTGAACGCTCACATTCGTGAACACAAAAAAGATCATCATTCACAACGTGGACTAATGAAAAAAGTTGGTCACCGTCGTAACTTGTTAGCTTACCTACGTAACAGCGATGTAACACGTTATCGTGACTTGATCCAATCATTAGGCTTACGTCGTTAATCAAACCACTGAAGAAAGTGAGGTTCAAGCGAATCTCACTTTTTTGCTATGGTACTTAGCTACACGATGAAAAAAGACTGTGACAGTCGGCAAGGCTCACTACTAACCAAATGAAAGAATAAAAGTTTCTTTTGTCTTTTCATTTGTTTAGTAGCAGCCGAGACTCGCAGCAGAAAAGGAGAGTTTATGACAAAGCAAGTATTTAGTACAACATGGGGAGGCCGTCCCTTATCAGTAGAAATTGGCCAATTAGCGAAACAAGCCAATGGGGCTGTATTGGTGCGTTATGGGGACACTGTTGTTTTAAGTGCAGCAGTAGCATCAAAAGAAGCCAAAGACACAGACTTCTTCCCACTAACAATTAACTACGAAGAAAAAATGTACGCAGTAGGGAAAATCCCTGGTGGCTTTATCAAGCGTGAAGGTCGCCCAAGTACAGATGCGACATTGACTGCCCGTCTAATCGACCGCCCAATCCGTCCGATGTTTGCAGAAGGCTTCCGTAATGAAGTCCAAGTAACGAATATTGTGATGAGTGTAGACCAAGATTGCTCACCTTCTATGGCAGCGATGCTTGGTTCATCATTGGCACTATCTATTTCTGATATTCCATTTGATGGCCCGATTGCTGGTGTCGACGTAGGTCGCGTGAATGGTGAATACGTATTAAACCCAACCGTAGAACAAAATGAAGCATCAGACATTCACTTGACTGTTGCTGGAACAGCCCAAGCCATTAACATGGTTGAATCAGGAGCCAAAGAAGTATCAGAAGCAGATATGCTAGGTGCGTTGCTTTTTGGTCACGAAGCGATTCAAGAATTAGTAGCATTTCAAAAAGAAGTCGTTGCGGCAGTCGGTAAACCAAAAATGGAAATTACTTTGCTACAAGTCGACGAACAAGTGAAAAAAGCAATTTACGATGAATTTTATCCAACGATGAAAACGGCCGTAATGACCGAAGAAAAATTGGCACGTGAAGACGAAATTGCCAAAGTGAAAGAAATCGTTAAAGAAGCATATGCTGAAAAAGCACTTGCCTTAGCCGATGATGAAGCAAGTAAATTAACGAAAGAAGTAAAACAAATCGCGGAAGACTTAGAAAAAGAAGTCGTTCGTGAATTGATTACAATCGATAAGATTCGTCCGGATGGTCGCCAATTAGATGAAATTCGTGCCTTATCTTCAGAAGTAGGCCTATTGCCACGAGTGCATGGTTCTGGTTTGTTTACTCGTGGGCAAACACAAGCTTTATCGACATGTACATTAGCACCATTAGGAGAGCATCAGATTATCGATGGTTTAGGTGTGGAAGAATCAAAACGATTCATCCATCACTATAACTTCCCACAATTTTCAGTTGGTTCGACAGGGCGCGCCGGCTCACCGGGTCGTCGTGAAATTGGTCATGGTGCCTTAGGGGAACGTGCATTGGCGCAAATCATCCCTGATGAAACAGATTTCCCTTATACAATCCGTTTAGTGGCAGAAGTATTAGAATCAAATGGTTCTTCTTCTCAAGCAAGTATTTGTGCGGGTACGTTGGCATTGATGGATGCAGGTGTTCCGATTAAAGCGCCTGTAGCTGGGATTGCTATGGGACTTGTATCAGATGGCGAAAACTATACAATCTTGACAGATATTCAAGGATTAGAAGATCATTTAGGTGACATGGACTTTAAAGTTGCCGGTACAAAAGACGGTATCACTGCCTTGCAAATGGATATCAAAATTCAAGGGATTACCGAACAAATTTTACGTGAAGCCCTAGCGCAAGCGAAAAAAGCACGGATGGAAATCTTAGAAGAATTAACAGCGACGATTGACCAACCACGTGCGGAATTAAGCCAATACGCACCGAAGATTGAAATGATTCAAATTGATCCAGCTAAAATCAAAGATGTAATCGGAAAAGGTGGCGACACCATCAACGGCATCATTGAAGAAACGGGTGTCAAAATTGATATCGATCAAGACGGTAAAGTATCAATCGCTTCTGCTGATGCGGAAATGATTAAAAAAGCTATTAAGATTATTGAAGACTTAACCAAAGAAGTCAAAGTAGGCGAAGTTTACTTAGGTAAAGTAGTCCGCGTTGAAAAATTTGGTGCGTTTGTTAACTTAATCAAAGGCAAAGATGGTTTGGTTCACATCTCTCAACTTGCGAATGAACGCGTCGCAAATGTAGAGGATGTCGTGAAATTAGGCGATGAAGTCCTAGTGAAAGTCACAGAAATCGACAAACAAGGTCGCGTGAACCTTTCTCGTAAAGCAATGCTAACTGACGAGAAAGCAGACGAAAAAAAATAAATCATTTAAGTGTGATGGCAGAGGACTAGCTCCTTTCCCATCGCGCTTTTTTTATAAAAAAATCAGGAAATCCACAAGTTTATGACACAACTTGTGGCTTTCCTGATTTTTTCGCTCGTAGCAACCTGCTTTTGACACAACCTAAATCAACGGTGTTACAAAAGCAGCTCTCTCGGCTATAAGTCAAAAATCCCCAAAAATTTGAGGGTCAATTTTTGGGCTTTCTGATCTTATCGCTCGGAGCTTAACGCTTTTGATACAACCTAATTGGTGATGCCTACTTTTTTAAGTAAATAGGTTTCGGCTTTTTTCTGTCCCGCACCAATCAATAAACACAAGAGCCAATAAAGAATACCGACCAAAATATACATACTAAAGAAATCAAATTGGCGCCCACCGACAATTTTGGCAAGCTGAAAAATGTCAGGTACCGAAATCATCGCAGTCAGCGACGTTCCTTTTAACACATCCATCGCCACATTTCCTAGGGCCGGTACAGCAGTAACGAAAGCTTGAGGGAAAATAACTTGGCGCATCAGTTGATAGTAAGAAAAGCCTAGCGCATAGCCAGCATCACGTTGTCCGCTATCGACACCCGCGAGTGCTCCGCGGTAAATCTCGGTCAAAAAGGCACTTGATGAGAGCGAAAAGCTGAGACAGCTAGCTTGGATGGCAGTCAACTGAACGGGCATGCCAAAATAAAATAAAAACAACAAGACAATCATCGGGATGCCTCGTAAAAAGGACACGTAAAAACGAATAAACCATCGAACGGGAGCAATCGCCCGTTCCAAAAGCAAGGTGAAGGCAATCGCCAAAAGATTTCCGATAATAAAGCTGATCAAGGCAATTCCTAACGTATAGGGAATGCCTTTAAGAACATACGGTAAGGATTGCCAAATTAACTGAAAATCAATCGTCGGAATGTAAAAAGTAGGCGTCATTGTTGATCCACATCAAATGTTTTTTCAATTTTTTCAGTCGGTTTTTGAGTAACATCTGCGTAGTAATACGTTTCAGATATTTTTTGTAAGGTGCCATCTTTTTCCATATCCGCTATGGTTTGATTGATTTTCTTCTCTAATGTGGTACTTGTTTTTTTCATCAAGAAACCAGATGACGATAGATTGAAATACATATCAGGTAAAATCTTGACTGGCACATCGGGAAGAGCTGCAGTAGCCATTTTTTGTAAATAGTAATCATTTAAGATGACATCTGTTCGGCCGTTTGCGACATCTGTTAAGTATTGTTCATTGGTCGCATTATCATAGCTCACTAAGGTAGCGCCCATAGATTCAGCAATTTTCATATAGTTGGTTGTGGCTTCTCCGGCTGCTTTCTTGCCTTTAAGGTCATCAAAAGAAGTGATGCCAGAGTTGTCGCTTTTACGAACGATCATACTACCGAATGACCATTTGATTGGTGAGCTTAAAGTGTATTTTTTTGCACGTGTTTCATTGATGGACATGTCATTGGCGATTAAGTCAGCGGATCCATTTTGGACGGCTGCGAGTTGACCGTCGACGTTGTATTCGACTGTTTTTACTTTTAGGTCTAAACGCTTCGCAACTTCTTTGATAACATCAATATCATACCCGACTAATTGATTGTCATCGTTGTAGTACGATGCAGGATAAAGCGTGCCTGATGTGGCAACAGTAAGAGTCTTGTTTTTTTCGATTTTCTCCCAATTGGTATCCGTTGTGGCTGTATCAGATGAACTGGTTGAAGAACTACAGCCAGCAAAAATGAGTAGGGAACATAGTATTGAAAGTGAAATAACGAAACTTTTTTTCATTTTGAAACCTCTTTCCTTTTAATTGATAACAAGTAAAATCTAAAATTTTTCTTAAGGAAAGTCAAGAAGTGTGCCCAGTAAATGATAGAACTCACAGAAATCCGATTGAGGCGAACGATTCGGCATGATAAAATAAAGGCAGTATTGAAAGAAAGAGGAACGATAACATGAAGTGGATGCAACGATTTCAAGAATTTATGCGCGGTAGATATGGAAGTATGGATGAGATCAATAAGGTAGCCTTGTCCATGGCAGTCGTCTGTATTCTTCTGAGCGCCTTCTCCTGGCTGAGTGCGATAAAATGGATCGGGTATGCGCTGTTTATTTATGCGTATTTCCGCTTTTTCTCCAAGCGCGTGTATATCCGTAGCAATGAAAACAAAAAATTTCTGGCACGCACAAAAGGCTTACGCACGTTTTTCCGCATCAAAAAACAAGCCTACGAGCAAAGAAAACAGTTTGTCTATTTCCGTTGCCCAAAATGCAAGCAAAGTATCCGAGCACCAAAAGGGCGTGGCAAGATTAAAGTCACCTGCTCCAAATGCCACCATCAATTTGTAAAAAAAGTATAGCTAGGAGTTAAGCGATGCACAAAAGAATTCGTATCTATCTACTGTTGCTCTGCGTAATTGGCTCATGTGTTCTGGCGCCAGTCGTCCAAGCACAGGAAGAGACACCACTGGCCATTCAAGCAAAAGCCGCGATTGCCATTGATAGCGACACAGGAAAAATTTTTTATGAACAAGATGCGACAACGCCGCTACACATTGCATCGACGACAAAGCTTTTGAGTATGTATATCATCTACGATCAGATTCGCACTGGTAAATTAAGCATGACCGATCAAGTGACGATATCTGCTGAAACGTCAGCACTTAGCCAAAATTGGCAACTATCGAATGTATTGCTCTATGAAGGGCAGTCGTATTCAGTCAAAAACTTGATTGAAGCGGGCTTTTTAGAATCGGCTAACGCGGCTGTGATGGCCTTAGCGGAGAAAGTCGCCGGGAGCGAAGCCGCCTTTGTCGATCTGATGAGAGCACAATTGACGACTTGGGGGATAACAGACGGCACAATCATCACTAGCACCGGTTTAAACAATGCGTTCTTAGGTGACAATCGCTACCCCGGATCGGGAGCCGAGGAAGAAAATCAACTGTCTGCCAAGGATTTGGCGATTGTCGCGCGGCATTTGCTGCAAGATTTTCCAGAAGTCTTACAGATTACTAGTCAATCACAGCTGACTTTTGCTGAGCCGACTGGTGAGAACCTTGAGCTTGAGAATACCAATCAAATGCTTGCGGGCATGGCGGTAGCAACAGACGGTGTAGACGGCTTAAAAACAGGTACGACCGATTTAGCAGGTGCGTGTTTTGTCGGGACAGTCAAGAGAGGCGATACGCGCTTAATTACCGTTGTACTAGATGTAACGGATGCGACGGGAATCGCACGCTTTACCGAGTCAGCACGCATGATGGAGTGGGTCTACAGTCAGTGGCAGCAGCAGACCATCAATGGAGAAACACTGACGATACCAAAGCGGCAGACCATTTCGGTGAAAGATGGCAAGCAGCTAAAAGTCGCCGTTGGTTTAGACAACGAGGTGACTGTCTGGGTGAAAAAAGGCATGGATGCAACAAATATCACTGTCACACCGACTTTCACCAAAACGAGCGTCACCGCACCCGTCAAAAGAGGCAAGCAAGTCGGGACAGCTGTCATTCGACTGACAGAAGATACCTTGGGCTACTTGGATCAAACTCAACAACCAAAGACAACCATTGTAGTGCAAAAATCTGTCAGCAAGGCGAACCCTTTTGAACTTGGCTGGCGCAAGGTCAAAAACTTTTTCTCATAAGAATGATTCTTATTCGTCAAAGAAGTCAATTGAGGCTTCTTTGACTTTTTTTGTCAGAAAATAGCCAAAAATGACACTTTTCCAATTCTGTTGTTTGAACTTCATTCTCAATTAGTCTAAAATGAGAAAGAACAGAAAAGTTATTGGAGGGAATAGCATGTCAGTGTTAGAGATTAAAAACTTACACGTTTCAATAGAAGAAAAAGAAATCTTAAAGGGAGTGAATTTAACCTTAAAAACTGGGGAAATTCATGCCATCATGGGACCAAACGGAACAGGGAAATCAACTTTATCCGCTGCCATCATGGGAAACCCAAACTACGAAGTAACAGAAGGCGAAATTCTCTTAGACGGCCAAAATATTTTGGAATTAGAAGTCGATGAACGCGCGCGTCTTGGCTTATTTTTGGCGATGCAATACCCAAGTGAAATTCCAGGAATTACCAATGCCGAGTTTATGCGGGCGGCAATCAATGCCAAACGTGATGAAGACGACAAAATTTCTGTTATGGATTTCTTGAAAAAGTTAGATGAAAAAATGGAACTGTTGAATATGCCTGAGGAAATGGCTGAACGCTACTTAAATGAAGGCTTCTCTGGTGGGGAAAAGAAACGCAATGAAATTTTACAATTATTGATGTTAGAACCGACTTTTGCGATTTTAGATGAAATCGACTCAGGTCTAGATATTGATGCATTGAAAGTTGTTGCACGTGGCGTGAACGAAATGCGTGGCGAAAACTTTGGTTCATTGATCATCACCCATTACCAACGTCTATTAAACTACATCACACCTGATGTGGTTCACATTATGATGGATGGACGTGTGGTCTTGACTGGCAATGCCGATTTAGCAAAACGCTTGGAAGCAGAAGGCTATGCAGGAATTAGCCATGAGTTAGGTATCGAATACAAAGAAGAAGAAGCGTAGAAGGAGGTCAAGAGAATGAAAAAAGAATTCACTGACTATCTTGATGCAGTCAACGTTTTTTCTGCCACGAAAGAAGAACCTTCTTTTATGTCGGCGCTGCGTCAACAAGCCATAGCTGAAATAGACGCATTACCATTGCCACACATCGAACGGGTCCGCTTTGATCGTTGGCCACTTTTTGAAATCACAGAAGCCGGTTTATCTGGCGAAGTGGCTGTCGATGCCAGCGTACCAGCCTTTGACGAAATGAAAAACAACCCAACAATTGTCCAACAAGACGATCTAACGGTTTTTGAGCAACTACCCCAAGCACTAGCTGACCAAGGTGTTATTTTGACTGATTTGTTTTCAGCTATGCAAGATTACCCTGAGTTAGTCGAAAGCTACTATATGAAAAAAGCAGTACCGATTAATGAAGACAAAATGACAGCTGCTCATGCGGCCTTTATGAATAGTGGAATTTTCCTTTATGTTCCTAAAAATGTCGTTATCAAAGAACCCATCGAAGCTTTGTTTTATCAAAATAGTGCTTCAGATGCACACTTCTTTAAGCACGTGTTAATCGTTGCCGAAGAGCACAGTGAATTTCACTATCTTGAACGCTTTATGACTGTCGGCGAAGGCTCTGAAAAAGCTTCTGCTAATATCATCGTAGAAGTCATTGCCAAGAATGGCGCGAAAGTCAAATTCTCAGCCATTGATCAATTAGGTGAACACCTATCCACGTACATGAATCGTCGCGGCTACATCATGCGTGATGCGTCTGTCGACTGGGCTCTAGGCGTATTAAATGATGGCAATGTCATCGCTGACTTTGATTCTGATTTGGTGGGTGAAGGCTCTCATGCTGAGCTAAAAGCAGTCGCAATCAGTGCGGGTCGTCAAACGCAAGCCATCGATACCCGCGTAACCAATAAAGCCCCATACTCGATTGGTCATATCTTGCAACACGGCGTCATTCGCGAACGAGGTACGCTAACCTTTAACGGAATCGGCCATATTATTAAAGGAGCAAAAGGAGCAGATGCCCAACAAGAAAGTCGGGTACTGATGCTTTCGGACCAAGCTCGTGGCGATGCCAACCCAATATTATTAATTGATGAAAATGAAGTAACAGCCGGACATGCGGCCAGTGTTGGACGCGTGGATCCAGAAGAAATGTATTACTTATTAAGTCGTGGCCTACACAAAGAAGAAGCAGAACGTTTGGTTATTCGTGGCTTCTTAGGTTCTGTATTGACTGCTATTCCAGTCAAAGAAGTACAAAAAGAATTAATCGAAGTGATTGAAGGGAAGTTGTAAGAATGATTGATGCTAGCGCCATTCGAAATGAGTTTCCCATCTTAGACCAACAAGTGAACGATGAGCCGCTAGTGTATCTAGACAATGCAGCGACTACCCAAAAACCACAAGCTGTCTTAGATGTGTTAAATGCGTATTACCACAAAGACAATGCCAATGTACACCGCGGCGTGCATACATTAGCCGAGCGTGCGACCCATGCTTATGAAGCCGCACGTGAAAAAGTTCGTGCCTTTATCCATGCCAATGAGACAGCTGAAGTGCTCTTTACTCGTGGCACGACCACTGGCCTAAACTGGGTCGCACGAAGCTATGGCGATGCGTTCGTTAAAGAGGGCGATGAAATCGTCATCTCGTATATGGAGCATCACTCCAATATCATTCCTTGGCAACAATTAGCCACTCGTAAAAAGGCAACGCTCAAATACATCGCCCTGACTGAGGAAGGAACGCTCGATATGAACGATGCCAAAAAGCAAATTACCGACAAAACGGCAATCGTCGCCCTAGCCCATGCCTCTAACGTCTTAGGAATCATCAATCCTATCAAAGAACTAGGAGAGTTGGCGCATAACCATGGTGCGGTATTAGTTGTCGATGGTGCCCAATCCACTCCTCACATGGCAATCGATGTGCAAGCATTAAATTGTGACTTTTTTGCCTTTAGTGGGCATAAAATGTGTGGACCGACTGGAATAGGTGTATTATATGGCAAACGCGCCCTCTTAGAACAAATGGAACCAATCGAATTTGGTGGTGAGATGATTGATTTCGTCGAGCTGTATCAAAGTACCTGGAAGGAATTGCCATGGAAATTTGAAGCAGGCACCCCTAATATCGCCGGAGCCATCGCGCTAGGTGCGGCTGTCGACTATCTGACTGACTTAGGACTAGATGCGATTCATGAGTATGAGGCGGAGTTGGTTCACTATGTATTGCCAAAGCTACAAGCAATCGAAGGTTTGACCATCTACGGACCACAAGACCCAGACAAACGCACAGGAGTCATTGCTTTTAACTTAGACGGCTTGCACCCTCATGATGTGGCGACTGCCTTAGATATGGAAGGCGTAGCAGTACGTGCGGGCCATCATTGTGCCCAACCGTTATTAACATACTTAAATGTCCCGGCAACCGCCCGAGCAAGTTTTTACTTTTACAATACGAAAGCCGACTGTGATCGGTTAGTCGAAGCCATCCAGGCAACAAAGGAGTTTTTCCAACATGGCACTATCTAAACTAGACAATTTGTATCGTCAAGTCATACTCGATCATTCTAGCCATCCACATCATCACGGCTCACTGACAGAATCTAGTCAGCACATTGAGATGAACAACCCCACGTGTGGCGATGTGATTCACCTTGAATTAAATGTGATTGATGATGTCATTGAGCAAGCGGCCTTTTCTGGTAGCGGCTGCTCGATAAGTACGGCTAGTGCATCAATGATGACCGATGCGATTATTGGCAAAACGACGGATGAAGCGACACGCTTGATCGCGACCTTTTCAGAGATGGTCCAAGGAGAACATCCAGAACATACTAGAGAATTAGGCGATGCGGCGATGCTAAGTGGTGTAGCCAAATTTCCTGCTAGAATCAAATGTGCGACCCTTGCTTGGAAGGCACTAGAAAAAGCCCTCGTCCACCCCGAAGTCGGGATTGGCGAAAGCGGCTATATTCATAACATAGAAGAGGAGTGAGAAACATGGGAGTACCTGAATTAGAAGAATACAAATATGGTTTTCACGACGACGTACAACCAGTGTTCAGTACTGGTAAAGGCCTGACTGAAAAAATTGTCCGTGAAATTTCAAAAGTGAAAGGTGAACCTGAGTGGATGCTAGACTTCCGCTTGAAATCACTCGAAGTATTCAATAAAACACCGATGCAAACATGGGGTCCAGATTTATCTGATATTGACTTTGATGCAATCAAATACTACCAAAAATCTAGCGACAAACCGGCCCGTGATTGGGATGACGTTCCCGAAAAAATCAAAGATACCTTTGAAAAAATCGGGATTCCTGAAGCAGAGCGTGCCTACTTAGCCGGTGCATCTGCTCAGTATGAATCAGAAGTGGTCTACCACAATATGAAAGAAGAGTTTGAAAAATTAGGGATTGTCTTTACCGATACTGACTCAGCGCTAAAAGAATACCCAGAATTATTCAAACAATATTTTTCAAAATTGGTCCCACCTACCGATAACAAATTAGCCACCCTAAACTCTGCCGTATGGTCAGGTGGTACGTTTATTTATGTACCAAAAGGCGTTCGTGTCGATGTACCATTACAAACATACTTCCGCATCAACGCAGAAAATACTGGCCAATTCGAACGAACATTAATTATTGTCGATGAAGGGGCAAGTGTGCATTACGTAGAAGGATGTACCGCACCGACCTATTCAACCAATAGCTTGCATGCTGCAATCGTAGAAATCTTTACCTTAAAAGACGCATACTGCCGCTATACAACAATCCAAAACTGGTCTGACAACGTCTATAACCTCGTAACCAAACGAGCTCGTGCAGAACAAGGTGCAACCGTCGAATGGATTGACGGCAACCTAGGCGCAAAAACAACGATGAAGTACCCAAGTGTCTACCTTGAAGGAGAAGGCGCTCGTGGAACAATGCTTTCTATCGCCTTTGCCGGAGCCAACCAAGTGCAAGACACAGGTGCCAAAATGATCCATAATGCACCAAATACCTCAAGTTCAATCGTCTCAAAATCAATCTCTAAAGACGGTGGAGAAGTGAACTATCGAGGCCAAGTAACCTTTGGCAAGAAGAGTGCTGGCTCAATGTCACATATCGAATGCGACACCATTATTATGGATGAATTATCCAAATCGGATACCATTCCATTTAATGAAATCCACAATAGCCAAGTCTCTCTTGAACACGAAGCCAAAGTCTCTAAAATTTCAGAAGAACAACTATACTACCTGATGAGCCGTGGTCTAAGCGAATCCGAAGCAACCGAAATGATCGTCATGGGATTCGTTGAACCATTCACCAAAGAACTACCGATGGAATACGCCGTTGAGCTAAACCGTTTGATTAGTTATGAAATGGAAGGTAGTGTCGGATAAATTTGAAATAGGAACTAGAATCCTTGATAAATAAGGATTCTAGCTTTTTTATTTTGCCCTGATATTTGAAATGATCAGCTTTTGATCAGCTTTTTTTACTGATGAGCCATCATATCAGCAAACTCTTGACTCGTTTTCTTAGGTGCGTTGTTTGTTATGTGTGCATAGATGTCTAATGTCACTTTACTATTTTCATGCCCTAATTGTTGTTGAACTACCTTAACAGATTCTCCAGCTTCTAGTAGCAAACTAGCATGGGTATGTCTGAACACATGAGGCGTAATACGAGGTAAGTTATACTTTTTCAAAATATATTTTAACCAATCATTCACAGTGTTTGGAATGTATAGCATGTTTTTAAGTGTTGTAAAAACATATTGCTCTTCTGAGCTCGTATATCAGAAGCAATTGAACATCTGAAAGCAATTAGCCTATCTGTTCAGCAGAAGGTTGGAGAAGGGATAACAGTAAGCTTAAAAGAGCCACTGGAAACGGAGTACACCCTTACCCTAATTGATGGACAACCAACTCAAGCTAATCATATCTTTGGCAGAATCATACAATGAATTGAATAGGATAGAGAACCCCACCCCGTTGTTATTTGACCGTACTAAGGGTACCCTTTAAATGAGCTACATGGCTCACTTGGGGTACTCTTTTTTTGCAATTTGCAAAAGGTTAATAAATTTTCATACATGAAACGAAATGAAATACATCTTTATAAGTATTGATATACAAGGGTTTCTATATTTCATATGCAAATGAAACGAAAAATAGTTTTTAGCTGAAAATCCTCAAAAAGTACTACATAGTTGTGGGAGTTATTGCAGATGAAACAGACCTACAAATATTTCATATATTAAAGTATAAGACACTACTTTTTTATGGAAAGTATTTAATGATAAAGCTTTA
>NZ_JAMRVB010000001.1:1816763-1890622 GCF_023743875.1 Enterococcus italicus
ATTAATAAAAGAGGAAGTGGAGTTAGAAGACTCATATTATTGAATTTTTTTAGAGCTGAAGCAGAAAGACGTTTAAAAGAAGATGGAGAAAAAGAAAATATAATATATGCTTTTGAAGAACCGGAAACATCTCAACATCCTTCACATCAAAAAATGCTTATTCAATCTTTTATAAAGCTCTCAAGGTCTGATAATTGTCAAGTTTTATTAACAACACACACGCCTGCGTTGGGAGAACTATTACCGTTAGAAAGCTTAAGATTAATAGATAAAAAAGATGGGAGACCATTAATACTTCAAGGTAGTCCAGAAGTATATATTAAAATTGCTGAAACTTTAGGAGTATATTCAGAAAATATTCCATCTAAAACCAAAGCTATAGTATTAGTTGAAGGAAGAGATGATTTGATTTTTTTAAGACATTTAGCTGAAGTGTATAAAGATGTAGAAGTTGTTAATTCAACTTTTGAAGATAAAGATATAGCTATATTACCTACAGGAGGGTGTAAAAACTTAAAACTATGGGTAACTATGCGAGTGGTACAGCAATTTAATGTTCCATGGGCGATTTTTATGGATTCAGATAAAGAGTCTGAAAACGATGAAACTTATAATATGAAAGTAGTGTCACAGTATAAAAGTGAAGGTGCTATTGCAATCACAACAAAAAAAAGAGAAATTGAGAACTATCTTCATCCGTCACTATTTACAGAAGAGTATGTTATATCCGATTATAATGATGTAAAAAAAGAAATTGAAAAGAGAATAATATCTAAAAGATGGACAGATATGACGTTTTCTTTGATACAGCAAAGAGAGTGCTATCAAGATGCGACAGGCAAACAGTGTTTTGAACTGCAAGAAATAATAAAACAACTACTAGATATTGTTTAGTATACTTGGAGGTAAATATGTCTGAAAAAATTATTTTGAGAAATTCTACTAAATATCAACTTACTAAAATTATAGAAATTTTTGAGAATTTAGCTGAAAATATGACCAATATTTTTTTGTGTGGAGGGGCATCGGATAAAAAAAAAATATCCTTTAGAGATAAGTTAAATGAGTATTTAGCATATAAAAAAAATAGTAATGTTAGAGTTTTTTATCCCGAAGATTTATTTATTAGTTTGATGAATACGGATAAGAAGCAAAATATGTTAGATTTAGAAAACTTTTTAGTCCATAATAGTGATGTAGTGTGTATTATAGCTGAAAGCGTAGGTTCATTTGTTGAATTAGGAGCATTTGTTAATAATGAAGTTACAAAGGAAAAAGTAGTAGCTCTTGTTGAAAAAAAGTATCAAAGAACTAAAAGTTTTTTAATGCTTGGACCAATAGACATGCTACAAAAATATAATAAAGATAGTGTTATTTTTTATAAAGTTGATGAAGTTGAAAAAATTGGTAATGAGTTACTGAAATTGCTAAGACGCAGACACCAAAAATTATGGTTCAATGGCTTAAAATTAGATACTATTGTAGGAATGAGTTATTATATTCTTCTGATTCTATATTTTTATGAGAGAGTAGATTTTAATACTCTAAAAAAATATGTAGAATTTGCTTTGAACTCTTCAAGTATAAAACTAGAATATTCAGTTGAAATTTTACTAAAGGCATCATTGAAACTATTATTTAAAGAAAAACAGATAATAAAAAATGCAAATCATACATATTCTTTATCTATAAAAGGAATTGAGGATATTAGAAATTTACTAGGAATAGAACTGCTTAACGACTTGAGGAGTAAAAAGCGATTACGTATTCATACCGATACCAGATTGTATGATGAACTAAAATTTGATATAATGAGAGATAGGTATTATTCATAATAAAATCCTCTTGTTAGATATTTCCCGATTGGGTATACTAGCGATGTTTCGTCGCTGTCAGTTGAATACATGCAATTCGAATATTAAAGTCTTTCCCCCAACTCACTACAAAGTAGTAACTCGTGGAAAAGACTTTAAAAGCTATTTTTGGTAACGAGAGGAGTTTATTATGGATTTAGTTAATAGCCGTCCTTTTTTATTGGGAGTAAATGGCTTACCTGTTATGACAAATATTAATGATATTTCAAGGCAAATTGGAATTTCTTCTCGAAGGATATATGAGTATACTAATTACACCTCGTCGTTTTATCATATGTTTGAAATACCTAAAAAGGATAAAAGTATAAGAATAATACATGCTCCTTTTTCTGGACTCAAGATGATACAGAGATGGATATTAGAAACTATCTTATATAAAATAAGAGTTGATACTCCTTCTTATGGTTTTCTCAAGGGAAAAAAATCCCCCACAAAACAAAATGCCGAGATTCATAGTAGCAACATATATCTTTTTCAGACAGATATTAAAAATTTTTTTACAAATGTAGACTTTAAGAGAGTTTACAGTATTTTTTTGAAGATAGGTTATAATAAAGAGGTTAGTTTAACTTTAGCAAGGCTTTGTTGTTTGGATGGCTATCTTCCACAAGGAGGAGTAACTTCCCCGTATCTGTCCCACCTTGTTTGTTTTAGAATGGACAGAAGAATCATGGGACTTTGTCAAAAAAGAGAAATCGTTTATTCTAGGTATGCGGACGATATTGTGTTGTCTTCTGATAATAAAAATGATTTAAAAAAAGCTCGTGTTTACTTAGAAAATATCATCCACGATGAAGGTTTTGAACTTAATCCCAAAAAAACTAGGTATTCATTTCAAAAAAAATTAGTTACAGGACTTACTATACATGATAATAAAGTACTAGTTCCTCGAGCTATTAAAAGAGAATTACGCTCTAAAATATATAATGCGATAGTTTTTAATGATTATAGTTCTTATGAAGTGATATTAGGTTATGTTAGCTATATTAATTCTATAGAGAATGGCTACATTAAGAAAGTACGTGATTATATTAAAGGTATAATAAATAATGAGTCTATTGGATCAGATAATCTATTATTCATTAAATTGAATTATGAAAAATCACCCTTATATTCTTGGATGGAAAGTTCATATACAGAATAAAATTTTTGATGTAAAAAGAATATTTTAATTAAATAAAAAAGTTGAGAGGATATTCTTCTCAACTTTTTTGTTTTAAAAATTATACTTGACAACTTCAAGAGATTTTCCTGATAGAAGTAAAAACTAGCATGTTTATAATCCTAACTTTTCGTACACACTAGATTTATAATAGTAGGGGCCACTTTCGTTTTCCTTTTTATATAATTTATGACTTTCAGGCCAATTTTCTAAAGCATATTGTAAAATTTTCGATCTAAAAGATATGTGAATTGCCAATGCTTCTCTAGCAATTTTAGGGCATCGTTCACTATCCATATTTCTTTTGCCTTCAGTACCAGCAATTTTGGGCAAATTGACTACAATAATTGGTAAATTTAACCTTATTGCTTGTTCTATTTCCCAACGAACAAATTTATAAAGATGCCGAGTTCCTTCACCGACCAGCAATACAAAAACTTTAGAGTTTGCCATTCTATCACGGAGTTTCCGCTTGATCGTCTCTTCTGAGCTAGTATCAAGGGCATTATTTAAATCATGTGCATCATAAAAATTGAACTCACTACTGTCACTTTGCTTCCACATTTGCATAGTTCTATAATATTTAATGTCAGTGTCCCCATCAAAAGCTACATAAGTTTTATTTCTGTACGCCATTATTCTTCCTCCTCTTTTAAACTAAAAATATCTATTTTATCAATTTTATCGGGATGGATAATAATCGATAATTCTGCGGGATATTCAAATTTTATTTTACTAACTTTAAAAGTCCATAACATAATTCTAAGTAAATCATTTTCATTTATATCTTCCATGCCATTTGTAAATCTTGTGATACCAGATCCGAATATTGGAACAACTACTTTTTTTTGTGCATATACTGAATTAACTTCATTCCAAAACTTAATTAAAAAGTTAAGATAATCGTTAATTGTTAGGCGGGCACAATTTTTGTTGTCAAACTTAGAAAAAGCAGTCAATACAAAGTCATCAATAACAATTATACTGCCTATAGGATATCTAACAGTTTTACCATTTCTTCTAACATTATTTTCTAGTTGCATTTCTTTTAATTTAGCGTTATCTGAAATTAGACTATCTAGTTTATCTACTGCCTGATTCCAATTCTTATCGATGTATTGACCATTCAATGAACGATGAGAGATTATTTCATCATCTACTCTAGTATCATAATATTCATTGAAAGGAATAACCTTGAGTCCTTCTTGAGTGAATATATCACCAGACTTAATTTTAACAGGTGTTCCTCCAATATTTAATTTAATACTCGTTCGTTTATTGGCGATTATCCAAATTACACAGTAAAGTATAATACAAACTACTAAAAAAATTACACCACTAATAATTTTTCGTTCTTGAGGAATATCAACAAAGATAACAACTACAGAAAGAATAGCGGTAATAATTGAGAAGTATTTATAGAAGTCACTTCTAACTAGTTTATTGAAGAAAGAAACTTTTTTCGTCATCACACAACCTCCTATTATGATTTTAGCATGGTTAAAAATATTCTGAAATATAAATTGATGAATATGTTATTTACTTTAAATTGCTAAATATTTTGTTTGGTTTTTCAGATTGACATATCATATGTTGGTGAAAATAAAAAGTAAATCATACTCCGTGTATAGAGAATGATATGAATAGCTTTTAAGAAAATGAGCTGCTAGACAAATTGCATACTGATGATTATCAAGTGGTAATTGTTGTTCAAGAGTATCAAACAGTTTTTGATGATTTAGTAGTACAAATAATGTATGTTGATAAGACTAGTAAAGAGATTATCGACGTTAAATAAAAGTTGTCGAGATAAATCGAATACATCTCTTTTTTTCATTAATGAAAAAAATGTTGGGGATATACCTCAACATTTATTGCTCCCAATAACATATTTTAAATTGACCAGATTTTGACCATCCTAATTTGATAATTAATGATGGTTAATGATTAATTGAACCATAATAATTGGCCTTGCTTACTTGCTTTGACAATGAATGATACTGGTTAAGAAGTCGATTCCAATATGGAAGGCAGTGTTGGATAAAGCCTTTTTTAGCACTAGAAATGGGCTCTTTGTCAAATAGTGTTGTTTTATATAAGTCTTGAGAAAGTGGGTGCTTCGGCACTCTCTTTTTTTGTTATTTAATTATAGTAAATAGATCTTGCTGGATAAAAATGCGCATCTTTAGTGCTCGAAAGGTTCGAAAACCAAATGCAATTCCGTTGATCACTTTAATTAGATTATTCTTTCCCTCGATTTTCCCATTGGAGTAGGGATATAGAAAAGAATGTTTAATCGATGTTTTATGTTTTATTAGATAGCAGATTGTTTTTTTAAATTGCTCATCAAGTGTACAAGGTAAATTTTAAATCGTAGCGAAAAACGCTTTGTGATCACGTTTATCATAGTGATAAAGCAGGTCCTGGTAAATTTCGTAGGACTCTTTAAGTGTGGTGTCGATTGAAAGCAAATGGTCCAATACATCGGATTCTGTTAGAAGTTTTTGTATTATTAAATAATGGAAACTGTTTATACGAAGTATAATCAATAGTTTTGTTGTTTTTCAGAAGTATCTTCCAGTATTTTTTGAGTTTTCGATAGTCTTTCATTTCTTCTGAATCATTTCTGTTCAAAGACTTCATTGTTTTTATACGTTGTGTATTAAGTGCACGATTCATTTGTTGGATAATATGAAATCGATCAATAGAAATTTTCACTTTTGGGAAAATTTTAGAGATAATAGAACCATACGAACCATTCATATCCATCACAATATATGTCACTTTTTGTCATACCTTCAATGGAAACCTCATAAAGTAACGTTCAATTTTAAAATTTCTGCGATCGTCTAGGATATCAAAAATTTTTCCTGTATCTGCATCTGAAATAATAAAACACATGGCTCCTTCGTAATCAGAAGTACTTTTGAATTCATCAATCAGAAGGTGTTTTGGTAGAAAAGGTATATTTAATTATGGTTCCTTGTAGAAAGAATGCAAAATACGTTCAACGGTTTTAGATGAGACACCATACTCTGTAGCAATATCTTTCATGGATTTTTTCCTTTCAGAGCAGCTGCAATGGCAAACTTTAATGGTTTAGAAATGTAACAATTTTCGTCGACATAGTAGTTTTTAGCAGTGAAAGTTGTCCCACAGTTTTTACATAAAAATCGTTTTTTATACAACCGTAGATAAGAATAATTTTCTTGAACCTTAATTAGTTGTATATCGCTTTTTTTATAGGAATGGCATACCACTGAATCAAAACCGCAGCAGGCACATTTAGGTGGTTGGTACGTCAAAATTCCTGTATAAACTGTGGACCAATGGTCTTGTACTCATTCTTTGGTCACAGCGTACGTTGAAAAGAAACTATTTTGATCCTTTATATTTAAAATTAACTTGATTGAAGCATCTAGAAATTCATCCTTTACTTTGATAGAATTGGGTAGAGACATCTGATTTCCTCCTTATTAATGTTTTAGTCGACTTAATTATAGGACAATCAGATGTCTTTTTGTTATAAAAAAATAATTGATGTCCTTACTCAATGTGAGTAACAACACCAAATATTATAGAACCGAAATATTTGCCAACTGTTCCAGCAACTTTAGGGAAATTCGAGTATTATCAAGTATCTATTCCAACAGCAATCTTAATTTGGTTGATGATCTATCCGATGATGTTGAAAATAGATTTTACTAGTATTGTTAATGCAGCTAAGAAACCTAAAGGTCTGATTGTAACCTGTACAGTGAATTGGTTAATTAAACCATTTACGATGTACGCTATTTCGGCATTTTTCTTTTTCGTTGTATTTAAAGGGATTATCCCCAATGATTTAGCCAAAGAATATGTCGCAGGAGCAGTATTGTTAGGTGCGGCACCTTGTACTGCAATGGTAATTGTGTGGAGTAACTTAGCTCAAGCGGACAATGAGTATACGGCAGGATTAGTGGCGTTTAATTCCATTTTTCAAATTATCTTTTATTCAGTGTTTGCCTATATTTTTGTGACAGTTATTCCGGGATGGCTAGGCTTAGAAACGCATGCTGTTTCAATTGGAATGGGTGAGATTTAAACAAGTGTTTTCATTTATTTAGGTATTCCTTTCATTGCAGGCTTTTTATCTCGTTGGATTCTAATAAAGAAAAAAGGAAAGAAATAGTATGAAGAAAAAGTCATTGAACTTCCAATGGATGTAGTAAGGATTGCCATTCCATTACTCATTTATTTTGTCCTTATGTTCTTTGTTTCATTCTTTATTTCTAACCGTATGGGAACCAGTTATCCAATTGCAGCTTCATTATCGTTTACCGCAGCGAGCAATAATTTTGAATTAGCAATTGCGGTAGCAGTTGGCGTATTTGGTATTAATTCAGGGGAAGCCTTTGCAGCAGTAATTGGTCCACTAGTGGAAGTTCCGGTTTTGATTGGTTTAGTAAATGTAGCATTGAAATTTAAGCAAAAATATTTTAAGCAAACTTAAAAAAGGAATGAGGCATCTTTATGAAAATTGTGATTATTGGTTCAGTAGCAGCTGGGACAAGTGTGGCTGCAAAGGCTAGACGAAATACAGAGGAAGCAGAGATTGTTGTCTACGACCAAGACAAGGATATTTCCTATTCAATTTGCGGGATTCCTTATCATATAGGAGAAGAAGTTGAAGAGTTAGATAAGTTGACCCCTAGAAATGCTGCATGGTTTAAAAAGCGTTATAATGTAGATATTTTTACAGAGCATCGAGTGACAGCTATTCATCCTGAAACTCAAACGCTTGAGGTTGAGAATCTTCAAACAAAGGAGAAGAAAACCGAATCCTATGATGAATTGGTTTTAGCAACAGGAGCCAAATCGATTGTGCCAGAGGTTTTTAAAGCACAGCAAGCTAATAGAAATCTTTTTCATGTTCGTACTATTCAAGATGCTGCTGCCATTCACTCATTTATTGAAAAAGAAAAGCCGCAACAAGCTACTATTATTGGTGCAGGCTTTATTGGATTAGAAATGGCGGAGCAATTGGTTCATAAAGGAATAGAGGTAACTATTATTCAACGTGACAATCAAGTCATGAAACAAATGGATGCTGATATGGCATATCGTGTCCAAAAGGAGCTTGAAAAGAATCATGTTAAGCTTCAACTAAATACAACGATCACAAAAGTAACTGAGAAGGCTGGCTATATTACTGAATTAGCAACCAATCAAGGTCAAACAATCAAATCGGATTTAGTCATTCTTGCAGCTGGTGTTACTCCGAATACTTCACTTATTCAATCGACAACTATTCAATTGGGAAAATCCGGTGCGATTAAAGTGAATAAGAAAATGCAGACAACGGTTCCACATATTTATGCGGTAGGAGATGTTGCTGAGAGCTATTCTGTCATTACAGATAAACCAATATATCGTCCACTTGGATCAACTGCTAATAAGATGGGTAGAATTGCTGGTGATATCATCACAGGAGGAACTCTGGAACATCGTGGTATTTTAGGAACTGGTATTGTTCGAGTTTTTGATTTAGCGGTTGCATATACTGGTTTAACAGAAAAAGAAGCTAAATTAGAAGGATTAGAGACAGCTATTCTTTATAATATCAAGCCAGATCATGCGGACTACTTAGGTGGAAAAGAGCTGACAATCAAAGCTTTAGCAGATAAAAGTAGCGGGAGAATTCTTGGAGCTCAGATTATTGGAGAGCAAGGTGTAGATAAACGAATTGACGTAATTGCCACTGCAATTTCATTTGGTGCAGTAGCAGAAGATTTGTTCCATTTAGACCTTGCTTATGCACCACCATTTGCGACAACGAAAGACCCCGTTCTTTATACTGGAATGGCGTTAGATAATGCAATAAGCAATGGAACACCTTTAATGACCCCAGCTGAATTGATTGAGCGACAAGCAAGTGGAGAACAACTGCAAATTATTGATACTCGTTCCAAAAAACAATATGAAATTTCTTGTGTTAAAGGGGCTATCCATATTCCATTAGCAGAAATACGTGATAGAGTGGCGGAGCTAGATAAAAATGTAACAACAATCACGTATTGTAATAAGGGCGTAACTGGAAATGCTGCTCAAAATATCCTGTTAAACGAAGGATTTAAAGAAGTCTATAATTTATCTGGAGGAAATAAAAATTACCAGATAATTGCCCAAATGCTTGCCTCTAACTGATTTAATGATGAAGGGATTAAATAGATGACAGAAGAAAAAAGAGCGCTGGCAAGACTTGCTGGTATCTTGGGAGCTTTCCTCGCTGCCAAACTATTAAACTATCAAATAAATGTGGGTATATTTGTAAATTTTGTTATAATTGTTGTGGTTCTATATGTTTTAGCTAAATAAAGAGAATCTAAAGCTAAAGAAGACAGAAAATAGTTTGTCGCAAATGCAGTTGTACCTTGACTGCATTTGTTTTTTGACAAAAGAAATATGAGTAAGGAGGTAATGAATAAATGAGCTATGCACTAGATTTAAAAGGCTTAAAAAAAGTATATGCGACCGGTGTTGAGGCGCTGCGTGGTATTGATTTAACTGTAGAAGAAGGAGATTTTTATGCACTGCTAGGTCCAAACGGTGCTGGTAAATCAACAACAATTGGAATTATTACCTCACTTGTTAATAAGACTGCTGGTCAAGTAAAGGTTTTTGATTATGATATTGATAATGATTTAGAGCGAGCAAAGCAACAGATTGGTCTTGTGCCGCAGGAATTTAATTTTAATCCGTTTGAAACGGTTCAACAAATTGTAGTAAATCAAGCAGGATATTATGGTGTCTCAAGAAAAGAGGCACTGAAACGTAGTGAAAAGTATTTGAAGCAGTCCAATTTATGGGAGAAAAGAAACGTTCGTGCCCGTATGTTATCTGGAGGGATGAAACGAAGACTTATGATAGCTCGAGCATTAATGCACGAGCCACGTCTGCTAATTCTTGATGAACCAACTGCTGGAGTGGACATTGAGCTTAGAAGAGAAATGTGGGCATTTTTAAAAGAGTTAAATGAAAGTGGCACAACAATCATTCTTACAACTCATTATTTAGAAGAAGCAGAGATGCTTTGTCGTAACATTGGAATTATTCAATCAGGTGAGCTAATTGAGAATACAAGTATGAAAGCACTTCTATCAAAACTACAATATGAGACGTTCATTTTTGATTTAGATAGCTACGACAAAAAGCCTGTGATAAAAGGTTATAAGCACTTTTTTGAAGATGATCTAACACTTGCTATAGAAGTTGAACGAAATCAGGGAGTTAATAATATTTTTGAGCAGCTCAATCAGCAAAATATCAAGGTTCTTTCTATGCGCAATAAATCAAATAGATTGGAAGAGTTGTTCTTAAAAATTACCGAAGACAAACATCAAAAGGAGGAGAAAAATGTTTAGTATCTACTTTACAGCACTTAAAAGCTTAGCAGTTAAGGAAACCAACCGTTACCTACGGATATGGGTACAAACTTTAGTGCCTCCTGTTATTACGACCTCATTATACTTTGTTATTTTTGGAAAAATGATTGGCGGTCGTATTGGTGATATGGGTGGCTTCTCCTATATGGAATTTATTGTACCAGGTTTAATTATGATGTCTGCAATCACAAGTTCTTACGCAAATGTTTCTTCATCTTTCTTTTCTCAAAAATTCCAAAAGAATATTGAAGAGCTATTAGTTGCACCTGTACCCACACATGTTATTATTGGGGGATTTGTTATTGGTGGACTGGGTAGGAGTATCTTAATTGGGACATTGGTTACAGTCATTTCTCTATTTTTTGTTCCACTTCATGTTTATTCATGGTTTATTGTGGTGATTACATTATTGATGACTGCAATTTTATTTTCATTAGCAGGCTTAATTAATGGTGTTTTTGCACAATCTTATGACGATGTTTCAATTGTACCAACATTTGTTTTACAGCCATTGACTTATTTAGGTGGTGTATTTTACGCCATTTCAATGTTGCCGCCATTCTGGCAGACAGTATCGAAAATTAATCCAATTGTTTATATGATTTCAGGATTTCGTTATGGATTTCTTGGAACGACAGATGTACCAATTATGGTTTCAATTACAATATTAATCCTTTTTATCATCGTTCTTTATGCAATTTGTTATTATTTAGTAGATAAAGGAAAGGGATTAAGAAGTTAATAATTAAAAGAAAGTTATTAGAATTAGCTCTTAACTCTAACATATTTGTGGAGATAAGAGCTTTTTTATTTTATGAAGATTGTATTTTAATGTATCAAAGAATTTGGTTATGGTGTCCCATATCCCATGATATAAGGACTATTTTTTTCATAACTTAGTTTAGCAAGTTTGTCTCCTGAATTCCCCCCAATTGTGTAAACAACTTCATTTTCTACTTTCTCTACGATTCCTACATGGTCGCTAACAGAATCACAATCCCAATCAAAAAAAACGATATTGGCACTTTTAGGTAAATTTCTTTTCCCCAACCAGTGATTTTTAGCTTTAAAATTTTCAATACCTGTGGGGCAATAAGCGACCCGTTCCATTTTAACCCCAGCTTTTTCAGCATTATATGAAACAAAAATAGCACACCATTCAACACGTCCATTGAAGCCGTACCAACGCCAATATTTTTCCCCACCATCATGAGTTCCTTCATCTAATTCTTTAAGAGCTGCTTTTACAATAGTTGAATTACCTTGGCTATTGTTGTTGGAAGTAGACGTGATATATTGTTTAACAATTTGAGATAGCGATAGGTAATCCTTTGAAATAATCTCCAGATTTTCCCCCGCTCCACACCGTACGCGAGACTTTCACCTCATACGGCGTTCCATCAAAGTGCTGTTTATAAATTATGTTGTTTCTTTATCGGACAGTTCAATTTTATGATACAAAAGGAATACTGATACCAAGCGAAATTACAGATGGTGGAAGAAGACTTTATACAGATAACAATGTAAAACAACTCCAATTAATCTGTCTTTTAAAATCTTTAGGTTTAAAATTAACAGAAATAAAAGGTATTCTAGACAGTCATTTTTCTACAAATACGTTGTTACTGATTTTGGATGAACAATCCCAAAAGTTAACTGACGAATTGAAAGAAAGAGAAATTCGCCTGAAAGTCATTAAATCTGTAAGAACGACATTACAAAATAGTGAGACTATCCCAACAGAAATACTGACGGACATAGAACATATTATGAAAGAGTCAATAAAATTAAGGAAAGTACATTATCTATTGATCATTACAGGTGTGATTTGTGCTGTCATTCAATACTCAACATTATTACTAGGTATAATGAAGGGTGTATGGATTCCTTTCATCCTAGGAATGATTGCCGTAAAAAGTTTCATTATGTGGTTTACTTGGTATTACAGAAAAAATATTAATTACATTTGCCCAAAGTGTAGCACGATTTTTCATCCCTCTTTTTCTGAGTTTGCTAAGGGGAATCATACGTTTAAAACGAGAGAATTAACATGCCATTGCTGTAAAACTAAATCACACTGTGTTGAAACGACGAATAAAGTGACAGAAGACCATTTTCATTAGTAACAAATCAAAAGCTAGAAACATCGTAATTTTTGTGTATCTAGCTTTTTTCAATCATAGTGTTATAGCCGTTAGCTGATAGAAATAATTGTGTCTCTAGCGATCATCCCTCACAATAAATATAGAAAGAATATGGTTTGGTAAGGGGAGGAAAATGAAAAAAAGGGTAGCAATTGTAATGTTGGCTGCAATTTTTTGGGGGCATGTCAAAGTAAGAATGAAGAAACGACTCAAGCAACTAGCTATAGTATTGTATCAAGTACTGCAAGTGAGTCTGCAAGTAGTTCAAGTGAGCTACAGGAAAGTTACGTAAGTAGTTCTTCCACAGAAGCGGTCGAAAACACATATTGGAATGGGGAAAAGGATCAAAAGCTGAGTGAGTTTATGAGTTCTTGGGGACAAAGAATGAATCAGACGTATAAGCAGTATAGTCCAGGGCATAATGTGGACTTATATGGCTTGCAGCTTCCGGATGAAGTACTGACGCAGACAAAGTTTCAAGTGGCGATAGGTCAGACACCAATCGTTTTAAATTGGTCTGGGGATGGGGTTGTGGATTCAGGCTATGCGTTAGTTGCGGTCTATTCGGATGCGGATACGCAGCCGTATCTGGCAAAGCACGTCTACTTTTTCACGATTAACTCGGGGATACCTAAAGTATTAGTAACTACTTAAAATCAAGGGAATGGGGACAACTATCTATATTTTTCTGAGACTGAAAACGTCGAGCTGAAAGAAGGCTTCAAGTCAATCGTTGATAGTCAGGTGGCATATGACAATGTGAAAGCCAATTTTACTAGAGATGAGCAGCTAAGCTATTTCGTTAATGATTATGGTCAATTGCCTTATGCAGGCTCTCTTCGTGTCGATAATACCGGCACTGGGTTACGAGTTATTTATACGATTAATGAAGGAATCATAAATGAGAAACCATCAATCGTGGCAGCTATCGATAATGTAAGGGCAATTAGTATAGCTGTGCAGCAAAATGTAGGAGCGGGGATACCAGTGAGCTTGCAAGAACCACAAGAATCAGGCTATACGCTTACGATGACGGACGGGCAAACGACACAAGCCAACCATCTTTTTGGGCGAATTATTCAAGGAATTGAATAGAGAGGATGAAGAAAGTGATAGAAGATAAAATTTGGGTGATCAGTTTGTTTATTTCTGCTTTGATTTTATTGTTCGTTACAGTCCTATTTAATGACGTCGCTGTTGGTCTTGTCTTAGCGATTGTCAGTCTGCCAGTGAGTAGCTATTTTTCTAAGAAAGTATGTAAAAAATAATGATCGATTTTCTTTTTGAATCATTTACTTATGGTAAAGAAATGAGACGGAATGATCCACAACAAAGAGACCATAAAAACCAAAAGTTTGAGCAGCAACTTCTGGTTTTTATGGTCTTCTTTTTATTGGTATGCTTCGACTGCTAAGATGGCCTCTTTAAACATTTCGCGGGTAATTTCGTATGGTACGTGGACGATGTCGTTGGTTGTCATCGCTTTATCCAAAATCGCATCCACATCGGTTGTAGTATTTAAGTTCATTTCGGCTAGTGATACGGGTAGTTTGTTTTCTTGCATGAAGCGATAGATGCGTTCAAACAAGGCGTCTTGTTGATCGAGTTTTAGCAAAGCTAATACGCCATAGCTGACAGAAGCTCCGTGAAGGTAGTCCTCCATTTTTTCTAAAACGGTCGTACCGTAATAAAATGAGTGTGCCAAGGCTGAGTTGTAATCATTAATGACTAGGACTGATACGAGTCCAGTAGTTACTATGATATCTGAGACTACTTGTTCGATGGCATAGGAAGGAAGATTATTCGCACTATCTTTCAATGCCTGCGTCCCATAAGTGAGTAAGCGTTCGGTACACATTTTACCAATCTGAATGCCTAAGCCATCGGTATAGTTTAATTGATCGCCGCGCGCGGAGAAGCTAGATTCGATTTCTTTGGATAAAGCATCGCCTATGCCGGCCCATAAATATTTGTCGGGGGCTTGGGCAATGATAGCAGTATCGATAAAGGAATGTGTCGGCGGCTTGGTCGGGAAAAATAATCCTTGCATCTCGCCACTTTCTTTATAAATCACGCAGACCGCAGTCACAGGTGAACAGTTAGACCCGATTGTCGGGAAGGTAAAGACTGGTTTGCCTATTTTTTCTGCGACAACTTTGACAGTATCGCAAACTCGTCCGCCACCCACTGCAAAGAGCACATCTGCTTCTTGGACACTGGGGGTTTGGAGTAGTTGGTCGACATTCTCATATGTAGAGTTCCCGCCATACCAAAGCGTGTCAATGACAGTGACTTCATTCGTCAAGCTGGCTTTGATTTTTGATCCAGCTTTTTGAAGGGCTGTTTTTCCGCCAATTATGACGGCTTTTGTGCCGTATGCTTTGACGATTTCATTGATGGCATCGTACGCATCTGTGCCGATAGTGTAGTTTGGTAAAAAAGTTGTTTGCCTCATATTAGTTTCCTTCTTTCTTTGATACGAGATTGGCTAAGATTGGACCAGTGATTTGATGAATGACCATACCGACTGCGGCAGGGGTCACAGCTGCTGCAATCGTCGCAAAGTGAGCATTGGCTAATGAAATCGCCAGGCCAGTATTCTTCATACCTAATTGAAACATGATGGACTTGGCTTGTTTGCCACTCACGCCGAGCATCCTACTAAGGCCATAGCCGATTAGGTTGTGAAGCAATACAAGTAAGATCACAATCAAGCCAGATTGAACGATTACGGCACCATTTTTGGCGACTGTTCCTGCGACAATCAAGCGAATACTGACCGAGGAGATTAAGACAAAAGTTTGAAGCCAGCGATCGATGTAGTGACGCATCAAGCGATGGACAATTACACCTAAAATAATTGGTAGTAAGACCATTTGCAAGACGGACAGTAGCATCTGAATAAATGAGATGTCGGTATATTTTCCTGCTAGCAAGTAGGTCAAAAAGGGTGTGACGAGCGTTGCTAGTAGAGTTGAGACAGTCGTCATTGATACGGTCAGTGCAACATCGCCTTTTCCAATGAAGGTCATGACATCGCTAGCGGTGCCACCCGATACTGAGCCAAGTAGGACAAAGCCGATGACTAAGCCAGATGACAGACCGAATAACTGAGCCAGACCGTATGCGACAAGTGGACTAATCGTAAATTGAAATAAAAGACCAATGATAAAGGCTTTAGGCTGTATGACTACCATCTTAAGAGCATTATAAGATCATGCCCATACAAAACATAATAATACTTAGTAAATTGGTGATCCGTGGTAGTATCCATAAGAATTGTTGCGGCATGAAGTAGGCGAGAATCATTAAAACGATCATGAGATAGATTAGATATTTATTTACAAAGGCAGCAATTATATTAACGGTGTTCATCGCAGGTTTCTTCCTTCCAGATTCTGAGTTAGGATTTAGTAAAATTGGGTATAAAAAACATTCCCTCGAAGAAGACGCCTTCTGAGCGATGTCATGTAATCAGTGCTTGAGAAAAAAATTATTAGTTTGCTACTATTAATTGCTTAGCTATTTCGTTTGTCATGGCATCCATTCTTTTTTTGTCAGAAAATTCATATTATTTATTTAATTTCAGTCTACGAAAGTAATTAACAGAAGTCAATGACATTTCAGTTGTCTTTTTAAACAGTATCCATTCACTTCAGTCTGGTGATAAGAGGATGCAAGTAGATAGTGAAGACTGATGTAAAGCGCTTTAAAATGGAAAAAGGTCTCCTGGTGCAAAGTTTTCTTTACGAGGATGAGCGCGTGATAGTCATTTTTACTGTTTCGTGTTGTTGGTGTTCCACCTTTTTTGAAATATTCTGACTAAAAAAACAATTGGGTATAGAGGATACGTATCACGGAAGAAATTGTATTTGTGATAGATAAATCTTATAATGTCTGAAATTGAATAGTTACGCGAGGAAGAGAAGAGTATAAGGCACTGTTTTTTTAGAGAGCTTGGTTAGCTGAAAACAAGTAAAGCAGCGACTTAGAAAATGGTCTCGGAGCGTTTGTTTGCGAATGGTTAGCGAGCAACAGATCTGCCTGTTACAGCAGTAGAATTCATTGCATGGATTTGACCGAGTAATCAAACGAAGGTGGTACCGCGATATGTCGCCCTTCCAGAATTTTCTGGAGGGCTTTTTTTTCGCAACAAGGAGGCAGAAATGAATCGAACTAAACAGTATATGTCAAAATTTAATAAAAACGCTGCTCCTTTTACCGCAGCTGACTATGAGCGGGTAAAGCTAGGTATTACAGATTATTTAGCTACTAACTTTTTAGCGAAAGATGAACAGGAAATGACGCAGCTCATCCAAGCATTGGGATACGGTGAGGGGGATTCGCTAATTATTGGTAGAGAGGCGACGGCGAGTGCGAGCTTTGCGGCCTTGTATAATGGGCTGCAGACGCATTTATTAGATATGGATGATGTCCATAGCGAGGTGCGTGGCCATCCGAGTGCGGTGATCTTATCTGCTTTATTTGCCCTTACTGAGCCGACGACATCGGGGTGTTTATTTCTAGAGAGTTATATCTATGGGATTGAGCTGATGGCGCAGCTTGGTAAATTGGTGAATCCGACGCACTATGAGCAAGGATGGCATAATACGAGCACGCTTGGTGGTATGGCTGCTGCTGGGGCATTATCGAAGCTTTTGCAGCTCTCACTTGATGAGCAGTGCCAAGCGATGAGCATCGCAGCGACGCAAGCAGCTGGGTTACGGATGTCATTTGGTACGCCAATTAAGCCGATGCATGCTGGCTTCGCTGCGCGCAATGCGGTCGACAGTATACTATTGGTCAAGGCTGGCTTTCCTGCTCAGACGGACTTTCTCTTTCACCCACAAGGCTTCTTAGCAACGCTGGCACCAAATGTAGCGCCTGTGAGTGACAGAGAAGAACCACAGACTTGGGCAATAAGTGAGCCGGGTCTTTGGATGAAGCGATACCCATTTTGTTCAGCTGCAATGGGCATTGCTGATGCCGCTGAGCAGTTGTATAAAGAGCTACAGGATCAAAAGGTGAAAGACGTGGCATTAATCTTTGATCACGGTCGCGATGCAGCCTTGATTCATCGCCGACCAGAGACCGTTGAGCAAGGGCGGTTTAGTGGCGAGTATGTCGCATGGCTTGGCTTGATGGGTCGTTCGTATGAGGCTGAGGCATTTTCGAAAAAGTCATTAACACCAGATGTGAAGCAAGGCTTGTCCTGCGTGACACGCCGCTACCGTAAAATAGCGACTGGTCAAGGAACAGAACTTAGCGTGACGTTAGAAAATGGTCGAGTACTGACAGCCTGCGTCACGCATCCGAAAGGTTCACCTCAAAATCCTTTGACGAAAGAAGAAGTATTAGCAAAATTAGCAAAAAGCAATCCAACGATAAATACCGAAGATTACCAAAAAATTATGAAACGATTCACGGAAACATCCATGACTGAGTTACTGGCATGGATTCATAAAGGAGTGTAAACAATGGGATCACACGTAATTGATTTAGTTATGTTACAAAACAATTTTAGTACTGCTGAGATGCGCGCTGTTTGGAATGATGAAGCACGAATTACCAAGCAACTAGCCGTGGAAGCAGCCTTGGCTCAAGCTGAGGGTGAGTTAGGCTTAATTCCCCAAGATGCAGCGAAAAAAATTGCCAAAGTAGCAAAAGAGACAACCTTTGATATTGCAGCAATCGCTGAACAAGTAGCAGTCTTGAAACATTCATTGATGCCGACCATTAATGCCTTGCAAGCGGCAGCCGGAGAAGAAGGGGAATTTGTCCATTATGGTGCGACAACGCAAGATATCGTTGACACAGGGACGGTCTTACAGTTAAAGGATGCCTACAACATTGTTCTGCGTGATACACAAGTCGTATTTGAAAAATTGGCAAAACTAGCAAAGCACTATCAAAACGTCCCCATGGTTGGACGGACCCATGGTATGCAAGCTTTACCGATTACGTTTGGCTACAAACTAGCGATTTGGGTGGATGAATTTGGTCGTCATCTTGAACGCCTGCACGAAATAAAAGAGCGTGTCTTTACTGGTAATATCAACGGTGCGGTGGGGTCATACGCAAGCTTTGGACCAAAAGGAAGCGAAGTGGAACGCCAAACACTGGCAATTCTAGACTTGAATGCTCCAACAATTGGCTGGCAATCTAGTCGTGACCGCTTTTCTGAGTATGCTTCAGTCATTGGTTTGATTAGTGCTACCTTAGGAAAAATTGGCAACGAATTTTACAACTTGATGCGCACGGAGATCAATGAAATTGAAGAACCTTTTTCAAAAGGCAAGATTGGTTCATCAACCATGCCTCACAAGCGCAATCCAGCAGCTTTTGAAGGATTGGCTAGTCTAACACCACCAGTCCTAAAGAGTGTGGCTTTAATCCATGAATCCATGCACGTTGAACATGAGCGTGATGCGATGTCTTGGCGACAAGAATGGGTCGCATTGCCTGAGATGAATGCGTATGTATCTGCGCAATTAGCGATTTTAGAGAATGTCTTGGATGGACTACAAGTCAAAGAAGTAGTCATGGCTCGGAATCTAGAAAAGCAACATGGTCTATTACTATCTGAAAAAGTCATGTTTGAAGTCGGTCAAAAACTAGGCAAACAAACGGCGCATCACTTAGTCTATGAATGCGCGATGACGTCATTTGAAGAAGAGCGACCATTTATTGATACGTTATTCGAACAAGCAGCCATCGCTGACGCATACACTCGAGCGGAAGTTGAACAATGGCTAGATCCGACACAATACACGGGCTTATGTGCAGACAAAGTGGATGAAGTCTTGGCTGTATGGCAAACAAAAGGCTTTTTGAAGGAAGGTTAAGGGATGACAGAATTTCGATTGATTCCGCCCAGTGAGTACCGTCAGTACTATGAGGTGCTTCATGAAGGCTATCAAAGCGTGAAGCAGTATCCGATTAGTTTTGATGCTGCGGACACAGATGAAGCTGAGGCGAAAGAGTGGCTAAGCAACCATCCTACTTATGGACTATATGAAGAGACTGTCTTGGTCAGTGCGGTATCGTTACGAATGCCGTGGGGGAACTTGCCAGGGCCGAGCGGTGTGCCACATATCGGCCGCTTTGTCACTCATCCTAACTATAAAGGGCGGGGCTATGCAAAGGAGCTGTTCCATCAGTTGGAGCAAGAAGTATTAATCCAGCAATTGCGCACGCCTAAAGTTACATTAGGGACGGCGAGTACCCATCCTTGGTTGAAAAAAATGTACGAGCAATTAGGTTTTGAAGCGTTTGATCGGGTACAATTACCGAACAAACAGCATGTGACGATCTATTTTGAAAAAAATTATAAAGGGGAATAGAAATATGAAAAAACGTTTTGGTTATATAATCAGTTTGGCAGCAGCATTGGTGGTCTTCTCAGCTTGTTCTTCAAGTAACAATTCTAGTGAATCAACAAGTAGCACGACCAGCGAGGAGAAAGTCTTAAAAGTCGGTAGCACGGGTCAAAGTTATCCGAACGGGTACAAAGAAAACGATAAACTAGTCGGCTTTGATGTGGAAGTCTTAGAAACCATTGCCAAAGATTTAGGCTACAAGGTAGAGTGGACAACGACCGACTTTAGTGGACTCATGGCGCAACTTGAATCAGGAAAATTAGACACGGTAGCCAATGCCGTAGCGATGACGGATGAACGAAAAGAAACCTACAACTTCGCTGATCCATATAGTTACTATGGTGCCCAAATCGTAACAAGCACCAAAAATACTGATATTAACTCATTAGACGACTTAAAAGGAAAAACGGTCGCTGGGGTCTTAGGATCAAACAACTTAAAAAACTTGCAAGCCTATGATAAAAATGGCGATATTACGATCCGTACGTACGAAACACGTGATGGTGCATTGCAAGATGCAGTGAATAATCGTGTCGATGGCTATATCAACTCTCGTCCAATCTTAGCGGCTGAAATCAAAAAGAGCAATCTGGCTCTAAAATATGTAGGTGACCCAATTGCCTATGAATCAGTAAGCTTCCCATTTGCAAAAACGGAAGCAGGTAGCAAGTTAGCGAAAGAATTTTCAACAGAAATCAAAAAATTACGTGAATCTGGCAAATTAAAAGAACTATCAGAAAAATACTTTGGTGAAGATATTACAGAAGAAACCAAGTAACGGAGGTTACTATGAAATTTGATGTGAACTATATGTTGGAAGTCTTTCCTTCCATCGTCTCTTATGTACCGACAACCTTAATGCTTTCGATTATTTCGATGTTTTTTGCGGTGATTATCGGGTTAGTCATTGCGCTGTTAAAGCGCAGTGAAATCCCCGGACTTACGCAATTTGCAACGCTGTACATTTCATTGTTTAGGGGCATGCCAACTTTGGTTCAATTATTTATTATTTACTATGGCTTGCCGCAGATTTTCCCAGAAATGTCTAATCTACAAGCTAGCCAAGCTGCGATTATCGGCTTTAGCTTGAAGGAGTCTTCCTATCTGGCTGAAATTTTCCGGGCGGCACTTGGATCGGTCGATAAAGGGCAGATGGAAGCAGGATTAGCTGTAGGGATGAAGAAAGTCAAAATCTATACGCGTATCATTTTACCGCAGGCAGCTGTGAATGCCTTACCCGCGACAGGAAATACCTTTATTTCTTTGATCAAAGAAAGTTCATTGGCGTTTACTCTAGGAATTACCGAGCTATTTGCAGAGGGGAAAATGTTAGCCGCAGCTTCGTTACGATTTTTTGAAACGTATTTAGTCGTGGGGTTAGTCTATTGGGGCTTAATTATTATTTACTCTTTCTTCCAACGACTAGTAGAGAAAGCCTTGAGTAAACCATACGTACGATAGGAGTATACATATGATAGAAATCAACCAACTAGAAAAATATTTTGGCGACAAACATGTCTTAAAAAATATTAATTTGTCGATAGAGACAGGTGAAGTGGTCGCAATCATTGGTCCTTCTGGTTCAGGAAAGTCAACGTTGTTACGATGCTTGAACCTACTAGAAAGCCCCAATAGTGGCCATATCACCGTCAACGATCGACAAGTAGATACAAGCAAAATCAGTCGCAAAGAAGCGTATAGCTTGCGGCAAGAGACAGCGATGGTCTTCCAACACTATAATCTATTTCGTAACAAAACAGCACTCCAAAATGTTACGGAGTCACTCATCGCCAATAAAAAAATGAAAAAAAGCGAAGCCAATGCACGGGGCTTAGAGTTGTTGCAACGAGTCGGCTTAGCTGATCAAGCACAGCAATACCCGATTACACTATCAGGTGGTCAACAGCAACGGGTCAGCATTGCCCGAGCCTTAGCGGTGCATCCATACGCTTTGTTGTTTGATGAACCGACCTCAGCGTTGGATCCGGAATTGGTGAATGAAGTATTGCAAGTTATTCGCGAATTGGCAACACAAAGCATGACGATGGTGATTGTCACACACGAAATGCAATTTGCACGTGAAGTGGCCGATCGCATTATTTTTATGGAAGATGGCGAGTTGATTGTTGAAGGAACACCTGATGAAGTGTTTGCTGATTCAAGCAATCCTCGCTTGCGCCAGTTTTTAAGTCAAGTCCATACTACACCTCAAGTCTAAAAAGGAGCGAATGAAATGAGTCAATTAACGAATTTAGAAGAATTTTTAATTAATTATCGCCGTGAATTGCACCGTCATCCTGAACTATCCAACCAAGAATTCAAGACGACGGAAAAAATCCGACACGTCCTAGAAGAGCATGATGTCGAAGTGTTACCAGTTGATTTGCCGACCGGTGTCTTTGCACGGATTGAAGGTGGCAAGCCTGGGCCGACAGTTGCGTTACGCTCAGATATTGATGCTTTACCAATTATAGAAAAATCAGGTGTCGAATATGTCTCAGAGAACCCTGGCGTGATGCATGCATGTGGTCACGATTTTCATATTTCCGTCATTCTTGGCGCCACTCTTAAATTAAATGAAAAAAAAGCTGACTTAGCCGGTACGTTAATCGTTCTTTTCCAACCAGCAGAAGAGACGGGTGTCGGAGCACGCTCGGTCATTGAAGCGGGTGTCTTGAGCGATGTTTCCGCCATCTTTGGCTTCCATAATGATCCATCTTTACCAGTCGGAGCATTAGGTACGAAAAGCGGTGCGCTCACTGCGGCAGTCGATCGCTTTGTTATTACTGTTAAAGGAGCCGGCGCACATGGGGCGAAGCCGAATGAAGGAAAAGATCCGATTATTGTGGTCTCTCAAATCGTTCAAGCGTTCCAAACAATTATTAGTCGGAATTTGACGCCAGACTCACATGCGGTAGTCAGCATCACTCAAATTCATAGCGGGAATACGTGGAACGTGATTCCAGAAGAAGCGATGTTAGAAGGAACTGTGCGGACATTTAGCCGAGAAAATCGTGCATTAGCCGAAAAACGTATTCGGACGATTTTAGAAGGAATCGCGGTAACAAATGAAGTCGATATCGAGTTGGAATGGTTTGGCAATTGTCCATCAGTGATGAATGACAAAGAGTGGACGGACTTAGCTTTAGACGTCTCTAAATCAGTCGGCTATGATACGCGAGTGATTCCTGAGATGGCTATTGGGGAAGACTTTGCGTATTATCAAGAAGAAATTCCGGGCTGTTTTGTAATGATTGGGTCAGGTGGACCGTACGAACTCCACGACCCACGCTTTAGAGTCGATGACAAAGCACTCTATCCAGCAGTCGAATACTTCGTCGCACTGCTTTCCTCAGTGCTAAACGAAGGATGAGTCAAAGGCGATTAGCTCTGAGCAATATGTTCGGAAATGCCAAAAATTGAATGACCAATTTTTGAGAATTTCAGACATATTGATGAAAGAGGTGCCTTTGACCACCGTTAATTCATAGTTAAAAGAGTGTGACAGATGTTTGTCACACTCTCTTTGTTTGTAGAGGTTTACAGGCTTAACAGATTACGCTATGATATACGCGGCAATGGAAAGTTTTTTTAGAAAAGAAGGTAGTTGGAGGATGAGAATGAAAGAAAAAGTGTCACAGTATTTTGAGTTACAATCGTTACACACGACGGTACGAACGGAAGTCTTAGCAGGGTTTACGACGTTTATTTCAATGGCGTATATTTTGTTTGTAAATCCTAGCGTGCTAGGAGCTTCAGGAATGGATCAAGGCGCTGTATTTACGGCGACCGCCTTGGCCAGTGCCTTAGGAAGTATTTTAATGGGTGTCTATGCCAAATACCCGATTGCAACGGCTCCGGCATTAGGAATCAACGCCTTTTTCGCTTATTCAGTATGTGTAGGGATGGACGTGCCATGGGAGACCGCTCTAGCTGGTGTTTTTATTGCTTCGGTATTGTTTATTTTTATCACCATTTTTAAGTTACGAGAATTAATTATTCAAGCGATTCCGACTGATTTAAAATTTGCTATCTCTGGGGGGATTGGACTATTTATTGCTTTTCTAGGATTGAATGAAGGGGGAATTATTGTTGCCAATGATTCGACATTAGTTGGACTAGGATCGTTGAGTGTGGGGACGACGTGGTTGACCATTTTTGGTTTGACGGTGACAGCCATTTTGATGATTCGCAAAGTTCCCGGTGGTGTCTTTATTGGGATGGTCGCAACGACTGTACTCGGATTATTGACCGGCTTGATTCAAGCTCCGACACAAATCGTGTCGGCTGCACCAAGTTTAAAGCCTACCTTTTTCGTCGCACTAAAGCATGTTGGAGATATTAACAGTGTACAGCTATGGGTTGTCGTGCTGACTTTTTTACTTGTGACCTTTTTTGATACGGCAGGTACCCTTGTTGGTCTGGCTAATCAAGCTGGTTTTATAAAAGATAATCAAATGCCTCGGGTAGGTAAAGCTCTAGCAGCTGACTCTACTGCGATGTTAGCAGGATCGTTATTTGGTACTTCGCCAGTCGGGGCCTATGTCGAATCTTCTTCTGGTATAGCTGTCGGCGGACGATCAGGTCTGACGGCTGTAACGACAGGCATTCTGTTTCTTTTGAGTTTGTTCTTTTCTCCGCTATTATCCGTCGTGACGTCACAAGTCACTGCACCGGCCTTGATAGTCGTGGGTGTCTTAATGGCGCAGTCATTGAAAAACATTCATTGGGAATCAATGGAGATTGCGATTCCCGCCTTTTTAATTCTCTTGGGTATGCCGTTAACATATAGTATTTCTGATGGTATCGCCTTAGGATTTATCTTTTATCCAATCACGATGATCGCTGCAAAACGTGGCAAAGAAGTTTCACCAGTCATGTATGCTTTGTTCTTCGTCTTTGTAGGATTCATGTGGATTTTAAATGTTGCATAAGTAACTGAGCGAGAGCTCAGTTACTTTTTTTTGCAAAAAAGTAGGTTTTATTATTTGGCAATCAACTTTAACTATTACCCAACAGAAAAAGTGAATGCTACAATCGGTAGCAACAATTGATAGCTGCAATCAGAAAAGAGGGGAACGCAATGGCAAAAAAAGAAGATGATTTTCAGGAATATGGGATAAATACGCGAGCAGTCCATACAGGGAATGGCTACGATCAAGAGACGGGTGCTGTCCGCCGACCATTGCATATGGCGAATAGTTTTAAATTGCCGGATGACTTATCGCAAGTAAATTATTCCTCAACGGATCTACTAATGTATTCTCGTAATGGCAATCCCAATCAGCAATGGCTCGAGCAAAAAGTGGCGTCATTGCACGGAGCAGATGATGCCATTGTCCTGGGAAGTGGTGTTGGGGCATTGCATACTTTATTTTGGACACTATTAAAGACGGGTGACCATGTCGTCTATCCTAAGGTGAGTTATATGGCTGTGTATCGTTTGTTTCATGAGTTATTTCGAGAAAAATTTGGTGTGCAGACAGAGATGGTTGATATGACTGACCTAGCTGCTGTAGAAAAAGTAGTCAAAGACGGGACTCGTTTGATCCATATTGAAACGCCTGATAATCCAGTGAATGGTGTGACGGATATTGCCGCAATCGCTGAAATTGCCCATACGCATGGGGCCTTATTATCGGTGGATAATACCTTCGCATCACCATACAATCAACATCCATTGGCACTGGGAGCAGATTTTGTCGTGGAGTCGCTGACCAAATTCATTAATGGTCATGGCGATGCACAAGGAGGAGCTATCTTTTCAAATAACTTAGCTGAGATGGATAGAATACGCTATGAGGCACAGGTCAATGTTGGAGCAATCATCAGTCCATTTAATGCGTGGCAAATTTTTAGAGGAGCGTCGACTTTTCCGATGAGGATGGAGCGAATCAATACGACAACATTGCAGCTTGCTCAGTGGTTGGAACAAAGACAAGGTGTGACCTTTGTCTCATATCCGGGATTAAAGAACAATCCAGGTTATGAGACTGCCAAAAAGCAAATGCAGAATGGCTTTGGTGGTGTCATCTCATTTGGTATTGATGCCGATGATAAAACGGTCGAGCGCTTTTGCGCCGCTTTAAAGATTATTACCTTCGCGGTGTCATTAGGACATGATGAAAGCCTAATTTTTCCGCAGCCATCTTATGATGAACGCATTAGACTTTACCCACCGCAATTTCAAAACGGGTTTATTCGTTTTAGTGTTGGTTTAGAAGATGTCGCCGACTTGATTGCTGATTTAGATCAGGCGTTGAAAGTGATTGGGCTCTAAAAGAGGTTGAGACAGAATGATTTAGCTACATACAAAAAGCCAGAACATCCGGAAGTTGTGTCGCAAACTTTTTGGGTGTTCTGGATTTTTACATTTAGCAACTCACTATACAATAAGTCAAAAATCCTCAAAAATTTGAGGGGCAATTTTCGGACTTTTCAAGCTTATCGCTCGGAGCAAAACGTAATTGTCATAACCTTAAAATGCAAAGGTTTCGACTGTGGTGGCGATTTTTTCTTGGATACTGGTCAGCAAGATATTTTCTGATTGCACCAATGAAATATAAAAACGTGGTTGAACAGAATCCGAAAGAGGGATGGCGACAAGGTCATCGGTTTGATCTAAGGCAATTTCAGTCAAAAAGCCGATGCCGATTTGTTCTTTCAGCATGCCTTTTAAAATATTGAGGTCATCGGTTTTATATAAAATTTTTGGCTGAAACGAGACTTGGTCGGACAGTTGCTCAAAAGCCACCGCATGGACATAGTGTTCATTGAAAAGCACGAAATTTTCTTCTGTCAATTCAGCAAATGAGACCGATTGCTTCTGTGCGAGTGGATGACGAGGACTAACGACAATCATGAAAGGCTTACTGGTCAAGACTTTAGCGACTAAGTGTGCATGGACAATTTTGTTTAAAGAGCCAATAAGAGCCATATCGACGCGGCCATCTTTTAGTAGTTGTAGCATGTCTTGTGAGCCACCACTGACAATCGTCACTTGATCCATGACTTTTTTTTGCAAAAGATCAACTGAAATTTTAGGGAAATAGTGATTGCCAATAATTGGCGGCAAGCCAAGCACAATTTTTTGATTTTGAAGGCGATGAATTTTGACGCGAGCAGTCTTTAGTTCATTCAAGACAACAGCAATGTGTGCATCCAAAAGCTTGCCTGATTCAGTAATCTGGATGGCGTGATGTGTTTGATCGCGAATGATCAATTGTGTCTGTAGTTCTTCTTCAAGTCGCTTCACGGCATAGGTGATGGTCGGCTGGCTGACGTGTAACAATTGCGCGACTTTGGTAAAGCTTGTCAATTTAACTAAATGATGAAAGTATTCCAAATCTTTTAGGTTCATGATGCTAGCACCTTCTCTTACATATAAATAAAATTTATTATAACTCGTTGTTTTGACTATATCAAATCGCAGGTACTATACTGCATATGTCAAAAACAATTTAGGAGGAATTTCACATGTTAACAGGATTAAATCGCTTAAACAATCCATTCTTAAATAAAGGCACAGCTTTTACAGCCGAAGAAAGAAAGGCATACAAATTGACTGGTATGTTACCTTCTACAGTGCAAACACTAGCAGAACAAACGACACAAGCTTATAATCAATTTTTAAGTAAACCATCAAATTTAGAAAAACGTATCTTCTTGATGAATTTGTTTAATACAAATCGTACATTATTCTTCAAATTAATGGACGAACATTTGGTAGAATTTATGCCTATCGTGTATGATCCAGTTGTTGCAGATTCAATCGAACAATACAATGAACTATTTTTAAAACCACAAGATGCAGCGTTCTTATCAATTGATCGTCCTGAAGATATTAAAGAAAGTTTACTTAACGCTGCAGATGGCCGTGATATTCGTCTGATCGTTGCGACAGATGCTGAAGGAATCTTAGGTATGGGTGACTGGGGTGTCAATGGTGTTGATATCGCGATTGGTAAATTAATGGTGTACACAGCCGCTGCAGGAATTAATCCAGCACAAGTATTGCCAGTTTCAATCGATGCCGGAACAAATAATAAAGAATTATTAGCGAACCCACTTTATTTAGGTAACCGTCATGAACGTGTCGAAGGAGACCGTTACTATGATTTTATTGATCAATTTGTAGAAGCAAGCACAACATTATTCCCTGAATTATTGCTTCACTGGGAAGACTTCGGTCGTGGCAATGCAGCTAACATTCTTTCAAACTACGAAGACAAAATTACTACATTCAATGATGACATTCAAGGAACTGGGATTGTTGTATTAGCTGGTGTGTTAGGTGGTTTAAATATTTCTAATGAAGAATTAAAAGATCAAACTATCTTAACTTATGGTGCCGGTACTGCAGGTGTAGGGATTGCTAATATTTTGCTTGATGAAATGATTCGTCAAGGTGTACCAGCTGAAGAAGCAAGAAAACATTTCTACCAAGTCGACAAACAAGGTCTTTTATTTGAAGATACAGAAGGATTGACTCCTGGCCAAATTCCATTTGCTAGAAAACGTGCAGAATTTGAAGCAAGCGAAGAATTAACAAGCTTAGAAGCAGTTGTTCGTGCAATCCACCCAACAATCATGATTGGTACATCTACTCAACCAGGTACATTTACGGAAGCTATCGTTAAAGAAATGGCTAGCCACACACCTCGTCCAATTATTATGCCATTATCGAACCCAACAAAATTAGCTGAAGCAAAAGCAGCTGATTTAATTGCTTGGACCGATGGGAAAGCATTAGTTGGTACAGGTATTCCAGCCAGCGACGTTGAGTACAATGGCGTGACTTACCAAATTGGCCAAGCAAACAACGCGTTGATGTATCCAGGACTTGGCTTAGGCTTGATTGCATCGACTGCAACTCGTGTCAATGCAGAAATCATCTCTAAAGCGAGCCGCGCTCTTGGTGGTATTGTTGATGTAACAAAACCAGGCGCAGCTATCTTGCCTCCAATCAGCAAAATCACAAAATTCTCTGAAACAATCGCAGAAGTTGTTGCACAATCTGTCGTTGATCAAAAATTAAATCGTGAAGAAATCAAAGATGTTCACGAAGCAGTTCAAGCAGCAAAATGGACACCAACTTACGAAGAACAAAACCAATAAGAAAGAATTTGAGGAGCCAAAAGCAGGCAACTGTTTTTGGCCGCCCCTCATTGAAAGGGATGGAAACAAGTGTCACACGAAAAAGAGGGAACTGCGGAAACAACGCAAAAAAACAGTTTTTGGTCAACGAAGATCACCGGTATCTCCTTGCCATTGTATTTGCTGATCGTGCTTATTTTAATTGTTACCATGGCTTTAGGAAAATTACCTAAAGGCATTTTGGGACCATTGGCTGTCTTGGTGATTTTTGGGAATTTGTTCCATTTCTTAGGAAATAAAATTCCAATCATCAAAAGCTACCTAGGTGGTGGTTCTGTCTTTGCAATTTTTGCTTCTGCGGCGTTGGCAACATTTAACATTTTGCCGCATGCGGTGTTACAAGATACATCTAATTTTATTAACAACATGGGCTTTTTAGATTTTTATATTGCCGCATTGATTACTGGTAGTATTTTAGGAATGGATCGGGACACACTTATTACAGCATCTGTTCGCTTTATTCCAGTGGCGTTAATTGCGATGGTTAGCTCATTCTTTGCAGTTGGTTTTGTGGGGATGTTAATTGGTAATGGCTTTGGTAATTCGGTCCTATATATTTCACTCCCAGCGATGGCTGGTGGAGTTGGTGCGGGTGCGGTGCCATTGTCTTCTATCTATGCGCATGTCTTAGGAACTGATGCATCACAAGTGATTTCACGTTTAATTCCAGCGACAGCTATGACCAATGTATTAGCTATTATTGGAGCAGCCTTGCTTGCTCGAGCAGGTGAATCAAAACCTGGTTTCTCTGGTCAAGGTAAATTAGTCAAAACGGGTAGCCTGGGCGATGCCTCTACTCGTGAATTGAAATTGAATATCCCACAATTTGGTGTGGGCTTAATGGTTGCTATGTCCTTTTTCATGCTAGGCCAGATCGCTAATTACTTTGCACCCAAAGTTCATGCTTATGCCTTCATGATTATTATCGTAGTATTGTGTAAAGTCTTTAACATCTTACCAAAATACTACGAAGATGCTGCAGTGATGTTCAACCAATTAGTAGTCAAAAACTTAACTGCTGCTGTATTAGCCGGTATAGGGATGGCTTTATTAAACTTAAATGTCTTAGTTGCTTCATTGACTTGGCAGTTTGTGGTGCTATGTCTAGTGAGCGTTATCAGTATTTCTGTTGTAGCAGGCTTTGTCGGTCGTCTTTTTGGCCTTTATCCAGTCGAAGCTTCTATCACGGCAGGTTTTTGTAACAACTCAATGGGCGGTACCGGAAATGTCGCTGTCCTATCTGCCTCAAAACGGATGGAACTCATTGCATTCGCGCAAATGGGAAATCGTCTAGGCGGTGCGATTGTCTTAATCATATCCGGATTTATCATGCAACTCTTCTCTTAAAAGGATGAAACAAAAGCGGTTAGCTCCGAGCAATACGTTCAGAAATTGCAAAAATTGATTTATAAATTTTTGAGGATTTATGACGTAATGCCGAGAGAGCTGCTTATGCTTCACTGATTAAAAGGATGAAACAAAAGCGGTTAGCTCCGAGCAATACGTTCAGAAATTGCAAAAATTGATTTATAAATTTTTGAGGATTTATGACGTAATGCCGAGAGAGCTGCTTATGCTTCACTGATTAAAAAGGATGAAACAAAAGCGGTTAGCTCCGAGCAATACGTTCAGAAATTGCAAAAATTGATTTATAAATTTTTGAGGATTTATGACGTAATGCCGAGAGAGCTGCTTTTGCTTCACTGATTAAAAAGGATGAAACAAAAGGGCTAACGAAAAAGACGGAAAATCCGAAAGTTTGAGTGATAACTTCTGGATTTTCCGTCTTTTTTAGAGCAAAACTATTCTGTCTCAGCTTTTTTACTCTTTCACACGATGGGTCATAGAGAAATCTGTCTCTATGTAGCCTATTTTTTTTATAAAGATGATACGCAGTTTGGTTATGGGCAAAGACGTGTAACCCAATACCGGTGATTCCTTGTGTCGCTGCCCATTGATCAACAGCTTTGAGAGCTTGCTTCCCGTATTCTTGTCCACGCTTCGTTGCAGTAATTTCAAAGTCATAGATAAAAGCTTGGGTATCCTTAACAAAAAGCCAGGTACTACCGATTGTTTGGCCTTCATCAAGTTGTAATGAAAACAAAAAGTGATTAGGTGTTGCCAAGCCGGCTGGCAATAATTCCGCAAAGCTCGCGGTGGATAAAGAAAGTGCTTCTTCTTGTGTCCATGTTTTGGCTTGTACTTTGTCCTCAGCGTAGGCAACGATCGCTTGACTGAGATAATGATCATAAATTTCTTGGGTCATGGGAATTAGGTTGATGAGTGCTCCTTTTTTAAGCGTATTCTAATTAGCAGTATAGCAAATTTTTCGTTGATAGCTATTTTTTTTGTTGCTATCGATTCAGTGCAAGCTATGGTAGACTAACTGTATCAAAGTAAAAAAAGGAGCAAAGGATGCGCAAAGTTGTATTTTACGGGGCTATGAGTATCGATGGGTATTTAGCAGATGAACAGGATAGTTTGCAGTGGTTATTTGACACCAATCTTGCAGGAGTCTCGACGTATGAGGCGTTCATCGAGCAAGTCGATACGGTTGTCATGGGTAAGACAACGTATGATGAAGTAAAAAAAATGCTCGGTGAAGAACCACTCTATCCCGGCAAGCAAAAGATTATCTTCACGCATCAAATGAAAGGTTCATTTCCAGAAGGCCGCTATGTAGATGGTGATGTGCGTACAATTATCAAAGACTTAAAGGTAGCAACTGGTAAATGGATCTGGATTGTCGGTGGTGGTGGATTAGTGACGTCATTAATGGCATCAGAGTTAATTGATGATTATTGGATTCAGCTTGCACCTGTCTTTTTAGGAGCGGGCAAGCGCTTGTTTCCAGAAGGGGATTATGAGCAACGGGTGAAGTTTGTCGAAGCAACACAGATGGGTGAAATGGTCGAGCTGCATTATCAAAAGAAACAGATGACCAAGAAAAAATAAAAAAAAAGGAGGATGTCTATGAAGCAAGTGTGTTGGGTTAGGTCTTCAGATGGCTGTCATCAATTAAAAATGAATCATTGGCTACCAGAGCAAGCACCGAAAGCCACCGTCCAACTCGTACATGGGATGGTCGAGCACATTGATCGCTACGAGGACTTTGCGAAGTACTTGATGTCAGCTGGTTATGCGGTCATCGGTCATGATCATTTGGGACATGGAGACTCTGTCCAAGATGAGGCGGAGTACGGCTATTTTGCAGATCGAGAGGGACACCGGTTTTTGATTGACGATGTTCAGCGCGTCAATGAACAAGTCCGTGCCAAGTATCCGAAGCTACCGCATGTTCTTTTGGGACATAGTATGGGCTCACTTGTCGTACGGGATTACTTAATTAAGTATCCGAATGAGACCTTCGTTGGGTGCATCATGATGGGGACGACCTATGAACCATTACTTAAAATGACCGCAGCACTCTTGGCGAGTCAGACCTTTATCCGCCTGCGTGGACCAAAATATCGCTCCGCCATCTTAGACAATTTGGCTTTTAATGGCTTTAATCGTCATTTTCGACCGGCGCGTACAACTAAGGATTGGCTATCAAGGGATGAAAGGCAAGTTGATGCCTACTTACAAGATCCGAAAAATCAATTTACGTTCACCGTAAAAGCCTATCAAGATCTTTTTTATTTAACCAAGGAAGCCAGCTCACCCAAAAAACTCAAGCAAATCAATCCGCAGCTTCCGTTTTTGTTTATTTCAGGTGAGGAGGATCCGGTGGGGCATTACGGAAAGAGTGTCCATGCGTGTGCCAAGCAAATCGCAAAAAATGGCAATCCAGTCACTTTGCGAATGATACATCAAGCCCGTCATGAAATTTTGAACGAGCAAAATGCCTCGTTTGTTTACCGTGAAATCAAGGAATGGATTAACTTCCAGTGTTTAGCGGCCAATCAAAATTAGCAAAAATAAAAAAAAACACTTGTCAATAATGAGAAGTATCTGTACACTATGAGATGTACTTATTAAAAATTTAAGAAAGAGAGGGAAAGTCAGATGAGCAAATTACTGATAAACAACCAAACAAACTGCATATCATCTACATTATTAATCCCTTCTTTGGATTCTATTTAGCGTACAGTGAAGCAATTATTGTATACGTATATCTAGGCTCTGTTCTGAATGGGACAGGGCTTTTTTGTGCGCTTTTTAGAAAAAAGAAGAGGAAGAAAAGTGGAGTCGGTCAAGCGACTCAAAGGGAGAAAGAATGAAATACATTTTAAACCAATTAGCAAGTTATTTTAATGAACACAAAAAACGCTATGTCATTGTCGTTTTGTTTATGCTGATAGCCAGCGCAATGTATGTAGCACCGACGTATATTATTCGCTTATTTGTGGATGCGATTATCGCCAAACAATTAACTAGTCAGATGTTACTTCAATACAGTGTGCTTTTTGGAGGCGCGATTGTCCTAGCATATCTGACCGAGTTTGTCTGGACCTTTTTTCTATTCATTGGTTCCTTCGATTTACAACGGAATTTACGTGGGGATTTGATGACGCACTTTCTAAAAATGGGTGCACCTTTTTATCATCGTTTTCGAACAGGAGATTTGATGACGCGCTCGAGTGATGATGTCCAAGTCATGGGGATGACGGTGGGCTATGGCTTGATGGTCTTTTTGAACACTAGCGTATACTTAGCGTTTATTGTCGTGATGATGGCTTGGAGTGTATCCTGGCAATTGACATTGATTGCATTGATCCCGATGCCAGTGTTGGCTTACTTTATTTTCAAATGGGGCTCAGAGGTAGATAAGTCATTCACGGATGCACAAAATTCTGTTTCCGAGATGAATAGTGAAGTCTTAGAGATGATTGATGGCATTCGTGTCGTGCGTGCATTTGGTCTGGAAGAAGCCACTACGGCTCAGTTTGAAGCACGTACAGAAGAAACAAAAAGCAAAAATGATCGCGTCTCAGAAATCGATGCACGCTTTACACCACTGGTTACGATTATTTTAGCAATTAGTTTTGTGTTAAGTTTTGGCTTTGGTGCCTTATTGGTCGTCCGTCAACAAATTACCATTGGGGCGATGGTTTCGTTTCAAGTGTATTTAACGATGGTCGTCTGGCCTATGATTTCAGCGGGAGACTTAGTGAATGTCATGCAGCAAGGAGCAGCTTCTTGGCGACGAATCAATGAAGTATTGCAGACCGGTGATGGCTTGGAGCAATCCGGTGCAAAAACAGCCACCAGCTTTGAATACTTTGCATTAAAAGATTTTGATTTTCGATATCCTGATACCAAACGACTCGTACTCGCGGGGGTAGATTTGACGATTTCACGTGGTCAAGTCATCGGTATCGTAGGTAAAACGGGGAGCGGCAAGACGACTTTGCTTCGTCAGTTTGGCCACCGCTACCCTTATTCAAATCAAGTGCCTGAGCTAAACGGCTTGCCATTGACGGACTATGAGACGCAATCCGTGCGGTCCCAATTAGCTGAAGTACCGCAAGAACATACCCTTTTTTCGCGAACAATCCGTGAAAATCTCTTGTTTGGTGACAGCCAAGCAAGTGATGAAAAACTATGGAAAGCACTCGAGATGGCCTGCTTAGCCGAAGACATCCGACTGATGCCAGAGCAACTAGCGACCTTAGTCGGTGAAAAAGGGGTGTCTTTATCTGGTGGACAAAAGCAACGATTGTCCCTAGCTCGTGCCTTTTTAAGAAATAGTCCCGTTTTGTTACTAGATGATGCACTTTCCGCCGTCGATGCTAAGACCGAGCAAGCCATTATCGAAAATCTCAGCAACCAAACGATTACCGATACTTTAGTCATCGTGACCCATCGTTTGTCGGCGATTACGACAGCCGATCAAGTACTTGTCTTGGACGAAGGACAAGTTGTCCAACGCGGTACCCATGCATCCTTGATTCAAGAGCCTGGCTGGTACCAAGATCAATATTATCATCAACAAATAAAGGAGGATGAAGCGTCTGATGCTTAAGACTATTATCCGATTATTGAGTTATATCCGCTTTTATAAGCAGCGATTTCTAGTAGGTGCGAGTCTATTGGTTATCGCCACGGGCTTAGAACTATATTCCCCGATGATTGCCAAGCGGTTAATTGACCAAGTCCTGACACCTGCATATGAGACAGGCGTCTTAAACAAAGAATGGCTGATTATCTTATTAATGAGCTATCTTTTATTAAACAGTGTAGGATCATTATTAAAGTATGTTAGTTTATTGTTACTAAGAAAAATGTCCAATCGAATTGTCAAACGCATGCGCAATGAATTATTTGCCCACATGCATCACCTGCCGATTTCCTATTTTGATCAGCTACCAGCCGGAAAAGTTGTTGCACGCATCACAAATGACACCGAAGCTTTGCGAGGAAATTTTTATGTGAGTGTCATTAGCAACATGCTTAGTAATATGATTCAAATTATTGGTGCATTTACTGCCTTGTTGCTATTAGATAGACGCTTAGGCGTAGCGATGCTAATTTTAGTTCCGATTTTAATTATTTGGCAAAAGCAATACACAAAATATGCCTCTAAATACAATCTAGCTATGCGAGAATATATCTCCCAGATTAGCGGACAGCTGAATGAGTTTGTCCAAGGAATGGCGGTCGTGCAAGCATTTCAGCGCGAAAATCAATTGCTACACGAATTCAAAGATACTGTCCAAAAGTGGTTTGAGATGGGAAGAAAATACTTGCTTTTGGATTCATCGGTGGCGTGGGGATTTGCCAATCTATTAAGAAACGTCACGATGTTAACTGTGATTTCATTGGCTTCTTATCAATTTTTAGATGGCCATATGCTCCTTTCAGCGGGTCTGATGTATGTCTTTATCGACTACATCAATCGCTTGTTTGACCCGATTGAGGGATTCGTACAAACAATTGCCAATATCCAACAATCTCTAGCCGCTGGTCAACGAATTTTTGAGTTTGCTGATCAAAAAACTGAATCACAAGAAGAAAAGCAAATGCAGATTAAAGAAGGCGATGTTACCTTTCATGATGTCACATTTGGCTATTTGCCAGAGCAAACAGTTTTGAAAAATATTACTTTCCATGCAGCACCAGGAGAGACAGTCGCTCTTGTCGGTCACACTGGCTCAGGAAAATCGAGTATTTTGAATTTACTTTTTCGGTTTTATGATCCGCAAGCCGGCTCCATTGTGATTGATGGTCAGACCATCGAAGAATACAGTCGCCAAAGTGTACGAAAGGGCATGGCGATTGTCTTACAGGACCCGTATCTTTTTTCAGGGACAATTGCTTCGAATATCGGGATGAATCGCCCAGATATTACGGATGAAATGATTGTGGATGCGATGGAGCAAGTCGGTGCAGCCTATTTATTGGACCGCTATGAAGAAGGTATTCACCATCCAGTAGTGGAGAAGGGCAATGAGTTTTCCAGTGGTGAGCGGCAATTGATTAGTTTTGCGCGAGCTTTAGTGGTCAATCCTAAAATTTTAATTTTAGATGAAGCTACTAGCCACGTGGATACAGAGACTGAGACAATTATCCAAAAGGCTATGAATGTCTTAAAGAAAGGGCGTACGACTTTTATGATTGCCCACCGCTTGTCGACGATTAAGGAGGCCAATCAAATCTTAGTCTTAGATCGAGGTGAAATTGTCGAGCAAGGGACGCATCGCTCATTAATAGAACATGCAGGAATTTATCAACAAATGTATCAAATGCAAGCAGAACAACTGTGATAACTAAGAAAATAACAAAAAAAGCGCTGGTGATAGAAATAAAGAATCACCATCGCTTTTTCATATACATTTTATTTTTTTTGTATTAAGATAATTTTATTATTAAAGATTGATGAGATAATCGTTTAAGTAAAGGATGAGTAAGACATGAAGAGGCCAATTATTGGAATTGCAGCGAATGAAATTCAAAATTCGGGAGAAGTATTGCATGAGATGCCAATCTTGTATACACCGCTTGGTTATGTGAAGGCAATCCAAAAAGCAGGTGCACTGGCGATGGTTATACCGATTAGTGAAAAAGAAGCTGCCAAAGAATACATTAGCCAAATTGACAAGCTAGTATTAGCGGGTGGTCAGAATGTCTCAACCAAATTTTACGGGCAACAACTAGAGACAGAAGAGGATTACAGCTACCTAGCACGCGATGAGTTTGAGCTAGCGCTAATTGATGAAGCACTTGTTCAAAAGAAACCGATTTTTGCTGTATGTCGGGGAATGCAATTAGTCAACGTCGCTTTTGGTGGTGACTTGCAACAAAAAATTGATGAAACGAAAGGCATTCGTCATATGCAAGCACCAATTCCACGTGCTGTGCCGACGCATGGAATTCAAACATTGGACCAAAGCATGATACAATCATTATATGGCACACATAATACGGTGAACTCGTTTCATCATCAAGCTGTGAATCGTTTATCAAGTAATTTCACCGAGACTGCGTGGAGTCCAGATAATGTTATCGAAGCAATTGAAGATCCAAAGCACAGCATTTTAGCAGTACAGTGGCATCCGGATTTTGCGTATGAAGAGTTGGTTCAAGAAATGGGTATATTTCAATATGTAGCAAATCATTTATAAGGGAATGAAAAAAGGGGGAAATGGAATGAAGAAACGATTATTGGGTTATTTAGCGATTGCAGCATTGACTCTGTCTGCATGCTCAACAACAGGAAAAAATGAGACGACTACGAGTACAGATAGTAGCTCAAAGCAAGTAATTAATGTTTCAACTTCAGGTGAATTAACGACATTAGATAGTGGGCAATACAGTGATGTCAACAGTTCAGATATGATTGGTCAAGTCACAGAAGGTCTTTATCGCACAGACAAAAATGGTGACCCTGAACTTGCAATTGCTGCTGAAAAGCCAACTGTTAGTGAGGATGGCTTGACGTATACCTTTAAGTTAAGAGATGCCAAATGGAGTAATGGAGATGACGTGACGGCAGCTGACTTTGTGTATGCATACCAATACGTTGTCGATCCGACCAATGCATCAAGTAGTAGCAACCGAATGGATATTTTCAAAAACGCGAGCAAAATTCGTCAAGGAGAGGCAGATGTCGATACATTAGGTGTCACAGCTGTCGATGACCACACCTTACAGATTGTGCTAGAAAGTCCAATTACTTATTTAGATCAAATTTTAGTAGGTACACCATTTATGCCAAAAGATGTGAACTTCGCTAAAGAAAAAGGGAAGGATTATGGAACTAGTTCAGAGAACTTTGTGGGAAATGGACCATTCAAAATCGAAGGGTGGACAGGAGCCAATGAGTCTTGGAAATTAGTTAAAAATGATAGCTATTGGGATACAGGCAATGTTCAATTAGAAGAAATTGATGTGCAAGTAGTCAAGGAAACAGGAACCGGCGTAAACTTATTTGAAACCGATGCGCTTGACTATACGACATTGACTGATACCTACGCGCAACAATATAAAGGCAACGACTTAGCTCACTATGTACCGAAAGCTTTGGTAGGCTATATTAGTGCCAATCAGAAGCGTGACGTCACAGGAAACTTAAATGTCCGTCAAGCTATTTTGCAGGCCATTGATAAAAAATCATTTGCAGAAGATATATTAGGCGATGGCTCGACTGCTTTAAATGGTTTCGTCCCAAGTAACTTCGCAAAAGATCCATCAACTGGTGAAGATTTCCGTAAAGAAAACGGCGATTTGCTTCCATATAATCTTGAAAAGGCACAAGCTTCATGGGCCAAAGCCAAAGAAGAATTAGGAAAAGATCAAATTACATTGGAACTACTTTCTTCCGATACAGCCTCTTCTAAAAAGACCGTTGAGTACATTCAAGGACAACTTGAGCAAAACTTACCAGGTTTGACTATTACGATCAAATCTGTACCGTTGCAAAACCGTTTAGATTTACAATCAGCAGGTGATTTTGATTTAGTGTTTGGTACATGGACACCGGACTATGCAGACCCTATCAACTTCTTAGAATTTTATGATTCAAAAGGTGGGTTGAATACATCTGGCTATGCAAGTTCTAGCTATGACCAAGGATTAGAAGAAGCTCGTACGACATTAGCGAATGATGCTGATGCACGATGGAAAGAACTATTAGCACTGGAAAAACAACTGATTGAAACAGATACAGCCGTGTTGCCATTGTATCAAGGTGCAGTAGCATACTTACAATCGGAGAAACTACAAAATCTTCAAATTTTCCCATTTGGCCGAACTGTATCTTACCGTTTAGCATATGTGAAGTAATTGTTCCCATGAATAATGAAAAATACCTGAACATTAGTTTATACATTTATATAGTGAATTCGACTAATCTTAGCTTTCGACTATAAAAATGATATAGAGATATGTTCAGGTATTTTTTGTATGTGTATTTTTAGCAATCCGGCATAACCGTATTTGGTATGGCACATTTATACGTTTTTCCTTTTAGATTACGTAAATGCTCCTCTTTCCCTTTTTTTATTCTTTCGGGTGAAGTAAAGGCATCGATTGCTGTTAAAGCGATTGCTTTACCCGCATTGAGTAATCCTTTGTGAGCGACTGAAGATTTTCCGTTAGCAACCCATTGCCAGCTATGAGGAGCACTTCCCAAAGGCTCACAACCAATCCAAACTTGGGCAGTAGGGCATATCCAGCTGACATCTCCGACATCTGTCGATCCTCCTCCAGTTCCATCAAATGAAAGTGGTAAAATAAATTGACAAATAGGAAGAGAAACGTATTCTTTAAGTTCTTCAACACTTTTATCTGGGAAAATATCCAAAAGCTTGTGATAGATGTCTTGTTTCACTGAATCAGCAATTGTATCATAATAGCCTTGTTCATAGGCCAATTCTTCAGCAGAATAGTCAAATAAATCAATCAAGGATAGATTTTCATGCATCTGTGCTGTCCAAAGTTTATTTGGTATATATTCATAACATGCAGAATCAAGGCTAACCTCCATAGTCGTACCAGTCATTAATGCGGCCCCTTCTGCAATTTTAGTCACTCTTTCGTAAATCTCGGTAGCTTGTTCCATTTTCGGTGCACGAACATAATAAAATAAAGAAGCACTTGATTGAACAACGTTAGGAGAGGTGCCTCCTGTATCTGTAAAGGCATAATGGATTCTTGCATCATCAATAATGTGTTCACGTAAAAATTGTACACCGATATTCATTAATTCAGCGGCATCTAATGCGCTACGACCTAATTCAGGAGCTCCCGCTGCATGAGATGAAATACCTTTAAAGTGATAATTGACATGGTATACAGCCAAACTTGAAGCACCCCAAGCTCCTGTCTGATCCATCGGGTGCCAACTTAATGCCAAATCTAATTCATCAAACAGACCAGCTCTGGCAATATATGACTTTCCACAACCACCTTCCTCTGCAGGGCAACCGAATAATTTAATTGTACCCGGACCACCCGTTTCTTTTAAAAATTCTTTCGCTCCCACAGCTCCTGCAACAGCACCCATCCCCAGTAAATTATGACCGCATCCATGCCCATTAGCACCTTTAGTAATGGGCTCTTGTTTCTTTAAGTCAGCTTGTTGACTTAAATTAGAAAGCGCATCATATTCACCAAGAATACCTACTATAGGAGACCCACTACCATATGTGGCTACATAGGCATTACGCATGCCACCAATGCCCTTTTCTATCGTAAATCCTTCTTTTTCTAAGACACTATAATGTTGTTGTACAGATTGATCGACGGCAAAGCGTAGTTCAGGTGTGTCCCATATAGAATCAGAAGCTTGAAAAAAAATTTCTTTTTTTTCATTCAATATCTCCATTATTCTTTCTTTTTTCAAAAGACCACTCTTTTCTAATTTTATTTTAATATTTTTAATAGAAATTTTAACATATATCATGAATATATAAGTTGTAAATCATTGATTTTTTTCAGAAAATCACAAATTAAAAATGAAATAAGCTATTAAATCAACTTTATCTAATAATAGTAAGAAAAGATTGTGTAAAATTAATAAAAATAGAAAAGTGAGAAAATAGTGAATTAATTATGAAAATAGATTGCAATAATCTAATTAAATTCTTATAATTTGACTTACGTTAGGTTTTATTACGTGAAAATGGTTAGTTTAAGGAGGGCGTCTCATGAATTTAGCTGAAGATACATTGGCTTCTCAATTTTTAGAAAAAGCAATTGCTATCTTACAAGAGAATAGGGATTATACGATTGCGAATCGACGACATTTACATGAGTTTCCAGAGTTGTCATTTCAAGAGGAGCAGACAAGATCATTTATTCAAAAGGAATTGTTAGCATATGGATATAGTGATATCCAAACAGAGGTAGGCGGTGGCGGTATTTTAGCTACGTTAGATACTGGGAAACCAGGACCAACAATTGCACTTAGAGCTGATTTTGATGCTTTGCCAATCCAAGAAGAAAGTGACTTACCATTTAAATCAAAAAACGATGGTGTCATGCATGCTTGTGGACATGATGTCCATACAGCAACATTATTATCCGTTGCACAAGCTGTAGGGAAACTTTCAAGTGATTTATCAGGTAAATTAATTTTTATTTTTCAACATGCTGAGGAATTGCCACCAGGTGGAGCAATTGCAATTATGGAATCTGGGGCTTTAGATGATGTGGATGCAATATTTGGCTTACATATCCAAGGCGGAACTGTTGACGCAGGAAAGCTCTATATTCACCCAGGATATATGATGGCTGCTGCTGACTCGTTTGAAATCCAAATTCAGGGAAAAGGTGGTCATGGATCAGCTCCGCATACCACAGTCGATGCTACAGTAGTTGCAGCATATTTAATTCAAGAATTACAAACGATTGTTAGCAGAAGAAAAGATCCAATTAAAGCAGGGGTTTTATCCGTTACAGCCTTTCACGCAGGAGAAGGGGCCGATAATATTATTGCAGATAAAGCATATTTGAAAGGAACTGTTCGAACATTTGAAAAAGAAGTACAACAACAATTTAAAGAAGGTATTTCAGCAATGGTAGAACATATTGCAGCTGCTCACGGTGCCACAGCTAAAGTAACATATAAATACGGTTATCCTTCTGTGTACAATTATCCCGAAGAAACAAGTTTGGTAGAGAAAATATTTATTGAACAATTTGGAGAAGAAAATGTTGTTACAGTTCAGCCAACAATGGGTGGTGAGGATTTTGCTTATTATTTGCAAAAAATACCAGGAACTTTCTTTAATGTACCGGCAGGGATTGCGACACAAGAAATAAATTATCCACATCACCATCCAAAATTTACTGCTGATGAAGAGAGTCTATTCATTGGAGCACAAGCATTTTTATCTATTATTCAACACTATTTAATAGAGAATGAATCAATAGAAGGGATAGATAATGTATGACTTTAGAAAAATGGTTAGCAGATTTAGAATCCGGACACGAAGAAGCATTAGGAAATCGACGCTATCTTCATCAACACCCTGAACTGTCTTATAAAGAAGAAAAAACAGCACAATATATTATTGAACAATTAACTGCATACGGTATCACTGATATCCAGCCCAATTTTGGTAATGGATACGGCATTGTTGCAAAAATTAAAGGGGGACATCCCGGGTTAACAATCGCTTTGCGTGCTGATTTTGACGCTTTGGCAATTACGGAAGAAACAGATGTTCCATTTATTTCAGAAAATGAAGGTGTCATGCATGCATGTGGTCATGATGTTCATACTGCTGGTTTATTAAGTGTCGCTAAAGTATTACAAAATAATCGTAGTGACCTTCATGGAAATGTTGTATTAATTCATCAAAATGCAGAAGAAATTCAACCAGGCGGAGCTAAATTCATGGTAGAAGCTGGGGCACTAGAGGGTGTTGATTTTGTTTTTGGTATTCATGTATCCTCTTTATTACCAAAAGGAATGATTGCTTATTCTGAACCATACGGATCTGCTAATTCAGATACCTTCAAAATTGATATTCAAGGAAAAGGCGGTCATGCTGCTCATCCAAGTGAAACGGTCGATTCAATCGTAATTGCTAGCCAAATAATTACCAATTTACAAACACTAGTTAGTCGTAAAGTCGATCCAATCGAGGCCGGGGTATTAACTTTTGCAAGTGTAAAGGCTGGCGGAGATGCGTATAACATTATTGCAGATACTGCAAAAATAGTTGGTACGGTTCGTACACTTGATGCTAAAACGAGAGAAGTATTAAAAAATGGCGTTGTCACATTGCCAAATGTTATTGCCAGTATTCAAGGTGGGACGGCCACGACTTTTTATCGTGATGGCTATCCTGCTATCCAGCAATCAGAACCAGAATTGAAACAAGTTGTAAAAATAGTAAGTAACTTATTTGGAGAAGATAAGGTTGTACAAATTCCCACAGGTATGGGTGGGGAAGACTTTTCTTATTATGTCCAAGAAAAACCCGGGTGCTTCTTTTATGTAGGAGGAAATAATCCTGATATTGATGCAGTTTATCCACACCACCATCCTAAATTTAAATTGGACGAGAGTTGTTTACTTCAATCGGGGCAATCATTTTTAGCCATCGTCGCACATTACTTAACAACTAACGATGGTAAATCCTCAAAATAGATTGGAGGTAAAGAAATGGGAAAATACATCATTAAAAGAATTTTGATTACTATACCAGTTTTGTTATTGGTAACAATTTTTTGTTTTGGAATTGTTAATTTAGCACCAGGAGATCCGACAGATTTATATATTTCTGAAAATGCAACTGCGCAACAAAAGGAACAAATGCGAGAAAATCTAGGATTGAATCAACCCTTACCAGTGCAGTACGTTAAATGGCTAGGAAATTTATTACAAGGAAATCTCGGTATTTCATTTTCTTCGCGGGTAGCCGTAACAGAGGTACTTCCAAATAAAATTCAAGCAACGCTCACGCTTATGCTAGCTACACTATTGCTATCTTACATATTAGCAGTTCCGTTAGGTATCATTTGTGCCAAAAAGCAAGGCGGTTGGCTAGATACACTGATTACAAGCTTTTCGTTTTTAGGAGTATCAATCCCTAACTTTTTCTTTGGGTTAGGCTTAATCTTTATATTTGCCTTACAACTTAAATGGTTGCCGACCGGGGGAATGACCACTTTGGGCCAAGAGTCCAATGCCATTGATAGTTTAAAACATTTGATTATGCCCACTGTCGTACTTTCAGCTTTTTATTGTTCGAATATGATTCGCTATGTTCGAGCAAATATGATCGAAATTTTTTCGGAGAATTATATGAGAACTGCTAAGGCTAAAGGATTAAATCAAAAGCTGACTTTATGGAGACATGGTGTAAAAAATTCCTTAGTATCAATTATAACCGTAGCTAGTTCTGACATACCTAAAATGCTAGGTGGAGCAGTTGTAACGGAACAAATTTTTCAATGGCCTGGAATTGGTCAGCTAATGATTTCTTCTATTAATTCTAGGGATTATCCAGTGTTAATGGCCATTAATCTAGTAGCAGCATTGGGAGTAATGCTTTGCAATCTCTTGGCAGACATTCTCTATGCGGTCGTTGATCCTAGAATTCGGTACTAAAGGAGGTGTGCGAATGGAAATGACCAATATGTTCAAAACTGTTTCAAGAAAGAAACTTGAAGAATTGGAACATCTGAGCCAATTGCAAGGAACAGCTCAGAATGAAGATGGCTATCTAAAGACGTTGGTCAAACGGTTTTTCAGAGATAAGTTGGCTGTGGCTAGTTTGATTTTATTCATTCTTTTTATCGTGATTGCCGTGTTTGCTTCGGCGATTTCTCCCTATGATCCAACCAAAACAGTCGGCTATTTTGAAGCAGCACCTTCCGCCAAAAATCTGCTAGGTACAGATGAAGTAGGGCGTGATGTACTGAGTCGCTTGATTTATGGGACCCGCGTTTCATTGATTGTTGGTGTCCTTTCTGTGATTATTTATGCCGTTATCGGCACCACTTTAGGCTTATTGAGTGGGTTTTTAGGTGGTATTTGGGATACAACCATCATGAGAATTACGGAAGTTTTCATGTCATTTCCTTATTTCATGGTGATTTTGGTTATTGTCAGTTTGATTGGCCCAAGTATTTGGACCGTCACGTTTGTAATTGGGTTACTGGGATGGCCGATGATTTGTCGCTTGGTTCGTGGGGAAGTGATGAAATTAAAAAATGCGGACTACGTACAAGCAGCGATTGCTTCTGGTTACACCACGTTCCAGATTATGTTTAAACATATTTTTCCCAATATTCTGACATTAATTTTAGTCAATATGACGTTTGGGGTTGCAACATCGATTATTACCGAAGCCTCGTTAAGCTTTCTAGGTGTAGGTGTGCAACCACCGACTTCTAGTTGGGGGAATATGATGTCCAACGCACAGTCATTAAATGTGCTGCAAAATCAGTATTGGCGTTGGTTACCAGCAGGAATTATGGTGTTATTAACGGTATTGTCAATCAATTTTATCGGTGATGGACTGAGAAAAGCGATTGAGGGAGATATGAAATAGAAAAGAAAAGAGGGATTGACATGACAATCAAAACGAAAAAGAAAGCCATTTGGATGGGAATCATTACCTTGTTAAGTGTTACATTGTTAGCTGCCTGTGGGGGATCCAGTGATAGCTCAAGTGGATCAAGCACTGAGTCAAGTTCGGCCACCAAAAAAGATACTCTATACATTGGATTAACTAATGCACCCGGTGGTTTCAACCCAGCTAATTCGACAGATACGTCTGGTCAATGGATTTTGCGGATGTTGTACCCAACACTATTGGATCAACCAGAGTCTTTAACCTTTAAAGGGAATTTGGCTGATTCATTTGAAACAACGGACAACCAAACTTTTACAATCAAGCTTCGCAGTGGTGCGAAATGGTCAGATGATAAACCAATTACTGCGGAAGATGTCGCATATTCATTGAATTTGATTGCCAATCCAGATGTTGAAACCTCTTTTGGGGTGAATATTTCTAGTCTGAAGGGGGTCAAAGATACTGGGAAATTGGATGATGGCACCACAGAAATCAGTGGGGTTAAAGTTGTGGATGATAGCACTTTAACCTTAACCACTAAAACACCCGTGGATCCTAATTATTTGAAGGAAATGATTGGATTTAATATCTACATTGTACCAAAACACATCGTAGAAAAAGAAGATTTAAAAAATCTATCTAGTTCAACTTTTGCTACGGCCCCAACGGTATCAGGAAGTCTTTACAAATTTGTGAAGTACGAAAAGGATTCGTATGTTCAGTTAGAAGCCAATCCTTCTTACTATAAAGGAGAAGCAAAACTGAAGAATGTTTACTTGAAAATCGTGAACGGGACAAGTTTAGTAACTGAATTAGAATCTGGTGGCGTAGACATGGCTGCTGGTGGCGGAATTGGGGTTATTCCGGTTTCGGATATTGATACCTTGAAGAAAAATAGCAACTTGACGTTTAAGAGCTATCCTGGATTTGCGACTCAATTTATGTTCATTAATAACGATGACTTTGATGCCAAAGTTCGGTTAGCGATGACGTATGCGATTGACCGTGAAGCTATAGTGAAACAATTGTTCCGTGGCAATGCGGAAGTTCTACCAACTTCGTATACCTCTGCAAGCAAGTACTATGACAAAGATTTGAAGGCTATACCACATGATGTAGCGAAAGCCAAAGCATTAATCAAAGAATCTGGCTTTGATACAAGCAAAGAAATTGAGTTGACGGTGCCAACTGGAAACAAAGCACGGGAACAATCAGCCAACTTGATTCAACAAAATCTAGAAGAAGCTGGTTTCAAAGTGAAACAAGTAAGTTTTGATTTTGTTACAGCCTTGGCTAATGTGCGTTCAGGTGATTACCAATTAGGATTAATAGGTATTCCAATGACTTCGGACCCAGACCAAACCTATCTTTGGTCAAAATCAGGAACCACTAATTTAAGTCGCGTGAACGATCCAAAACTGGAAGAATTGATTGCTCAAGGAAAAGCTTCGACAAATATGGATGACCGGAAAAAAATCTATGATGAAATTCAAGCGTACTGGAAAGAACAAGCCTACGCAGTTGGTCTTTATGCCGATTACCAATACAAAGTACAAAGTAAAAACCTTGATGGCGGGATCAAAGAATTTTGGGTAGGTAGCTTATACGATATGCAAGATTGGACCAAAAAATAATTAGAGAAGTGAAATAGTTCTTAAGAATGGGACCTGTTCGATTGAATGCGTGTCCCATTCTTCTTAAAAAGGATGCAACGAAAGGGAGGTTGATGTGCATGGAAAACCAGAAAAAAATACTTTCAGTCGAAGAGTTATCCGTATCGTTTCAGACTTCTGAAGGTGTCATCCATGCGGTTCGTGGGGTGACTTTTGACTTATATGAAGGAGAAACCTTAGCGCTAGTTGGAGAATCTGGATCTGGAAAAAGTGTATCAACCAAAGCGATTACACAGATTTTACCGCAACGGCATACAACAATCAAAAGTAACGGTATTCTATTTGAAGGAGAGAATTTATTAGATCAGAAAGAAAGTCGAATGAACCAAATTCGAGGCAAAGAAATTGCGATGATTTTTCAAGATCCTATGACCTCGCTGAACCCGGTGCTAACAGTCGGCTTACAAATTATGGAGCCATTGATTGTGCATCAAAATTATAAGAAAAAAGAAGCCAAAGAAAAAGCCATTGAATTAATGGAACGCGTGGGGATTGTGAAAGCCAAAGAACGGTTTAAACAATACCCCCATCAGTTTTCCGGTGGTATGCGTCAGCGGGTTATGATTGCCATGGCATTGGCGTGTCATCCGAAAATTATGATTGCAGATGAGCCAACTACTGCCTTGGATGTAACGATTCAAGCACAAATTATTGAGTTGTTAAAAGAATTAAAAACGGAATTTCAAATGTCTACCATCTTCATTACGCATGATTTAGGCGTGGTTGCCAATATCGCTGATCGTGTAGCTGTGATGTATGCAGGTAAAATCGTTGAAATTGGTACAGCAAATGAAATTTTTTATAATCCAAAACACCCGTACACTTGGGGGCTACTAGCATCAATGCCGGATATGGAAACGGATGACCATGATTTGTATACCATCCCAGGTTCTCCTCCTAACCTACTGCATGTGCCAAAAGGAGACCCATTTGCTTCACGGAATGAATTTGCTATGGAGATTGACTTAGTAGAAGAACCCCCGATGTTTCGGATTTCCGATACGCATTTTGCCAGTACCTGGTTATTGGATGACCGTGCACTAAAGATTGAACCACCGCAAGAAATTGTGGAACGACAAAAATTATTTGCCCAACTTCAAGGAAACGAGGTCGTTCTATGAATAGAAATCTGATTATTCAAATCAAAGGAGTTAAGAAAGTTTACAACCAAGGAAAAGCAAATGAAGTTCGCGCAGTTGACGATATTACTTTCGATATTTATGAAGGAGAAACATTTGGCTTAGTAGGAGAATCTGGAAGTGGAAAATCAACCACTGGAAAGTTATTGATGAAACTAGAAGAGATAACGGATGGTCAAATTATTTTTTTAGGAGATAACATTCAAAATAAGAAAAATCGCAAAGATTTGTTGGCATTTCGAAAGAATATCCAAATGATTTTTCAAGATCCTTATGCTTCGCTGAATCCTCGACTAACAGTAAAAGAAATTATTGGTGGACCACTTGAAGTTCACCAGTTAGTTAAAAATAAAAAAGAGCGCGATGATAGAGTATATGAATTGTTAGATTTAGTAGGTTTGAATCGGAGTTTTGCCAATCGTTATCCTCGTGAATTTTCAGGAGGACAGTGTCAAAGGATTGGGATTGCTCGAGCTATTGCGCTTGAACCAAAGTGTATCATTGCAGATGAGGCCATCTCAGCGTTAGATGTATCTATTCAGGCTCAAATTGTAAATCTATTAAGAAACTTAAAGAAAAAAGAAAAACTAACTTATTTATTTATTGCTCACGATTTGTCGATGGTGAAGTATATCAGTGATCGCATTGGGGTGATGAATCGAGGAAAGTTATTAGAATTGGCAACTGCTGATGATATTTATCACTATCCACTACACCAGTATACTGAGTCACTGCTTTCAGCAATACCTGAACCAGATCCCATTTCTGAAAAACACAGAACAAGAATTGGCTATGATGAGACCAAAATTTCCTATAATGAAAATGACCCAGACGTAGGATTATATGAGATTGTACCTGGGCATTTTGTTTATTGCCATCAGCAAGAAATTGCTATGTATCAAAAAAAATATGAGGCATTAAAGGAGAAAAAAGAGACGATGGTTCTTTCATAAGAAGAGGACAAAAGGGGGTGATTGAATGATAATGTTTACAAGTTTAGGGGTGTTAGTTTTTGCAGCAATTTTAAGCGAAGCGGCATTTATATCTGATAAAAATAAGACAAGTACCTTATTTCAAAAATTAGTCGTATTCATGTGTGCTGGAATTGCGTATGCATTAGTGGGTTTCGGTCTTTCAGAAGGAAAACTGATGTTAGGGATAACATCTGCTTTTTCAGAAAGTGGAACCATTTCAGCTAACCTTTTACAAGGTGTAATGGTCAGTGTTCTTATTGGAATGTTTGCAACAAATTCAATCGCTGAAAGAGCGCAAAACTTGGTATATGGTGGATTGGCATTAGTGGTTGGGATAATAATTGAACCAGCTTTAAATATCTTATTACAACCAAATGCTCTACTTACCAAAATGGGTTTTTTAGATAATCAAACCATTAGTATCCAACTTGCTATTGCTGTGATTGCTTTTGTTTCAGCTAACCAAATTGGAGCACGATTAGGAAAATATCAAAATGATACAGTGAATGCTTTGCCCAGTAGTAATTTGTATCTAATCATTTTTTCTGTTCTATTATCTTGGATTGGTTGGCCATTATTTGTTCAAATAGTACTTGAACAAAGAGAACTAGCGGACTTACATACAAAATTCTTCTTTGTAATTTTATTGATCCCAGCGATTAATTTTTTCGTCGCATTGCTCATTTCTAAAATCCACTATCATTATGTTGATGTTGTTTTAGTTATGCATGCAACAAGTTTAGGCATTATTTCAAGTGCCAGTGTAGGTACGCAAACGAATATCGTTGCTTTGATAGCTACTAATATTTTAAGTGTTCCTCTATTATTTTGGTTCATTGAATGGTTAGATAAGAAAGCGAAGATTGATGATCCAAGTAGTATCATCGCTATTTTTGGTATAAGTAGTCTACAGGTGTTAATACTAAAAATGTTATTCTCTAATGTTTCGACAAGTTTAGGAAACAATAAATTACAATGGTTTATTGGGAGCATAGTTGGATATATATTACTAGCAATTTTTGTTAGTGTGATTGCGTATATCAGCTTGAAAGTAATAAGCTATTCATCACGTGGTACACGATTATCTACAATGGAAGAGACAGTTGGGAAAGATAGCAGTATTTTTCATTTGCCTGCTAATTTTCAAGGGCTTCCTGCTGTAAACTACAGTAAGGTGCCTGTGATGGAACAAGTAGATGTTGAGCAAGTAAAACCGACTCTTACTGTGGAAGAACAGGACAATCCAAATAAACAATTTACAGATAGTTCCAATACTAGTACGATTCGTAAGTTTGAAATTTTAACCAACCCTAATCGATTTGACCGTTTGGTAGAAGAATTAAATGCTATTGGAGTCGCTGGAATGAATGTTTCTAATGTAACTGGCTTTGGTGTTCAAAAAGGGCACTCTAGTTATTATCGTGGGTTGGAGGTAGATACGAATTTTTTACCAAAGATTAAATTAGAAGTGGTGGTTAATACGATTTCAACGACAGATATGCTACAAGCTATACAAAGAGCATTATACACTGGTCATGTTGGAGATGGGAAAGTATTTATTTCAACGATTAATCATGTAATCCGTGTAAGTACTGGTGAACATGATTCCCAGGCTTTAGAATACGAGTAGGTCAGCTAAGCGGTTATACCAAAAACGAATATATCTGAGCATCAAGATCGAAAATTTTTTTATTGCCGAGTTTTTTTAGGACTACCGTTTATTTAGTTAAAAAGGAGTGTGACGGAATTTTGTCATACTCCTTTTTTATTTGTGAAGCTAGTTTTTAGTGAGAATACTAGGTATTGTTAAAAGCATGAATACCAACAGTAGAGAGTATTCATTTATTTTCAAAATTTTTAGATAATTTCACAAAACCTCTTTACATTTAGTAAGAGGTTTCTTATAATTTGACTAGTCAACTGAGAATGATTTTCAATTGAGAAAGGGGACGCTATGGATACAATCTATGATGTCTTAATTATCGGGGGAGGTCCCGCGGGTTTATATGCAAGTTTTTATGCTGGGTTACGTGATCTATCTGTTGCGTTATTCGAGGCGCAAGCGGAACTTGGTGGTAAGTTAAATTTTTATCCTGAGAAGATGGTTTGGGACGTAGGGGCATTGCCTCCAACCAAAGGCAAAAAGGTGAATGATTCTTTACAAGAACAAGCCAACCTTTTTGAACCAACGATTCATACTAATACAACAATCAAAACATGGGAAGAACAAGATGGATTATTTGTTTTACGTGATCAAGACGGTACTTGCTATTACGGAAAGACCTTATTAATTGCGATTGGTGGTGGTGTAATTTCACCGCAACAATTATCTTGTCCTGTCGATGCAACAATCACCTCACACATTCACTACGAATTTCCAAATCAGCAAGCCATCTTTGGCAAAAAAATGGTTGTTTCTGGGGGCGGCGATGCGGCGGTTGATTATGCGATTGAGGCGCAATCATACGGGGCAAAAGTTACGCTTTGTTATCGCGGGGAGAACTTAAAGGCCCATGAGTCGCAAGTCAAAAAATTAGCGGCTCTAGGCATAGATGTCTACACCAATCAGACGATTGTAGGTATTGCTAAAGGGGAAGAAACTACTATGGTCTTACAGCTTCAAAGCAAATACGGTGAACCAACGACTGCTTTCTCATGTGACCACCTACTCGTCCAACATGGCTATGATCGTGATACGTCGTTGCTTGAACAAGAAAGTATTACGTTAGATCGCTACAGTGACTTTTATCTTCACTGTCCGTTTCCTACAAAAACAAGTGCTGAAGGGATTTTTGCGGCGGGGGATATTCATTATTTTGATGGCAAAGTCAATTTACTGGCTGGAGCTTTCCAAGACGCAGCATTGGCAGTGAATCAAATCAAGCAATACATTGATCCGAAAAGCCCAGCGTATGGGATGGTTTCTTCTCACAATAAAAAGTTCCATGAGAGAAACCAAGAATTGATGATGTAAAAGAAAAGAGTCTGGGAGTGAACCACATGTCCATTCATTTAAGTAAACACAATCGATTACCGGTTGTGGTTTTTGTCAGTCTGGTATTAGTGCTGGCGATTATTTTATCTGCAGGGATTGCACTGGCAAGTGGCCAAGCGGATATTAGTCTGTCAGAAGTCTACCGAATTTTACTTTATAAAGTAAGTAATGGTTTGTTAGGTAATATCGATGGTATTACGCAAGCCAATGCCAATATTGTTTGGTTTGTGCGGACGCCGCGCATTTTGTTGTCCATCTTTGTCGGCATGGGCTTGGCGGTGAGTGGAGCTGTCATGCAAGCAGTGGTACAAAATCCATTAGCGGATCCATATATACTAGGGATCTCTTCTGGGTCTTCGCTGGGCGCTACGTTTGCTATTTTGGTCGGCTTTGGTGGTGCGTCATTTTTCTTCCAATTTGGGTTAGCGTTGGGGGCTTTTGTCGGGGCGGTCGCTGCGACTTTTCTGGTGTTGTTATTGTCAAGCATTGGTGGGCGGATGACCTCGACTAAATTAGTCCTTTCGGGGACAATTATTAGTTCGTTATGTAGTTCGTTGGCCAATTTAATTGTCTATTTAGCCAATAATGCTGAAGGAATGAAGACGGTCACTTTTTGGTCGATGGGCAGTCTGGCTTCTGCTAGCTGGACCAAATTGCCGATGGTGAGTCTTTTAGTAGTGGGATTAACGATTTTCTTTTTACTGCAGTATCGCGTGCTAAATACGATGCTACTAGGCGATGAAGTAGCGGTAACGCTAGGCGTGAAGCTTGTTGTCTATCGTCGTGTCTATATGGTTTTATCTGCGCTATTGACTAGTATTATTGTCGCAAATTCGGGCATGATTGGGTTTGTTGGATTAATTATTCCTCATATAGTAAGAGGATTTAGTGGCTCAGATCATCGCATTTTGATGCCGCTAACAGCTTTATCTGGTGGCCTGTTTTTAATTTGGGCGGATATTTTGGCTCGCTCGATTCTGACCGGCGTAGAGTTGCCGATTGGGATTATTACAGCCATCATTGGAGCACCGATATTTATTTATATTATTGTGAAGCGGCAATACAATTTTGGAGGATAGCAGATGAAATTAACAGTCGAACACGTGTCGTATCAAATCAATCAGCAACCTATCCTACAAAATATCTCATTAAAAACCCTTGAAGGACAATTTGTTGGCTTGATTGGGTCAAATGGTAGTGGCAAATCGACATTACTTAAAAGTATTTATAAGACACTAAAGCCTGACGCTGGCGAGATTTATTTGGATGACTTGAATATTTTGCAAAGTGCAGAAAAAAAAGTCGCGCAACAAATGAGTGTCGTAAGCCAATTCAATGAGCTGAGTTTTGATTTAACGGTTGAGCAAATGGTCTTACTTGGAAGAACCCCTCACAAAGCGATGCTCGAAAAAGAAAACCAGCGTGATTTTTCACTAGTAGAGCAAGCTTTGCAACAGACAGGGCTAGAGGGGTATCGTCAACGGAGCTTTTTGTCTTTGTCGGGTGGTGAGAAACAACGAGTTGTCTTGGCGCGTGCGATTGCCCAAGATCCTAAGTTTATGATCTTAGATGAGCCGACCAATCATTTGGATATTCGCTATCAATTGGAAATCTTAGAGATCGTAAAAGGCTTGGGGATTGGTGTCTTGGCAGCCTTGCATAATTTGGAAGAAGCGGCAAGATATTGTGATTACCTCTATGTCTTAAAAAAAGGAACAGTAGTCGCTCAAGGGAAGCCAGAAGAGGTCTTGACGGAGTCTCTGATCGAATCAGTCTATGGTATTCGATGCAAAGTGTACCGTAATCCCATTACAAATGGGTTAGGATTTTATTATTATTTTGGAGAAGAGGAAAAATAGAATGAAGAAAAAATGGGTAGGCATCATGGAAATCGGAGCACTAGCACTTACACTAGCGGCTTGTGGTCAATCACAATCAACAACAGCGAGTTCTGAAGGAAGTACGTATCCTTTGACGATTTCAAACTATACGAAAGCAGAAGGCGGCACTGAATGGACGAAAAAAGATGAGACCTTTACGAAAGCACCAAGTAAAGTGATGGCCAATACACGACCAGCTGCAGAATTATTGCTTCATCTAGGCTTAAAAGACCACATAGCTGGAGTTGGGGCAACATTTGGAGCAGCGGATCCAGAAGTTGCTGATGAGTTTAAAGAGTTAAAAGACCTAGGGAATAGCTATATTAGTAAAGAAACCGCGCTTAGTGTCGATCCAGATATGATGTATGGACGCGGAGGTTTATTTGATAATCAAGACTGGGGCAATGGAACGGTCGATTCAATCAATGAGATGGGTATCCCGACGTATGTGTTAGAATCATCCGTCACAGGAGCGACCTTTGACTCTGTGTATAAAGACATTGATCATCTCGGTGAAATTTTCCAAGTGCAAGATGCAGCGAAGAAATTTTCAAAAGAAATCAAAACTCGGGAAACGAATTTAAAAGCAGAAGTAGAAAACAACAAAACCCAAACATTTGCCTATTTGCATATGTCTGATCCAAGCCAAGTAGTTGTATATGCTGCCCACGATGAATCATTTTTTAATGATATGTTCAAAATGATTAAGTTGGATAATGTCTTCCAAGATCAAACAGGTGATGTCAGCGAAGAAACACTAATAGAAACAGATCCAGATGTTTTAATCGTCGGTGATTGGTCAACGATTGAAGGCAGTATTACAGGGAAACAAGTCATTGAAGGACTATACAGCAATCCCAAATTATCTAGTATGAAAGCAATCAAAAACAAACAAGTCTATGCAGTTAATTACAATTACTTATTTGGGTATGGATACCAATCATTGACTGGTCTAGAAAGCTTAGTCAAAGAAATGAAAGCCAACCAATAAGGTCAGATAGAATGATTCATCAGTAAAAAGCCCGCAAATTCAGAAGTTCATTCACAAACTTTTGATTTGCGGGCTTTTTTCCTGTCGCTAGTTTTTGAGTATCACATCCTTATTGCTAAAGAGATGTCGTTGCTTGATAATGGTAAGAGAAAGGTTGTGAGAATATGCGTTACCTAAGGGCATTTCAATTTCCACTAGAACAAAAATATGGCCGAACAATTTATCCTTATAATAGTTTGAATAGCAAAGCCGGAGAGATGCTTGTCTTCGACTCGATCACTCTTATCTATGGAGAAAATGGTTCGGGAAAATCAACATTCTTAAATTGTTTAGCCACCTTACTTGATATGCCAGGTGCTGAGGGCGTGCGCCGATTTGGGACAACCGATTACTTTCAAGAGTACCTCGCACAGTGTGTACTCTTGAAGGATGAAACTGATGATGGAAAACAAGTATTTCCAATGCAGAAACAGTATATAAAAAGTGAGGACATCTTGTACGAAATTAAAAAAATTCAACAAGAGGCTATTTTACGAGAAAATTACTATTATACCAGACGTAAACTGGGGATGACGAAAGAGCAATACGCGAGTCAGTCCCAATTTAAGATAGAAAAGCAAATCGTAAACCAAGTATTCAGACAGGAAAAATATTCAAATGGTGAGACAGCATTGCAAATATTTGAAGACTATTTACAACCAGATGGCTTTTATCTACTCGATGAGCCAGAAGCATCGTTAAGCCCAGAGAAGCAATTACAGCTAGCAGCGCAGATCAATGAATTGGCTCGCTTTTTCTCGGTACAGTTTGTTATCGTGACGCATTCACCGTTATTACTTGGTGCATTACAAGGGACTATCTATAATTTCAGTCAGCCTCAGCTAGTCATCAATCATTGGCATGAACTGCCAATCGTTAAACTCTATCAAAATTTTTTTGAAGAAAAATTTAGACCATCGAAAGAAAGATGATAAACAAATGAAAATACGCAAGTGAACAAAATGAGTTGCTAAATTAATTGGAACCGGTTTATAATTTGATATAACAACTAGAGAATATTGACTTATATTTTAAATTTTTGTGAAAAAATAAAATATAAGTTTGTTTTCTGATAAAAAATGAGAATTTTCTAAACAGAATGATTGTCAAGTAAGGAAAAAAGGCGTATGTTACTTATAAATTATAAGTAAAAAATACTTTAATTTCATTATCGATAAAAAGAAAGGAAAGATTACTATGGCGTATCAAATCACTAACCCGTACACTGGAGAAGTCGAAAAGACTTATGATAACTTTACGGACGAACAAGTCGACACAGCATTGGCAAAAGCTTACGAAAACTATCAATCATGGAAGAAAGAACCCGTGGCTGATCGTGCGAAAAAATTGCAGGCAGTATGCGATTATTTCTATGCACATACAGATGAATTAGCAACAATCATTACACATGATATGGGTAAATTATTCAAAGAAGCGCAAGGTGAAGTGATTATCTCAGCAGAAATTGCGAAATATTATGCTGAAAATGCAGAAACGCTCACTGCGCCAAAAGATTTTGATTCTCGTATGGGAAAAGCACAAATTGTCCCTCGCCCAATTGGGGTGTTAATGGCAGTTGAGCCATGGAACTTTCCTATTTATCAATTAATGCGAGTATTTGCACCAAACTATTTACTTGGCAATCCAATGGTTTACAAACACGCTAGCAATACGCCAGGATCAGCAGAAGCTTTTGAAAAATTCCTAGTGGCTGCGGGAATAGAAGAAGGAGCTGCAACAAACTTATTTGTCAGCTACGATCAAGTTAATGACATTATTGCCGACAAACGCGTGCAAGGTGTGGCGTTGACAGGTTCTGAGCGCGCTGGCGAATTAATCGCGGCTGAAGCGGGTAAAAACTTAAAACGTAGCTCATTAGAACTTGGCGGTAGTGATCCATTTATTATTCTAGAAGATGCTGATTTAAGCGAAATCAAAAAATTCATCGGCCAAGCGCGTCTTTACAATGCAGGGCAAGTATGTACCTCTTCTAAACGCTTTATCGTAACGGAAAATAATTATGACGAAGTATTGTCATCTTTGACTGCGGCATTTAAAGAAGCGAAAACAGGTGATCCATTTGATGAAGCTACGACCTTGGCACCATTAAATTCACTAAAAGCGAAAAAAGATTTAGTCAAGCAAGTCGAAAAAGCCATTGAAAATGGTGCGACATTAAGCTATGGCGACATGAGTAAAAACCAAGGAGACGATGCTTTCTTCTATCCAGTCATTTTGACGGATATTACGAAAGATAATCCTGCATACTATGAAGAATTCTTTGGCCCAGTTGGAGAAGTCTATAAAGTAAAAGATGAAGCGGAAGCAATCGAATTAGCGAATGATTCCGTCTATGGCTTGAGTGGAGTTGTCTTTGCAGGTGATCCAGAACATGGGGCCGAAGTTGCCGCTCAGATTGAAACAGGTGCGGTCTTTGTTAATAGCTATGGTGGTACATTACCAGAATTGCCATTTGGTGGCGTGAAGCGTTCTGGATATGGTAAAGAACTAGGAACATTAGGAATAGATGCCTTTATGAACCAAGAAATAATTGTGACACGTGAAAAACCAATTGATCTAAATGATGCATTTGGTGGATTTGTATAAAAAGACAAGTACGGAGCGCTGTGAAGGCGTTTCGTACTTGTTTTTTTAGGTTTGTTGTTTTTTTACGAGGAAATAGCCTGCCAAATTTAGCATCATTAAGATACTTGAAAAAAAGAAAATGCCATTGTAGTCAAACAGACTAGCTAGCACACCACCAGCTAACGGCCCCATGACACTACCAATCGACTGAAAACTCTGATTATACGAGAATATCAGACTAGTCTCTGCTTGCGGTGTTTCTTTGGTGAGCATTGTCTGAATGGAAGGGATTAAGGCAGCATCGGAAATCCCTGTCAAAAAGCGCAAAATCATCAAACCAACAATGCTGTGGACAAAGCCTGTTAAAAAGAAAATGATACAAGCAAAGGAAAAGCCAAAGAACAGAATGTTGGTCGTGCCAAAGCGATCCCCTAGTTTGCCAAAAGTCGGCGCTGCGATGATTGTGGAAATACCAGGCATCGCTGCGACAAATCCTGCCATTAGCGTGACATTTCCAGCTGGCAATAGTTCTTTGACAAATAGGCTAAGAATCGGATTAATCGCCAAATTGACGACTTGTACACTTAGCGTTGTCAGCAATAAGAAAAAGACAAAGCGGTTTTGAATGATGGTCTGGAGTGTTTTAGTAGGTTGTTCAGTGACTTGCTTATTTTTTTCCAAGCGAAAGGTCGAGACATCCTCTTTGACTAAAAAGAACGTCAATAAAAAGACGACAAACATAATCATTCCTGTGATATGAAAAGAGAAGCGATAACCAAAGACACTAGCTAGGATTCCACCTAATAATGGACCAAGTAATGTCCCAGCGGTAGAGCCTGTCACTAAGATACTCAATGCTTGACCAGCGTGATTCTTCGGTGACTGTACGGCAATCAAGGCATTGGCATTGGAGATAAAGCCACCAAAAGCACCTTGGAGCGCTCGTAGTAGCATTAATTGCCAGACGTTTGTGACAAAGGCCATTAAGAAGAAGACGACCGCCATTCCAAACGAAGCTCGCAATAGCATCAGCTTCCGACCTTTGCGATCTGCTAGCCGGCCCCAGAGTGGTGATACGAGCGCCATTACAAGGAAGGTCACAGAAAAAATTAAACTACTATAAAGGGTGAGCGCGGATTTGTTAAAATTTCCTAGTTCTTCAATGTAGAGCGAAAGAAATGGCATGACTTCACTTAAGCCCATACCAGTCATAAAGACACCGAACCATAGAACGAATAAATTTCGTTTCCAAATGGGCATATTTTTTAATGAGTGCAGTTGCATAAGCAAACTTCCTTTCTTTACTAGTTATATCTATCCTACTTGAAGCGAAAAGAATTTGCATGGGACACGCTTTATAGCAAAAGCTCAGCCAATTCAGCAAGGGAAGCGACTTGATAAGTTGGTTTTATCGCCGAAGTCGTCGTTTGGTTAGTCAGCCAGACACTGTCAATTTGCGCCTGCTTTGCTCCGACGATATCGGATTGCAAGGAATCGCCAATCATTATAAAATCACTCGGTTGATACTGAGGATATAAGCGGAAAATATGGTCAAAGAAGGCACGGCTAGGCTTGGCATGCCCAATTTCGCCGGAAATTACAATATGCTGAAAATAGCGATCGAAGCCCGTCATTGCCAAACGTTGGTATTGCGTCGCTGTTTTGCCATTGGTCCCAGCGATCAGCTGGACACCTTTGTCTGCTAAGGATGCTAGTAATTCCTTTGAACCAGGTAGGATGGCATCATTGGTATCTAGCACTTGTCTAAAATGTGCTTCTGCAGCGACGCCGTCAATGGCTTGGCCAAAAGTAGCAAACGTCTTGGCAAAGCGTGTATCTAGCAACGGTTGCGTTAGCGCACCAGCTTCAATTTGTTGCCAGGTTGCTTGATTTATTTCATGGTAGTTTGTCAACCAGTCCTTAAAAGCCACTGGTTGCTTCTGGAAGGCTGAAAAGACAGAACGCAATCCTTTTTCTTCACCGGCCTTAAAGTCGAGTAGCGTGTCATCTAAATCAAAAATATAACAAGTATAGTTCAAAATGTGATCCTCTTTTCATTTTAAAGTGGCTTCTATGTCTATAAGTAAATAGTAGGAGTCCAGTAAATATTTTTGAGTGTACGAATCCGGATAACATCCGTGTTGTTTTTAATTGCTTGAACCAGGCGTTGGACTTTTTCAAAATCGTCTTCATCAAGGTCGATGAGCGTGTAGACATATCCATTTTTGCGATCACTTGTCAAAATATCAATTTCAATATCAAAATGTGAAATCAATTTTGAGAGATGGGCAAAAATATGGGGATAGTCTTTATAAAACAACGTCAGGCGAATCGGCGCATGAAAGGGTAGTGATACATCTGGAAAGTTCACCGCTTGATGCGTATGACCAAATAATAAAAAGTCACGCATGCTTCGCAGGGTTGTCGTTGCACTATCGGTTAAAGCTTTATTTGTCGTTCCGCCAATATGTGGCAATAGACGGATTTTAGGATGATGAAGTAATTCCTTAGCGGGAAAGTCCGAGATATATAGCCGCAAGCGCTCTTCGTCTAAGGCGTCAATCACCGCTTGATTGTCGACAATCTCTCCACGACCAAAATTTAACAAAATGGCTTTCTTCTTCATACAAAGAAGTGTTTCTTGATTGATAAGCTTTCGTGTCTCGTCAGTTAAAGGGAGCAAAATAATGACAAAGTCAGAGCGCTTTAGGAGGTAGTCTAGTTGATCGACTTGGGTAAAAAAGTCTTCATTGCGTGTACGGCGTGCGTACCCTAAGACATCCATCCCTAAATCATGACAAGACTTGGCCAATTGCAAACCAATCGAGCCTAATCCTAAAATGCCGACCGTTTTTCCCTCTAATTCTTCACCGATGAACTCACCCCGGCGTGCTTCTGCTTGTTCTAATATATCATCACCTGTTAACGTCTGGACCATCTCAATGGCTGGCTTTAACGGGCGCATGGAGTGCAGCATGCAGCTTAGAACGAGCTCTTTGACTGCGTTGGCATTCACACCAGGAGTGTTAAAAACAGCGGTACCATTTTTGGTCGCTTCTTCGACGTCAATCGTATTCAGTCCTGTTCCCGCCCGACCAATCATTAATAAACGGTCAGAGAAGAGCGTGGTAGGAACTTTGGCGCTTCGGACAAAGATGGCATCCACCCCGTCAGCTTCTTCTGTGAAGGTAAAGTGTTGAGTCGTCATACGACGCTTTAATTTACTTGATAAATCGCCAAGAGTTAGGATGTTATACATAAAAAACACCTCCTTTTTTCATTTCATTCAAATTTTAGCTGTTTTTCGTGTAAAATGATAGCAAAAGATAGTAAAGGAGCACGCATATGCATATAGAAATGGTCAATTTTACAACGAGTGAACCAATCATCGGTAAACAGACTGAAATGAAAGATACGAAGTTAGGAGAATACGTAGAAATTGGTGAACAAAATCATCTTGATAATGTAACGGTTGGCGCGTATTCTTACACAGGGCAATATTGCTTCATCCAAAATAGTCAGCTAGGAAAATTCATTAGCATGGCGGCAATGGTCAGAGTCGGACCAACCAATCATCCTTACGAAAGACCTAGTCAACATATTTTTACATACAATGGTGAAGGATTTGGCTTTCCTGCTAAAGATCAAGAATTTTTGGCAAAACGGAAACAAAAAGTGACCACAATTGGCAATGATGTCTGGATTGGGCACGGTGTGGTGATTCAAGCTGGAGTAAAAGTAGGTGATGGTGCGGTAATTGCATCCAATGCAGTCGTGACCAAAGATGTTCCTGACTATGCGATAGTCGGTGGCGTACCAGCGAAGACAATCAAGTATCGCTTTGAGGAAGAAACCATCGCTGCTTTAAAACGGATCCAATGGTGGAACTGGTCACGCGCGAGGTTAGAAGAACACTACTTAGATTTTCGCAAACCAATCTCAGAATTTATCGAAATTCACGATCAATAAAAAAGCTGAGACAAAATGAATGACTATGGCAAATAAAGACCAAAAAATTTAGAAGTTTGAGAAACAAACTTCTAAATTTTTTGGTCTTTTGATTATAGGTGAATAACTTATTTTCTATTGCATTTCGATAGTTAGGTTGCCTTTTTTTGCTTTGCCTGCTTTGATCATCGCATAGTAGATTGCATAGGAGATGACACCCGATAAAACGACGCCGACAAGTAAGAACGTCAAGAAGCCATTAAAGTTCGTAGCCCATAAATTCAACGGAGCAATCAGTGAGTTCAATCCTAATCCAGCTAGCTCATACGTTGTTTCAAAATGAAAAATAACAGTCGCGATTGGGGCACAAATAACTGCTGAAATAAACGGCGGAATGACCATTTGTGGATGCAACGTCAAGTTCGCAAATTGAATCTTTGGTGTGATTAATCCCTGGGCAATATTGGCACCAATTTTATTTTCACGAAAGCTCATGACAGTGAAGCCGACAAATTGAGCTGTACAGCCAATCAAAGCAGCTGCTGAAGAGACCGGATCTAGTTGCAAGGCAATGGCTAGTGCTGCTGATGAAGCAGGCGTCATTAATAAGATACTCCAAGCCAATGCGACAACACTTGAACCAATAATTGGTGAGATAGTGACAGAGTTTGCAATCATTTGACTTAACCAAAGTAAAAACGGTGTTGTGACATAAGCTAATAACACACCACTAATTCCTCCGATAAACAGACTTCCAAATGGGACCAAAATCATATCTAATGGTGTTTTCCCTGTTAACCACTTACCGACTAGTGCGGCAATTAATCCAGCTAAGACGGCACTGATTGGTTGCCCAGTGGTAAAAATCCCACCGCCAGCCAATTGAGATGCTGCATGACCTGTAATTGTAATACTGCTAACACTGTCTTGTGTGAAGTAGACCGCATTTGCTCCGACAGTTGACGCAATCATCGAACTAAAGAGCACCAATGTATTGGTCCCCAATTGATAAGCGATTCCCGCTCCAAAAGCTGGTGCTAATAATAGTTTAGCCATTGTACCAATTTGGGTAATTTCAGCAATACCTGTGAATTTTCCAATAGTCTCAAATAATAAACCAATTCCTAGTGCTACCAAAACGGCATTAGAAATACCAGCCGAAACTTTATAAACATAATCTTTGACGATTTCTTTCCTTGTCATTGTTTTTGTTTCTGTAGTGCCCATTTAGTTTCCCCCTATGGATTTAGAACAACTGTCTAAATTTTCTAAAAATTACGATTAGTCAGATTTTAAATGAAATAAAAAGATTAATCAAGCATTTTACATGAAAATACTTTATTTTCTTGAAAGCTTCCTGAAATCAAGAGAGGATGAGACAAAATCGTTCAGCTACAAACCAAAAACCATCCAATCAGAAGTTATTTTCAAACTTTTGGATTGGATGGTTTTAGTAATTAGTTCTGTATTATTTCTGAACGTATTGCTCAGAGCAAAACGCAATTGTCACAACATTTGTAATCAGTGTTCAAAAAGCAGCTCTCTCGACATTACGTCAGAAATATTCAAAAATTTTAAATTCAATTTTCGAAATTTCTGAGCGTATTGCTCAGAGCTGAACGCAATTGTCACAACCTAGTAATCAGTGTTCAAAAAGCAGCTCTGTCGGCTATACGTCACAAATATTCAAAATTTAAAAAGCAAATTTCGAAATTTCTGAACGTATCGCTCGGAGCTGAACGCTTTTTTCACAACCTCTATTTGTCAAAGGGTAGCAATTTTTTGCATATCTTCTGAGGATAATTCAAAGTCAAATAACGCTAAGTTTTCTTGTTGGCGTTCATTGTTGTGTGATTTAGGAATAATGATTACGCCTCTTTGTACTTGATAGCGCAAGGCAACTTGTGCCCAATTTTTATTATAGGCTGCACCGATTTTACATAGCGTTTCTTTGGCTTCATCTGACACTTTGGTCAATGGGCCCCATGCTTCTGGGACCACGTGGTTTTCTAGACAAAAATCAATAATTGCGTCATTCCAATTTCCTGGATGTGATTCGATTTGGTTGACGGCGGGTTTAATACGACTATGTTCAAGCAAGTAGCCTAATTGCTCTTGATTGAAATTTGATACGCCGATTGCTTTTAAGACTCCTTTATCAACAAATGCTTCTAGGACACGCCACATTGCAAGAATTTGTTCTAAATTATCCCATGGATGATGAATCAAATAAAGATCAATATAATCTGTATCTAAGGCGGCCAAACTACTTTCAACGCCTTCTTTTACAGCGGCAGCATCTTTGTAGTAAGCTTCTTCACCAGGAATTTTTGATGTTAGGAAAAAAGCTTCTCGACCTAGACCAGTTTCTTTTAACCCTTTTGCGACGACTGCTTCATTACGATAGGCAATTGCTGTATCAAATAAGCGATAACCATTGGCTACGGCTTCTTTTAACTCGGTTGTCTCACCGTTAATGGTGCCCATGTATTCACGATTTTCTTTTCCAAATGTATTTGTACCGCTTCCAACTACAGGTATTGTCAGACCATTGTTCAATTGAATTGTTTCCATTACAAATTCCCTCCTTAGTGATGCATAGGTGATACAGTTTTTATTTTAACAAAGTAAGAAACGAACAGCTATTGAGACCGCCTTATTTTTGTAAAATAAAAAATAATTCATTCTTTAGGCGAGAAAGCACCATTTTAAAGAAAGAACAGGTATAATAATGAAAAAAATGAACAACAAGGAGTAAGGAAATGAATGGGCTAGAACAAATGGCAAAAAAGCAGTTAAGCAGTGTCTTATTTACTCCAGATCAGATTGTGAAATTAGTATTGCCGATTATCGTTGACCAAAGTTTTATCATCGGGATGGCAATTTTTAATACGGCGATGATTAGTTCGGCAGGAATAGCCGCAGTCAGTGCTGTCAATATGGTGGAATCATTAAATATTTTTTTAGTGAGTATTTTTATTGCGTTGGCAACTGGGGGCACGGTACTTGTCGCTCAGGCACGAGGGAAGAGAGACCAAGCGCTCCTACAAAGGGCAGCGACCAATACACTGGTTACCGTTTTTTTACTTGCTTTTTTGTTTTCGTTATTGATGCTGGTATTCCATCAACAAATTCTAACAGGAATTTTCGGTGGATCAAGTGAAGCAGTTATGAAAAATGCACGCATCTACTATATTGGATCGGTGGCTAGCTATCCTGCCTTGGCCATTGTAGAAGCGGCATGTGGCGTATTAAGAGGTGTAGCAGATACTAAAACTTCTTTCTTCTTATCGTTTGTGACGAATTTTAGTTATGTTGGTTTGAATTTACTCTTTATCTTAGTGTTTCATTTTGGTATTGTCGGCATGTCAGTAGCAATCAATATTGCCAGAATTGCCGGGGCATTGCTTTCGTTGTGGTATCTACTTTATCGAAATGAGGAATTAGCCATTACTATTAAGCGTATGATTCACTTGGATCGTCAGATGATGAAGCGAGTCTTAGTTGTTGGCTTTCCCTTTGCGGCAGAGCAGCTTTTCTTTAATGGTGGCAAAATTATTACGCAGATTTTTATCGTCGGCTTAGGAACACTTGCATTGACCTCAAATGCGATTGCCACGTCACTGACAATGTTACTGGAAATTATTCCGGGTTCACTGACACTTGCTTTGGTGCCGATTGTTGGCCAATCGATTGGTGCGGGTGATACCCAAAGTGTCAAACGATTTTGGCGAGCATTTGTTGTCTTGTCATCACTAGCAACACTGGTTACTGGGGTGCTATTGCTGTTGTTGTATCCGTGGATTATTAAACTATTTAATGCACCAGCTAGTGTTGAGAACACGGTCTTTTGGATTACGGTGATGGTCATGATTTTTCGAATCATTTTCTGGCCAGTAAGCTTTATCACGCCGTCAGCTTTACGGGCAGCAGGGGATGCTAATTTTACTTCCTTGGTTTCATTAAGTAGTATGTGGGGCGTGCGTATTGTTCTAGGGTATTTACTGGGTATTACCTTCCATTATGGCTTATACGGTATTTGGGCAGCGATGTGTTTAGAGTGGGGTGTACGGGGTGCGATTTTTGCTCTACGCTTAAGAAGCAATGCCTGGATGAAAAAACGCTTAGTGTAGCCTTCAAGGTTGTGACAAAAGCGTTTAGCTCCGAGCGATACGATCAGAAATTTCGAAATTTACTTTTTAAATTTTGAATATTTATGACGTATAGGCGAGAGAACTGCTTTTTGAACACTGATTACCAAGGTTGCGACAATTGCGTTTAGCAGCAATAAGCTCAGAACTGTCTTGCTACTAAACTCTATCAGCAAGACAAAATGAGTTATTATGAAAAAGACCAGACAGTCCAGAACTGTTTAGAAACAACTTCTGGATTGTTTGGTCTTTTTGCTTGTGTTTAAATAGTTCTGTCTCAATTTCGTTATTGTTATCGTTACCATCGCTCATTAAAAACGTGCTACTATGATGGTAGTCAAGGATTGCGTTAAAGAAAGAAGGGGTTAATTCGGTATGCGAATCATTATCATTGGAGGCTCAGTATCTGGTGTCGCGGCGGCGATAGAGGCGCGTAAACAATTACCAGATGCAGAAATTAGTTTACTAGAAAAGGGTACAGCTGTAGGTGTATTGCCTAATCATTTGTTTTGGCTACTGGCAAAGGATGACTCTTGTCAACGAGCGTATCTGGCGACAGATAAGGAGTTAGCGGCTAACTATGATATTAATGTCTATCTTCATACGACAGTGGTGTCGCTTCACAAGTCGCATCTAGTCACGCGAGATGAGCAAGTGTGGCCTTTTGACCGAGCGATTATTGCGACAGGCTCTGGTCAATTTTCCACTCTCATCACTGCGCATGAAGTTATTGAAGGCGACATGAAGCAACAAGTGAACCAAGCGAGTCTCATTCAAAAAATAGATCAAGCCGACTCTATCGCAATCATTGGGGCCGGTCTGTTAGGGATGACTTTTGCATCTGCGTTGGCACATACGGATAAGCACGTACTCGTTTTTGAACGGGCCAATCTTCCTCTGATCCGCTATTTCAACCATGAGCTCGTCCATACAATCATGGCTAATGCTTCATCTGCAATTGACTTTCACATTGGAGAAGCCGTAGATGATGTAACCGCGCAAGCAAACGGCCAACTTATAGTAACGGAAAAAAATAGCTATCCAGTCGACTTGACGTTACTCGCTGTTAATACCCGGCCGTCGACGCAAGAATTAACTGAATCCTTGCAAAAAAACGCAGACGGCACTATCTGGGTTGATGACTATTTGCAGACGTCACAACAGCACGTTTTTGCGATTGGCGATGCGATTCAAGTGACATTTAAGCTGACAGGCGAGTCGGTGTATCTTTCATCGATTGCCAATGCGTTGCGGACAGCGCGTATCGTTAGTCATAATTTAAAGCGGCTTACGCAAAAAGATCCGGGTACAGTACGGCCGTATAGCTGTGTGTTATTTGATCGATGGTATGGCACGGTTGGCTTGACGTTGCAAGAAGAAATGTTTTATCCACAGCAGCTATCGAGCTATAAGGTTTCATTAGCTGAGGAGGAGCATGTCACTTTGATTTATGATACAAACCAAATTGTCGTAGGTGGCCAACTAGAAGCAAACCATTTACCCATAGAGCATTGGCACCATTTAATTCAGATGGTACAAAAAGGATACTCTTTAGATCAATGTATAGTGAAAGAAAACTATATGAATAAGTTAAGTGACCAAGACTTGGCAGAATTGGAGGTGGGCTTGGATGCGATTGGATGAACTTTTAGAAAAAAAAGAAGCCACTCAATTCCAATTGTTACGAGAAATTGTCTTAGCTGGCGGCAGTCAAATGGTCCAAACGTTAAGAGAAAAGTCTAAGCTATCCAAGAGCGCCTTTGAGCAATATATCCAGGAATTAGAAGAATTGTCTCGCTATCAACCCGATGTATTTGAATTAAAAAATGATGGCTTAATGGTTCGACTAACTTTTCCCCCAACGAGTAGCTTAGAAAGTTTATTAAGCAAATGGGTCATCGAAAGTATCTCATTTCAAATAATGGCCTTTTGTTTGCAACACGCTGAGTTTAAGACGGTGCAATTGGTGACTCACTTGGGCATTAGTGAATCGACACTCTTCCGAAAAACCAAAGAGTTAAATAAAAAACTGCATGAATTTCGGATTCAAATCAAAAATGGTGGCTTGCAAGGTGAAGAGCTGCAAATTCGTTATTTCTATTTTCATCTGTACGGACAATTGTCTGCTTACGTACCATTAACGAGTCAATGGCAAGTAGATGCAGATCGTTTTGTCAACGCATTAGCGGCACACCTAGACGTGACGTTTTCCCAAGCGAATGCGCAAAAGCTCAGTCTATGGCTAAAAATCATGCAAAAGCGTTGGTTAGTTAAAAAACCAGAGCAAACTGAAATCAAAAAGAAATTAGCTTACTTTACGGACGATGTACTGTACCAAGCAGTAGATGAATTTATGACGTTGTATCTGAGTAGGACGGCTGTCGAAAATAGTCGCTATGAAGCCATGTTGTTTTATGTTTTTTTGGTATGCTTTGAAGTATTTGAAGAAGAAGACTTCTATCAATATGATCTTCTGCGTAGTAAGAAATTACCGACCGCAGTTTTAGATACGTATATTAGAGAGACAATCTTGCTTTACTATCGACCACGACGACTATCCATTCAGCTCGAGAAAAAATTTGGCTATCAAATCGCTCACATCAATAACCGCGTCTACTTTTTTCAAGGACGCATTGAATTGTATAATCGCCAACATATGATTGAACTTCAGCGGCGCCTACTCGGTAAAACATTGAGTCAATTGTTAAATCAATTGCTGGTCCTAGTATTTGAGCAATTAGATAAGTACCAAATACAGCAGACCACTCTACATGATTTTTTAGTCATCAGCTATGCAAGTGTGTTGATGATGATTGATTTTTCCGTGACACAGACTGTCTATGTGGCTGTAGATTTTACTAATCTACCTGCGTATCGCTTCCCTTTCTATCAACTTATTCAGTTAGAATTGAAGCCACTGAATGGAGTAGAGGTCAGCGAGTACGATGACCAGCAGGACTATGATTTGGTGATATCACCGAAAGTCCCACCGCGGAATCAGCAGCAAAGCCAGTGGTACATGCTGTCCGAATTTGTCTCAAATTATGATTTACAGACTATAAAACAAGTAATCGAACAAATTCGCCATTATAAAAATTAATAACTAGAGGTTGTGACAAAAGCGTTCAGCTCCGAGCATTACGCTCAGAAATTTCGAAAATTGAATTTAAAATTTTTGAATATTTCTGACGTAATGTCGAGAGAGCTGCTTTTGAAACACCGATTAACCAAGGTTGTGACAATTGCGTTTAGCTCCGAGCAATAAGTTCGAAAAGCCCGAAAATTGATTCTCAAATTTTAGGGACTTTACGACTTATAGCCGAGGAGGTGCAATTGAAACACCGATTAACCAAGGTTGTAAAAAAAAGCGTTCAGCTCTGAGCAATACGTTCAGAAATTTCGAAATTTGCTTTTTAAATTTTGAATATTTATGACGTATTGCCGAGAGAGCTGCTTTTTGAACACTGATTACTAGGTTGTGACAATTGCGTTTAGCTCCTACGACCAAAAGCCAGAAGTTATTTTTCAAACTTCTGGCTTTTTGCTAGCAGTTGAATGTTTCTGCTATACACGCCAACCTATGTGATAGCTGGAATCTGTCAAAAAAAAGAAAAATAACTTTTTTTTTGACAGGTATAGTCAAGTGTTTCCGTGTATGATAGGACTATAGAAAGAAAACGATTACACAATCAAGGAGGAATTTCAATGACAGAGCAAACATACATTATGGCAATTGACCAAGGAACAACCAGTTCACGGGCGATTATCTATGACAAAAAAGGCACACAAATCGGTAGTTCGCAAAAAGAGTTTACGCAATATTTCCCACGTGAAGGCTGGGTGGAACACAATGCAAATGAAATTTGGAATTCTGTCCAATCAGTTATTGCAGGCGCATTTATTGAATCAGGTATCAAGCCTTCACAAGTAGTAGGGATTGGCATTACCAATCAACGGGAAACAACTGTTGTATGGGAAAAAGACACTGGTCGTCCTATCTACAATGCAATTGTTTGGCAATCACGTCAATCAGCACCCATCGCAAATAAATTAAAAGACGAGGGTCATAGTGAGTTCATCCATAAAAAAACCGGATTAATCATTGATGCCTATTTTTCTGCAACGAAAATTCGCTGGATCTTAGACAATGTCGAAGGGGCGCAAGAGCGAGCAGAAAAAGGCGAATTACTTTTCGGTACGATTGATACATGGCTAACATGGAAACTAACAGACGGTGGCGTACACGTGACAGATTACTCCAATGCAAGTCGGACAATGCTCTTTAATTTACATGACTTAGATTGGGATCAAGAAATTTTAGACTTACTAAATATTCCACGTGAAATGTTACCAAAACCAGTATCCAATTCAGAAGTATATGGCTACACGCAAGGGTTCCACTTCTATGGTAGCGAAGTGCCAATCTCAGGTATGGCGGGCGACCAACAAGCGGCATTATTCGGACAAATGGCATTCGAACCAGGCATGATAAAAAATACGTACGGTACCGGTTCATTTATCGTGATGAATACCGGTGAAGAGCCTCAATTATCGGAAAACAATCTATTGACGACAGTCGGATACGGTATTAATGGCAAAGTGTATTATGCCTTAGAAGGAAGTATCTTCGTGGCTGGATCATCCATTCAGTGGCTACGAGATGGCTTAAAGATGTTGGAAAAATCAAGTGACTCAGAAGAAGCTGCTCGCCAATCAAAAAATGATGATGAAGTATATGTCGTACCTGCATTTGTCGGGCTGGGTGCACCGTATTGGGACCAAGACGCGCGTGGAGCGATGTTTGGTATTACGCGTGGGACGACCAAAGAAGATCTAATCAAAGCAACCCTTCAATCGATTGCCTACCAAGTAAAAGACATTATCGATACGATGAAAGAAGATGCAAGTATCGATATTCCGGTATTAAAAGTAGACGGTGGGGCAGCCAATAATGGCTACTTGATGCAGTTCCAGTCAGATATTTTAGATATTCCGATTCAACGGGCACAAAATCTTGAAACAACCGCGTTAGGAGCAGCATTCTTAGCTGGTCTAGCAGTGGGTTATTGGAAAGATACTGATGAAATTCGCGAATTCTACGAAGCAGGAAAATTATTTGAACCGGAAATGCCAGCAGATAGAAGAGAACATTTATACAAAGGCTGGAAGAGTGCAGTCGCTGCAACACGTACCTTTAAACCGAATAACGAGGAGTGATAAGAATGACTTTTTCTATACATGATCGCAAAAAAATGTTGCAACAATTACAAGAATCAGAATTAGACGTCTTAATTATTGGTGGTGGGATTACCGGGGCTGGACTAGCAGTTCAGACCGCGGCCGCTAAAATGAAGACTGGCTTACTTGAAATGCAAGACTTCGCAGAGGGAACATCATCTCGTTCGACTAAGCTTGTTCACGGCGGAATCCGTTACTTAAAAACGTTTGATGTCGAAGTAGTGGCGGATACGGTCGGTGAACGGGCGGTCATTCAAGGCATTGCACCACATATTCCTAAGCCAGATCCAATGATTTTGCCAATCTATGACGATGAAGGGGCAACGACCTTTAATATGTTTTCAGTCAAGATTGCTATGGATCTTTACGACCGACTTGCAAATGTCCAAGACACAGAATATGCCAACTATCTATTGACCGCACCAGAAGTATTGGAACGCGAACCATTGATTAAAAAAGAAGGCCTACAAGGTGCCGGTGTCTATCTTGATTACCGTAACAATGATTCACGCTTGGTTATTGATAATATCAAGCGCGCGGTAGCAGATGGTGCCTTAGCCGTTAGCAAAATCAAAGTAACTGGTTTCTTATTTGAAGGAACCACCATCGTCGGCGTCAAAGCACGTGATGAATTAACAGGTGATGTGATCGAAATTCATGCCAAATATGTCGTGAATACAAGTGGTGCTTGGGCAGATAAAATTCGCAACTTAAACTTTAAGCGGGCCATTACACCACACATGCGTCCGACAAAAGGGGTGCATTTAGTCGTAGATGCCAAACGACTACCTGTACCACAACCAACATATTTTGATACAGGTAAGCAAGACGGTCGGATGGTTTTTGCGATTCCAAGAGAAAACAAAACGTACTTTGGAACGACCGATACCGATTATCAAGGAGACTATGAACACCCAGAAGTAACGCAAAAAGATGTAGATTATCTATTAGAAGTCATTAATTATCGTTATCCTGAAGCAAAGATTACACTAGATGATATTGAGGCAAGCTGGGCAGGTATTCGTCCATTGTTAAGCAATAATTCAGGCTCTGATTACAATGGCGGGGACAACGGTGCTATTTCAGATCGTAGCTTCCAACGTGTAATTGATGTCGTTGAAGAATACAAACGCCAAGAAATCACAAAAGGAGAAGTCGAACGCGTCTTAAATAACCTTGAGATGAGCCGTGAAGAAAAACACACGTCGCCATCATCAGTGTCGCGAGGAAGCTCATTAGAACGTGAAGAAGACGGACTAATCAGCCTATCAGGTGGGAAAATCACTGACTACCGCAAGATGGCAGAAGGTGCCTTTAACTTAATTCAAAAACTATTAAAAGAAGAGCACAATCAAGAGTTTACAGGAATTGATTCTAAGCATTACCCTATCTCAGGTGGAGACTTTGACCCGACAAAAGTCAAAGAGACCGTGGAAAAACTCGCAGAAGCTGGCAAAGAAAAAGGTCTGTCAGAAGAAGATGCCACTTATATTGCTGATTTTTATGGCACCAACGCGACAATTATCTTTGATGCCATTGATAAAATTGAACCATTTGAAGGATTGTCATTGGCAGAATCGATTCGACTATGGTATGCCCTAGAAGAAGAAATGACACTGACGCCTGCTGACTATATCGTACGGCGGACCAATCATTTGTTATTCCAAAGAGAAACACTGGATGACATTCTTCCAGGAGTTGTCAATGGAATGGCACAGTACTATGATTGGTCAGCCGAAGAGACTGAAAAGCAAAAACAAGCATTACAAGCAGTAATCGATGAATCCGACCTAAAAAAATTAAAGAAATGAGGAATCGCAAATGACAGGAGACAATGCGCAAATATTTGGTGAGTTTATTGGAACAATGATCTTAATTCTATTAGGTGACGGTGTATGTGCTGCAGTAAATCTAAATAAGAGTAAAGCACAAGGCTCAGGCTGGATTGTGATTGCCTTTGGTTGGGCGATGGCGGTAACAATGGCTGTCTTTATCGCTGGCTTTATGGGACCAGCTCACTTGAATCCAGCAGTAACATTAGCGATGGCAATGACAGGAGCAATTTCTTGGAGTTTGTTTGTACCGTTCATCTTGGCACAATTACTAGGTGCGTTAGTCGGAGCCATCTTAGTATGGTTGGCTTACTTGCCACATTGGTCTGAAACGAAAGATCAAGGAGCCATCCTTGGTACATTCGCTACAGGTCCAGCGATTCGCAACTACCCAGCAAACGTAATTACCGAAACAATCGGTACCTTTGTATTAGTCTTAGCATTACTAGCATTTGGTAAAACTGATTTTGCAGGTGGCACAAATGTCTTTGCAGTCGGCGCCTTAATTCTAGCAGCTGGTCTTTCTCTAGGAGGACCTACCGGGTATGCCATTAATCCAGCTCGTGACCTTGGTCCCCGGATTGCCCACCAATTACTACCAATCTCAACAAAAGGCACATCAGATTGGGCATACTCTTGGGTACCAATCGTCGGTCCAATGATTGGAGCAGTCATTGCAGTCTTAGTATTTAACGTAATGGTTTAATTCTGTTTAGCTCTAAGCAATAAGTTTCGAAATTTTGACTGATTGATGAGACATAACTATAAAAAAGCCATAACATCCAAAAGAGTAGAA
>NZ_JAMRVB010000001.1:1890722-1965894 GCF_023743875.1 Enterococcus italicus
GAACTATTTTTTGGATGTTATGGTCTTTTTTGCTTATAGTTGAAAAAATTTTCTCCATCTCTTAATGTTCAATCGAAATGTTTTACAGGAAAAAAGTCTCTGTGCTATCGTCAAACTAACAAGGGAGGTTTTTCGTATGACTGAAACAGAATTTTATTTGCTTGATGGCTACAAATTACCAAGAGTAGGTTTTGGAACCTATACCTTAAACGGTGCGGCTGGTGTCAGAACAATTGAACAAGCCATCGTGAATGGCTACCGCTTAATTGATAGTGCGTTTAACTATGAGAATGAAGGTGCAGTCGGACAAGCGATCCGCAATAGTAGTGTTCCTAGAGATCAACTAACAATCACCTCTAAACTGCCTGGACGTCACCAAAAATACGATGAAGCATTAGATGCCATTCAAGAATCTATTTTACGAACAGGCTTGGATTATTTGGATTTGTATTTGATCCATTGGCCGAATCCAAAAGAAGATTTGTATGTCGAAGCATGGCAAGCCTTAATTGATGCAAAAAAATGGGGCTGGATTCGCTCGATTGGGGTATGTAACTTTTTACCTAAACACATCAATCGTCTAGAAAAAGAAACTGGCGAATTACCAGTGGTCAATCAAATCGAGTTGCACCCTTTCTTTAATCAAGAAGAGCAACGTGACTATGATGCATCGAAAGGAATCATTACAGAAGCTTGGAGCCCACTCGGTCGCGCCAGTGCTGTATTAAAAAATGAAGTGATTGGTAAAATTGCCGACCAACATGATAAGACCATTCCGCAAGTGATTTTGCGTTGGCAAGTACAAAGCAATGTCTTACCAATTCCTAAAGCAAGTCATGCCAAAAGACAGGAACAAAATCTAGCTGTTTTTGACTTTGAATTGTCAAAAGAAGAAATGGCAGTCATAGATGGCTTGACTCAACCAGACGGACGAATTCAAAATCAAGATCCAGCAGAATACCAAGAGTTTTAAAAAGGTTGTGCCAAATGCGTTCAGCTCCGATCAATAAGATCAGAAAGTCCCGAAAATTGTTCCTCAAATTTTTGGGACTTTTTGATCTTATTGTTGAGGTGCTGCATTTGAAACACTGATAAAAAGGTTGTGCCAAATGCGTTCAGCGCCGAGCAATCAACAGAATAAATTGTGAGATAGCATGAACCACTACGAAAAAGCCAGCAAATCCAAAAGTTTGAGAAAAAATTTCGGATTTGCTGGTCTTTTTGATTGAAGCTGCATCAGTTTGACTCGCTGGTTTATTTCGTTTGTTTTTTCGTTTGCCAGATTGAGAGACCATACAAGGCAATAAACCAAAAAGGCATTAAATATAAGGCTTGTCGGGTCTCTTTTTGTAGAAAGAGCACGAAACCGACAAATAAAAGGAAAGCAAAGATAACGTACGTGCTAATAGGATAAAGCGGCATTGGGAATTTGGATTTCGTTGGTTCTTGTTTACGATAACGATAGTGAGCCAAGACAATCATAAACCAAATAAAAAGAAAACAAATGGTCGATAAACTAGTCACTAACGTAAAGACACCAGAAGGCATAATCATATTAAGCAAGACAGCTAAGACAATGACTGCGCTAGAAAAATAAATGGCTTGGGCTGGGACCAAATGGCGGGTCAGTTGGCTGTAGCGTTTTGGTGCATTCCCTTCGCGTGAAAGCGAGTGAATCATGCGACCCGTTGAGTAGATAGCCGAGTTACAAGCAGACATCGCTGAGCTTAAAACGACCAGATTGACGATTGTCGCCGCCGATGCAACGCCAATTTCCGAAAAGACTTCGACAAACGGACTTTGTTCACTACTCAATGAATTCCAAGGGTAAATTGCCATGATAATCGCCAGTGCACCAATGTAAAATAAAATGATTCGAATGGGAATACTATTGATTGCTTTTGGGATGACGGTATCTGGATCTTTGGTCTCACCAGCGACTAGTCCGACCAGTTCAATCCCTACAAAAGCAAACGTAGCCATCTGGAATGATTTTAAGAAGCCATCGAGGCCAGTCGGGAAGAAACCACCATATGACCAGATGTTAGCAAATTGAACAGTTCCCTGGTTCGTTTGAAAACGAGTGGCGATTAAGACCAGTCCAACAGCTATCAACGCGACAATCGCGATAATTTTGATGAGTGCAAACCAAAATTCTAATTCACCAAAAATTTTGACAGCAATTAAATTCAGACCAACGAGTAAGAGTAAAATGAAAATTTCAGGTAGCCAAGCTGGCAATTGTGGTAGCCAATAACGAACATAGGTACCAGTCGCAGTCAAATCAGCCATCGCAATCGAAATCCAACAAAACCAATACGTCCAGCCGGTGATGAACGCTGCTTTTGGTCCAAGGTACGATGCAATAAAGTCAATAAATGAATGTTTTGATGAATCAGAGAGTAATAATTCACCTAATGCACGCATAATAAAAAAGCAAACTAGGCCAACAATCGTATAGGCGAGTAAAATCGATGGACCAGCAAGCTGTATTGAAGTGCCCGATCCTAGAAATAACCCTGTGCCAATCGCTCCGCCTAAAGCCATTAGCTGGACATGTCGGTTTTTTAAACCGCGGTCAAGTGTTCTTTTTTCTGTTTGCATTTTATCATCCTAACTAAAATTAATATCATCTTATTCTAATCTATCTAATAAAAAAAACAAATAGAAATATTTAGTTAAAGGAGAAAGGGCTTAATCGATAAACAAAAGCCAACAAGAAAAGGACTGTTGCTGGCGAGAGTGATTGAAATTATTTTTTTATAATCATGTGAATGGCCTGTTCCATTTTTTTTGCTTGTTCATTGGGATCTTTCTCAGGATTTTCTAAACAGTCTTTTAAGTTTTCAGCGACAATTAAGCCCATCGCACGATCAATACTTGATCGCACCGCACTAAGCTGAGTAATTATATCAATACATTCTTTTTCGTCTTCAATCATCTTCTGAATACCACGTATTTGTCCTTCTGTCCGGCGCAACCGATTTATTATTTTTTTTTCTTTTTCCAGTTTAATCATTGAATAATTCCTCCTTGTTGTTTTCATTATAATACCACATAGGGTATCATAATGAAAATTTGACAAAAGTTTTATGCAGAACATTTTGATTGACTTTGTTGATCGATAAGGTTTTAATATACCCTATAAGGTATATAGAAGGAGGGAAGGAAAATGTTTTCATTGTTTCAAAAAATACCGACAATTAGCACACAAGAATTAGCCGAAAAATTGCCTGATAACATTGAATTAATAGATGTTCGAACACCTCAGGAATACCATTCAGGGCATATAGCCAAAGCAAAAAATGTTCCATTAAACAAAATTGGTGGGTATACAGCAAAAGCAGATCAAGTCTATGTAATTTGCCAATCCGGCATGCGAAGTAAGCAGGCAGCAAAGGTTTTAAGCAAAAAAGGTTACAATGTGGTAAATGTCCGCGGAGGAATGAATCTGTGGACAGGTAAAACAGTAGGAGGGAAATAAATGAAAATTGTGATAATTGGTGGCGTGGCTGGGGGGATGTCCGCAGCGACACGTTTACGGCGTTTAATGGAAGATGCTGAAATTCTTATTTTTGAAAAGGGCCCATTTGTTTCTTTTGCCAATTGTGGATTGCCTTATTATGTATCTGGTGAAATTGCGGATCGTGATTCTTTATTGGTTCAAACACCTGAAAGTTTAAAAGCTCGTTTTCAATTAGATGTCCGTCCGTTGCATGAAGTAGTCGCTATCGAACCAGACAAGAAAACCGTGACAGTCAAACATAATGGAGTAGAAACAAGCGAAACATATGATCGCCTCATTTTGTCTCCAGGAGCGAAACCATTTGTCCCGCCAATCATTGGATTACAAACGGCGACCAATGTTCATTCTTTGAGAAATGTACCTGACCTAGATAAAATTATGCAACAAATCACGACTGACACCAAGCAGGCAGTGGTGATTGGAGCTGGCTTTATTGGTTTAGAAATGGCTGAAAATCTAAAGAAACGTGGTTTAACTGTAACGGTTGTTGAAAAAGCCCCTCACGTTTTGCCACTATTGGATGAAGAAATGGCTGCTTTTATTCAAAATGAATTGAATCGTGAAGGCATTCTCGTGAAAACAAATGATTCAGCTGTTGAATTTAAGGAAAATGGTCAAAAAATTGTGTTAGAAAGTGGCGAAGTGATCTCATCCGACCTCACGATTTTATCGGTAGGTGTCCAACCTGAAACAACATTAGCGAAAGCTGCAGATTTAACATTAGGCTTGCGTGGTGGTATCGTCGTTAATGAACAATACCAAACGAGTGATCCTGATATTTATGCAGTGGGTGATGCTATTGTAGTCAAGCAACAAATTACTGATACAGATGCATTAATCGCCTTAGCTTCACCAGCAAATCGTCAAGGTCGTCAAGTGGCGGATGTGATTGCAGGCTTGAATCGATCCAATCGAGGAAGCATTGGAACGGCTATCGTGCGTGTCTTTGAGCAAACAGCCGCATCAACCGGATTAAGTGATCGAGCGGCGAAACAAGCCGACTTACCAGTAGCTGTTGTCCATGTTTCAGGCAAAGACCACGCGGGTTATTACCCAGGTGCTACAGATATTTTGTTGAAGCTCATTTTTAATCCGGAAACCGGTGAAATTTATGGTGCACAAGGCATTGGCCAAAAAGGAGTCGACAAGAGGATTGATATTTTAGCTACCGCTATCAAGGGCGGGCTGACTATTTTTGACTTACCTGAGCTTGAGTTGACCTACGCACCACCATTTGGTTCTGCTAAAGATCCAGTCAATATGCTGGGGTATGCAGCGATGAATCTGGCCGAGGGGTTAAGTGAATCCATTCAATGGTACCAACTAAAAGAAGAAATAGCTGAAGGAAAGAAATTGCTTGATGTCCGTAATGAGTCTGAACTAGCACAAGGCACTTTTCCAAACGCGACGCATATTCCATTAAATGAATTACGCGACCGACTTTCAGAATTAGATCCATCACAAGAATGGATCGTCAGCTGCCATAGCGGCTTGCGTAGCTACGTAGCGGAACGAATTTTAAAACAACATGGGTTTCATGTAAAAAATCTTGACGGTGCTTTTGCTTTGTATCATGCTGTCTTACCGGAGGAATTAGTCTATGTTTAGTTCAATGTCTATGCCAGAATTTTATCAAAAAAACAAGAGAGAGTCGTTAAAGATTATCGATGTACGAGAAAAAGAGGAATATGACTATGGCCATGTGCCGACTGCCGTAAATCTGCCATTGAGTGAATTAGCTGAATCTTATCCGATACTAGAAAAGGATCAAGAATACTTTCTCATCTGTCAAACTGGCAGTCGTTCTGCTACGGCCTGTCAATTTTTAGGTAACAAAGGGTACAAAGTCATCAACGTCATGGGTGGTACTTCTGCGTGGATGGGGCAATTAGAAGGATAAAAGGAGAAAGAAAAGGATGGAAGAATTAACAAATCAAACGTTTGATGCCGCTATCGCAAGCGGACTGACATTGGTCGACTTTTGGGCTACTTGGTGTGGACCTTGTCGGATGCAGACGCCGATTTTGGAAGAGTTAAGTCGAGAACTATCTGGCAACAAAAAAATTGCTAAAGTGAATGTCGATCAAGAAAGGGACTTGGCTTTAAAGTTTGGAATTCAAAGCATTCCAACTATCTTGGTTTTTCAGGAAGGTCGTTTGGTCGATCGCTTGGTTGGTGTACGAATGAAAGATGAGTTGAAACAAATCATGAACGAGTACTAATTATTGACGTAACAGCTTCATAATAATTTTAGATAGAAACGTCGGATGACTAGTCGATAGATATTAGTCATCCGACGTTTTTTCGTGAATCGGAGTTGTCGGTTCTTCGAGAATGCATCTTTGATCTTGCTTCTTCCATTTAAGAATGGCCTGAACATAAGGTGTAGACGACTGCTCTTCTTGAATGTTTGGATGCAGGAGGTAAAACCAACGTTGGTAGTTTGGACCGAGTGGCCTATAAGCAAGATGACCTGCTGCACGCTGAGAGACAATGGAACGACCAAAACCTTTTTTTAGTAACGCCAAAATTATTTCATTGTTTTCAATGGTTACACTAGGTTCTTGGATATTTTGTTCCTCAAAATAGCGTTTTGTATAGTAGTAGACTCCAGAAGACGTTTCCCGTACCAACCATGGTCCCATGGAAGTATTCACTAACACGAGTTGATCCACAAGTAGAGGAGTCCGTTGCACAGTGTGACTGGCTAATGGTTTTTCAATCACTCCTAGGTCAATTTCATGATGCTCCATCGCTTGCAGTACCTCCCAAGAATTCAGTTGCTTGACTTGAAAGTGAGTATTTGGAAACTGGTGATAGAGGAAAATCAAGAGTTCTGGTAAAAGATAGACGGCAAAAGTGTGTGAGACTCCTAATGTCAATCTTGCTTGCTCTAATTGCTTTTTTTGCAAGATTTCTTGGACTTGTTGCCAATTTTCGACAATGGTCAATGACGCCTGATAAAGAGTATCGGCAGCGGGAGTCACTTGAATATTGGTCCGGCCATTGCGTGTAAATAAAGAACAGCCGATTTCTTGCTCCAATTGACGGATATGGGTCGATACTGTGGGCTGACTGACAAATAACAGTTCCGCTGCTTTAGAGAAACTACGTGTTTCGTAAACGACTTTGAATGTTTCTAATAACTTGAACATAATAGACCCCTTACATTATATAAATGAATAATAACTATTATATCAATAAATCCTATCAATAATAAATTTGGGCTATAATAAGCACATCAAAAAAAAATGAGGAGCTTGATAAATGATTACCAAGATGCAAAAAAACTATTTACCAATCTTGCCAGGTTTAGGATTATCGGTCATAGTCGCAATCATAGCGAAACTACTTGCACGTATTTTTCCAACGATTGGTGGAGCAACGATCGCGATTATTTTGGGGATTATTTTAGGAAATACTTATTTTAAGCAATCTACATTAGCCGAGGGCACCAAATTTTCGGAAAGTCGGTTGCTTGAATACTCAGTCGTATTGTTAGGGTTAACGGTGACAGTTCAGACGATTGGTGAAGTGGGCTGGCGTGGTGTGCTTTATGTGTTATGTATGATGACGATTGTCATTAGCTGGACGTATTGGATTGGTAGAAAACTCGGATTCAGTCAGAAGATGACGCTGATGATGGCTGGCGGAAATGCGGTCTGTGGTTCTTCAGCAATTGGTGCTATCGCTCCAGCTATTAAGGCAGATGATCAAGAAAAAGGCCAAATCATTACGTTAGTGAACTTATTAGGAACGGTCATGATGTTAGGATTGCCAGTGATTGGTATCAATTTCTTTGCGGGTGATTATTTGGCCCAAAGTGCACTCATGGGTGGTACGTTACAATCGGTCGGACAAGTGGTAGCGGGCGCAAGCTTGATTGATGGCAAAGTGGTCCAATATGCCATGCTTTTCAAAATTATCCGGATTTTGATGCTAGTTGTAGTCGTTTATCTTTTTGGAAAAATTGCCGCCAAAAACGACGCCACAATTGAAAAAAATAAGGAAGGTAAACGAAAACTGCCCATTCCTTGGTATGTAGCGGGCTTTTTAGTTTTGTGCATTGTTAATAGTAGCATCGACTTACCTTCTATCTTTAGCACAAGTGCGCATTTCTTGAGTACATGGTTTGAAACGATTGCTTTAGCGGCGATTGGCTTGCGGTTAGATTTCCGAAAATTTTTAAAAGAAGGGCCCCAATTTTTAGCCTTTGGAGCAGCAGTAGGCGTTGTTCAGACAGCTGCGGCATTGATGCTACTATCTCTATTGCATTTATAAAAAAACTCATTCGGTGAATCAAGAAAATCTACGTACAGATATTCTTGGTCAACCAAATGAGAAACAGGTAGCCGGCGATTATTTCGCTGGCTTTTCTTCTTTCTTTTTTTTAAGTGTTAGTAGCGTTAGCGGCAATGTTAGTACAATGTAACCAGCAATGCTCATGATAAGAATCGTTCCCCAGAAACTAGTAATATCCAGCCAAATGATGAAGCTATAGCTAACAACGATCGATAAGAAATAAAAACAAAAAAGTTGCACAAATCGTTTAATACTCATTCGTTGTCACACTCCTTTCCTTCGATATGCGTGCTTTGTTAGTTTTTTCAAGGCAATATTGATTTCCTTAAGTAGGTAAAACGCGAATGTTTTTGAGAAAAGCCAAATAAGTGTACATTCTTTGAAAAGGGTGAAGAAAATTCTGGCAATTTTTCGAAGAATGCTTTTTATTTACGCTTGGAGGAATACCACTTCTTAGCCATTTGATACCCACCAGTAGCCATGAAGGAGAGTGTTACCGCAATGAAAACAAATTCAAAAAAGAAAACCATCACTCTTACATTATAGGCAAACTTAAGAAAAAGAATCCACAAAAAACTGAATAGGACTAATTTTCCCCTTGTTGACAGTTTACGGACCAACAACCATTCCAAAAAATCTTCATGATTTTCTTTGTTCTTTTTGTACTCTTTCAATAAACTCATATTGAATCTGCCTCCCAAAATGATATCTATATATTGAAGTGCTTACTCGGATGATGATGTCCAAGTATTCTTGAAACAGAAGGTGTGTTTTAAAGAATCAGCGCTGGCAATTGGAGGCAGGAGCAATCACACGTGCGATGTTAACGTGAATTCTGTTGCTTCTTCACCAAAGTCACTACAATTGGAATCATTGATACAGCGACAATACCAATCATAATCAGTGAAAAATGATCGTTTACAACTGGAATGGATCCTAAGAAGTAGCCGGCAAATAGGCCGATTGCAGTCCAACAAAGAGCACCAATGATATTGTAAAAGCTAAACAAGCGCCAGCTCATCTGACTCGCTCCTGCAATAAAGGGAATAAATGTGCGGATAAATGGTAAAAAGCGACCGATAAAGATGGTATGCTTGCCTTTTTCATTGAAGAACTGTTCTGCTCGTTGTACTTCCTCTTGGCGAATGAAGCGAGCTAGCTTGCCCTCATAAAGCACATGCAGACCGAATGTGCGGCCGATCCAATAGTTGGCCATATCACCTAAAATAGCAGCGGCGATGGCTGTCAAAAATAAAGTCGGCAAGTGTAACACTTGACTACCGACAGCCGCCAAGGCACCAGCTGCAAAAAGCAGCGAATCCCCCGGTAAAAAAGGAAACACTACGACGCCTGTTTCAATAAAAATAATCAAAAATAAAATTGGATAAATGCCCCAACCGTATTGGTTCACTAGGGCTAATAAGTGTGTATCGACATGCAACAAAAAATCAATAATTGCCACGTACTCTCGCTCCTTTTGATGATAGATTCCATACCATAGTAATCAATTTCAGCAAAAAGTACCAGTGAAACCAGTAAAAAAGCTAAATTTTTACAAATTGCGTGCTGGCGGCTTTGATTTCTTGAAAATGATCGGCAATATGCAGAGCGAAGTAGGTCGCATACTCTTCTTTGCTTAGTGCACCAAAGACACCATGCTCTTGAAGCTCTCCAACCCAAGCTTGAAAACGATGGATGGCATCGATTAAAGCTTGAATGCCATCGATTGGAAGTCCGTCATGGGCAATGGGTGCACCACCAGCGACGGGCGCTTGCAGATTATGAGACATTTTTTTGTCTGTTAGAAATTTTTTGACGACTTTTTTTCCGATTGTTTGACGGATTAGTTTTGGTTTCATTTCTTTATAGCCAGTCATTGAGTAGTCGATTGTTTGTGCACAATGCAGACAAATTTCATAGACACTCCAGTTTTTGGTGCAGACAGATTCATTTTCTTTTAATTGTTCCAAAATATTCAGTGCTTCATCTAAGGAAGCAAATTGATGGGGGATTTGTTATAATTCAATCATGTGGCTATTCTCCTTCTAATTCGAGTTCTTCTTCTAAGTTTGCGACGAGCAGTTTTAGTTGTTTCGTGGCATCTATAAGATGTAGTTGATAAAATTGTTCGGTGCCGACTTTTGTTGCTGAGACAATGCCGACCGTTTTTAATGTTTGCAAGTGATGCGAGATTGCCGAACGGGATAATGGAGAAGCAGCGACGATTTCTTTGACCGTCAAGCGTCCTTTTTCGGATAGTAATGCGACGATATCTTGTCGATGGGGGTCTAATAGTGCTTGAAAGACTGGAATGCATTCGCGAAAGCTAGTTAATGTTTTTTGATCCATCTGTTCTCCTCATTTCATAAAACGTTTGATTAACGCTAATTTTTTTTTTGTATAGGGGGCATATAGCATCGTTAATGGCACGAAGCGGTTCTTTTTTACAATCGCTTTTTGATGGGAAAAAGTGTGGAAGCTATACATACCGTGATAGTTGCCGATACCAGATTCACCCACGCCGCCAAAAGGCAAGCGAGTATTTGATAAATGTAAGAGCGTATCGTTGACGACACCACCACCAAAAGAAAGTTGTTGTAAAACAGTATCTGTCAGTTCTTGGTCCTCTGTAAATAAATACAAAGCTAAAGGCTTTTCGTGTTCACGAATCGGTGCAATCACTTGCTTCGTGAATTGGTCTGCTTGATAGGTCAAAATCGGTAAGATAGGGCCGAATAATTCCTCTTGCATCACGACATCATCCCACTGAACATCTGTTAAAAGTGTGGGCGAGATGTAGCGGTCAGCTACATCTACTTGGCCACCATGTGTTATGGTTGCGTTGGTTTGTGCAAGCATAGTCGATAACCGTTCTGTATGTCGAATCGTTGCCATCCGGCCATAGTCGGGACTTGATTGGGGTGTCTCACCATAAAAGGTGACAATCGCGGCCCGTAGTTCTTTTGTAAACGAGGAAGCAATGGCTGCATCAACAAGAAGGTAATCGGGCGCGACACAAGTCTGGCCAGTATTCAAAAATTTGCCCCAAGCTATTTTTTTGGCAGCTTCTTTCAGATTCGCAGAGGCGGTCACGATGGCAGGACTTTTGCCACCTAGTTCTAAAGTGACAGGCGTTAAGTGTTTGCTAGCAGCGGTCATAACAATTTTTCCTACTCGGGGACTACCGGTAAAAAATATATGATCAAATCGTTGAGTTAAGAGGGTGGTCGTTTCTTCTACACCACCGGATACGACAGCTACGTATTCTTCAGCAAAAGTGGACTTTAGTATATCTTGGATGACGGTCGCGACATGTGGCGTTAATTCGGAAGGTTTGATGACCGCAGTATTACCAGCTGCGATGGCACCTAGTAATGGCTCAATCACGAGCTGAAAAGGATAATTAAACGGACCGATGATTAACACTGTTCCATAAGGCTCAAACAGTGAATAACTTTTTGAACCAAATAAAAACAATGGATTGCCAGCTTTTTTAGGCTTCATCCAACGGCGCAAATGCTTTTTTGTCTCGCGAATGCTTTGAAGAACAAAGCCAATCTCAGTCGCATAGACTTCGAATTCAGACTTACGCAAATCTTGCCAGAAAGCCGCATAAAGATCTGCTTCGTAGCGATGGATTGCCTGCTCAAGTTTTGTCAATTGTTCCATACGAAAGGCAAGCGAACGAGTGGTATTGGTTTGGAAAAAAATACGTTGATTCTGAAGAATGCTTGGAATAGTCGTCATAATTGGTATCCTTTCAAGTAAATATCTAAATAACTAATTATTTGGTTATTTAAGAATAAAAAAATTTTGAGTTACTGTCAAAGAATACGTACTATAAAAAAACGAGACTGAGCATAACTCAATCTCGTAAAATAGTATTAAAATTATAAAGCTTTAGCAGCCTCAGCTACGCGGTCTAAGCCAGCAGCGATAATTTCTTGTGTTCTTGAAGGGTCTGCATTGTGACCTTCGATGATTACTTCTTCGATGATGTTCATGCCAAACATTGCACCGAATGTTTTTTGCATGTAAGATACAGCAGTTTCCATCGCAGCACCTTCACCAGAGTAGACACCGCCACGAGCATTAAGTAAGATTACTTCTTTACTAGCTTGTAGTTGGTTCATTGATCCATCTTCGTTGTATGAGAAAGTGTAACCAGCTTGGAAGATGTAGTCGATAAATGTATGCAAAGCAGCTGGAATTGTTAAGTTCCACATTGGGAAAGCAAAAACAACTACGTCTGCTTTAGAAAATTTATCTTGCACTACTTGGCGAACGTCCATTAATTTTTGTTCGTCGCTAGAGAAAGGTTCGCCAGCAGCTAATTTACCAAATGCGTCAAATAATGTTTGACCAATATATGGCATTTCTTGTGCGTAGACATCAAATGTATCAACTTCAACTTTAGATGCATCCAAATTTTCAACAAATTTATTGAACATTGCTGTTGAAACGCCGTCTGGACGGTTATTTGCTTTGACAACTAAAACGTTTTTCATAAATAATTTTCCACCTATTCTAAAATACTAAAATATTTTCATATGGGCAATTCCCACAAAAATATCATACACTATTTTAAAATGTCTTACAATAAATAAGTTCTTACTTTTGGATAGTTTTAAAAAAGACAAAGCTTTTGAACCTCTCATGACTAAAGTCACGAGATTCTTGGGAATAGAGCATACTTGATAGTGTATTACTTTACTAACAGCGGTGTCTCTTATTTACCAAGCTATCTCCGTAGTTCCTACGGTTATTGTTTGCATCTAAGCTAATTGTTTTATTCGTAGACCTTCGGTCAGAATATTGATACTCGCATTTATATCTCGGTCGTGATGGAAATGACAAACAGAACAAGTCCATTCTCGAATATTGAGAGGTTTCTTACCATCTTTGTGCCCACAGTTTGAACAAAGTTGACTGGATGGGAACCACTTATCTATCTTGATAATTTCACGTCCGTACCAATCAGCCTTGTATTGTAATTTAGTCACAAAACTAGACCACGATACATCCGAAATACGTTTGGCTAGTTTATGATTACGCAACATATTTTTTGCATTTAAGTCTTCAATACAGATAATATCGTGACTTTTGATAATTTCTGTACTTAACTTATTCAGAAAGTCGTTGCGTTGATTCATTACTTTTTCGTGTAGACGAGCAACTTTTTGTTTTTGCTTCTGATAGTTTTTTGCTTCAAAAAGATTGATACCTTTCTTCTTAGCCAATAGTGCACGTCTTGACAACTTACGTTGTTCACGTTTTAGTTTCTGTGCCATTTTTGAAGTGAATTTATTATTATCAATCTTTTGACCCTCAGAAAGAACGGCAAAATCTGTAATACCTAAGTCAATCCCAACGTGTTTGTTAGTTTTTGGCAACTCAGTTATTTCTTCTTCACATAGTAAGGAAACGAAAAATTTACCACTGGCATTTTTACGGACTGTGGCACTTAAAATACGACCATTGACTTCACGACTTTTAGAGAATTTAACTAATCCAAGCTTGGGTAATTTCACCTGATTGCCTATAATAGACAAATTATTATTTGTATTTTTTGTTGTATAACATTGAACAGGATTTTTCTTACTTTTAAAGTTAGGAAATTGATTTTGTTTTTTGAAAAATCTATTGAAAGAATCCGCTAAATTCTTAATAGAGGATTGTAATGCAACGCTATCAACTTCTTTTAACCAAGAGGTATCACCTGATTTTTTCATAGCAGGCAACATAGCAGAACATTTACCGTAAGACAGTCCTTTACCCGTTTTCTTATATGAACTATTCCAAGCGTTTAACATATGATTATAGATAAATCTTGATGATCCAATTGTTTTGCCGATTAATATTTCTTGCTCAACAGTTGGGTATAGTCTGAATTTATAAGCTTTGTGTCGGAACATTACAATTCACCTCATTTCTTTTTTTGGTTTTGGATATAGTGTCTGATTTGGTCTTCTGTGTTTTCACTAACTGTCGCTACAAAATAGCTTGGATTCCAAAGATGACCACCACACAAACGATTTTTAAGTTCGGGATATTCTTTAAATAAGAACCGCGCAGAGACACCTTTAAAAGCTTTCACTATATTTGGAATATAGTGTTGAGGCTTACATTCAATAAGCAAATGAATATGGTCTTTGTCTGATTCCATTTCAATGATTTCAATATCATTATCTAATGCAATTTGTGTGACTAGTTTTTTAACATATGTATCAATGTTACCTTGTAAAATATTGTGTCTATATTTTACACACCAAACTAAGTGATACTGTATAGAATAGACATACCCACGACCATGATGTACTTGTGACATGAAAAAACCTCCTTGAAAATAGTTTAACATATGTAATCGTTAAATTTCAAAAAGGTTTTAACATATTGTATCGGTTGTAACATAGCTAAAGCTATGCTACAACCGAAGCCGATTCATCCACACGACTAAAGTTGCGAGTGTTCTCGGCTAATTCATAAAAAAGGAAAGATTCTTTACTCTTTTCTGTAACTATGCTTCAATAAATAATGAGAGTGAATGAAAAAGGGAAATCTTGTATGAGAAAGAGTGAAGTGCAATGCCAATCGTAAACCAACAAAATGAACAAGAAAAAGCTGCTTACCAATCATTCGTAGAGCAAGCAACTTACACAGCGATTACCCAAGACCCTCAATGGGCGCATGTAAAAGATAATTGGGAACCATTAGAAGTGTATTTAGAAGAAGATCAAAAGATTGTTGCGGCGATGTCTATCTTAATGATCGAACAAACAGAAGGACAAGTCTTTGCTTATGTATCAAAAGGTCCGGCAGTCAATGAGCAGTCACCACAAATTGTGGACCGACTAATTGCCGAGGCAGAAGCAACGTTAAGAGAAAAAAATGTGTTTTTATTACGGATGGATCCAGAGTGGGCGTATTCAGAAGAAGTCAGTGAAGCTTTTCGTGAAGCAGGCTATCATGTACGTAACCGTAACGTATCAGGTAAGGCGACGATTCAACCACGCTACACGATGCGCGTGGATTTACGCGCATTTTCATCAGATGAAGAACTGATGGCGTCCTTTTATGGTAAGACCCGTTACCGGATTCGTTATGCCTTAAAGAATGGTTTGACGTATCGATTAAGTGACAATCGTGATGATTTAGCCATTTTTTATGATTTGCACAAAAAGACGAGTGAGCGTCATGGTATTAGTTATCGACCATTTTCTTATTTTGAGCGCTTAGCTGACGCCTTCTTAGAGCGCGGGTTAATGCGAATTGTGATTGTAGAGGTCGATGGTAAGCCTGATGCAGCAGGTCTAGACTTTGCATATGGAAACTATGTTTGGTACATGTACGCAGGCAGTACCCATGAAAATCAAGTATTAATGGCCCCTTACCTTGTAAACTGGGTGGGGATGCAGTGGGCATTAGCGTTAGGTAAAGAATTTTATGACCTAGGTGGCGTATTTGCACCAGACAACTCAGATAGCTTGTATCAATTTAAGTATATGTTTACTCGTCCGAATGGTGCGACAGAATACATCGGTGAAATTGATAAAGTCTATAATGAAGAATACTATCAAACATTTTTAAATAAATAAGTCAAGAACTCGGCCGAAGTGGGTCGAGTTTTTTTGTATTCTGCACCTTCTATACAATGCCTCATTTCCTTGATAAAATAATATCGAGAGAAAACGAGGAGTGCGAAAAGATGATTAATGTGTTAGAAGTATTGGCGACTATGAACCTCAATCAAAAAGTAAACTATGATCGCGTGCTGCAAAAAATGATGCAAAAATGGCAAGATGAAAAGCGACGGCCAACTATTTTGTTGCATAGTTGTTGTGCGCCGTGTAGTACGTATACGCTAGAATACTTGGCTGATATTGCCGATATTACCATCTATTTTGCCAACAGTAATATCCATCCTCGTGCTGAGTACGAGCGCCGCAAAATTGTTCAAGAGGAATTCATCACAGCCTTTAATCAAAAAACTGGCAACCAAGTACGATTTTTAGCCGCACCGTATGAGCCAAATGTCTTTATTCAAATGGTCAAAGAAAAAGAACTCACGCAAGAACCAGAAGGCGGCAAACGGTGTACGGCATGCTTTCAAATGCGACTGGATATAGTAGCGAAAAAAGCAGCCGAAGAAGGATACGATTACTTTGGGTCAGCGTTGACTCTTTCACCAAAAAAGAACAGTCAACTCATTAATCAAATCGGGATTGATATTCAAGAATTTTTCGATACGAGTTATTTGCCGAGTGATTTCAAAAAAAATAATGGCTACAAACGATCGGTTGAAATGTGTAAAGAGTACGATGTCTATCGACAATGCTATTGTGGGTGTTTGTTTGCAGCGCAACAACAAGGTGTCGACTTAAAAGAAATACAAAAAGAGGCGAGTGCATTTGTCAAGCGCCATCAGACGAAAGTAAAGGAGAGCTAGCATACAGCTATTAGCGAAAGTCATCTTGTGGGTAGTAGGGGGTATTGTGGCTTTGGCTATTATAGTTTGGCTAGCGTTTCAAGTGTTCCCTTATCCGAGCGCTTGGGTCATTTTCGCGATGTTTGACCAGCCAGTGGCCATCACGAATCAAGGCGAGCGAGCACGTACGAATATGCCCTATGCCGCAACATTAGGGGGCATGGCCTTCTCAAATGCATTCTTAGGCATCAATCACTCATTGGCACACAAAACAGGTGGAGAGTTTGGGTTGCCACATGGGTTGGTGATTACAATTGCGATGCAACTTGTCACTCGGTTTAACGCGGCTTCATGTAAAGTGAAGCGTAACCCGTATCCGCGTTATGAAGTATACCGTGCGTAAAAAGACTACGCAGACATCGCGCGCGCCTTGGATCACTTGGTTTATAACGATCGATGTACACCAGCGAATCCACGCCAGCCGGTATTGGCAGAAATTCGTCAGCTATTAATTGATCAATTCTAAAAAAGACGCTGAGATAGAAATAGTCAGCGACAAGCAAAAAGACCATAAAAACCAGAAGTTATTTCTCAAACTTTTGACTTTTATGGCTTTTTGTCGTGATAGTTCATTTCTGTTGTCACACTACTTTTTCTTTACTAATGTGGGAGCTTTTTGTTCTTTTTCTAGATGGTAGTAGGTAATCTCTGGTGCAACGCCTAAGCGCGCAGGGAGAGCAGTCATCCCAATTCCGGTATTGACTGAAAGCAAGGTCTGATCCGTCACAAGGTATAGGCCGTGTGTGTATTTCAGTGCACCGGTAGTTGTCTTCCGATAAAAAGGCAAGCGAATTTGGCCACCATGACTGTGCCCCGATAAGACCAAATCAAAGCGATGAATGGCGGGGATTTTTTCAATGCTGTCAGGTTCATGAGTCAAAAGCAAATGCCATTCTGCAAGAGTATCTTCAAAGTCGTAAGCAGGATGACCATATAAATCATCATCAAGACCTACAATGGTTAGTGAGATTTGTTCCGTTGAGAAAAAGAGTTGTTCGTTCGTCAAAACGGTAAAACCGGCTTTTTTTAATACTTCTCTGACGAAATACTGGCCATTATGATGATAGTCATGGTTTCCTAGAATGGCGATCTTCCCCATGGGTGCGGGGATTTTTTGTAGTTTTTCGACTAAAGCTGCCGTTTTTTTGTGTGGCCATTTGCCGTAGTCGTCAATTAAGTCCCCAGTAAAAATGACCATATCAGGCTTTGTTTTCAAAAATTCTTTAATGATGCGATTCAGACGACGAGGAGCGTACCAGCTGGAAAAATGCAAGTCACTTAATTGGGCCAGTGTCAAGCTCGTCTTTCCTTGGTACAAATCCACTGCGTCAGAGACGTCTAATACAGTTTTTTTGCTTTTACGAATAAAATAGTGTGTAGCAGTCAATCTTCCTGGCTCAATGATGACCATGTAAATCAATAGAAGCAGGGAAAACATCACACATGCATAGAGTAAATACATCAGCCAGGCATCCTTTACTTAGTTTCTGCTCTTAGCATAGTAGAATTTTTCGGAAAAAGCAATCACGCACTTCAAAAAAATAAACGAGTTATTTTTTGAAATGATACGATTTTTTACTAGCATATTTTGCGACTTGACTTGAGCGGCTGAATCGAGGGAAAAAGCGTACCAAGCAATCAAATGGAAGTGACACAATGGACCAAACTAGGGCATGACTATTTGGATTTTTACGATAGAACCAGACCAGTAGACTATAAAAGAACAGCATACCAATTGTAATCGTTCCGAATTTTTCCCATAGTGGAGGATAAGGTAAGGCTCGCTCAATTAAAAGACGCAAAAAGGGATAGGTGAAAAAGAATCCAGCAATTAGACCAAACCGCCAGTTACGAGCTAAGAAGAAAAGCTCATTGATGACAAAAAATAGGGAAAGGACCCATGCTAGCGGAGGAATCAAGCTAATCAAAAACGCAAAGATGGCACTAACGACAATCATCAAAGGGCCTTTAATAAAAGCGGCTAATAAGACAAAGCCGAGAATAAATAATAATTTGCCTGAAATTGGGACAAAACATAGCACGCCGAAAAGAGCAATCAAAACCCAGTGACTCCAAGACTGTTGGCTTTCAGATGAGTTTTTAGGTGTGCGTAAAATTGAGGATAGTGAATGCAACATAGCAAGTCTCCTTTCAAGTTACCATTAGTATACGCTGTGAAGCGATAGTTGAACTCGGACGCAAGACGGAAATTTTCAAAAGTTTTGAGTGAATCGTTCCCGTTCACTTGGAAAATATGCTATTGTAAGCATGAAGATGAGGAGGAGAGCCACACATGATTTTTGATACACACACTCATTTAAATGCAGAACAATTTCAAGCAGATATACCTGAGACAATCGCGCGTGCCACTGAATTAGGTGTCTCCGAGATGGCGGTGGTGGGGTTTGACACTCCGACGATAGCCAAATCACTCGCATTAAGCCAACAATATGACCATATCTATAGTATTATCGGCTGGCACCCGACTGAAGCCGGCTCCTATACAAATGAAATCGAGCAAGACTTGCGTGAAAAGCTGACTGGCCCCAAAGTTGTCGGGTTAGGTGAGATTGGCTTAGATTATTATTGGATGGAAGATCCTAAGGAAGTGCAAGAAGCCGTCTTTCGCCGTCAAGTAGCGTTAGCAAAAGAAGTTAACTTACCCATTAGCATTCATACCCGTGACGCGATGGAGGACACCTATCGGATTCTAAAAGAGGAAGGCGTACCTGCACGAGGCGGTATTATGCATAGCTTTAGTGGCGATGCTACGTGGGCGGAGAAATTTTTGGCATTGGGTATGCACCTTTCTTTTAGTGGCGTGGTGACATTTAAAAAAGCAACCGATGTCCAAGCAGCTGCTCAAATCGTGCCACTCGATCGACTATTGGTCGAAACGGATGCACCTTATCTAGCACCCGTCCCATATCGAGGCAAGCGCAATGAACCTGGCTACACGCGCTATGTAGTCGAAAAAATTGCTGAATTACGCGAAATGACCGTAGAACAAGTCGCAGCACAAACGACAGAAAATGCTCATCGATTGTTTCGGATTGGAGCATTTGCATGAGCCAAAAGAAAGAACGTATCGCCGAAATAGTTGTCGTGGAAGGCAAGGATGATACGAGACGATTGCAAGAAGTACTTGATGTTGATACCATTGAGACGATTGGCTCAGCAATCAATGAGGATATTCTTGCTCGGATTGCTCACGCACAGGAGACTCGTGGCGTGATCGTCTTTACAGATCCTGATTATTCAGGAGAGAAGATTCGTAAAACCATCATGGCGGACATACCGGATGCCAAGCATGCTTTCTTGCCACGTGCGCAAGCTGTGCCCAAGCGCAAGGGGATGAGTTTAGGGGTGGAGCATGCAAGTGATGAAGCCATCTTAGCTGCGCTTCATAAAGTAGTGACCCCAGTCCTAACAGAAGATGACTACCAACCAATAGACCGCCAAGTCTTGATGCGTTATGGACTATTGGCAGGACCACAGGCGAAGCATCGCCGCGAAGTCTTAGGCGATGAGCTGAGAATTGGGTATACAAATGGCAAACAATTAGAGAAGCGCCTAGCAATGTTTCGTATTGATGAGCAAACATTGGCTGACGCAATGAAACAAGTGGAGGAAAACAGTTGAAAGAACAACGAGACATCGCAACACCATCAAGAACCAGAGAAATCTTAGCCAAGCATGGCTTTACGTTTAAAAAGAGTCTAGGTCAAAACTTTTTGACAGACCCAAATATTTTACGAAATATTGTCGCAGCCGGGGATATCGACCAAGACACCAATGTTATCGAAGTCGGTCCTGGAATTGGCGCATTGACGGAATATTTGGCACGAGCAGCGCATCAGGTCGTGGCCTTTGAGATAGATGATCGCTTATTACCAGTCTTAGCAGACACGTTGTCGCCATATGATAATATATCAGTGATTCATCAAGACATTTTACAAGCACGGATTGATCACGTCTTACAAGAGCAATTTACCAATGATGGTCGACCGGTAAAAGTCGTAGCGAACTTACCTTATTACATTACGACTCCGATTATGATGCACTTTTTGGATTCAAAAGTAGAAATTGCCGAAATGATTGTGATGATGCAAAAAGAAGTGGCCGACCGCATTTCAGCCAAACCAGGCACCAAAGCATACGGCTCTTTGTCGATTGCGGTGCAGTACTATATGGAAGCAAGTGTAGCATTTATTGTACCGAAGACTGTATTCGTGCCACAGCCTAACGTCGACTCAGCAATCCTAAAGCTCACTAAACGCCCACAGCCTGCTGTCGATGTGACCAATGAAAAAGCCTTCTTTGGCTTAACCAAAGCCGCCTTTTTGCAACGACGCAAAACATTTTGGAATAATTTGCAAAGTTACTACGGGAAAGACGAAGCGACCAAAGCTTGGCTTCAACAAAGTCTTAAAGAGGCGGAGATTGATCCCATCCGCCGTGGAGAAACTCTTAGCTTAGAAGAGTTTGCTCGTTTGAGTAATGTGATGGAAGCGAATAAAAAATAGTAAGAATTGGAAAGAATCAAGCAATTGATTCTTTCTTTTTTAATGTGTCTTGACACCTCACGATATTCCCACTACAATACAAGTATCAAACGTGTCTTGACACATTAAGGGGAAACGAGCATGAAAACAACGAAAGTACGTCAACTTACCGTATCTGCACTACTTATTGCCATGGGGATTCTTATTCCGATGGTGATGCCAAAGATTGTCATTGGTCCAGCTTCTTTTACACTTGCTAGCCATGTGCCACTAATGATTGCGATGTTTTTTTCACCAGGGATGGCTGTAGCCGTTGCGATTGGTACCGCATTTGGGTTTTTAATGACGACACCATTTATTATTGCGATGAGAGCATTGTCACATCTGGTCTTTGCCGTTTTAGGGGCGGTGTATTTAAAGAAGCATCCGGAAATTGTGCTACACAAAGGAGCTTTTCAAGTCTATAATCTGGTCATTGCCTTGATTCATACATTGATTGAGATATCTGTCGTATGGCTCTTTTTTGCGACTGGCAATGCCGCTGGAACGACAGTGGATGGAAATTTCTATGTCTTCTTATTTGGATTGATGGGTGTCGGAGGCGTGATTCATAGTTTTGTCGATTACAATCTGGCATTACTTGTGGTGACCACTATTAGCAAGGGAGTCGCCATTCCCGTCTTTCAAAAAGCCCAACTCAAGCAACCAACGACTTATCATGACTAAGGCATAGCTAGTCGCCTCAGACGTTTCTCCTGTTTTTTTGGTATACTAAAGAAAATGGAGTAACAAGAGGAGAAATAATATGTATCAACTAATTACCGATGCGTGCTGTGATGTGCCAGCTGACGTATTAAACAAACTCAATGTAGCATATATTCCGATGACATTAGACCTAGATGGCAAGCAATATGATGATGACTTAGGACAGACCTTTGATTACCAATGGTTTTTAGAGTGCTTAAAGGAAAACAAACAGCCAACAACTTCACAAATCAATGTTGGACAGTATCTCTCGTATTTTAAACCCTATGCACAACAACAAATACCACTGCTTTATGTTGCTTTTTCTTCCGGCTTGAGTGGATCGTTTAGCAGTGCTTTGCAAGCAGTCGAGATTGTGAAGGAAGACTATCCGCATGCCGAGATTTATTGTGTGGATACAAAAGGCGCAAGTTTAGGTGAGGGGATGCTTGTCATTCAGGCAGCCGCCATGCAGCAAGCCAATCATTCACTTCAAGAGGTGGTGGCTTGGCTTGAAACGTACAAGGAGCATGTCCGTTCTTGGGTTACCGTTGATGATTTGGGTCATTTGGAACGTGGTGGTCGTATCTCTAAGACAGCAGCCGCAATTGGCGGATTGTTAAATATTAAACCGATTATCCACGTCGATACAGAAGGAAAATTACAGACAATCGGTAAGGCGCGTGGTCGCATGAAAGCTCTGAAGACGATTCTTGATGCGACAGAAAAAGAGTTTGACCTTACTATTTTGAATCAACTCTATTTGGCGCACAGTGGCGATGAAGAGAGTGTGAGCTATGTACTCGAGCAACTCGCCCAACGCTTACCAGATACCCCTGTTGAGCACTTTCCACTTGGTCCAACGATAGCCAGTCATACTGGCTATGGCTGCATTGCGTTATTTTCGATGGGCAAGACAGCAAGATAAGTTGTATCAACAAGTGTACTGTGGTATAGTGAGCCCGTGGGTTTCCCACAAATAAAATCAGAGTAGAAAATAAAGCGTCAAGTGCTGGAAAGATGGGATGTTGCTTTCTGGACGAAGGAATTCGCTTCCGCGGTTTTATTTTCGCATTCGCTGCATATTTGATGTAGCAACTCTTAAAGGAGATGCTTCGTATGAAACAAAAAATAACCACGCGCATGATTGCCACGATGGGGCTATTAGTAGCTCTGCAAGTGGTCCTTTCCCAAGTGTTAGGGATTGAAACACAGTACCTACGTTTATCCTTTTCATTTGTGCCCACGATTATCATGGGCATGCTGTTCGGTCCATTATGGGCAGGCATTGGGTGCGTATTGGCTGATTTTCTGGGGATGGCGCTATTTCCAAAAGCGGCTTTCTTTTTTGGTTTCACCATTAATGCATTTATTGGTGGGCTAATCTACGGTTATTTCTTCTACAAAAAAGAAATTTCTTGGAAAAATGCCATTGGTTGCGCCTTAGCAACAACGATAGTAATCAGCCTCATTTTAACACCAATCTGGTTATCCATGATGTACAACCAACCACTTTTTAGTTGGGTGATTTGGGCACCAAGACTGATCAAAACAGTCATTATGTTGCCAATCCAAGCCATCTTAAACTACATGGTCGGTCGCATGGTACCCTTGCAGAAACTCATCAAACGCGTATCAGTATAAATCCTAAAAACATGCATCCTCTCCTGTTACATCCGCAGGAAAGGGTGCTTTATTTTCGAAAAAAAGTGCATTAAGAAAAACGTTTCTATTGATTAATAGAACAAAAAATGAAAAAAACTAAAAGAAACCGTTTGCTTTTTCTATGTATACGCGTTATACTTCTTTTTGTAGAAACGTTTCACTAAAAATTAGGGAGGAACATAAGAATGAAGTTTAGTAAAAAAATTGCCTTATTGGGTGCGAGTGCCTTGTTTTCGTTGGGTGTGTTAGCGGCTTGTGGAAACAATTCAAAAAGCGACAGTGAAAGCAAAGAATTGACGTTTTGGTACATGGGCGATGGCGATCAAGGGATTAAGCCAATCATTGATGATTTTACAAAAGAGACAGGAATTAAAGTAAAAATTCAAAGTATTCCATGGAGTTCATCAAGAGACAAATTATTAACAGCAGTTGCCTCAAAAAGTGGTCCTGACGTGGTACAAATGGGGACATCTTATATGAGTGAATTTGTCGATGCTGGGGCATTAGTGGATCTTTCAGACAAAATCAAAGACAACGATGTGTTAAAGACAAGTAATTTCTTTGATGGTTCTGTGGCCACTACTGAATTTGATGGTAAGTACTATGCTGTGCCATGGTATACCGAAACGCGGGCACTATACTATCGTTCTGATTTATTGAAATCGGTTGGTTACAATGAAGCTCCTAAGACATGGGAAGAACTAGCTGATGCAGCGAAAAAACTAGCCGCACGTGGGGAAGGAAAATATGGATTTAACGTTGATGCTGCCGAACCGACTTTTGGATTTATGTTTGCTCGTCAAAATGGTTCAGAACTCTTTAGTAAAAAGAATGAACCCCTATTCAATAAACCCGCAATGGTGGATGCAGTCAAATACCTTGATAGCATGATTAAAGATGGTTCTGCACCAAGCACCAACTTAGGCTTGGATATTGGTCAAAGTTTTGGTGGTGAAGGGATTGTTCCAATGTTTATTAGTGGACCTTGGATGATTAATTCAATCAAAGATGCTGCGCCTGATATTGATGGAAAATGGAATGTAGCGGAATTACCTTCAGGAAAAGATGGAAACACTTCTATTACCGGTGGAGCAAACTTAGCTGTCTTTAGTAGTTCGAAGAAACAAGATGATGCAGTTAAATTGATTGAGTTTTTATCAAAACCAGATAATCAAACCAAATTCTTCGAAAGTACCAACTCATTACCAACGAACAAAGATGCTTGGAAAAATGATACGTTTACAAGCAACAAAATGATTTCAGTATTCGGAAAACAATTGGAAAATTCGCAACCAGTTCCTGCTTTAAAACAATGGGATGAAATTGCCCAAAACTATTTAAAACAATGGGAACAAATTGTTTCGAATGGAAAAGATGTCCAAAAAGCAATGGATGAATTAAATACCGAAACCGAAACACTTTTGAAAAATAAAAAATGAAGCTTGACAGTTTGCAAGCGATGCATTGGCAATAATTATTCCGAACAATCAATCATTGCAAGTCAATGGTTGGTTGTTCGGATCGTTATGTTTGCATCTTATTTGAAAAAGCGAACGTTTCTTTGCTTGTTACCCATATGGAGGAGGAACAACCCATGAAAAAAACCAAAGCACCTTATTTTTTCATTGCGCCAGCCGTGATTTTATTATTGATTTTTTCAATCATCCCTATTTTTCTTGCATTAATCATTAGTTTTACTGACATGAGTTTAGCAGGATTGGCGGATTATTCACGAATCAAATTTGTCGGTCTGGAAAATTACATAAATATTTTTAGTGACAAAACATTCGGTCAAGCAATATTTAATACAGGGTACTACGTTGTGATTGGCGTACCTCTAGTTATTCTTATTTCATTGGCTTTGGCAATCATGATTAATTTTGGCGAAAATAAATTCTTTCAATTTATGCGCTTGGTCTTTTATAGCCCATCCATTACCAATACTGTAGCCATTGCAGTGGTTTGGATGTACTTATACAATCCAACAATTGGGTTGTTGAATCACCTGCTTTCCTATTTAAATATTGGCCCAATTCTCTGGCTAACCGATGCAGGAACAGCTAAAATTTCCCTCATCATTATTGCTGTTTGGAAAGCAATTGGCTTGAATATGTTGATTTTTTTAGCGGCTATCCAGGGAATTCCAAAAGTTTATTATGAAGCGGCTGAAATAGATGGAGCCAATAAATGGTACCAAATTACACGAATCACGATTCCATTGTTACGCTTTTCGATCTTTTTCGTGACAGTGACCACGTTAATCGGTTGGTTCCAATTTTTCGAAGAACCTTTTGTTATGACGAAAGGTGGACCATTAGATAGTACGCTCTCAGTTGCTTTATTCATCTATCAAAATGGTTTCCAATATAGTAAATTTGGCTACGCTGCAGCGGGATCATTCGTCTTGTTTATCGCTATTATCATAGTAACAAGCATTCAAATGAAGCTTCAAACACGTCAAAAAGACAGTGGAATGTAAGGAGGATACAACATGAGTTATCAAAAATCACAGATGAGTTTTAAAGTATTTATCGGAGTGATGCTAGCTGTCTTAGGAACTCTAACGTTTTTTCCGTTCTTATGGATGATTTTTTCTTCCTTAAAGACCAATGCGGAAATTAGTCAAATGGTGCCGACGTTGCTACCTAAAAATCCAACCTTGAATAACTTTAAAGAATTATTCGAACGACTAAACTTTGGCATCTATTTAAAAAATACCTTGATTGTTACGCTGTTTTCCTTTTTAGGTCTATTTTTAAATGCGATGGCAGGTTATGGTTTTTCAAAATATGACTTTAAAGGGAAACATGGCTTATTTTTACTTGTCTTAGCCACTATGATGATTCCTGGTCAAGTGACGATGATTCCAGTGTATTTGATTTTAAACAGTGTCGGTTTAACCAATACCTTGATGGGAATTGTGTTACCGGGCTTAGCGGGTGCGTTTGGTATATTTCTTTTTCGTCAATTTATGAGCACGATTTCGGATGAATTGTTGGAAGCCGCTCGCTTAGATGGTGCGAATGAATGGTATATTTTCTTTCGAATTGTGCTACCGTTGACGCGACCAATTTTGGCTGTTCAGGGTATTCTGACCTTCATCGGCGGCTGGAATTCGTTCCTATGGCCATTAATTATCGCCAATGATGAAAAGTATTACACCTTGTCGGTAGGTCTCCAATTATTACAAGGCCAACATGGGACAGATTACTCCCTTCAAATGGCGGGAGCGACATTTATGGTCGTGCCAATCTTGATTATTTTTATGATTTTCCAAAAATATATTTTACAAGGTTTCAACGTTTCAGGGATTAAATAAGTACGAAGAAAAGGGTGAAGGAATGGAAGCAGAAAAACTAAACGAATTATTGCGTCAAATGACGTTAGAAGAAAAAGTCGATCAATTGTTACAATTGGCTGCCGATTTCTATTCAGAAAAAGCTGAGGTTAAAACGGGTCCCATGGCGGATTTGGCGATTTCAGACACCACGGTGAATCAGGCAGGAACAACGTTAGGGGTTTCTGGAGCGAAAGAAGCCATTCGAGTCCAAACCAATTATATGAAAAAAAATCGTCTGGGCATTCCCACCCTTCTGATGGCCGACATTATTCATGGCTTTCGAACCATTTTTCCAATTCCATTGGCACTTGGAAGTAGTTGGAGCTTAGCAGCGGCCGAAAGAATGGCAAGTGTTTCAGCGAAAGAAGCAGCGGTCTCTGGCTTACATGTGACGTTTTCACCCATGGTAGATCTAGTACGCGATCCTCGCTGGGGACGTGTGATGGAATCAACAGGAGAAGATGCCTTTTTAAATGCCCGCTTTGCAGAGGCGTTTGTCAAAGGCTATCAAGGAACAGATTTAGCCAATGATTTCTTCCGTGTTGCGGCTTGTGTCAAACATTTTGCAGCTTACGGTGCGGCAATTGCCGGTCGGGATTACAATACGGTGAATATGTCTGAGCGCCAACTACGTGATCAATATTTACCTGGTTATAAGGCTGCCTTAGAAGCTGGAGCAAAACTAGTCATGACTTCTTTCAATACAGTGGATGGGATTCCAGCCACAGGAAATGAATGGTTGTTTAAACAAGTTTTGCGTAACGAATTTGGATTTGATGGGGTAGTTATTTCCGATTGGGGTGCTGTGAAGGAAATGATTCCACATGGGGTGGCTGCTAATGAAAAAGAAGCGGCACAATTGGCGATGAATGCAACCGTTGATATCGAAATGATGACCACTTGTTATAGTCATTATTTAGCAGAATTGATTGCTGAAGGAAAGATTAAGGAAGCACAGTTAGACGAGGCGGTCTTACGTATTTTGACATTGAAAAATGAATTAGGCCTATTTGAACATCCCTTCAGAGGAGCGAATGAAGAGCTAGAAGCGCAACATGTGCTGTCAAAAGAACATCGTCAGGCTGCTCGTGAAGTCGCGCAACAATCCATTGTATTGTTGAAAAATGAGCAAGAAGTATTGCCATTAAAATCAGAGTTGACGATCGGCATCGTCGGTCCGGCCGCTTCTTCGCAAGACATTCTAGGAGCGTGGTCTTGGCAAGGAAGACAAGCAGAAGCTACTTCGCTTACAGTAGGTGCGCGTCACTATAGCAAACAATTGCATATTGCCAAAGAACCATGTGACTATTTCCAACTAAGTGAAGTGGCACTTGAGGAAGCAACACACATCGCTCGAAGCGTTGATGTGGTGATTTTGGCATTAGGTGAAGCAGAATGGATGAGTGGCGAAGCAGCAAGTCGCAGTGACATTCGCCTGCCAGAAGGTCAACTACAGCTCTTTGATGCTATTCGATCGGTGGCCAAAAAACTTGTGGTGACATTGTACAATGGAAGACCGTTAGATTTAGAAGCGATTCAGGCGGCCGATGCCATTGTTGAAGCGTGGTTTCCTGGAACAGAAGGGGGCCAAGCCTTAGCCGATATCCTTTGGGGAGCAGTGAACCCATCTGCGCGTTTAAGCATGTCATTTCCAACAACAGTCGGACAAGTACCGATTTATTACAATGTGGAAAATACTGGTCGTCCCTATGAATCAAACCCAGATGAAAAATATGTCTCCAAATATTTAGATACATCTAACTATGCGCGGTATCCATTTGGATATGGATTAAGCTACGGTACGGTTCGTTATCAAAAGCTGCAATTGTCTAGTACCGAGCTAAGCGCGGGCCAATCACTTCGGGCATCTATAGATGTTGTCAATGAATCTACCTATGAACGGACAGAAACAGTCCAATTGTATCTTCGGGATGTTGTGGCAATGGTCGCACGCCCAATCAAAGAACTAAAAGGCTTTAAACAAATTCAATTGCAAGCACATGAGACGAAAACCGTTTCATTTGAAGTGACCGAAGCGTTGTTACGCTATGTGCATCCGAATCAGCAATGGGGCAGTGATCCAGGTGAATTCGAATTATGGATTGGGCCTAACAGTGCGACGGGAGTAAATGCTACATTTCAACTCGTATAAAGAAACTATTTCGAAAGAAGGTTTGCCAAACAACTATGATTACATTACATTCTAAGCAACTAACGGCTTCATTTTTAGAAACCGGGGAACTTTATCAACTGACAAATGGTGCCATCATGGTAAACCAACTCCATGGGAATCCCCTTGATGGCAGCATCACGCAACTATATTTACGAGTGAAAATGACCCATCAAACAGCTGTTGCACCACTAATTGGTAGTACAGCCAATAGCGTGTTTCATCGATTTATCGATCGATGTATTTGGTCGGGTATATTCGCCGGAGTAACTTATCAAGTAACGTTCCAATTGGGAGAAGAAAATCAATGGTATTGGACCGTCGAATTTTCAGGAAATGGGGAAGAAGTAACCCTTTTCGCTGGACATGATTTGGGCAATGCGCTAGTAGGAGCCGTTAAAGCAAATGAAGCCTATGTTTCCCAATATGTTGATCATTTTGTAACCAAGGAAGATGAGCATATCACGATTACCTCACGTCAAAATCAACCACAAAACAATCAATTTCCAGTGGTTGAGTTAGGAAGCTTTGCTCCGCTCGTTGGTTATGCGACAGATGGGTATCAATTTTTTGGGAAAACTTACAAAAAAACGAATAAACCAGAAGCTCTGCAACAGGAAATTCTTCCAAGCGAAGTCTATCAATATGAATTTGCCTATATTGCGTTGCAAACCAAAGCAATCAAAGCAACTGCTGAAAATCAAACAGTGATCTTCTATGGTGTAGCAATTGCCAATCATCCGACTGCAGTGACGCAACCAATTGCATCATTGACGCATGTAGCACAAGATTACGCATGGGCGAATGAGAAAAAAGAAACCGACCAAATAGCTCAATTAACAATGGTTCATACACTAGGTGCGCCGATTGTCGGACGTCCGTTTACCGAACAGGAGTTGTGTGAACGATTCCCAGAACAAGAACAAGTGGAAAAAGTAGGGAATACCACCTATTCATTCTTCACCAAAAACAATCGCCATGTAGTGGTGCAAGCCAAAGAATGCGAGATGGAACGGGCAACTGGCCATATTCTTTTAGGAGGATTAGATCTGGAAGTTGCACATCCTGTGATGAGCACCACCCTTTATATGTATGGGATTTTTAATTCCCAAATTGTTTTAGGCAATACATCCATGAATAAATTGCTCTCAAATAGTCGCAACGCGCTAAATGTATTGAAACAATCGGGTCAACGAATCTATCTGCAAGAACAAGAAAAATGGTCATTGTTGACCATGCCATCTGCATTTGAAATGGGCTTAAACTCTGGAACTTGGTATTATCAATTGGCAGATGACTGTTTGATTGTAACGACCTATAGTCGGCGAGATAGCCATGAAATTATCACCACCATTCATTCCGAACAAGGCAAACGCTATAATTTCGCAGTGACTAACCAATTTTTAATGAATGCTGACGATGAACACCCAACCTATAATCAGCATGTAAACGGTCAGAAAGTAACGCTGACACCTACAGAAGAATCAGCAATTTACGCAATTTATCCGGAGTTAACCTATCAACTCACCCTAGACAAACCCTTTCGATTAACGAATGAATCGTTATTCGGCTGTCTAGCAGAGCAACCAGTTTTAACGACCTTTGTGGTAGAAAATCAAAGTCAGTTGGCTCTGTCAATTAAAGGTCGCTTGCATTCATCAGAATCATTGCTATTGACAGAAAGCCTGACGATTAATGAGGAAGAGCAAGCTTTTGGAGAAGCATTTGATACGTTAACCAACCAGTTTCATTTAACACATCCTCAGGTGGATGTTACGAGTATGAACCAATTAATTCGCTGGTATACGCACAATATGCTTGTTCATTACTTGTCTCCACATGGACTAGAGCAATATGGGGGAGCCGCATGGGGAACCCGTGACGTATCACAAGGCCCAACCGAATTTTTCTTGGCAATGAACCAATACGATGTCGTTGAATCAATTATCACCCATATTTTTGAAAATCAATTTGAAGATGACGGCAATTGGCCACAATGGTTTATGTTTGATGGCTACGAAAAACAAAAAGCTGATGAAAGTCACGGCGATGTGATTGTCTGGCCAATGAAAGTGGTCACAGATTATCTGGAAAAATCTGGAAACTTTAGTATACTTAAGAAAAAGATACCGTATACGGACCGCAAAACTTTTGCAAAAACAACCCAAACAGCGACTTTGTTTGAACACCTAAAAAAAGAAATCCACTATATCCAGACCCATTTTCTAAAAGGAACGTATCTATCTTGTTACGGCGATGGCGATTGGGATGACACGCTGCAACCCTATGATAGTCGTTTGAAAAAGAATATGGCTAGCACATGGACAGTTGCCTTAACGTATCAAGTAATCAATAAATTAGGAAACTTGTTGAAACCAACAGATCAATCTTTCGCAACTGAACTACTGACGCTTGCGCAAAAAATCCAAGCTGATTTCAATAAGTACATGCTAAGTGCTGGAACGTTGCCAGGATTCGTCTACATGGATTCACCTGAAAAAGTCGAGTGGATGATTCATCCTACCGATCAGAAAACAGGGATTCATTATCGCCTGTTGCCAATGACGCGAAGTATGATTGCCGAATTACTTTCACCAGAACAAATGCAAGAACATTTGGCTATTATCAAAAAACAATTGTTCTTTCCAGATGGCGTACGTTTAATGAATCGCCCCGCACATTACCAAGGTGGGGTTAGCGTGCATTTCAAACGGGCCGAACAAGCTGCAAACTTCGGCCGTGAAATTGGATTGCAATATGTGCATGCACACATTCGTTTTTCAGAAGCCATGGCTAAGATTGGTGAAAAGAATGAGTCATGGAAAGCACTCAATACCATCAACCCTATTCAATTGCAGACGCGTGTGCCGAATGCATCGTTACGCCAAGCAAATGCCTATTTTAGCAGTTCAGATGGTGATTTCCCCACTCGTTATGCTGCCCAAGAGCAATTTGATAAATTGAAAACAGGGGCAGTCAATGTTAAGGGAGGTTGGCGTATTTATTCAAGCGGACCCGGAATTTATGTCAATCAATTGATTTCGGCTATTTTAGGAATTCGGGCCTTCCATGATCGATATGTATTTGATCCGGTCTTACCAGATGAACTCGATGGATTACGCTGTGCATTTCAATTGAACAAAACACCAGTTGAAATTGTCTTCCACTTAAATCAAACAGAACGGAAAGTATGTCTGGATGGCGTTGAGTTACCATTTGAGGAAGAAGCCAACCGGTACCGTCCAGGTGGATTAGTCATCCAAGCAAATGCAGTTCATTCAAGACTTCATGAGGGAAGTCGGATTGATGTGTATAGTCAATAAAAAAGGAAAGGAGAAGCCATGGTAGGAATTAAAGACATTGCCAAAGCAGCAGGAGTATCGATTTCAACCGTATCCTATGCATTAAATGGCAATCCCAAAATCACGGATGAAACACGCGCAAAAATTATGAAGCTAGCTGAGGAAATGAACTACGTACCCAACATGGCTGCTCGTACCTTAAAACGGCAACAAACCAATATTATTGGTGTTTATTTGACGGATTATGCAGGGAGCTTTTATGGAGAACTGTTAGATGGCATCAAACGCGGTCTTGAATTTCACGGCTATGAGATGATTGTCTGTAGTGGCAAAAAGTCACAACTATTTATTCCCGAAAAAATGGTCGATGGCGCGATTGTTCTCGATTGGACATTTGATAGTGAGCAAATTTTACAATTTGCCCATCGTGGGCATAAGCTCGTTGTGCTCGATCGCGAAATTGAACACACCAATATTCGGAAAGTCTTATTAGATAATGCGGGTGGGACCAGTTTGGCAATCGAACAATTTGCCAAGTTGCGCCCAGAAAAGCTGTACCTTATTTCCGGTCCAACCAAAGGCTATGATAGTCAAAAACGGTTAGTTACAAGTGAAAAAGAATTGAACCTGTACACGATTCCTTATGAAATTATTGCTGGGGATTTTACAGAATCATCAGGATATGAGGCTGGTGAAAAAATTATGAAACAACAACCGCAACTCCCAATCCACATTTTCTCATTTAACGATGAAATGGCCGTTGGATTGTATAAATATTTTAAAGGGACCAATCTAAAAATTGGCAAAGATGTGTCCATCATCGGTTTTGATAATATCGAAATTGGCAAGTATTTGCGCCCGCCATTAGCCACTATTTCCTATTCAAAACACCGTTGGGGCATGTTAGCAGCCAAAAAAGTGGTTCAATTACTTCAGGATGAGTCAACCGAATCGGAATTAATTTATACCACCTTTGTCCGTCGAGATTCATTTTTAGGAAAAGAGGGATAGTGATGGCTATCAGTCGGATGAATTTTCGCTCCGAAGTATTAGGCAAAGGAACAGCGGTTACTGTCTATTTGCCAGACGAAAAACAAGCAAAAATGCCTGTGCTTTATCTTCTTCATGGGAAGTCAGATGATTGCAATGCTTGGCTAAATGCCACCTCTCTTGAGCGTTACGCTAGCCAATACCCCTTTTGCATTGTCATGCCTCAAGTTGAATTGAGTTATTACACGGATATGGTTTATGGTGACCGTTACTGGACCTTTCTTACGGAAGAGCTTCCCAATAAAATGCACCAATGGTTTCAATTAAAAACAGAGGCAAATCAATATTTTTTAGCTGGTCTATCCATGGGCGGGTATGGCGCCTTTAAATGGGCGCTACGAAAACCAAATGAATTTCGGGCAGTGGCTTCATTATCAGGCGCACTGGATGTGGTATCGTTATGGGAAAAAGATGCTCAAAGAGACCATGAATTTTCATTAATTTTTGGTACGAAGACAGCTCTCAAGCAGAGTAACAATGATTTGCTATTCTTGTTAGACAGACAAACTTGCAATCAAACCGCCTTTTTCCAATATTGTGGAACGGAAGACTTTCTTTACACAGAAAACCAAATGTTTCGAAATCAAGCACAACAAGCATTGGAAAACTATGTCTACCAAGAAGGCCCAGGAGACCATACTTGGGAATACTGGGATGCAACGATTCAAGAAGTATTACGACAGTTTTTTCGATTGCTTAACGAGTAATCCCCACCCTTAAGAGAAAAATAAACTGACAAGTATGCAATGAACAAGAAAAATTGTTCGTTGCATGCTTTTTGTATCTAAGGGAATTCACTATATTTTACGAACTTGGTGAAACCCAATTGAATTGTTGCAAGAAGCGTTCTATTCTTAACTTGTGAATAAAATCATTATCTAGCTGTCGTTAGTAAGCAACCAGATAAGATTTGGGAGCAAAGAAAGGCTGTGTCGTGAATGTCTGAGCAAAAAATTCCTTCTGTTTCAACAACGAGTCAAAACAAACTAGAAAGTCGCAGTGTCAAAGGAATGGGAACGGTTATTACCTTAACTGTTTATTGCAAAGAGCCGAAAGCTATCCTCGGTTGGTTGGAAAAGAAACTAAAAGAATATGAACAACGATTTAGTGCCAATGATGACCATTCCGAACTAATGGCTATCAATCGAGCAGCTGGACAAACTGCTGTCAAAGTTCACCCAGAACTATTTGAGCTTATTCAAATAGGTAAGGAACAAAGTATAGCAGCACCTGATTTATTAAATATCGCGATTGGCCCGTTGATTCAGACGTGGCGGATAGGGTTTCAAGATGCCCATGTACCATCAAAAGAACAAATTACGCGAGCGTTGTCCTTAATTGATCCTTTAGCAATTGAATTGAATGCGGCACAACAAAGCGTTTTTTTAAGAAAAAAGGGCATGAGAATTGATTTGGGAGCATTGGCAAAAGGATACATTGCCGACTGTTTGGTTTCCGAACTAAAAAGAAAACAAGTAAAAGCGGGGTTAATAAATTTAGGTGGCAATGTCGTTGTGTTTGGTCCTTGCCCATTACATGCAGATGGCCTTTGGAAAATTGGAATCCGTGATCCAAAAGGAAAGCGAGAGGAATGCCTAACCATTCTGAACTGTTCAGAAGGTTCTGTGGTAACCTCAGGCATTTACGAACGAGTCTTGACACTTGCTGGCCATCGCTATACCCATATTTTTGATAGTCGAACAGGGTATCCTGTTGAAACGGATATTGATAGTTTGACGATTGTAACGAAACAATCCCTTATGGGGGAAATTTGGACTACCCGTCTCTTTGGCTATCGTGCCGAAAAAATCCAACAGATTATGCAACAAAAAAATTTGGAAGGAGTGATTGTTAAGCAAAATGGTCAAGTTTGGCTGTCAAGTGGAGCAAAGTGTGCACAAAGCGCAATCAATTGAGAGGGAACATTTTTGTTAAATGCAGAAGAACAAGTGAAGAAAGGATGAAAAAAATGTATAACTTTATTGGAATTGTAGGAACGAATTCAGAACAATCAACAAATCGGACATTATTACAGTTTATGCAAAAACATTTTAAAAAAGACGCCAAAATTGAACTTCTTGAAATTGGTGACCTACCGATGTTTAATAAACCCAGTGATAAGAAAATACCAGCAAGAGCAACTGAATTAGCTACCAAAATTGACCAAGCAGATGGCATTATCATTAGCACACCGGAGTACGATCATGCAGTACCCGCCGTTTTGGTCAATGCTCTTCACTGGTTATCTTATGGCGTATTCCCATTTGTCGATCAACCAGTCATGATTACGGGTGCATCCTATGGTACATTGGGTTCATCTCGGGCTCAGGCACAATTACGGCAAATCTTAGATTCACCTGAATTAAAGGCACGTATTATGCCTAGCTCTGATTATTTGTTAGCTCATTCGCTCCAAGCCTTTGATCAAGAAGGAAATTTGATTCATTCGGACGACCTTGCACGTTTAGATGAATTATTTGATGATTTCTTAACATTTGTTTCAATTACACAACAGATGCACTTGAATCGAGAAGATCATAAGAAAAAAGCAGCCCGCTTTAATTGGGACAAATTAAACTAAATTGTGAGATGTAATGCGAAACTAGCTGCTCACTTTGAATGACACAACGAATTAAGATAATAAAGGAGAAAAATCACATGAAACTAATTGGAATCGTCGGCTCTTGTGCCGAACAATCATATAATCGGCTGCTCTTGCAATATATTCAACGTCATTATCGAAGCACGTTCCATATGGAATTAGTAGAAGTGAACGAGTTGCCGATGTTTAATCAAAGCAAAGATGCTACTGATTCTCCAATCATGCAAGAATGGGTGCAAAAAATTGGCTTTGCCGATGGAGTTATTATCGCAACACCTGAACATAATCATACTGTTCCAGCCGGTTTAAAGAGTGCGCTTGAATGGCTTTCTTACAAAGTTCATCCATTAGAAAAGAAACCTGTGATGATTGTCGGGGCTTCCTACCACGATCAAGGATCTTCTAGAGCACAACTACATTTACGTCAAATTTTAGATGCGCCAGGGGTAAATGCTTTTGTTTTTCCGGGAAATGAATTTTTATTAGGAAAAGTCAAAGAAGCATTTGATAATCAAGGAGAATTAAGAAATCAAGGAACAATTGATTTCTTAGATAGTACCATTAAGAAATTTTTAACCTATATGCAAGCTGTATCCGTTCTAAGTGATCCGAAACCTAGTTTTCCACCTGAAGATTTACACGCCAAAAGAGGAACCAAAACAACCATTCCTGGCATTGATATGACGGCTGATGATTGGGTTGAGCAGGCAGCCAAACAAGTCGGTGCAGCGGAAGGCGACCAATACGTGAAGTTGAATCGTGGACTATTAACAGTCAATCAACTAAATGCTTTCTTGGAATCAATGCCAATGGAACTAACATATGCCGATGAGAATAATCAATTTATTTACTATAACTATACAAAAGAAAAAGCGGAAATGTTGGCAGGTCGTTTACCAGGGCAAGTTGGGAATCCTTTATCAGAATGTCACCCACCAAAAGCACTGAAAAATGTAGAATATGTCATTCAACAATTACGATCAGGAAATATGGATTTGGTTCAAATTCATATTAAGAAGCACTCTGCAGAAAAATTTGTTGTCCATAATTATCAAGCAATGTATGACCACGATGGAAAATATATGGGTGTAAATGAATATATACTTGATTTTAAACCAATCGTTGATTTTTACTTAAAAGAAACCAAACAAACACTTGTGGCAAATAGTGTCGCTGGTATGATACCTAATGCAGTGACAGCAACTGGAGCCGATGCTGTCTCCAGTGCGTCAACCCATGATGCGACACCTAGTGCATCACCAGCTGGAGCTGATGCTGTTTCAAGTGCCTCCGTATCAGACTAAAAAACGAAGCACCAAAAGCAAACGAGTGAAAAGGTTAATTGGGAGGCATGTTTCGTGTATGTGGATCAGATACAAGCAGTGGAATTAGCTGGCAAGAAAAAAATAGCGTTTATCACCCAAAATTTTTGGGGGTTCTTCCTAGCTTCAATCTTAGCTGGGGCATTCATTGGCTTTGGTATCTTGTTGTCCTTTACGGTTGGTGGACTATTGAAAGAAAGCAACAGTAGCAAACTAGCAATGGGATCGGTGTTTGGTATTGCGCTGAGTCTGGTTGTTATTGCAGGGGCCGAGTTATTTACGGGCAATAATTTTGTTTTAGGAGTTGGCTTACTTCGTCGTTCGGTTACGTGGAGAGCTGCTTCCAAACTCTGGTTATGGTGCTGGCTTGGAAATGCGGTGGGAGCCATTCTTCTTGCAATCGGCTTTCATTATAGTGGCTTACAGACTGGAGCAGTTGCGCAAGTGCTAGCAGCAGCGACTGTGACAAAAATGAGCTTAGGGATTGTCCCATTAATTCTTCGGGGGATTCTTTGCAATATGCTCGTATGTTTAGCTATTTGGTCAGGCTTTCAATGCAAAAGTGAAGCAGGGAAATTGATTATGATCTTTTGGTGCTTGCTCGCTTTTTTCACAACTGGTTTTGAACATAGTGTTGCCAATATGACGGTCCTAACAGCGGGCTTATTGGATTCGACAAGTTCAGCTATCACAATTAGTGGGTGGTTTTATAATTTATTTTGGGTAACCTTAGGCAATATGATTGGTGGGATTTTATTTGTTGCTTATCCTTATGTCAAGATGGCTCAAAAATTGGAATAAGTGATAGTTAGCATGTAAGCTAGAGTATGAGGTGAAGCTCGTACTCTAGCTTTTGCTTTCCATCATTGTGATTTATAATGTAAAGAAAATGCAGAAAAATGGCGGTGAATCTTATGTTAAAGCAACGAGAACTTCAGGCACTACTTGAGCAGATGAAAATAAAAACACAAGTAGATTTTATCGGAATTGCCCAAAATGTCGCCAGACCAGGTGAACCAAAAGAGATTCGTTGGGTAGTCGTTTCAGGGAATTTAGGCGAAGACTATCAAAAAATCTGCTTGCGAATTGGTCACGGTATTGCGGGTCTAGTATGGCGAACGGGAAGACCTATGTACGAAAAAAACATCCAAAGCCAACCTAGACGATTAATGGATTATCCAATTGCACGTCTTGAAAAATTGGACGAAGTTATTGCTTATCCTCTATTGATTAATCGGCAAGTAAAAGCGGTTTTGTTAATAGGCAATCGAATAGGAAATAGTGAGACTTCAAGTCGGTTATTACCTTTTATGGAGCAGCTGGAACAATCAATTGAATACAACGGAGTGGAAAAATGGGTGGCAGGAAGGTGACTTTATGATGAGCGAAGAAATGGGTGAACTATATAAACGAGGATTACAGTCAACCGAAGCGATAATTTGGCTATTAGATGCAAATAATAAGATTCTCCTCCTATCTAATGGAGCCGAAAAATTAGCAGAAGATTATACCATTCCACTTAAAAAGATTCATGATATTTTGACTGGGAAAGGGTGCTCATTACATGCTTTACAGGATGTCTGTCAGGACTGCCCGATTGACGGACATCTCAATCCAGAAGCCATTCCATTTCAACTTAAGAACAAACAAGGACAACTGGCTTCTTTTTGGGGAAAACTTACAACAATACCCGATCCGACGACAAATACTTTCTACCAGTATGTAGAAATCCGTAGTTGGCAAACAACACAACAAGTTCAACAGGAACGTCTGATGCTCGGCTACTTAAATGAAGCACAAGAAGTCGAACGACAACGCATTGCTCGCGATTTACATGATGGATTGGCTCAGAGTATGTATAGTCTTATGTTAGAATCACGCCGGATAATGAAAAAATATCAATTAGAAAAGACTACTGACAGTCAACAGTTAGATGTCAGCTTTGTAGAATTATTACAGGAAATTCGGACGTTAGCGGCCGAATTATATCCCGCTGCTCTAGAGGATCTGGGTTTATTGCAGGCGATTTTTCATTTAGCAGACCAATTAAAACAATTGGCAGGCTTTAAATTAAATGTTGAGGTACAAGGAATGCCATTCTCCATTCCAAAGCGAACAGCAAGTCACATCTATCGCATCATCCAGGAGGCAGTCACCAATTCATTAAAATATGCGGAAGTGAATCAAGCGACAGTATCATTTCTTTTTGAAAATAATTTGTGTACAATTCAAGTAAAAGATAGTGGAAAAGGCTTCGATACCTCAACACAAAAACATGGTCTAGGACTTTGGAATATGCAGGAACGGGCAATGGCGATTGGGGCAGACATATCGATTCATGCTGCTTATCAAGTGGGTACGACGGTGACGTTACGTCTGGTGAGAATGGAGGAGACTCAGTGAAAATACTTATTGCAGATGATCACATGATTGTCAGAAATGGCTTATCACAGGTACTAAATGCGCAAGAAGATATGTGTGTTGTCGCCGAAGCAGCGGATGGTGCCGAAGCCTTTATAAAGTTAGAGGCGCAGAGTGTGGATATCGTTTTACTAGATATAAGTATGCCCCCAGGTGAAAATGGCTTGTATACAGCCAAACGAATGAAAGAAGCTTACCCCAAAATAAAAATTGTGATGTTGACAATGTATGATGAACGACAATACATGGAAGAAGCGATCAGTTATGGGATTGAAGGTTTTGTCGTGAAAAGTGAACCCAATGAACAATTAATACAAGCCTTACGAACCGTAATGAATGGAGGTAGGTATTATACCGGGGTCAATGAGGCAGATCTTTCTCATTTGCCTCATTCTGATGATGAAGATCAATGCTATGAAACACTAACAAAAAGGGAAAAAGAACTCTTGCCTTTAATTGCACTAGGTTATAGCAATAAAGAGATTGCAAGCCAACTATTTTTGTCTGTCAAAACGATTGAGGTACATAAAACGAACATTCGTAAAAAACTAGCAATCAATCATTATCCAGAATTATTAAGATATTGTGTAAAGCATCATTTGATTGAGTTTTAGGATTCTAATAGCAAGTTCCTGTCTCACACCAGTGTGAACTGGCAGAGAGACAGGTTTTTTTATTGTCTTTAGATCCGGTTGAGCTTGCAACGCGTGCGAAACAAAAAACCACCTGCTATGCGGGTGGAAGATAAAAAGTTATACAAAAAAATCTCTTCTTAAGCGTTAAAATATAGTTGTTCAGGCCATATGTTAACGAAAGGAAGAGATAGTGTTGGCTAATAAAACAAATAGCTTAGCCCATACGAAGTGGATGTGCAAATACCATATCGTATTCACTCCAAAGTATAGAAGAAAAATTATCTATAATCAATACTGCGCAAGTCTTCAAGAAATTATTAAGCAGTTATGTAGCTATAAGGGAGTCGAAATAATTGAAGGGCACATAATGCCGGACCATGTACATTTACTTTTAAGTATTCCACCAAAAATAAGTGTGTCAAGTTTTATGGGGTATCTGAAAGGAAAGAGCGCGTTGATGATGTTTGACAAGCATGCAAACCTAAAATACAAATTTGGCAATCGTCATTTTTGGTCGGAAGGATACTATGCGAGTACAGTTGGTCTTAATGAAGCGACCATCAAAAAATATATTCAAGAACAGGAAAACCATGATATAGCACTAGATAAGTTGAGTGTTCGAGAACATGAAGACCCTTTTAAGGGTTAAGAAGTGATAGAGTTGTCTCTTTAGAGATAGCAAAAGTGACAAAACCAATGTGGCTTGAACAAGGTGAAAGCCAGCGCCTTGAAACGCTGGCTAGTAGCAGAGGCTTATAGCCTCAGAGCAAACCACCCTTTTGAAGGGTGGTTATGATTTAATTTCTTAGAAAAATTGCCGCATAATGTCTTTCAATGGAGGTAAGGTTGGAAATTTATGATCTTTCAGGACCGTTTCAAACGTGAATTTTGCATAACCTTGGGCTTCATCCATCACAATTTTTCCTGGTAAAGGTGCATCGTCTTCCACGTAAACATTGACAAGGGTTGGTTTGCTGACATCTGCTAATTTTGGTAAAAGTGCGTCGAGTTCGGCGGCGGTTTTGACGGTGTAGCCGACGCCACCACAGGCTTCCGCTACTTTTGCAAAATCAATGTCTTCTAAATCAATGCCATAGTTGCGTTGACCAGCGGACTGTTGTTCAACTTCGATAAAGGCTAGCTTTTGATTGTTGACAACAAATTGGACTAAAGGTAACTGGTATTTTGTTGCCGTGACGAAATCTTGCATGACCATCGCAAACGCGCCATCACCTGCCACAGCGAGTACTTGTCGTTCGGGTTCATTGATTTTTGCGGCAATGGCTCCTGGCAATGCACAGCCCATCGTTCCTAACCAAGCAGAAATCAAGTAGCCTTGGCCAGGTTGTACCCGCAAGAAACGCGCACCCCAAGAGGTGGACGTCCCCACATCAATCGAAAAGACGGCATTGGGTTTGGCGATGGATTCGATGGCATTGAATAAATAAGAAGGATGGACAAAATCGCCAGTGGTATTTTGGCGTTGCTCTTGCATCCAATCATTCCAATGGCCCATCGTTTGTTGGCAAGCTTGTAAAAAGGTATCTGTTGTACGAATGGCACCTTGCGCATTCATTGCCGTTAAGAAATCCGCAACACGGCCTTCAATGGCTAATTCAATCGGGAATCGTTTGCCGAAGCGTTCAGGGACGATGTCGACTTGGACGGCTTTGCAAGTGCTTGGATCAGGTAAATAATCGACATAAGGGTAATTCGTGCCCAATAAGAGGAGAAAATCCGCTTCTTTCATGGCTTCATAAGCGGGTTTTGTTCCTAGTTTGCCCACATTTCCTAAAGAATGCGGGTGGTTGTCCGCAACGGTTCCTTTGCTGGGCATTGTTTGAACCAAAGGAATGTGATTGGTTTCGATAAAGGTGGTTAGCGCTTCTCCGGCACCTTTTGCTCCAACCCCTGATAGCACGATTGGTTTTTTGCTTTCTTTTATTAAACGAGTTACTTCGGCAATTTTATCCGCTTCAATCGTTGGGGTGCTGAAAAGATTCGCTTCACCAGCGAGTGCACGATAGGTGTCAGGAATGTCTTCATCGGGCAGGTCATCGGGAATGGTCAGGACGGCCACACCTTTTTGACGCATAGCAGTCCGGATGGCTTCATCGACAATTCTTGGCAAGGAGGCAGCGGATTGGATTTCTTTATTATAAACAGCCACATCTTCCAACAGTGCGGCAGTATTGACTTCTTGAAAATAATCACTATTGATTAAACTGGATTTGACTTGGCCAATCAACGCTAGGACTGGTACATGATCCATTTTGGCATCATAAAGCCCGTTTAATAAGTGAATGGCTCCCGGACCTCCAATGGACAAACACACGCCAACCGTTCCTGTTAGTTTGGCTTCACTTGTTGCAGCTAGGGAAGCCACTTCTTCATGACGTACTTGAATAAAGTCGATTTCTTCATCGTGACGATGCAAGGCGTCAATCGTGGTGTCTATCGAATCGCCAGGTAATCCATAGACGCGTTTAACTCCCCAATCCAATAAGACATTGATCATTGCTTCAGATGCTTTTATTTTTTTCATCGGCTCTTCACCAATCCTTTCGTTTCATCTATTTATACTAGGGTACTCACGCTTTTTTCTCAACTAATAGGCTCAATTTAGCAGGAGGGACTTCAAAGAAAATGCCATTTGTCACTCCCTATAAAAATCCGTATAATGGGTTTGAAGAAAAAATCTGGCATAAAGGAGCAGAGCATGAAGAAAAAACCTATAGCATCCTGGATTTTATTTGGATTTACGCTTTTCTTTGGCTTGTTAGCGGGAGGGATATGGTTACTTATGGATCAATCAGCGAAACAGATCGTCATGAATTCAACAACCCAAGAAACAAAACATACGAAAGATACAGCCACAGTCAGTAGCACAAGTCAGCCTGCAAAGGAGGATGTGTCAAAACAAACCGTGGACGAATTACTCAGTCAGATGAGTTTGGCAGAGAAAGTCGGGCAACTCTTTTTTGTCCGCGTCCCAGAAACGAATCAAATCGCAGACATTCAGGAGTACCACTTAGGAGGATATGTGTTATTTGGTCGGGATGTGGACAAGGAGTCGATTGAGGGGTTAAAAGGCAAAATTCGATCTTATCAAGCGGCCAGTAGCATTCCACTATTGATTGGTTCAGATGAAGAAGGGGGGACGGTGACGCGCATTAGTCGCAATACCAATTTAGTGAAAACCCCCTTTGAATCACCGCAGACCATTTACCAAGAAAGTGGCTTAGCAGGCATTGTTGCTGATACTCAGCGCAAAAGTGAAATTTTAAAAGCCTTTGGAATTCAGACGGGGCTGTTTCCGGTGGCGGATGTGGCGACTGATCCGCAAGCCTTCATCTATGACCGGACATTGGGAATGGATGCACAGACGACCAGTGAATATGTGAAAACTGTGGTGCAGACGCTTAAAGAAGAACACGTTGGCTCGACGTTAAAACATTTTCCAGGCTATGGGAACAACCGGGATTCACATGTGGAGATTGTGACTGATACTCGCTCACTGGAAGAGTTACGTCAGTCGGATTTTTTGCCCTTTAAAGCAGGGATTGAAGCTGGGGCTGACAGTGTCTTGGTGAATCACAACATCGTCACCAGTATCGATGCCACGCAACCGGCCTCGATTTCGCCCGCGGTTCACCGGTTGTTGCGGCAAGAGTTGGGCTTTCAAGGCGTGATTATGACGGATGATATGGATATGGCAGGGCTAGCGGACTTCATTAGTCAAGAAGAAGCGGGCTTAAAGGCCTTGCAAGCGGGCAATGATTTGGTCATGTCTTCAAGCTATGCCACGCAAATTCCGTACGTCATTCAAGCCGTGAAAGCAGGACAATATAGCGAAAGTGAGTTAAATCAAGCAGTCAAACGGGTATTAGCATGGAAACAAGCTTTGGGTCTTTTCGCACAGTAACAAAAACTGTCGCAGAGGTGCCATTCATGAGAGGAATTGAAAAAGGCCTGTCAACAGAGATCATTCTGTTGGCAGGCTTTTTTGGTATCAAGTAAAAAGCGATTAGTCTTCAAATTGGGCATGGTACAACTCATAGTACCATCCTTTGGCTTGGAGCAAGCTTTCATGGGTACCTTGTTCGACAATTTGGCCTTGGTCCATCACCAATATTTTATCCGCGTTGCGAATGGTGGAGAGGCGATGGGCAATCACGAAGCTCGAGTGGCCTTTCATCATTTCCAGAAAAGCGGCTTGGATTTTGCCTTCAGTTAGCGTATCAACTGAGCTAGTTGCTTCATCTAAAATCAACAAATCGGGTTGACTAATCATGGTACGAGCGATGGTCAGGAGTTGACGCTGCCCATCTGAAATTTTGAGGCGCTGACTTCCCAAATGGGTGCCCAGTTTTTCAGGCAAGCGTTGCACAAAATCGTACATGTACGTTTTTTTCAAGGCCTGATAGAGTTCTTCGTCACTTGCCTCAGGGCGCCCATATGCCAAGTTTTCGCGAATGGTTCCATCAAAGAGCCAAGTTTCTTGGAGAACCATGCCAAATTTCCGCCGCAATTGATCACGGTTGACGGTCGCAATGGGTTGCCCATCGAGGGTGATTTGTCCACTGGTCACTTCATAAAAACGCATGAGCAAATTCACCAAGGTTGATTTCCCCGCACCAGTTTTCCCGACAATCGCGACGGTTTCGCCAGGATAGGCCGTAAAATCAAAGTCGCGAATCAAGGGCTGATTAGGTGAATACGAGAAGGCCACTTGACGAAAGGCAATTTCGCCTTGGACGGTAGCCAGGGCTGGACACAAAGGCTGGTCCTCTTCCACTGGTTGCCCCATCAAATCAAAGGTCCGCCTTAAGCCAGCGAGGGCCGTTTGGATTGGGGTAATCATCCCCGAAATTTCAATAAACGGTTTGGTAAATTGACTTTCATAAATCGTAAAGCTGGAGATGATACCAATCGTTACAGCCGTTTCTCCTTTAAGCATTAACCAGCCACCCGCAAAGCCGACAGCGACATAGGCTAAGTGGTCCACAAAACGTGAGAGCGGATTGGTCAGCGAAGAGGAGAGTTGGGCTTTTTGGCCTACTTGATTGAGCTCTTCGTTAATTTCTTCAAAAATCAGTTGGTTACGTGCTTCTCGGTGAAAGGCTTTGACAATTTTTTGGTTGCCGACCATTTCACTAATAAAACTAGAGATGGCCCCGACGCTTTTTTGTTGCGCGGCAAAGTTGGCTTGCGAAGCACGGGCCACACTCCAATTGACGAAAAAGATAATGGGTGTCGACAGCAACACGACCCAAGTTAAGGTCAGGCTCATCTGTAACATCAAGACCAAAGCGAGACAGACCACCGCTACTCCAGAAAAGAGCTGGTTGAAGACACTGGAGACGGCTAAGGAAATGGCGTCGATGTCATTGGTAAAGCGGCTAACGATGCTGCCATGTGCTTCTTGGTCATAATAGCGCAAAGGCAACCGATTCAGATGATCAAAGGCCTCCTTGCGTAATTGCGTAGCAGCTCCATAGGCGACGCGATTGCCTAGTCGTTGAATCAACCACTGGCTGACAACATTGACCAAAATACAACCAGCAAATAGGAGCAATTCACGGGTCAAACCACCAAAGTCGACACGCCCTTTGCCGAGCATTTTGTCAATGGCCCGACCAATTTCCAAGCTCATCAATACCGCGCTTAGGCCATTAATAATGCCCAGCACAATTGCCAGAATATTTTCTTTTCGATACTTGAGTAAATAAGGAAGAAACGGGCGAAACGCAGAAAAATCTGTTTTTCTTGGTTGCATTAGTCGGTCACCTCCGCTTGTGATTGGACGATTTCTCGGTATTCTGAAGAAGCATCAAGGAGTTCCTCATGGGTACCTTGAGCCAGTAAGCGGCCGTTATCCATCACCAAAATTTGGTTGGCTTCTTGAATGGAGCGCACTCGTTGTGAAATAATCAGGACGGTACCTGGTTGGGTTTGCAAAGCACGCCGCAACGCTAAATCCGTCTTGTAGTCCAACGCGCTGAGGGAGTCGTCAAGAATTAAGATGGCAGGTTTGGCAATGACCGCGCGCGCGATGGTTAACCGTTGGCGTTGCCCACCAGAAAAGTTTTTGCCGCCTTCTTGAATAATCGTATCAAGCTGATGGGGCAATGATTGCACAAACTCCGTCGCTTGCGCAATCGCTAGGGCCTGCCAGCATTCTTCATCGGTCGCGTTCTCTTTGCCCCACTGCAAGTTTTCCCGTATAGTTCCATAAAAAAGGACTGCCGTTTGTGGCACCATCGCGATTTGCGTGCGCAACGTTTTTAGTGAAAATTCGGCTACTGGGATGTGATCAAGTAAGACGCGCCCACTCGATGCTTCGTAAAAGCGAGGAATCAGTTGCGTCACGGTTGATTTTCCACTACCAGTCGGGCCGATGATGCCGATTGTTTGATTCGGCTTCACCTCAAAGGAAATATCAGTCAGAGCCAAGCCGTAATTAGCACCATAGCGGAAAGACACTTGCTCAAAGGCAATGCCACCTTTTAAGGCGTGTGCTTGAACAGTCGGTTGGTCGACAATGGCTGGCTTGACCGCCAAGACGTCATTGATACGATCAGCCGAAGCAGCCGCACGCGTAAAAATCACCACCAAATTCGACACGACGATTAAAGCCAATAACATCTGATTCATATAGTTGATCAAGGCTAGTAGTTGTCCTTGTTGCAAGTGACCCGTATCGACTTTCCAGCCACCTAGATAAAAGAGCCCAATAATGCCCACATTCATCAATAACGTCGTCGCCGGAGTCAGTAATGCTTGCAAGTTGCCGACGCGCACGTAGACATCGTTTAAGGAATCGGTCGCGTCATGAAAGGTTTCTTTTTGCTGATCCGTCCGAGCAAATGCCCGAATGACCCGCACACCGCTCAAGTTTTGACTAACCAATTCATTCAAATGATCCAGCTGACCTTGCACTTTTTTGTATAAAGGAATCGAGCGACTAATCATAAAATAGAGCACCAAGCAAAATAACGGCAAGACCAATAAAAATAACAAGCCCGCTTGCCAATCAATGACAAAAGCCATCACAATCGCACCGATACTTAAAAAAGGCGCCCGTACGACTAAGCGAATCAACATCGCCAATGCCAATTGTAACTGATTCACATCGTTGGTCATGCGAGTAATCAATGTATCTGTGCCAAATTGATTTAACTCCTCGTGCGAGAGTTGGTTGATTTTTTTGAGCAGTTGATTGCGTAACTCAGTGCCGAATCCTTGTGACGCCACCGACGCAAAATATTGACAGACCACAGCAAAGAAAAGTCCGATTACCGACATGGCAGCCATCCAGACCGCCATTTGGACCACGACCGGCCAGTTGCTTTTTTTTATGCCTTCGTCAATTAAGCGTGCCATCTGCCAAGGCAAAATCAATTCAAAGACGGCTTCTAAAAATTTAAATACCGGACCTAGCAACAATTGCTTCCGATAATTTTTTGCATAGTGCAAGAGAGCCACCATCCTAAAACCTCCCAAATAGTTTTACTCTATGTAGTGTACTATACTATGCAAAAAGAAGGTACAATCGCGCTATAAAAAAATGTGTTTGTTACATGAAATTCACCGAAAAAAAGAGTTTATTATTGAAAATACACAAATTATGACCTAGTATAGATAAATCACATATCAATGTGGTAAATATCTACAAGGAGGAATAATACAGAAATGGAATGGATTAAATTAATTGGTATTGTCATTATTGTCGTGGGCTTTGTGCTAAAACTAGACACAATCGCAGTGGTCATTATCGCTGGCTTTGCAACAGCACTTGTTTCTGGGATTACCCCAGTCGAATTTTTACAACATTTGGGTCAAGCCTTTGTTGATCAACGGTTGGTCACCATTTTCTTTATTACCCTACCATTGATTGGCCTATCAGAACGCCACGGCTTAAAAGAACAAGCCGTCATGCTAATCAAAAAGATCAAAGGCTTAACCACGGGGACATTTTTGACCATCTACTTAATTATTCGTGAAGTAGCAGGCCTGTTTTCGATTCGTTTAGGCGGACATCCCCAATTTGTCCGTCCGTTGGTACAACCAATGGCTGAAGCAGCTGCTGAAGCGAAGTATGGGGAAATCACGGAAGAGGAAAAAGAAACCATCAAAGCCAAATCCGCAGCGATGGAAAATTACGGGAACTTCTATGGACAAAATACGTTCTTGGCTTCTTCAGGCGTCTTATTGATTGCCAGCACGCTTGATTCACTGGGCTACAAGATTTCTGGTTGGGACATCGCACAGGCATCCATTCCCGTGGCAGTCATCATGATTGTTTTTGGCGCGTTAAACAATATCAATTATGATCGTCAATTAAAGAAAAAATATACACAGAAAGGGGCCAAATAATCGATGACTTCACCAACTTTTTGGGACAATGTCTTAGAATTTTTCTATGTCTTAATTGGCCTACAACTGATCTACACCGCCTACAAAGCCTTTAACGATCAAACCAATCAAAAACGAATAGGTTCTGGACTTTTTTGGCTTGACCTAGGGCTTCTATTTACACTAGGAAAAGTTCTTCCGACTGCGTTATCTGGTCTGTTAGTCGTATTCTTAGGAGTCATCACCATCTTTAAGCAATTTGAAGTCGGTAAATTTGCTAATTTTTCGACAGACAGTTTGATGGCTAGTGCCAAACGATACAAAAATTGGGTCTTCTTCCCCGTATTATGTTTAGCAATTGTCTCAATGCTATTAGCAAAATTTATTCCTGACTCAAGCAAAGTAGCCATTGGATTGGCAGCAGTTATTGGAACTCTTTTTGCTTGGCTGATCTTTAAAGGATCCGCCAAAGCAACGATGGCTGAAAGTGACCGTATGATTCAAGCAATGGGGACTTCCGGTGTCTTACCACAATTACTCGCTGCATTGGGCGTGATTTTTTCACTGTCTGGAGTAGGGACAGTCATCGCTAATGCCATTGGAGGAGTGGTACCAGAAGGCAGCCGTTTCTTTGGCGTAGTTGCTTATGTCTTGGGAATGGTCTTGTTTACCGCCATTATGGGAAATGCCTTTGCGGCGTTTACCGTTATTACAGCTGGTATCGGCATTCCGTTTGTCATTGCGCAAGGTGCAAACCCAGCCATCGCAGGGGCACTGGCGATGACAGCTGGTTATTGTGGCACCTTATTGACACCGATGGCAGCTAACTTCAATGCCTTACCCGCATCATTAATGGAAATGAAAAATCCATACGGTGTCATCAAAGAGCAAGCAACCATGGCAACGTTGATGATTATTGTCCATATTGTCTTAATGTATTTCTGGGCTTTTTAGCACAAAGAAAGGAAGAACACAATGATGAATATTTTAGTAACTGGCTTTGACCCGTTTGGTGAAGACCAAACCAATCCGGCAATTGAGGCAGTCAAACGCTTGCCGGATACTATCGCCGGAGCGACGATAACCAAATTAGAAATACCGACCGTCTTTCATAAGAGTGCAGCTGCTGTGAAAGAAGAATTACAAAAAAAAGACTATGACTATGTTTTAGCAGTCGGTCAAGCAGGGGGACGATTTGATCTAACCTTTGAACGAGTAGCCATCAACGTCGATGATGCCCGCATTGCCGACAACGAAGGCCAACAACCGATTGATGTTCCTATTCAAGCGGAAGGTGCTAGCGCGTACTTCACCCAACACCCAGTAAAAGCCATGGTCACGGCGGTGAAAGAAGCTGGCATTCCTGCTTCTGTTTCAAACTCAGCTGGGACCTTTGTCTGCAACCATATCATGTATCAATGCCTGTACCTAACACACACGGACTTTCCCAAGGTCAAAGCAGGCTTTATGCATGTCCCATTTTTACCAGAACAAGTACTAAACCGTTCCGATACACCATCCATGAGTTTGGAAAATATTGTTGCCGGCTTAACGGCTGCGATTGCTCAAATGGTTGCTTTTGATGGCAAAGAAGATCTGAAAATCATTGGCGGAACCACGCATTAAGTCAGTCATTCTTAGGTTATAGCAAAAATGAACCACCCAATTGAAACAAAACAGCTCCTTTCGACACACTGTTTCTGTGTAGAAGGGAGCTGTTTTGCTGATTATTTAGTGCATTAAATCGAAAAAATTTGCACATTTCTGAAATATCTTCTAAAATAGTTAGGTTGCTAACTATGGGAGGAGCAGAGAATGAATTTCGGGAAATTGATTAAAATAGCGAGTATTCAATTAGCTCGTGAAATGGATACCTTTGCCCATCAATATCAATTGACGGGCACGCAAATGAGTATTTTGAATTATCTATATGAACACTCAGGAGAAGACATATCACAAAAAGATTTAGTGACAGAATTTGGTGTGAAAGGGTCAACCATGTCGGTGATTGTTCACCGGATGGAAGAACGTAATTTGGTGACCCGCCAAACAGTAGGTCGCCAAAAATACCTCAACTTGACACCGAATGCCCAGACCTATATTACAGCGATTCAAAATTTTTTTCAAAAAGACAATGAACGATTAACTGCTGGCTTTGACACAAACGAATTAGCCGTAATTGCAAAGTTTTTGCAACAAATAGGAGGAAAACATGACTGAACAACAAATGACTAATCAACAAATGACTAATCAACAACAACCAACGGTACCCAAAAAGGTGGTGCGCATGATAGTGGCTGCTGCTTTAATGGGCTTTGCCGGTATTATGAGCGAAACAGCCATGAATGTCACCTTTCCCAAGCTAAGCCAAATCTTTCACGTCAGTATGGAAACCCTAGCGTGGGTAACCACCATATATTTATTAATGGTCGCCATTATGATGACCTTATCCGCCTATTTAAGGAGACGCTTCTCCCAACGTCAGTTATTTCTAGCATCTGTCGGCGTCTTTGTCATCGGCACCTTGATTGGTGGCACGGCGGTCACCTTTCCGATTCTTTTAGTCGGCCGCGTTTTACAAGGCGTGGCGGCCGGCATTGCCCTACCCTTAACCTTTAACATTATTTTGGAACAAGTTCCCCTAGCCAAACTTGGCACCTGGATGGGCTTTGGATCATTAGTTGTATCCATCGCCCCGTCCATTGGTCCAACGTATGGTGGTTTACTAGTCGACTCGTTGGGTTGGCGTGCCATTTTCTTTTTCGTTTTACTTTTAGTTGCTGTTTCTGTTTTTCTTGGCATCACTAGTTTTGAAAAAAAAGAACCCATCGACAAAACAGCCAAACTCGATTGGCTACAATTTTTATTACTAGCTTGTGCGTTAACGACTAGTCTAATCTTTGTATCTGGATTAGAAACAGGGAAGGTCAATCTTCCAGTGTTAGTCCTCTTTTTTGCCACTTTCTTTTTATTTATTTGGAAATCACTAACGAGTAAGCAAGAATTTTTAAATATCCGCTTATTTGCTAAACCCGTCTTCCTCTATGCCGTTACTCCATTTGTGTTGTACCAGTTTGCGAATATTGGTGGCAATTATTTGATTCCCAACTATTTACAATTGGGATTTGGTGTATCCAGCATCTTAGCCGGCTTTGCTCTACTACCCGGATCCTTGCTTGCAGCCCTTTTGAATCCCTGGTTTGGCAAACTGTACGATGAAAGAGGAGCAAAATTGCCGCTATACCTCGGAAATTTGTTATTCACCATCAGTCTTTTGGTGATGTGTCTGTTTGCTCATTCATTAGGTATGGTACTGTTAACTATCATCTATGTGATATTTTCTTTTGGTCGCGTCATGGCATTTGGTAACATACAAACGACCACAATTGCGCACTTATCAAAAGAAGAGGGTCCCCACGCATTAGCATTGTTTCAAATGATGAACCAATATGGCGGTTCGATTGGTACCGCTGTTGTGGCCTTGATTTCCAGTAGTCAAGCCAATATTAAAGATGCGTTCCAGCAGACCAATCTCTTGTTCATCACCTTTGGCTTAGTGAGCTTTGGTCTCTTTTTCTTAATGTTTCGCACAAAAGAGTACACTGCACCTGTCCAAACAGAAAAGCCTTCAAATGAAATATAGTCAGTAGATAAAAGCCAGCATAAAACAACCGGTGAATTGGATGTATTATGCTGGTTTCTTAAGTTTTTTTTCGGTTGCGAACGGGGTGGCTAAATGTAAGAAATTTAGTGAAACGAGCAAGCTCCTATAACGAATATTTTCATAAAATGTATAAAAACAATGCAAAGAATAGTAAGATAGACTTACTAGATATAGAGTAGATTATTTTGGCTTTTACGTACTAGAAAAGCAAGACGATCTGCCTGAAATACATCGAATGAAAGAAGGGTCTGCATGAAATATTACGAAGCATTTTTGGAAAATATCAAGCTACGGCGCATTGTTGTGCTGCTTGTGCTGATTGGGGGAATCTATATTCTACGGAGCATGCTGACCTTATTGTTCCTAACCTTTATTTTTACTTTTTTGGCATATAAGTCCGTCAAAAAGCTTAAAAAGCTCATTCCCATTTCCTCGACCATTTTGGTTGTTGCTATTTATGGTCTGATTGTACTTGGCATGTACCTTGTTGTAACCAAATACGTTCCAATTGTGATAGATCAATCGATTTTGATGGTGGATTCTCTCGTACGCTTTTACCAACACAATCCGAAAAATTCCGATAGCTTTTTCCGAGCTGCGCATGAAGTAATCGATCAGTTTAATCTATTGGAATATTTGAAAAATCGGTTAACGATTGTTTTAGACTATATCCAAAGCTTTGGAAAAGTAACGATTGCCGCGATGATGGCTTTTATTCTGAGCTTTTTCTTTTTAATAGAAGAAAAGCGTACATTTGAGTTCTCACGCCTCTTTTTACACGGCGAGTTTGCTTGGTTTTTTCAAGATTTGCATTACTTTTTTGTCAAATTTTCCAACACGTTTGGCGTAGTGATTGAAGCCCAACTTTTTATTGCATTAATTAATACGGTTTTAACCTGCCTTGCGTTGGTTGCGATGAACTTTACACAGATTCCCAGTTTGGTGGTGATGATTTTTATTCTCAGTTTGATTCCCGTCGCAGGTGTGATTATTTCAACTATCCCATTATCGATTATCGCTTATTCGACAGGTGGCATGAATGATGTCGTTATTATTTTATTGGTTATTCTAGCGATACACCTCTTGGAATCGTATTTTTTGAATCCCAAATTAATGTCTAGCAAGACTGAAATTCCCATTTTCTTTACATTTGTCATCTTGCTCTTTAGTGAGCACTACTTTGGTGTTTGGGGCTTAGTGATGGGGATTCCAGTCTTCACCTTTATCTTTGATTTGTTAAAAATTAAAAATCCAGCTGGCCGTCTGACACCCAAGATGATGAAGTTTCCTCGGAAGAAAGAAGAATGATAACAAAAAGTCTCCTTGCTGAAACAGTTAGGGAGGCTTTTACACTTCTTGGAGCAGAAAGTAGACCCACAGAGTAAATACGTACAAGCTTTTATCATTTTGGGATGCCAAGCAACTTGACCCCCACTTTAAGTCGAAAATTTAACTTCTTGTCTAGCTAGCATACCAAATTGGAAGCCAATTTGGTTGGAATGCAATTCAGTTTCCCACTTGGAATGTTACGATTTCATTACAATGAAAAAGGCATGAGAATAAGTTTTCAATTCAATCTTTCTTATTTTTTATCAAAACAACAAAATTCTGTAACAATCTGTAAAGAAATTGCAATCAGGCATACACGCAACTTTTGTATAATTAATAAGGAAATCTCGTGAGCAGAGACAGGGGTAACAGAAAAGAAATGAAAAGTGGAAAGGTGTGGGCTAGAGTGAAAGGAAAAAAACTCGCGTTAGCTGCTGTGGCAGTGATCGGATTGAATACCTTTGTACCCTTACTAGCACAAGCGGAATCACTAGATGTGCTGGATCAACAAGAGCAGCAAGTTACCAAAGAAAGTGAGACCATCAGTGCCGAGGTACAACTCGCATTAACAGATGTGAATCAAACCTATGCAAAAGTAGAAAAGATTAAAAGTCAAATCAGTGAAAACGAGACTGAATTAGCCGATACAAATCAACAAATTACCGATAAAGAAGCAACGATTGCCAAGCGAAAAACCGTTATGGCCGAACGATTGCGCAACTTGCAAATGAGCGATGCAACAGATAGCAAGCTCGAGCTATTACTAAATGCCGATAGCATCCAAGATTTTGTGAACAGTGTCTATGCAATCAGCGTTATGCAAAGCTCTGAGAAAGCCACTGTTGAAAGCCTAAACAAAGACGTCAATCAGCTAGAGACGCTAAAAGCCAAAGCCGAAGCGACGCAAGAAACCTTAGAAGCCAATCAAGCAAGTTTGGAAACACAAGCTGCGACTTTACATACTAAGGTGAAAAACTTACAAACACAACTCGCTGAAAAACAAGGCGTCTTGCAGTCAATCGCCAATAGCAAAGCCGTCGAAACAGCTCGACTAAAAGCCGAATCCGAGCGTGCAGCCAAAGAAAAAGCAGAACAAGAAGCTGCCGAAAAAGCAGCCGCCGAAGCTGCGAAGAAAGAACAAGCACAAGCTGCAGCCAAAACAACTAGTGAAGCCACAACTGAAAGTAAGACAAGCAATAGTCAAACAACCAATAGTTCGACAAGTAGTTCATCTACCCAAGCAACTAGTAGTTCAAGTAGTACTTCCACCAGCACAACTAGCTCAAGCTCAGAACAAACGACAGAATCAAGCTCAACAACGAGCTCAACGAGTACCTCAAGTTCCAATAAAGTACTCTATATGCAATCAACCGCCTATTCTTATTCAGAAACAGGCTATAGCATCACCGCTAGTGGCTTAGATCTTCGTCAAAACCCAATGGCCGTGGCAGTCGATACGAGTGTTATTCCATTAGGTACCATGGTAGAAGTCGAAGGCTACGGGATTGCGATTGCTGCCGATACTGGTGGTGCCATTAGAGGCAATATCATCGACGTTCACTTTAATACCGTCGAGCAGTGCCGACAATGGGGCCGCCGTTATAATGTTAAAGTAACCATATTAGGATAATGTAAAAAAAGAGTAATCCAACCAAAAGTTGCGTTGCTCTTTTTATCCGCTGCTTTAAATAACAATTGAAATAATTCGTTATTTTATGAAAAAGATCAAATAAAGCGAAAAAAATTTTTGTTTAAAAAATATTGAAGAATAAAGGAAAAAGAGGATTAAGCCGAATGTTTTCATATTTTTTTCACAGTTTTTTATTTAAATAAGTGGTATTTCATGTTTTTTAATTGAAATTGTTTTGACTTATACTTTGCTATTCGGTAACATATATTTATTAGTGGGGAAAAGTACATTATTCACAAAAACCTAATATAGTAGGAGGAAAACCATCTCGATGAGTAGAGCAGTTACTAAGAGTTTCGGAGTGGGGATTATGGCTATCGGCGCTGCAGCTATTTGTATAGCTGGCTATCAATATAGTAAAGGCCAGCAAGTCAATCAGCAAGTCGCTTATGCAAAGTCATCCGTTACTAGCCAAAAAGCACAGCTCACAAGTGCAGAACAAACGATTCAAACATTCTATGTATCGCAAGAAAGTGGCATCTTAAGCGACAAAGTAACCGATGAAACAATTGACACAGTAACTAATCAATTAGGCGGTGTTCAGACGACAGCCGAAGCATTCGGTATTACCGAATCTCAACTGCCTACTGAAATAAAAAAACTAGATAAAACCAAAGAAAGACTCCTAAGCGAGATACAAGCAATCAAAGAAAAACGTAGCCTACAGACTAAAATTGATGCATTGTTCGAACAAGCTGTCAATTGGACGACTTACGCCGACCCAGCAGCGATCAACGAAAAGACTACTGCAACAGCTATTAGCGAACTAAAAGATAGTGTGAATGTCTTGTATAAAGATAGTTGGCAAACCTTGGCTAACCAGTACTTAGATGAAGCAACAAGTCAACGAACGACGATTGATACGATCCAAGCTGCCATCGATAAAATGTATCAAAATGGCACAGCAACTACGGAAGCTACTTATGATGCCTATGTTCCGTTAGCCTCAGATATTGATGCCGTCAAAAATCAAACCGTACGGCAAACCTTTGTTCAGACGTTAAACGCCATTAATGAACAAATGGGATTTGGGGCACCAGTTCAATAATGAATTCGAATAATCGGAGGAAGAAGCATGGCTGAAAAGCGAAGAAAAAAACATAAAAGTAGTAAACGTAGCATCTGGAAAAAAGTGATAATCACCATCATTGCTCTAGTAGGTGTACTCATTGTTGCAATCGGAATCGTTTTTGCAAAACTCTATTCTGATGTATCGAAATCGGCAAAAGCTACCTACGCCAGTGTCGAACGAACAGCCACAAGCGCCGATCGAGATAGTGAAGTCGACTTAAGCAAGAAGGAACCCTTTAGTGTACTCTTACTAGGTGTGGATACAGGAGCACTAGGTCGGACATATAAAGGCCGATCAGACTCGATGATGGTCGCGACTGTTAACCCAAATGACAATAAGACACTCTTAGTTAGTCTCGAGCGCGATACCTATGCGACAATCGTCGGCCATGGCACAGAAGATAAAATCAACCATGCCTATGCATTCGGTGGAGCGGGGATGTCGATGGATACAGTCTCCAACCTTCTAGATATTCCTATCGATCACTACATCGTCATTAATATGGAAGGCATCCAACAGTTGGTCGATGCAGTCGGCGGTGTGGATGTAGATAATACGTTGAAGTTTGATTACACCCAAGATGACGTGACGTATACCTATGATATCGGGAAAATTCATCTTGAAGGAATGAAAGCACTCGGATACCTACGCATGCGCTACGATGATCCAGAAGGTGACTATGGCCGTCAACGACGCCAACGCGAAGTCGTAACTGCCATTGCCAAAAAGGTTCTTTCATTAGACGGTGTGACGCAATATAAAGCCCTGCTTGATGCGATGGAAGACAATGTCTTGACTGACTTGACCTTTGATCAAATGAAACAAATCGCATTGGACTATCGGGATGCTTTTAAAACTATTGATACGCAACAATTAAAAGGTACCGGCTTTATGCAAGATGGCGTCTCTTACCAACGTGTGAGTGAGGAAGACTTGAAAGCAATGCAAGACCAATTAAAAACCGAATTAGAGATAAACCAATAGGAAAGTGGAGAAAAGATGGAGAAGACCTATACAGTAAAACAACTTTTAGATATGTTTAAAAAACATATCCAGCTGATTTTGACTTGCATGTTTGCCGGCTTAGCATTATCTGGTGTTGTGACATTCTTTATTATCACGCCAAAGTATAGCTCACAAGCACAATTAGTAGTGACACTGCCACAATCAGACAGTACCAATGTAAACGATGTAAATAGTAACCTACAAATGATCAATACCTACAAAGATTTTATTGTAAGTGATTTAGTATTAAATCAAGTACAGAGTCGCTTAAATACACAATATAAGATTGAAATGGAACCCAAAGAAATTGAGGATGCTGTTTCAGTTGAACAGAATCAAAATTCACAAATGTTTTCAATTATCGTAAAAAGTACCAAAGCTGTCGAAGCAGCACATATTGCGAATACTGTCGCAAAAACATTCCAGGACAATGCCAAAGATGTATTAAATGTAGATCGGATTACCATTATTTCTAACGCTGTGGCAGAGTCTGATCCCGTATCACCCAATAAAAAATTATTTTTGGCTGCAGGACTGATTTTAGGAGCATTAATAGGAATCATTGCCACACTGCTGATTGAATTAATGGACCGTACAGTCAAAGATGCAACATTCTTAACAGAAGAATTGGGCTTCACGTTATTAGGAACTGTACCTGAAATTTCAGATAAAGATATCGCAGTAAATATAAAAAAGACACGCAAGTTAGTGGACGGAGAATTAACTCAAGCTGCCACACAAAAAACAGAATCTTCTACGGAACCTAGACGTAGACGTTCACGAGTGTAGGAGGAGAAAAAATGGCAAAAAATAACAAACGCGGGACAGAAACTAAGCCAGTCAGTTTAATTACATTGATTGATCAGTCTTCTCCTATCTCAGAGCAATATCGAACGATTCGCACCAATATTCAATTTGCGTCGACAGTCGATCATGAGATTAAAACAATCGTAGTAACCTCATCAGGAGCTGGTGAAGGGAAATCGACTACTGCAGCGAATTTAGCCGTTGTCTTTGCAAATGCAGGTCAAAGGGTATTATTAGTCGATGCTGATTTGCGTAAGCCGACAGTGCATAAGACTTTCCATTTACAAAACAATGTAGGTTTTAGTAATTTGCTAAGTACCAAAGAAACAATGAGTAACGTTATCCAAGCATCAGTCGTTCCTAATCTATCGCTATTAACAAGTGGTCCGAAGCCACCAAATCCATCAGAATTATTGAGCACAGCTAGAATGGATCAATTAATCAGGGAATTAAGAGGGGCATTTGACTTAGTAATTTTTGATATGCCACCTATCGTTCAAGTGACCGATGCGCAAATCATGGCATCAAAAGTCGATGGCACGATATTAGTTGTCAGAGAAGACGTTTCGAGCAAAGACGCAGTCGTGAAAGCACAGAAATTACTTCAGATGGTCAATGCAAATATTTTGGGTGCAATTTACCATGGAACGAAAAACGCAGTGGACCAAGGATATTACTATTACGGGTCATAATTATAATTAGGAGAAGATGGGTATGATTGATTTACATTGCCATATTTTACCAGGCATCGATGATGGAGCGAAGACAGTAGAAGACAGTATTGCAATGGCTGAGAAGGCTATTAGTCAAGGAATCACACATATCTTGTGTACCCCTCATCATCTAAATGGAAAGTATACGAATTCAGCGAGCGAAGTGATTCCAAGAGTAGCTCATCTGCAGGAAGAATTTGATCAGAGAAATCTACCCATCACCCTACTTGAAGGGCAAGAAATTCGTATCAATGGATCATTAATGGATAAATTAGAGGAACATGATTTATTATTTACCGATCTAGACAATACGTATCTATTGATTGAATTTCCTACAATGGACGTACCAGCATATACGGAGCAATTGTTTTTTGAACTGATGAGCAAAGGACATATACCAGTTATTGTCCATCCTGAACGAAATGCCAAATTCCGTGAGGATCCCAATCGATTGATACCATTTCTTGATATGGGGGTCTTGACGCAATTAACGGCACCGAGTATTGTTGGTATTTTTGGCAAAGACATTCAAAAAACAGCCATGAGTATGATGGAAAGTAATATGTTACATATGGTAGCAAGTGATGCTCACGGTGTAAATACTCGTAATTTTTATTTAAAAGAAGCTTATGAAAAAATTGAAAAAGAATTTGGGAAAAGCCGAGTCCAAGCCATGCAACAAGTCACGAAGGATTTGGTCAATGGTGATCGACCTGTATTGCCAGAATATTCAGAAATACGAAAGAAAAGGTTTGGTTTATTCTAATGAATGAGGAGTTGGAGAAAATGGAATTGGATTTGGGGAAACCAGTTGAAACGAAGAGTAAATCAAATCAAATGGGAAAAAATATATTAACAAAAGCAGATATTAATACAGGAAAGCCTTTTCTACTCACCAAACGATTCATCGATGTGGTGGGAAGTAGTATAGGGCTTATTTTGACATCACCAATCATGGCATGGGCTATCTATCGTATCAAGAAAGAAGAGAAAGGCAGCCCAGTAATTTTTGCGCAAGAAAGAATAGGGAAAGACGGCAAGTCATTTACGATGTATAAATTCCGATCCATGTGTGTTGATGCGGAAGAACGCCTAGCAGAATTACTTGATCAAAATGAAATTGAAGGGGCAATGTTCAAAATTAAGGATGATCCAAGAGTGACAAAAATAGGCAAACTTCTAAGAAAAACAAGTATCGATGAACTTCCGCAACTCTGGAATGTGTTAAAAGGAGATATGAGCTTAATCGGACCTAGACCAGGATTATCCAGAGAATTAGTGGAATATGATGAGTACGATAGGCAACGCTTGTTGGTGAAACCTGGTTGCTCAGGATTATGGCAAGTGAGTGGCCGAAATGATGTTCACTTTAAAGGAATGGTTGATTTGGATGTAGAATACATCAAGCACCAATCATTGCTAAATGATATAAAAATAATTTTTAAAACAGTACTTGTAATGATTAAACCGAATGGAGCTTATTAAAGATGGTTGGATTGTTAGAAAATATTAATTTATTTTATGGAAATATGGATACCTTTGCAAATTTAATTCTGAATAATAAAGAGAAAAAAAAATATTTTGCTATCAATACTGACTGTTATAATATTACTGATCGTGATGAAGAATACAGGAATATATTAATTGATAATACAAATGTTATATACGTAGATGGTGCCGGTATTATTATGGGGCAAAAGATGACCAAAGGGAAAGTAGCTGAAGAGCGAATAGCTACAACTGATTTATTTATCGAATTATTGAATCATAGCAATCAACACAAAGTTTATTTACTTGGTGGTAGGAAAGGCACAGCCGAGAAAGTAATAGAGAATATGAAAGATAAATATCCTAAAGTTAACTTTGTAGGAAGTCATCACGGCTTTTTCGATAAGTCTAAATCAGAATGTGTTATAAATGATATAAATAAAAAAAAACCGGACATCTTATTTATAGGTTTTGGTTGTCCTAGTCAAGAAAAATGGGTTACTGACAATTTTGAGGATATTTTAGCAACTAATTTTGTCACATGTGGTGGATTATTTGACTACTATTCGGATAACGTTAAACGTGCTCCTTTATGGGTTCAAAAAGCTGGTTTAGAATGGTTTTTTAGATTTTTACAGGAACCACGGAGATTATTCAAAAGATATTTTTTTGGTAATACAATATTTCTATTAAAAATAATAAGACTCAAAATGAAAGGTAGAAAGCTGTAATTAGACTAATTTTAAATTATTTAGTTATTAAATTATAGCTTGATTAACTTTTTAAATGAAAAAGGAGAAAGCAAGGATATGATAAATGTTACTTTTGCTGTCAGAAGTATAGATATGGGAGGAGCGCAAAGAGTAACCTCAAGAATCGTTAACCAATTAGATTTAGATGATAAATTTACAATCACAATGTATTCATCAGAAAAATCAGAAAGTTTTTTTCCACTCAACATAACCCCAACGTTTCCTACAAAACCGATTAAGAGGGTTGACATGGTAGTTCACAGAGTTATTGAGAAAGCATCTTTTCTTTTTTTTAAAAAAAAGAAAAATACTTATCCAAGCTTAGGAAGAATTAAGGAGGATTTCTTTAATTATATTATTAATACAAAGCCTGACATAGTTGTTTTACAAGAGCAGTTTATACTTTTTATGGAAGATTTGAAAATAGAATTTCCTAATATTAAATTTATTTATTGGGCACATAATAATATTGATATGTTAAGAGAAAAGTATTTTTGTGAAACAGAACAATTGCTGTTGGATTCTTTTCAAAAATGTGATGCGGTAGTTTCTCTTACAGATTATGATGATAAAAAGATCTCGAACTTTACACAAAAATCGTATAGAATATATAATCCCTTGACAATGGATATTTCATCAGAACATTCAAAATTAGATAAAAAAATAATATCTTTTGTAGGGAGAATAGATATTCCGCACAAAGGAATAGATTATTTGGTAGAAATAGCAAGTATGATTCCTGCAGACTGGAAAATATCCATTGCAGGTAGTGGGAATTTTTTTTCAATGCATAAATTTCAAAAGTTAATAAATAAATATAATGCAAAAGATAAAATAATATATAAAGGGAAATTACAAGATAAGGACCTTTCAGAGCATTATTTAAATAGTTCAATTTTTATACATACATCAAGATGGGAAGGTTTTCCACTAGTTTTGATGGAGGCAATGAATTACGGATTACCCATAGTAGCTTTCAATAATACTGGGTCAAATGAGGCTTTGAGTTATGGAGAAATGGGACTGTTGATAAAAAATGGTGATAGGGATAGCATGGTTAAAGAAATTGTTAAGTTATCCAATAATCATAATTTACTTGAATCCCACCAAAAAAAATCTTTAAATCAAGTTCAAAATTTTTCAATTGAAAAAATTACCATTGAATGGAAAAATTTATTTACTACTATAATGAGTGATGCTGACTAAAGTTTTATCTTTTGGCGGAGAGGAAGCCTATGATATATTTATTTATATTTTTAATTTGTTGTATACTATTAGCTTTATCAAAATCCAGTGTTAATTCCGAAATCACCGAAAAAAATAATTCATTGACAAAATTCTCTCTTTTTATAACATTTCTTTTATTGTGGGGATTAGCAGCATTTCGATATAATGTTGGAATTGATTATAAAGTTTATTCGTTGGTGCATTTCCCAAGAGTTTTAGCCGGTGAAACTGGAGTCTGGGAGCCGCTAAGTACTTTATTAGTATATATTGGAAACTTTATATATGGATATGTGGGTATTTTTGCGTTAATTCATTTAATAATTCTCTCTTTTTTATTAGTTGCAATCTATGACAGTTCAGAAAATATTACTTTTTCAATGTCGCTTTTATTTTTAACTGGTTTTTTTAATATTTCATTGAACTTAATGAGGCAATCTATAGTAATTGCAATATTTCTTTTTAGCATCCAATATATTTTTAAAAGAGATTTTAAAAAATATTTGCTATTCATGATTATAGCCTTTTTATTTCATAAAACAGCTGTCTTTTATTTTCCCATGTACTTCCTTTACAATTTAAAGTTCAATACAAAAAGGTTATGTTTTATAGCTATTATGATATTACCAGTATCTTATCTATTAAATTTTTTACTGAATTTTTTAACTCAATATTTTGATGTATATAGAAACTATTGGGGATTAGTAGAAATGCAAGCATCCAACAGTACGAGTGGTACGTTGACTATTCTAAATATTTATATATTATTGATGTTTTTTTTAATTAGAAGTTTGTCGAGAAATATAACTGGAGAAATAAAGAAAAAGAGTGATTTATATATATATATACAATTGATTAGTTTAGTGGTAATTATTTTTTCCAATAATTTTTACCTCCCCAATTTTGATAGAATTTTACTTTTATTTACAGCAACTCAGATTATATCAATACCATTTTTCTTTAAGCAAAAATTTAACACATATTTTAAAGTGTTACTTTTTATTTTTACAATAATTATTTATTGTATTGTGTTCTATCAGTTATATTATTTAAAGAATACGACTGGTACATTCCCGTACCAAACATTTTTTTAGAAAATAATTTAAAAAGATTTATGAAATGGAAGAGCTAGTTTACGTCGTGATACCGACTTACAATCATAACGAAAAGGTTTTAAAAGAATATTTGATACATCGTTGCCTTGAAAGAGTGTGTAATCATTCCTAAAGCAATTTTTTCTACAGTAAAGGCATTCTGCAGACGTTTTTTAATTGGGACGGTTACTAACTAAACGAGTGAATTCGCGTAAATCACGAATTGATTTTTCTAGAATAAAGCTATTTCGCGCTATTTTCATATGGGAAAATTCAGCAATTCATTAACATTAATCTGATCTTCAAATAAATTAAAACTAGGAATCAAAAACTTGCCAGTACTTTCCATATAAACATCAAATTTTTTTTTCGACTAACTATTTTTTCAATGCCAGAATTTGGTTGGTGAATGGTGGGAAAATTTTTTTGGTAAATTGGTGTAAGTAAATATTTTTTAGTGGTAATGATGGTCGCAATAATGAATCGTTTGTGCACATCAATCCCACAGCAAATTTGAAAAAAACTTTCATCAATGACACCGCGCTTCTATAAAAGTAAGAGTGATAGGAACTATTTCATCGGGCGTTAACGAAACTGTGTTAAACAACGATTAATGTACGGGCTAGAATCCCACTCATTTGCGCTTGAAAAGATGAAAACAACACTTGTGAATATATTGCTTACAATTAGGAGAGAAAGTCTATATCTTATTCCTTCGTGTTTAGTAGTGTATCACCCTTACTTTTACTATAGAGTATAAGGGAATAAAAAAACGGTAATCCGCATCCGTTTTAATTATCATTTGACTTAAGTTGCGGAGCAAGTCAATACGGAGGTTAACATGATTCTATCTATTGTCTTACCTGTATACAATACCGAAATGTATATAAGAAGATGTATACAATCAATCTTAAATCAAGATTTAAAGAGTTTTGAAGTAATCGTAATTAATGATGGGTCTACCGATAATAGTTTAGAAATCATTAAAGAATTAGTTGGGGAAGACAATCGTTTTAAAGTCATTACCACATCTAATCAAGGACAAGCTAATGCTAGAAAAATGGGAATCGACATATCTAAAGGTCAGTATATCGGTTTTCTAGATAGCGATGATTTTATATCTCCAAATTACTTTTCAAGACATTTGGATAATATAGTCAAAGAGGAAGCAGACATATCAATTTTGGGATATAAACTCTATTACTCTTCTAATCAATCAATCAATATGTCAAATGAAAAAATCTATGAATCATACACTGGTGATGAGTTAAAGTACCAATGGATATCATCAGTGCAATTTAAAGGGTTCTTATGGGATAAAGTATTTAAAAGAGAATTATTTAATAATGTGATATATCAAACGGACTTTAATTTTATGGAAGATGTAGCAATTGGTAATTATTTATTTTTTAATGCTCAAAAAATAATTTATGATGGAACCCCTCTATATTATTACGTCCAAAGAACTGACAACAGTGTAGCGCAAGAGTACCAAAAAAATGATATAAAAGCATTAGAGTGTGTTTCATTTATGAAAAATTATGTAACAAATGATAAGTTGAAAACTGCGGTTGAAGATCGATATGCTTTAGTCGCGTTATCATTAATGGCTAGAATACGAGTGTCCAATAGGTATGAAAATGTTGCTTTGAATATACAAAGGCAATGTAAGAAGGTAAAATTTGATTTTTTTAAAAGCAAACTACCTTTTATTTATAAATTATTATTTTTTTTGTTAATAAAAGGGAAATATACAAAGAATGTGGATACCTTAAAAGATTCACTAATAAAATTTAAACAAACGATTAAACAGTATGTTAATTGAATTAAGAAATAATAAGTAAATACTCGTCGATTGTAAAATTAAGCTAGACAAATAAAAAAGTCATTTGTGCTACACTCAAGATAGTTCCCGCAAAAGAATTATAAGGAGTGAAGACAAATGACATATACCCTTCTTACATCAAATGAATTTGCAATGATAGAGGCGTATTATAATAATCATCAATCTGTAGCCAAAACCGCATTACTAATGAATAGATCTAGGCAAACGATTCATAAAGTTTACCAATTTTTCAAAACAAGGCACAATGCTCTAGATTATTTAAATCAATACAAGAAGAATAAAACTCGCTGTGGCAGACGTCCTATTGTTTTATCAGATGAACAAGCTGAATATGTTCAAAAGAGGGTTGATCAAGGTTGGACACCTGATGTGATTGTTGGCCGTACAGAGCTTTCTATTTCTTGTTCTATGCGTACACTTTATCGTATGTTTAATCAAGGCGTATTTGAAGTGACTCACTTACCTATGAAAGGAAAACATAAAGCCAACGGACACAAAGAAACTCGAGGAAATCAATCTTTTCGTCTATCACTTCGTGATAGAGAAAATGATTATTCTAAATTCAATCAAGAATTTGGCCACCTTGAAGGGGATACTATTGTAGGTAAAAAGCACAATAGTGCTCGTTGAGCGATTATCTAAAGTAATCATCACTCTTCAGTCAGAAGGCAGACGAGATATAGATATTGAAAATCATTTGAACCAGTGGATGAAATCTGTACCTAAGCATCTATTCAAATCAATGACTTTTGATTGTGGAAAGGAATTTTCAAATTGGAAATCAATCAGTAATATCAATGATATTGATATCTATTTTGCAGATCCTGGTACACCATCACAAAGAGGGTTAAATGAAAACTCTAATGGTTTATTACGTAAAGATGGTTTACCAAAGCAAATGGATTTCAACGAAGTTGATGAATCTTTTATTCAATCTATTGCATCGAAAAGAAATAATATCCCTCGAAAATCATTAAACTATAAAACACCAATAGAAGTATTCTTGAGTCACATAAGCAAAGAGTACTTGTCTAACTTAATTTTACAATTAATAATTAAAAAAAATAGTTGGAGTCTACTTTAAAATTGGGATACAGGGAAAATCTTTTTTAATAGAATGAAACAATGCAAGGGGTTTTTTTTATGAGAACAATGAAATCTAGAGTAAGAAATTTAATAATATCAAGAGTACCTGATTGTATGATTAAAAATTGGGTTACAGAAAAAATAATAAATAATTCGATTTTTATATTGGATCATGTTATTTTATTTGGATTGAAATTTAATATTAATAGAAGTAAGAGAGTAATGAGCGATCAAGAAAGTGAAAAAGTTTTAAAAAAATTTTATTTTAATGAGCAAGAGTATATCTATTTATCTAGAGGAAGAAACTGGCTAGATAGAAATCATTTTGATGTATCAATAATAATCCCTTGTTATAAAGTAGAAAGATATATTGAAAGGTGCTTAGAAAGTGTTTTTAAAATTGATAGCAAGTACAAAGTAGAAATTATTGTTATAAATGATGGATCTCCAGATAATACTTTAGCAATCATCGATAATATGAACTTACCCAATAATACTAAGGTTATTTCTCAAGATAACAGGGGCTTATCCGCTGCTAGAAACAAAGGAATTGAAGAAAGTTCTGGAAAATATATATTTTTCTTAGATTCAGACGATATTTTATATACTGAAAGCTTTAATAAAGCTATATCTACACTGAAATCAGGGGACTATGATTTGTTGGATGCACCATATGTGAGTTTTAATGGTTTAAAAAAACAACTACTTAATTATGAATCAGTAGATGTTGAAGAATTCTTTCAGGAGTATAATTTTGAATTAACAAACGCCTATGCATGGGGAAAATTTTTTAGAAGAGAATTATGGCTAGAGACAGAATTCCCAATAAATTACTGGTTTGAAGATACACACTTACTTTATTCTATATTTCCAAATGTTAAGAGATATAAAAAAGTCCAGAGTCCACTTGTAGAGTATTACATTAATGAAAATGGAATTACAAAACAAGCAGATAATAACATGAAGTCATTGGATACGTTATATATTTTAGAATATTTATTAGCTGAGGTAAGAAATAAAAATTTATTAAATAATAAGATTAAAGAAATATCATTGGTACAAATGTCTTCATTATTGTTTAGAAGGATAAGATTTTTAGATGAAGACGTACAGCAAGCAGCTTTTATTAGAGCATGCTATTACTTTGAGAAATATGAATTAAATGGTGTATATGAAGAAAAACTATTAAATAGACTAAATCAATCATTTGTTAAAAGAGATTATCGAAGTTGGAAATTATTGAGTAAAATCATTTAGTAGAAATGTTTATGAAAAGTATGATCAAAACTAATATTTTCATAAAATATTAAAAAAATTCAAGTAATTATTATCTTATCAATCTTAATTTGTTTTGATTCTATAACTTATCCAGTATTTAAGAGATTTATAAGATGGATTAACATAATCTCTTAGATTATTCAAGTGATAAAATATACGAAATAAGTTGTCTGTTTTACAGACTCGTTTGTCCCATCTGTATAGTGAATAATGATTTTACAGTAGCTGTATTCAACTGTTTAAGATGTGTATTAAATAATTCTTAAAATGATAACCACAGTTGTTTTGTTTTTAGTTAATTCCATAATCCAGTGTAAAATATTATACAATCTATCATTAACTCCTATTGTTTAAACTTAATATACTTTCAAGGTGAACTAATCCAGTCATCATGGAGGTCTAAAAGGATAGCCCCAATTAATCGATTAGCTGAAGCGCGGTTCAGAAAGATACGAATAATCATTTTTCTTCTGCATACTTCTAGGCTCAGTCTTTCAAGAAGGTTCGTGCTTTTTAGTCGATTATGAGCATTTACTATAACTGTGTATTGAAAGGTATCTTCGAAGCCATTATCAAATGTTTCGCAAGCTTTTGTATCTTTGGATTAATCAATATATTCATCAATTAATGTATTCTTTCCTCTTTTAGCAAGTTCAATATTCGTAAAATTAAATAAGGCTTTTACATCTTCTCTAAAGGGTTTAGAATTTTTCTTTGGAATGGTGCTTAAAATATTCTTTAAGAAATGAACTTCGCATCTCTGTCAAATTGCGTTGGTAAAAGACTTACGAATTGCAGACACTATTCCTTTATGGGCAACAGAAATGATGAATTCTATCCCCTTTAGTCCACGGTCTTTTAAGCAATCAAAAAAGGTGGACCATGTGTCATCACTTTCTTCATTTTGAATCATGAAATCAATGATATCACAATTGTCATCTTCTGTTATCTCAATCGTAATATGACAGCTTTTAGAAAATACTCGATGATTCTCACGAACTCTTATATAGAGAACATCTGTCATCAGATAAGGATAATTGGTACCTGAGAGTGAACGATTCTGCCATTCATTGCGCTGATACTGCTCAAACATCGTTAAATTACTGTCACGTGTTATAGGTGCTTTTAATTCAAGTGTACCGATACGAGCCCTAAAGTCTCGCTCATAGTAGCCGTTTCTTTGGCTTTGACGGTTTTCTAATCGTTCATAGTCTTCGGATTGAATGTATTTTGTTTGCTGGTTTTCCATCAATTGGTTAAAAAAGTGGTTAAAAATTTTTCCAGAAATCATTTTTTACCGAATGGTCAATAATACTTTGAACCTCTAAGTTGGACAGTGTAAAATTTACTTGGGTCATGTCAAGTTCTCCTGAGTATGTTTTTTGTGGTTAAAAACATTATACAGTAAAATGGCGTTTACATGACCCTTAACCTTTACACAATTATATAGACTTTATCAATAAAGAAATGGAGTTACTTCAAGTGAAGATAGTAAAAAATTATTTATATACTATGTCGTATCAAATATTTATTTTTTTGGTTCCAGTTATCACTATACCTTATATTTCAAGAACGATAGGCACTGATGGCATAGGTCTCAATGCTTATACTAGTTCGATAATTTCTTACTTTACATTGCTAGCAAATTATGGATTATCTTTATATGGTAGCCGTACAATTGCATTTTATCGTGATGAGAAATATCAAATGTCAAAAAAATTTTGGGAGATAGTAATTGCAAAAATAATTATGATGGCTATATCTTTAATTTTCTTTTTTATTTATTTATCAATAATTAGTGAATATAGATATATACTTCTATTGCAGGGAATACAAATTTTGGCTACGGGTATAGATGTTTCTTGGTTTTTTATTGGTATAGAAGATTTTAAAAGCACAGTTACGAGAAATTTTATTGTCAGAATTATATCGGTTGTTATTATTTTTTTGTTAGTTCATGATTCCCAAGACTTAGCTAAATATATTTTAATTGTGAGTGGATCTAGCTTTATTGGCAATTTAACGCTGTGGCCATATACTAAACAGAAAATATTTAGAATTGATCTAAAGATTGTAGATTTTTTTTCAGTCTTAATTGCAGGAGGTTCACTATTTTTGCCTGCATTAACTGCAACATTGTTTATAAGTTTTAATCGAATTCTGTTAGGAAGCCTCTCTACATTTACCCAAACAAGTTTTTTTGATAATTCGGATAAAGTAATACGGATATTTTTATCGCTGCTGACTGCCGTAGGAACTGTAATTTTCCCAAGGATTGCTAATCACTTTAAAAAGGGAGAGTTGTACCAAATGAATAGATACATTGAAATCTCAGTATCTCTAGTTTCTTGTTTATCTTTTCCAATTGTTTTTGGGATAATTTTAGTTTCTGATTCTTTTTCGAGACTATTTTATGGTACAAATTTTGCTGGAATTAATATAGTTCTATCAATCTTATCAATTGAGCTTATATTTATGGGGTGGAGTCAACTTATTGGTCAACAGTACATGATAGTAATTGGAAAAGCTAAAGAGTTAACAATATCAATGCTAAGCTCTTTTTTGATATGTAGTATTGCTGCTTTTTTTTTAATTCCTCACTATGGTGCAGCAGCCTCTGCAGTTATATCCGTGATTGGAGAAGCTTTAATGTTCTTAATTCAAATTTATGTGGTTCGTAAATATATCAATATCTTGAACTTGTTCAAAGAAGTTTGGAAATATATGTTAGCATCAAGTGTTATGTTTGTATTCTGTTTATTCTTGAAAGGCAAGTTTCATTTTTATTCGGATGTTTTCCAGATATTATTAATTGGATTTAGTGGAGTTGCGGTATACATACCAGCACTTTTGCTTCTAAAGCCGAAATCGATTAAAACTTTATGGGAATTAACAAGGAGAGTAAGCAAATGATACCTAAAAAAATTCATCAAATTTACTTGCAAGGATTTGATTCACTAGATCCTGATTATGTAGAATTAATAATAAAAATGAAAGAAATCAACCCTGAGTGGACATATAAAATATATAGTGAGAAGGATATTATGCTATATATTAAAGAAAATTTTGATTCTAATATTTTAGAGAGTTATAAAAAAATCAATCCCATATATCCAGCTGCAAGAGCAGATTTTTTTAGATATTTAATTTTGTATAATGAAGGGGGGTTCTATATTGATGTTAAAAGCTTTCCATCAAAGCCACTTGATAGCATCATCTCCGACGAAGACAAATTCATAGTTTGTCAATGGGATAGAGAAATATATCCAACATATGGACTACATAAAGAAATAGATTATGTTGAAAATGGTGAATATCAACAATGGAATATAATGTGTGAAAAAAAATCTCCTATAATGAGAGATGTTATAAACGGAGTTGTTTATAATATAAATAACTACAGTATATTTAAACAAGGGGTTGCAAGAAAAGGTGTTCTAAGAACAACAGGACCTATAGTTTTTACAGAAAAAGTATACGAGTATAGGAGAGATGAGGGAGTTAAAATTTTTAGCTCTAATATGGAACCAGGAATAGTATATAGCATGAAAAATCATCTACTCGCTAATCATTATTCAAATATAAATTTACCAGTCATAAAAGGGAATATTTTCGAAGAAATTATTTCTCGTTTACTCATATCTCCATTAAAAAAAATCAAAAATCTTTTTCATTAACGAAAGAAATATTTAATTAGATATTTTTTTGAATTGGTAGATAATAATCTAGAATAGTTGAAACTTCGGAGTACAGTACAATGTTATGAACTATAAAAGTTATTTTAAAGATGGATGCTTTCGCTAGAACGAAGTAAATCATAGTAGTTAGTAATGATAAGTAAACAGATAAATATTAAATACATTCCTCTTATATTTAATAGTAAAGGGAATCGTTAATTGATATTCCTTTTCGTTACTATTTAAATAAAAGAGCGAAGAGAATTGCAATGGAGGTAAACAAATGAAAAAAGTACGTAAAGCAATTATACCAGCAGCGGGTTTGGGGACTCGTTTTTTACCAGCGACAAAGGCGATTGCCAAAGAAATGTTGCCAATCGTTGATAAGCCAACGATTCAATTTATTGTCGAAGAGGCATTGGCTTCTGGTATTGAAGATATTTTGATTGTGACAGGTAAAGGGAAGCGTCCGATTGAGGATCATTTTGATTCAAACTTTGAATTGGAACAAAATTTATCTTCAAAAGGTAAGGCTGAGTTATTAAAAATTGTAGAGGAAACGACTGGAATTAATTTGCATTTCATTCGTCAAAAACGTCCGCTAGGTTTGGGGCATGCGGTGTTACAAGCGAAGGCATTTGTGGGTGATGAGCCGTTTGTTGTGATGCTTGGTGACGATATTATGCAAGATAGAGATCCGTTGACGAAACAATTGATTGATTGCTATGACAAGACGACGGCTTCGACGCTTGCTGTGATGAGTGTGCCTCAGGAGGAGACGTCAAAGTATGGTATCATTGATCCTGAAGAGCATGTGGGGAATGGTCTGTATAGCGTGAAGCGGTTTGTGGAGAAACCAAAGGCGGAAGAGGCGCCAAGTAATCTGGCTATTATTGGTCGTTACTTGCTTCGTCCAGAAATTTTCGATATTTTAGAAAACCAAGCGCCTGGTGCTGGTGGAGAAATCCAGTTGACAGATGCTATCGATACATTGAATCAAACGCAACGGGTGTTTGCTCATGAGTTTAAGGGCAAGCGCTACGATGTGGGTGATAAGCTTGGGATGTTAGAAGCGAATATTGAGTTTGGCTTGAAGCATCCAGATACCAAGGATGGCTTGAAGACGTATCTAAAAGAGCTCGTTGCAAAAATGAAGTAGAATGGAAAGCTGCCTGATAAGGGCAGTTTTTTTGAGAGTGAATGATAGCGGTTACTTATAGAGACTTTAGAGTCGTTCATTCTGTTGTGCTATATTAGAGGCAAATGACGAGTTAAGAAGGGAGAAGATCAGATGAAGTGGGAAAAGTTATTTACCACACAAATTGTAGAGAGAGGATACGAGTATTACTGTGAAGGGATGGTTGACTCATTTGAGGTGACAGTTGAGGGGATTCATGGGCTGGTCATGGGTTCTGAAGAGTATGATGTGTCAATTTCCTTGGTGGAAGGGGATGTGGATGAGATGTCTTGCTCCTGTCCGTATGCTCGTGGTGGCAAGCACTGTAAGCATATGGCGGCGGTGTTGTTTGCTTGGTCGAGTCAGACGGGTGAGCTTGAGCGTACGTCGAAGTGGCGGATTGATAATGATGAGGACTTTCAGAGTCGATTGGCAGAAATAGATGGTCTGGTTGAGGAGGCGGATAGTGAGACGGTTCGTTCTTTTTTAAAGGGCGTATTAGCGGCGGATGAACGCTGGTATCATCGGTTTTGTCAGACGGTGAAGCAGGTGGATGACGAGGATGAGTTACTGGACTATCGGTTGATCCTAGATGCGCTTGTCCATGAGTATGCTGGGGATGATGGGTTTATTGATTATAAGGAAGCGGGTGACTTTGCTATCGAGTTGCACGATATCCTTGATTAGGATGTCGCTGAGTTGATCGAAAAAGGGAAGTATCGGCTTGCGTTTGCTGTGGTGAATCACTTGCTTTTTGTGCTGAATGATCTTGCTATCGATGATTCTGGTGGCGAGATTGATATGGTGGCTGACACCATCTATGAGACGTGGGGGCGCTTGCTTCTTAATGTGAATCTGTAAGTGAAGCAAGAGATGTTCGATTGGTTTGTAGGGCAGTTGGATGGCCGATTGGAGGATCATCTGGAGGAGTATGTCGTGCAGATTTTGATTAATGAGTTTAATGAGGGGGCTTTTCGTCAGGAAAGATCACGGTTATTCAAAGAGAGATTGGCACGAATGGATGCCATCGTTGACCAGTGGATGAGAGAATACATGGGTGGCGAGTGGGCGTTGCAGGTCTTTGCATTATTGAGTAGGGATGAGAGCAACGAGCAAGAGCTAAAAGAGATGTGTCAGAAATACTGGAATCTGGCAGCGGTGAGAAGGGTTGCGGTCGAGGAGTGCATGGGGCGTAAGGATTATGCGCTGGCGCTGGCAATCTTGGATGAGTCATTGGAATTGGATCGTGAAATGCCTGGTTTGGTAGTCAACTATAGTCAGCAAAAGAAAGAGATTTATTTGCTGACTGGTGACAAGGTGTCATACGTGAAGCAGCTCTGGGCGTTAGTGCTGGAACATGACCGTGGGGACTTTGCTAGTTATTAGGAGCTAAAGGAGCAGTATACGGCTGAGGAATGGGTACATGAGCGTGAGAAGATTTTCGAGCAGTTGCCTGACTCACATCAAGTGGCTAGGATCTATCAGGCGGAAGGGCTAAAGGATCGCCTACTAGCATATGTGGTCAATAGTCCAGGTCTATTTGAGCTTCAAGCGTTCGAGGATGACTTAAAGGAGGAGTATCCGCGCGAGCTATTAGCGAAGTACCGACAGGAGCTTGAGAATTCAGCGGTCGTGACGAGTAATCGGAAGTAATATGCAGAGTATGCTAGCATCTTACGGCACATGTAGCAATTACGTGGTGGAGCGGCAGAAGTGGCGATGATTGCGGATGACTGGTGGAAGACATATCGGAATCGGCGGGCGATGATGGAAGAGATAGGGAAGGTGTAGGGAACTTTATTTTGTTAGTCTCAGATTAGGTTGTGTTTGGAAACTAGAAAAATAATCGGTTATAATAGTTCAAAAACGATTGGAGTATTAACTATGGCAAACCTAAGAAGATATGAGCTAACCGATGAACAGTAGCATCAAATTGAACATCTGTTTCCCCCGTACCGTATAGGCCGCCCCTTTAAATATTCGAATCGCGAAATTTTCAATGCAATCCTCTGGATTGTTCACAGCGGCGCACCCTGGCGTGATTTGCCAGAAAACCAGTACGGTTCATGGAAAACAATTTATTCACGCTTCTGTGGGTGGCGCGACAGCGGGCTATTAGCCGAAATCTTCCAATCGTTGACTGTTTATTTAGATTTTGAAAATCTAAGTATCGATTCTAATTCTGTCCGAGCACATCAGCACAGTTCTGGCGCTAAAAAAACGCAATCGGATCAGAAGTAAACCAGCATATCGGCACGAGCCGTGGCGGAAAAACAACGAAATTATACACAATCGTTGACGGTCTGGGAAATCCTATCGCCTTTCTGATGACTGGCGGACAAACACATGATTCCGTTCCAGCAATTGACTTGTTGAAACAAATTGATGTGAGTGAAAGCAACATTCTTGGGGATAAAGCCTATGGCGCACAGACAATCAGAGAGTGGATCACGGCTCAAGGCGGAAACTACACAATACCGCCTAAAAAAAGTGCATCAAACCCCTGGAGTGCCGACTGGCACTTGTATAAAGAACGTCATTTAATGGAATGTTTTTCAGTAAGCTCAAATATTTTAGAAGAATTGCCACCCGCTATGACAAGCTGGCAAAAACATTTCTAACATTCGTACATGTCGCTTCAATTTTAAAATTGACCCAGTGAATAGTTTCAAGATACAACCTAGGAACTTCCGAATTAGGCATCATATTGTGAAGCAGAAAAATTTTTTAAAGAATCTGTTCTATTGATTAATCGACTAAAAATGATAAAAAAACTAATTCACGTTAATGTGATTAGTTTTTTTTATTGTAGTTACATAGAGTACTTTTCATTTGTTCAATTG
>NZ_JAMRVB010000001.1:1965994-2175973 GCF_023743875.1 Enterococcus italicus
GGCTGAAACAGAATTCGCTACAAAAAAGACCAGTAAGCCCAAAAGCTTGAGAAGCAACTTCCGGATTTACTGGTCTTTTTTTGTAGCTGAACAATTCTGTCTCAGCCTCAAGCTTTAGCTTAATGCATTGTGTGATTTGTTTCAATCGGAATGGCAATACTAAATGAAGTTCCTTCGGGTGAAGACTCCAGCTTAAGTAGCCAGTCGTTTTTTTTGATAATTGATTGGACAATAAAGAGTCCCAGACCAGTACCGTCTTCTGTCGATTTTGTTGTAAAAAAGGGAGTGAAGATTTTTGCTTGAATGTCTTTACTAATTCCTGGCCCATTATCACTAATTGTAAATTGAATGTGTTCTTTATTGATATGTTGGTGTGAATAGTTCGTATACGTTTTTATTTTTTTCGGATTTGCTAGGTCAATCGTGACTTGAATTGTGCCACCTTGTTTAGAAGCCTGCATGGAATTGATGATAAGATTATAAATAATCATTTGGATTTCATCGGCATCAGCGAGAATTTCTGCATCAAAATTACGAATCATTGTTAATTTCATCGTTCGTGGCATCAAGATTGCCATCGTGTTGACGGAATCTTGGACAATAGCGGACAAGTAAAATGCATCTCGCTCAGTCAAGCTCACTTTAGAAAAATTCAGTACCCGCTTTGATAAGTCGTGTCCTTTTTGGGCAGCTATATAGATTTCCATTAATTCTTCATACAATTCAGGATTGTCTTTATAATCTTCTAGCAATAATTCAATATTACCCAATAACGGTGTTAAAAAGTTATTAAGATCATGGACGATGGAAGTAGTCAACAAACCAATGATTTCTAATTTAGATTCTTGCAGTAAATTTTTTTCTAATTCATATTTGGACTCTTGGTGCGATTTCTGGGACAAGAGTTTTTGGTTTTCAAGCGAAAATTTTTCTCGTCTTATAATATTTTTCATATTAAGATACAATAAGAAGACAACGATAGTAAAAATACTTAGCACACCAATCCCTATAATAAATTCTTGCTTTAAGACTGCATTATGGCGATTGAATTCGGTGCTGCTTGCGACGACCCATTTTTGGTTGCCAATTGTAATCCATTGGTATGCGGCAATTTTTAAGACGCGATTTAATTTTTTACTTGTCCACCAGTAAGAATAATACGTTAATGTGCCAGACTGATGGGTCAGTTGCTGTTGCTCGAGCCTCTCTAAGTCATTATAATTCAAATCAGGATACAACTGCTTACGCCCGGTAATAATGTTTAGTCCGATTTGCTCAGCAGAGGGATGCATAATGACTTTCATTTCTTTGTTTTTAACCATTGTGTACCCGTTGTACTCATTATTAAGTGTCGCATCTTCAATGGTTCGGTAGATAGCATCGAGGTTGATCGGAGCTACTAAAACGGCGGTCAATTGTCCGTTTTCATCATAGATGGGTTGATAGAGGTTTAAAAAGGCTTTATTTTTATAAAAATAAACTGTACCATTCTCATAAGATGCAGTTGTTAATTCTTTGTTTAACAGCGTATCTTTTTGTACCAAATCAAGGGAATCAATGATTGCTTTACTAGAACTTACTTCTAAAGATGCGCTCGTGTCCTTTAGTGGAATCAAGAATAATGACTGAAATTTTGTATCCTTTGTGAGCAAATTCTCTAATTGTTCTTGAATGATTGCTTGTTGTCCTTTAGAATTATAGACAAGTCCTACTTGTTGTAAAATTTCTTTTTGGTCATCTATTGATGATTGAATCAAAAGGGTGGCTGCTTTATTAATTTTCATGAGTTGAGATTGACCAAAATCTAAAGCGTATTCTTTGCTTTGTTTGTAGCTGTAGTATATCCCAAAGAATCCTAGTATCGTGATAGTAATAATTACTATCAGTCCGATATTTAGCCATTTTAATGATTTTTTTTTCATAAAATTCTCTCTTTCCGAAGATAGAATCGAACAATAATGGAGGTACAAAAATGAAAGATCAAAAAGTATTAGTTGTTGATGATGATCCTGCAATCCGACGCTTGATATGGAAATCACTGCAATCGACCGGTCTGCTTATTTATCAAAGTGAGTCCGTAGAAGCCACTGTAGATATCATCTCACGAGTAAAGTTTGATTTGTTTTTATTGGATATTAGTTTGGAGTATGAAAATGATGGCTATCATTTGGCTCAGCTCATCCGCGAACAATTTCCCAGTGTCCCTATCTTGATTTTGAGTGGCAAAACATCAGAATCAGATATTATCACTGGCCTGGAAATGGGCGCGGATATGTATTTGACGAAACCTTTTAAGCCTGCCATTATTCGTGCTCAGGTCTTGTCCTCGCTAAGACGTTCGAAGGTGATCCATCAAGCCAATCAGCAAGTGAAACAAAATGAAATCTTACTTGGAAGATTCCGCTTAAATTTAAATCAGTATCAATTTTTTAAAGATGATCAATTGGTCGCACTGTCATCTAAAGAAACACAATTGTTGCAATTTTTTATGGAAAATCCAAATCAAGTCTTTACGAAAGACCAGATTTACGCCAATGTGTGGGACGATGGAGATACTGATGCAAATACAATTATGGTATTCATCAATCATCTCAGAAATAAGATTGAAGATACACCTAAAGATGTGAAATATTTAAAAAATGTCTGGGGTATCGGCTATGCCTTTTACCCTGAAGGAAGCTAAAAAATTCCTTCAAGCATGGCAAAAAAGATACCTAACGAAAGTAAGTCAGCTGCTCCGCCAGGACTTAGATAACGTTCTGTCAACAATAAATCATACTCTTTTAATTTATGAATGAATTGGTCAGATGACAAGTGTTGTTCGTGAATTTGTCTTGTTTCTTCTTGAATTTTTTCTAGGGCGGATATGCCACCACGATGAATGATATTTGTATCTTCTAGCTGCGTCATTAAAAAAATTAAACTACGTAATAAAAAAAGCTCATCAATTGAATGGGCTTTTTTTCGCATGTAAGGAAGTAATACATTCTTTAAGGCGGGGTAGCCATTAGCAGCCTCGCCTCGTACACCAGTAATCCCTTTTTTTATAAACAGTTTCTCGCCGTTTGAAAGCACGTTTTTTTCTGAGAGATTCGTTAAGTCTTGGTCGATTAAATGGCTAGTCATTTCGGATGCGATTGTTAAAACAGCATCTGTATCTTGCATAGTAAAAGGGAAAGAGGCGTTAGTTTTTAGGTGATAGCCAATCGCACCGAGTAATACTGCAAATGAAAAATTGGCTCCTTTATGGGTATTAATTTGATCAGTGGCAGTAAGCATGGCTTTTTCTGCTACCGAGCCAATTATTCGTTCTTTTTCAAATAGCGCTTTTAATGAGTCATTATGCAGATAGCCTTCTTCAAGATAGCGATAGAAGTAGGGGCTTAAAGCTTGGATGCTTTTAATGAAAGTGAAAAAGTCCATATCATCATGCGCCCCATTTGTATAACGATCAACCAGTCCAGGTTTCGGAGAAATAGCGACTTCATAAATTAGAGCAGTCTGGGCTAGGGTGGCGATGTGCTGAAGTTGGCTAATCAATTTTTCGTTTCTCCATTTCTTTTAAGATAAATTCTAAGGAGCGTGTTAAGTGCTCATGGGTAATGAGTGTGATTTGCTCGATATTGTTTGTACACATGCCTCGATAAATAAGCCAATGCTCTTCTAAAGCGATACTTCTACGAGCAGATGCGCGTATCGCAATATCACGAAAATAAACCAAATATGTTTGCAAATCTAAGACAATCGATTTTAGTCTAGGCATTTGACTTTTTTCGTAGATAAAGGCATTAAAATCAGAAAAATTCTTTAGCAATAAGTCGACTTGATCTGTTTTATTGTATACTTCGCCTCGCTCAAGCAATTCTCGTAACTCTTTAAAATCTTCTTCGGTCATCAATTTCATCGCTTTGATAGTAGCTAGAGTATCTAGTGATTTGCGGATTTCATAGATTTCATAAGCATCTTTGATTCCAATTCCTTTTACGACCATGCCAATTCTAGGGACATGCTGAACCAATTGCTCTTCAACAAGAGCTTTCATCGCAATTCGGATGGGAGTTCGACTAATATTTAATTCATCTGAAAATTCTTTTTCATTGATTCGTTCGCCAGCTGGAATCTCGCCAAGAATGATTGTCTTTCTAAATGCCTCATAAACGGCAATTTTTAGTGGTTTATTTTCCGTTAAATCTAAATTTTTCTTAACTGCTGTTATGATGGGATTCATCTTTATCCATCCTTTCAATTTTTGATAAAGGTAATAAAACTTTTCGAAACAAATTTATGATTATTCATTCACAAAATAAAATCCTAGCATATGCAAAACTAAATGAGTTAGTTTTATTTTACACTGAATAGGTTACAGGTTCAAAATTATTTTTGTGATTTGATTGAAAGAAAGAAGAATATCAGAATGATTTATGTATTTTAAGAGGAAAGTGTTTAAAGACGGCTCAATGCATAGTAACTATGTTCGTTTTTTGTATAAAAAAAGCACCGAAAATATGAAGTGATTTTCAAAAGGTAACGTATCGTGCGAACTTTTGAAAAGTATTTCAATATTTCCGACGCCTATCAGTTATATTTTTATTGTGGGATGTATAGAGGCATATGACCTAATAGTACAATTGTTACCACAAAGATAACGAAAATTCCTAACGCATATTTAGCAGATTCTTTTTGCCATTGCCCCATATCTAATCCAGTTAATCTTAATAGAAGATAGATAAAGGCTACTAGTGGGCTTAGTAAATGGAATGCTTGTCCCATTAGAGAAGCAAGGGCCATAGACATATTATCAAATCCATACGAACGACCTGCTTCAGCTAAGACTGGCAATACACCGAAGTAGAAGCCATCATTTGAAATAAAGAACGTTCCTGGAGCTGAGATTAAAGCAATAACAAGCCCCCATGCACCAGCTAATTGTTTTGGAATGATGTCAACAAAGCTATTTGCTAATGCTTCTGCCATTCCTGAACCTTGGAATAAGCCCATAAATACCCCAGCAGCAAATACTAAAATAACTACTTGAACGGCATCTCCGCCGTTGGCACCAATCCGAGATGATTGATCTTTTAGTTTTGGATAGTTGACCATCAATGCAATACATGTACCGATTAAGAATAAGAATAAAGGTGGCATTGCTACCCAAGCAGGTAAGCCTAATTGTTCAACAAATGAGCTTAAGACTAACCAACCAATTAAGACTAAAGTTAAGATTCCATTAAATGCAAAATTTTTCGGACGACGAATTTCGATTAATTCTGGATCGGTAACAGTAGTCATCGCATCGATTTCTTCATCTGTTAGATGAGTAATCCCTAGGCGTTCTCTTTCTTTTTTACCCATACGGTAAGCAACAAAGAATATTACATAAAGAACAGATAGAATCATACCTGGTAATAGATATGAAAGAATATCAGCACCGATATTTAATACTGCCATGGCACGCGCAGTAGGCCCACCCCAAGGCAATAGGTTCATAATTGTGTTTTGTAAAATAATCAAGACACCTAAGTTCATGACGTTCATGTTTAATTTTTTGTAGATAGGTAAGAAAGCAGAAATACAAATTAATGTTGTGGTTGTGCCATCACCATTTAAAGATACAGCAGCTGCAACAACAGCCGTCGCCATTAAGACCTTCATTGGGTCACCTTTAGCGAAGTGAATCATTTTACGAGTGATAGGATCGAACAACCCTGCGTCGAGCATAATAGAGAAATAAAGAATAGCAAAAAGCAACATGATACCTGTTTTTGATGTGGTAGCAATACCATCTAAAATAAAGTTCCCTAGATTAACTTCTGGAACCGTGCCGTCTGTGCCGGCAGGAGGACTAGCAACACCTGTAAATATTGCAATCAATGTGAAAAATAGTGGAATGACTACTAATGCTGTAAATGGAGATAGCTTTTTCTTCATGATGACGTACATGAAGACGATAATCATTGCGTAAGCAAGAATCGTTAATAACATTTTTTCCATCCTTTCTTAAAACCCATAATTTTTGTAACTGACGACAGGAACTTTTTGGATGCACCCATTGTTCTATAACAAATGAATCCTGTCTCTTTTTTACACCCTTAGAATAAATAAAAAAAAAGAAAATATGAATATGAAAGCGGATAAAAAAACAAAAAAAGAACAATAATAAATCTGTTTCTTAGCGGATACTTAAATAAATATTAATAAAATATTAACGAATGGAAAATGTTGGTTTTAAGGTACTCAGAGAAATATTTTCAGGTTGACAAAAATAAAAAAACATTAAAAAACCAATTAATATCAACGTTTTGACTATAATTTTCTTCTGCGAAAAATTATAATAGAATGGTAATGAACAAGAAGAAAGGAGAGTCAATATGGGATGGTTTGAGTCGCTCTTTAAGAAGAAAGATACAACTGAGAAAATCGATTTCAATAACGAACAGTCAAATTCTACTAATTCAATAGTACAGATTGAAGATGACTGGGAAGTATTGCCAGAGTTTGTTGAAGTTGATTCAGCGGATTATCCTTTAGTGTCTGCTATTGCCACTAGTATTGCAGCAAATGACCGACCTAAGAGTCAGTTTGTTATCAAACGCATTTTGCAACGTAATGAGGAAGTTAAAACTGTTTCGATTATTGCGGCAAGTATTGCCGCAACTGATCCGACAAATAACCAATTAGTTGTTCGGAGCATTGCAAGAAAAAAAGGAAAGTAAGGATGGAGGATTATTATGTTAAGAAAGTTCAAAATTGCAATTGATGGAAAAGAATATTTAGTAGAAATGGAAGAAATTGGTGGCGTACCACAACCAGCTGCTCCACAACCAGTTGCAACACCGGCAGCCGTAGAAACTCCTAAGGTTGAAGAAGCCGCTCCTGTACAAGCTGTGTCAGAACCGGCTGGAGCAGATGCGCTAACTGCACCAATGCCAGGAACTATTTTAAAAATTATGGTTAACATTGGCGATTCAGTGACAGAAAACCAACCATTAATGATTTTAGAAGCTATGAAAATGGAAAATGAAGTAGTAGCAAATAAAGCAGGAAAAATTACAGGTATTCATGTAAACCAAGGTCAAGTTGTTAATCCTGGTGATGCATTGATTACAATTAATTAATTTGAGAAGGAAGTGAATTGAGTGGATACATTAATCCAAGGAGTGATTGGACTAGGTCAAGAACCAGGTCGAATCGTTATGATGGTCATCGGGGGCGTTTTGATGTACCTCGGTATCAAAAAAGAGTATGAACCAACGCTATTAGTACCAATGGGATTAGGAACAATATTGGTGAACTTTCCAGATACAGGTGTATTAAGTGCTGGAGGCGAAGCTGGACCATTCCAAGTATTATTTGATGCAGGGATTTCAACAGAATTATTTCCGTTATTATTATTTATAGGAATTGGTGCAATGATTGATTTTGGTCCATTGCTACAAAATCCATTCTTGTTGATGTTTGGTGCAGCGGCGCAGTTTGGTATTTTCTTTACCGTTATTCTAGCAATTGTTTTAGGCTTTGATATGAATGACGCTGCTTCAATCGGTATTATTGGTGCCGCAGATGGACCAACTTCTATTTTCGTAGCCAATACACTGAATTCTAAGTATATGGGAGCTATCATGGTTGCTGCTTATTCCTACATGGCACTTGTGCCAATTATCCAACCAGTAGCAATCAAAGCAGTCACAACGAAAAAGGAACGCCAAATTCGTATGAACTACCGTGCTGGTGAAGTGTCTCAAACGGCAAAAATCCTATTCCCAATTGTTATTACGATTGTTGCAGGATTGATTGCTCCAGTTTCTTTACCGTTAGTTGGTTTCTTAATGTTTGGTAACTTGCTACGTGAATGTGGTGTGTTGGATCGCTTGTCATTATCTGCTCAAAACGAGTTAGTAAATGTGATTAGTATTCTTTTAGGTTTAACCGTATCCGTTAAGATGCAATATGCAGAGTTCTTGAAATTTGATACATTAATCGTCATCGGACTAGGACTAGTTGCTTTCGTAATGGACTCTATCGGTGGAGTATTATTTGCCAAATTCCTAAATCTATTTAGAAAAGAAAAAATCAATCCTATGATTGGTGCTGCAGGAATTTCAGCATTCCCAATGTCAAGTCGTGTTATTCAAAAAATGGCAACCGAAGAAGATCCTCAAAACTTTATTTTAATGCATGCTGCAGGTGCGAATGTGTCTGGTCAAATTGCTTCAGTTATTGCTGGTGGTTTATTACTAGCATTTCTAGTCTGAGTAAGGAAAGGAAGTTAGTATGAATATTAATTTAGAAGATTTAAAACAATCATTTGAACTATTGCTTATGGGATGGGGCGGCGTATTTTTTGTTCTCTTTCTAATCTATTTAGCTTCAAAAGGATTAGCAAAGCTATTTCCACCGAAAAAGTAAGGAGTGTTTCCTTTGTACGAAGTAAGAAGAATCTGGATCAATCAAGATAAGCACATGTATACCTTGTGGAAAGACCTAATTCAAAAAGCGGGTCTCTCTCCAGATGAAGAGGTCGATTATACTGTGGGTGTTTTTATTGGAGAAAAATTGGTGGCGACAGGGTCATATCAAGAGAATATCCTTAAATGCCTAGTCGTCTGTAAAGAATATCAATCTGAAAATTTTCTCACTAAACTAGTGGTTCACTTACTTGGCGAGCTACAGATGAAAGGAATAACGCATACTTTTGTCTATACAAAGCCTGAAAATAAAGCAATCTTTTATTCTTTAGGTTTTAGGGAAATACTTTCGACTGAGACGGTGCTTTTTATGGAACAAGGAACACCAAATCTTTCTTCTTATTTGAGTATGTTATCAGAGTTAAACCATTCAGAAAATGCAAGTGCTATTGTTATGAATGCGAATCCTTTTACAAAGGGACACTTATTTTTAGTTCAACAAGCAGCTAAGGTGAGCTCGCATGTGTATGTTTTTGTTTTATCAGAAAATCGGTCAGAATTTTCTTTTACTGATCGGCTAGCCATGGTTAAAGCGGGTGTCAGTCAGATAGCAAATGTAACAGTGGTGCCGACCGAAAACTATATTGTTTCCTCCTTAACGTTTCCAACGTACTTTTTAAAAGATCAGGCACCACTCGAATTAGCTAGAATACAGGCGAAAGTTGATGCTCTACTATTTAAAGAAAAAATTGCCCCACGTTTAAGTATTACTAAACGTTTTGTAGGTGAAGAGCCGTATTCTGAAGTAACAGAAGTGTACAATCAAGCGATGAAGGAAGTGTTCAACAATGAGATAGACTTGATTGTTCTACCAAGATTGGCAATTGAAGGCAATATTGTCAGTGCTACAAAAGTTCGTGAAGCACTAAAACAAAAAAATCAAGCATTATTGAAACAATTTTTACCAGAATCAAGTTATGACTATTTAAAAAAGAAATTTAGAGGTGAATGAATGTGGAAATAATCAAAACAGCTGTTGCTGGAACTGTTGAATCTAGTGACATCATGATAACTATTGAACCAACACAATCCAACACAATCGAAATTGATCTTGAAAGTAGTGTAGAAAAGCAATTTGGTCGCCAAATTCGTCAAATGATTGAAACGACTTTAGCCAATCTCAAAGTAAATTCAGCAAAAGTTACCGCAGTGGATAAAGGCGCCTTAGATTGTGCGATTCAAGCTCGTACAATTACTGCTGTGTATCGTGCTGCGGAACAAGAGAACTTTGATTGGAAGGAGATAGACTCATGGAACGCTTAAGAAGAACAATGATGTTTGTACCTGGTGCGAATGCTGCGATGTTGAGAGATGCTGCATTGTATGGAGCAGATTCGATTATGTTTGACCTTGAGGATGCAGTATCTTTAAAGGAAAAAGACTCAGCTCGTATGCTTGTTCACTTTGCTTTACGCACATTTGATTATGGAGCAGTGGAAACAGTGGTCCGAATTAATGCTTTGGATGCTGGTGGGGCTCAAGATGTTGAAGCGATGGTGCTTGCAGGTGCAAACGTCATTCGGTTACCAAAGACGGAAACAGCTCAAGATATTATTGACGTTGACCAAGTCATTACAAAAGTCGAAAAAGAAAATGGCATTGAATTAGGTACAACCAAAATGATGGCTGCCATTGAATCTGCTGAAGGTGTGCTAAATGCACGTGATATTGCGACTTCTTCTGATCGCTTGATTGGGATTGCTTTAGGGGCAGAAGATTATGTGACAAACATGAAGACTCGTCGCTTTCCAGATGGACAAGAGTTATTTTTTGCTCGTAGCATGATTATCCATTCAGCTAGAGCAGCTGGCATCGCTGCGATTGATACTGTTTACTCTGATGTCGATAATGTTGAAGGTTTCCAAAATGAAGTGAAGAAAATTAAACAATTAGGATTTGACGGTAAATCAGTCATCAATCCTCGCCAAATACCACTAGTCAATGAAATCTATCGTCCAACAGATAAAGAAATCCAAAATGCGAAAGAAGTTATCTGGGGAATTCGTGAAGCAGAAGCAAAAGGTTCAGGTGTTATTTCTGTTAATGGTAAGATGGTTGATAAACCAATTGTCGAACGAGCACAACGCGTAATTGCCTTGGCAATTGCTGCGAAAATGATTACGGAGGAGGAAATTTAATCATGGTGATGAATAAAGCAGGTCGCGATATCCCAAAAGAATATGCAGACCAATTTGGTATTTATGAAGGGGAACTTGCGCATATTTCGGATTACCAAGAGGCAAGTCGGACCATTAAACCGGTAAAACCCCGTGATGAAAAATTAGTTGGTTCGATTCGTGAAGCAATTGAAAAGACAGGATTAACAGATGGCATGACGATTTCTTTCCACCATCATTTTCGTGAAGGTGACTTCGTTATGAATATGGTTTTAGAAGAAATAGCAAAAATGGGGATTAAAAATATCTCGATTGCACCAAGTTCAATTGCCAATGTTCATGAACCTTTAATTGATCATATCAAAAATGGCGTTGTGACGAACATCACTTCTTCTGGTTTACGTGATAAAGTGGGTGCCGCTATCTCTGAAGGAATCATGGAAAATCCAGTTGTCATTCGTTCTCATGGTGGTCGCGCACGGGCGATTGCTGCCGGCGATGTCCATATTGATGTTGCTTTTTTAGGAGCACCAAGCTCGGATGAATATGGCAATGCCAACGGAACAAAAGGAAAAGCTACTTGTGGTTCACTAGGTTATGCCATGATTGATGCCAAGTATGCTGATCAAGTAGTCATTATTACAGATACATTGGTGCCATATCCAAATACACCAATCAGTATTCCTCAAACTGATGTAGACTATGTCGTCGTAGTCGACGCCATCGGAGATCCAAAAGGAATCGCAAAAGGTGCTACTCGCTTTACCAAAAATCCTAAAGAATTGATCATTGCAGAATACGCATCAAAAGTAATCACAAATTCTCCTTATTATAAAGAAGGTTTCTCTTTCCAAACTGGGACAGGTGGTGCTGCATTAGCGGTTACTCGCTTCATGAGAGAGCAAATGATTAAAGACAATATCAAAGCTCGTTTTGCATTAGGTGGGATTACCAATGCGATGGTTGAACTATTACAAGAAGGTCTAGTTGAAAAAATCATTGACGTTCAAGACTTTGATCATCCGTCTGCTGTTTCCCTAGGTGAACATGCAGATCATTATGAGATTGATGCCAATATGTATGCTTCACCATTTAGCAAAGGTGCAGTAATTAATCAATTAGATACTGCTATTTTATCAGCGTTGGAAGTCGATACTGATTTTAACGTCAATGTTATGACTGGTTCCGATGGTGTGATTCGCGGTGCTTCAGGTGGTCACTCTGATACAAGTATGGCATGTAAAATGAGTTTGGTCATTTCACCACTAGTGAGAGGAAGAATTCCTACATTCGTTGAACAGGTAAACACAGTCGTTACACCAGGAAGCAGTGTGGATATTGTCGTTACTGAAATTGGTATTGCAATCAATCCTTTAAGAGAAGATTTGGTTGAACACTTTAAAGCGATTGATATTCCACAGTTTACAATTAAAGAACTACAAGAAAAAGCTTATAGCATTGTTGGTACGCCAGATCCAATTCAATATGGTGATAAAGTCGTTGCGTTAATTGAATACCGTGATGGTAGCTTGATTGATGTAGTTAGAAATGTATAATACCATTTTTGATGGCGAGCCAGTCACTCTAATCGAGATGCTAGATGCTCGTGAAGAGCGCCTGGCTACACAAAAAAAGATGCTTTCAAACAAGGATGAACGCTTGATTTGCGCGACGATGAATATTCCTGGTCCAATAAAAAGTTCACCAATTTTGGTAGATGTTTTCTCTAAAATTATTGAACAAGTGAAACAACAAGTCAGTAATAGTAAAGGGAAAGAGCTCTCTTTTTATTCGAAAAAAACCGGTCCAGAGTATTATTTTACTTGCTCACTCGATTCGGTCGAATTGAAGAAGCGAATGGTGTCGATAGAAGAGACACATCCGTACGGTCGCTTGGTGGATTTAGATGTTCATTGGCTTCAAGGTGGAACCATTGCGGCAATTAGTAGAGCTGACTTAGACTTGCGTAAACGGCGATGCTTAGTTTGTCGGAAAGATGCGAAAGAATGCGGACGTGCAAGAGTTCATTCTATTGTTGAAATGCAAGAAAAAATTAGTCAAATTATTCAAAATGGAGGGGAGTGCAAGGATGAACAAAAAAATTCGCTTTATGGAAACTGTGCTACGTGATGGACAACAAAGCTTAATTGCAACACGTATGCCAACCTCTGATATGTTACCTATCATTCGAACACTGGATGAAGCAGGTTTTTATTCGCTGGAAATGTGGGGAGGCGCCACATTTGATTCTTGCGTACGATTTTTAGATGAGGACCCTTGGGAAAGACTTCGAAGCATTCGCAAAGAAGTAAAGAATACGAAGCTACAAATGTTGTTGCGTGGTCAAAATTTATTGGGTTATCGTCATTATGCAGATGATGTGGTCAAAGAATTCGTCGAAAAATCCATTCAGAACGGGATTGACATTATTCGCGTTTTCGATGCCTTAAATGATACTCGTAACTTACAAACAGCTATTACAACAGCTAAAGAAGCTGGAGGTCATTGTCAAACAGCAATCTCTTACACAACAAGTTCGATTCATACCGTAGACTATTTTGTTCATTTAGCGAAAGAAATGGAACAGACTGGTGCGGATTCGATTTGTATTAAGGATATGGCTGGCGTATTGACTCCAGAAACAGGCTTTGAGCTAGTAAGTCGGATCAAAGACGCCATTTCACTACCTCTAGAAGTACACACCCATGCGACTAGTGGCATTTCTGAAATGACTTATTTGAAGGTGGCTGAAGCTGGAGCAGATATTATCGATACCGCCATTTCTTCCTTTGCTGGTGGAACAAGTCAACCTGCGACTGAATCAGTCTCGATTGCACTTGAAGGATTAGGATTTGATACAGGTTTGGATTTATCAAAACTTAGTCAAATTGCTGAATACTTTAATCCAATTCGTGATCGGTTCCGTAATGAAGGAATCTTGAATCCTAAAGTAAAAGATATCGAACCAAAAACATTAATTTATCAAGTTCCTGGTGGTATGTTGTCCAATTTACTTAGTCAATTGACAGAACAAGGAATGCAAGACAAATATGACGAAGTATTAGCTGAAGTACCTAAAGTTCGTGCCGATTTAGGCTATCCTCCATTAGTGACACCTTTATCACAAATGGTAGGGACACAAGCGTTAATGAACGTTATATCGGGTGAGCGCTACAAACTAATCCCAAATGAAATCAAAGACTATGTCAGAGGTCAATATGGGCAGTCACCAGCACCGATTTCTGATGAGATTCGAGAAAAAATAATTGGCAATGATGAAGTCATTACTTGTCGTCCGGCTGATCTCTTGAAGCCTGAACTTAACGTATTAAGAGAAGAAATCAAAGATTATGCTAAATCAGAGGAAGATGTTTTACTTTATGCCATGTTTCCTAAACAAGGTCGAGATTTCTTGGGTCGACGTGAAGATCCATTTTACGATGTGCCCGTCCAAGAAGTTAGTGTCAAAATAGATTTTTCTTAAGATTCTTTGTATAGAATCTGCAAATAATAGAACTATATAAGAGTACTTCGCAATGACTCTAACATGGTAGCTTGATCTCTTAGGCTCTTTGTCAAATGGTGTTGTTTTGATCAAATCACACTTTAGGAAATGCTTCGGCATTTCCTTTGTTCAACTAAGGTAATAACGGCACTTTTATGTTTTTGTCCTACGATAGTGTCACCTTCAAGGTGACCAAACTCTTCTTCAAAAGAAGTATAGTCATTCGAACGTTCATGAATGGAGCGTCTAAATGCGTGTTTACCGCGCTTTTCTTGATGTCCATTGGGTTTTCGCTTCCCTTTCATCGGTAAATCAGAACAATCAAATATACCCATTTTAAACATTCTATAAAGGGTACGGACAGAACACCCAATAGGAAACTCCCCTCGACCAATAATCACATCCGGAGTCCACCCTTGAACAACTTTTTTTCGAATGTATCCTACCTGTTCTGCTGGTAAAACGATGGAACGCCTCCCACATTTTGCCTTGTTTTTCTTGTAATTTTGGTAGTATTCCAATGCAGTATGTCCATCCTTCAAATAAGCGTAAACAGTATAGATTGTTTGTCTTGAACGTTTCAACATCTGAGCTGTTTTCGTAACTGATTGATGGGCTTTCGCATAAGCCTCTATCATAACAAGTTCATCTGGTGTAAGATGGGTGTAGGTCATTTGTACTCACTCCTTATAATTCTTTAGGCGGAACTATCTTGAGTGTAGCACAGATGACTTTTTTATTTGTCTAACTTAATTTTACAATCGGCGATCTCTTACCATGTTAGAACTATTGCGTTAAGTACTCTTTTTTTGCCGCATTGTTTTAGGAATCGATAGAGACAAAAAATCAGCAGAAGGAAAATACTACCTAAAATTGCAGATAAACTGTTTATTTCTGATTATCCGCAAATTATTGCAGGAATTGGTTGTTTTGTTGAGAAGCAGATGGAACAATGATATAACTAAATCAGGGATGGAAAACGCTTTCTTTTTTTTTAAAAAAAAGAATGTATTTCTCGTCTAGGTTCTTTCAATTTTGCTGTAAAAAAGTATCGAAAATTGAAAAATATACGATTGTATTAGGGGATTGCCGATTCTAATCGGCAAAAATGATTTGAAAATAAAAGAACAGAGGTGCCAATTAATCATGGAAAGTCAAAAAATTGAACAAGTTGAGCCATGTGTTGTTACAAAACACACGGTTGAAAAAGTACCTTTAAAGGATTTATTAAAAAAAATCGGCCCTAGTATTATTTTGACAGGGATTGTCTTGGGTCCTGGATCGATTACTACAGCTGCAATGTTAGGTTCAGATTATGGATATAAAATGCTCTGGTTATTAATTCCAATTGGATTTATGGGAATTGCTTTTATGATGACAACGTATCGTATTTCAGTAATGACGAATATGCCAACTATTGCAGCAATACGCCACTATTATGGAAAATGGGCGGCACGGATAGTGGGTATCACCACATTCTTATCATGTATTTTCTTTACAATTGGAAATATTTCAGGTACGGGTGCAGGTATGAGTTTAGTATTTGGTATCGACTGGCGTCTTGGAGCCATGATTATGATTGTTGCCATGTTGTATTGCTATTTTTCAAATGATTTTTTGGTATCTGATGATGATAATGGCAAGAAAATTTCTGAATTCATCCAAGCGCAATTGCAAGAACATTTATCAGGTCTAACCATTACCATTACGCCACAACCCAAAAATAATTTGAACCAATCACGTCGAGATAAGAACTATGAGTTGTCCCTTTCTGGTGGGATTGCTGGTAGCAGCGATTTGGATTCGTATTTTAATTTATATAAAACAGGATCAGCATATAATTATGGCGCCTATGATAATGCTGAGTATACGACTCTAGTTGAAAAAGCACGGACCAGAGATGCCAATGACCCGAACCAACAGTTTGCAGATTACAAACAAGCTGAAGAAATTCTCTTAACGCAAGATGCCGCGCAAGTACCTCTATACCAAAGCGCCTCTAATTATTTAATCAATCCGAAAATTAAAGGAATTGCCTACCATTTGTATGGAGACTATTTCAATTTGCGTGGAGCTTATATAGAATAAGGATATCCGAACAGGTGAAAGGAAGCGAAACAATGGTTCATTCAATAACGAAACGATTTATCCGGTATGCCAAATTAAATACACGCTCTGATGCATCTTCACATACCGTACCAACGACGAGAGGTCAAATTTCCTTTGCAGAACTATTAGCGGAGGAATTGCCCGAATTTGGTGTTGAATCGATTACGCACAATCGGGAAAATGGCTTTGTGACCGCAGTTTTAAAAGGAAATCCTGAAAAAACTGCAGTCGGATTTATCACTCATCTGGATACGGCAGACTTTGCCAGTGAGCACATCCAACCACAAGTACACGAAAATTACGACGGCCAAGATGTTGTACTAAACAAAGAGAAAGACATCGTGATGACCGTCGCTGAATTTCCTAATTTAACAGACTATGTCGGTCAGACACTCATTACGACAGACGGTACAACGCTATTGGGTGTGGACGATAAAGCAGGCATTGTTGAAATATTTCATATGTTGGAACAAATCAAGCAATGGCCAAAAGAACAACGAGGGGATGTCTGGGTCGCATTTGGTCCGGATGAAGAGATTGGCCGTGGGGCAGATTTGTTTGATGCGGCTAATTTTCCGGTCGCCTATGCCTATACGATTGATAGTGGTCGCTTGGGGCATTTTGAATATGAGACATTCAATGCAGCTGAAGCCAAGCTTACAATCGAAGGCACGAGTGTTCATCCAGGGACTGCGTACGGTCGTTTAGTAAATGCATTGAAGATTGCTAATGCAATTGAGCAAAAATTACCAGCTGAAGATGTACCTGAACGCACGAGAGAACGAGAAGGATTTTACTTACTTAATCACTTGAATGGGTCAATTGGTCAAGCAGAAATGACTTATATTATTCGTGATCATGACCATGAGTTGTTCGAAGCGCGCAAGCAAGCCTTGTATACAATAGTAGAAGAAATCAATGCCACCCTAGATCGCCCAAGGATTGCGATAACCATGCATGACCAATATTACAATATGCGCGACATTATCGATAAAGACCCACGAGCAGTCGACGTCGCTCTAGAAGCGATTCGAGCGGTAGGCTTAGAACCGATTGTCTCTCCATTTCGTGGGGGAACAGATGGATCTAAGATATCGTATATGGGAATTCCGACACCAAATATTTTTACAGGTGGCGAAAACTTCCATGGACAATATGAGTTCGTCACCGAAGAAGCAATGCTAAAAGTCAGTGAAACACTGGTGAAAATTGTTGAATTGAGTGGGAGATAAAAATAGAGTGTGACAAAAATCTGTCACACTCTATTTTTTCGTAGTTTGCTAATCCACTAATTTTTCTTTTGCTTTTTCAGGTAGGGCGCTGGCTTTGACTTCTTGATAGGACGTCACCCCTTTTTTATCATTATAGGTTACTTTTAAATAGGCCATCTTACGTAGTGGTTGCTCTTGGACTGTTGAAAAGGACAATTTCTTAGCTGATCCTTCATCATTATAGCCAGTAAACGAGTACTGGTAATCGACTAATGAGGTTCCTGATGCTGAAAAGACTTCTTTTTTTCCATCCGTCGTTACTTGAACATAATAGTCTTCGCCACTGAAAAAGTATGCTTCTATTAATTTATAGCCACCAAAGGCAAGTAAGATTACTGCGAAAAAAGCAACCATGATTTTTTTAAACATCTCATTCACACTCCATTTATTTTCTAAATTCAGTATAGCGTGTAGGAATTTTTTTTTTGATGCATTTAGCTAAAAAAAGACGAACAAAATTGTTATATCCAACAAATGTTTAAACAGGTAAACAGGTAATAATTGGCTATTTCATTTGTGAAATATGAAACAACGATTGTGAAAGACTCACGTATCTCTTAATAATCAGGTGATAACAAGGTGGTTATAGGATTCTTTTTTGTGATGAAATTCACTTTTATCGTGTAGTATTACACGAATTGTAAACCTTTGCAAACGTTGATATATTAATGTTATACTGAATACAACAGATGGGTAATCTGTTAGGAAATACCCCAAAACCATAAAGATGATTGAGGAGGATTTTATGAAAGTTATCGTGATTGGATGCACACATGCTGGGACTTCGGCAGTCAAGACTATCTTGAGTGACCATCCGGAAGCAGAAGTAAAAGTATACGAAAGAAATGACAATGTGTCGTTCCTTTCTTGTGGGATTGCATTATATGTCGGCGGTGTTGTGAAGGATCCAGAAGGGCTATTTTATTCGAATCCACAAGAATTGACAGCAATGGGTGCGGATGTTCATATGGAGCATGATGTGACAGATGTCAATATTGCCAAGAAAGAAATCACCGTTCGTAATTTAAAGACGGATGAAAGTCATACAGAATCTTATGATAAATTAGTAATAACTACTGGCTCATGGCCAATTATTCCGCCGATTGATGGGTTGGATTTAGAGAATGTTCAATTATGTAAAAACTACAATCAAGCCCAAGAAATTTTTAAAAAGAAAGATGACAAAAAGAGAATTGTTGTCGTGGGTGGCGGCTACATCGGGATTGAGCTAGTCGAAGCATTTGCTAATGAAGGTCGTGAAGTGACCTTATTAGATGGCTTAGATCGCATCTTGAATAAGTATCTTGATCCAGAGTTTACTGATATTTTGACAGATGAACTTGTCAGTCATGGCGTCAATGTTCATTTGAATGAAATGGTAAAAGGCTTCTATGGTGAAGACGGCAAAGTATCGAAAGTAGTCACTTCAGCTGGTGAATATGAAGCGGACATGGTAATTATGTGTGTTGGCTTCCGACCAAATACTGAATTGGTGAAAGATCAAGTCGACATGCTGCCAAATGGTGCTATTTTAGTGGATAATTATATGCGAACAAGTGCGCCAGATGTCTTTGCTGCTGGTGATAGCTGTGCGGTGAATTACAATCCAAATGGTGGACATGCCTATATCCCATTAGCGACAAATGCAGTACGGATGGGCATGCTTGTCGGAAAAAATATTGCCGGTGAAACATTAAGCTACCGTGGAACCCAATCGACATCAGGCTTGCATTTGTTTGGCTACAATATTGGTTCGACAGGTGTCAATGATGCATCAGCGGGATTCTTCGGATTAGAGACACGTTCCGTTTACGTAGAAGATTTCTACCGTCCAGAGTTTATGCCTACGAATGAAAAACTATACATGAAGCTCGTTTATGAAGTGGGGACACATCGCATCGTTGGTGGACAAATTATGTCTAAATATGACTGTACCGCTTCAGCGAATACATTGTCTGTCTTTATTCAAGCGAAAATGACGATTGAAGACTTAGCTTTGACAGACTTCTTCTTCCAACCAGTATACGATCGTCCATGGAATTACTTGAATATTTTAGGACAAGCTGCGATGGCGCAAGAACAACAAATTGCAAAAGAAGGACCAGTGAACGCGTAAAAGGTTGGGTCAAACGAGTCTTTGACTATGACTAATTATGTGCTCAAGAAATTAGTGATTTAAAATTAGCTACTAAAAGCCAGAAAATCCAAAAGTTTGAGAATAACTTACGGATTTTCTGGCTTTTTGCTGAATTATTCTGTATCAGTCTCTTTTTTAATCTCTTTGGAACAAGTCACGGGTGTAGACTTTGTCTTTCACATCATTTAGTGCTTGGTCAAAACGATTGGCGATGATGCATTGGGTTTGCTCTTTGAATTTAGCTAGGTCATTTACAACAAGGCTACCAAAGAAAGTAGAGCCGTCTGGTAATGTTGGTTCATAGATAATCACCGTCGCACCTTTGGCTTTGATTCGTTTCATGATTCCTTGGATGCTGCTTTGACGGAAGTTATCAGAGTTGGACTTCATGGTTAGGCGATAGACACCGATTACCACGTGTTTTTCGACGTTTGTATCGTAGGTGTTTTCTTCGTCGTAGCGATAGTAGTTTGCTTGATTCAAGACACGGTCGGCAATAAAGTCTTTACGGGTGCGATTGCTTTCAACAATCGCAGTAATCATTGTTTGTGGCACATCGTCATAGTTTGCCAATAATTGCTTCGTATCTTTTGGTAAGCAATAACCGCCATAGCCAAAGGATGGATTGTTGTAGTGTGTTCCGATACGTGGGTCTAGGCAAACTCCATCAATAATATCTTGCGTATTTAAGTCTTTCATTTCGGCATAGGTATCTAGTTCGTTGAAGTAAGATACGCGTAAAGCCAAATAAGTGTTGGCAAATAATTTCACAGCCTCGGCTTCCGTACAACCGATGAGTAGTGTCGGAATGGCTTGCTTAATCGCACCTTGTTGCAAGAGCGCGGCAAAATTTTCTGCTGCAACTTGGATGTCATGATTGCTTGGGTCAGTCGAGACGATGATGCGACTTGGGTAAAGATTGTCATATAGTGCTTTAGATTCACGTAAAAATTCTGGGCTAAATAGAATTCGATTCGTTTGGTATTTTTGACGAACAGACTCCGTGTAGCCAACAGGAATCGTTGATTTAATGACCATAAAGGCATCTGGGTTTGTTTTTAGAACTAGCTCAATCACCGTTTCGACCGCTGAAGTATCGAAAAAGTTGCGTTGGCTATCGTAATTGGTAGGGGCTGCATTCACTACGTAGTCTGCGTTTTTATAGGCTGATTCAGCATCGAGTGTCGCAGTTAAGTCTAACTCTTTGTCTGCTAAATATTCTTCCAAGTAATCATCTTGAATAGGTGATTTTTTTTGGTTAATCAAATCGACTTTTTCTTGGATGATATCGACCGCTGTGACATGGTTGTGTTGAGCCAATAGGACTGCGACAGAAAGGCCAACGTAACCAGTACCGGCAACAGCGATATTTAGCGGAGCGGGGCTTTTGATAACATCATCGCTGTAGGCTAGAAAGACGCTCTCTGGTTTAAAGGAGAGGACTTGACCTAGTTTTTCTAACTGTGGAATTGAGGGGACAAAGGTTTCTTTTTCAATTCTCGAAATAAGGGCACGATTGATCTCAGTCTGATCTGCAAGGTCTTGTTGGGTTAATTGTAATTTTTTCCGCAATTCAAAAATCATGGTATAATCTATATGTGTAACGTTTGTTTTGTTATTTAAAATAACTTTTTAATAGAGGAGAGAGTATATGACAGTCGTAAGAAAAGCAGTGATTCCTGCGGCAGGCTTAGGAACTCGATTTTTGCCTGCAACCAAAGCAATTGCGAAAGAAATGTTGCCCATTGTGGACAAGCCAACGATTCAATTTATTGTAGAAGAAGCATTAGCATCTGGTATTGAAGATATTTTGATTGTCACAGGAAAGGGCAAACGACCAATCGAAGACCACTTTGATTCAAATTTCGAATTGGAACAAAACTTAGCATCAAAAGGCAAAACTGAGTTATTAAAGGTAGTAGAAGAAACGACCGGAATTAATTTGCATTTTATCCGTCAAAAACATCCGCTGGGACTGGGACATGCGGTCTTGCAAGCCAAAGCCTTTGTAGGTGAGGAACCTTTTGTCGTTATGTTAGGCGATGATATTATGGAAGACAAGGTCCCTTTAACCAAGCAATTAATAGATAGCTATGATCAAACAACGGCCTCGACTTTAGCAGTGATGAAAGTACCGCATAAAGAAACAGGCAAATACGGCATTATCGATCCTGAGGCTGAAGTCCGTAACGGTCTATATAGTGTAAAACGCTTTGTAGAGAAGCCAAAACCTGCCCAAGCGCCTAGTGATTTAGCAATTATCGGTCGCTATTTGTTACGGCCAGAAATTTTTGAAATCTTAGAAAATCAACAACCTGGCGCTGGTGGAGAAATCCAATTAACTGATGCAATCGATCAGCTAAACAAAATTCAACGGGTGTTCGCTCATGAGTTTAAAGGTAAACGTTATGATGTGGGGGACAAATTGGGGATGTTAGAGGCCAATATCGAATTTGGTTTGCGACATCCAGATACCAAAAATGGCTTAAAGGCGTATCTGAAAAACCTGGCCAAAACACTGGATTAAGGAACAGCTGCCTCTTTGCAGGCAGTTGTTTTTTTAGTATAATTTTTTTGGGGAATAAATAACTAATATAATTAAAATGAAGGAGGTTTGTTAGGGTGAAATTGTTTGGAGATATTGCTGTCGATTGGTCAATATGTGAACAGCCATATGACCAGATACTTCAAACGAATTTGGAGTCAAAAGGCATCTATAGTCAGCAAGCATACGCATGGAAAAGTTGGTTAAAACGTTTTGGGAAAAAAGAAGTAAAAGATTGTCCGACGATCTTATTCATTGAAGGAAAGACAGGTTCGGGGAGAAGTTCATTTTTGGCCTCGATTCGAAAGACTGGTCCAATACTTGCACCAGACCTTGCATTTTCGGCGATTGTTTCATTTAGTGAGTTAGATGGAATAAGTAATAAAAAAGATGTGAGCGCAATACTTGCGGCTAGTATCCAAGGACTTACTATGGGGAAGGCTCTTTTGGAGGATAATCAATTGGTGAACTCTGGAATGAACCATACCAATCTTGATGAATGGGTGAGCACGTATTTAGCGCAAGTCAGTGGTGCCAATCCTATGAATAAGTATGTTATCCTCCTTGATGATTTTGATCATTTGTCGCTACCAGATCAAGTTGTCTGGTGGAAATGTATCAATGAATTAGCTATCTTACACGCTAATATTGCTGTTGTAGTAACGATTGATCAGTGGCAACGAGTGAAGAACTTGGGATCCTTACCTCAAATTGTCTACCTTCCACAGCGCATTCTACTAACAAATAACAGTCAAATTCGAGTAAAGCCACTGCTAGAGCCAGCTATTCAGGCAAGTCATTTGTCCTGGTGGTATACTTTATTAAAGCGCAACTCATTTAATTATGAAGAAAATCCTACGTTGAATCAATTTTTACGTCAGTGTTTGATGGATTTGGCCTATACGCCACTGCTAGAAAAACAAGTGGCTTTATTTCAAACATTTAGTAAGTTAGATGAGGATGATTTAAAAAGTCGCCTGCAATTATTGAAACAATTAAATCACTTGCCTAGTGATAGTCATTCAAAAAACGGGATTCAAAAAAAGGCATACCACTATGTACGATCCTGGCAACCAATCATTCAAGAATTGAGCGAAAATTTCACTCTTGAAGAGCGAGAATAAATAGCGGACAAAAATGGATCTTTGATTTATTATTATTTTGATAGTTAGTCGTTCTAATTACTTAAAAGGAGGAAATTTAAATGGAATTTAAAGAAGAAAAAAGTCGCATTGTCCTTTTGGATGAAGGCAAAGAAATTGGCGAAATTACTTGGAGTACAGACGGTGGTGACGGATTGATCGTTGAGCATACGGGTGTCGATGGCACTTATCGAGGTCAAGGATTAGCAGGGAAATTAGTCGCAGAAGTAGTTGCCTATGCGCGCCGCAATGATAAAAAAATTATTCCAGTTTGTTCCTACGCCAAAAAAGAATTTGAACGTACACCTGATTACGAGGATGTTTGGAAAAAATAAGTAGAGGGGAGTGTGACAGAAAGTCACACTCCCTTAAACGTGACTAAACGGTGTTCAAAAGCAGATCTCTCGTCAATACGTCGAAAAGTCCCAAAAATTTGAAAAACAATTTTTAGGGATTTCCGAGCGTATTGCTCGGATCTAAACGCTTTTGTCACGACCTCATAAACGGTGTTCAAAAGCAGATCTCTCGTCAATACGTCGAAAAGTCCCAAAAATTTGAAAAACAATTTTAGGAATTTCCGAGCGTATTGCTCGGGTCAGAACGCTTTTGTCACGACCTCATAAACGGTGTTCAAAAGCAGATCTCTCGTCAATACGTCGAAAAGTCCCCAAAATTTTGAGGAACAATTTTAGGGATTTCCGAGCGTATTGCTCGGATCTAAACGCTTTTGTCACAACCTTTTTTAAGAATAGGTAAAACGTGAAGGTTGTTCTTCGCACGGCGATTAGTGTAAGGTAGAATAAATATACTCTTAATGAAGGTGATCTATATGAAACAATTGATCAAGCAGCTCTTCTTTTTTCTCTTCTCACTTATAATAGCGGTGGGATTGATTCACTATTTAGCTTTACCTACGCTAATGAACTATTCGCGCTTGGCTCGGATGATTGAACGATTTGCCTATACGGAAGTAACATTAATGGTCTTTTTGTTCTTTAGTATTTGGTTTTTCTTTCTCCAATGGCAATACGGGAAGTTTTCGACAATCTATGTATACTTGGTTTATACGGTCTACTTATTTTTATTATTTATTGTTCTCTTTGCTAAGGCACAACGTTACCATTCGTATTCTTTTGATCCGTTTGACTTTCTAATATGGAACAAGCGAATTTTAATGGAAGCATTCTTAAATGTCATTTACTTTTTGCCATTAGGAGGGCTTTATGGAATGAAGGCCAAGCCGTGGGAATTTATTGTCTTATCTTTACTGACGATTTTAGGAATTGAAACCATTCAATATGTTTTTTATGTCGGGACATTTGCCATTAGTGACATTCTCCTTAATTTTATCGGCTGTACGATTGGGTATTTATTTGTGTGGAGAATCTTTACGCTACCAAAAACAAAAAATAAGCTTTCTTAGAGTTTTTGCTCTAGGAAAGCTTTTTTTGTTGGAAAATTTACCATTTGATAGAAGCGATTACAAAATAAACGAAGAAATAATGAAATTTCGTTTCTCTTTTGTAATTTTGTTAGTGAAATTTTGTTGTTTACGGAAATAGGTGGTGCTATAGTATAGGTATAAGATTTAATGTATACCAAATAGAGAAAGGAGTCGAGAATTCATTGTATGGTTTTTCTTTTTATCTAAATGATGATGTAGACCAATTTTGTGATTCGTACTTAAGTAGTATGAGAGAAGTAGGATTTTCCGGTATTTTTACATCTTTACATATTCCAGAAGAGGATGCTTCAAAATATCGGCAAAGATTGGCTGATCTAGGCGTACTTGCTCGTAAATATCACTTCACTTTGATGGTAGACGTTTCATCAGGAGTCTTAGCAAAAGCTGGTTTTAATAAGAATCCAATCATGGAATTGTTGGCAATGGGAATTACTGGCTTGCGGATGGACGACGGCTTCTCTATGGAAATGGTCGCTGAATTTTCCCACCAACTTCAAATAGGGTTGAATGCGAGTACAATTACTGAAGAAGAAATCAAGCAGCTACATGAGTTTGCCGCAAATTTTTCTAATCTTTCAGCATGGCATAACTATTATCCACGACCCGAAACCGGACTAGAGCGTGAATGGTTTGCACGAAAAAACCAATGGCTTAAAGATAACGGCTTAAAAGTTCAAGCATTTATTTCCGGTGATGATGAGAAAAGAGGCCCTTTGAAAGTAGGTTTACCGACATTAGAGGAACATCGTCATCGATTACCATTAGCAGCTGCATTAGATTTGCAACAACTTGGAGTAGATTTTGTCTATATAGGAGACCCGTCCTTATCTAAGAGAAGCCAAAGTCAATTTCAAGCTTGGGTGAAAAACAAGCGACTTCTTGTATTTTGTGAAAATATCAAGGAAATATATCGAGATATTGTTTTAAACGTTCATCATAATCGACCAGATGTAGCCCGGGATGTGGTTCGTAGTAGAGAAGCTCGGGGCCGTGTGACGAATCGTGTGCTCCCATTGCAATCTCTTGAAAGAAAACTAGGTAGTATTACAATTGATAATTATTTTTATGGCAGATACATGGGAGAACTACAATTATGCAAGGTTGATTTACCAATGGATTCTCGTGTCAATGTTATAGGAAATATTGTGCAAAAAGATTTATCATTACTACCTTTTATTGGTGCTAATATAGAATTTGAACTTATAGAAGAGGAAGTGAAACAATGAGTCAAAAAGTATCTATTGAAAATTTGACGACTGAACGTCAAAATCCTCAGACTTTGCATTTAGATGAATTATCTATTCGTGAAGCGTGTCGACTAATGAATGAAGAAGATGCGCAAGTAGCTAAAGCAGTAGGAGAAGAGTTACCATCAATTGAAAAAGTAATCGAGAAAGTGATTGAAGCATTTCGTAAAGGTGGTCGGTTGATTTATATAGGTGCAGGAACTAGTGGACGACTAGGGGTACTTGATGCAGCGGAATGTGTGCCGACTTTTGGTGTCGAACCAACCATGGTTGTAGGACTTATCGCTGGCGGGCAAAAAGCGATGTTGACAGCTGTGGAAGGTGCAGAAGATTCATTGGATTTAGCAGAGGAAGAGTTACGACAAATTAAATTGACCAAAAATGATGTTGTAATTGGCATTGCGGCTAGTGGCCGTACGCCATATGTGATTGGTGGGTTGCGGTATGCGCAAGACGTGGGGGCAGTAACTTGTTCTTTATCTTGTAATAAGGAAGCATTGATTTCAAAAGAAGCGCAGTTGGCGATTGAAGTTGATTGTGGTCCAGAGTTTTTGACAGGGTCGACAAGACTAAAAGCAGGAACCGCTCAAAAATTGATTTTGAATATGATTTCAACGATTAGTATGATTGGTATTGGTAAGGTATATGGGAATTTGATGGTAGATGTTCAACCAACGAACCAAAAACTTGTAGAGAGAGCGAAGCGCATCATTATGTCAGCCACTGAAGCATCATACGAGATAGCCGAAGAATTCTACGAAAGAGCTGATCATAATGTAAAAGTAGCCATTGTTATGATTTTGACTGGTTCCAGTAGAAAAAAAGCACTTGAAAAACTGCAGACAGCAGATGGCTTTATACGAAAAACCAACTAAAGTTAGGAGGAAATAAAATGACTGAAAAGACAGATATAAAAAAGATTGCGGCAGAGATTTTTGATGGTGCAGGTGGCATGGATAATGTAGAAAGTGTGGTCCACTGTATGACACGTGTCCGCATGTCGGTACGTGATGATACCAAAGTAAACAAAGAGAAGCTAAAAGCGATTCCTGGGGTTTTAGGTGTCGTGGATGATGAGCAATTGCAAGTGATTGTCGGACCAGGAAAGGTCAACAAAGTTGCACAAGAGATGGTGTCGATGGCTGGTGTGAATTTAGGAGATACGATACCTGTTCATGAGCAGCATGGTAAAGAAAAAGTCGAAGCTTTAGCTGCACAAAATAAAGCCGCCCAAAAAGCAAAACAAAAATCAACACCAATGAAACGATTCTTAAAGGATATTTCGAATATCTTTGTTCCAATGATTCCAGCCTTTGTTGGGTCAGGGTTAATTGCTGGCGTTGTGGCAGTAATGACCAATATGGTGACGGCTGGTTACTTAGATGGTGATACTTGGAATCAGTTAATAATGGTTTTAAGTATTATCAAAAATGGGATGTTTTCATATTTAGCAATCTATACAGGTGTAAATGCTGCTCAAGTATTTGGAGCTACGCCAACAGTTGGCGGAATTATTGGAGCTGTCATACTACTGACAGGTATGAATCCAGATCAGCCAATCAAGAATTTGTTTACGGGCGAAGCATTGTCAGCTAACCAAGGTGGAATTTTAGGTGTTATCTTCGCTGTATGGTTTTTGGCTCAGCTTGAAAAACGACTTCATCACGTGGTGCCGGATTCGATTGATATTATTGTGACACCGACGATCAGTATATTGCTTATTGGATTAGCGGAAATCTACTTTATTATGCCATTAGCAGGATTTATTTCTGATAATATGGTCGGTGGTATTAACTGGGTATTAAATGTCGGTGGGGCATTTTCTGGCTTTGTTTTAGGAGCACTATTCTTGCCAATGGTCATGCTTGGATTGCACCAAATACTAACGCCAATTCATGTACAAATGATTACGGAAACAGGAAGTACGCTATTATTACCTATCCTAGCGATGGCTGGTGGCGGACAAGTCGGTGCTGCAATTGCTTTATGGGTTCGCTTGCGCAAGGACAAAGAATTAAGCGATATGATTAAAGGAGCTTTACCGGTTGGGATATTGGGTATTGGTGAGCCGTTAATATACGGGGTAACGCTGCCTTTAGGAAAACCATTTATCACTGCTTGTATCGGTGGCGGAATTGGCGGTGCGGTTATTGGGTTAATTGGTGGTGTTGGAGCGATTGCAATCGGACCTTCTGGCGTACCGTTAATTTTTCTAATTGCTAATCACAAATGGTGGGGCTATGTCCTAGGGCTACTTGCTGCTTATCTAGGAGGATTTATCTTTACCTATTTCTTTGGTATTCCTAAAGATCGACTAGCTGCGATTCAAAATACAAATGCAGCTGCATCTGAAAGCCCTGTACCTGCGACACCACTAAAGACGAATGCTGAAGAATCGTTATATGCTGTTACATCCGGTCAAGCAAAGGATTTAACTGAGTCGATTGATCCAGTATTCTCACAAAAAATGATGGGCGACGGCTACTTTATCGTAGCGACATCAGGTGACATTTATGCCCCTGTATTTGGTACAGTTGCGTCGATCTTCCCAACGAAACATGCGATTGGATTTCTATCCGATAAAGGCGTAGAGGTAATGCTTCATATGGGTGTCGATACTGTAAAACTTAATGGTGAACCATTTACGATTCGAGTGAAGGAAGGCGACAAGGTGACGCCTGAGACATTGGTCGCTACTGTTAATTTGACAGCTCTTAAAGAAGCAAATAAAGCAAATGAAATGTTAGTGATTGTAACCAATATGGAATCAATAAAAACAATCAGTTCAGTTCATTCAAAAGAAGTATCGCCAAACGAAGAATTATTGAAAATTAGTTTGTAATAACTGTAGTTCACAAGCGGATAAATCGGCTTGTGAACTACAACGTATTCATTAAAAGGGAGTATGACGCCAGTTCGTCATACCCCCTTTTTAATGTTTTTTGTAGTCTTCCATTGTCTGTTTGCTTTCGCTGATTTGCTTGGTGTATTGCTGATTTTGACTGATATATAAATAAAATAAAGTATCCACTGTCAAAAACTGGGACAAAATAGAATTGGTAGCAGCGCTTCTATTTTCGGCTTCCATGGGACGGGCTGTTTGTAGGCCGACAGTGGCTAGCTCATGCAAGGGATTATTTCCCAGTTGGGTCAAGGTGAGAATAGGTAGCTGTCTTTTTTGAGCAATCTCAGCTAGATAAAGCAATTCGGGCGTTTTTCCTGAATTTGAAATTAGCCAGAGTAAGCTATGAGCTGGTGCGTTAATCACTTGCGGTAAAAACAAATGAATGTCTCGTTCATGAAAGACAAATTGACCGATACGAGACCATTTGTGCACAATATCTTGAGCTGTCAGAGCCGAAGCCCCTACTCCAAATGTCAAAATAGCAGGAGCTTGCTTTAATAGTGCAATTGCCTTCTCGAAGGTATCTTCATTTAAAATCGAGGCCGTCTCATTTAAGCTGATTTGAGCATTGGTGGTAATTTTTTCTTTAATTGATTGGAAGGATTCATTAGGCTGGACATCTGCATAGCTACTTGGAACCTCCTTACTCGATTGTAATTCAGAAGAGAGTTGGATTTTAAAATCCGTCAGACTTGTGTAGCCAATTTTTTTTGTAAAACGAACAACGGACGGGGCGCTGACGTTAGCTGCTTGTGCCAATTGCTTTGCAGTCATGTGAGAGGCTTGTTCTGGATTTTTTTCGACGTATTGAAAGATCTTTAACTCAGCCGGAGAAAAAGAATGCTTGAAGCTATTCATACGTAAAAGGACACTCATGGCTATTCTCCTTATCTATCATTTTCATAAGTTCTGTTGTCATATAAACGTTTTCTTGTTCTTATAGTTATAACACAAATCAGCCTAAAGCACTATAATGACAAGTATAAGTCAATAAGTGACAGATGAATCAATCATGTAACTTTTTATAAAGAGAAACGAACGAAAACGTTAGTTATAGGAGATTGTCAAAAATTTGTGTTACACTAACTTTGGATAAGTAATTACTCAGTGAGAAGTACTAGCAGAAAGGGACTATAACGATGAAGAAGAAAGTAATGTTAATATTTGGCACACGTCCTGAGGCAATTAAAATGGCACCAATTATCAAAGTATTGGAAGAAGATGAGCGCTTTGAGGCGCAAGTAGTAGTCACAGCGCAGCATCACGAGATGCTGGATCAAGTATTGTCTTTGTTTCAGATTGTACCTTACGAGGACTTAGATGAGTAACTATCCAATCAAATAAAGAGAGAAACTCAAAGTAGGAATGAGTTTCTCTTTTTTTTATTGACCTGAAAGTATTTTTAGGTTATCCTAAAAATACTCAATTGAGAATATTTATCAGTTAGGAGTGAAGAAATTGATTCAAGTAACTAATCTATCCGTCGCATATGATGCGCAATCTACAGCTATTGAAAACGTATCATTAACAATCGCTGAGCCGATGATTATGGGAATTATTGGTCCGAATGGTGCGGGCAAGTCCACACTATTGAAGGCTACCTTAGCTCTATTACCTTCCAAGGGGACAGTCACGATTGCTGGAGAAGAAGCGAAAAAAGGGCGGAAGCATGTGGCATACGTGGAACAAAAAAGCCAAATCGATGCGACCTTCCCGATTACTGTGAGAGAGTGTGTCTCATTAGGTACATATAATAAAGTCGGTCTATTTCGTAAAGTCAAAAAACAGCATTGGCAGCAAGTCGATGAAGCATTGGCAAAGGTCGGGTTGGCAGAGTTTGCTAAACGGCAAATCAGTGAATTGTCAGGTGGACAGTTTCAGCGCGTGCTCATTGCGCGCTGTCTCGTACAGCATGCAGAGTACATTTTTTTAGATGAACCATTTGTTGGCATTGACTCAGTCAGTGAGAAAATTATTATAGATTTACTCCATGAGCTAAAGCAGCAGGGGAAAATTATTTTGATTGTCCATCATGATTTAAGTAAAGTACCTGATTATTTTGACCATGTCTTACTGATGAATAAAAAAATCGTCGCATTCGGTCCAACGGCAGAGACATTTACGACCGCTAATCTCAGACGGGCATATGGCGAAATGGTAATGATCGGAGGAGAGGACGTATGACTAATTTTTTTCAAGGCTTACTAGAATTTCACTTCTTGCAAAATGCGCTCATTACAGCGATTGTCATCGGGGTCGTCTCAGGTGTGGTCGGTTGTTTTATTATTTTGCGAGGTATGTCGTTAATGGGAGATGCCATTTCGCATGCAGTCTTACCAGGAGTGGCCCTTTCATATATATTTGGAATCAATTTTTTTGTCGGTGCGATAGTCTTTGGGGTCATCGCATCCATCATGATTACCTATATTAAGGGGAATAGTATCATCAAAGGTGACACGGCGATTGGTATCACGTTTAGTTCTTTTTTAGCACTCGGTGTCATCTTGATTGGGGTGGCGAATAGTTCGACTGATTTGTTCCACATTTTATTTGGTAATATTTTGGCAGTTCAAGATAGCGACAAGTGGGTGACAATCGCTGTCTCGGCTGTTGTGTTGGCGTTCGTGGTGCTCTTTTTTAAAGAATTATTGCTTACCTCTTTTGATCCAGTTATGGCGCAGGCGATGGGGATCAATGTGTCGTTTTTCCATTATTTACTGATGGTTCTACTCACGTTAGTATCCGTGACAGCGATGCAAAGTGTCGGTACGATATTGATTGTGGCAATGCTAATCACGCCTGCTGCCACGGCATATTTGTATGCGACTAGCTTGAAAATCATGCTAATGCTATCGGCGACAATCGGAGCTTGTTCTTCTGTCATTGGGCTATTTATCGGCTATAGCTTTAATGTCGCAGCCGGATCGAGTATTGTGTTAACAGCTGCTGCCTTTTTTGTCATTAGTTTTTTTATTTCACCTAAGCAACGTCAGCGGAAAAGGAGTGTCCAAGGATGAGAAAAAATTGGCTGCGAATCATAGGTGTCTTTTTCTTGCTAGTCATTAGTGGCTGTACGCAAAAGCAAAGTGAAGAGTCAGCTGATAAGCTACAAGTAGTCGCCACGAATTCAATCTTGGCCGATATCACTGCAACGATAGGTGGAGACAAAATTGCGCTACATAGCATAGTTCCTGTCGGCAAGGATCCGCATGAATACGAGCCGCTCGCAGATGACGTGCAGAAAGTGGCCAAAGCAGATGTCATTTTTTACAACGGGATCAACTTAGAGACTGGTGGCAACGGATGGTTCACCAAATTAATGACGAATGCCAATAAAGTGAAAAATCGAGATTATTTTGCGGCCAGTGACGGCATTGAAGTGATTTACTTATCTGGCGAAAAGATAGAAGGAAAAGAAGACCCGCATGCTTGGTTAAATTTAGAGAATGGCATCAATTACGCACAAGTCATTGCCAGACAGTTACAGAATAAGGATGCAGGCAATGCGGGCTACTACCAACAAAGGCTAGGTACCTATGTCGCTAAGTTACAAGAATTAGATGAACAGGCGAAGTCGATGTTTGCAAGCATTCCCGAGTCAAAAAAACTCATCGTCACAAGCGAAGGGAGCTTCAACTATTTTTCAAAAGCATATGGCGTTCCTTCTGCCTCAATCTGGCAAATCAATACGGAAGAAGAAGGCACACCTGGTCAACTGATTGACTTAATTCGAACCCTACGCCAAAGTGAGGTACCTGTATTATTTGTCGAAAGCAGTGTCAATGCACGTCCAATGCAGACGGTAGCTAGAGATACCGAATTACCAATCTATGCTGAATTATTTACGGATTCGATTGCGAAAAAAGGAGAAGAAGGCGACAGCTATTATGCGATGATGGAATGGAATCTTAGAAAGATTGCAGAAGGTTTGATGCAATAATGGTGAAAAAGAGCCTAATAGTTTTGTGTAGCTCTATCCGAAGAAAACCGTGAGACAGGAAGAGTTATAAAAAAACCAGAAAATCCAGAAGGCGTTTCTCAACCTTCTGGATTTTCTGGTTTTTTTGCTTAGAGCTAAGCGCGTTTGTTATAACCTCGATAAACGGTATGCCAAACGCAGCTCTCTCGTCAATAAGTCAAAAATTCTCAAAAATTTGAGGAGTAATTTTCGGAATTTCTGAGCTTATTGCTCGGAGCTAACCGCGCTTGTCATAACCTATTGTATACAAAAAAATCCGATAGGCGAGCCTATCGGACGGAATGACAGAATGAGTTAATTTGAGCGACCGACGATGACTTGGCCAGCATAACCAAAACCAACTTTGGTCGTAGATGGATCCAATTCCCAATCACGGTGACCAGTACCAGTAGCACTAATCATATTGCGCTCAGTGTACCAAGCATTAATGACATCTGTTCCAGTGCTATAGTAAAAGGCTAAGACTTCACCGGCTGTACTCCAGTGGTCATTTGGAATCGTATAATTGCTTGCTAGAATTTGTTGGGCACGTTGCGTTGCGGCAGCAGCTAAGCTTGCGTCCCAACTTACTGGATTTAGGCCTTTTGAGGCGCGTAAAGCATTTAGTGCATTTAACGTGCTATCTGCTGAAGTCGTTGCTGTCGAACTTGAACTTTTTGCTGTTGTGTTCGAAGCGGTTGTATTCGTACTACTTGCAGTGGCAGTGATCGTTTTTGCTGTGCTTGTTGTCGTAGCAGCTGAAGTACTTGCAACAACTAATTTTTGATTGACATAGATGACATTGCTATTTGCTAAGCTATTCCATTGTGTCAATTGTGAAACAGATACGCCAAACGAGTTTGCAATTTTGGCAATCGTGTCACCTGACTGAACTGTATAGACGGTTTGACCATTTGTTGAGGTCGTTATTTTTGCAGCGGCAGTCGATGTTGCAGCGGTTGTGCTTGTTTTCGTTGTTGTCGAAGTAGCCGTACTTGTCGTTGTGGTGCTTGTTGATGTGGTAGCAGTTGACGCAGTGCCAGATACTTTTAATGTTTGATTCACATAAAGGACATTCACATTGCTCAAGTTATTTAACGATTGAATGTTCGCAACAGTTGTCCCTAACTGACTCGCAATCTTAGATAGTGTATCACCAGATTTTACTGTGTACGTACCAGTTGCAGTAGCAGTCGTGGTAGAGTTTGCTGCTGTTTGAGTTGTTTTCGTTGTTTGTTGCGTCGTAGCAGTACTTGTAGCACCTTTGACTGATAAAGTTTGGCCGACAAGAATTAAGTTGACGTTACTTAAGCTATTCCAGCTTTTAATATCACTTACGGATACACCATATGCTGCCGCAATTTTAGATAGCGTATCACCAGATTTTACTGTGTACGTACCAGTTGCAGTAGCGGTCGTGGTAGAGTTTGCTGCTGTTTGAGTTGTTTTCGTTGTTTGTTGCGTCGTAGCAGTACTTGTAGCACCTTTGACTGATAAAGTTTGGCCGACAAGAATTAAGTTGACGTTACTTAAGCTATTCCAGCTTTTAATATCACTTACGGAAACACCATATGCTGCCGCAATTTTTGCTACTGTATCACCGGATTTTACTGTATATGTACCTGTTGTCGTGGTATCTGTCGTAGAAGTTGAATCTGAAGTAGAGGTAGCTGTCGTAGAACTAGTGCCTCTCACTGTCAATGTCTGGCCGACAATAATTAAATTCGGATTTGAAATGCCATTTGTTTTTACAAGGTTCGCGACTGTCGTTTGGTAAGTAGCTGCGATTTTATTTAGGGTATCCCCCACTTTGACAGTGTGCGTCACTGTATTGGTTGTCGCAGTCTGATTACTTGATGTTGTATCGTCAGCTTTTACGACTTGATCTTCAATAAGAAGTGAAACGCCTCCTAAAGTCGTCGCGGCTACTGTTGCAATAATTTTTTTATTCATTTACATTGTTCACTCCCTTTTTTTCTTAAGATAAACTTAAGCCTGAGCTTATTATAAACTGATTAAAGAAAGTGTGAACATTTTTTTTCCATTTGACTTATGATTGTAATCTATTTGAAATGTAATTTTGGTTATTTATTCTAAATTTGCTGTTTGTTTCTTTATTTTGAATAATAGATGAAGAAAAAGCAAATTAACTTTCATTTTAGTAAGAGTTGCTGTCGTTGTTCTACAATTTTTTGTTGCAATGTCGTAATTTCTTCTGATGAAAAGAGAAAGTCTTCTTGATTGACGAGGATACTCGCAAGTGATTTACAGGAGAGATTCAGCTTTTCAGGTTGCAAGTATTTATGTTGGTTTTTAAAACCATACCACAAGGAGTCTGCCTCTTTTAAAAAATGGGCAGTAATGACGGCGCTACGAATATTCTTTTTTAAGGAATGTTCTTTCTTGATTGTGGGTAGACTTAGACCATTGAGTAGCTGTACCCGCGTGATGTATTTAGACTCTTGGATTTTTTGTATTTGATGGGCATTGATCCATGTTGTTCTTTTGTCTTTAGCGGTACCAATCGGCATTAAGCTGTAATTCGAATCAGAAGCTGGGGTGTAATATTTTTGCATTCTTTCAAAGCCCTCAAATAATAAGCAAAAGCGCGAATAATCAAATTGAAACTGGCGCAACCAGTCGTTAACAACGTCAAGGGGTGAGCGACACATGAGTTGCCACTTGTCAAAATAGACCACGATTGTATACATTTGCGAGGTTATTTCAACTGGGTACAATGCAAGTATTTCTTCAGATAATAGGAAAGGATTGTTCCGAAAGGGTAAAGAACGTATTGGTTCGCTGGAAGAAAGGTCAGAATGATTGATAAACGAGTGAGCAAACGCAATCAAGCATTCTATCGTTAGTTCGGATGATGGGTAAGCTGGGTTCAATGACACACACTCCTTTGATAAAATCACAATACATATTTAATATTCTATTTCCATTTTTAGCATAATTTACGCCAAAATGAAAGCGTAATCATAAAATTTATCCAAATAAATAAAAATTGACGCCTAAAAGAAAACTCCTATTTTTCTATACTGGTCTTACCTCGAGGAATACGAATACAGGAGTCAAAAGATGAAGGAGACAATTGCACCAGTAATAGTAGAAAAATATGAAGGGCTGATTCGTAAAGTCACGTATCGGTGTGGCGTACACAGTCACCATCCCAACTTTGAAGATTATTTGCAAGAAGCACGCTGGCAACTCGTATTATTAGCGGTCGATTATACGGATATTCAATCATTTGAAGAGGCTTTTCCACTTTCGTATCTCTATAAGAAGCTTTATTGGTCGCTCATTGATTTTCAGCGGAAACAAAAAGAACGCGAAAATCTAGTGGATCTTGCAAAAGAAGGGCTAGAAGTACCAGCAAAGCTCGAAGCGCTGAATGAACTAGAAATTCAATTGGCGTTTCAAGAATTCTATACACAATTGGATGAGAAGGATCAAGAAAGGCTGACTGCTCTATTAGGCGGACGCCCGCTTTCCAGACAGATGAAATCGTACTATCGTCAAATTCTACGAGAAAAATTTAAACTTTTTTTCCAATCCTTTTGACATTTGCAAAAAAAATTTCGTTTATATAGGTGTAAGGCGCGCGGCTTACCAATCAAATAATGAAAAGAGGAAAAAACATGAAAGTACACAACAAAGGAACGATTCGAGTAGAATTGACCGATTTAGAGACACAAAGCACGATCAAACAAACATTTAGTAATGTCAAAGCAGATCAACCGGATGAAGCGGTGTTAGCATTAAGCGGTATCGTGGCATCATTGACCAAAGGCGCTGCCGAAGTAGCTGGCACATACCAAACAATCGAATACCAAATGCTTCAAGACTAATAAACCATAAAGGAGAAAACCAACATGAAAAAATTAACGATTGTCTTTTTAAATAGTGAAGGTGGCAAACACTCATGGGTGCCACAAACAGCCGCCGAAGATTTAACGAAAGAAGAAGTACGCAAAGCAGCCGAAGACTTAATCGCATTAAACTTGTTTGAGCGAAATGGCATTGCGCTTTATCAGCAAGTCAACTCAGCGAAATACGTCGAAACAATCGAAACACCATTGTTCTAAGACACTTGGCTGACCACACAGCATACTCGAAGACTGTGTGGTCAGTCTTTTTAGGAGGAAAAGCATGATTATCGATATCTCAGAGTGGCAAGAGCCTGTCAAAATTGACTATCCGCTACTAGCCAAGCAAGTCAAAGGGGTCATTGTCCGAGTCCAATACGGGAAAAACTATGAGGATTTCGCCTACAAAAAGCATTTAGCACAATTTCAAGCATTGGGTATTCCGTGTGCTGTCTATGCTTGGGTGCGCGGCCATTCCATTCAAGAAATGAAAGAAGAAGCACGTACTTTTTACCAAAGAGCACATGCCTATCAGCCGGTCTTTTGGTGGCTAGATGTCGAAGAACAATCAATGGCTAATATGCGCCAAGGTTGCGAAGTCTATCGACAGACACTTAAAGCATGTGGGGTCCAAAAAGTAGGAGCCTATATTGCCAATCACCTGTACCAACAATTTCAACTAGATACAGATCCTTTCGATGCAATCTGGATACCAACGTATGGAAGAAATACCGGTACATTCGAAGGAACACTTCCGACCGCCACGAAATATTATCAGTTGCATCAATACACATCCAACGGTCGTCTGAAAGGCTATGACGGTCCACTCGATCTCAATCGTCTAAACGGTGTACCATTTGAACGATTATTTGGAAGTTCGATACCTATACAATCAGAGCAAAAGGGGGCATTAACCGTGCGTACATTTCAATTAGACTATCCTATATATTTACGAGCAAAACCAAGTGTGGCTAGTAATACCATCGCGCTCTTACCTAAGAAGTCCAAAGTAGTGATTCAAAATATTCATTTTGCAGATGGCTACGTATGGGGCGAGCAACCACGAGCGGATGGCACAAAAGGCTATCTTGCACTAGGAGACTTTAAAGGGTTTGGGAAATTACTCACATAACAAAGAGATTTAAACACGATTCAAAGCTAGATTTCACGAACTAGCTTTGAATCTTTTTTATACATTTTGTTATTTAATGTTGGTTTTCATTATTTATATAAAGTATTATTGTTGTCCAGATAACGTTGTGTTATCATTTTATATACAAAAGAAAATATTACTGAAAAAATCTTAAAAACCATTAAAATAGAGGTGACAGAAGGATGTTGCTTTTTTTAGAAGGCTATTTGAGAAAAAAGTTACAAGTGGCAGAGCGCTTGCATGTATACGGGGATGAATTTCCAAGAGAGGTAGTCACAAAAAAACTAAATATTTCAAACTCCACACTATCCCAATATTTAGCAGAGATTACTGAATTATACAATGAATACTATGAATCAGGAGATAGGTATAATTCATATTCACTCACAAAAGTAGCTGAAGAGATTATTTCAAGATCAAAAAAAATAGAAGCACTACGTTTGTTATTTTTATATCCGGGTAATGCAGCGTATTTTTATAAGAAAAAACTCAACACAAGCGATGCCTCTTTTGCACGCTTGATTGCTAATTTAAAAGAGGATTTAGAAAGGTTTCATGTGACGATTATTGTAAGAAATGGCTATCGAATAAAGGCAGAAGACGAGTTTCAGTTTAGCTTTTTATTTTCTTACATAGGGCTATCTTATTTTTGGTCAAGACATGAACTAGAAGAATTACTGTATTCATTTGGTAAGGAACGTGAGATAAAGGAAATTATGAACTATGATTTTTCATCATATACATATGCTAATGACCCATTTGAAGTATATTTTTTTCAAACAGTTTGCCTGACTAATTGTTTATATCATTGCTATGATCAAAAATTAGATGAGAACGGACATCGCTATCGACCTCTTTCAGAGTTGTTTGAGCAATTCACCAGGGTAATGAGTCAAGTTAGTGAGCAAGTAAAAGAAAGAATCGGAATTGTTTTAGAAGCATGTTTTCCAGAAGAACAGTTGTCTAATACGACCAGAGAGGCAATTATTAAATTAGCGACTTGTGTCGGGTTTCAAATTAAGTTTTTCCCTTATAATGTTAATACTTTACCACTAAGAATGAAGTTTTTTGACCTAAAATACCGAATTGCTTATCCAGAAAGGACAGACAGTATTAATAATTTTATTTATCGCGCGTCAAAATTTGTGAGAGTCGACTTAATGAAACGTTATGAGATGGTTTTTTACTTTGTAGCAGATGATGACTTATTGGGATTTCAAAGGAAAAAGACAGTTCATTTATTCGTCTATTCTTCCGTTGGTATCCGTAGGACAAACTACATTTATCAACAAATGATTCCGTTACTTGGGTATTTCAATGAAGACAGTACTCTCAAAATATTTAACGATGAAAATAAATGCAAATTACCAGTTAATGCCTATATCGCAACGACTGATTTATTGGATGACATTCCAAAAGAAAAGCAATTTTTGATTAGTGATTTTGTGTCTTCCGTTGATTACTTATCTTTTCTGACATGGTTAAGAAAAAAATAAGTAATACCATTACTATCTGTCAAAGGAGTAGACTGACTTGTATCAATTTTTAGAACGATCTATTTCTAGCGCTACTTTCAACCATTATCTATCTGAAGTGCGTCAGGTTTTTTGTCATGTTTCTTTCAGATAGCTTGAAATACAATAGTGATTCATTGCTGAAGGAATTAGTTATTAAATACAATATGATGGTTACTTCAGTAGTACCTATAGATCAAGGTATGGTGAATAAGGTTTCGGTAGATACAGATACGAAAAAAGGAAATGAGCCTGATACACCAACACCTGAAGTCTTCACTGGTGGCTACAACTTTATTAAACAAGATGCAAACTCTAAAGCTGGATTGGCAGGAGTGAAGTTTGAAGTGAAAGATGAATCAGATAACTTATTATCCTTTAAATTAAATGCTTCAAATGAATGTGTATTGTCAGATACAACTGATGGGGCTAAAACAACGATTGAATCACAGGCAGACGGTAAATTATCAGTGACAGGATTGAAGACAGGAAATTATACTTTAATTGAAACGGCAACGGGAGACAGATATGTACTTCCTGACACTCCTGAGACAGCCTTTTCTGTAGTCACGAATGAAGACGGTCATGGGACCTACGCAATTACAAAAGAAAATGAAACAAAAATCTTGAACGTGAAAAAAGGTGTCCTTCCTTCAACTGGTGGCACAGGAACCTATTCTTTCTTAGCTATCGGTGCTGCGTTGATGGTTGGTGCGATTATCTGGTATAAAAAGTCACACGATACAGCAAATGTCTAAGTAACATGAGGTAAGCCAAAAGAAGATTTCTGTAAAGTAAATCTTCTTTTGGTTTTTTTATGTGTTTATGAAAAAACAGTTGCAGCCTATTACTTGAAATGTTACAGTTTTATATGGAAAAAGAAACAGGTAGCTGTCGTTTCATTCCTGAAATTATTTTGAAAGGAGGAATTGTATGCGATATCATCTAATGGAAAGTAAAGATATTCGAATGAATTTAGCTACAGAAGAATATTTAATGGATCATGCCAATGTGGATGAACCTCTTCTTCTGTTATATATACAAGAGCCATGTGTTATAATTGGTCGCAACCAAAATGTCTATGAAGAAATTAATCTTCGCTATTTACGTGAGCATCGAATTGTCCTGACACGCCGAACATCTGGTGGTGGGGCAGTCTATGATGATTTAGGTAATATGAGTTTTAGTTTTGTAACGCAAAAAAATGCGACGACATTTGGTGACTATCAAGGTGTGACGCAGCCGATTTTAGAAGCATTGCATCGCATGGGAGCGACACAGGCAACGTCAGGTGGGCGTAATGATCTGTATATCGAAGGTCGAAAATTTTCAGGCAATGCGATGTATACCAAAAATGGTCGTACCTATTCGCATGGGACGCTAATGTATGATGTGGATGTGTCGGTGCTCGATCAATTACTGACGGTGGCAAAAGAAAAGATAGCGTCAAAAGCGACGCAATCAGTCCGTAAAAATGTCACCAATGTCCGACCGTATCTCGATGCAAAATGGCAAAAACTCACTACTGAAGAATTTCGCGAGCAATTATTATGTGAGTTGTACCAAGTGACAAAACTTACTGATATTTCAGATAAACAGTTGCTATTGACAGCGGAAGATCGCCAAGCCATTCAGGTCTTGTTTGATGAAAAGTATGCAAACGATCAATGGATTTATGGAGAGACACCAGATTTTGATCGCCACATGCGTACGCGGATACCGAATGTCGGGATCGTCGATGTAAAAATGGCCACGCAAGCAGGGAAAATTACGAGCATTCATTTTTCAGGTGACTTCTTTGGCGTATTGCCAATTGAGCAGTTGGAGCAGGCGATGATTGGTCTACCTTTTGTCTATGAGACGGTGCAAGCATTTTTAGCTACTCAACGATTGGAAGAGTATATACTTCATTTCACCAAGCAAGCGTGTTTGGATTTATTATTTGATTAGGAGGGCGCTATGTACAAGGTAGCTAAAGTGGGGAAGCAGTACGGCCAGACAGTCGCCCTTGAGGATCTTTCGTTTCATATAGCGAAAGGGGAGTTTTTGGGAATCGTTGGCAAAAGCGGCTCGGGCAAGAGTACCTTATTGCGTTTGCTGCATTTTATGGAACAGCCTTCTGATGGAACGATTTCTTTTATGGGCAAAGTGGGCAGTCAGTTTAACAATAAGGACTTGAGACGAGTCAAACAAGAAGTAGCGATGGTCTTCCAACAATACAATCTATTGCATAATTTGACCGTCGAGCAAAATGTCGCGTTGCCTTTAAAGTTAGTCGGTGAGAAACAACCGACACTTGTAGAAGAATTGTTACAATTTGTGGGACTTTCTGGCAAAGCCAAACGCTATCCAAAAGACTTATCGGGTGGAGAAAAGCAGCGTGTAGCTATCGCTAGAGCACTCGTCCGTAAGCCAAGCGTCTTACTATGTGATGAAGCGACCAGTTCACTAGATGAAGCCAATACCGAAGAAATGCTCCGATTATTGCAAAACGTGCAACGTGAACGGGATTTGACCGTCGTCTTTGTCAGTCATGAGCTAGAGACAGTCAAGAAAGTCTGCACACGCGTCTTGGTGATGGAGGATGGTCATCTGTTAGGAGAAATTGCGAATCAACCGACCAATCTACGAGAATCCGAAGAATCGTACTTGACGCTTGTGAAACGGAGGATGAGTGAATGACCACAGTTGAGACCATTCAATATTATTGGCCAGAGCTTGTGACATCATTAAAAGAAACAGGTGTCATGATGGGGATTTCTTTGACAATCTGTTTACTAGGTGGTTTGCCATTAGGGATTGGATTATATTTGGTTAATCCGCAATTAAGTAAGCGTCATTCGGGTATGTATTGGCTGATCAATTTGGTGATTACGTTGATTCGGTCGTTTCCATATTTATTATTCGTTGCGACGTTAATTCCATTTACTCGGTGGTTGATAGGATTCGCATTTGGCCCAATCCCAGCAGCCGTGCCACTAAGTATTGTCGCGGTGGCCATCTTTGCTCGCTTGGTCGAACAAGTATTGCTAGATGTCCCGAGTGATATTCGACTTTTGGCTGATTCACTGGGAGTAAAAGGATGGCAATATGTGTGGCATTTTTTATTAGTCGAAGCGCGAAGTGGGCTTGTACTGGCTTTTACGACTACGACAGTGAGTATGGTAAGCTATTCGACGGTGATGGGAATCGTCGGTGGTGGCGGGATTGGTGACTTTGCCATTCGTTATGGCTATCAACGCTATGAGTACGGCATTATGTATGTCGCAATTATTTGGATGATTGTCACAGTATTTTTGATTCAATTAATCGGCAATCTATTAGCAAGAAAATTAGACAAACGAAAGTAGGAGAATCGATGAAAAAAATAGTTTTGGGATTTGTAACACTAGGTATGGCAGTTAGTTTGGCAGCATGTGGGTCAAAGTCAAGCTCAACCAGTAGTTCTGATAGTGAAGACAAAGTGATTAAAGTAGCATCACAAACAACACCAATGACCGATGTCGTAAAAGTAGCGGCAGAAGTGGCGAAAAAAGATGGCTGGGACATTCAATTGATTCAAGTTAATGACAATGTCGCATACAATGATATGGTAGCGAGCAAAGAAGCAGATGCGAGTTTTGCCGAACACAAGCCCTTTATGGAAAAATACAACTCAGAAAAAGGCTCGAATTTGGTCGCTATCCAACCAATCTATGATGCAAAAGTCGGCTTTTATTCAAAAGATTATCAATCAGTCGATGACATCCCTTCTGGAACCAAAGTAGCGATTCCAAGTGATGCATCGAATGAAGGACGTGCGCTAGCAATCTTAGCTGATTATGGCTTGATTACTTTAAAAGATGGTGTCGGTACAGATGGGACAGTCAAAGATATTACGGAAAATCCTAAGAACTTTGACTTTTTATCTGTCGATTTACTGAATTTGGCGGAAGCTTATAGTGAACCAAATGTATCGATGGTCTACAACTATCCGACATACATCGCCAAAATCGGTTTAAAACCAAGTGATGCTTTGTTATTAGAAAAAACAATCGATACACGCTTTTCTATTCAAGTAGTTGCTCGTGAAGACAACCAAGACTCTGCTAAAATTAAAGCATTGAAAAAAGCGATGACAAGCGATGAAGTAAAAGAGTTTTTAGAAAAAGATCATAGCGATACGTTAATCCCTTCATTTTAAACGGTGTGTCAAAAGCAGCTCTCGTTGCAATAAGACAAAAATCCTCAAAAATTTAAGGAACAATTTTCGGAATTTCTGTCTTATTGCTTGGAGCAAAACGCTTTTTCCACAACCTCTTTTAAACGGTGTGTCAAAAGCAGCTCTCGTTGCAATAAGACAAAAATCCTCAAAAATTTAAGGAACAATTTTCGGAATTTCTGTCTTATTGCTTGGAGCAAAACGCTTTTTCCACAACCTCTTTTAAACGGTGTGTCAAAAGCAGCTCTCGTTGCAATAAGACAAAAATCCTCAAAAATTTGAGGAACAATTTTCGAGATTTCTGTCTTATTGCTCGGAGCAAAACGCTTTTTCCACAACCTCTTTTAGTAAAGAGCTGAGAATACTAGCTTAATTTGTTCCTTTTTGTTACAATGGACAAGGACTATTTTTATATAAAGGAGACGTTTAAACATGATTACAGCAAGTGATTTAAGAGCTGGTATGACATTTGTTCAAGATGGTAAATTAATCAAAGTATTGGAAGCAAGTCACCACAAACCAGGTAAAGGGAATACAGTTATGCGTATGAAACTTCGCGATGTACGTTCTGGAGCGACATATGATACAACGTTTAGACCTGAAGAAAAGTTTGAAAAAGCACACATTGATACAAAAACAGTACAATATTTGTATACAATGGACGACACAGCAAACTTTATGGACTTAGAAACATACGATCAATATGAAATCCCAGTCGATACAGTTGCAGAAGAAATGAAATATATTTTGGAAAATATGGAAGTAAAAATCCAATTTTTCGGTGACGAAGTGATTGGTATTCAATTACCAACAACGGTTGTGCTAACTGTACAAGAAACACAACCATCAATCAAAGGTGCGACTGTTACTGGTTCAGGTAAACCAGCTACAATGGAAACTGGTTTAGTTGTGAACGTACCAGACTTTGTTGAAGCGGGCGAAGCGCTTGAAATCAATACGACAGAAGGTACTTACGTAAAACGTGCCAACAAATAATTAAAATCAAAAAGGCTGAGAGCGGATTTTCTCAGTCTTTTTTTAGGAGAAATCGATATGAATTATGTTATTGTCGCTTTTTTTGCTTTTTTTGGTGGCATTTTGCGTTATTGGCTAGCGATTGAATTACCGAAGATTGATCTTTTTCCAATCGGGACGTTGGTTGCTAATTACCTGGGGTGTTTTTTATTTAGTTGGTTGGTAAAGCACATCATGGTCGATCGTGATGTAAATGGTCGCCTAATACTAGGCGTGGGGACTGGTTTTTGTGGAGGGTTAACGACCTTTTCTTCCTTTGCCTTGGATGCTGTTCAGCTTGTTCAGCAACAAGCATACGGACTAGCATTTCTTTATCTGGCTGCATCGATTATTGGAGGGCTCTTTTTTGTGTGGTTAGGTGAAGTGATTGTAAGAAGGAGGGTGAGCGAATGACACTCTTACTTGTTGGGATTGGTTCGGCTTTAGGTGCTGCTTGTCGTTATGCAATAAATCGCTTCTTTGAGAAACGTCCGCACCCTTTTCCAAAGGCGACCTTGCTTATCAATTTGACTGGAGCATTTATTTTAGGATTTTTTGTCGGGATGCAGATGAACCATACGATGTATCTGTTTTTTGGGACAGGTCTTATGGGCGGCTATACCACATTTTCGACGATGAATTTTGAACTATTTTTATTGTTAAAAGAAAATAAACGGCTGTTTCGTTGGTACTTTATTAGTACGTATGTGCTAGGTTTATTGGCAAGCTTTTTGGGGATTATTTGCGGATCATTTGTATAGCATAAGGGGGGAAAGGTTTGATTGGAAAGGTATTTACACCTGAAAAGTGGCGTCACGCAGAATTCTTTTATCACACGGGTGTGATGAGTCTATTATTATTGGCTGTCGTTTGTTTGTTATTTTTATGTATTTTTTTATTGTATGTAAAATCGCATAAATGGCGTTCGGTAGCTATTTTTGGTGGCATGCTACTTATGTGTGGAGTGGTGTATCTTGTGGGAAATAGCTATTATGGTGCGTATTATACATACATGCCAGATGTGCAACCCAATATTCGTGATCGTGAACGGGCATTTATTGGCTATAAATATTACGATGGAGCGACGATGACTGCCTATACGCATATCCAAAACATAGCAGGCATCGAAAAACTAGGTATCTATGAAGCAAAACCAGTGGAACGAGAGATCGAGTATCTGGGGTATGCTTATGGATCAGTATATTTTAAAGTGGGTGCCCAGCAGTATTATTTACGCACGACACCTGAGTTTCAGGAGAATGCTACAGCCAAGTTGATAGGGGTTCAATATCATTTGAAAGCGAGTGCTGCGGGCTTTAAACAATTGGGCTTTTTTTCGGAAACGAATAATTTTTTGACCAAAGTTGTCTTGCCGATGTCGGAAAAGTCAGTCGTATACGAACAAAAAGATGGCAAAATGAGTAAAGACTTTACTGTGAACCAAAATGAATGGGCAGCAAATAAGTAGGTTGCTTTGATAAGGTAAGATGAGAATCAGCGGAGTCGCTGGTTCTTTTTTTAGAGAATCATTCTCAGTTAGGCTAATCAATAGCGAAGAAAGGAGCCGCATGCTATGCTATGGGAAGAAAAAAAGTGAGGATGTGAAAGCATGTTTTTAGCTTGGAATGAGATTCGTCATACGAAATTACGGTATGGATTGGTAGCGGGGGTCATTTTTTTAGTGGCTTTCTTGGTATTTTTCTTAACGGGACTATCATATGGGCTCGCCCAACAAAATCGCACAGCCGTCGATACATGGGGGATAGATGGGTTATTGCTGGCGAAAGATTCGGATAATAGCTTGAATCTATCAACGTTTTCTGAAGAAGAGTTAGCCAATGTCAAAGCAACGGATAAGACCTATCTTGCACAACTATCCGCTATTGCTTCAAAAGCTGATAGCGATGAGAAGGCGAGTGTCAGTCTTTTTGCGATTGACAAAGAGAGTTTCTTACGACCTGAGATTACAGAAGGAAAGCTTTTTTCTGCAGATGGAGAGGTAGTGGCCGATGAGTCCTTAAAGCAAGATGGTTTTAAGCTCGGTGATACGTTAAGTCTTTCAGGAAGTGATCAGACGGTGAAAATCGTCGGCTTTACCAAAAATGCACAGTTTAATGTGGCGCCAGTAGTGTATCTTTCTTTGGCCAATTTTGAGAAGATTCGCTATGATCAGAGCTTTCCAGAGGGCGAGGCGAAAATAAATGCTATTGTCTATCGCGGGAAGGTGACAAGCTATGATAACGACCAATTGACCAATGTGTCCGTGGCTGATTTTATTAATGATTTACCAGGATATAGTGCGCAAGTCTTGACGTTTGGCTTTATGATTGGTGCATTGATACTGATTGCCGCAATCGTGATTGGCATTTTTATTTATGTCTTGACGATGCAAAAACGCACGATTTTTGGCATTATGAAGGCGCAAGGAATTGCCAATGGATACATCGCAAAGTCCATTATGGTCCAGACGTTTCTTTTGGCGACAGTCGGTACTATCTTAGGCTTGGTGATTAGTGTCGGTGGGTCGTTTATTTTACCAGCGGCGGTTCCTTATGAAAATAATTGGTATTTTTTACTAGGATCAGCTATCTTGATGATTGTCACAGCAGTAATCGGATCGGCCTTTTCAGTGCGGACGATTGTTACGATTGATCCGATTCAGGCAATCGGTTAGGAGGAAGCAGATGAGTGCAATTGAATTACGAGGAATTACCAAGCAGTTCATCGATGGCGATGAGACCATTGATGCATTAAAAGAAACGAACGTAGCCGTTGAAGCTGGAGAGTTTGTGGCGATTATCGGCCCTTCTGGATCGGGGAAAAGTACCTTATTAACAATAATTGGTGGCTTGCAGACGCCATCTACAGGGGAAGTATTGATTAATGGTGCGTCCTTTAGCAGTGAATCAGAAAAGAAACGTGCACGCCGGCGATTCGATGAAATCGGCTTTATTTTGCAGTCGTCGAATCTGGTACCATTCTTGACGGTCAAGCAACAATTTCAATTAGTAGACGACATTACTAAGAAAAAACAAAGCGAGCGACGAGAGATGTTATTGGAGCGACTAGGTGTTGAGCGACTTGTAAACAAATACCCGAGTGAATTGTCTGGAGGGGAGCGGCAGCGTATCGCGATTGCGCGTGCATTGTATCATCAGCCGACTGTAATTTTAGCGGATGAACCGACTGCTAGCTTGGACTCTGATCGTGCGTTTGAAGTAGTGGAACTACTTGCAGAGGCAACAAAACAAGAAAACAAAGCGACAATAATGGTGACCCACGACACGCGCTTAATTCAAGCATGTGATCGCGTGTTACGTATGCAAGATGGGAAATTAACAGAAGAGTAAACGAGTCGCTCGTTTACTCTTTTCTCTTTTTATTTATTTGTAGGTAGCGTTCTTTTTGCTTACGTGCTAGTTTTTTGAAAGCAGCTTCGGCCTTGGTGGCTTCACTGCGAGTGGCGAAGCATTCCGTGTGGATCATCGTCAGTGGGCGACGGGACTGGAGGCGTGTATACTTCGCGCCAATGCCATCATTATGTTCCTTTAAGCGGCGATCCGGATCTGTCGTATAGCCGCCATAGTACGATCCATCCTTACATAGGAGTACATAGAAATAATGCTTAGTTGCCATAAAGCATCTGCCGAATCTCTGGCGTATAGGCCTGGTCTTCATCATAGGTAAAGAGCGGCGGATTGACTTTAAAGCCTTCTTCTTTTCCATCTTTAATGGCTTCGATGAGTAAGATGTTTGCGTCTTTGCCGTTTTTGGGATAGACGAACTGGACGCGCTTAGGTACAAGGCGTTGGCGACGCATCGCATCTAGTATCGTTAAAAAGCGATCTGGACGATGGACCAATGCCAAGCGGCCGTTAGTTTTGAGTAATTTGCTACTCATTGCAACGATTTCTTCTAAGTTTGTATGGATTTCATGTCGAGCAATCGCCAAGTAAGGATTGGGATTTTTGACGCTCTGTGGCTGATGAGGAAAATAAGGCGGATTGCAGACCAATAAGTCGACCGAGTCCGGGGCAACAAAGGCTAAGCTATCTTTTAAATCGGCTGTATAAATCTTCATTTGATTGGCTAAGTCGTTAAGTTGAATGCTACGTTGCGCCATATCAGCTAGGCGTTCTTGTAATTCGATTTGGATGATTTCGGCATTGGTTTTTCGGCTAATAAATAAGCCGACTGCGCCGTTGCCCGCACATAAGTCGACGATCCGTCCTTTTTTAGGAATGCGCGGGAAATTGGCTAGCAAAACCGCATCTAATGAAAAGGAAAAAACTTCCTTGCTTTGAATAATTTTAATATCATCTGCATATAGTTGATCAATACGTTCATTCGCATATAATTGAACCATTTTTTCACCTCCGAAGACTACGTTCAACATTATACCTTGTTTTTTCAAAGAAGCAACTGAGAAAAAGACTTGTCAATCAAGCCCTTTTCTTGCATACTACTGTTAAAAGAGAGAAAGGAACGACACGATGTTTTTTACGTTTATGCGCGGGTTGGTGCGCGTGATTTTGTTTGTTATTAACGGCAACGCCCGCTATCAAAATCGCCAAGCACTTCCGCAAGATGAAAATTATATTTTGGTTGCGCCTCACCGTACGTGGTGGGACCCATTGTACTTAGCTGTGGCGGCACGACCGAAGAAGTTTGCGTTTATGGCGAAAAAAGAGCTCTTTAAAAATCCAGTATTGTCTTTTATTTTGCGTCATGCGAATGCCTTTCCTGTGGATCGCGAAAATCCTGGGCCAAGTGCAATCAAGACACCTGTCAAAATTTTAAAGAACACGGATCTGAGCTTGATTATGTTTCCAAGTGGGACCCGGCACTCGACGGATCTAAAAGGAGGCATGGCCTTGATTGCAAAGATGGCGAAAGTCCGCGTGGTGCCATGTGTCTACCAAGGACCATTGACGCTCAAAGAGTTGTTTAAGCGCAAACGCGTCATTGTTCGCTTTGGTGAGCCGATTGATATTAGTGATATTCCCAAAATGAATGATGCCGGCATGCTTGAAGTCGAGCGACGAATCCAAACCGCATTCACAGCAATCGATCAAGCAGCAAATCCCGATTTTGTTTACAAAATTGAAGAAAAATAAGTAACAAAGAAAGCAGGAAGGTGCGAAAATGCCCGACCTGTTTTTTTCGGCTCTTTGTCAATTGCTGTTGTTTTGCTCAAATCGTATGTTAGGAAATGCTTTGGCATTTCCTTTTTTGCGTTATTAAATGATTTCACAGATGTTCTGTTGAATCAGGACACGCATCCGGAGATGACGAAAAGTCCGAAATCCAAAAGCAATTCTTTTGATTACTTTGATGAGGTTATTCTTTCCCTCCAATTTTCCGTTTGAATAGGGATATTTTAAGGAGTTTGTGATGGCTTCTGTGTACTTTTTCAGATAACAAATTGTCTTTTTAAGCCCATCATTCAAGGAATGTGGCAATGATTCAATGAGATTGAAAAATTCAGTAAAATCTTTTGCATCAAAAGCAGCTAATAACTCTTGATAGACTTCATAGCTTTGTCGTAGTTGGTTATCTATAGAGAGTAGGTAATCAAGCACCTCCGACTCCGTCATGTATTTCCCTTGGAAGAGGGGAAATTGCTTAAAGCATAGTGGTAATAAGTCAACAGAAAAGTTGAAATAATTCTTCCCTATGTATCGTAAATTGAGCGCACTTAAATAAGACTAGCCAAATGAAGCGTTTTCACAGACTGAATCCAAGTGAATGCGTAAATAACTTTTTGTTATTTATCTTCATACCCCCTTGGTGGCGTATAAAGTTGGTGATTACGTAGTAGCGTATCCACCAATCGCACAAATTTTCTTGCAGTTAAGACGATGGCTATTATATGTTGGTGTTTGGGTGTTTCAGCGTATTTCTTTTGGTAGAACGCACGATATTCAGGCAGATGTCTTCTTACAGAGTTGGCGGCTTCAACTAAGTAATATCGGAAATATCTATTGCCTTTCTTGGTTAGAGGTGTGTGTTCAGATTCTCTACGTCCAGATTGACTTCGTTTCCAGTTTAAACCAGCGTATTTCGCTAATTTAGCTTGATCATCAAATCGTTCAATTTGCCCAATTTCGGCAAGCATACCAGCTGCGTAAACTAAGCCTACACCTGGAATACTTGTCAAATATTGATACTCTGGGATTGATTCGACAAGGTCAATAATTGCCTTTTCATAGTCTTTAATTGCACTTTCTAGGCTGCGGATCTCTCTTACGAGAATTCCAAGGACGATGTCTATTGACTCATCCATAACAGCACCTAGTCGATAAGAAGAGCGGATGGCTTTTGTAATAGTTTTTGCCAAAGCTTCAGGGTCTTTAAAGTTTCGTCCTTTTTCTTGAAGTAACTGAGCAAAATTTTCTAAAGGCATTTGAAGCATATCATCTAAGCTCATGTCGTCTGTAAGTAGACTCATGATCGTAGCTGAAAAGATTGTTGTAGAACCGTCAGAGTCACGCAACTCTTTCTTGAGTGTATTGCACTTATAAGAAAGATTTTCAATGAAGTGTTGCTTGGTTTCCACTAGTTGCTTCACCATTTGATACCTCGCTCTTGTCAGGCGTTGTAAAGCCATATACTTTTCTTCTCTGACAGGAGAGTTCATGTAACGCTGAATACGTAAGTAATCGGCAATCATGAAGGCATCAATCGGATCTGTCTTATCCATGTCATACATCTTTGTGTATTGCTTGATACGGTGTGGATCTTCAATGGTAGTGTGAACACCAATTTCCTTAAGCTCATCATCCATTTGGAAATACATGGCTGGATGAAAGCTATACATGGAAGTTGATTCCATGCCAATGACAATGGACTGGAAATCAAAACGCTTATGGAGCTTAATGGCCTGTGTTTTAAGGTCAAACGCACCAAGAGTATCATTTGGATAACTTTCTTCATGAAGAACATCAAGTTCATCATTTAAGAAACAAGTATCCAACGTTTCAGAACTAACATCTATACCTACAAATAATTTCATTTTGGAAGGACCTCCTTTCAAGTAATTTTGGAAAATGCTTCGATACTGTGGGCTTCCCAAGATACACGTTGCTTCCCACAACCTCGCATACGAGAATATAGGGACAACATCAGAGAACCGCAACATTCACTCTACTAATGTGAACGCTCGTCAGTTGTCCAAACAGATAGTGTGTTGGCAGTGTCATCAACGGTCTGGGTTGCAAGATTCTGAACGTAGATAAAACTACAGGAGGTGACAGCACATTCCCATGTGGATCCTTTCCACTGACAATTGTATCTTAAGAACCCAACAATATCGAAATGAGATTCCATAGATGTTATTTTTGAAGGAAATTAGATTTAGAAGAATAAGAACCTTAAAAGGTATCTAAAATATATTTTACGAGGAGGTGTAGTTTAGTTTTGTATTTTTCTTTAGGATTGTTCGCCAATATTTTTTCAGCTTTCGGTAATCTTTTTGCGCTTGTGGGTCACTTTTCTTTAGTTGCTTCATTGTCTGAATTCGTTGGGTATTAAATGCACGCGTCATTTGTTGGATGATGTGGAAGAAATTGATAGAGAGTCGCGCATTGGGAAAGACTTCTTTCGTCACTGCATCGTAAGAGGCATTCATATCCATCACGATGTGTGTCACACGTTTCCTGGCTTTTAAGGGAAACCGTTGGAAGTATGCTCGTAACTTGAATTTGCGCCGATCATCTAAGATATCAAAGATTTTGCCAGTATCAGCATCACTAATAATAAAGCACATAGCTCTTTCACAATCACGCGTTCCTTTGAATTCATCAATTAGAAGATGCTTGGGAAGAGAATTGATTTTTTTACGTGGCTCTTCAAAGAAGCTGTCTAAGACGCGCTCAACGGTTTTTGTGGAAACAAAATACCGCTGTGCAATATCCTTCATTGAGATCTTTTTCTTCAAATCCACAGCAATCGCAAATTTTAAGGCCTGCGAAATGTAACAATTTTCCGCTACATAATAGGTTTTGGCAGAAAACGTATGATGGCACAGAGTACAACGAAAACGCTGTTTGTACAGGTGTAGATAAGTTGGTACTTCTTGATACGGAAGCAACTGAATCCAACTATCATGATAAGCATGACGGATGACAGAATCAAACCCACAATATTCGCAACGATGCGCTTCTCCAGTTAATAAGCCGGTAAATACATTGGCCATACGGCCATGAACGCGCTCTTTACTAATGGCATCTTTTGAAAAGGTAATATGGGAATCTTTGATGTTCAAAATTTGTTTGATAGAATGACTTGTCTTTTCATCCGTACATTTGATATTCTTACTTATGGACATTTGGTTATCCTCCTATGATTGTTTTTGCCGATTTAATTATAGGACAACCAGATGTCTTTTTGTTATAAAAAAATATTTGGCGTCACTACTCAGCTTGAGTAACAACACCAAATATTATAGAACCTTTTTTTCTTGTCATTTATAAGTAAGTTTTTCTGTATTTGTCTTGCTTGGTGGTATAATAGAGAAAGAATCATTTTTACGGGAGGAGCTACATCTTTATGAAATGGAGTATTCCAGAACGCATCATCGGTAAAGGAAGGGCCTATTTAGAAAGTGGCCGGGTTCTTTCTATCACACCTGATCCCGCGCAGCAAGTCTGGCATGCAGAAGTTTTGGGGAGTGAATTGTATCAAGTAGAACTTGATGCGACAGCTAAAGAAGAAGATTTTTGCCAGTGTCCGTACTGGGAAGAACATAAATACTGCAAGCATACGGTAGCGGCTGAGCTATACTTGCGCCAGCAGGGCAAGACTCGGCAGTTGCCAAAGGACGATACTACGGCTCCTCGCGTTTTTTCACCAGTCGATTTATTTGCGAATGGGTTAAAAAATCTTCACGAGCGGACAAAACCAGTCTTGGCACCGAAACTAGGGATAGAAGTCTTACTTGAGTCATTGCCTACGAACCCTTACCACGATGATATGGATGTTTTGGGGATTTCGATTAAAGTAGGGCTACTAGAAGAGCGCAAATATGTTGTGAAAAATATTTATAAATTTTTGCAAATGGTGAGTGAAGAGAAGAAATATGTAGCCAATAAAAAACATACATTCTTATTAGCTAAGCAAGCCTTTGATTCAAAGACGGTTGCGTTACTTGATTGTTTACAAGCGATTGCGCAAACTCAACAACTACTTGGCCAACAAGGTTTGCAAGTAAAAGGGAAATTAGACAAAAAGTATTTGCTATTACCGGTAGAACAAGCAGAAAGTGTCCTTGCTACGTTACAGACGGTCCCTTTTCAATTTAGCGGACCGTCTGAGTGGACTACTATGACGGCTGAGTTTCACGAGGCACCATTATTGTATTTTATCAAAAAGCAAGGGGATAAAGCAGTCTTAGATGTAGCAGATGCGTTTGATAAAGTCTATCGTTATTATCACTGGGCGCTTAAAGATGGGCATCTCTATCGGCTATCTGATGAACAACTGACTGCCTATACTACGATTGAACAATTAATCAAACGATTGCCAGAGCCGGAAGTATCATTTGATCGTGAGCATTTCTCAAGTCTCTTTCGCCAAGTTGTCCCCGTCTTACGGACGGTTGGTCAAGTGACTGTGGCTCAAGAAGTCCAAGAATTGGTGACGGAAGAAGCATTACAGGTGACGTTTTATTTGCGCAAACGACGCGGCATGATCGATACAAAAGTGCACTTTCAATATGGCGACTCGATCTTTTCAACCGATGACAAAGAATCTGTCAAACCAATACGTACGCAACAAGTCTTGCGTGACTTAGAAAATGAGCAAGCTGTGTTAACACTTTTGGCTACACTAGGCTTTGAAAAAGATGAAACGAGTTGGCAAAGACCCATTCCGACAGGTGAGGCATTGTATCACTTTTTCCGAGTGGATATTCCGAAATTACGCCAAATGGGGACAGTGAAGATTGGTCAAAAGTTGCGTGAATTGTATTTGGATGGCAAGTTTTTAGCGCCGGATGTCTTGGTGGATGAAGAGTCTTCGTGGTTGTCGATTCGTTTTGATGTGACCGGGATTCAAGATCATGAAATTGATGCGATGTTACGCAGTCTGATGAAGCACGATCAGTTTTATACGTTGGAAAGTGGTCAAGTCGTATCGTTAGAAACAGAAGCATTCCAACAAACGGCACAAGTCCTTGCCCAATTGCGCGCGGGCTTTCAGCTAGAGAATGGGGTCGTTCAGCTACCGAAAAATCAAAGTATCCATGTCCAGCAAGTATTGGGCACGAACGTCTCATACAGTGATGACTTTACGCAAATGACGCAAAATCTGGTCCATCCAGAGTTATTTGCGGTCGAGTTACCTCAAGGCATAAATGCGCAGTTGCGCGATTATCAGGTGGCCGGCTATCGTTGGCTAAAAATGTTAAGTTCCTATCAATTTGGCGGGATTTTGGCCGATGAAATGGGACTTGGTAAAACATTGCAGGCGATTTGTTACTTATTATCGGAAAAGCAAGCAAACGAATCTTTACAAGCACTAATTGTCGCACCTGCCAGCTTGACGTACAATTGGTTACAAGAAATTCGTAAGTTTGCACCAAGTTTGAATGCAGTCGTAGTGAATGGCACCAAAGAAGAACGTGAAGCGTTGTTGCAGCAAAAAGCAGATATTTACATCACTTCTTACGCTAGTCTGCGTCAAGATATAGACCAGTATCAGGCGCTTGCATTAGAGTATTTGATTTTAGATGAAGCGCAAATGGTGAAAAACAGTGGCACGAAGACAGCTCAAGCACTGCGCTCGCTATCTGTTCGTCAGCGTTTCGCATTAAGTGGGACACCGATTGAGAACAACTTGGATGAATTGTGGTCGTTATTCCAATTGATTATGCCAGGATTCTTCCCAGCTAAAGCAGCATACCGTCAATTTTCAGCCGAAAAGATTGCACAAATGATTCAGCCGTTTGTGCTTCGACGAGACAAAGCGACGGTATTGAGTGATTTGCCTGAAAAGATTGAGATGAATTATTACAGCACACTGACGACCGACCAAAAGACGATCTACTTAGCCTACTTGCGGCAAATGCAAGAAGAAATTAGTCAGATGGACTCGAGCACCTTTAAAAAGAACCGTATCAGTATCTTGGCTGGATTGACCCGTTTGCGCCAAATTTGTTGCGACCCACGACTTTTTGTGGACGAGTATCAAGGTGGTTCAGGTAAGTTAGAGCAAGTTAAAGATTTATTGCTTGCAGCGAAGGAAAACAAGCGTCGAGTCTTATTGTTTTCTCAATTTACAAGTATGTTGAGCTTGATTGCCAATGAGTTAGATGAGATGGGACTAAGTCATTTTTACTTGCGTGGTAGTACGCCGTCGAAAGATCGAATTGAGATGGTCGATGCCTTTAATGAAGGTGAAGCTGATGTGTTCTTGATTTCCTTAAAAGCTGGCGGCACGGGACTGAATCTTACAGGAGCCAACACCGTGATTCTCTATGATCTTTGGTGGAATCCTGCTGTTGAAGAGCAAGCAGCAGGTCGTGCGCATCGGATGGGTCAAAAGCAAGTGGTCGAAATTTGGCGCATGATTTCTGAAGGCACAATTGAAGAACGAATGGATGATTTGCAAAATGAAAAACGAGAATTATTTCAAAAAGTAATCCAAGGAAACGAAGCGCAACTACAACAAATGACTGAAGAAGATATTCGTTTGATATTAAGCATGGGCGACGAATAGAGGTGTGACAAAAGCGCATAGATCCGAGCGATAAGTACAAAAATCCCAAAAATTGATTTTAAAATTTTTGAGGATTTTTTACTTAAAGCCGATGGATCTGCTTTTGCCACGACCTTATTTTTTTCGCCAAGCAAGTGAAGGTGGTGATTATTCTCAGTTAAGGTATAATCATTGAGAAAGAAAAGGAGTGTGTTTATTGCGTGTCATGAAACAGTTTTTTGCGTACTACAAGCCTTATAAGGGCTTATTTTTATTAGATTTTGGCTGTGCTGTATTGGCAGGGGCGCTTGAGTTAGCATTTCCTGTCGCTGTGAATGTGGTGATCGATGATATTATGCCACATAATAATTTCCGCTATATTTTACTAGCCTGTTTGGGCTTATTATTGTTTTATATTTTGAATACGTTCTTGCAATATATTGTCGTCTATTTCGGTCATGCATTAGGTGTGAACATCGAGACAGACATGCGACGGAAGTTATTTTCTCATCTACAAAAGCAATCATTTGAGTACTACGACAACCAGAAGACTGGTAAATTGATGAGTCGGTTGACGACGGATTTGTTTGAAATATCCGAAGTAGCTCACCATGGGCCCGAAGATGTCTTTATAACAATTATGACGTTAGTTGGTTCATTTTACTTAATGTTTCGAATGCATGCTTCCTTGGCGATTGCCATGATTCTACTGGTGCCCTTTATTACATTTTCCATGTATTTCTTTAATAAGAAGATGACGACTGTCAATACTGAGATTTATGAAAATCTCGGTGAATTTAATGCGGGGATTGAAGCATCAGTCAGTGGCATCCGTGTAACACAATCTTTTGCCAATGAAGCGCATGAAAAGCAACGATTTCATCATCTGAGTGAGTTGTATCGCCAGTCCAAACACACGTTTTATCGTGTGATGGGTATTAGTTCAGCGTATAATTATTTTCTGATTCGCCTAATGAATTTGTTTGCATTGGTATTTGGGTCATACTACACTTTGCGCGGTGAGCTGACTAGTGGGCAATTTGTGAGTTTTATCTTGTTGTCTAATGTCTTTGTGCGACCGATTGAGAAAGTCAATATTATGATTGAGAGTTACCCAAAAGGAATTGCCGGCTTCAAACGTTTAAATGAAGAGATTAACCGCAAACCAGCAATTCAAGACTCACCAACCGCGAAACCTGTCACAAAATTAGCTGGGGATATACACTACGACAATGTATCATTTGCCTATGATCCACAGCATCCAGTCTTAGACCATGTTTCCTTTTCCATCAAAAAAGGAGAAACGATTGCTTTTGTCGGACAAAGTGGTTCTGGGAAAACGACAGTCTGTAATTTGCTGCCACGCTTTTATGAGCGCACGGGTGGAAAAATTACGATTGATGGCATAGACATTCAAGACATTACCTTGCAATCACTACGGGAACAAATCGGTACCGTCCAACAAGATGTCTTTTTATTTCCCGGTACGATACGAGAAAATATATTATACGGGAAATTAGAAGCGGCAGAGGCGGAAGTAGAGCGCGCAGTCAAGCTAGCTCACTTAGAGTTTGTCATTAATCAATTACCTGATGGCTTGGATACGGTTATTGGGGAGCGCGGCGTTAAGTTATCCGGTGGTCAAAAGCAACGTGTAGCAATTGCCCGTATGTTTTTAAAGAATCCACCTATTTTAATATTAGATGAGGCAACTTCGGCACTAGATACCGAGACAGAACAAGTGATTCAAGAATCCTTAAATCAACTTGCAAAAGGGCGAACAACCTTGATTATCGCCCACCGTTTGGCTACCATACGTCATGCGACACGGATCATTGTGGTCAGTCCGGCGGGGATTGTCGAGCAAGGGACACACGAAGAATTGATGGCTACTCATGGTGCCTATCGACGATTGTATGAATCTCAGTTTGGGAGAAGTGACACATAAGGGGACAGGCGAAGGAGCCTGTGACGAAGTGATTGATTACGAAAGGAAGCTAAAAAGAAAGAAAACCTATATTTCATAAAGAAAAAAGGATACCTGACTTTTTTGTCTTGCTAAGTCTAATAAGAAAAATAGAATTCAGCTTTAATAAACTTTGTGAATAAAACAGTTTTTTGTAGTTGTTATATAATAAGTTTCTGATAGTTACCTAGTTTTAACACAGTCTTAACATATGAAAGAAAGCTTACAATCACAAAGTTTTTCATCAATTTTTACGATGATGAAATGAAAAAGCATGAAAAAATAGCTAGTAATTTAATTTTTTGTCCTGTATAATAAACTTATGAAATTGAAACAATATGTTGCATATGGTTGAATAGAAAAAGGAGTGATTACGTTGTTGACATTGTATACTTCCCCAAGTTGTACTTCTTGCCGAAAAGCCAGAGCATGGCTTCAAGAACACGAAATTCCTTTTGTCGAACGAAATATTTTTTCAGAGCCATTAAATATTGATGAGCTTCAAACCATTTTACAGATGACTGAAGATGGGACAGAAGAAATTATTTCTACCCGTTCTAAAGTGTTTCAAAAGTTAAATATGGACTTAGATGATTTGCCATTGAATGAGTTATTAAAGCTCGTTCAAGAAAATCCAGGATTGTTACGTCGTCCAATTATGGTCGATGAAAAGCGCCTGCAAGTTGGATTTAACGAAGATGAAATTCGTCGTTTCTTACCAAGAGATGTTCGTCAATTAGAGTTGCGGCAAGCGCAATTGATGGCTGGTTTATAGGCAGCGATCGGATGTAGTTACGAGTGAGTAGCTACATCTTTTTTTGTGTTTCCTAACATTGAGTTAGTGATAAATCCTTTACATTTTGGTAAGATTCGTTACAATGAAAGTAGCTAGAAATCGTAAAGTGAGGTGTAGCTAAGATGGAAATGGAGCACATCAATGAAAATACAATCCGTGTCTTAATAAAAGGCGAAGATTTAGCTGCGAGAGGATTCACTTTTTTAGACTTATTAGGAAATAAAGACGAAATTGAGAGTTTTTTCTATAGCATTTTAGAAGAAGTAGATGTCAATGAAGAATTCAAAGGTAGTGAAGCTGTGACGTTTCAAGTCATGCCAAAAGGGGACGGCCTTGAATTATTTATTAGCAAAAGCAATGCTGAAGAGTTAAATGAATCATTTAAAGCGTTCCGTGACGAAGATGGCGAATTACCTGAATGGTTTGGCAAGATGGATGATGAGAGTGATTTCGAAGAGGTTGGGTTAGAAGAGTTGGAGCAAGAGCTTGCAGCACAAAAAGAAGATGCTGATAAGAAGCCGACGCACCCTGTACTTTTACCAAAGCAATCACTTATTATTGAAATAGCCAATTTTGAAATGGTTGTCTGGTTGGCCCACGAAGTTCAACTTGAAGAGGTCGATACAACCCTCTACGCGATGAACCAACAATATTATTTGGCTATTCAGTTTTTAGGTGAGGATGTTCTTGAAGCAGAAAAGAAAAATATTCTAGCACATGTTTCAGAATTTGGCCGAAAATCCACAATCACAAAAGCTGTTCTGGACGAGCATGGTCAAGTAATTGTAAAAAATGACGCCTTACCATTTATCCGTGAACAATTTGCCCTTTAAACTAGGTTGTGACAAAAGCGCTTAGCTCTGAGCAATAACTCAGAAATTGCAAAAATTGTTTTTTCAAATTTTGGGAATTTTTAAGTTATTGCAAGAGAGCTGCTTTAGAACACCGTTTAAACTAGGTTGTGACAAAAGCGCTGCTATAAAAAGGCCACCAAATCCAGAAGTTTGAGATATAACTTTTGGATTTGGTGGCCTTTTTGCGTATATATAGGCAGGAGGGATGACAATGTTATTGGCACAGTCGAAAGATGGTTCATATATTGACGCAGCACTTCTGGCGAAAAAAAAGAAGCGTGAGCGACCAAGGTTACACTGTCCAGGCTGTCAATCTCCTGTCCTGCTAAAAGCAGGAGAGCAAAAAATTGCTCATTTTGCACATTGTAAAGGGACGACCTGTCAGACGTATTCTGAAGGGGAGACGATGGAACATTTGCAGGGCAAGCGATTGTTGCTACAATTCGTCTCATCTGCAACAATTGAAGCTTATTTACCTGAACTGAAACAAAGACCTGATTTATTAGCGGATAAGCGGGCACTTGAATTTCAATGTTCTCCTTTACCTTTTTCGCGCTTTCAGGAGCGGACGTTAGGGTATATCCAGGCACAATATCAACCAATCTGGATCCTAGGCTCAAAGTTACAGCCGAAGCGCCACTGGACGCATTTCCAAAAAGCATGCTGTCAACTGAATTCTGCTACTACTTTTTATAGCTTTGGCTTAGATGTGAGTCAGGAGAAGCTGCTTTGTTATCGAGGGATGCAATGGTCTTATCCTGTCGGTTATACATGGCAAGTTTATTCAAAAACACCGGCGCACCAGTGGAAATTTGAACGAGCGGTCTGTCAATCACTACACACGACTGAGTCTTATCCACATTGGTTACAACGGCAGCTTATGCAGCTGAACCCAACATTTCTGACATTGCAACAAAAAGTTTATGAGCTTGGTCTGTCAATTTTTTCGCTTCCTAATTGGTGCTATAGTCCGAGTCGATATGGCTTTTTATTTACACATGAACTATTGGTCTTACGGGCCTATTTTTGCTATTGGTCAACCTTTGATGACTGGCGGCACGCATGTCAAAAGACAAATCTATTAGAAGGGTGGCCTTATCTTGATTGCGAGCAGTTATGTGTTGAACTGTATCAAGAGTGTCAGCAATTAGCCAAGTATATGAAAAAATAAAATGCATCTCTAAAAAAAATATAGTATGATACAATAAAGTCTTCTGTGAGAAAAGCTACCATCATCACAGAAATAAGCGAAAAGGGGAGTTTTTAATTATGTCAGAAGTGCAACAATTACCAATACGAGAAGAAGTACCTGAAGCATTGACTTGGGACTTAACGAAGATTTTTGCCTCGGATGAAGCATTCGAAGCTGCTTTTGCCACAGTACAAGAAGAATTGAAGGAAGCCGATACATATAAAGGGACCTTAACAAATGGGGCAAGTGCATTTTTAAGTGCGATTGATTATTTGCTAAGTATTTCCAGAAAATTAGAAACACTTTATGTGTATAGTCATTTAAAAAATGATCAGGATACTGCCAATACGACATATCAAGCGCTAAATGCACGTGCAACAAATCTAGCTGCTCAAGTAGGAGCCGCATTGAGTTGGTTTGAACCAGAAGTTCTTTCATTAGCGGATGATGTGATTTGGGGATATTTTGATGAAGAAGCGGCTTTAGCACCGTATCGTCATTTTATTGAGACCATCGTTGCGAATCGTGATCATGTTTTACCTGCTGAGCAAGAAGAATTATTAGCAGCTTCTGGAGAAATTTTCGGCTCACCAAGCAAAACATTCTCTGTATTAAACAATGCTGATTTAGTATTTCCGACAATCAAGGGTGAAAATGGCGAGACTATTCAATTGTCTCATGGTGTTTATGGTCAATTAATGGAAAGTACGAATCGCGATGTGCGTGAAGCAGCCTTTAAGGGATTATATGAAGTATATAAACAATTTCGAAATACCTTTGCTTCTACATTAAGTACAAATATAAAAGCCCATAATTTCAAAGCGTCTGCGCGCCATTTTGAGAGTGCTCGCCAAGCGGCCCTAAGCAGTAACCACGTGCCTGAATCTGTTTATGATACTTTGGTTGACGTGGTAAATGAGCATTTACCGTTGTTGCATCGCTATATGGAATTACGCAAACGCTTATTGGCTGTCGATGAATTGCATATGTATGATGTCTACACACCATTATTAGGCGAAGCGTCAATTTCTTATACCTATGAAGAAGCGGTCGAAAAAGCTTTAGAAGCATTAGCGCCAATGGGTGAAGAATACTTAGCAGTCGTGAAGTCTGCTTTTGACAATCGTTGGATTGATGTTGTCGAAAACAAAGGCAAACGCAGTGGTGCTTACTCTTCTGGTGCGTATGACACCTTGCCATACATCTTAATGAATTGGCATGATACATTGGATCAATTGTTTACCTTGGTTCACGAAATGGGTCATAGCGTGCATAGTTACTTTACTCGTACTAGCCAACCATATGTCTACGGTGATTACCCAATTTTCTTGGCAGAAATTGCTTCAACAACAAATGAAAATCTCTTAACAGAGTACCTATTAAAGACTGAGTCAGATCCAAAAGTACGTGCGTATATTTTGAATCACTATTTAGATGGCTTTAAAGGAACAATCTTCCGTCAAACGCAATTTGCTGAATTTGAACACTTTATGCATGTGGAAGATGCCAAAGGGACGCCACTGACGGCCGAGTTTTTAAGTGAATCTTATGGGGAATTGAACAACAAGTATTATGGACCAGCGTTATCAAATGATGATGAAATCAAGCTTGAGTGGTCTAGAATTCCGCATTTCTACTATAATTATTACGTGTTCCAATATGCAACAGGCTTCTCTGCTGCATCGGCTTTGTCTCACAAGATTTTGACAGAAGGACCTGAAGCATTAACGAACTATCTTGCTTACTTGAATTCTGGATCAAGTGATTATCCAGTAGAAGTAATGAAAAAAGCAGGCGTGGATATGACTAAAGCTGATTATATTGTTGATGCGATGAAAGTCTTTGAACAACGTCTGAATGAATTGGAAGCATTAGTAAAAGAATTAGAAAATTAATTTGTTTCTAATTATGTAAAAACGAGCTTCTGATAAAAGAAGCTGAGAAAGCATTCATAAATAGTAACGAAAAGACCAAAACATCCGGAAGTAGTTTCTCAAACTTTTGGATGTTATGGTCTTTTTATTGTAGTAGCTCGTTGTGTCTCGCTGGTTTATTTTGTTGAATCAGCGGCTTCTTTTGCACGCTGAATTTTATTTTTTGTTGGACGAAAGGTCAAATTCCAGTCGTTTAAAAGATTTAAAAAATGAGCCTGATCCGCATGTGCCTCATCGACTTCTAGCTCTAACTCATAGTCATGGAGATTATGAGCCCAGCTTTCATCAATGGCTAATAGTCCTTCATTGATCGGTAGTTCGGCACGTTTGGTGGTCAATTCGGCAAATTTTACGACCCCAGCTGGATGTATCCCAAGTGTCTCTAAAGTTTGTGCCACTGCGCCTTCATTTGGAATCCGTCCTAGCTGCAACAATTCTTTGGCTTCTGCGAGCGTTAGTTGATCGGTTGTTTCGAGCTTTCCGACTGGTTGAGGAGATTTTAAGGTGAGTTCTGCATAAGTATCTAATAGACGAATACGCAAGCCACACTTTTTGGATTGTAAGGTAAAAGTCGGGGTATCGAAATAACTATTTGTCTGGATGAAAAATTCCGTGATGTTTAGCTTTGTTAAAAGGCGAGTATATTCTTCTTTGGTTAAGGCAGTTTTCCATTCGATTTCAAGTTGTTCACTCATAAGGGTCCTTCTTTCTGTGTGCTTTCTTTGGTTTTACTTGAAAGAAGACAATCTGTCAACTTTCTAAGAGCTTTCCTTTTTGTAAAGAAAGTAATAGGACTAAAGATTTTCTCTAAACTATGATAAGATAAGCCTGTATGTTTAAAAGAAACGAGGGATCCAAATGGAACGTGATTGGGATAATTTTTTAGCGCCGTATGAGCAGACCGTCTCAGAATTGAAAGTGAAGTTACGGGGCATTCGCAAACAGTTTCGTGAACAAAATAAGCATGTACCAATTGAATTTGTGACCGGACGGGTAAAGCCTGTCGATAGTATCGTCACCAAAAGTAAATTAAGAAATATTCCGTTTGACCGCTTGGAAGAAGAGATGTCTGATATTGCTGGCTTACGAATTATGTGTCAGTTTGCTGAAGATATCCATCAAGTCGTGCAGCTTATTCGCAATCGTAATGATATGCGTGTATTAATTGAGCGTGATTACATCAGCAATCAAAAGAACAGTGGGTACCGGTCGTATCATTTAGTCGTCGAGTATCCAGTCCAATTAGTTACTGGTGAAAAGAAAATATTAGCTGAAATTCAAATTCGCACATTGGCAATGAATTTTTGGGCAACAATCGAACATTCGCTAAACTATAAATATCAAGGAGATTTCCCACCAGAAATCGGCAATCGTTTGCGACGAGCAGCGGAAGCAGCCTATCAATTAGACGAAGAGATGTCTAGTATTCGCGAAGAAATTCAAGAAGCGCAACATTTATTTATTAGAGGTAAAGGCGAGCATCGTGCGCATTCTGACGAGACAGAAAGGACACTAGAGCATGGTAAAATTGAAGATAGCAGTGGTCCACAATAAGACTGAACACACCTTACAAATTACAGCTGAACTATTAGAAAAATTAGTAGCTGCTGGCCATACCATCGATCAACGAAATCCAGAACTAGTTATTTCGGTAGGTGGGGATGGTACACTTTTGTCTGCTTTTCATTTGTATAGCCACAAATTGGACCAAGTGCGCTTCATTGGTGTGCACACGGGGCATTTAGGTTTTTATACTGATTGGCGTGATTATGAGTTGGATGATTTAATTGAGCTGTTAAGTACAAGAAAAGACGAGAGTGTCAGTTATCCTTTATTAGACGTGCGGATTACGTATCGAAATGGTAAGCCCACGAAGCATTTCTTGTCGCTGAATGAATCAATTGTCAAACGGACTGATTCTACGATGGTCGCAGATATATACATTCGTGATGAACTATTCGAGCGCTTTCGTGGCGATGGCCTGTCCGTATCGACGCCAACAGGATCGACAGCGTATAATAAAAGCATTGGAGGAGCGGTCTTGCATCCACGAATCAATGCCATTCAGCTTGCCGAGATTGCCTCATTGAATAACCGTGTTTTTCGGACACTTGGCTCACCCATGGTAATTGCCAGCCATGAATGGATCGAGTTACGGATGCAAGATAGTGCTGAATGCTTGGTTACGGTAGATCAATTTCAGTTACAACAAGAGGAAATTAAGTCGATCTTTTATCGAATTGCTGAAGAAAAGATTCAATTTGCATCTTATCGGCATACACATTTTTGGCGTCGCGTGCGCGATGCATTTATTGGAGAGATAGAAGAATGAGGTTTGAGTATACCTTTCAAAAAGCTGAAACACAGCAAGTGAAGTATTTTTTAAAGGAGCAAGGCATTTCTCGGGGGTTGCTTGCTAAAATTAAGTTTCAAGGTGGCGCGATTTTAGTGAATCAGCGTGTTGAAAATGTCTTGTATTTTCTTCAAGAAGGGGATATAGTGACGATTGTGACGCCCGATGAAAAGGAACATGAGACATTGTTGGTAGACAATGGACCAATTGAGGTTGTTTTTGAAGATGATCATCTCTTAATTGTCAATAAGCCAGCCAATGTCCCATCCATCCCTGCCCAATATCATCCGAATCAAACGATGGCCAATCGAGTGAAGGGTTATTACAAGCGGAAGAACTATCCGAATCAAGTCGTTCATATCGTGACTCGATTGGATCGAGATACGACTGGATTGATGGTCTTTGCCAAGCATGGGTTTGCTCATGCCAAGCTCGATGTTCAATTACGCGACAAATCGTTTACTAAAAAATACCAAGCGCTCGTGTTTGATGAAGCAAATGCGCTTGAGAATCATGCAGAAATTATTGCGCCAATTGGCCGCAACGATGCTTCGTTGATTCAACGACAAGTCGTAACGGATGGACGTTATGCCAAGACGGAATATTGGTTAGAAAAAAAATACCAGCAAATCGCCTTGGTCGATATCCAATTGCATACCGGGAGAACCCATCAAATCCGTGTTCATTTTGCATCGATTGGGTGTCCATTGCTTGGTGATGATCTTTATGGTGGTCGCTTAGACTTAGGGATAATGCGGCAAGCATTGCACTGCTATGAGTTGCATTTTACCCATCCATTTTCCGGGGAAGCATTGTCATTTGTACAGCCATTACCTGAAGATATGGCACGCGTCATTCAGGCGACATTTTAAGTGAGGTGAGAGGATTGGAAGAAACACAAGAAAATTTAGCCAAACAATTTCAACAACTGGAAGTAGCATTGCAAGAGAATCAGTTGCAAGCCTTTCGGGAAAATTTTTTAGCTCTCCATATATATGAACAAGGGCAGTTTTACCAGTCTCTCGATGCCGCCAAACGTCGCTTAGTCTACGCCTACTTATCACCAAAAGAATTAGCGGATATGTTTGATTCATTGGAAGACACGGACGAGATGAAGAACTACTTGGAAGAAATGCGCCCGACCTATGCCGCTGAAATGCTTGGGCATATGTATACGGATAATGCCGTTGACATTATGAAGACGTTGCCTAAGCACCAGCTAGCTCAATATTTAACACTGATGGATAGTGAAGAAGCCACTGAAATCAAAGATCTATTGCATTATGAGGATGATACAGCCGGATCCATTATGACCACAGAGTATGTTTCGATTGTGGCCAATCAAACGGTTCGTTCGGCCATGTATGTGCTAAAATCGCAAGCAGATATGGCCGAAACCATCTACTATATTTATGTGATTGATCAAGAAGAACGTTTAGTGGGTGTGTTGTCTTTAAGAGATTTGATTGTTAATGATGATGATCGCATGATCGAAGATATCATGAGTAAGCGCGTCATTAGTGTCCATGTAGGGGACGACCAAGAAGACGTCGCCCAAACGTTTCGGGACTACGATTTCCTAGCGTTGCCGGTCATTGATTATGATGGTGGTTTGTTGGGGATTGTGACGGTCGATGATATTATCGACGTTATCGACGATGAGGCTGCGAGTGACTACTCGGGACTAGCCGGAGTTAACATAGAAGAAGTCTATGAAAATCCAGTAAAAGCTGCCAGCCGGCGTCTTCCGTGGCTGATTACGCTATTGTTTTTAGGGATGGCCACGGCTTCGTTAATTAGCCGCTATGAAGAACTAGTCAGTGAGGCCAGTATTTTAGCGGTCTTTATCTCATTGATTACTGGTACGGCCGGAAACGCTGGGACGCAATCACTGGCGGTCGCTGTTCGGCGTCTGGCGATCAATGACGACAAAGAAAAAACGATCTGGAACACGATTATCGGAGAAGTGCTGACGGGTCTAGTGACAGGAGCAGTTACCGGGTTGACGATCTTTTTGATTGTCACCGTTTGGAAAGGTAACCCGATCTTAGGTTTTGTGATTGGGATGGCGATGATGTGTGCCATTACGGTCGCGAATTTAGCAGGTAGTCTGATTCCAATGTTAATGGATAAATTAGGATTCGATCCAGCGGTCGCAAGCGGTCCATTTATTACGACTTTAAGCGATTTGACTAGTGTGTTGATTTATTTCAATATTGCGAGTATCTTTATGAACTATTTTATTAAATAAAACGAAGCTGAGACGAAATCAGCTACAAAAAGACCGGCCAATCCAAAAGTGTTTTTGAACCACTTGGATTGGCCGGTCTTTGTTTGTAATTCATTGTGGTGTTTTGCTAGTATTTCGTATCTTTAGCAGTTAGGTTGATGAGTTTGGTGCCGTGTAGTTCGACGCAACCAAGTGTCGATAGGACTTGATTTTTATTTTGAGCGGTGATACCCCCGCCGATAATAAAAGTCATCCGTGGGTCGGCTGCGGCTAGCAGTTCTTTTAATGCTGGATAAAAGGTTTCAACGGGTTGATCGAGTGGGCCGCCGTGAGTAAGAATGCGCGTCACACCTTGCTCTGCCAGCCAAGTGACCGCCGCTAGCTGCTTGTCTTTTGGTATCTCGTCGAAGGCCATATGAAAGGTTACTTGTAATCCTTGAGCTTGCTCAAGTAAATCTAGCATCGCATCTTCATCGATCAAATGCTCTTGGGTTAAGCAGCCAATCACGATGCCATCGATGCCGATTTTCTTGGCTTCGAGGATGTCGCGTTCCATAATTTTTAACTCTATGTCATTATAGACGTAGTCACCGCCTCTTGGACGAATCATTACCATTAGAGGGATGCCTTGTTCTGAAGTGTAGGCTAGACTCTCTGCCATCACCCCGATACTAGGAGTGGTGCCACCGACTGCTAAGTTGTCACATAATTCAATTCGTTGTACACCTTCGCGCAAAGCTTTTGGGATGGCGGTAAAGTTTTCCGCGCAAAATTCTTGGATCATTTTTGTGTTTCCTCCACTCTTGTTCTTACTCTAGCATTTTACCATAAAGTTATGCTAAAGTAAGAACAAGAGTGGAGGGAAAGCATGTTAAAAAAAATTGAACGCGGACAACAATTTGTCTGGCAACATCAGGACTTGTTTCGTTGCCCCATTTGTTTTTCTCCAATGAGTGAACAACCGCGAGGATTAAAATGTCAATCGAATCATCAGTTTGACGTCTCAAAGAAAGGCACGCTGTATTTTCTTACTCATGCGATTGATAGTGACTATGATGCAGAGTTGTTTCATGCTCGCGGGCGAATGATTCGCTCGGGAATGTATCGGCCTGTTATAGAGAGGATTGCAAAAGAGTTAGCCGACACGCGGGTGTTAGATGTGGGTTGTGGTGAAGGAAGCTTCTTGAGTTTATTGACGGAGCAAGGCACTCCTTCGGTAAGTATTGGCTTTGATATTGCCAAAGAGGGTGTTTACCAAGCATCAAGTCAACCGAACGGTGATTTTTGGTGTACGGCTGATTTAACGAATTTGCCTTTTACGAATGGTGCATTTGAGGCCGTTTTAAATCTTTTTTCACCATCGAACTACCAAGAATTTGCTCGGATACTTTCTCCAGGTGGTAAGGTAATCAAGCTAATACCCAATGCGAACTACTTGAAAGAATTACGCCAGGGGTTTTATCCAGATGACCTTCACAAACAGACCTATTCAAATGAGCGCGTACTGGCTAAATTCTTCCAAGAGTTTCCAGACGCAAGCCATGAAAGATTTTCATACGTTTTCACTATTCCAAAAGAGCGTCAAAGAGATTTACTTGAAATGTCTCCGCTCGAGTGGAATGCTACTGAATCCAAGAAAGAAGAGCTCTACCAACATCCTTTGAAAAAAATAACAATTGATTTAGATTTGTTAATAGGAACGAAAGGAATGAAATAGTTACATTTTTTTTATTTTACCCTTGCATAAATAACACGGGAGTGATATATTGTTCTCAAGTCATTTTTCATTGGTTTTTATCAGCATCCTGTTCTGATAAAAGTTAGTGAAAAAAGCTTCACTAACGTAACAACTCGCCGTGCTTGATCACCGAGTTGGTACGTTTTTTTTATATATTAAACCAAGACGATAAAGGAGTCTTCATTGTGAACCATATTGTATTATACGAACCATTAATTCCAGCTAATACTGGTAATATTTCTCGGACGTGCGCTGCCACAAATGCGCCGCTGCATTTAATTGAACCACTAGGCTTTTCAACAGATGACAAACACTTAAAACGCGCAGGTCTTGATTATTGGGATGCTGTGGATATTACGTATCATAAAAGTTTAGCCGACTTTTTGACTTATTTAGGGGAACGGCCGTTACATTTAGTGACCAAGTTTGCCAATCAGACCTATTCGGAAGTGAATTACGCAGACAATCAGGAGCATTTCTTTTTATTCGGCAAAGAGACGACAGGGTTACCAGAGGACTTCATGCGTGAGAATGTAGAAAAGTGCATACGTATCCCGATGAATGACGAGCACGTTCGTTCATTGAATTTATCCAATACAGTGGCTTTGGTATTGTATGAAGCATTGCGTCAGCAAGATTTTCCTAAGTTGGAAAAAGCGCACCATTACACCAATGATAAATTAGATTCTTATTAAGATGGAAGTGGAGAGGGCAGATGGATCTTTATTTTACAAGACATGGGAAGACTGAGTGGAATTTGGAGCGTCGCTTTCAAGGCATGAAGGGGGACTCCCCGCTTTTGCCAAGTAGCTTCTTAGAGGTACAAGCGCTCGGGCAGCATATAGCGGATGTGCCATTTGAGCATATCTATTGTAGTTCAGCTCCGAGAGCACAAGTCACAGCACAAGAAATTAACAAGCAATTGACAAAGTCAGTCGCGATTACGCCGACAGATGCTCTATTAGAGATGGGCTATGGTATTTTAGAAGGGCAATCGATTGATGAGATGCTTGCCAAATACCCGACTGAGCTTGGAAACATGCGGTTTCATATGGATCAATACGATCCTACGCCTTTTGAAGGTGAGACAGTCGCGGCGATGATTGAGCGCATGACAGCTTTTATTACCGAAAAAGTCGGCGCGCATACGGGTCCCGTCTTGTTCGTCGGTCATGGTTCTTCCATGACTGCAGCCGTGCAAGCATTGCTTGGCAAGCCAGCTTCAGAGTATCGTTCGATGGGTGGATTGTATAACAATAGCCTGACGATTCTAGAGACTGAAACCAAGCAGCCGCCATATCAACTAAAACTTTGGAATGATGCTTCGTTTTTAGAGAAGGATGCATCACTTGATTCATTGCTATAAACGAAAGGAGCGGAAACCAATTGTCAGAAAAAGTCGAATTTGTGGGCAAGGTTGCCGCTATTTTTTATCAAAACCCCGCTAATTTTTACAAAGTCCTCCTCGTCTCCATCGAGGCAACGACAGCTGATTTTCGTGAGTCGGAAATTGTGGCTACGGGAAGTTTTGGTGATGTCCAAGAAGAAGAAGGGTATCGTTTTGTCGGAGAACTGGTGGATCATCCGAAATACGGGGTACAGCTAAAGGTCGATTCCTACCAAAAAGCACAGCCGACATCTGCCTCAGGAGTGATTTCGTACTTATCAAGTGATAAGTTTCCCGGTATTGGGAAGAAAACAGCTGAGACGATTGTGAACGCATTAGGCGATGATGCAATCGAGCAGATTTTGGACAATCCTGATTTGCTGGATACCATTACACAATTAAATGCCAAAAAGCGTCGCGTTATTTTAGAAACATTGCGGCTGAACCACGGGATGGATCAGATTATAGTTGGCTTAACTAAGTATGGCTTTGGTAGCCAGTTGTCATTTGCTATTTATCAAAAATATCGCAATCAAGCACTGGAAATTATCGAAGAAAATCCGTACCAATTAGTAGAGGACATTGACGGCATTGGGTTTAAAAAAGCGGACGGGATTGCCGAACAGCTCGGTATTGGTGCCACTTCAAATGCGCGCATGCGTGCGGCAATTTTGCATCAAATCATCCAAGCAACTGTCCAATCAGGTGATACTTATGTGCCGGCGAAGCGACTGCTTGAGCAAAGCATCTCCTTACTTGAAACTAGTCGGCCAGTAGAGATGAATCCGCAGCAAGTCGCAGATTGTGTGATTGAATTAATTGAAGAAGGAAAGTTGCAGCAGCAAGATACCAATATTTATGACAATCGTTTGTATTTTGCGGAGTGGGGGATTGCCACGTCCTTGCATCGCTTAATGAATCGCAAAAAAACGATTCAGTATGATGATAAAAAAGTATTAAAAACGCTCAAAAAAATCGAAAAAAACTTAGGTATTTCCTATGGCCCGTCACAAAAAGAAGCCATCATTGAAGCAATCCATTCACCTTTTTTTATTTTGACTGGTGGACCAGGTACGGGGAAGACGACGGTCATAAATGGCATCGTCCAGCTGTTTGCTGAGCTAAATGACTTGGATTTGGATCCAGCTAGTTATACAGATGAGACCTTTCCTGTGTTGCTGGCTGCACCGACTGGCCGAGCAGCCAAGCGGATGAATGAAACGACAGGCCTACCAAGTGGAACGATTCATCGTTTGTTGGGGTTAAATGGACGCGAGCAAGCGACGACGAGCTTGCCACCAAAGGAATTAGAAGGTGGTTTGTTGATTGTTGACGAGTTGTCGATGGTCGATACGTGGCTGGCGAATACACTGTTTAAGGCAATCTCGACCAATATGCAAGTTATCTTAGTCGGCGATAAAGATCAGCTCCCCTCTGTCGGACCTGGACAGGTGATGCATGACTTATTGAAGATTGCGCAGTTTCCGAAAAAAGAATTGACAGAAATTTATCGTCAAGGCGTCGAATCGACCATCATTCCGCTCGCCCATGAAATCAAAGATGGCTCGCTGCCAGCAAACTTTCAAATCAATCAACCAGATCGCTCATTCTTTCCATGTCAGGCCCATCAAATTGAACCCATTATTGCGAAAATTGTAGAGAAAGCAAAAGCGAAAGGCTTCACGGCCCAAGATATTCAAATTTTAGCGCCGATGTATCGGGGAGTCGCGGGGATTGATGCCTTGAATAATATGATGCAACAAATCTTTAACCCAAACGACGGACGCAAAAAAGAAGTTCGCTACAAAGAGACGGCTTATCGGATTGGTGACAAAGTATTGCAATTAGTCAATGCCCCTGAAGACAATGTCTTTAATGGTGATATGGGCGTTATTGTTGGGATTACATATGCCAAGGATTCTGAAGACAAGGTGGACGAGTTGCATATTCAATTTGATGCCAATGAAGTCTCTTATCGAAGAAATGACTGGCATAAAATAACGTTAGCGTACTGTTGTTCCATCCACAAATCTCAGGGTAGTGAATTCAAAATGGTGATTTTACCCATGGTGCACCAATACAGTCGCATGTTGCAACGCAATCTTTTATACACAGCGGTGACGCGAAGTAAAGAAATGCTGATTTTATTAGGGGAATATGATTCCTATCAGCGGTGTGTGCAAGTCGAATCTCATTTGCGCTTAACGACATTGGTCGAACGCATTCAAGAGGTAGCTGGCTATACGAAAGAGCAAATGAATCAGTTGGATCAAACTGAACAAGCACTTTACACAGATGAACCTTTTGAGAAAGTCAAAACAACGAGAGACGTACCCAATAAAGATGAGAAAAAACAAGCTCCAGATATGCCAAAAGATTCCCGGTTAACGTTGACGGCAATTTTGGAGCAAACAATTGATCCTATGATTGGCATGGAAGGAATTCGTCCACAAGATTTTGTCAGCCAAACCTAACAAGCACCCAATCTGAGTAGTCGCCAAACGTCAGCATTTGGCACGTTTCAGATTAGGTGCTTGTTTTTTACCAAAAAGCTTGTTTGGTCACTTCGACAATCAAATCATAACAACGAGTCCCCATCGACTCACCATCAATTTGGGTATCTTCTTGTGTCGTGGTGACCAGGTGGATTTTTTTCGCCGTGTAGTGATGGAAATGCTTCGAATAAAAATCTTTTTTTCGTATTACGCAATAAGCTAGGTGAGCCAATTTAAACCAAGCGACTTTTTCAACAATAACTAGCTCAAATTCCGGCTTGTTGAGCGCAATTTGCGGTGCAATAGCAACGCCGCCACCAAAATAAGGATGATTTGCAATGGTACAAAGGTACGTTTTTGCCAATGTAATCGACTGGCCATTAAACTCTATGCGAGCAGGGTAGCCTTTTTGCTTGAAAAAGCTACTAAAAGCAACACTCAAGTAACTGAAGCGACTCAAACGCCAGCGATTCAAATTTTTCTTTCGGGATCGTTCATTGGCTTTTTTGACAATTTTTCCATCTAAGCCAATCCCTAAACTATTCATGAAGACTTGCCGATCACCTTGAATTCGATCCTGATAGCTTAATATAGGAACAAGCTGAGGGGAGCGGGTCTGGACAATTTGCCAAAAACGTTCAATAGGATCTTCTGGTAAGTGACAAGCACGAGCAAAATCATTGCCGCTACCAGCAGGAATGTAGGCGACCGGGTAATCCACGCCATATGCATGGAGCTGATTGATTACATGATGCAACGTGCCATCACCGCCGATCACTAAAAGCATTGGAAATTTCTCTTCAGCGCCTAAGCGTCGAGATTCTGGAAAACTTTGTAGTAGATGCTGTTCCAATAAAGTTTGAACAATCCTAGCTTCGTGGTTTGGGTATTCTGTTTGATAATCATAATAAGTAAAGTCATTTTCTTTTAATTCAGAAAGAATTTTTTTTGCAACTGTCTGTCCTTTGCCGCCACCAGCAACCGGATTGATGATGACATGGTAAATTCTTTTCATAGCTAACTCCAATCCTTTCATTTCTGGAATCTATTATATCATGTTGCATTCTTTTCGATAAGTCAGGACCATTTTTGGAAAATGATCCGGCGTTCGTCATGGACGACTGAGAAACAAAAGTTGCATACATCCGTCGTCCTCTGGTATACTTCTTTGAGGAGAAGGAGTAGAAAAAATGAAATATTATCACTTAATTATCAGCTCTTTGGGACTAGCTTTTTTACAATTTTGTTTAAAGCATATATTTCATCTGTCAGCATCTGCGACGGTAAACCATCTATTCATTGGATTACAAGGATTGCTACTTGTTACGTATAGTCTATTAATGATTGGCTTTGTATTGGTAAAACCAAATAAAAAAACAACCAAAAAACCTGCGTCATCAACTAATCAACCAACACCACAAACTTCTAATGATGAGCGTTGGCTAAAAGCAAGTTAAAAAAAGAGGCAAAGATACTCAAAAAGAGTCGTCTTTGCCTCTTGACTTTTTCAAGGGGATTCCCTAAAATCAATAAGGATATTCTCGCGGTTCATCAACCATCCCGCGTTATCAAAACTAGGAGAAAGAAGGAAAAATCTATGCAACAAAAAACGAGCAGCTCTGTTCGCACACTGGCAGGCAACGCGATTATTATGGCGTTGTATGTCGTCTTATGCTTTATTTTACCGTACCAATCGGGAGCCATTCAGTTTCGACTCTCGGAGAGCTTGAATCACTTGGTCGTCTTTAATCGCAAATTTATTTGGGGTGTTTTTGGCGGAGTAGTCTTATACAATCTCTTTTTTGGCTATGGACCAATGGATGTTTTATTTGGTGGGGCTCAGACTTTTCTAGCTTTGCTTGCGACAATTGGTATTAGCCGCTTTGTAAAAAGTGACATCTGGCGTTTAGTTTGGAACTGTGTCTTCTTTACAGTAAGTATGTTCTTGATTGCGTTAATGTTAATGTGGACTGCGGATTTACCATTCTGGCCGACCTATGGCACAACAGCTTTAAGTGAAGCAATCATTATGGCGATTTCAGCACCAATTATGTATGGTGTGAATAAAGTCGTTAAATTTGACCAACGAATTTAAAAGTAAAGGGGGTGTGACGAAAGTTTGTCACACTCCCTTTTTGAATGTACTACTTTTAGGCATTTAGGCCATTAAAAGTCAGCTTGAAGATCTTCAATTTCGACTACTTTAAATAATTTGTTTTCGAGTTGTTCGATAATTTTGTCTCGTAATTGAACAGAGATACCCGCTGGCAAAGTAATCAATGTACGACGGATAAATTCATCCTTGCCAATATCTAGTGTGATGCAACTTGCAATACTGCAATGCTTTGAGACAATTTTAGAAATCATCGCCAAGTCACCTTGTTTACCAGTCGAAGCAATCGTTAAGACGTAGCTTCCTTGTTCAATGTTCCAAGATTGAGCCAAGACAGAAAGTAATGAGCTATGAGTTAAGATGCCGTAGAAATAATTATTCTCATCTAAGACAGCAATATAAGGTAATTCTTTAATGCTAAAGAAGACATTGAAGAATGAAGAGTTGACATAAATGAATTTGGTTGCATTTTTTAATAAATGAGTTACTGGCAATGACATATCGCCACCGTTTGCCTTGTGACGGTAGATGTGCATTTTGTAAATATTGCCTCTAAAAATCTTTCCGGATGCATCCAAAATTGGCACACAACGATAGCCGGAATCTTCTAATATTTGCAATGCTTCTTCTAATGAAGCGTCCTCTGTAACTGTTGTTAGGTCTTGTTTTTTGTAGACCATCGTTTTTAAAAGCATAACCATACCTCCATAATAAATTTTCACTTTTATCATAACACACTCCACCTAAAAGTTTAACTAGAAGAATTGCAAGTAACATGAAGTGTCGTTTGACAGAAATAGGAAAAAATGCTATTTTTACTTGGTGGAATGAGAAACGGGCAGGAGGTAAGTTTATGGCAACCAAAAAAGCGGCACTTGCTTGTTCAGTTTGTGGTTCTCGGAATTATTCTAAGTCTGTGAGTGAGGGGAAAAAAGGTACTCGCTTAGAGATTAATAAGTTCTGTAAATATTGTAATCAATATACCATTCATAGAGAGACAAAGTAGACGGAGGCATCGGGATGAAATTTATTCGTAGTGTCAGAGAAGAAATGAAAAAAGTTACTTGGCCTTCAGGAAAACAATTACGTAAGGATACATTAGTCGTCATTGAGACGTCCTTGATTTTTGCGGTATTATTCTTCTTGATGGATACAGGTATTCAGCAACTCTTTGCTTGGATCCTTAAATAATTGTTTAAGGAAAGTGGCAGAATTACGGTGTGCATGGTATAATGCAGACGAGAGAAAAACTTCGGGTGTACTGAGGTTTTTTTATTTTACGAAAAAAGACAAAGGAGTCCAAATGATGGAATCAGTAGAAAAAAGTTGGTATGTGTTGCATACGTATTCTGGCTATGAAAATAAAGTAAAAACCAATATCGAGTCTCGTGCGCAAAGTATGCGTATGGGTGATTACATTTTTCGAGTAGTGGTACCAGAAGAAGTCGAAAAAGAAGTGAAAAATGGAAAAGAAAAAGAAATCGTGCATAAGACTTTTCCTGGCTATGTGCTAGTTGAAATGATTATGACTGATGAATCTTGGTATGTTGTCCGTAATACACCAGGTGTGACTGGGTTTGTCGGTTCTCATGGTGCCGGAAGCAAGCCAGCGCCATTATTGCAAGAAGAAATCAACAGCATTTTGCGTTCATTAGGCATGAGCACACGTACAGTTGAATTAAAAGTTGCCTTGGGCCAAACGGTAAAAATTATCGAAGGTGCCTTCTCTGGATTAGAAGGACAAGTGACTGAAATTGATGAAGAACGTCAAAAATTAAAAGTAAATATTGATATGTTTGGTCGTGAAACAAGTACAGAACTTGATTTTGATCAAGTAGATGATATCTAGTCGCTGAGTCGCTGTTTGTAAAACAGCGGCTTTTTTTTAGGGAGGGGAAAGAAATGAAACGAATTGGCTATGGAATAGTCATCATACTTGTTTTATTCGTTCTGAGTGCTTGTAGCTCGTCCCAGTCAACGAAGAAGACGACCAAAGAAAGCCAGACACCGACTGTCTTTTTTCATGGCTATGGTGGGGGGCCTTCTTCTTTTGGTTCGATGATGCAACGCTTAAAAGACAAGGGTGAGGCTAAAAAAGAATTAACGCTAACTGTTCAAGAAGATGGCACCATTTCGGCAGAAGGAAAATTGTCAGATGACAAAGGAAATCCCATGATTCAAGTGATTTTTCAAAGCAACAAAAGCACCCAAACCAATCAATCACTTTGGATTGCGGCAGTCTTGCATTACCTCAATGTAACGTATCAGATTGATAAGGTGAATCTTGTCGGTCATTCGATGGGAGCGGTCAGTACGATTGATTATCTAGAGCAGCATGCAAAAGAAGATCAACAACCCAATGTTGCCAAAGTTGTCTTGATTGCTGGTCCGTTTAATGAGTTTCTCGATACGTTTTCTTCGCAGTCTCAAACAGATTTGTTGGCGAATGGTCCAAGTGAACAATCCGCACGCTATCAACAATTTTTAGTCGATGCGTCTAGATTAGATCGCTCGCTTGTGGTGGAAGTCATTAGCGGTCAACTAAGTGATACCGACTTGAGCGATGGGATTGTTCCATTAGCGAGTAGTTTAGCCATTGTTCCATTGCTAAAAAACCAAGGCATCTCAGTGACTTATAAAATAGTAAAAGGGTCGAAGGCACAACATAGCCAGCTCCATGAAAATCAAACAGTCGACAACTTGCTTGTATATTTCTTATGGCAGTAAAAAGGATGTGCCGAACGTGTATAGCTTTTACGAAAAAGACCAGAAAATCCAAAGGCTGAGAAACAACGTAAGGATTTACTGGTCTTTTTACTTGTAGCTGATCCTCTCTCATTTTTATTAGCCCATGATGGATTTGGTTAATTTTTGAGCAGTAGGTGTCATGGCTAAGCCGCCTTCTGCCGTTTCGCGAAACATCGATGGCATTTGACGACCGACTTGATACATTGCTGCCACGACTTCATCTGGTGGAATGACACTTTCAATTCCGGCTAATGCCATATCAGCCGAGATGAAAGCTTGTGATGAACCTAGTGCATTACGCTTCACACAAGGGACTTCCACTAGGCCAGCTACTGGATCACAAATCAGCCCCATCATATTTTTTAGCGTAATTGCCACTGCTTGTGCGGATTGATGGGCACTACCTCCATTCGCTGCCACCAATGCTGCAGCTGCCATCGCACTAGCAGATCCGACTTCAGCCTGGCAGCCGCCCTCAGCTCCAGAAATAGATGCATTGTTAGCGATCACCAGACCAAATGCTCCAGCGGTAAATAGAAAATCAAGCTGTTGATCGCGTGTCAGCTGTAATTTTTCACGACAAGCCATTAAGACTCCAGGGACTACCCCAGCACTACCAGCAGTCGGCGTTGCACAGATTAATCCCATTTTGGCATTGACTTCATTCACGGCGATGGCGTTACGTACTGCGGTTAAAATGGTTTCTCCACTCATAAAATTGCCACTTGCTAAGTAGTGATTCATTTTGGTCGCATCGCCACCAGTCAGACCGGTCACTGACATTACCCCAGCGACACCTTCTTCGATGGATTGTTCCATGACGGTTAAGTTACGTTCCATCAAGCGATATATTTCTTCGCGCGTGCGGCCAGTCATTTCTTCTTCAGTCGCCAGCATTAACTTGGCCACAGTCGGGTAGTTACTAGCTTGCTCGACTAAATCTGCAATTGAATAAAACATGTCTTGACTCCTTAATCAAAGTAAGCGGCACTATAGATATGCTCTAACTTACGGATTTTTTCTAATACGTCACTGTTGCGTTCATCTACTTCAATAATCATAATGGCCTTTTCACCTTTTGATTCACGAGTCACGGTCATTGTACCGATATTTAAGGTCGCTTCAGACAATAATTGACTTACTTTGGCAATCATTCCCGGTACGTCTTGGTGAACAATAATGAAAGTAGGTGTTCCCAGTGAAAGTGAGAGCTTAAAGCCATTCACTTCAGAGATTTGAATATTGCCGCCACCAATCGAGATGCCTGTGACGGAAAGCTTGTGCTCACCCTTAGAGACGACCATACGGACCATATTTGGATGCTCAGCTTTTTCTTTTTTTGGAGTAAATAGGACTTCCATTCCTGATTCATGGGCAATTTTTAAGGAATCTCCTAGCCGGCTATCATCTGGATCCATTCCTAACAAGCCACCAACTAAAGCAATATCCGTACCATGCCCGCGATACGTCTTGGCAAATGATTCATATAAATAAATATCCACAGTATCGGGTTGTTCACCAAAAATATTGCGAACGACTTTACCGATGCGTGCCGCTCCAGCCGTGTGTGAACTACTAGGTCCCACCATTACTGGTCCAATAATATCAAATACACTGCGATAATTTAATTGTTCCATATTTTTCCACCTTATCTTAAAGTTACGTTTGTAGTGTAGCATAGTCTAGAAAGAGGAGCGACTAGTTTACCTATAAAAGCAAGAAAATAAGAAAAATTAGTTGAAATGATTTGAAAATTTGCTATAATATCATCGTGCGTGTAAATAATTATTTATAGGCATGGTTTACGTGGGAGGAGAAATACGTATCTCCAATTAACCACATCACGGACTTAAGGAGGTATGTCTCGTGGCAAAAAAAGTTGAAAAAATCGTTAAATTGCAAATTCCTGCAGGTAAAGCAACACCAGCTCCCCCAGTAGGTCCTGCATTAGGTCAAGCAGGTGTGAACATCATGGGATTCACAAAAGAATTCAATGCTCGTACAGCTGATCAAGCAGGTTTAATTATTCCAGTTGTTATCTCTATATATGAAGACCGTTCATTTACATTCGTAACAAAAACACCACCAGCTGCAGTATTATTGAAGAAAGCTGCAAAAATCGAAAAAGGTTCTGGTGAGCCTAACAAAACTAAAGTTGCAACTGTTTCTAGCGATCAAGTAAAAGAAATCGCTGAATTAAAAATGGAAGACCTAAACGCAGCTAGCGTCGAAGCAGCTATGCGCATGGTTGAAGGAACTGCACGAAGCATGGGGATCGTTGTTGAATAAGTTTCAACCAACCCTAAGGAAGTAGCTTCTCAGTCGGCTCTTTATTGAAAGATAAAGAACACGTGGGAGGTTCTACCGTTATAACCACATTCAAGGAGGAAACACACATGGCTAAAAAAAGCAAAAAAATGCAAGAAGCATTAAAAAAAGTTGATGCGACTAAAGCTTATTCTGTTGAAGAAGCTGTAGCATTAGCAAAAGATACAAATATCGCAAAATTCGATGCAACAGTTGAAGTTGCTTACCGTCTAAATGTCGATCCTAAGAAAGCAGACCAACAAATTCGTGGTGCTGTTGTATTACCAAACGGAACTGGTAAAACACAAAAAGTTTTAGTATTCGCTAAAGGCGAAAAAGCAAAAGAAGCAGAAGCTGCTGGTGCTGACTACGTTGGCGAAGCTGATCTAGCTCAAAAAATCCAAGGTGGCTGGTTTGACTTTGACGTTGTTGTTGCAACGCCAGACATGATGGCTGAAGTTGGTAAACTTGGACGCGTTTTAGGACCAAAAGGATTAATGCCTAACCCTAAAACTGGTACAGTAACAATGGACGTAACAAAAGCAATCAACGAAGTAAAAGCCGGTAAAGTAACATACCGTGTGGACAAAGTTGGAAATATTCATGTACCAATCGGAAAAGTTTCATTTGAAGATGCTAAATTAGTAGAAAACTTCAAAACAATTCACGATGTATTAGTAAAAGCGAAACCAGCTGCTGCTAAAGGTATTTACATGAAGAACATTACAGTAACGACTACATTCGGACCTGGTATTCACGTGGATGCAACTTCTTTTTAATTAGCTAATTAACTTGACTTAGATACCTTGCGTATGGTAAGGTATCTAAGGTTAATAATTAACTGTACCGAAGACAGTAGGTGACCTAGTCATAATTCCTACCGAGGACAAACATTGAAGATAATTCAATTGTCCCTCTATGTCTACGGTGGCATAGAGTTTTTTTATTTAAAGAAACTCTTCCATCAAAATCAGGAGGTGAAAAAAATGAGTGAAGCAGCTATTGCTAAAAAAGCCGCTATCGTTGAAGAAGTAACGGAAAAATTTAAAACAGCATCATCTGTTGTTGTTGTAGATTACCGTGGTCTGACTGTTGACGAAGTGACTCGTTTACGTAAACAATTGCGCGATGCGAACGTTGAAATGAAAGTGATCAAAAACTCAATTTTAACTCGTGCCGCTAAAGCAGCAGGTCTTGAAGGATTAGAAGAAGTATTTACTGGTCCGACTGCCGTTGCATTCAGTAATGAAGATGTTGTTGCACCAGCTAAGATTATTGATGAATTTGCACAAGATGCAAAAGCCTTAGAAATCAAAGGTGGTATCATCGAAGGCAAAGTATCATCAGTTGAAGAAATCACTGCATTGGCGAAATTGCCAAGTCGCGAAGGATTACTTTCTATGCTACTATCTGTACTGCAAGCACCAGTCCGCAACGTGGCTTATGCTATCAATGCAGTTGCAGAAAAAGAAGATGGCGATGCAGCTTAATTGCCGCATAATCATTGAATAAAAAACAAAGAAAAAACCAACTAAATGGAGGAAACCAATCATGGCATTGAACATTGAAAACATTGTCGAAGAGTTAAAAGGCGCGACAATCTTAGAATTAAACGACTTAGTTAAAGCTATCGAAGAAGAATTTGGCGTATCTGCAGCTGCTCCTGTAGCTGTTGCTGCAGCTGGTGCTGCTGCTGCTGAAGAACAAACAGAATTTACTGTTGAGTTAACAGCTGCTGGCGACCAAAAAGTGAAAGTTATCAAAGCAGTACGTGAAGCTACTGGCTTAGGATTGAAAGAAGCTAAAGCTGTAGTTGACGGCGCTCCTGCACCAGTTAAAGAAGGCATTTCTAAAGAAGAAGCAGAAGCATTAAAAGCTACTTTAGAAGAAGTTGGCGCTTCAGTAACATTGAAATAATCATTTATTTCAAAAAAAAGGCTGAGACAGGATTGTTCAGCTAAAAGAAGACCATACCATCCAGAAATTGATTCTCAATCTTTTGGATGGTATGGTCTTTTTGCGCGCCGTTTTATGAAAATTGATAGATATCCTTTTTGACAGTAGACCAAGCTTTTTGAGAGACGCCGATTGCAGCACTATATAAAAAGAATAGACTTGCACGCTGCCACAGCCCACGAGTAGTAGCAAAAATCTCATGTAAGAATGGTACATAATAACTAAGAAAGAAAACGATGCATAAACTGCCAAGTGTCAAACAGGTCCAAAAGAAAGTAGCCCACTTCATTTGTCCGCGTTCTTTAGCGAGCCAGCCACTGATTAAAGCAGCACCCAGTAGACCAAGCATACCAATACCAGTAACAGCTGAGTGCAAAAGATAGATTGGATTGAAAAAAGTTTCTCGGTCATTGATGACAACTAAGCCACTAAGGTTACAGTCGAATAGTCCATAAGCACCTATCGATACACTCAATAAATTAATTGCTAGACGATTATGATCTTGCTTAAAGCATCCCGGCAATCCCAGTGCTCCTAAGACAAAAAGTGAACCAGTCACAATCGATAACTGATTAAAGAGAGTTTGGACTGGGCTATTTGGCTCGCCCAGGATACTAATGACATCCCCACTCTGACTGAAGGACGGGTAAATGAATCCTAAGATATACGGCAGTGAAGCATCACCTACGCAGGCGGCAATCAGAAAGATAGGGGCAAGATAACGTTTCATAGTACGACTTCCTTTGCAAAAAATAATTTCCGGTATTTATCTATTTAATACCAAAAAACGGTAAAATAAAAGTAGAAAGTAAACAGAAAGAAGGAAGATGAAATGAAGGCACTGATTGTTTATGCCCATCCTAGAAAAGGAAGCTTTTCGCACGCATTGCTAAAGCAAGTCCAGCATAAATTGTGCGATAAAGGGATGGAAGTAGAAGTACGTGATTTGTATCAACTAAATTTCCAACCAGTTCTGGCAGGTGAGGATACGATTCACGTCGAAGAGGGTAATTTTGTTAGAGACCAAGAAATATTTCCACCAGATGTCTTAGTTGAACAAGAAAAAATTTTGCAAATTGGCTTACCTATCTATGTTTTTCCAATTTGGTGGAATGGGATGCCTGCTATCATGAAAGGATACTTTGATCGTGTCTTCCAACACGGCTTTGCCTATAGCTTTGAGTCTGAAGAACCTGAGAAAGAATTTTGCGGGGAAGAGGGCGTTGTTTTTGACACCGACTGGTTAGCCTCAAGCAAATGAGGACACGGAGCTAACAAAAGCTATAAAATTACTCACTTCTGGATGGATCTTTAACGGGACAGACGTTCAAATCATTGGGCATCATTTTTATGGACGCGTCCCTTATCTGACTAAAAATGAGTTAGAAAACTATCTTGAGCAAACGGATACATGGTTAAAAGAAATAATTTAAGGAAAATCAGTAAAAATCATTGTGATATAGTAGAATTCGTGTTATGGTAGTAGTGTAATAAATTGATATGCAAATCTTGAGTTATCCAATACTGGTACATTCTTCATTTCACATCATCTATTATTACAATTAAACACGTAATGTGTCATGGAGGTAAAGTTATTATGAATAACGGTACAGTAAAATGGTTTAACTCAGAAAAAGGATTTGGTTTCATCACTGCAGAAGACGGAAACGATGTATTCGTACATTTTTCAGCTATCCAAGGTGACGGCTTCAAAACTTTAGAAGAAGGCCAAGCAGTTACATTTGACGTAGAAGAAGGTCAACGTGGCCCTCAAGCTACTAACGTTGAAAAAGCTTAATCAATGTAATTAATCAGTAGTTGTCATTTATGGCAACTACTTTTTTTAATAATTTTTATAAAAGAGTGTGATGAACTATTGTGGCTCTTTGTCAATCAGGACTGATCTCGAAAAGATTTAAGTGAAACCAAAACAGATGATGAGCAAATCTGTTTTGGTTTTTTATGTTATTTCACTTCAATTAAATGATTAATCATATAAATGCGTATCTTCATGGTCTCAAATGATTTGAATCCGTAGGATACTCTTTTTAGTGTTTTGATATGTGTATTTTTTGCCTCAATTTTACCGTTTGAATAAGGATAAATCATTGCATTCCTTATGCCTTCTTCATACTTAAGCAAGTTCTGTAATTTCTTTCTAAATTCCTCATTTAAACTTTCTGGAAGATGTTTGAGCAAGTCAAAAAATACAATATGGTCCTTATCTCTAAATGCATCTGCCAAGTCATGGAATGCCTCATAAGCTTCTCTAAGGGAAGGGGAGCATGTAAGTAGTCTATCAATCATCATAGCTTCTGTAAGAAGAGGGTACTTAGGTGAACGGAAACTACGCCAAGACTTATATTCCGAATGATTTATATTCTGTCTATTTTTTGTTAGAAAACGCCAATTTACTTTAAGTTTCTGTGCTTCCTTTTTGAAACCTTTTATTTGTAAGGATTTCATTGTTCTTACACGTAGGTCTTGAAATGCTTGATTCATATGTTTAACGATATGAAATCGATCAATAACGAGATTGGCATTTGGGAATACCGTTTTGGTTAATTGAAAATAAGCTGCGTTCATATCAGTGACTAAATATTTTACTTGATCATTGTTAGAACAGCTCTGGAAGTAGGCGGTTAGTCGAGATAGCTTACGTGTTGGCAAAATATCAATCAACTCTCCACTCTCTCCATCTGCACAAATAAAGCTCATTTTGTCTTCAAGTGAAGAATGTGATCGAAACTCATCTACCATCAATACTTTGGGAAGAACTTTTTTAGTGTTTCCTGGAAGATAGCTTTTGAGTTCTTTTAGTATTCGAATCACTGTAGTTAAAGACACCGTGCAAAGCTTAGCAATAAAACTCAAAGAAACTTTATCCGTTAGTAAAGAAATGATTTTGTATCTCAAATGATTGGCAATAGAATGTTTTGGAAGAACAAAGTAAGATTGTGCAGTCCAATAGGTTTCACAATTTTTACATTTGTAGCGCTGCTTTTTTAATTTCATAACCATCGGCATATGATTATATTCATCAAAACGTATGGTAGTTTTTTTCTTGCCATTTCTTACAATTACCGTTTTACCATCACTGTCTTTCACTGTGGATCCACATGATTTACAAGCTTGCGGGCAAGGAGATAGCGTTGCGTTGATCACTAAGCGCTGTTTTTTGTTCACTGTCTCGTAAGAGACATCTACAATTTCTAAATTTTTATCTGTAATCCTCAACAATTTTTTGATAGAATCATTCATATAGCATATCGTCCTCTCAGTTGTTTATTTTGTGGTGATTTAATCATACTAGAGAACGATATGTTTTTTAATACCTAAAATGAAAATTGGACTGAAGAATCAATTCTGATTCATCAGTCCAATAAATTATAGAGCCACTATTGTCACACTCTTTTATTTTTGGTTTGGTAAGCATGACCCCAATCAGAGAGACTTTCTAAAACAGGACCTAAGCTATACCCAATCTCAGTTAATTCGTATTCGACACGTGGGGGGACTTCAGGATAAGCCGTTCTTGTAAGCAGCTGATATTGCTCCATCGCTTTCAAATTTTCAGTTAAGACTTTTTGCGAAATGGATCCCACTGATTTTTTTAATTCGCCAAATCGCTTTTTACCAGACATCAGATCTCTTAGAATCAGCACGCGCCAGCGATTTGTTAAAAATAATAAGGTCGTCTCTACAGGACAATTAGGTAATTGATTCATCTGTACTCCTTCCAATAGTTTCTTTTAAGAAACTAGGTTACAAAAAAGTTGTTACTTTTAAAAAGTAACCAATGGGTATAGTATAGAATGGTAAAGAGAAATATACAAGCATGAAGGAGGAATTGTAGATGAAAGTAGCAGTAATAGCAGCAAATGGAAAAACAGGACGATTGATTGTAGAAGAGGCTGTTGACAAGGGTTTGGATGTTACAGCAATTGTCCGTCATACAAATCAGACAGTCGCACAACATGTTTTGGTAAAAGATTTATATGATTTAACCAAAGAAGATTTAGAGACGTTTGATGTGGTAGTCGATGCATTTGGGGTTTGGGATCCTGAAAAACTATCAGAACATCAAACGTCCATCGAACATTTAATCAGCATTCTTACTGGTACGAAAACAAAGTTATATGTGGTAGGTGGAGCAGGTAGCTTGTATGTTGATGATACAAAAACAACACAGTTGTTTGAGACACTAGACTTTCCTGATGCCTATAAGCCAGTCGCTGTGAATATGAGTAAAGGGCTAGATAGTTTGCGCAAATCTGATATCCACTGGGTCTATGTGAGTCCTGCAGCTGATTTCCAAGCAGAAGGAAAAAAAACAGGGAACTATGCGTTTGCCGGCGAACAACTGATGACGAATGAAAAAGGTGAAACATTTATTAGTTACTCAGATTATGCCGCTGCCTTAGTCGAAGAAGTTATGCATCCGACTGTTGATCAATCAAGAATTTCTGTATATACAAAAGCATAAAAAAACATGATTCCTAGCAAAGTCTTTTTTGGAGGCTTAGCTTGTGAATCATGTTTTTTAATTAATCTTCTACTGGTACGTCGACTATCCAGCCGTCTGGGTCAGGACGATCGCCGCATTGGATACCTGTTAAGTTCTCATATAGAGATTTGGTGACAGGTCCGACTTCTGTTTCGCTATAAAAGACATGGAACTCGTCTTTGGTTTGGATCGCGCCAATCGGTGAAATCACCGCTGCAGTCCCACAAGCACCTGCTTCGACAAAATGATCCAATTCATTTACATAGACGTCGCCTTCAATTGCTTTTAATCCCAATGCATGCTCTGCTAAGTACAGTAGAGAATACTTGGTGATACTTGGCAAAATTGATGGTGATTTTGGTGTAATGAATTCATTGTCTTTCGTAATACCAAAGAAGTTTGCTGAACCAACTTCTTCAATTTTTGTATGGGTTTCTGGATCAAGGTAGATACAGTCGGAAAAATTATGTTTATGTGCTTCTTCACCTGGTAACATACTTGCTGCATAGTTCCCACCGACTTTTGCTGCTCCTGTTCCTTTTGGTGCTGCGCGGTCATAATCAGAAACGATAAAGTTCGTTGGCGTTAAGCCACCTTTAAAGTACGGACCAACTGGCATACAAAAGACAGTAAAGATAAATTCTGGAGCTGGTTTCACACCGATTGTGTCCCCAACACCAATTAATAGTGGGCGGATATATAACGTTGCGCCTGTTCCATACGGAGGCACAAAGTCACGGTTCGCTTGCACTACGCTTTTTACTGCTTTCATAAATAATGCTTCTGGAACTTCCGGCATACGTAAGCGCTCAGCACTTCTATTTAGTCGCTTGCTATTTTCATCGGGACGGAATAAGTTTATTCCACCGTCTTTACGGCCGTAAGCTTTTAATCCTTCAAAACATTGTTGCCCATAATGTAAAGCAGCAGAGGCTTCTGAAATATGTAAAACGTTGTCTTCCGTTAATTCTCCTTCGTTCCATTGCCCATCTTTCCATTTGGCTAAAAAGCGATAAGGTGTTTTGATATACTCAAACCCTAAGCTTTTCCAGTCGATAGCTTGTGTCATCATAACCACTCCTTTTATTTTCCAAAGTATACCACTAGTTTTTCTTATTGTCATTATTTTCTGAAAATTATCGGCAAAAATAACCTTTTTTCCCGAAGAAGATAATGAAAAAGAGGCGAAATTAAAAAAATAGTAAAAATTTGGGAATAAATAATTTTGTGCTGCTCAATCCAAAAAAACGAAGAGATAGCTAGTAGCAAAAAAACAGAAAGTCCCAAAGTTTACGAAACAACTTTTAGACTTTCTGTTCTTTTCAATTTTTCATCGATGGGAAACTAAAATTTTCCACCACCGCCGCCAAACGATCCGCCGCCGCTTGAATGAGTGGTACTACCACCGCCACCGAAGCCGCCACCATTGTTATTGGATGGTTTTGGTATTCGTCGTGTTGTCACAAAGGATCTGGTTAACTGGTCACTGCGGTCTGTTAAATCGACTGTTCCATTTTGACGATACGCATAATGATAGGTTTTGCGTTTTAATTGATACGTTGATTTAACCCAAATGAAAACAATCAGGCTGATGACTGCCGCTACGGACAAGGCAATCGTAATTTCTAAGGGCGTGAGCACTTTGTAATAAGTAATTTTCCCCGTGTCACGATCTACGCGGTAATGGCCTCCCGGAACGCCTGCCTCGACATAAGAAGTGGCGCCTTCTAAGTAAGTCTTGGCTGCTTCATAATAAGAGCCGGCACTTAGTTGGTCTTTAATATCACTTAAGAGACTTTCTAAGCGACTATCGGTCAAATAATCAATCATATTTCCTGAAGTGGAGATGTGATATCCCCGTTGCCCCATATCGATTAAAAAGACTGAGCCATTTTGATTATTGCCGACTTTGTCTCGTAAGAACTCATCGGCATACGTTTCTTCAGAGTCGTCATTCGTTGTTGTTGTGACAACGAATACTTCTCCTTTGATTTTTTCGTTTAACGTTTCAGCTAGCTGATTCAACGTTTTTATTTGTTCTGCTGTAAATAAAGAAGCTTGATCATCAACGGCTTGTGCCTTTCCTTGAGTAGGAAATACAACAAATAAACATACGAACAAACTGACCAGTCCTAATCTTTGCATCCATTTCATAGGAAATACCCTCCAATCATTAAAATGATGGCGATAACAGCAAAAATACTGCTACAAAAAGCGGCCAACTTGCCATAGCTTAGTGGTAGGATACCGCTTGTCTTGCCGGTCTGACCGTTCATGGCATAGTAAAAGGTTTTTTTCTTGTCGTCATTGGCTTGATAGGTCACTAACCATACTGGTAAGAGCACATATTGGTTGTCCTCCTTGGTGATAGACAGTTGTTTGTTCGTCGTCCGAAAAGTCGTATAGCCATTGACTGTATCACTTAATAATGATTGACCGTAGTCCGTTAGTTCTTGATGGACGCTTGATTGGATATCTAGGTACTCAATGTCACGTTTTTCGGCTTGAAAGCCAGAAAGGTATTGATTTTCAAAGGCCACGGCTTTTTCAAGCGGGAAGGGCTGAACGCCTTCGACCATCTTTTTTTGTGCGTTTTTAGAAAGCGCATTTTGGATGAAGTCCCGAAAATGTAAGTTCCCCGCGCGTCTAACCGCGTATTCTTTGGTCTCTGTGTACTCAATGTCGCCCAATACCCAGACACGTAAGCTAGTACCTACACCGTTTAATTGTCCTTTGGCATCAGCCGATACTGCCCAGTAAGGGAAATAAACGCCAGTTAATTTTTCGACTTGTGCTTGATTAAAGAAATCTTTTGGTACGAACCATTTTTTTTGCGCCCACTGCAAGAAGGTCTGGGTTGCTTTTTCTTTGTTAATGGCAAATGGTAGAACGCGACTCGGTAAAAACTTCCCACTCAGTCGTCCGGTTAAAACGACAGGATTATGGCAAAAGTAACAATACGTCGCAGCCGTCGTGGCATCGGTCACAATTTCTGCGCCACAGCTTGGACAAGTGTATAGTTCCATCTGATTGGCATCTGGCTCTTGTTGCTCGCTATCGGTCTTTTGGGTATCTGAAGCTTGGTCACTGGTTGTTTCATCGACAAGTTGCGCTGCCTTTTGTCTCTCTTCAAAGGCAGACAACTCGTCAGTCGTGAAAATACTTAAACAAAATGGACAGTGAAACTTTTGGTCAGATGGCTCGAATGTTAATGCGCCACCGCAGTTCGGACATTTATGGGTAATGACATCCATTTCAATTCCTCCTTGTGATTTGCTTAGTCAACAGGGACACCTTGAAATGGCTTGCCACATTCTGGACAAAACTTAGGGACACCATTTGCTAAGTCAATAACTGCGTTACAAGCAGCACATTTCATTTTGATGCTTGCGCCAGTGGCTTGTGGTTTGGGCTCGCCACAGTTGCTACAGAATTTCCCTGTATTTTCAGTACCGCATTTTCTGCATGTCCAGCTATCGTTTTGTTGGTTCTTTTGATTTTGTTGCATTTGATTGAGATTGGTTTGCGATGCTTGGTTTAAGAAGTTACCACCAGCATTCATGCCCATACCCATACCGACAAAACTATTGGTTGCACCATTGGGATTACTGCCGGCATTTTTGATGCCTTCAGCGACAGATCCTTGAACAAATCCTTCACGAATGTTGGCATCGCCTAACATCGCACCTTGATTACGCATATTGATGAGTTTTGTCGAATCATCTGTATACGAAATGCTCGCAACAGCCATTGAAACAATCTCCATGCCACGGGTTTGTTTCCATTGATCATCTAAGACATCGCCCATGTATTTGCTTAGTTCCATACTCTTTGATGGCACGTAAGAAATGCGTTGACCGTCTGCTGACATTTGATTGATGGATGCTTGCAAGGCAGTTAAGAACTCAGCTAAGTATTGCTCGTTGATATCATTGATATCGACTTTTGATTGATTGTGTGGAATCGCATTTTTATAAAATAAAATAGGATCTGTGATTTGAATTGAATACGTACCGTGTGCACGTAAAAATAATTCTGCATTGTAAAAATTATCAAAATAATTGATTGGTGAAGAGGTGCCAAAGCGAATGCCTTTAATTTCTTGTAAGTTAATATAAAAAATTTGTTGCTTTTGCGGTGTCACGCCACCAAATTTAAAGCGATTAAACGTTTCTGAAATCGCCTCTTTCAACGAACCATTAAACATTGAAGGAGCGAGATCATTTTTAATTGTGTAGTAGCCTTCTTCGGCAGTATAGTCAATGATCTTGCCACCATCGACGACTAGCATCATCATATTTGGATAGACGTGAACGACAGAACCGTCTGTAATGACATCATCTGTGCCTTTTTTATTTGATCCGCGCTTGCTATCTTGGCGCACTTTCACACCTTTAGTAAAAACGATCGTATCACCCATATCGTCAGGTTCGATAATTTCTAGCCATTGATCTGCTAAGCCACCGCCGATTGTACTTGTTGCTGCTTTGATTAGTCCCATGAGAGTTCCTCCTCAAATTTTCATTTTTTTTATTATACCATAGGCGCAATTATTACAGGCATCCGCCGCAAGTCTGAGTTGTGTACTGGGTCTTAGCTTTCTTTTTTAGGAAAAATTTCGTATAATTATAGATAGTGATTTTTTTAGATTGAGGTGAAAGAGTAGATGGCCTATCAAGCATTGTATCGAGTATGGCGTTCGCAACGATTTGATGAAATTGTCGGACAACAAGCAATTACTCAGACATTAAAAAATGCAATTGTACAGCAACAAATTTCTCATGCTTATCTTTTCACCGGGCCGAGAGGAACAGGGAAGACCAGCGCAGCCAAAATATTAGCCAAAGCCATCAACTGTCCACACAGCGTGGATGGGGAGCCTTGTAACGAGTGTGACATGTGTCTGTCGATTACAAAAGGTAGTCAAGAAGATGTCATTGAAATCGATGCTGCGAGCAACAATGGTGTGGAAGAAATTCGCTTTATTCGTGATCGTGCCAATTACGCACCGACGCAAGCAAAATACAAAGTCTATATTATCGACGAAGTCCATATGTTATCGACGGGGGCGTTTAATGCTTTGTTGAAAACATTAGAAGAGCCGAAAAAGAATGTTATCTTTATTTTGGCGACGACGGAACCACATAAGATTCCTGCGACCATTATTTCACGAACACAACGATTTGATTTCAAGCGCATCTTGCCCCAAGACATCGTGCAGCACTTAGAAGAGATTTTGCAAGAGATGAATCTATCATATGAGGAAGATGCATTGGCTGTCATTGCACGTGCGGCAGAGGGCGGAATGCGGGATGCGCTGAGTATTTTAGATCAGGCGATTGCCTTTTCAGATGGCACAATCACCACCCAAGATGCCTTTGATGTGACGGGCAGTCTGACGTCTGAATTAATGGACCGCTTGTTACTCGCTTGTCTGACTCATGATGCCACAGGGGCTTTGGAACAATTGGATGGCTTATTAGAGTCAGGGAAAGAAGCCCGACGCTTAATTGAGAATCTATTGTTTTATTGTCGCGATGTTCTCGTACAGCAGCAAGCTCCTGCTTTGTTAACGAAAGAAAACAAGCGCCTTACAGATGATTTCTTGCAATTGGCGCAACAACTACCGACTGAGCGCTTGTATGAATGGATTACAATCTTAAATACGACTCAAAACGATATTCGTCTGACGACCAGTCCAACGGTATACCTAGAGGTCGCCATGGTCAAATTAGCCGCAGAAGGCTCGACGATAACTGTGCAGTCAAGCCCACAAGCCCCAGAAGTAGCTGGTGAATTGACCCAGCAAGTCCAATCGTTGCAAAAAGAAGTGAATGAGTTGCGACAGCAGCTGCGACAAGTCAATCAGCAAGCACCAGACCGTAAGCCAGTGAATGCTGTCCGCCCGAGCCACAGTAAATACCGAGTCCCAATAGAACGCGTCAACCAAGTCTTAAAAGCAGCTACCAAACAACGCATGCAACAACTACAAACAGTCTGGGAAGATGTGTTGGATTCGATGACACCGACGCAAAAAGCAATGCTAAAAGCTAGTGAGTTAAAAGCAGCAAGTGAAGAAGGACTCGTGATTGCTTTTGATTATGAAATTATTTGTCAACGGGCGACAACGGATCAAGAATTCTCGCTTGCGATGCACAATCACATTAGCCGATTTGTCAGTGATTACGCACCAAGCCCTGTTTTTATTACGAAGGAAGATTGGCCCAATTTGCGGAAAGATTTTCTTGCGGGAAACCATGAAAATGATACACTGGAGGAAGAACCTGAAGCAGTAGGCGAAGTGGAATTACTTTCAACTCAAGACGATCAGCTGGTCGCAAAAGCCCAAGAATTATTTGGCGAACTAACAACAATCGAAAAAAACTAAGAAATGAGGAATAGCAAATGATGCGTGGAATGGGAAATATGCAAGGTATGATGAAACAAGTACAAAAAATGCAAAAAGAAATGGTGAAAGCGCAAGAAGCATTAAATGAGCGTGAATTTACAGGTGAGTCCACCAATGGCTATGTAAAAATCACAATTACTGGTGATCGGAAAGTGAAACAAGTAGCGATTGATCCAGCGATTGTCGATCCTGAAGATGTTGAAATGATGGAAGATTTAGTAGCAATGGCAATGAACGACGTGATTCAAAAAGTAGAAAAAGAAATTGAAGCAACCATGGGTAAATATACAAAAGGTATCCCAGGGTTCTAAGATAGGAGACAACGATGCAATATCCTGAACCAATCGCTCGTCTCATCGCAAGTTATATGAACTTGCCTGGGATTGGTCAAAAAACAGCCACAAGATTAGCCTTCCATACGATTGATATGAAAGACGAAGTGGTAAATGAATTTGCCAAGTCATTGCTGAGTGTAAAGCGTGATTTACAGTTTTGTTCAATCTGTGGCAATATTACAGAAGAAGATCCGTGTGAGATTTGTGCAGATAAGACGCGTGATCGGAGCACGATACTCGTGGTAGAAGAGCCAAAAGACGTCATGGCAATGGAAAAAATGCGAGAATATCATGGCCTGTATCATGTATTGCATGGTGTATTGTCCCCGATGGAAGGGACAGGACCAGATGATATCAACATCGCTGCCCTGATTCAGCGGCTACATAATGAAGAGGTAAAAGAAGTCATTCTTGCCACTAATGCGACGACAGAAGGTGAAGCGACTGCGATGTATTTGTCGCGTTTAATCAAACCAGCTGGGATCAAAGTGACTCGTTTGGCGCATGGCTTAGCAGTCGGTAGTGATATCGAATATGCCGATGAAGTGACCTTGCTAAAGGCCGTAGAAGGGCGAAGAGAGCTATAAGTATGGAAAAGATATTGGAGGAGAGCGTGTGAGCGGATTATTTATCACCATTGAAGGGCCAGACGGTGCAGGGAAAACGACAGCACTAAATGAGTTATTTCCTCGATTGGAGAAAGAAACAAATAGAAAAGTCATCGCAACCAGAGAGCCTGGTGGTGTGCGCATTTCTGAGAAGATCCGTGACTTAATACTGGATCCAAACAACGAAGAGATGGATGTGCGAACGGAGGCTTTGCTCTATGCAGCTGCTCGTCGCCAACACTTAATTGAAGTGATTATGCCAGCTTTAGCAGCGGGTCATATTGTTTTGTGTGATCGTTTTGTGGACAGCTCACTCGCATATCAAGGAGCAGGCCGCCGTATCGGTATCGAGAGTGTTGCTCAAATCAATGAGTTTGCGACAGAAGGCTTGCAACCTAATTTCACCTTGTATTTGGATATTGATTCAGATGAAGGGCTAAGAAGAATTCAAACCAGCCGAAAAGCTGGTATTGATCGCTTAGAGACAGAAGGGTTAGAGTTTCATCAGCGTGTCCGCCATGCCTATTTAAAGTTGGTGGAAAAAGAACCTGAGCGTTTTTCATTAATTCATGCGAACCAAGACGTGCAAGAAGTGGTCAATGAGTGTTATACTAGAATTAAGATAAAGTACCCAACATTTTTTGAGGAGTGAGAAACATGAAATTAATTATAGCAATTGTTCAAGACAAGGATAGTAACCGCTTAGCAAATGAATTTATCGATGCCAATATTCGTGCGACCAAGCTCTCATCAACTGGTGGGTTTTTAAAAGCCGGTAACAGCACATTTATTATCGGGATTGAAGACGAACGCGTAGACGAAACATTAGAGCTCATCAAAAAAGCATGCCAGTCTCGTCGTCAATACGTATCGACCCCGATGTCATTAGATATTTCGTTAGATGGACAAGTACCGTATCCTGTAGAAGTAGAAGTTGGTGGTGCGACAGTGTTCGTCTTACCAATGGAAGGATTCCATCAATATTAAAGGAGAAGCAAGCGATGGAAGAAACTACTTTTTTAGCTACACACCAGCCGCGGCTTTTCAAGCAAATAAAAAAAATGATTGAGCATGGGCATTTGGCTCATGCTTATCTTTTTGAAGGCGACCAAGGGACTGGCAAGCATGAAGCAAGTCTTTGGATTGCCAAACGTCTTTTTTGTGAAGAGCCACAAGCAGGCAATCCATGCAATCACTGCATGCAGTGCGTCAGAATTGACCAAGGCGAGCACCCAAATGTCCGCGTCGTAAAACCGGATGGACTGACAATTAAAGTCGAGCAAATCCGCCAACTTCAAAGTGAATTCACCAAGTCTGGATTTGAGCAAAAGCTGCAATGCTTTATTATTCAAGAAGCAGATAAGATGAGCGTTCAAGCTGCCAATAGTTTATTGAAATTTTTGGAAGAGCCAGAAGGAACGTTTGTGGCGATGCTAGAGACCAATGCCTTAGGAAAAATCTTGCCGACGATTCAATCAAGGTGTCAAGTGCTACACTTTTCACCATTATCAAAAGACCGATTGTTTGAACGATTACAAGAAATAGAAATTCCTCTTTTGACTGCCAAACTATTGGTACAACTGACCAATAGTTTTGAGAAAGCAGTTGAAATCTCTACGGATGAATGGTTTAATGATGCTAAGGATAGCGTAAACAAATGGTTTCAACTGCTGAAAAATCAAAGTCCCAATGCGTATTTATTCGTGCAACGAAAGCTAGTGCCTAAAGCCAAAGAACGGTCTCAGCAAGAGCGCCTTTTGCAGCTGTTGCAACTATTGTATCAGCAAGAATTAAAGCAAGGACAACTGACTGATTCGAACGCGTTGGAAGCTATCTTAGATGCAAAGAAAAAATTAGCAGCCAATGTTTCGTTTCAAAATGTTGCGGAGCAGTTAGCGTTGCGATTACTCAATAAGAAGTATAAGTAAGGTAGAGGGGGATTCCCATGGTTGAAGTGATTGGTATACGCTATAAAGAAGCTGGCCAAATATACTATTTTTCTCCTGGAAAAGAAGTCTTTCAATATGGTGATGCAGTTTTAGTACATTCACAAGAATCAGTCTATTATACAAAGGTCGTTATTCCGAACAAGTCGGTCCATAAAGATGATGTGCCACAACAGTTAAAAACGATTATTCGAAGAGCAACAGGCGACGATGAAACAAAGCACCAAAAAAATCTAAAAGAGGCCGCAGAAGCCTTACAAATAGCAAAGAAAAAGATTCGCCAACGCGAATTAGAAATGAAATTAGTGCATGTCGAATATTCATTTGATCGCTCTAAAATGATTTTTCAATTTACAGCCGATGGGCGCATCGATTTTCGGGAATTGGTCAAAGACTTAGCAAGTGTGTTCCGTACACGGATTGAATTACGTCAGATTGGTGTCCGGGATGAAGCCAAATTAATAGGCGGTATAGGGCCTTGTGGACGGCAGTTGTGTTGTTCGACGTTTTTAGGTGATTTTGTTCCAGTATCGATTAAGATGGCAAAAGACCAAGGCCTATCATTAAATCCGACCAAGATTTCTGGCCTGTGTGGTCGCTTGATGTGTTGTTTGGCCTATGAAAATGATACTTATGCAGAAGCCAAAAAAGAGATGCCTGACTATGGTCAAGAAATACTTACACCTGATGGCAAAGGAAGAGTGACGGGCTTAAATATGCTCTCACGGGTTGTTCAAGTAAGATTATTTGAACATGATCAGACTACTGTCGAATACGATAGTGAAGAGCTACAGGAATTCGTCAAAGCAGGTGAAACGCATGAAAATGGATAAGCGCACTGTCTACGATGGATTAAATGATTTTGAAGAGGAATTACAAGCACTATTAGCTAATCTAGGCTCAATGAAGACGACATTACAAGATATTGTCGAAAAAAATACCCAACTTGAACTCGAAAATCAACGACTGAGAGATCATATTCGTGAGTTGAATCATATTGCTGAAACACCAGCCGAAAAGGTCAAGCAAGAGCTATCCAAGTCACGTATGAACTTAGAGAAGATATATGAAGAAGGCTTTCATGTCTGCTATGACCTTTATGGTTCTAGGAGGGAACGCGATGAGCCGTGTGCATTTTGTTTGGAAGTAATCTATCGAGAAATTGGCAAATAAAAAAGAGAGGGTAGCTTACTCTCTCTTTTTCTAAATAGTAGAGGAGAAATTTCGTGTTTCAACAAAAGAGTTATCAAACCCAAGTTTCTGGGACGTTGTATTTGGTTCCTACGCCGATTGGCAATCTAGACGACATGACGTTACGCAGTTGCAAGTTGTTAAAAGAATGTGATCTAATTGCCAGTGAGGATACACGTAATACACAAAAATTATTAAATCATATTGATAGTCAAGTCCCACAGATGAGTCTCCATGAGCACAACTATCGTGAGCGTGTGCCGCAGTTAATTAAGCTATTAAAAGATGGTAAGACGATAGCGCAAGTGAGTGATGCTGGGATGCCATCGATTAGTGACCCAGGTCATGAATTAGTAGTCGCGTGTATTCAAGAGCAGATTCCTGTCGTTGCCGTACCAGGGCCGACTGCTGGTCTTACAGCTTTGATTGCTTCAGGATTGACACCGCAGCCTCATTATTTTTATGGTTTTTTACCAAGGAAAAAGAAAAAACAAGTCGAAGAATTACAAAAATTAGCCGATCAAGTTGCGACGCTGATTTTTTATGAGTCCCCATATCGGGTCGCTGCTACGCTCGAAGCGATGCGGATGGTGTTTGGCGGTGAGCGCCAAGTAGTTATTTGTCGCGAGTTGACCAAGATTCATGAGGAATACATACGCGGATCGATTGATGAACTTTGTGAGTATTTGCAAGAGACAGTGTTAAAAGGGGAATGCTGCTTGCTAGTTGCAGGGAAACTTGAAGAAGAACCAATCCTAGCTGAGTATTCACTTGAAGACGGTCTTGAAATGATTGCCACACGGGTCGCAGCTGGTACAAAAGCCACAAAAGCAATCAAAGAAGTTGCTAAGGAAACAGGGCTATCTAGACAAGAATTATATAGCGCCTATCATCAAGAGGAGTAGCAGACAAGGCATCAGTGGTTTGTTGATAATCCGACTAAAATGGCGAGACGAACGACAAGTAAAAAACCAGAAAATCCACAAGTTTGAGAAATGTCTTGTGGATTTTCTGGTTTTTTTTAGTTTATGCGATCAAAATGATCATAAAGATAGGTCAAATCGGCTATTTCATCGACGATTTCTCGGCCAATATTTGTTTCTTTGACGGTTTTGCGATGGGTGACTTTTTCGACAAGTCGACGAGTCGAGATGATATCTGTTCCTGTCTGCACGGCTTCGGTCACCGAAGTAAATGGCTGATGAGCGACTAATTGTAAGCCGTAGCTATTAGACAGTAATGTATAGCCAGCGATGCCGGTCTCTTTTTGATAGCTTTTGGCAAAGCCACCATCAATTACTAGCATCCGTCCATTGGCTTTTACTGGGTTCTCACCATTTTTTTCTTTGACAGGTGTATGTCCATTAATAATATGGCCATCGACAGGAAGATGAAAGGCCTGTAAAATCTCCTGACAAATTTGTTCTTGGTCACGGAGGTGATAGTAAGCATTCTTCTTTTCCACATGGGTCTTCTTGTCTTTAATATAATAGCGTTCAAAGGTTGTCATGGCATTTTTACCAAAGAGTGAGGAGCATTCACCAGTCCACAAGTACCATAAAATATCCGTTGCTAAATCCTCATGCACGTGTGGTTGATTATAGCTAGCTCGGACTTGCCGGTCGAAAAAGTCCAGTAGCTCTTTGCCAGAATAATGGCATTGGTCGATACGGAGTGACTTAAAATCGCCATTTTCATGGAGCGGGATGCACCCGTGGATGAGCAGATTATGATTGTAGCACAAATACATGCTCCCTTTTTCAATTAAGAAATCCATGTGTCGTTTTAAGCGCTCAGAAGATTGAAAGTTATGCATTAGCTGTGTAATCAATTGCTCTTCTTCAGCAGTCAAGGCAATGGGGTCGTTCCAATCGACAGTTGGTGCTTGGAAATCTTGGAGTGGATAAGTCTTCCCATCAAGGACAATCGTCATTTCATCTGCATCGATTGCTTCAAGCACTTTGCGATGATTCATCTTAAATTCAGGCCGACGATGAATGAGTTGCCCTTCCAGCTTGAATTGTAAAATGGCAGTCGCTTCTTGAACGAGTGCCATTGTTTCTTTTTCAGACACGTTGCACGTCTCATTGCCAGTTAATTTGGGTAAAAATGGATCTGACACGGTATAATGCTTACGACTATAGTCAACCAATGAGCGAATAGATACACCATAGCGCTCTTCTAAAATGTCTAAATTCCCGTAACGGGCACAAATGCGAATCAAATTCATCAATGATAATTTGGAACCTGCCATAGCTGCCATCCAAACAATATCATGATTGCCCCACTGGATGTCGACTGAGTGATACGTCAACAATCGGTCCATGATAGCATCGGGTGCCGGACCACGGTCATAGATATCACCGACCACGTGTAGATGATCGACGACAAGCCGTTGAATCGTCGTTGCCAAGTCTTCGATGAGCTCATCGGCCTGTCCAAGCTGAATGATTTTTTTGATGATATCATGGACATAAAAGGCCTTTTCTTGGTCTTTTTGAGTTTCGGTCAGTAATTCTTCGATAATATAGCGAAAGCGCTCAGGCAATGCTTTGCGAACTTTGGAGCGCGTGTATTTTTTGCTCGAAAAGGTAATCATTTTTACCAATAAAATTATTTTTTGCTCATACCAAGTAGGTAGGTCGCTTGTCGAATGGATCGTTTTGATTTGTGTGAGTTTTTGTTGGGGATAATAGATTAAGGTAGCTAATTCATTTTCTTCAATCGGTTCTAACGCGAGATACTCTTGTAGTTTTTCTTTGACACTGCCAGAGCCATTTCTCAAGACGTGATCAAAAGCTTCAAATTCACCATGAACATCGCTTAAAAAATGCTCAGTACCTTTGGGAAGATGGAGTATTGCTTCTAAGTTAATTAATTCAGTCGCAACTCTCTCTCTACTTGCAAACGTTTCTTTCAATAAACCATAGTATTTTTCCTGATTCATTCTCTTCACCTCAATAAGTGAACTATAGCAAAAAAAAGACAACTTGTATATAGATTTAATACAAGTTGAGTTGTGATTTTTGAATGGATGAAGCAAACCAAAATGCTTTTAGCAAAAGTGCTTTTGTTGATAGCGAACGTTCGTTTGGTATATACTATATGTGAGGTGAGGCTAGATGAGTGAATTATCATTTCCGTTAAAAAATGATCTTTCAAGAAAAATTATTCATATTGATATGGACGCATTCTTTGCCTCTGTCGAAGAAAGAGATGCACCTTCATTGGCCAAAAGCCCACTAGTCATTGCGCGTCATCCGAAAGATACAGGTGGTCGCGGGGTCGTGACGACAGCAAATTATTTGGCACGCCAATATGGCATTCACTCGGCGATGAGTGCCCAAAAAGCCTATGAACTTTGCCCGCAAGCGGTATTTCTACCTGGCAATTACGAGAAGTATCGCGCAGTCTCGAAACAAGTTAGAGAGATATTTCAGCGCTATACAGATCTTGTCGAGCCAATGTCGATTGACGAGGCCTATCTTGATGTCACAGAAAATAAGATTCAAGCGAAATCGGCCATCAAAGTCGCCAAATGTATTCAGTATGATATTTGGCATGAGTTGCAGTTAACCTGTTCAGCGGGTGTCAGCTATAATAAGTTTTTAGCTAAATTGGCGTCTGACTATCAAAAGCCGCGCGGTTTGACAGTCGTGATGCCAGAAGATGCGGTGGCTTTTCTAAAGAAATTGCCGATTGAAAAATTTCACGGCGTAGGGAAAAAGACTGTCCCTAAAATGCATGAACTAGGGATACATACTGGTGCTGATTTATATGAGAAGGATGAATTTTTTTTGATTCAGCAGTTTGGCAAGATGGGATATTCCTTGTTTCGAAAAGTGAGAGGTATCCATCTTTCGCCAGTCGTAACGACAAGAGAGCGTAAGTCAGTCGGGAAAGAGCGCACATATGGGACGCTGTTAACGACAGAAGAAAGTTGCTTGACGCAATTGCGACAGCTTTCAGAAGAAGTGGCTGACCTACTGAAGAAGCTAGAGCGTCATGGCAATATTGTCGTTTTAAAGATGAGGACTGCCGACTTTGTCACAAAAACCAAACGGATGACGCTGAATCGAGCCACGCATCGCAAAGAAGAGATTTTTTCCGTTGCGAGCGTATTATTTGAGGAGGAGAATCAAGTCGATCGTGGAATACGTCTTTTAGGCGTTACGGTGACGGGACTGAATCCTTTGACGTATGAAAATATTGAGCTACCGCTATGGCAAACGAATGTTTCAGATTAGAAAAAAATGGTTAGCAATAGCTAGAAAAAAGACAGAAAATCCGAAAGTTATATCTCAAACTTTGGGACTTCTGTCTTTTTGTCATCATAGTGAGTCTTGAAATTTTCAGGACAAATTTAGTAACCTCTCATGTCTTTATATATGAACAAACGGTGTTTTAAAAGCAACGCTCTCGACCCATCAGTCATTTGCTCATTCTCTTTCATTAGTGTCGATCAGCGTCGATGCATTCGGACCAAATGATGGCCTTTTTTTGCTTTAAGGAAGCTGGGACGTCGAGTATTCGTTGATTGCTGCTGCCGCGAAATTGCAAGGATAAGTCTCGCTTACTTAGCTCAAAGCGCCCATCGACTAGCACATCAAGTTCGGCTAATAAATCAAGTTTGTCTTGTGACTCAAGCAATAATTCTTCAAAAGTATAGCCACTCCATGACCAGATATCTTTTTTTTGGCCATAGGTAGCTCGGACTGATCGAACGACTTGTAGGCAAACAGCGGTATTTAAAAATGGTTCCCCACCTAGAAGTGTGAGACCTTGCACATAATCATGGCTTAAATCAGCAATGATTTGCTCCAATAAAGCTGGCGTAAATGGTTGCCCATAGCGAAAATTTTGGACTGCTTTATTAAAGCACCCTTCGCAAGCAAAGAGGCAGCCACTGACATAGAGGCTATTTCGGACGCCTTGGCCGTCAACAAAGTTAAATGGTTTGTAATCAGCAACATAGTGTTGACTGTATTGACTTGCAAGCCATTCTTTTGGTTGTGGATTTCGCATCGTAAGCGCCCCTTTTTACATATTTTTTACACGAGCAGAGATTTCTTTGTGTCGACCGTGAACCATCGGGCGGGCTTGAGGATTCCCTAGATAGCCACACGTACGCTTGACCACGTCACAACTTTTTGGATCATGATTGCCACATTGAGGGCATTCAAAACCTCGCTCAGTTGGATGGAAGTCTCCTTCAAAGCCACATTGATAGCAATGATCAATTGGCGTATTGGTTCCTAAATAGCCAACTCTTGAGTAGGCATAGTCCCAAACTGCCTCAAGGGCTTTTTTATTTTGTTGCAAGACTGGGTACTCACAATAGTGAATGAATCCACCTGAACAATAAGCAGGATAGTCCATTTCAAAGGCAATTTTTTCAAACGGTGTCGGATTTTTCCGTACATCAAAGTGAAAACTGTTTGTGTAATATTCTTTATCGGTAATATCTTTCACTCGACCAAATTTTTCCGTGTCCAAGCGGCAGAAGCGGTCGGTTAAGCTTTCACTTGGCGTGGAGTAGACGCTAAAATGGTAGTCATACTCATCTGACCACGCATCTGCATGAGCTTTTAAGGCCTTCACTATGTCTAATGTGAACGCTTTGGCAGCAGACGTGTGTTCCCAATCGCCGCCAAAAAAGGCTGCAGCTGTTTCATATAAGCCAATGTAGCCCAAAGAGACAGTGGCTCTGCGGTGGCGGAAAAGCTCATCGACCGATTGATTTTTTTGAAGTCGCTTGCCAAACGCGCCATACATATATAAAATCGGCGCATTTGCAGGTGTGGCTTCTTTGCATCGTTGGACACGATAGACCAAGGCATCTTTCACAATGCTCATCCGTTCTTCAAATAACATCCAAAAACGCTCGCGATCACCATGGGCTTCTAGTGCGATGCGAGGTAAATTCACTGTCACGACCCCTAGATTCATACGGCCAACATTGACTTCTTTGCCTGTTTCATCTTGCCATCCTTGAAGAAATGAACGACAACCCATCGGCACTTTAAAGCTCCCAGTCAGCTCGACCAGCTTATCGTAATTCAAGACGTCTGGATACATGCGCTTTGTGGCACAAGTTAATGCGAGTTGTTTGATGTCGTAGTTTGGATCTTGTGGGTTTAGGTTTACACCTGACTTTAAGCTAAAAATGAGCTTCGGAAAAATCGCCGTGCGATGTTCGCTTCCTAGACCGTTAATGCGGATTTGCAAAATGGCTTTTTGAATTTCTCGCTCATACCAATTTAAGCCTAAGCCAAAGCCAAGCGAAGTGAATGGCGTCTGGCCATTTGAAGTAAATAGCGTATTGATTTCGTACTCCAGACTTTGCATGGCATCAAAAATATCTTTTTTCGTTTTCTTTTTTGCGAAGACATGTTGCTTTTTCTCGCCATCAATCCATTCTCGTGCATCGGCCAAGTGCTTGTCGTAATTCAATTTCGCAAAAGGAGCGAGGAGTTCATCAATACGATCAGCTGAGCAGCCACCATATTGACTCGAAGCGACATTGGCAATAATTTGCGATATTTGAGCAGTCGCGGTTTGAATGGACTTTGGTGATTCAACATCAGCATTGCCCATCTTAAACCCTTCATTAAGCATGCTTTGAAAATCTATCAAGCAACAGTTAGTCATGGGTGCATAGGGATGATAATCCAAATCATGGTAATGAATGTCCCCTTTTTGATGTGCATTTGCGACATGCGGTGGCAACATCTTTAGCCCAATTGATTTGCCAACAATCCCAGCTGTTAAATCGCGTTGGGTATTAAACACATTGCTATCTTTATTGGCATTTTCATTGACGACTGTCTGATCGCGATTGCGTAACTTATCAATCGTGACATTAATATCTAGAGCTTGTTCACGCTCTAAGTCACGTTGAGAACGATAGTGCATATAATGCTCTGCCAATTGATACAAGTGATTTTGAATTAACGTATGCTCCACGATGTTTTGGATTTCATAAATTTTGACATTTTTTTTAAAGCGAGCAGCGATTTCTTGGTTGATTTGAGTAACAATTTGATGAATGACTTGATGGTCGCTAGCTTGTAACGGTCCATTGACTTGTTGTGTGGCTTTGAGCAAGGCATCATAAATTTTTTGATCATCAAAGACAACAAAGCGTCCATCACGTTTAACAACTTTCATTTTTTTTAACTGATTGTGGACGATAGAAGATTGCTCATCTTTTCTTTTTAAAACAATCATTGAGATTCAGCTCCTTTTGTACTAGTATCCATGATAGAATAATAACATGATAAATACAACTATATATTGAAAAAAATATTTATAAAACACTATATATAGTGTTTTTTCGTTGTGACTGTTCGTTTGTATGAATCATGAATATTAATGTGAATAATCAATCAAAATGAGTCTAATTCGCCTCAGATAGGTCGGTTTTGAGGAACAAACAAGAGAACAGCAACCGTATCGTTGATAGATAAGATATAGTACAATGAATGAAAAGGGGGAAACGATTATGCCAAAAATGATTCAAGTTTCTTATGTGTCCAAATCATACGGAACGCGCTTTAATCGCACGAAAGTTCTTGAAAACTTATCATTTAGTGTTGATAAGGGTGAGTTTGTGGGCATCATGGGGCCGAGTGGTGCGGGTAAGACGACCTTAATGAATCTCTTAGCAACGATTGATGCCCCGACTCTTGGTTCGATTACGATTGCCAATCAAGAAGTGACAAAGTTGGATGAAAAAGAGCGAAGCGACTTTCGGCGAAAAGAAATCGGCTTTATTTTTCAAGATTATAATTTGCTAGAGACGATTACGGTGAAAGACAATATTTTGTTGCCATTAGCGATTGATCGGACATCTGTTCAAGAGAGTGAGCAGCGGATCAATGAAATTAGTGAATTATTGGGTCTGGCGCATTTAATGGATCGCTACCCAAGTGAATTATCCAATGGACAAAAACAGCGCGTGACAGCTGCCAGAGCGATTATTAAGCGACCAAGTGTGGTATTTGCTGATGAGCCGACTGGGGCACTTGATTCAAAAGCAGCCACTGAGCTGCTGCGCTACCTATCAGATGTCAATCGCCAAGAGGATACGACAATCTTGATGGTTACCCATGATCCTTTTACCGCTAGTTATTGCAATCGAATTTTATTTATTAAAGATGGTGTCTTTTTTTCTGAGGTAGTCAAACGTGGCTCACGAAAAGAATTTTTTGATCAAGTGATTGATATGCAAGCAACCATTGGTGGGGGAGGCAGAATGAATGCTCACTAAGATATTGTTGCGTAGCTTCTCCAAACAATTGCGGGCATATATGGTCTATTTTTTGTGTATTTTAACTGCGGTGATGATTTTTTATTCTTTTGGTGCGATGACCTATGATCAGCCTATTGTGCGAAGCGTGAAACAAGATGTGCAATTAGCCGGGGTCTTAAGCTTTGGCAATATTGTCGTTGCGATGGTGCTTTTAGCCTTTATGTTAAGTGCTAATCATTTCTTTTTCCAACAAAGGAAAAATGAATTAGGCATCTATCAGCTCTTTGGAATGAAAAAAGTACAGATTGTGACGATGTTTCTACTCGAGACAATTTTGTTGAATGTGTTTTCTTTAGTAACGGGGATGCTCATGGGGCTACTCTTTTCAAAATTATTTACGATGATTTTGATTAAGGCGATGGGATTAAATATTGCCAGTGTTTTTTTTATTTCGTGGGCATCAGTTCGCAATACGATACTGGTCTTTTTATTTGCTTTATTCGTCACCTCGATGCAAAATATTTGGCTTCTTCGTGGTAAGACATTGACGCCTTTGTTACAAGCGGAAAAAGAAGGATTTTATTCGTCTAAGTATTGGGGATTTAGTCGGCGCATGATGGCCTGTTTAGGTGTGATATTTATTAGTATCGGGTATTATGTTTCCATTCATTTTCTAGCTATATTAGAAGGCTATATTAAGGAAACTGAAGATTTTAGTGCAATTTTTTGGCTACCCATTCTGATATTTGCTTTATGTATCGCGGGAACATTTTTATTTTATGCCTATACGTTACCACGAGTATTTGATTTGATTGCAAGACGAAAAGGAATGAAGTATCGGTCTCTTTATGGCTTTATGTTAGGTTCCATTCGCTTTCAAGTGCATAAAAGTTGGCGAATTCTTTCCTTTGTGACGGTCATTGTTGGTTTTGCGATACTGTTTATCGGTACGGCTTCGGGATTGTTTGCTTTAAGCTATCGCTTGAATGCAATGGAAAATCCGACCATGTTTCAAGTCACTCCCCAAAAAGAAGCAAAACTAACGCAATTAATTGCTGATGAAGATGGTGTAATTAGTGCAGAAGAAAAAGTCACTTTCAAGTTAACGGGTGTATATTTGAAGCAAAAATTAGCGGCGATCGATAAAAAGTTTGTTGGGCAGGCGAATCTTGTCAATCTGGTGTCGCTTTCGGAATATCAGCAAGTGCAACGGCTATTTCCTGATGCACCAAGAATTGACCAATTATCTGATCAGGAGACAGTCTTTTTCAATCAAGATTTTCTGATAAGCCGCAAGCTGTCTACATATGATCGAACAGTTCAATTGTTTCAAGGAGAAACGCTTACGATGACTGCCATGTACGGGGATTACTTTGGTAATAACATGTTGCGTTACAGTGAAAATTTGTTGGTCGTGACGGATGCAGTCTGTCAGCGGATCACAGGCTATACGCATCAACTCATCTATCTAAATGCATCAGGTCTCAATCAAGCGACTTTTCAAACCGCCTACGAAAAGCAACTAAAGGAAGAATGGATAGAGCCGCTCTATTATGCAATTGACTACAAAAACCAAGCACTTACTGGTACCATTCAATCTGAAAAATTGACCACTACGAATGATAATACATATAATCATTATAGTGGTGAGGCATTACGACTAAGTAGTACCAATCGCTACCCAAGGATGCGTTTGGCACGAAGAGAAGGTGGCTTGTTTATCTTCGTGTCAGTCTTTGTCGGTGGGATTATCCTGGTTAGTACAGCTTCTTCTTTGATTGTACGGCAGTTCAGTCGAGCGGAAGAGGAACAAGCAAAATTTCGATTGTTAAAAAACTTAGGTGTTTCGGAAAAAGAGAGACGTCGTGCCATTTATTTTTCAAATGCAGGCATTTTTTTTCCAGTCATTTTGTTGGCCACCACACATGGGTCGGTCGCAGTTTATACTGTTGTTCAATTATTACCGGGTGCGAGTTATTGGCTCGTGTACTTATTTGGTTTACTGGCGATAGTTAGCTTTAGTTTGTTTTACGTTCTTTCCGCTGTGATTTCAATTCGAATTACCGAACAATCCTTATAATCACATTTCCGATAGCACAGGGGCTATCGGTTTTTTTATCTAACAAAATTGTTAGTTCATTGAAGAAAATGACACCTAAATCAATGTCAGGAAACGACACTTGTGATTAAAATAAAGACTAGAGTTGGAATGGAGGGAAGAAAAATGAAAGAGAAGTTGCATATTGTTTGGTCAAAAGAGTGGGTTCAATTTGTGGCTAGGACGCTTTTTTATTTTCTCATACTAATGGGACTCATCTATTTGTATCATTATCGTACGATTCAAGGTGGGACCTTCATTTACAATGAGTTTTAATGAGGTGAAAGCAGATGCGCTATATTTATGAAGAAATTGACAAAATTGCTACAAAACAGCCAAACGCGAAAGTTTATATTGGAAAAACCACGCATACGTATTGTGAATTAAAAAAACAATCCGATCAGCTGGCGCGATATTTTGCCGCGAACGTAGCCCAAAGTGAGCCGATTGTTGTCTATGGAGGGCAAGAGTTTGGCATGATTGTGGCGTTCTTAGCTGCCATGAAATCTGGTCATCCCTATATTCCAATTGAAACCCATACGCCACCAGAACGATTGGCATATATTGTTGATATTGCCAAACCGGCACTTTGCGTCTGGACTAGTGAATGCCCGATGGAGTTGCCTTGTTCCACAGTTTCTCTGGAGCAACTAATGACCGAGAGTCTAAAACAGGAAGCGGTGGTCCCAAAAGGATTGGCGTTAGATGAAACGGTCTATATTATTTTTACTTCAGGAACTACAGGAGTACCAAAGGGCGTTCAAATAAGCCAACAGAATTTATGGTCATTTGTCCAGTGGGCATTGCAGGACTTAGGGATTCATAAAGAAGATCGCTTTTTATCGCAAGCACCATTTTCATTTGATTTATCTGTAATGAGTGTCTACCCAGCGCTCCTGATTGGCGGTGCATTGGTACCACTTGCTAAGGAGACTGTGGACGATTTTAAGGAACTTTTTTCGGTCCTACCCAAGTTGCCGATTGATGTCTGGGTATCGACACCCTCTTTTATCGATATTTGTTTGATGGAGCCAGCTTTTTCTCACAATGAGCTTCCTAGTTTACGAGTATTTTTATTTTGTGGAGAAGAATTAACTAAGGAAACAGCAAAGAAATTGTTGCAAAAATTCCCAGAAGCAATGATTTATAACACATACGGTCCGACAGAAGCGACCGTAGCTGTATCACAAATTCAAGTAACAACTGAGTTATTAGAAGCAGTGAACCGACTCCCAATTGGTTATGTCAAAGAAGATACGAAGGTCACCATCATGGATGGCAATCAAGTTGTTGTTGGTGAGACTGGAGAAATTGTCCTATCTGGTCCGAGTATCTCAAAAGGGTATGTAAATAATCCAAGTAAAACAGCGGCTGCATTTTTTACGTTGAACGGCGAGCCTGCTTATCGAACAGGTGATGCGGGTAAGGTGATTGATGGTCTGTTGTACTATGAGGGACGGATTGACTTTCAGGTGAAGCTCCACGGCTATCGCATTGAATTAGAAGAGATTGATCATCATTTGATGGCTATCGAGGGTATAAAGCAAGCAATCGTCGTGCCAAAGTACAACCAGCATAAAGTCCAACAACTACTTGCCTATGTCGTGATGGAAACGACGGAAACAAAGGATTATGAACGAGCGAAGATGATTCGACAAGAATTAAAGAAAACAGTGATGCCGTACATGATTCCTCAAAAATACGTATTTTGTGAGCAGTTACCGCGAACGGCAAATGGCAAACTTGATCGCAAGCGACTAATTCAAGAGGTGAACCCAACATGATGTTCCCTCATATGATTCCATATGCTGAACCGATTTATTTTTTCTATTTGCTACTGGCCTTGTGTCCATTGGCGATTGGGTTGTATTTTGGCAAGCGAGTGAAGTGGTACGAATCCTGCGTCACACTATTGTTTCTTTGGATGAGTTTTGGCGGTGAGCAGTGGCACCAAGGACTCGCACTTGTTGGCTATGTCTTATGGCAAAGTGGGGTCGTAGGTACTTATTTTCACTTACGTTCTAAAAAGAATCAGACGAGTGTTTTTTATCTCTTTGTCTTATTGGCTATTTTCCCATTAGCAATTACCAAGGTTGTTCCGTTTTTTCATGATGGTCAGCCGTCATTGTTAGGGTTTTTAGGAATCTCCTATTTGACCTTTCGTTCAGTCCAAATGGTGATGGAAATGCGCGATGGTATGATCAAAGAGTATCAGTGGTTGCATTTTATTCGCTTCTTACTCTTTTTCCCGACAATTTCATCGGGGCCAATCGATCGGTATCGTCGTTTTGAAAAAGAGGCCAATCAAGCCCCTGCAGACTATCTTGATTACTTAGAAAAAGGTGTCAAACGCCTGTTTCTAGGCTTTCTCTATAAGTTTATGCTAGGCTATTTTTTCGGGCAAGTATTGTTACCAGTCGTCGCGAAGGAAGCGATGATGAGCGGAGGGGTATCTTGGGCCCTTGTTGGCTATATGTATGTGTACAGTATGTATCTCTTTTTTGATTTTGCGGGGTATAGTTTATTTGCCATCGCTACGAGTAATTTCATGGGGTATGACGTACCAATCAACTTTAACAAACCATTTTTGGCTCCCAATATCAAAGAATTTTGGAACCGATGGCACATGTCACTATCATTTTGGTTTCGAGATTATGTGTACATGCGCTTGATGTTTACGTTAATGAAGAAAAAAGTGTTTAAAAGTCGGGTGGTGTCATCGAATGTCGGCTACTTCGCTTTATTTCTATTAATGGGAATCTGGCATGGGTTAACGTGGTACTACATCGCTTATGGTATTTATCATGCGATGTGGATTTGTCTGAATGATGCGTGGATTCGCTATAAAAAAAGACACCCGTCATTACCATCCAATCGGCTTACTCACTCATTGGCGGTAATTGGGACCTTTCATGGTGTATGTCTTAGCTTTTTACTTTTTTCAGGATTTTTAAATACACTATTTTTCTTAAAATAATCACAAAGGACGGTAATAAAAATGGAAGAAAAAATCTTAGCAATTTTAGAAGAAGTAACTGGAACAGATGAAGTATCTAACAATTTGGATTTGGATTTATTTAGTGAAGGGCTACTGGATTCTTTAGGTAGTGTGCAATTATTAGTTGAACTAGAAGGACAATTGGGAATTCAAGTACCAGTGTCAGAATTTGACCGTGATGCGTGGGCAACACCACGTAAAATCATACAACAAGTACCATTATTCCAAAACGCATGAAAAAGCGTCTCTTTACCATCTTTGGCCCCGTTTTATTAGCTGTCATTATGGTGCTAGCCGTTTTTTTCTCACCGATTCAGTTTTCGGATAAAAATAAAACGCTCTGGTCAAAGGCATCTAGTTCTATGTCCGCCAATGTCATTCGAGGAAATGCCATTAAAAACGAGGCAATTGCATCTGGTAAATATGTACCATTTTTCGGCTCTTCTGAATTAAGTAGAATTGATGCGTTTCATCCGTCAGTATTGGCCAAAAAGTACCGCCGTGGGTATACTCCATTTTTATTAGGTGCTCCAGGGACACAGTCGTTAACCCAATACATGATGATTCGGTCAATGGGCCAGGAATTAGCTGGAAAAAAACTTGTATTTATTATCTCTCCACAGTGGTTTGTCAAAGATGGGGTAAACAAGCAGTATTTTGATGCCTATTTTTCCGAAATTCAGACGTATCAGTGGGCGTTATCTCTAAAAAAAATAACACCAGCTGATCAGTACTTTGCTTCTCGCCTGACGAGCTATGGGAAAGTAAAACAACGGAAAAATTTATCGGCGATGTTAGCACACATCGCTAACGGGCAGCTACCAACAAAACAGGAAAAATACTGGGCTGAAATGATCTATCGGGTGCTAAATCGTGAAGATGAGTTGTTTAGTCCACTGGATATCTTGAGCAAGAATCATCAAATTAACCAAGCGATGCACGAATTACCTAATGAATACAACCAAGAGGAATTAACGCAGCTCGCTACTAAAAATGGAAGACAACAGACGACAAATAATCCCTACAACATTGACAATCAATTTTTTAACCAACGTTTGAGAAAGCATGTGGGCGCATTAAAGCAATCGCAAATTCATTTTGATTATCAATATTCGCCTGAGTATTCAGATTTTCAATTGGTTTTGGAACAATTGGCATCTGTCCACGCTAAGCCATTATTTATTATTCCCCCAGTCAATAAAAAATGGAGTGAATACACCGGCTTATCATTACAAATGCTGGAAGGATTCAGTAAGAAAATTACGTATCAATTGAAAGAACAAGGGTTTACCAATATTGCGGATTTTACAAAGGATGCCTCTGTACCGTACTTTATGTCAGATACAATTCATCTAGGTTGGTTAGGGTGGCTCTCTGCCGATCAGTACATCCGACCATTTTTAACAAACAAAAATGACACCAACGTAACATATCATCTTTCTAACGAGTATTTTTCTACACAGTGGCAAGATCAAAATCCCGCAACACTTGATTCAAAATAAATTAACTAAGAAACGACTTTTTCTCATCCACTCAAAGTTTGAGTGGATGAGAAAAAGTTTTTTTGTGAAAAAAAGCGAAACACTGTTTTCTTTTTTCAGAAATGTGGTAGCATATTTCTTAAAGGGGTGTGAAAAAATGAAATTAACCGTTCTAGGATGTCTCGGCGCTTACCCTTATAAAGGAGAGGGAACGACCAGTTATTTATTGGAGTCAGATGGATTTCAATTATTGATTGATGCCGGCAGTACTACGTTAGTTGAGTTAGAAAAACACTTAGATCCATTAGCGCTTGATGCGGTTATTTTAAGCCATTATCATTTCGATCATATTGCGGACTTGGGAGTCTTACAGTATTATTGGCAATTGTCTCCAGGTGAGAAAAAGCAGCCACTATTACCAATCTATGGCCACGGTCAAGATGAAATTCATTTTAAGGCATTGACTATGCCAAATGTTTCGCAAGGGTTTGATTATTTAAAAGAGCAGCAGTTGGATTTAGGACCATTTACAGTGACATTTTTACAAACAGTCCATCCGGTCACTTGCTATGCGATGCGTTTTGTAGAGAAGAAGACGGGCAAAGTGTTTGTATTCACCGGCGACTCAGGCTATCTTGAGACATTAAATGAATTCGCTTTATCAGCAGACTTGCTTTTGGCAGATACGTATCTGTTTGAAGGACATGAATATCATCATGCCCATCTAACATCAAAAGAAGCTGGTCAGCTTGCCAAAGTGGCCAATGTGCAACACCTTGTGCTGACACATCTACCGCAAATTGGCGACTTAGACCTTTTGGCACAGCAAGCGCAACAAGCAGCAGGAGAAGACGTGACTGTCACGGTTGCTAAAGTTCGTCACACTTATACGATTTAAGGAGGAAAAAGACATGATTTTTGTACCAAATGAATTGACAGATCCACGAATAAACTTAGCTATTGAAACCTTTTTATTACAAGAAATGAAAACCGATGAACCAATCTTGTTATTCTATATTAATGAACCATCGATTATTATTGGTCGCAATCAAAATACGATTGAAGAAATCAATAAAGACTATGTAGATGAAAAAGGAATTCACGTGGTACGTCGCTTTAGTGGCGGTGGAGCAGTTTATCATGATTTTGGGAACTTAAATTTTAGTTTCATTATGCCGGATGATGGCAATTCATTCCGTGATTTTGAAAAATTAACCAAACCAATTGTCGATGCCCTAAATGAAATGGGTGTGGAAGGCGCGCGTTTAAAAGGACGCAATGATTTAGTTATTGATGATATGAAATTTTCAGGTAATGCGATGTATGCGACTAATGGCCGGATGTTTGCTCATGGGACCATTATGTTTGATAGTGACATTAATGAAGTCGTTAATGCATTGAAGGTCCGCAAAGATAAAATCGAATCAAAAGGAATTAAGTCTATTCGCTCTCGGGTGACCAATATCAAACCATTTTTACCTGAGGACAAGCAAGGAATGACGACCAAAGAATTCCGTCAAGAAATATTATTGAAAATCTTTGGTGTTGATTCTGTTGCGGATGTGAAGACCTATGAGTTGACAGATGAAGACTGGCAAAAAGTAAAAGAAATCTCTCAAACGTACTATGCGAACTGGGATTGGAACTATGGGAAGTCACCGGAATTTGATATCGAGCGCCGCAAACGATTCCCAATCGGTTCAATTGAAGTACGATTGAACGTAAAAGAAGGAAAAATCACAGCAGCGAAAATCTATGGTGACTTCTTTGGACTGGGTGAAATCAAAGATGTCGAAGAAGCCCTTGTCGGCACGAAATATGAAAAAGCAGCACTGAAAGAAGTCGTCGATCAGATTGATGTGAAAAAATATTTCGGAAATATCGAAACAGAAGATCTATTTGAATTAATTTATTAAAAAGGCTGAGACAATAGTTAAAAGCACAAAGCCCATAAAATCCAGAAGTCATTGCGTAAACTTTTGGATTTTATGGGCTTTTTTTATACTAGCCAGTTTTTTTCGCTGCTCGGATCTGAGCGCTTTTGTTCCAACCTATTAGTAGGCACGAGCAATCCAGACGGTGTGTTTCGCTGGTTTGCCACTTACAAGATCGACTTCTTTTTCTATTGGTGCTTGGAAAGGAATGTTACGCGTTGTAAAGCCAGTTTCTTCTTTTATTTTTGCTTCGGTTTCTTCTGAACCATCCCATCCGATTAAGACAAAGCCAGTTGGTCGATTGTCTTTCTTGCATGCTTCAATGTGTTCTTTTAACTCATCTAATGTATTGATGTGAACGTGTTCGTTTTCTTTGTTGCGTAGACGAGCTTGTTCTAATAAGCGTTTTGGCATGATAGCTAATTGCTCATCGATATAAGCTAATAATTCGTCAAAAGCTACGGTAACTTTGCCATCTACGTCGCGGACTTTAGCCATGACATGACCATTTTCTAAATCACGAGGACCACATTCAATTCGAATACATGCGCCTTTTAATTCCCACTCATGGAATTTGTAGCCTGGTGAATTTTCAGAGTCATCTAGACGTACTCGAATGCCTTTCGCTTTTAGTTCTTGGAAAATTTCATCCAGTTTTTCCAAAATAGCGGGGTTCTTTTTCCAAGGGCCGACTGGTAGTAAAACAACTTGTGTCGGAGCGACAGTCGGTGGGAATACCAGACCATTTTCATCGCCATGTGTCATAATTAATGAACCAAGTAAACGAGTCGATACGCCCCATGAAGTGGTATGAGCGGCTACGTGTTTGTTTTCTTTCGTCAAATAAGTGATGTCAAAAGCTTCAGCGAATTTGGTACCCATATAGTGAGAAGTACCCGCTTGAACAGCTTTGCCATCTTTCATCATGGCTTCGATCGAATAGGTATCAACGGCACCCGCAAAGCGTTCAGAAGGCGTTTTTTGTCCCTTATAGACAGGGATAGCTAAAAACTCTTCACATAGCCGTGCATATTCATCTAAGATACTCATTGTCCGGCGACGTGCATCTTTTTCATCCGCATGAGCAGTATGGCCTTCTTGCCACAGAAATTCAGACGTACGTAAAAATGGTAACGTCTTTTTTTCCCAACGGAAAACATTTGCCCATTGATTGATTTCATATGGTAGGTCACGATAAGAATGAATCCAATCAGAAAAGGCCGAACCAATCATCGTTTCTGACGTCGGTCTTAATGCTAATGGTTCTTCTAACTTTTCATCTCCGACTTCAGTAACCCAAGGAAGCTCAGGGGCGAAGCCTTCAATATGATCGGCTTCTTTCATGAAAAAGCTTTTAGGAATGAGCATAGGGAAATATGCATTGCGAATCCCTTGTGTTTTAAGAAATTTGTTGAATTCTTCTTGAATATGCTCCCACAATTCAAAGCCATCTGGACGGAAAATAATTGATCCACGGACGGGAGAATAAGACATTAGTTCAGCTTGTTGGACTGTTTGTAAATACCATTGTGTAAAATCATTTGTTTGTTCTGACATACTATCAGCTCCTTAAAATTAATAAATGAAGGCAAAAGAAAAAGCCTCCCATCCTTAAAAAGGACGAAATGCTTGAACATTCGCGGTACCACCTTAGTTGGTTACCTTTTGCAACCCCACTTGCCAGACGATAAGGAGTCCATCCCTATTGCTTTCACAATAAATACCATTGGTAGGTTCACAAAAGTTATTGTATCGAAGTTCCAGCCTTGCTTCGATTCTCTAAGACAATCGTTTTTTGCTACTTGTCCAAATCCTGTCTTAAGACTACTCAATTGTTTTCTAAAAAGCAAGTCCTTTTCCTTAAAAAGGAGAGAAATTTGCAGTCTGACAGGAAAATTCGTATAATGGGATGATTCTATCTAAAGGGGAGACAAAAGAGAAATGAGAAACGAAATGATGCATCGGCCGGTCGTAAAGCCGGAACTTGTCGATTATCTACGGACGCAGCAAAAAGCGTTACCGGGTGAGTTGGGCCAAGTTGAACGCGAGGCGAATGAACAAGGTGTTCCAATTATTCCTCATGAAACAGTGGTCTTTTTAAAATTCCTATTAGGGCAATTAAAGCCCAAACAAATATTAGAAGTCGGGGCAGCGATTGGTTTTTCTTCAAGTCTGATGGCTCAGACAATAGGAGAAGGTCATGTGACGACGATTGATCGTTATGATGTGATGATTGCTAAAGCCAAGCAAACGTACAAACGTCTGGACTTAGAAGATAAAGTAACGTTATTGGAAGGTCAAGCAGCTGATATTTTAGCTGAATTGACAGGTCCATATGATTTTATTTTTATGGATAGCGCAAAGTCCAAGTACATTACTTTTTTACCAGACTGCATTCGCTTGCTTAAAAAAGGCGGAGTCTTAATGGTGGATGATATTTTCCAAGGTGGTACCATTTTAGATCCGATTGAAGAAATCCCTAGAGGAAAACGCGCCATTCATCGCAAATTAAATCAATTTTTAGAAGTGATTAATACGCATCCTGACTTAACGACATCTTTGGTACCCTTGGGCGATGGCGTTGCATTGATTACCAAAGAAGCTGATGACGTTCAGTTTGATTTATAAGAAAAACAGTGACAAGCATAAGTTTCATTCTTACTTAGCTTAGGGAAACAATGATTGATGGAATAAATAACAAAAATACATTGACTTTCGAAGGTGAATTCCCTATAATATTGTTTGTTGCTGAAATGTCATAGTAGCTCAGCCGGATAGAGCATCCGCCTTCTAAGCGGACGGTCGGGGGTTCGAATCCCTCCTGTGACGCTAATAACCGCTTAGGATTACTCCTAAGCGGTTTTTTTTGTTTATTTAGCTCTTACTAATTGAGTATTGGAGTAATACCGAGTGGAAAATGAATCCTTGCTTTATACTGAATTTGGTCAGCCGAGTGCTGTCGTACAGCTCGTGCGATCAGAGCCCCAACCATTACAAGCCGATGAAGTACGCATAGCTATCTCACATGTTTCTGTGAATCCCTCTGATTTAATTCCGATTACTGGTGCCTATGCTCACCGGACTCCGCTACCAGCTGTTGTTGGTTATGAAGGAGTGGGGACCATAGTAGAAGTGGGTTCAAGTGAATTAAAGGAACTTATTGGTCAGCGAGCATTGTCTTTAGATGGGGGGACTTGGCAAAGATATGTTGTAAGCAAGCGCGAGCAACTCATACTTGTGCCAAATTCGCTGCCGGATGAATTGGCATGCCAAATGTATATCAACCCATTGACTGCATGGGTTTTATGTATGGAATGGATGTCACTTAGCCCGGGGGAAACACTGCTAGTTAATGCTGCGAACTCTGCGATTGGTAAATTATTTTTACAGTTGGCTCAAAAAAAGGCGCGCGCTTGATTGCAGTCGTTCGTCATCAGCAGGCGGCAAAAGAGTTAGTTGATCTAGGAACTACGGATGTGATTAACAGCAGTGATGAAGATGTATCCGTCGCTGTCAAGAAAATAACAAATGGTACCGGCGTGGATTATGCCATCGATTCAATTGGCGGAGAGCACGGGACGACTTTAGCAACCTGTGTGAAAAATAATGGGCACTTTTTCTTACTGGGGTTACTATCAGGTAAGCAAATTGACTGGTCCTATGTTGCGGCACTACCAATAAATACAAAGATTTTTCATCTTCGTCATTGGCTGGATGAAGCAACTTATGCCCAAAAAGAACTAGCCTTTCAGCAGTTATTTGATTTGGTGTTAAGTCATCAATTACACATCTCTTCATTTGGGAGAGTCTCTTCTTACAAATCATTTAAAACGGTCTTACAAGAGATTGAGACTAAACAAGTAAGTGGCAAACAGTGTCTGGTATTTGATTGAATTTTTCATATGCAAGTAAAAAAGGAATATTTTTTTCGTTTTTTACGAAAGAAAGCATTCTTTTTTACGAAATATTCAGAAAATTGTAAAAAAACAATTGACAAGCTTCCAAAAAGGGCGTATTCTGCTAACAACAAGTCGATTGAAAAAGGTGAAAACGATGAGAATAAAAATTAGAAAGACAGTAAAATATAGCGACGTATTTTCATTATTATTATTATTATAGATCAGGACTCTTTTCTTTTAGCTACATCAGAAGAGTCCTATTCGCATTTCATGAAGGAAATTACCTTTGTGGAGTGCTTTTTTTATACAAATTTTCTATTAAAAGGAGCGAGTGAAAATGAGAAAAGTTCAATTTTTTGACACAACATTGCGAGATGGTGAGCAGACACCAGGTGTAAACTTTAATACAAAAGAAAAGGTTCAACTAGCTTTGCAATTAGAAAAATGGGGGATTGATACCATTGAAGCTGGGTTTCCCATCGCATCACCAGGTGATTTTGAAGCCGTAAGAGCAATTGGCCAGGCTGTAAAAAAAGCAACGGTAGCCGGACTAGCTCGCTGTCAAAAAGCGGATATTGATAGTGTCTATGATGCTATCGGGGATTGTGCACATCCTCAAATCCATGTATTTCTAGCAACTAGCGAAATTCATATGCGGGACAAACTAAAAATGACACCAGAAGAAGTATTGTCTTCTATCCATGAATATGTGACTTATGCGCGTTCATTATTTGATATCGTGCAATTTTCTCCAGAAGATGCTTCAAGAACTAGCAAAGACTTTCTTTTAAAAGCTGTCCAAACAGCTGTCAATGCGGGCGCTACGATTATTAATATTCCTGATACGGTTGGTTATGCCAATCCGACAGAGTACGGTGCGATGTTTGCGTATTTAATCGAAAATGTTCGTTCGAATCAACCAATCACGTATTCTTCTCATTGTCATGATGACTTGGGGATGGCGTCAGCGAATGCGTTAGCGGCAATCGAAAATGGTGCAAACCGCGTGGAAGGAACGGTGAATGGCATTGGTGAGAGAGCAGGCAATACTGCATTAGAGGAAATCGCAGTCGCCCTACACATTCGTAAAGACTTCTATCAATGCGAAACCAACATCGTATTAAATGAAACAAAACGAACCAGTGATCTAGTTGCTCGTCTTTCTGGTATCGGAGTGCCGAGAAACAAAGCGGTTATTGGTGGTAATGCCTATGCACATGAATCAGGAATTCATCAAGATGGCGTATTAAAAAATCCAGAAACCTATGAAATCATCACGCCCCAATTAGTCGGAGTAGCAACGAATTCCTTGCCACTAGGAAAGCTATCCGGGCGTCACGCATTCCAAGAAAAGTTAAAAGATCTAGGTTATGATGTGGAAGGCGAGGAATTAAAAGCCTTGTTCAAGCGTTTCAAAGCATTAGCTGATAAGAAAAAACAAGTAACCGATGAAGATTTGTTGGCACTCGTTGCTGATGAAGCTCGTCAGCAACCGGACTGTCATCTGACAGCCTTGCAAGTGCAATATGTATCAGATGGATATCAATGTGCGGTTGTAGCGATTGAGGAAAATGGCCAACAAAAGAGTGCCTCATCTGTTGGCTCAGGAAGTATTCAAGCTATCTACAATGCCATTAACCAAGTATTTGATCAAGAGCCGTATTTAACGAATTATGAAATTACCTCATTGACAGCAGGTGAAGATGCACAAGCACAAGTTCATGTGACGATTGAATGTACGGAAACCCATGAAATTGTAAGTGGTATTGGCGTTGATTTTGACGTCTTACAAGCTTCAGCCAAAGCATATGTACAAGCAAGTAGTCTACTAAAAAATAGGAGTGTTTCAAAATGACAAAGCGAATTGTTGCCCTAGCTGGCGATGGGATTGGACCAGAAATTATGGAAAGTGCATTGGCAGTCTTAAAAGCGGCTACCCAATCAACAGACTTTGACTATGAAGTTGAAAATGAATTGTTTGGTGGGTCAGCGATTGATGCGACGGGGACACCTTTGCCAAGTGAAACTTTAACTGCTTGTAAACAAGCGGATGCGATACTATTAGCAGCGATTGGCGGTCCGCGTTGGACTCAAGCCGAACAAACGCCAGAAAAAGGACTACTTGCGTTACGCAAAGCGCTGCAATTGTATGCGAATATTCGTCCGATTAAAGTCGCTGATAGCTTGATTCATCTGTCACCATTAAAACCAGAGATTGTATTGGAAACGGACTTTGTCGTTGTCAGAGAATTAACAAGTGGTATCTACTTTGGTGAACCGAGAGCGAAAGAAATACAACAAGCCTACGATACTAATCGCTATACAGTAGAAGAAATTGAACGAATCATGCATCAAGCATTTGTGATTGCTCGTGGTCGAAAAAAACAAGTCACATCCGTCGATAAAGCGAATGTCTTAGCTACAAGTCAATTATGGCGCGAAGTCGCTGAGCAAGTAGCAAAAGAGTATCCAGATATTACGCTAGAGCATCAATATGTTGATTCGGCAGCGATGAAATTAGTAACCAATCCTACTGCTTTTGATGTGATTGTAACGGAAAATCTTTTCGGTGATATCTTAAGTGATGAAGGGTCAGTATTACCGGGGACTTTAGGAGTGCTACCGAGTGCAAGTCATAGTGTCGCGGGGGCTTCATTGTATGAACCCATCCATGGCTCGGCACCAGATATTGCGGGTAAAAATTGTGCCAATCCAGTATCTATGGTGTTATCAGTGGCGATGATGATGCGCCAGTCTTTCCAAGAAGAAGGCATAGCCAAGCGCATTGAGGATGCTTGTTACAACACGATGGAAAAAGGAATTTTGACTCCTGACCTAGGAGGAAAATCAACAACTCAACAAATGACACAAGCAATTATTGATGAAGTAAGTAACGTAGCAACTATCGCATAGAGGTGAAAATAATGGGAAAAACACTATTTGATAAAGTATGGGAACGTCACGTCGTCACTGGAGAAGAAGGGCAAGCACAATTGTTGTATGTGGATTTGCAACTCATTCATGAAGTGACTTCACCGCAGGCATTTGAAGCCTTGCGTCAAGCCAACCGGACAGTAAGACGTCCAGATAAAACATTTGGAACTATGGATCACAATGTACCGACGAAAGATATTTTTACAATTACGGATTTGGTCTCAAAAAAGCAAATGGATACACTTCGAAAAAACTGTGAGGAATTTGGAATTACCTTATGTGATAATGGTTCATTGCGTCAAGGAATTGTGCACATGGTAGGGCCAGAAGTGGGCTTGACTCAACCGGGTAAAATTATTGTATGTGGCGATTCCCATACGGCAACGCATGGTGCATTTGGGGCTATTGCTTTTGGTATTGGTACTAGTGAAGTCGAACATGTTCTAGCGACACAAACAATTTGGCAAAAGAAACCAAAACGGATGGGTATTCATGTTTCGGGGCAGTTGCAACCAGGAGTGTATGCCAAAGACATTATTTTAGCATTGATTGCACGATACGGTGTCGACTTTGGTGTGGGGTATGCGGCTGAATTTTATGGTGACACAATTCGTAATTTGACGATGGAAGAGCGGATGACAATCTGTAATATGTCGATTGAAGGTGGCGCGAAAATGGGCATGATGGCGCCAGATGAAAAAACAGTTGAATTTATTCGCGATAAAGAATATGCACCAAAAGATTTTGAAGAAGCAGTGAAAGATTGGTCAACGCTTTATACAGATGAATATGCCGAGTTTGATCGTGTTTTAGAATTGGATGCGTCAACACTTGAACCTTATATCACTTGGGGAACCAATCCAGAGATGGGTGTGGCCATTCACGAATCCTTCCCAGAAATCCGAGATCATAATGATGAGTTAGCGTATGAATATATGAATCTAAAACCAGGTCAAAAAGCAGCCGATATCCCGATTGAATACGTCTTTATTGGTTCTTGTACGAATGGTCGTTTGTCTGATTTGCAAGAAGCAGCCAAAATTGTGAAAGGCAAAAAGATCAAAGAGGGAGTAACAGGTATTGTCGTTCCGGGATCGAGACCCGTACGTCACGCTGCAGAAGCGCTAGGAATTGATCAAATCTTTAAAGATGCTGGATTTGAATGGCGTGAGCCAGGCTGTTCAATGTGCTTGGGGATGAATCCGGATAAAGTACCCGAGTTCGTCCACTGTGCTTCGACATCAAATCGCAATTTTGTCGGTCGACAAGGAAAAAATTCACGAACACATCTATGTAGTCCAGCGATGGCAGCTGCTGCCGCAATCAACGGAAAGTTTATTGATGTTAGAGAAATTCTAGGAGGAAAAACACATGGAGCCGTTTAAAGTATACAAGGGGCGTGCGGTACCCTTTATGAATGACAATATTGATACTGACCAAATTATTCCGAAAAATTATTTGAAACGAATTGAAAAAACGGGCTTTGGTGAATTTCTATTTGATGATTGGCGTTACTTACGTAATCGTCAGCCTAATCCAGAATTTGTTTTAAATGAACCGCGCTATCAAGGAGCAACAATCTTATTATCAGGTGATAACTTTGGTTCAGGATCTTCACGTGAGCATGCTGCTTGGGCATTACTAGATTACGGCTTTCGCGCGGTTATCGCAGGGAGCTTTAGTGATATCTTCTATATGAATGCGACTAAAAATGGCTTACTACCTGTTGTATTGCCACTCGCTGCCCGTACTGCAATAGCTGAACTACCAGCTGAGCAAGAAATTACGATTGATTTGCCACACCAAAAGGTAAAAGCCGGGGATCAAAGTTATTCATTTGATATCGATAGCACGTGGAAGTACAAACTGGTCAATGGCTTGGATGAAATTTCTATTACGATGCAAGAAGATGAAGCAATTTTGGCTTATGAAAAAACTATTCCAAGTTATTGGTAAAAATAAAGGATTTTTATTGACTATCTACGTAGGATTTGCTAAAGTAGTATTGTTGTAATTGTGGACTCCACAGCTACAACCGCACAGAACAAGTTTTAAGAACGAAAGTCACTTGGGATGGCGAGTCTAAGTCTAAATGAAGGAGGTGCTGTATAGCATGTACGCAATTATTAAAACTGGTGGCAAACAAGTCAAAGTTGAAGTTGGTCAAGCAATCTACGTTGAAAAATTAGACGCAGAAGCAGGACAAAAAGTTACATTTGACGAAGTGATCTTAGTAGGTGGCGAATCAACAAAAGTTGGCGCTCCAACAATCGCAGGTGCAACTGTTGAAGGTACTGTAGAAAAACATGGCAAACAAAAGAAAGTTGTTACGTTTAAATACAAACCTAAAAAACATTCTCACCGCAAACAAGGTCATCGTCAACCTTATACAAAAGTAGTAATCGAAGCAATCAACGCTTAATTACTAGAAAAGTAGGATGAATCGTCATGATTAAAGCAATCTTTCAACGAGATGAAACAGGAAATATTTCTTCTTTTGACTTATCTGGTCATGCAGATGCAGGTGAATATGGTTCAGACATTGTCTGTGCTGCAGTATCAGCGCTCGCAATCAGTGCAACGAATGGTATTGATGCACTTGCTGGTGTGACACCGACTGTAAAGACCGATGAAAGAGCTGGAGGATACTTAGCAGTTGAACTACCTCTTTATATTACGCAGGAGCAAAATAATATTTCACAAGTTTTACTTGAAAATTTATTGCTTGGGTTACAAGCGATTCAGGCTGAACATACAGAAAATATAAGCATTCAAACACTTAAAAAATAGGAGGTGCATCCCATGTTGTTGAATATGAATTTACAATTATTCGCCCACAAAAAAGGGGGCGGTTCTACTTCTAACGGCCGTGACTCTCAGTCAAAACGTCTAGGTGCAAAACGCGCTGATGGCCAAACTGTTACTGGTGGTTCTATTCTTTATCGTCAACGCGGAACTAAAATTTACCCTGGAGTAAACGTTGGAATCGGTGGCGACGATACATTATTTGCCAAAGTTGATGGCGTTGTACGTTTCGAACGTAAAGGCCGCGACAAAAAACAAGTTTCTGTCTACCCTGCAGCACAAGAAGCTTAATAACAAAGCTAGTCGTAAGCTGACACCAAAGTTACTTTGGTGTCAGCTTTTTTAATTTCAATTCGTTAGATATGTCCCGATTAGTAGTCCAAAGCTTAACCCTAAAACTGCCCCAATCAATATAAAGGAAGAACCAAGACTCTTTCCTATCGATGCCCCAATCATAATTCCAAGTAAAGCGCAAATAAATAACCGTACTAAAACAGAGTGCTTGGGTTTCGATTGTTTTTTTTTTTTTTTTTTTTTTGAAAATGCATATCTGAGCGTGTCATATGGTGGATTCCTTTCAGGTGTTAGTTGGTATAAAGTCTAGCCAATTCTAGTTAAAAAAGCAACTGTGAATGAGTTGGTTTTTAACTATTTTTAAGTTGATTTCAATGAAAAACCATAATCTAAAATAACTATCATTTTGTGTCTAAATCATACATAAAATGATTAAATAAATATGAAAAAATAGTGAGTTTTTATTTAAAATTGAATAGAATTCGCGTCTATTAATATGTTATGATACAGATAAAGATAGAGTGTTCTCTTCTAGAAAAGGTGGGATAAAGGATGGAAAATGAACAGATCAAAAAGGCTAAAAATTCTTTTTTAACCGGAGAAAACTTCTATGCTCAGCATCTTTTAGGTGTGCATAAGTTACGCAGTTATTATGTGTTTCGAGTATGGGCCCCACATGCAATGCAAGTGTGGTTGGTCGGAACATTCAACGAGTGGTCGGAATCATTGCCTATGCAACGTGATGAGCAGACTGGTATCTGGGAAGTTCAAACGGATCTACCATCAGAAGGAGAGCTTTATAAATACAAAATCCAACAAGAAGATGGACAAAAACAATACAAAATGGATCCATTCGCGATTCGGCTCGAGCCGCGACCTGGAACTGCGGCAATCGTCTACACAATCCCCGAAAAAAAATGGAAAGATGGCCTTTATCGAGGTCGTTCCAAAAGAAGCAATTATTTTAAGCGTCCCCTAAATATTTATGAGTTACATGCGGGTTCTTGGCGATTTCATTGGGATGGCACGCCATTTACATTTAAAGATTTATCAAAAGAGTTAGTTCCATATGTCAAAACAATGGGCTATACGCATATTGAATTGATGCCAGTTATGGAACATCCGCTTGATCAGTCATGGGGATACCAATTAACTGGCTATTTTGCACTTTGCAATACGTATGGCACGCCGGAAGAATTTCAGTCTTTTGTAGAAGAATGTCATTTGGCTAATATCGGGGTAATTATTGATTGGGTTCCGGGACATTTTTGTGTTAATTCGGATGCGATTGCCTATTATGATGGCACGGCAACTTTTGAATACACAGATCGGCAACGAGCAGAAAATGTTCGTTGGGGGGCTTTAAACTTCGATTTGAGCAAACCACAAGTCCAAAGTTTCTTAATATCCAATGCGCTTTTTTGGCTAGAGTTCTATCATGTAGATGGGATACGCGTGGATGCCGTCTCAAATATGATTTATCTCGATTATGATGAGAAGCAGTGGCAACCCAATCATCTAGGCACCAATCAAAATTTAGATGGCATCTATTTCTTACAAAAATTGAATGCTGTGGTTAAATTAGCCCATTCGAATGCCATCATGATTGCCGAAGAAAGTACCTCTGCTACAAAAGTAACGGGACGGCTAGAGGACGATGCCTTAGGGTTTGATTTTAAATGGGATTTAGGTTGGATGAACGATACATTGGCATTTTTTGAAATGGATCCAATTGATCGGGGCAATAAACTAAATTTACTAACTTTTTCTTTCATGTATATGTCAGATGAGCATTATCTTTTGCCGCTCTCACACGACGAGGTAGTACATGGTAAAAAAAGTCTCATGCATAAAATGTGGGGGGATCGCTACAAGCAATTTGCGCAATTGCGCACCTTACTGATTTATCTCATGGCTCATCCTGGAAAGAAATTACTTTTCATGGGGGGAGAGTGGGGACAGTTCCTTGAGTGGAAATTCAATGAAGGACTGGAATGGCATGATTTGGCAGATCCAATGAACTATGCCATGCAACAGTATACAAAAAAACTCAATGAGGTGTATCGTTCTGAGACCGCATTGTGGGAGCTAGAAGAAACGCCCCAAGCGAGTATTGAATTTATTGATGCCGACAATCATGAACAAGTCGTATTAAGTTTTATCCGCAAGGGTAAGCGAAAAAAAGACTTTTTGATTTTTGTATTTAATTTTTCAGCAGTCGAGTATCCGACATTTGAACTACCGGTACCATTTGCTGGGACGTATGAAGAGATTTTCAATACAGAACTGGCCGAATTTGGCGGAACTTGGACACAAATACAAGAAGACTTGCAGAGTCAGCCGGTCAACAATAAAAAATATCAACATGCAATTAATTTGGTTGTTCCAGCGTTAGGGGCTGTGATTCTTAAGCCTAAAAAGATTTCATTATCTACCAAAAGATGAGGGGAGGGAAGATGGCAGTTGCCATCAAACGTATGAAAACAGAGATGCTAGCAATGATTTTAGCAGGAGGAAAAGGGAGCCGGCTAGGTAAATTGACTCAAACAATTGCCAAACCAGCAGTCCCATTTGGTGGACGCTACCGAATTATTGATTTTACGTTAAGTAATTGTGTGAACTCAGGTATCCGAAATGTCGGTGTGGTCACACAATATCAACCACTAGCTTTAAATGATCATATTGGGAATGGTTCGAGTTGGGGATTGGATGGCATTCATTCAGGTGTAACAATCTTACAGCCATACTCGAGCAATGAAGGTAGCAAATGGTTTGAAGGAACCGCACACGCAATTTATCAAAATATGGACTATATCGATCAAATGGATTCAGAATATTTATTGATCTTATCTGGTGACCATATTTATAAAATGGATTACGAAAAAATGTTGGATGCACACAAAAAAAATCATGCTGCTTTAACCGTTGCGGTAATTGAAGTACCTTTAGATGAAGCCTCTCGCTTTGGCATTATGAATACGGATGAGCATGACCGAATTGTCGAATTTGAAGAAAAACCAGCCAATCCCAAAAATAATTTGGCTTCAATGGGAATCTACATTTTCACCTTGTCGCGTTTGCGAGAAGTGCTATTAAATAGCTACAATAAAGACGATCAAATGCTCGACTTTGGGCAACACGTCATTCCGGCCTACATCGATAGTGGTGAAAATGTCTTCGCGTATCGCTTCCAAGGATACTGGAAGGATGTCGGCACGATTGAATCATTATGGCAAGCCAGCATGGAGTTTATTGAGCTAGATAACGAGCTAGATATGCGCGACAGCTCATGGAGAATTTATTCAAAGAACCCTATTTCACCACCAAATTTTTTAACACATCAAGCTTCTGTTACCGATTCTCTTGTGGTGGATGGTTGCTACGTTGCGGGCAATGTCGATCATAGTTTGTTATCAAATGATGTGAAGATCAAAGAAGGAGCCAAAATTAGCGATAGTGTTATCATGGCGGGAGCGACGATTGGTAAAAATGCGATTTTGCATCGGGTGATTGTTGGAGAAAATGCCATTATCGGTGACAATGCGGAAATTGATGGTACTGATGAAATCGCAGTTGTAGGATATGGAGAAGGGATTGGGGTGTTGATTGATGAAAGCTAATAAAGTTTCAGCCATAATGGGAAATGAGTATGATGGAAGAGGATTAGGTGAACTTACAGCACATCGCCCTTTAGCAACACTACATTTTGATTGTAAATATCGCCTAATGGACTTTAGTTTATCCAACTTAGTAAATGCCAATATTCAATCCATCTATATGGTTTTCAGTGAAGCAAAAATGCAATCGCTTTTTGATCATATTGGTGGAGGGCGAGAGTGGCACCTGAATAGTATTTTGAGCCACTATTTCATGGCATTTCAAGAAGACATCGATCGCAAAAAAGAAAACAACGAAGCGTATTTTGATGCGATGATTGACTTTTTAAAGAAATCAAAATCGACCTACACAGTCTATGTAGGCAATAAAATGTTATGTAGCCTAGATTTTCGTTCGGTAATCAAAGTTCATGAAGCCCAACAAGCGGAATGCACGATTGTATTTAAGCGTGTGTCGTCTAAGTTGATTTATGAAACAGATCATGTGTTGTCATTTAACGAAGAAGGAGCTTATATGGGTAACCAACTCTTCTCTGATACAATCGCTGATCAAGGATTATTCAATTTAGGAATGAATATCTTTGTTGTGAAAACGGAGTGGTTGATTGAGTTGCTAGAAAAAGCGCAACAACTCAGAGAAACGACTAGTCTAGAAAAACTTCTTTGGGAAACTGCCAATGAAACAACCGAAACAACTGTGGGGACGTATGAGTATACTGGCTATCTAAGCAATATCCATACAACGAAAAGTTTTTATGATGCGAATATGGATATGCTGGATCCTAGAAAATTCAATGCATTACTTTACTCGAGTCAACACATCATTACCAAAGCTAAAAATGAAGTACCTACCTATTTCTCGAAAGAATCAGATGTGCATTCGAGTCAATTTGCCACCGGTAGTACGATTCGAGGTACGGTTCATAAAAGTTTGGTTTCGCGCCGCTCAACTGTTGATTCCGGTGCTATAGTTGAAGGAGCAATTGTCATGGCGAATGGACATGTCAGTAAAGATGCTGAAGTCCGGTATGCTATACTAGATAAAAATGTCACGGTTCAAGAAGGCGTGCGGATTGTGGGGACACCTGCTCAACCAATCGTCATAAAGAAAGGAACTATCGTGACAGAAGACAAATTAGTGGGTGATGTGGAATGAAAATTGGATTTGCCTCGGCAGAATGCGCGCCTTTTTTTAAAACGGGTGGACTAGGAGACGTTGCGGGTTCATTGCCAAAATATATTCAAAAAGCTGGTCATCAAGTTGTTGTCTTTTTGCCATATATGGCTTCAATACCAGAACAATACAAACAGCAAGTACAAGATGTCACTTCATTTACGGTATCCGTTGGTTGGAGAAAGCAATATTGTGGGATTAAAACCTTAGAATTTGAAGGTGTACGCTATTACTTCATTGATAATGAATACTACTTTAATCGTCCAAATGTCTATGGTTACTTTGATGATGGAGAACGATTTGCGTTCTTCCAACAAGCCATCATCGAATCCTTGGAGAAAATTAACTTTATTCCAGATTTGATGCATGTCAATGATTATCATACAGCCTTTATTCCCTATTTGTTAAAGACCAAATATCAATGGATTCAAGCATACCAATCAATTAAAACTCTTTTAACAATCCATAATATTGAATTTCAAGGTAACTACGATCAAGAGACACTGGGTGAATTATTTTCGATGGGATTGGAAGATTTTGACAATGGCAAAATCGAACAAAATGGGCAAGTGAATTGGTTGAAGTCGGCGATTGTTTTTGCTGACTGGGTCAATACTGTATCACCAAGCTATGCCAATGAAATCCAGACAGAAGCCTTTGGTAAAGGGCTAGATGGCATTTTGCGGCAAGAATCCAGCAAGGTGAGTGGCATCCTAAATGGCATTGATTATGACTCGCTTAATCCGGCGACTGATTCGCATCTATACGCGGCATTTGACGCATCGGATATAAGTGGTAAAGTAGAGAACAAAACACAGTTGCAAAAGCAGCTTGGCTTACCGATTTCTGCTGATATTCCACTCATTGGGATTGTCAGCCGCTTGACGTATCAAAAAGGATTTCATTTAGTATTGGAGCGTTTAGCGGAGATTTTACAAAATCAAGTGCAAATCATCGTACTCGGCACAGGTGATCCAGATTTTGAACAAGGGTTCCGCTATTTTGAAGCAGAATTTCCAGATAAGATTCGCTCTTGTATCATGTTTGATATTGATTTGGCCCAAAAAATCTATGCAGGAGCGGATATTTTCTTAATGCCATCTGCATTTGAACCTTGTGGCTTATCACAAATGATGGCGATGCGTTATGGTACCTTGCCTGTTGTACACGAAATAGGTGGATTGAAAGACACGATTTTTCCATTTAATCCTGTCACACATGAAGGGGATGGCTTTGGTTTTTCAGCATTTGATTCCTACCATATGAATGAAAGCTTGAATCTAGCACTTCATATTTTTAAAGCCGTACCAGAAGTTTGGCAAACATTAGTCACTCGAGCAATGACAAAAGATTTTAGTTGGGAAACGGCATCCAAACATTATGTGGATTTATATGAAAAACTATAACGACAATCGTTTTACAAATTGAAAGTGAGTAAAGCTGGCCTCAAGGGGAATCCATTGTGACCAGCTTTGCTCATATTTTAAAATCAAAAGATGGGTGTGACAACGATGAATAAAACGGCTTTTAAAAAGAAATTTTTGGATTTGTTAACGGAAAAATTTGCGATTTCCGTTGAGGATGCCTCACTTTTTGAAATCTACACGACACTTGGCACGCTCATTCGCTCTAGTTACGCAAAAGATTGGCGCCATACATGGAGTAACTACGATTATGAGCAACAAAAACAGGTTTATTATTTTTCGATTGAATTTTTACCTGGAAGAATGATGAAAAGTAATTTATTAAATATGGGGTGGCTGGACACGGTTCAAGCTGCTCTTGCTGATTTAGGGATTCAATTAGACGATGTCGTAGCGCAAGAACCAGATATGGCGCTAGGAAATGGTGGTTTAGGAAGATTAGCATCATGTTTTATGGACTCGATTGCTTCTGAAGGACTGCCGGGTAATGGCAATGGCATCCGCTACAAATATGGTTTATTTAAACAAAAATTTATCGATGGATACCAAGTGGAACTACCAAATGAATGGCTAGCACGAGGGAATTTATGGGAAGTTCGTCGTGAAAGTAAGTCGGTGGATGTCTATTTTAATGGCTATGTCCGCCTAAATAAGCTTGATGATGGCACCATCGTTCCCGTTCATGAGGATCCAACGATTGTTCGTGCGGTTCCTTATGATACGGGAATGGTTGGTTTCCGTAATGGAACAGTCAATACGTTAAGGCTGTGGGATGCTGAGATTCCACTTTCGGAAGAGAGCCATTATCGTAGTATCGAGCAACGAAGAGCTATCCAAGATTTGACTTCTGTCTTATATCCAGATGATTCCAACGAAGAAGGTCGTCGTTTACGCTTGATGCAAGAATATTTCTTTGTTTCTGCAGGTGTACAAAGTATTTTACGCCATTTCAAAACGAAGCAGCAAAAAATGCAAAATTTGGATGAATTTGTTGCAATTCATATTAATGATACGCACCCTGCCATGTGTGTGGCAGAGTTCATGCGTCTGTTATTAGATGAGGAAAAAATGAGCTGGGAGCGTGCGTGGAATTTAACTGTCAAAGTAATGAGTTACACGAACCATACGATTATGTCAGAAGCTCTAGAAAAGTGGTCTGTGGAAATGTTGCAATCCATGCAACCTCGTATTTATCAAATAATCGAAGAAATTGATCGTCGTTTCGTAGAAGAAATGACGGGTGTTGTTGATTGGGAATTGATTCAGCGGACCAGAATTATTTCTGACGGTTTGGTTCACATGGCACATTTGGCAATTATCGGAAGTCATAGTACAAACGGTGTTGCCAAGTTGCATTCTGATTTATTAAAAACTGTCGTGTTGCATGACTTTTACCGACTTTATCCAGATCGCTTTAACAATAAAACAAACGGCATTGCAGAGCGTCGTTGGTTACAACTAGCTAATCCCTCTCTCTCAACTGTCCTTGATAAAACAATTGGTCAAACATGGCGCTATGAGGCCAATGACTTGCATCTCTTAATGAATTATAGTGAGGATAAAGCTGTGCATAAGCAACTGCAACAAGCAAAGCAAGCCAATAAAGAACGGTTGGCAGCCTTTATCTTGCAAGAGACAGGGGTTAGAATCAATGAACATGCTATTTTTGATGTTCAAATCAAACGATTGCATGCCTACAAGCGGCAATTATTAAACTTACTTCATATTCTCACTCTTTATTTTGAAATCAAAGAAGAAGGGTTTACAGATATTCAGCCGCGCGTCTTTATCTTTGGTGCGAAGGCGGCTCCTAGTTACCATTATGCGAAATCGATTATTAAGGTCATTAATGAAGTAGGGAAAATGATTCAAGAAGATCCGGAAGTATCTGATAAATTAAGCATTGTCTTTTTAGAAGATTACAGTGTGAGTTTGGCGGAAGTCATTATACCCGCGGCCGATGTAAGTGAGCAAATTTCATTAGCATCTAAGGAAGCATCGGGTACGAGCAATATGAAATTAATGTTAAATGGCGCGATTACGATAGCTACTCTTGATGGGGCGAATATCGAAATTAGAGATGCAGTAGGAGACGAAAATATTGTTATTTTTGGTCTGACTGAATCACAGGTCTATGACTATTATGAGCAAGCAAACTACCATGCGTATAGTTACTACGAAGCCTTACCTAAACTAAAACGAGTCGTGGATTCTTTTGTGGATGGCACGATTGCCAATATTTACCAAGAAGGGAAAGAAATTTTTGATTCTCTTTTGACATACAACGATGAATTTTTTGTATTGCGAGATTACGAAGCCTATGTTAACGCGCAAAAAGAAATAGAAAAAGCCTACCAGAACCAAGAACGTTGGTTAAAAATGAGTTTAATCAATGTCGCCAATGCTGGTCGCTTTTCAGCTGACTATACGGTGATGAAATATGCAGAAGATATTTGGCAAATCGAAGCGAAGCCAAAGAGTCGCAAAGCAAAGGATGAGAAGTATGTCCCATATACGCTTTAATCCTTGGGGGGATTATTACAAACAGCCATTTGGCGCGATTGCTACCCATCATGAAGTGACTATCCGAATTTATGTGGCCTCTAGTGTTGAGCCATATGTCTATTGTCGTTATCGCAAAGAAGGTTCGGAAATCTTGCAACTTCCCATGGCAAAAATTGACACTCATTGGTATGAGTGCCGCTTCTCATTAACGGAGAAAGGGTTGTATTTTTACTCATTTATGATTCAAGAATCATTTGATCAATCGCTTACGACCGTTTATTATGGTGAAGAGGACAATTCCGATGGTATCGGCAAGTCTGTCGATCAATTGCATCAGCTAAAAGAATTTCAGTTGACTTGCTATGACGAAGAGGAGTATGTTCCTTGGTATGTAGATGGCGTGGCTTATCAAATTTTTCCAGACCGCTTTCACAGTCATCTCGCGAATCATCAATTGCTAGTTGATCGAAAGAAGACCTTTATTTACGGCAATCAATCAGACAGTCCGATGTATATTAAAAATCAAGCGGGAGATGTCGTTCGGTGGGATTTTTTCGGGGGAACATTAAAAGGAATCGAAGAAAAAATTCCCTACTTGCTAGACTTAGGTGTCACGATTGTCTATTTAAATCCTATTTTTTTGGCTGATAGCAATCATCGCTACGACACAAACGACTATTTTGAAATTGATTCATTGCTTGGCACGAAGGAAGATTTCGTGTCGCTTATCCAAGCACTACATCAAAATAATATCCGAGTGATTTTGGACGGGGTGTTTAGTCATGTGGGGAAAAATAGTAGATATTTCAATCAAGATGGACGCTATGGGAATAATGTAGGTGCTAGTCGTACTCAAGCGAGTGAGTACTATCCATGGTTTACCTTCACTGATTATCCTTCCGATTATCAATCTTGGTGGGGGATTAAAGATTTGCCTGAAGTCAATAAAGAGTGTCAGTCTTTTCAAGAAATGATTTATGCTGGCGAAACTAATGTGATTGACTATTGGACGTCGATGGGGGTTGATGGATGGCGCTTAGACGTGGCAGATGAGCTACCGGACGTGTTCATTGAAGGCATCCGAGCCACATTGGCTAAGTACGAACACAAAATTTTGATTGGGGAAGTCTGGGAAGATGCCTCAAATAAGGTCTCGTATGGAAATCGTAGAAACTATGTCTTTGGCGATAATCTGCAAGGCGTTATGAATTATCCGTTTCGTGAAGCAGTATTAGATTTATTGTTGCATCGCTCTTCAGTCGATCAGATATGCCTAAAACTAACTCGTCTGCTTGAAAATTATCCGCTTCAGTTTGTTTTGCAGTCGTTAACAAATGTCGGAACACATGATACCAAGCGTATCTATTCTGAGCTTTACGAAAATGAACACAAATTTTTATTAGCGTTAAGCTTATTATTTGTCCTTCCAGGTGTTCCTTGTTTGTATTATGGCGATGAGAGGCAGATGAAAGGTGAGGCAGATCCGGACAATCGAGCATTCTTTCCTTGGCATAATGAAAACCAACGAGTTGTGCAATTTTGTCAACGGTGGATCAATTATAGAAAGGCACATCGTTCGTTACAAAGGGGCGATACCAATTTTTTCTATCAAGGAGAACTATTTGGTTGCTTGCGTATTTATGAAGATGAATGGACGGTCTTATTCGTGAATCCATCCGAGAGAGAGCAAACCATTGATTTTCATGGCATTCACTGGTTAAGAAGTGTGGATGTGACGAATCAATTTATTGAACGTGTAACCAAGCAACTACCAGAAAAAATAGCAGGCAGCGATTTTTGGTTAGCAACCTTTAAAGATGAACAAAAAATAGGTGGTCAGATCAATGGGTAGAAATCAACAAAGAAAGAAACTGCAAAAAAAGAAAAAACTAGAAAAAATTACCCTAGCAACGATTCTTTTGGTCGTTGTTATTGGGATTATGTGGGTCGCAAGGATGGGGCGGACAACGGAAAAAGCCACGTCCCAATCTACTATAAGTAGCACAACAACTTCGCAAACCGAGACAGCTGAGCAAAAATTTTTAAAAAATGTTGATTTACAGTCGTGGGAGATACTGTTAGTCGGTCCAGATCATAAGCTAACGACAAGCATTGATGAAGCTACGACATTAGCAACAGTTGGCGCATTTCAAATGAACAAAAATATTGTGCCAGCTTTTGGAGAGTTAGAGGCAGCGGCCCAAGCGGCAGGCTATCCTTTAGTGATCGTTTCGGCGTATCGTTCAGTCGCCTATCAAGAAAAGATATTAAATGCTGCGATTCAACAAAAAATGGCGAGTGGGATGACGTATGACGAAGCGCTTGCCGATGCCAAACAAACAATGACCGAACCTGGGTACAGTGAACATCACACCGGCCTGGCTTTAGATGTAGTGGATCAAAGTTGGTACACGAACTATTCACCAGAGTTATTGCATTCGAATTTTGGACAAACTGACGGTGGCAAGTGGTTAGCGGCAAACGTAGCGCAGTATGGTTTTATCATTCGTTATCCTGAAGGGAAAATGGCAATTACTAAAATTGATTATGAACCGTGGCATATTCGTTATGTCGGTAAAGAGAATGCCGAGTACATGGTTAAAAACAATCTCACGTTAGAAGAGTTTGTTGAACAGGTTTCAAAAGTACAGCAAAAATAAAAAACAACTAGTAGTTGACACTCAATTAATTCTGGAGATCGGCTACTAGTTGTTTTTCTATCTCATGATCTATTTGGTATACTAAAGAAAAAGGTGGGGAGTATATGGATCAAAAAATTGAAACAGATCGTTTACTTTTACGGAAATTTGAGCAATCAGATGCCAAAGAGATGTTTGATCACTGGGCAAGCGATGAGGAAGCGACAAAGTATCTCACTTGGCCACCACATCGGTCTATAGAGACGGTCGAGGAACATTTGCGACTGATGATTGCTGAAAACCAGATAGATGGGTTATTTCATTGGGCGATTGTTGAGAAACAGTCCCAAAAGATGATTGGTCGCCTGGATGTCATTGCGTGCGATGAGCAGGTAAAAGTCAAAGAAATTGGCTATGTTTTAGGGAAGAACTGGTGGCACCATGGCTATATGACAGAAGCGTTGACTGCAGTTATCTCCTTTTTATTTGATTCTACGGATACCAATCGTGTGGAGGCCACTCATGACGAAGAAAATCAATTTTCGGGTATGGTGATGGCTAAAGCGGGTATGAAGTTTGAAGGAGTTCACCCCCAACGGAGTAAAAACAACCAAGGCATTGTCAATCAAGTGATGTATGGTGTCACGAAGGAACAATATTTGATTAAAAAAAATTCAAGCAAGACCATTTACCCCGTTGAACAACCAAACAAAGAGGTAATGGAGCTGTTATTATCGGCCGATCCTGATCCTTTGCAGATTGCCAATTATGGTGAGGTAAGCTATTTTGTCTTGGCGGTAGCCGATGAGCTTGTAGGCGCGATTGTTTTGGGAAATCAGCAGCCCGATTCAGTAGAAATAGTAAATCTTGTTATCAAGCCTTCTTATGAAAATCAAGGATATGGATCTTTTTTACTCTCCTTTGCTGAACAATTTGCTAGACAACAAGCAAAACAGAGTATCGTGATAAAAACGAGTACGACTAGTTTGAAACAATTATACTTGTATCAAAAGCTAGGGTTTCGTTGCAGTGAAATTGTACCAAATTATTTCTTAAGGCACTACGAACAGCCAATTTTTGAAAATCAGTTGCCAGTCAAGGATCAAATCATTTTAAAAAAGCTCTTGATTAACTAATGAGGGAGGAAAAACTTATGAAAAAGAAAGCAATGGTTATTATCAATCCTAGCTCAGGTGGAGAACAAGCGGGTGAGTACCGTAAGCAGATTGAAGCAAAATTAAAGACGATGTTTGAAGAGGTCGAGGTAAAAGAAACAGAAAAAGAAGGCGATGCAAAAGAATTTGCTAGCTTAGCAGCAGATCAAGCGTATGATGCAGTGTTTGCGATGGGTGGCGATGGAACGGTCAACGAAGTCATTAATGGGTTGGCAGAAAAAGAACACCGCCCTCTTTTCGGGTTCGTACCATTAGGGACTGTGAATGATTTAGGACGAGCGCTAAACTTTTCAATGGATGCAAAAGAAGCCATCGAACAATTGTCATTGGATCGTTTAAAAAAATTGGACATTGGTAAAGTGAACGATGCCTATTTTATGAACGTGATTGCGGTTGGAACAATTCCAGAGGCTATCAATGATGTTGATTCAGAAGATAAAACGAAGATGGGAAAATTGGCTTATTTCGTTTCAGGTGTGAAGTATTTGTTGCAAAGCGATCGCTATGAATTTGATTTAGTGTTAGATGATGAAGCAGAGCAAGTCAAAAGCAGCTTGCTATTAATTGGATTGACGAATTCAATCGGTGGCTTTGAAACATTATTGCCAAAAGCAGACGTCGATGATGGCAACTTGCACCTGATGTATTTGAATGATCAATCCTTTTTGGATATGGTGAAAAGTGTACCTGAGCTAATCAAAGGCGTCGAAATTTCTTCTGAAAATGTGACGTACAAAACATTTAAAAAAGGAGAAATTGCCTTGCTTTCAGATGGAGAATTGGAAACCAATATCGACGGCGATCCAGGTGAGAATTTACCAATTAAAGTAGAAGTATTAGAAAATCATTTGACTGTATTTTATGGAGAAGAGAAGTGAAGAATGAATGGCAGATAAGCAATGGATTGTAAGAAGTGCTGAACTGACAGATGTGGCGGAGTTACTTCGAATCTATACACCTTATGTGGAGAAGACCGCAATCACATTTGAATACGATGTGCCGTCTATAGACGAATTTACCCAACGCGTCAAAACGATTCAGCAGAGATATCCTTATTTGGTTTGCGAATCAAGTGAAGGTGAGATAGTAGGTTATGCCTATGCGAGTACCTATAAAGGTCGGACAGCGTATGATTGGACTGTGGAGACAAGTATTTATATGGATCAATCATTGAAAGGTCGAGGTGGGGGTAGTGTATTGCATCATGCACTTGAAGAACAGCTCAAAAAGCAAAATGTCTATGTTTTGCTTGCTTGTATCACTGCTGGTAATGCCGAAAGTGTCGGTTTTCATGGAAAATTCGCCTATCGTGAAGTCGCATATTTTCCTAATTTAGGGTATAAAAATGGTGAATGGTTAGATGTATTATGGATGCAAAAAGAATTGCAACCCATACAGGGAAGTCCAAATCCATTTATACCAAATGAATTTGTTGGAGGGTAGGAAATGAGTTTGTTATATGTGGCATGTGGCATAGTCGCCGGCTTTTTAGGAGCATTATTGGGACTAGGGGGAGGCATTATTATTACCCCTATGCTGACGTTGGCTTTTGGCTTAGATATCAAATATGCAATTGGTGCAAGTGTCATTTCGGTTATTGCTACAAGTTCAGGTGCTAGTATTGCGTATCTTAAAGATGATTTATTGAATCTTAGAGTAGCCATGTTTTTAGAAATCGCGACGACTATCGGAGCCATTGTCGGCGCGTTATTGACAGGCATCTTTGCCCCACAGATTTTATATGTCTTTTTTGGGGCATTGTTGCTATTTTCAGCGTACAATATGGCGAAGAAAATTCTCTTTATAAAAAAAGACCATCTCTATCAAGGTCCAGTGAGTAAAACAGTCGCTCGGTTAAACTTAAATGGACGTTATTACGACAAACAGGAGCAGCGAGAAATCTCTTATGAGCTGACTCATTTGACTGGCGGGTTTTCTATGATGTTTGGTGCCGGGATTGCTAGTGGGTTATTAGGTATTGGTAGTGGTGCCTTTAAAGTGCTAGCCATGGATACGATTATGAAAATGCCCTTAAAGCCCTCAAGTGCGACAAGTAATCTAATGATGGGGGTAACAGCTGCAGCAAGTGCGACGATTTACTTGTTTAATGGATCAATTCAGCCGTTAATTGCTGGGCCAATTGCCATTGGGGTGTTAGTAGGAGCTAGTGTTGGGACAAGAGTTATGCCTAGACTTAAAGCCCGGACACTACGAATGTTGTTTGTGCCAGTCTTATTGTATTTGGGTGTCCAAATGGTTGTGAAAGGAATGGGGTGGCTTAATTGAGTTCAGAAGAGGCAGAGTTAGCGCGAGTTGAAGCACTCATTGGGAAGATACTGGCCATTGGTACATATGGTTCAGCTTGTGTCCTTATTTTTGGTTTTGTCTTATCACTTCTTTTCCCAAATCAACCAGACATACAAGCTAAACAATTATTGTCGTTTTCTTTTTATTTAAATCAGTTGCTTGGTTTGCAAGCACAAGCAATTATTTATACCGGCTTGTTTTTATTGATTCTGACACCAGTCCTACGTGTCATTGTATCTATCTGGTCATTCGCCAAAGAAAAAGATTGGCTCTATGTGGGCATAACGGTCGTTGTTTTAATTGTGTTACTTAGTAGTTTTGTTTATGGTATGTATGAATAGCTAGTCAGCGCGGTGAGAAAGAGGAGCGTGAGAAGAATTGTCAAATCGTATGGAATCAATCTATCAATTTATGGTTGCTGACAGAGAAAACAAAAAAGGTGGAATCGGTTGGACAACGAAAGAATTGGCAGAAAAACTGGCTATGCAGCGTTCCAATGTCAGTAAGGATTTAAATGAATTAGTTCGGCAAGGAAAGTTAAAAAAATCGGATGGCCGTCCTGTAACGTATCACTTACTAGATTCACAGCATATTTCTTCTGACGCTCAAGTCGGTCGCCTTTTTCAGCAAGAAAAATACGTAAAAAGTTACAAAGAAGATCCTCCCAAAAAACCAACAAACCATTTGCTTCATTCTAAGCAAGATGTGTTTGCCAGTGTGATAGGGATTAATGGTTCGATGAAAAATGCCGGTGAACAAGCAAAAGCGGCCATTTTGTATCCACCTAAAGGCTTAAATTGTCTGATAACTGGTCCGACTGGTTCAGGTAAGACTTTTTTTGCTCACGCGATGTTTCAGTTTGCCCGTCAAAATGAAGTCATCGGCGCAACGAAAGAATTAACTGTTTTTAATTGTGCAGACTATGCTCATAATCCGGAATTATTGATGAGTCATTTGTTTGGCTATGCTAAGGGTGCCTTTACTGGGGCGGATCATGATAAGCCAGGGATTATCGAAGAAGCAGATCAAAGTATGCTCTTTTTAGATGAAATCCATCGCTTGCCCCCAGAAGGACAAGAAATGATTTTTTATTTTATGGATCATGGCAAATATAGTCGTCTCGGAGAAAGTGGCAAAAATCGTCAGGCGAATGTGCGAATTATTGGCGCAACGACAGAAAATCCAACTTCAGCACTGTTGGGGACATTTTTACGAAGGATTCCGATCACGATTCAGCTTCCATCATTTGAAGAGCGACCCGACGCAGAAAAGATTGATTTAGTCCAAGTAATGGTCGCGCAAGAAGCCAACCGAATTGAACGAACCATTTCGTTAACTGAAGATGTCGTCAAAGCATTGATTGGTGGCGTTACGTTTGGCAATATCGGTCAACTAAAATCAAATGTCCAACTGGTTTGCGCTCGAGGATTTTTAAATCACATGTATCATGATCAAATTGATATCACACTTGAGGATATACCAGAAGGGGTGCGCAGTGGACTAGTTCAAATTGCCAACAAACGTCAGACCCAAGTGTCACTTGCTAAACTACTTAATCCTAAGATGGTGGTACATCCGGGTGATTCTAAAAGCAGTATTCAGACGGATTCGTATGAATTACCTTATAATTTGTACGATATTATCGGGGATAAAGCTGCGTTATTAAAAGCGGAGGGTGTCGACCAAGAGGCGATTCACCATTTTATTTCGACCGACATTAATATTCATTTGAAGTCGTTTTACAAAAATCATGGTTTTTCCTTTCAATCAGAGAATAAGTTAAGTGAATTTGTCGATGCAAAAGTAATTGATGTAACCAATAAGATTTATACAATGGTGGTTGAAAAAATTGGCGACGTTTTCCAACAGAACTTTTTATATGCAATGAGTCTCCATATTAGTTCATTTATGAAAAAAATACAGTTGGGTGACTTAAGATATTCCAACGACAATATTCGTGAAATGGTGGCTACTTATCCGGAAGAATTGGCCATGGCGCGAGAAATTCGCCTCTATTTATCTGAATACTTCCGGTTGGATATTCCGCAAGTAGAGGAGGACTATTTGGCGGTACTCTTAATTTCATTAAAGAATGCTACGATACATGGCCAAATAGGGGTCGTAGTTGCTGCGCATGGGGACAGTACGGCGACAAGCATGGTCGAGGTCGTCAAAAAATTATTAGAGGTAGACCACATTGCCGCCGTAGATATGCCGCTAGACATGTCGCCCAAAATAGCGTATGAAAAAGTTGTTCAAGCCGTGCAAAAGGTGAACCAGCGCAGTGGGGTCTTATTATTAGTCGATATGGGTTCGCTTGCGACATTCCAAGACCGTATCCAACGAGAAACAGGTATCACCATTCGGTCGCTTGATATGGTCACTACACCAAGTGTATTAGAGGCAGCCAGAAAAGCTTCAGTCCCTGGAAATGATTTGGAAAATATCTACGAATCGTTAAAAGAGTTCAGAGGCTACGGTCAATTAGGAGAAAAAAGTGTTGTGGTACCGAAAGAAATAAAAGTTAAAGCTATTTTAGCAATCTGTGCCTCTGGTGAAGGGACGGCTAAGCAAGTAAAAGAAATTATTGTAGAGGCTTTAAACCAGCACTATATTCACGATGTCGTCGTAGAAACACTGTCGATTGTTAATCTAACGAATGAATTGCCAAAGCTCTTAAAAGAATATGATGTCGTGGCGTCTACTGGCGTTGTGAATCCGAATATCGGGGCACCATTTATTTCATTGGAGCATTTTATCAATTCCGACATCGATGAACTAATAGAATATCTTTTCTTTGAACAAGAAGAAGATGCGATTCAGCAAGATTTTTCCTATGAAACTACTAATGAGTCTGTACGAAAACAAGCATGTAAACAATTTATTTCTGAAACCGTCACCTTTTTGAATCCTGATAAGGTGATTGATGCATTATGGAAGATGTCTGCGGAGATGGTCAAACAATTTTCTTTGCCAGATACAGATTATTCATTTCAAACAAACGTCTCAATCCATTGCAGTAGTATGTTGGAACGTATTTTGCTTAAACAGCCACTAAATGTCAGTGAGAGTGAAAAAGCTGAAGCGATGGCTTGGGAGGGATATCCAGCGCTTCACGAATTTATGCAGCAACTAAGGGCTATATTTCAATTGACCATTCCTATTGCCGAAGAATATTATTTAAGTGAAATGATACGCTACCGTCGAGAAGAGAGGGGTAGTGTATAAGTTCGAGTTAATTATACACTGAGCAATACACTAAAATTAGTGTATTGCTTTTTTTATTTCTTTAAAAAAAAGCGTCATATCGATCTTTTTTAGTGTATGAAAAGTTGGCATAGAAATTGCTTATGATAAAGGTGAAAGGAGTGTGGCGACATTCGTCAGAAAAACGAAATGGAGGGAACAAGTCATGACGATCCGTTTGGCACGCATCGACGATCGGTTGATTCATGGTCAGGTGGCAACAGCTTGGACGAAAGCAACTGGAATCGAGCGAATCATCGTAGTCGGTGATGAAGTAGCAAGAGATCCATTTCGAAAAGTATTGCTTAATGAAGCAGCACCGCCGGGTATCCGGACGAATGTTGTTTCGATTGAACAGCTCTTAAGGGTTTGTACGCATTATTTATTCATGCAACAACAGATTATGCTCTTATTTACAAATCCGCAAGATGTCGTTCGTTTGGTACAAGGAGGGATGTTTATTCATTCTGTGAACATTGGTGGGATGCGATTTCAAGCAGGCAAGCATATGGTGACGAACTTTGTGTCAATTGATGAAAAAGACAGACAGGCCTTTTATTATTTAAACCATCGAGGAATTGAACTGGAATTGCGTAAAGTACCAGCAGATCGCAAAGTGAACTTGATGGACTTGTTAGAGAAAGAAAAGAATGTTGCAAACAAAAATGTATAGGAGGGAAAAGAATGGTAGGAATTATCTTAGCTAGCCATGGCGAATTTGCCAAAGGAATACTACAATCAGCAACGATGATTTTTGGCGAACAAAAAGATGTTACCGCAGTTACATTAATGCCTAGTGAAGGTCCTGATGACGTAAAAGCAAAAATGACTCAAGCTGTTGCGGGCTTTGAAAACCAAGATGAAGTCTTATTCTTAGTTGATTTATGGGGTGGGACCCCTTTTAATCAAGCGAATAGTTTGTATGAAGAACACAAAGATCAGTGGGCAATTGTTGCAGGTATGAATTTACCAATGGTTATTGAAGCATTTGCTTGTCGATTAAGTGAAACTTCCGCAAGAAAAATCGCCGCTCAAATACTTTCACCAGCGAAAGAAGGGGTAAAGGTTCGTCCGGATTCATTGGCACCAACAACGACAGCTGCCGTTCAACAAGTATCATCAGCCGGTGCACCAGGTACATTCAAGTATGTCTTAGCGCGTATCGATTCACGACTTTTACATGGACAAGTTGCTACTGCATGGACGAAAGAAACACAACCAACAAGAATTATTGTCGTGTCCGATAATGTAGCAAAAGATGAATTACGGAAAAAATTAATTCAACAAGCAGCTCCTCCTGGTGTGAAAGCACACGTTGTACCAGTAGAGAAGATGATTGAATTAGCAAAAGATGATAAACATTTTGGTGGTCAAAAAGCAATGTTATTATTTGAAAACCCTCAAGATGCTTTGCGAGCAGTCGAAGGTGGCGTTCCATTGAAGACAATTAATGTTGGTTCGATGGCACATTCAATCGGAAAAGTTCAACCGAATAAAGTATTAGCTTTTGATCAAAATGATATTGATACATTTAAAAAGCTGAAATCAGCTGGTATAACGTTTGATGTTAGAAAAGTGCCGAATGATTCAAAAGGTGATATGGATGATATCTTGCGTAAAGCACAGGAAGAATTAAACCGACAAAAATAGGGGAATCTTAAAGAAATGGAGGAACAACAATTATGGAATTAAATTTTATTCAGATTATATTAGTCATTGTTGTAGCATTTCTGGCAGGGATGGAAGGAATCCTCGATGAATTTCATTTCCATCAACCAGTTATTGCTTGTACACTGATTGGATTAGTAACAGGTAATTTATTGCCATGTCTAATCTTAGGTGGAACATTACAAATGATTGCACTAGGTTGGTCAAATATTGGTGCTGCTGTAGCACCTGATGCCGCTTTAGCAGCAGTCGCTTCAGCTATTATTCTTATTTTAGGTGGACAAGGTGAGTCTGGTGTGTCTTCAGCCATCGCGATTGCCGTACCACTAGCTGTCGCTGGATTATTGTTAACTATCATCGTGAGAACAATTACGACAGCCTTTGTTCATTTTATGGATGCAGCGGCCAATGAAGGAAACATTGCTAAAATTGAATTTTGGCAAATTGCAGCCATTTGTTTGCAAGGTATTCGGATCGCTATTCCCGCTGCATTAATCTTAGCAGTTGGTGAAGGTCCTGTGAAAGCCATGTTAGAAGCAATGCCTACTTGGTTAACAAGTGGTCTAGCAATTGGTGGGGGGATGGTTGTAGCGGTTGGTTATGCGATGGTTATCAATATGATGGCAACCCGTGAAGTTTGGCCATTCTTTGCCATTGGTTTTGTCTTAGCAACCGTTTCACAAATTACTTTAATTGGACTAGGAGCAATTGGTGTATCATTGGCACTTATTTACTTGGCACTATCGAAACAAGGTGGATCTGGATCAAATGGTGGTAATACAGGTGATCCTCTAGGCGATATTATTGATAACTATTAAAGAAGGAGGCGACACAAGTTATGGAAAATAAAATTCAATTAACGAAAAAAGATCGTATCTCTACTTGGTGGCGTTCTACATTCCTTCAAGGATCATGGAATTATGAACGGATGCAAAATGGTGGCTGGGCATATACAATGATTCCGGCTATCAAGAGATTGTACCCAAATAAGGAAGATAGAATTGCGGCATTGAAGCGTCACTTAGAATTCTTTAATACCCATCCTTATGTAGCATCACCAATTATTGGGGTGACTTTGGCTCTTGAAGAAGAACGTGCAAATGGTGCTCCAGTCGACGATGTTACGATTCAAGGGGTAAAAGTTGGGATGATGGGACCTTTAGCAGGGGTTGGTGATCCGGTATTTTGGTTCACAGTGAAACCAATCCTAGGCGCTTTGGCAGCATCTTTGGCTATGGGTGGTAGTATCATTGGTCCGATTCTTTACTTTGTCGCATGGAATGCGATTCGGATGGCCTTCATGTGGTATACACAAGAGTTTGGTTACAAAGCTGGATCAAAAATCACGGAAGATTTATCAGGCGGTGTCTTACAAGATATTACAAAAGGTGCGTCGATTTTAGGGATGTTTATCCTAGGTGCCCTAGTAAATCGCTGGGTTTCTGTTTCGTTCAAACCAACCGTATCTTCCGTTAAATTAGACACAGGTGCATATATTGATTGGGACAAATTGCCTTCGGGTGCCGCTGGTATCAAATCGGCATTAGAGCAACAAAGTGCAGGCTTATCTTTGTCTGATACAAAAGTAACAACTTTGCAAAACAACTTAGATAGTTTAATACCAGGTCTTGCTGCTTTATTAATTACCCTTGCTTGTATGTGGTTATTAAAGAAAAAAGTTTCACCAATCTTGATTATTTTAGGCTTATTTGTTATCGGTATTGTCGCTCACTTGATTGGGTTAATGTAAAAACTAGACTAGGGCGATGCCATGCGCTAAGTGGCATTGCTCTGTTTTTTTTGTTATACTGAGACAAACTAGGAGGATGGCAATGGTTCAATCACTGAATGCGAAAGTGGATTTAGTAAAAGATGGTACGTCATTTACAGGATTAAATGAATATGGCAAGATCATGATTGGCGACAAAGCATTTGAATTTTATAGTGATCGCGATGCAAAAAAATTTATTCAAATTCCATGGGAAGAGGTGGATTGTGTCGTGGCCTCAGTGCTATTTAAAGGGAAATGGATTCCGCGCTTTGCACTAAAGACTAAAAAGAGTGGCACGTATACGTTTTCCGCAAAAAATCCCAAGCAAGTGTTACGTGCAATTAGAGAATATGTTCATCCTGACAAAATGGTGCGATCATTAGGTTTTTTTGATGTTTTAAACAATTCTTTTAAAGCAATCGGCAAAAAAAGACAAAAGAAAGAAAAAGATTGATGAAAATCAATCTTTTTTTGTGTCTTTTAACTTATTTGTTTAAAGTTTGTTATAATAAGATAGATTACTTTATGAAAGAAGGAAGAACAATGTCACGAGTAGAAAAATTACGTTCTGCGATGAAAAATGAAGGAATTGATGGCTTTTTAATAACAAGTCCTTACAATTTACGTTATTTAACCAATTTTACAGGTACGACTGGTTTAGCAGTCATTACCTTGACAAACGCTTATTTTGTAACGGATTTTCGTTATACTGAACAAGCAGCAAAACAAGCGCAAGAATATAAAATCGTGAAAAATACAGGCCCAATCTTTGACGAAGTCGCCCAACTTTGCCAAAAAGATGGGATTAAATCATTAGGTTTTGAGGAAGCCTTTGTCAGTTTTGCGCAATATGGCCAGTTAGAAGACCTAATCGAAACCTCTGAATTAGTGCCAATCTCGGGTATGATTGAAGAATTGCGTGAAATGAAAGAAGATCATGAAGTTGAAACAGTCAGAAAAGCTTGCGAAATTGCAGATAAAGGAATCGAACATATCTGGAATACAATCAAACCAGGGATGACTGAAATTGAAGTAGCCAATCAATTAGACTTTTATATGCGTTCACTGGGCGCGACGTGTGTGTCATTTGATACGATTGTTGCTAGTGGCTTACGCTCTGCGATGCCACATGGTGTTGCCAGTGAAAAAGTTATTGAAAAAGGCGATTTAATTACGATTGACTTTGGTTGTTATTATGACGGCTACGTTTCAGATGAAACAAGAACATTTGCCGTTGGTGATCCAGGTCAAAAACTAAAAGATATCTACCAAATCGTGCTAGAAGCGAATTTAAAAGTGATTGATGCAGCAAAACCAGGTATGTCAGGTATTGAGCTAGATGCAATTGCCCGTGATCATATTGCGTCATTTGGTTATGGTGAAGCATTTGGTCATTCGACCGGTCATGGCATTGGTCTTGAGATTCATGAAGGACCTAATGTATCGTTCCGTGCGGATAAACGATTTGTTCCAGGTAATATTATTACTGATGAACCCGGAATTTACTTGCCTGGAATCGGTGGCGTGCGAATTGAAGATGACTTGCTAATCACAAGCACTGGTAATGAAGTGTTAACGAAGTCTTCAAAAGAATTCATGATTTTATAATAGTTAGCTAGTTCTGCTAGTAGTTTTTATAGCGAAAAAGGCTAGAAAATGATACACTAGTACCGAAGTTCTTGCACATTCTTTCTGTTTAGTTTAAAAAATGATGGATGGTTTTCGAGAACGCATGGAGTATTCTCATATCAGTATCGAAAGTGCAAAGAGATGGAGGAATTCATAATGGTTGAAGAAAAAAGCTTCGTATTAGATACGAATCATGAACTAGGTGAAATAGTCATTGCGCCTGAAGTCATCGAAGTAATTATTGGTATTGCTGCGGCTACTGTTGAAGGTGTTTATGGTATGAGAGGCACATTCACGACAAATGTAAATGAACTATTAGGACGTAAAGCTCATGGCAAGGGCGTTCATCTGACCATTGACGAAGATGGGATTAAGGTGGATTTGTATTGCTATATGAAATATGGCGTGTCCGTTCCGAAAGTAGCGATGGATATCCAACAAAGCGTGAAGCAACAAGTGCTATTTATGACTGATGTAGAGTTGATGGAAGTGAACATCCACGTGGTGGCCATTGTTCCTGAAAAGGCTGAAGAGTTGGATTTAAATGAATTATTTGAAAATGATGAGGACGAAAATGAGTAAAGAATTATCCAGACATGATATTCGGGAGATGGCAGTACAGTCGTTATTCCCTCTAGATTTTAATACAGAATTTTCAAAACAAGATGCGATTGCACATGCGATTGAAGTGAATCAATATGATTTGTTGGATGAAGAGGAAGAAAACTTTGTCCCTGATTATCTTGATTGGCTGGTATCCGGTGTGTGCGAGCACAAAAATGAACTTGATAAGGAAATCGAATCTTTTTTGCGTCCAGGCTGGAAAATTGGTCGCTTGGCGAAAATGGATGTTACGATCTTAAGACTAGCAATTTTTGAGATGCAACATGCTGAGGATGTTCCGAATAAAGTTGTTTTGAATGAAGCGATTGAATTAACAAAGACATTCAGTGATGATCAATCTCGCAAATTTGTAAATGGTGTCTTGTCTTCAATTAATAACAAATTAGAAGCTGATGGCGAATAGCCCAGCTTCTTCTTTTTAGATTTATCAAATGAGAAAAAATGAGTCAACTCTACTCACTCTACTATGACTATGGTAAAATGAAAAAAATAAAAGGGGTGTGGCAACTTTATGACAACAATTATTGACGGTAAAGGGTTAGCAGAAAGATTGCAACAAGAATTAAAAGAAACTATCGCCAATGATTCTCTCGAGAATCCACCAGGCTTGGTCGTTATCTTAGTCGGTGACAATCCTGCGAGCCAGGTGTATGTCCGTAACAAAGAACTAGCAGCGAAACGAATTGGCATTCATTCCAAAGTGGATCGTCTGCCTGCCTCGGTGACAGAAGAAGCGTTATTGGCAAGAATTGATCAATACAATCGTGATGCGGCGTTTCATGGTATTTTGGTGCAATTGCCTTTACCGATTCAGATTGACGAAGAAAAAGTGTTGGATGCGATTGATCCGAAGAAAGATGTCGATGGCTTTCATCCGTTAAATTTAGGGAAATTATTTTTAGGGAAGCCCGAAATGATTCCTTGTACACCCTATGGCATCATGAAGATGTTTGATGCGTACCACATTCCGCTTGAAGGGAAAAAAGTGGTTGTAGTAGGTAGAAGTAATATTGTCGGAAAACCCATGGCGCAACTACTTTTGGCCCGTCATGCGACGGTAACGATTGCCCACTCTCGTACGGAAGATTTAGCAGCATTGACCCAAACGGCTGACATCTTAATTGTAGCCATTGGTCGAGGAAATTTTATTACCAAAGAATTTGTTAAGCCAGGAGCTGTTGTAATTGATGTAGGGATGAATCGAGATCAAGATGGCAAGCTGGTTGGAGATGTTGCATTTGACGAAGTGGCACCAATGACATCATTTATTACGCCAGTACCGAAAGGGGTTGGTCCAATGACGATCACCATGTTGATGATTCAAACGTACGAAGCAGCCAAAAGGCAGGAGAATGCAGTGTGAGTGAACAATATTTAAGTATTACCGCGATGACCGCCTACTTAAAGCGTAAATTTGATGCAGATCCTTACTTAGAACGTGTGTATCTGACGGGTGAAATTTCTAATTTTCGTTTAAGACCCAATCATCAGTATTTTAGCCTTAAAGATGAACATGCAAAACTCTCAGCGGTCATGTTTAAGGGAGCATTTCAGAAGTTGTCCTTCCAACCAGAGGAAGGGATGAAGGTATTGGTCATTGGCCGCATATCTTTATTTGAGTCGAGTGGGAGTTATCAACTGTATATTGAACACATGGAGCCAGATGGCGTGGGAGCATTGTATCAAGCTTACGCACAATTAAAAGAGAAATTGGCCAAAGAAGGCTTGTTTCAACTGCCTAAGCAAACCCTACCAGCCTATCCGAAGCGAATTGCGATTTTGACTTCACCTAGTGGGGCAGTCATCCGGGATATTATTACGACAGTGCGCCGACGTTACCCAATTGTGCAGCTTGTGTTATATCCGACAGTGGTTCAAGGGGAAAAAGCTGCCGGTGAATTGATCAAGAATATTCAGCGGGTGGAAGAGGATGGACAGTTTGATACGATGATTATTGGTCGTGGTGGTGGATCGATTGAGGACTTATGGCCATTTAACGATGAACACTTGGCTCGCACCATCGTAGCGGCCAAGACGCCAATTATCTCATCAGTGGGTCACGAGACGGATACGACAATTGCTGATTTGGTTGCTGATGTCCGTGCTGCGACACCGACTGCGGCAGCTGAACTAGCCGTACCTGTTTTAAGTCAGGAGCTACTGAGAGTAGAAGAAATAAAAATGAGGGTGCAGCAAGCCTTTTTGTATCAGCTAGAAAGACAAAAACAACGCTACGCAAAAGCCATTCATTCCTATGTTTTTCGGCAACCAAATCGTCTGTACGAATCTAAGGCACAACAGTTAGATATAGCTTCGCAACGCCTTAGTCAGCAAATGCAAAGCGTGTTTTTCGCAAAAAAACAATCGGCGACTGTAGTGATGAATCGCTTGTCCTATCAACCATTGATGCGTGTGTATGAGCGTGAGGTACAAGAACAACGGTATTTGGATGAACGCTTAAAAAAAGCAATGAATCAAGCGTATTTAGCTCACACACAACGAGTCAATCATGCCATTCAATCGCTTGATTTGGTTAGTCCGTTGAAGATTATGAACCGAGGCTATAGCTATGTTTCTAAAGATGACGAAATCGTCAAATCGGTAGTAGATATTGCTGTAGATGATTTATTAACTATTCATCTAAGTGATGGCACAATCCAAACGACCGTAGTGGCAACGCATGAGGAGGGGAAAGAATGACCGCAACATTTGAAGAATCATTAGCAGAATTAGAAAAAATTGTCGCACGCCTTGAGCAAGGTGATGTGCCATTAGAAGAAGCACTGGATGTTTTTCAGCAAGGGATGGTTTTAAGCAAACAATGCAAGGAAACATTGGAAAATGCAGAAAAAACATTAACAAAACTAATGACGGATAACAACGAAGAAGTTCCTTTTGAAGAAGGCGATGCTAAATGATCGAAAAGCAAGCCTTCTTAGAGTCCGTCGAAATGACGATGCTTACTGCAATTAGTGAACAAACCAATGAGGAACAATTGGCTGAAAGTATGCGTTATTCAGTTGAGGCTGGTGGGAAACGAATTCGACCACTTCTTTTGGCTAGTACATATGCGTTGTATCAAAAAAATGTGTCGCAGGCGGTGTGCCAAGTTGCTGCGGCGGTTGAATTGGTTCATACGTACTCATTAATTCATGATGATCTGCCAGCAATGGATAATGATGACTTAAGAAGAGGAAAACCAACCAATCATAAAGTGTTTGGTGAAGCACTAGCGATTTTAGCAGGTGATGGACTATTGACTTTAGCCTTTCAAGTGTTAGGCCAAGCGGAACTAGCCGATGACAAGAAAGTTGCCTGTCTGACTTTGCTTGCTCAAACGGCCGGAACATTGGGAATGGTGGCAGGTCAGGCTGCGGACATTGAAGCAGAAGGAAAACAACTGTCACTTGAACAATTGCAAGGAATTCATGCACGAAAAACAGGCGAGTTGATTCGTTTTTCGGTAATCGCTGGAGGCATTATCGGTGGGGCTTCAGCCAAAGAGCAAGCGCAGTTAGATAGTTTTGCACGTAAACTAGGATTGGCTTTTCAAATTAAAGATGATTTGTTAGATGTCTTAGCTACCACTGAAGAACTTGGAAAGACAGCCCGTCGAGACAGTGTCTTACAAAAAAGTACCTATCCGCAATTATTGGGTGTCCAAAAAGCAAAAGACGAGTTAACTAAGCAAGTGAACGAGGCACGGTCGATTGTACAAGACTTTGCTGAAAAAGGCTATCAGACGGATGCATTAGAAGCAATGATGGAAAAGTTCACTTTATGATAGAAAGAGGAAAACGATGAAGAAAGAACGGGTAGATGTTTTAGCTGTTCAACAAGGGTTATTTGAAACACGAGAGCAAGCCAAACGAGGTGTTATGGCGGGGCTAGTCTATATCGAAAAAAATAAAGAACGTCTTGATAAACCAGGCGAGAAGATCGACAATCAAACAATTCTTGAAATAAAAGGCAAAAAGTTACCATATGTTTCAAGAGGTGGCTTAAAGTTGGAGAAGGCCTTAAAACAATTTGATTTCTCAGTGAAGGACAAGCGCGTTCTTGATATCGGCGCCTCGACCGGGGGCTTTACGGATGTAGCATTGCAAAATGGGGCTGTATTAAGTTATGCTTTGGATGTAGGATACAACCAATTGGCATGGAAGTTGCGTCAAGATGAACGCGTCGTTGTCATGGAGCGCATGAATTTTCGCTATGCAACACCTGCGGATTTTCAATTTGGTACGCCAGAAGTCGCTACAATTGATGTATCATTTATTTCATTAAAATTAATCTTGCCGAAGTTGCATCAGATTTTGCTTGATAGAGGTGATGTGATGGCATTGATTAAGCCTCAATTTGAAGCTGGCCGTGAAGCTGTAGGGAAGCACGGAATAGTCCGCGATCCGCAGACGCATCGAGCAGTGATTGAGATGATTGTTTCGTTTGCCACGAATGAATGCTTTGATGTAGAAAATTTGTCCTATTCACCAATTACAGGTGGGGAAGGCAACATTGAGTTTTTGATTCATTTGAAAAAAGCTAGCCAAAAAGGCCAATTAGCTCCAACTGTTTCCATTGACGCTGTCGTTACTGAAGCACACAATCAATTAACTTAAAGAAGTGAAAATACATGTTACACGAAAGGTAAAACCATTTGAGTAAAATGGATGAAGCCATTTGTGATATGTATTTTTTCTTTTTCCCAAAAATCACGAACAATTAGTTTTCTTTCATGCTTTCTAATAGACCTTTTCAATAAGTAAAAAATACGCTATCATAAGTGAGAAATAGAAGGAGGGATGCGGATGAAAAAAAAAGAACGGCATCGTCTAATTACGCGACTGTTGCTAGAGATGGACATCCAAAAACAAGAACAGTTTGTGCAAGTGTTGCAAGAACGTGGCATTCATGTGACGCAAGCAACTGTCTCAAGAGATATAAAAGAATTAAAATTAGTCAAAGTCCCTTCAGAATTGGGTGGGTACCGCTATAGTCTTCCTGCTCAAAATGAAGAAGAACAGGCGATGAAATTAGATAAATTATTAAAAAACGCCTTTATTCATGTTAAAAAGATGGACAAATTTGTTCTGTTACAGACAATTCCAGGTAATGCAGTAGCCATTGCACCACTAATTGATCGTCAATACAACGATGAGTTATTTGGTATTTTAACAGATGATGACAAAGTATTGATGATTTCAAACTCACAAGAGGCATGTAATGACTTGTTTACATGGTTAAAACAATACGAGCACTAAAAGGTTGGTGAGCAAATGTTAGTCGAAATGACGATTGAAAATTTTGCGATTATCGAGTCGTTGACGCTTTCTTTTCATGAAGGCATGACGACATTGACAGGTGAAACAGGTGCAGGAAAATCAATTATTATTGATGCGCTAGGTCTTTTAGCAGGTAGCCGTGCTTCGGTCGATGTGATTCGTCAGGGGGCAGATCGCTGCCATCTAGAAGGCGTCTTTGACTGGCCGAAAAACCCACAATTTTTTGCACTCATGCAAGAACTACTAGTGAATCAAGAAGAAGACTATCTGGTCGTACAGCGCGACATTGCGCTGAATGGTAAGTCAATTTGTCGTGTCAACGGCCATGTCATGACATTAGCCAATTTAAAACGCATTGGTCGTTTTTTGGTGGATATACAAGGTCAAAATGAACATCAATCACTCTTGCAGGCCGATCAACACCAGCGCTTGTTAGATGAATTTGGTGGTAGTGACTTTCAGCTTGCTCTCACAGAATACAAAGCCTTGTATAAAGAATGGCAAGCATTAGCCAAAACAGTACTTTCTCGCAAGAAAAATGAACAGTCTTATGTTCAAAGATTGGATATGTTACGGTATCAAGTTGATGAAATTGAGCAGGCAGAATTGGTTTCTGGTGAGGAAGAGTCTTTAACTGAAGAACGTGACAAATTACTAAACTTTCAAAAAATAGTTGATGCATTTGCAAGTGTACATCAGCTACTTAGTACTGATGATCATGGTGTCTTAGACAATGTGAGTCTGGCAGCGAATGAATTAGAAAGCGTAGCGTCGTTTGGGAAAGAGTATGAATTATTGTCAGAGTCACTAACGACTGTTTATTATCAACTACAAGATGTTGCAGCTGATTTGTCCCGTCAAATGGACATACTTGAGTTTGATGAGCAACGCTTGCATCAAATCGAGGATAGACTGGAGATCATTCATCAGCTTAAAAGAAAGTATGGTGAGTCAGTAGAATTTATTTTAGCGTACTATGAGAAGATTTCCCTTGAACTATTAGAGACCGCACAATCTGATGGGCAGCTTGATCAGCTTGAATCGCTATTAAAAGAGAAAGAGGAGCAGGTAGCGAAAAAAGCAGCAATCCTGCATGAAAATCGTAAAGAAATTGCGCGTCGTTTAGAAAAAGCAATCATGAACGAGTTACGTGAACTGTACATGGAGCATACGCAATTTGCCGTCCGTTTTGAGGCGCTATCTCAAGGATACAACGAATTTGGAAAAGATGACGTTTTGTTTTATTTATCTGCTAATCCAGGTGAGCCGTTGCGCCCACTAGAAAAAGTAGCTAGTGGTGGTGAGATATCTAGGATTTTACTAGCCTTAAAGACGGTCTTTTCAACCAGTCAGGAATTAACAAGTATTGTCTTTGATGAAGTAGATACTGGTGTGAGTGGACGAGTAGCCCAAGCAATTGCTGAAAAAATTTCGCAAATTGGTCGCCGCTCGCAAGTTCTATGTATTACGCATTTGCCTCAAGTTGCGGCTTTTGCTGATTTTCAATATTTTATCTCAAAGACGGTTCAGAATAATCGAACCAAGACCACCGTCGTTGAACTGACGAAAGAGGAACGCGTGGAAGAAATTGCCCGCATGTTAGCGGGTGCTGAAGTCACGACGTTAACAAAAGAGCATGCAAAAGAGCTCTTACGATTAGCTCAAAAAAGTAACAGATAGCAAATTTTAGCCGATTGAGAGATAAAAAAAGAAGCTGAAACGATTTTTTTGCCATCGTTTCAGCTTCTCTTTTATTGAATACTTGTAATAGCACCCAGAACAATCGATCCAATTGTAAGAATTAACATGGTCCAAACAACCACCATCGTAATTTTAGCAAATCTACTTTTTTTCTTTTTTTCGCTCATTGTATTCATCCTTTTTTTGTCATTAGAGTCATTTTACAACCTTCTATACGATAACTCAAGCCAGAGGGGAGAATTACAAAAGATTTTTCTTTTTAAGATAGCGCATGGCAAGGACGCAAAGCAAAACAGTTCCGCCAGCAATGAGCCAAAAAGCTCCCTTTGAGTTGGCAAATGGAAGAGAGACATTCATTCCGTATATTCCTCCGATTATCGTAGGAATGGTTAAGACTAGTGTTAACGAAGTGAGGATTTTCATGACGTTATTCAAATTATTTGAAACAATCGCTGAGAAGGTATCGGTAATTTGGCTGACTAAACGCAGATGAATTGTAGCAGAGGTTACTGCTTGCTTTGTTTCTATTAGGACATCTTGTAAGTGATTGTGTACGGCATGATTTTTTTTCAGTAAAGCAATCTCCGAGAAATCAGATAGAGTTGCTAAGTTGTTTTTTGTAGCTGATTCAATTAATACCAAACTTTTTTGAATGTCTAACATTTGATACAATTGCTTATTTTCAGTGGATACTTTGATTTGGCCTTCTAGCTCTGATAATTGCAACTTTATTTTTTTCAGATAACGGTTAAAAGACAAAACAAGCTTCCATAAAATTTGAAGGACCAAATTCATTTCGACAGACATATCATTTTGTTGAAGATAGACGTCGGGCAATTCATCGAAAAAAATCGGCGGATATTTTGAGACGGTTAGGACTTTTTTTTCAGGTGTAAAGATGATTGCCAATGGATAGGTTTCGTATTGAGGATAGCCATTGGGACTTGTTAAGGCATGCGGGTATTGTAACAGCAATAATGCTGCTCGTTCAAAAATCGTCTGCTCCAATCCTTCATACCGAGAATTTTCGGCATCGTCTAAGATCGCAGTTAGATAATCCATAGGTAAATGGTAATTTGTAGAAATTGTCGTCAACTCGTCGGAAGTCGGATTCTCAATATGTAACCAAAAAACTTCTTTCGTGTCAGCATCCTGTTTTTTTAACTGATCTTGATTAAGAGCGTAATAATGAATCATAGTAACCTCCTAAATAGTTTCGAAATAGTTGGAATTTTTAACAAAATGAAATACTCGTGTAAACAAAATGAAGTATAGTATAGCTAATACAATAGAAAGGATTTATCCTAATGAAACCTTTTACTCTAGATTTACTTGTTTGGTACATTTACCCTATTATAGCAATTATCGGGGCTAAATTCATCGTTTCCTTTTTTCACTTAAATCAAAAATATCAATTGAAAGCACCGGATATCGCGACACCTCTGTTGATGATTGGTCTGTATTTCTTCTCGACTGCAGCACTAGGAAGAAGTGTGATTGCGTATTATTTTATTTCCATTATTTTATTAGGGATGGGCTTAGTATTGATTCACGCTTATTTTTTTGACGAAGTACATTATGGGCGACTATTTAAAATGTATTGGCGAATGACATTTTTGCTTACAATTTTTTTATATGGTGTCCTGTTATGCTGGAATATTTTCGCTTTAGTTGCTTAAGTTTGGTTCATTTTGGATTAGAAAAATAGCTCAAACTTAAAAGGTAAAAATAAGTCAAAAAAAGTCTTAACTTTTCAGATATTTTGTGGTAGAAAGTGGGGGATTGTGGTAGACTTTATTTATCAAGTGGTAGATAGGGGGTCCTAGCGATGTTGATGGGTGAATTTCAACATTCGATTGATGCAAAAGGTCGCCTAATAGTCCCTGCAAAATTACGTGAACAGCTCGGTGAGAAGTTTATTGTGACGCGAGGACTAGATGGGTGTCTATTTGGCTATCCGTTGAGTGAATGGAATCAGCTTGAAGCAAAGCTAAGTGAAATGCCCCTTGCAAAGAAAGATGCGCGGACATTCGTTCGTTTCTTTTATTCTGCAGCTACTGAATGTGAAATAGATAAACAAGGAAGAATCAATATCCCCACGACGTTGCGAGAGCATGCAAAATTGACAAAAGCTTGTGTAATTATTGGGGTAGCCAATCGTATTGAAATTTGGGATGAAGAAAAATGGCACGCTTTCTCTGAAGAAGCGGAAGAAAACTTTGATGAAATAGCAGAAACCATGATTGATTTTGGGTTGTAGAAAGAGGAAAAGCATTGGAATTTCAGCACTATACGGTCTTAAAGAAAGAGACAGTAGAAGGATTAGCTATTAAACCAGATGGCATTTATGTGGATTGCACACTAGGAGGTGCGGGCCATAGTGAATATCTATTAAGCCAATTAGGACCAGATGGACATTTATACGCCTTTGATCAAGATCAAAAAGCGCTGGATTTTGCTAAACAACGTCTACAAAGCTTTGTCGATAAAGGTCAAGTGACCTTTATTAAGAGTAATTTTCGTGAGTTGAAATCAAAACTAGCCGAATTAGACGTTATGAAAGTCGATGGTATTTTATACGATTTAGGTGTATCGTCACCACAATTAGATGAAGCTGAACGGGGATTTAGTTACCATCAAGATGCGCCATTAGATATGCGAATGGATCAATCAGCGAGTTTCTCAGCTCATGATTTGGTGAATACATATTCCTACAACGAGTTAGTTAAAATCTTTTTCCGCTATGGAGAAGAAAAATTTTCAAAACAAATTGCTCGTGAAATTGAACGAGTACGGGCAAATCAACCAATTGAGACAACATCTGAGTTAGTGGAAATTATTAAGACAGCTATACCGGCTCCAGCTAGACGCAAGGGTGGACATCCAGCTAAAAGGATTTTCCAAGCAATACGGATTGCTGTGAATGATGAACTAGGTGCAGTTGAAGAGTCACTAGAGCAGGCCATAGAATTGCTTGCAATCCATGGCCGCATTAGTGTTATTACCTTTCACTCATTGGAAGATCGCTTAGTAAAAAATATGTTTAAAGAATACAGTCAAGTCAAGGAGTTACCGCCTGGTTTGCCCGTTATTCCTGATGAATATCAACCAATGCTGACAGTAATTAATCGTAAGCCAATCACGGCAAGTGAATTGGAGCTAGAAGAAAATAATCGGTCTCGTAGTGCCAAGCTACGAATTGTCGAAAAAGTAAAAGAGGGAGAGAGTTAAGGTATGGCTGAATTGAAAATCAAAGACTTACATACACAATTATATGATACCAATCTTCAGCCAGATCAACAGAAAGTCTATGAAGAAATTCATCGCCCAGAAGTGATCCATGTACCAACTTCTCCATTCACAAGATTAGCAAAACTAAGCAAACTTGAAAAATGGTTGACATCTGCTATCATTTTTGGAGCGATTGCTTTGGGACTTTTGGCAATCAATTTACGGACACAAATTAGCTCAGTTGAAAATACAATTACGACGATTCAAAACAAAATTGATGATGCAAATACAACGAAAACAGATTTGCAACAAGAAAAAAATGAGTTGTCAAAAACCGAGAGAATTCAAAAAATCGCTGAAGAAAAAGGATTGTCAATCAAAGAGGATAATTTAAGGAATGTGAAGTAAATGAGTTTAAAAAAAAAGATGAAGCGATATTTCAATAAGAAAAACAAATCACCAAAGAACAATCGCAAAATTGTGGGAATTATTTTATTTTCCATGACATTTGTGATGTTCTTTTTATTTGTTATTCAGCTGTCAAAAATCGCCGTTATAGGGAAAGTCAATAATGTATCACTAGCAGAAAAAACAAAACAATTGTATCAAGGAAGTACCGTTGTCAAGGCTAAGCGAGGAACTATTTATGATCGAAATGGTATTGCCATTGCTGAGGATGCGACTTCCTATTCGGCATACGCAACACTATCAAAGACCTATACGAGTGGAAATAAAAAACTATATGCCCAAGAAAAAGACTTTGAAAAACTCGTCGCAATCTTAGCCAAAGAAGTTAGTGGATTTGACGAAAAAAAAGCTTTGACTGCTTTAAAAAATGGTGCCAAAGAAAATCTTTGGTTAGTAGAATTTAGTCAAGCAAAAAACTTAACCTTGAAGCAACGAACAGCAATTGAAGCAGATTTGAAAGCAGAAAATTTAGTCGGCATTTATTTTAATGAAAGCCAAGCTAGAATGTATCCAAATGGAGAGTTTGCTTCTCACTTAATTGGGTATACTGATTTGGTAGAAAATAAATCTGGAGAAAAAGAACTTGTCGGCAAAATGGGAATTGAATCCGCCTATGACGATATTCTTAAGGGAACCAATGGAAAAATTGTCTACCAACGAGACAATTATCAAAATCCACTTCCTGGTACTGTATCTGAATCCGTGGCTGCCAAAGATGGAAAAGATATTTATACGACGTTAGATAGTCGCTTGCAAGTCTATCTAGAGAAGTATATGAAAGAATATTATGAAAAATTAGGTGCAAAAAGTATGACTGCCATGCTTGTCAAAGCAAATACTGGTGAGATTTTAGCACTTGACCAGCAGCCGTCATTTGATCCTGAAACCAAAAAAGGACTAGGCACTGACTACGATTCAAACTTTAACTGGGCGAATACATTAGTTGAAGATCCGTATGAGCCGGGATCTACAATGAAAATTTTGACCACCGCAGCGGCAATTACTCAAGGCGTATATGATCCCAACGAGACATATCAAGGTGGGAAAATTGAAATTGCAGATGCGACAATCGATGACTGGGACCATGGGGAAAAAGGTACGTTAACGATGCGCCAAGCCTTGTCTTGGTCTAGTAATAAAGGAATGGTCATCTTAGAACAAAAAATGCCAGATGCATGGCGTCAATATTTGAAAAAATTTGGATTTGGTCAAAGTACGTATTCAGGGTTAGCAAATGAAAAATCAGGTACGCTCCCTTCGACGAATATTGTCGATACTGCGATGAGTTCATTCGGACAAAGTATCGGGGTAACCAATTTTCAAATGATGCAAGCTTTTACCGCAATTGCCAACAATGGTACGATGCTAAAACCGCAATATATAACCAAAATTGTTAATCCAAATACAAACAAGATAACCGTGATGGAGCCTGAAGTAGTCGGAAATCCGGTTACCAAAGAATCGACAGAACAAGTAAGAGAATACATGCGAGATACCACTGAAAATGAGGAATATGGGATTGCATATGGTAAGTACAGTGTCCCTGGTTACCACGTCAGTGTGAAGACCGGGACGGCTCAAATATCAGAAAATGGCGCATATTTAACTGGCGCAAATGATTATATTTATTCCGCTGTTTCCATTGTTCCTTCTGAAAATCCTGAATATATTTTCTATTTGACGATTAAACAACCGAAAAATTATGATTACAATGCGTTATCAGATATCACCAATGCCATTTTAAAAAGAGCGATGGACTTAACGAGTTCTGATGCAACGACTGATGGTGAATCGACAGAGATATCGACTGAAAAAATTACCGTTGACGACTATCGTAATTTATCGACCACGACCGCCGCAACGGCTGCTCAAAAAAGTGGGCTTGACCCAGTTGTACTAGGTGAAGGAAGCAAAGTGAAATCACAATCGATTGATGTCGGCAAGACAGTATTACCGGGTGAAAAATTGCTATTACTAACCAATGATGATGCAGTTACGATGCCAGATATTACAGGTTGGTCAAAAACAGATATAGTAAAATTAGCCGATCTATTAAATATTGATGTTACCTTTGAAGGGGAAGGATATGCTACTTCACAGAGCATAGAAGCATATGCAACCATCCGCAATCAAAAATTAACAATTGTTTTAAAAGAAAACTAGTAATAGGGGTGCAAAAGATGGATTGGGAAAAAATGTTTTTACCGTTAGCAAGTGGATTTGGGATAACAGTGGCATTCATGCCACTGTTTATTGGCTATTTTCAAATGAAAAAATACGGGCAAGAAATACGTGAAGAAGGACCAAAGTGGCACCAGAAGAAAGCAGGTACGCCGACAATGGGTGGCGTTGTCTTTTTGTTGGCGACAGTTATTACATCGCTTTGGGTAGGACTTTGGCAAAACCAAGTTACAGCAACGCTTGCAATTTTATTATTCATTCTTGCACTTTACGGCATGATTGGTTTTTTAGATGACTTCATCAAGATTTTTAAAAAAAGAAATCTAGGACTGAACTCGCTACAAAAATTACTAGGGCAAATCATCGGAGCCTTGATCTTTTACGGTGTGTATCTATATGATGGAAATGTTAATCAACTCGCCATATTAGGTTTTACCATTCCTCTGGGTTATCTGTATGGACTGTTTGTCATTATCTGGTTAGTCGGATTTTCCAATGCGGTGAATTTGGCAGATGGGATTGATGGCTTAGTTGCTGGCCTAGGGACGATTTCCTTTGCAACCTATGCAATCATCGCCTATGCACAAAATCAAACAGATATTTTAATTTTGTGTCTAAGTGTGATTGGTGGATTAATCGGCTTTTTTGTATACAATCACAAGCCCGCTAAAATTTTTATGGGTGATGTCGGCGCGTTGTCTCTTGGCGGGATATTAGCAGCGGTATCGATTCTCCTACATCAAGAATGGACACTGTTATTAATCGGCTTTGTGTATGTGTGCGAAACACTTAGCGTTATTTTACAAGTAGGATACTTTAAACTGACAGGTAAAAGATTGTTTAAAATGTCACCGATTCACCATCATTTTGAAATGCTTGGTTGGTCTGAATGGAAAATTAATGGTGTCTTTTGGACAATTGGGTTAATTTGTTCTATGCTAACGCTATGGATTATCTTATAGGAGACGATGGACATGAAAACAATCAAGACATATGAAAATCAAAAAGTTTTAGTGCTAGGATTAGCCAAAAGCGGATTTAGTGCGGCCAAATTGCTTCATCATTTGGGCGCACTTGTTACCGTTAATGACGGAAAAGTATTTGAAGAAAATAAAGATGCTCAGGAATTGTTATCAGAAGGGATTACAGTTATCACAGGTAGTCATCCATTAGAATTACTAGACGAAGGGTTCACATTAATTGTAAAAAATCCCGGAATTCCATACACCCATCCATTTGTTCAAGAAGCCTTATCAAGAAATATTCCGATTATTACCGAAGTTGAATTGGCTTATGAAATAGCTGATGCACCAATCATTGGAATTACTGGAACAAATGGTAAGACGACAACAACGACGATGATTGGCCATGTACTAAATCAAGAGCGCAGCAATTCAGTCGCTCGACTAGCCGGTAATATTGGTTACCCAGCTAGCTCTGTTGCACAAGAAGCAATCGCAGATGATGAATTAGTAATGGAACTTTCTAGTTTTCAATTAATGGGCATTACCGACTTTCATCCAGAAATTGCCGTTATCACTAATATTTATGAAGCCCATATTGACTACCATGGTAGCCGCCCAGAATATGTTCAAGCAAAGTGGCGCATTCAAAAAAATATGACTGACAAAGATTATTTGGTCATCAATTGGAATCAAACGGAATTACGAGAATTAGCAAAATCAACCAAAGCGACAGTTGTACCTTTTAGTACAGAAGGACAAGTCGACGGAGCCTATGAGATAGACGGCCAATTGTTCTTTAAAGGACAATTGATTATGTCAGTAGATGAACTAGGTGTACCGGGCCAGCACAATGTGGAAAATGCTTTAGCAGCGATTGCTGTTGCAAGCTTAAAACAGGTCCGTCCTGAAGCAATTAAAGCAGCACTTAGTCAATTTACCGGTGTGCCCCATCGTACGCAATATGTAGGGACACATGGCGATGTCCGTTTCTTTAATGACTCCAAAGCGACAAATAGTCTAGCGACAAGAATGGCTTTAGGTGGATTTGATCATCAAAAATTGGTATTACTCGCTGGTGGTTTAGATCGAGGCAATTCTTTCGATGAATTAATTCCTGATTTAAAAGGGATTAAGGCAATTGTATTGTTTGGTCAAACGAAAGATAAATTGGCAGATGCGGCCCAAAAGGCAGGTATACCGATTATTAAATTTAGTGAAAATGTGGAATCGGCTGTTCCATTGGCATTTACGCTTAGTGAACCTGGTGACACGATTTTACTATCTCCAGCCAATGCCAGCTGGGATCAATACCCTAACTTTGAAGTACGTGGCGATCGCTTTGTTCAAGCGATGCAACAGCTAAAATAGGAAGAAATGAGAGAAAAAGATGAAAGTACTTGTAACAGGTGGTGGAACTGGGGGACATATTTATCCTGCTTTAGCATTTGTAAACTATGTAAAGCAACTCGATCCCAACGCCCAATTTATGTATGTTGGTGCTAAAAGAGGACTGGAGAATAAAATTGTTCCTCCACTAAGCATTGAATTTAAAACGTTAGAAATACAAGGCTTTAAAAGAAGCCTTTCGTTTGATAACATCAAAACAGTGCAACTATTTTTAACCAGTATTCGTCAAGCGAAAAAAATCATCAAAGAATTTCAACCAGATATCGTGATCGGTACTGGTGGTTATGTGTCCGGAGCAGTCGTTTATGCAGCGGCAAAATTACACGTACCGACAATCATCCATGAGCAAAATAGTGTTCCAGGAGTGACCAATAAGTTTTTGGCACGATACGTGGATCGTATCGCCATAGCTTTTCAGGATGCGGCCGCCTACTTTCCAAAAGAGAAAACAGTGTTAGTCGGTAACCCGAGAGCTCAAGAAGTAGCAGGTGTAAAAAAATCTGAAATCTTGAGTCAATACAATTTAACACCGGGTATTCCGACTGTATTAATTTTTGGTGGCAGTCAAGGGGCACTAAAAATCAATCAAGCAGTCATTGATGCCCTCCCTACACTTGCTAAAAAAAGCTATCAAGTGCTTTATGCCTCAGGTGAGCGATATTTCCAAGAAATCGAAGAATCAATTGGCATGACCAAAGATGCGTTTAAAAATATCAGCATCCAACCATATATTACTAAAATGGATGAGGTAATGGTTAATTGCGAGTTACTAATTGGTCGTGCGGGCGCAACATCCATCGCCGAGTTTACTGCACTGGGATTGCCAGCCATTTTAATTCCTAGTCCTTATGTGACGAATGATCACCAGACCAAGAATGCGCAAAGCCTTGTTCAGGTTGGTGCTGTGGACATGATTCGTGATGCAGAATTAGATGCAGAATCACTTGTTTTTGCAATTGATAAAATTATGAACGATGAGCAACTTCGCCAAAACATGGCGGTAGCATCCAAAAAAGAGGGGATACCAGATGCCTCAGAGAGATTGTATCAATTGTCCCAATCGATTATGCGAGATTGAGAGGAGGAAGTCACATGACTAAGAAAGAATCTCAATCCGAAGAAACGCCCCTTACACCATGGCAAGAGGAGCATGCCCGATACCTTCAAAAAAAGAATGAAGAAGAAAAAGGGCAAACCGATGATCAAGTAAGTGTTGCTGATGAAAAAAAAGAGAAAAGTGACTCATATGATGATGAAGATATTCAATTAAATAGAGCAAGCGAACGAGTTTCTTTTATGGACAAGTTACCAAATTTGCATTCTTACCATAATAAGCAATTAATCCGACGTGTCTCCTTCATCCTAGGTCTTTTAACAATTCCTTTAATCATTTGTGGGTATTTTATTTCACCTTATAGTCGCTTAGGAAAAATTGAAGTATCAGGCAATCAAGTAGTAACAACACAAGAGATTATTGCCGCATCAAAGCTACAACTAGACGAAAATTTTTGGCAACAATATCAAGACCGCTCGCAAGCGGCAAAAAAAATTGAGACGAAGTACCCACGTATTAAGTCTGTTGCCATTAAAATGACTGGAATCAATCAATTGAAACTATCCGTCACTGAGTATGAAGAAATCGCCCAATTATCAAAAAATGGTACCTATTCTCCTATTTTAGCTAGCGGAAAAGTACTGGCTGAAACGCGTAAAGAGGCGAGTAAGCAAGAAGTTATTTTGGAAAAATTTACGAATAATGAGCAAATTTTGGCAACAATTACCCAATACAAAAAATTATCTAGTGAACTACAAAGTGCCATCTCGCAAATTTCTTATGAAGCTACTAAAGCAAATGACCAATTACTCCACTTGTATATGAATGATGGCAATACAGTGATTGTAAATATCGATAATTTAGCAAGTCAAATGAAGTATTATCCACAAATAGCAAAAGATTTAACAGAAAAAGGGACAATTGATATGGAAGTTGGTATTTTTTATGCGCCATATGAAAGTTCAACGACTTCCACTTCTGATACAACCAATACAAGTGATACCACTTCTTCGAGTGAGGACTCAGTACCATCAGATTCTAGTCAGGAGAATAATTAGGCAAATTTAGCAATTTAAAATAAAAAATTGTATATTATTTATCCCAACGCCTTTCTCATCCTCTATGAAATATGGTAAAATTGGTAGAAATGAAAGAAAATTCCATTTTATTTGGCGATTGAGTGAATAAGATATAGATACAATTAGGAGGGAATCCCATCCATGGCAAAATCAGGAATTTATGTGGGCTTGGATATCGGTACATCATCAGTAAAAGTAGTAGTTGCTGAATATATCGATAACCAAATGAATATTATTGGCGTAGGAAATGCCAAATCAGAAGGAATCAATCGCGGTATCGTCGTAGATATCGAAAAAACAGTGAATGCAATTCATCGTGCGATTGGTCAAGCAGAGGAAAAAGCGGGCATTCAAATTCGCAATGTCAGCGTTGGATTACCAGCAAACTTATTAGAAGTTGAAAATTGCCAAGGGATGATTGCCGTAAACGGTGAGTCCAAAGAAATCACGGATGAAGATGTCCGAAATGTAACATCTGCTGCTTTGGTTAGATCGATTCCACCTGAAAGACAAATTGTGGCTATTATTCCACAAGAATTTACGGTTGATGGCTTTGAAGGAATCAAAGATCCACGCGGGATGATTGGTGTGCGTATGGAAATGTTTGGTCTTGTGTATACAGGTCCTAAGACCATTGTCCATAACATCAAAAAATGTGTGGCAAATGCAGGATTGATTTTAGATGAATTAATCATCACGCCACTAGCATTAACTGAAATGATTTTATCTGATGGTGAAAAAGATTTTGGTACGACCGTAATCGATATTGGTGGAGGTCAAACGACGACAGCCGTGATGCATGACAAACAATTGAAATTTACGCAAGTTAATCAAGAAGGCGGCGAGTTTGTTACAAAAGATATCTCGACTGTTTTAAACACTTCATTTAACAATGCAGAAGCGTTAAAAATTAATTATGGAGATGCTTATCCAGAGCGCACATCAGAAGCAGAAGAATTTCCGGTAGATGTGATTGGTAAAACGGATCCAGTGAAAGTTAGTGAAAAATATTTGGCTGAGATCATTGAAGCGAGAATGGAACAAATCTTCACTAAGTCCAAAGAAGTTTTGGACAGCATTGAAGCATTAGAACTTCCTGGTGGAGTGGTGTTGACTGGTGGAGCGGCTAGCTTACCAGGCGTAGTTGAATTAGCACAAGAAGTATTTGGAACATCTGTTAAGCTTTATGTACCAAGTCACATGGGCCTACGCAATCCAGTATTCACGAATGTCATTAGTTTGGTTAATTTTGCAGCAAATGTAAATGATGTTTACCGGATTGCAGAAAGTGCCGTGACTGGTGAAAAAGTCACACCGACGCAATCGTACCAAACAGTACCTATTCGCCAAACTTCAGAAGCACCAACTACCGCTTATGAAGAAAGTGATGAGTTAGATTACCAAGAACCAGAAGAATCTCAATCAGGCGAAAGTTTGACAGATAAAGTGAAAGGCTTCTTTTCAAATATTTTTGATTAAGCAGGAGGAATACAAATTATGGAATTCTCAATTGACAATAATGTAAACGAAGGCGCTGTAATCAAAGTTATCGGTGTCGGCGGTGGCGGTGGTAACGCCGTAAACCGTATGATCGAAGAAAATGTAAAAGGTGTTGAATTCATCGCAGTCAATACAGATGTGCAAGCCTTAAAAAATTCAAAAGCTGAAACAGTTATTCAATTAGGCCCTAAATATACAAGAGGTCTTGGCGCTGGTTCTCAACCTGAAGTAGGTGAAAAAGCAGCGGAAGAAAGTGAACAATTAATCCGTGAAGCATTAGAAGGCGCGGATATGGTATTTATCACTGCAGGTATGGGCGGTGGAACGGGTACTGGTGCTGCTCCAATCGTAGCAAGTATTGCAAAAGAAATTGGCGCATTAACAGTCGGCGTAGTTACTCGTCCATTTACTTTTGAAGGACCAAAACGTGGCCGCTTTGCTGCGGAAGGAATTGCAAAATTAAAAGAAAATGTTGATACTTTACTGATTATTTCAAACAATCGTCTATTAGAAGTTGTTGACAAAAAGACACCAATGTTAGAAGCATTCCGTGAAGCAGATAATGTATTGCGTCAAGGAGTACAAGGTATTTCTGATTTGATTACAGCTCCAGGTTACGTAAATCTTGACTTTGCTGATGTGAAAACAGTAATGGCTAACCAAGGTACTGCTTTAATGGGTATCGGTGTTGCTAGTGGTGAAGAACGTGTGATTGAAGCAACGAAAAAAGCAATCTCATCACCATTACTTGAAACGTCAATTGATGGTGCAGAGCAAGTGTTATTAAATATTACTGGTGGGCTAGATATGACTTTATTTGAAGCACAAGATGCTTCTGATATTGTGTCAAGCGCTGCAAGTGGCGATGTAAATATTATCTTAGGTACATCAATCAATGAAGATATGGGTGATGAAATCCGCGTGACGGTCATTGCGACAGGTATTGACCCAACAAAAAAGGATAGTCGATCTGCCCGTTCTTCAAGAACGAGTCAGATCCAACCCAAAGCACAAAAACCAACAATCGAATTAGATCAAGCACAACCAACGCCAGCTGAAGAAGAAACAGCATTTGGTGATTGGGATATTCGTAAAGAACAAACTGTACGCCCTAAAGTTGACGAAACACAGTTTGATACGATTGAAAAAAAAGAATTTGATACATTTTCTCGTGATGAACAAAAGAACTCGGACGACGAATTAAGTACACCCCCATTTTTCCGTCGTAAAAGATAAGGAGGAAGAGCACATGATTTCTGAGAACTTGCGGAAGGTGGAGCAAGAGGTACAGAAAGCATGTGCTCTTGCTTCACGTCAAAGAGAAAGTGTCACGATTGTAGCCGTAACTAAAACAGTCGATTTAGAAACAACGATTGAAGTCGTCACAAATGGCGTGACAGACTGCGCAGAAAACCGCGTAGAACCTTTTTTAGCCAAAAAAGAAGCGATGAAAGACTTGAATGTGACTTGGCATTTCATCGGGAATTTACAACGAAGAAAAGTAAAGCATGTTATCAATGAAGTCGACTATTTTCATGCGTTAGAGAGCCTATCGTTGGCAAATGAAATTCAAAAAAGAGCAACAAAAAAAATACGTTGCTTCATTGAGGTTAATGTTTCTGGCGAAGAATCAAAGCAGGGCATTAAACCATCTGAATTATCATCATTTGTCGAACAACTTAGTGAATTTGATAAGGTTGAAATCGTCGGTTTAATGACGATGGCGCCATTTCAATCAACAAAATCAGAACAACGCGATGTTTTTTTGCAATTACGGAATTTGCAAAAGAGTATCGAAGCCCAACAACTTACGTACGCACCTTGCCATGAACTAAGCATGGGGATGAGCAATGATTATACCGTTGCGATTGAAGAAGGTGCCACATTTATTCGGGTTGGAACTGCCTTAGTGAAAGAATAGAAAAGGAGGAAAGTTTGTGTCCTTAAAATTGAAAATCACCAATTTTTTTGGTCTGGATGATGAAAATTATATGGATGAAGATCCGTACTTCAATGAATCGCCAACGATGAAGCCTAAAAACTCTCAGCCAAAACAATCCATTGAGCCTTTACCAAAATCCAAAAAAACAGCTACCATCCATACAGCTAATAAACAATACACACCGAAGAGACCAGTGACAAGACAAGAAACTAGACAATCTAAAGTGTATGAAGATAAGACCACGGTTCCTTCGAAAAAAGTTGTGACCATGCAACATTCTTCAACGCAAAAAAGTACGATGAGAGAAAAAGCGGTCTCTCACTCAAATAAAATTATGATTGTTGAGCCAAAAGCCTATTCTGAAGCAATGATTATCGCTAAGCATGTCATCAGTGGGGAATCGGTATTAGTTAATTTTCACTTAATTGATGAACCACAAGCTCGTAGAATTGTTGATTTTCTGACAGGTGCCGTGTATGCTGAAGATGGCGATATTAAACGAGTAGCCGATGAAATCTTTTTATGTACACCAAAAGGTATTGAAATCGATGGAACTGCACAATCTCTCGTTGATAATAAACTATTTGATCTATAAGGGAGGTGCATCATATTTTAATCATACAACTTGTTTCATTAATAAATAAGGCAATCTACTTCTATTCAATTTTGTTAGTTATTTATGCCTTACTTTCCTGGTTTCCTGGAGCCTACCAAAGTTTTTTGGGAAAGCTTTTAAGAAAAATATGTGAGCCATATCTCAGCATGTTTGACCATTTGCGCTTACAGATAGGTCCGATTGACTTTACAATTGCGGTAGCCATTATTTTATTAGATTTGGCAGGCAAAGGTCTAACAATTTTATTGATGATGTTAATCTAGAAAGGAGCATATTCCGGTGGACGCAAATATTTATCAGCATTTTAGAAGCGATGAACGTCCATTTATTGATGCTGTTCAAGATTGGATTGAAAAAGTCCAAATGCAGTATGCTCCGTACTTAACCGAGTTTTTGGATCCACGACAAGCATATATTTTAGAAACGATTGTCAGACAACAATCAGATTTAAAATTTGAGTTCTACGGTGGATATGAGCAAGCAGAGCGAACCAGATGCCTGATTTTTCCCGATTACTATACTCCAACGCAAGAAGAATTTGACATTGTCCTTTTTGAAATAAATTATCCGGAAAAATTTACGCAGCTTTCACATGGTAAAATCTTGGGAACGCTCGTGAACTCGGGTCTTAAGCGTGAATATTTCGGCGATATTATCTCAGATGGTAGTCGGTGGCAAGTGTTGGTCGCCAAAGAAGTCCAAAATTATATTCAAATGCAAGTAACGAAAATTGGTTCAGTCAATGTACGCTTACTTGTAAAAGAGTATATCGACTTAGTTTCACCTAAAGATGCTTGGCTTGAAGAGGCGACGACGGTGAGTTCTATGCGCTTAGATACAGTGATAGCCAATGTTTTTTCCATTTCACGTCAACGTTCAAAACAATTGATTGAGGCGGGAAAAGTTAAAGTAAATTGGCGTGTCGCACAAAGACCTGACTTTATGCTAGAATTGTTAGATATTGTATCCATTCGTGGATTTGGTCGTTTGCAAATTCAGCGACAAGGTGGTACAACTAAAAAAGAAAAGATCCGTTTGGCAATCGATGTATTGCGCAAATAAAAATAAAGAGGTGTAAAAAATGGCATTAACTCCATTAGATATTCAAAATAAGAGCTTTCCGAGTAAAATGCGTGGCTATGAAAAAAGTGAAGTAGATGACTTTTTAGATTTAGTCGTACGTGATTACGAAACAGCGGTTCAAAAAAATCGTGAACTAGAAAAAGCATTGAAACATGCTGAAGAAAAACTTGAATACTTCAATGAATTAAAAGATGCATTGAATCAATCAATTATTGTGGCACAAGACACAGCTGATAAAGTAAAATCAAGCGCAAGCAAAGAGTCGGAAGTACTAGTTACTGCTGCTCAAAATCGTGCCGATGAACTAGTTTCCAATGCGGAGAAACGTGCGCATGCTTTAACGACAGCTGCAGAGGACAAAGCAAAAGAAATCTTAACTGAAGCAACTGAAAATGCCCGTCAGCTTGTCACAGAAACAAATGACTTAAAGAAAAAGACGCGCGTCTTCCACAGCAATTTATCACTTATGTTGGAATCTCAGTTAGAACAAGTAAAAAGTCCAGAATGGGAAGAAATCTTAAAACCATTCTCTAGCTACGTACAAGATAGTCATTCTGTTATTCGTGAAGTTTTATCAAAAGAACTTGACAGCGAAAAAGAAAATGCAGTAAACTCACAACAAACACCGGCTATCGAAGTGACTGAAGAAGCAGTTGCCGAAGAACCGATTGTTGTTGTCGATGCTACTGAAAAAATTATCGATATCCCTGGACCAGAGAATAACTAAAGCTAGAATAGAACAGTAGTTTAGATTCAATTTTTTAGCGAGCTAGTGATGGTGAGAGACTAGTAAACCCTGTATCTAAAGTAATCATCTATTTGTTTTGCTTCAGAATAAAGTAAGAAGCAACGAGTGATTTCGTTATCAATCATGAAAGCAAATAGGTGTGTCTATTTGGAAATTTGGGTGGTACCACGATTGATTCGTCCCTTCATACTTTGTATGAAGGGACTTTTTTATTCAGAAAAAGATAGGAGCGAACGAAATGAAAATGAAAGAAACTCTGCATCTTGGAAAAACTGCTTTTCCAATGCGTGGTAATTTGCCAAATCGTGAAGTTGATTGGCAAAAAGAATGGGAAGAAAAAGATTTATATCGTTTACGACAAGAAAAAAATGAGGGCAAACCAACCTTTGTTTTGCATGATGGACCGCCGTATGCAAATGGAAATATCCATTTAGGCCATTCATTAAATAAAATCAGTAAGGACATCATCGTTCGTTCGAAATCAATGTCTGGGTTCCGCGCACCTTATGTACCCGGATGGGATACGCATGGTCTGCCAATTGAACAAGTATTAACAAATAAAGGAATCAAAAGAAAAGAAATGTCATTGGCTGAATACCGCCAAAAGTGTTACGACTACGCATTAACACAAGTCGACAAACAAAGAAATGACTTTAAGCGTCTAGGTGTTTCCGGAGACTGGAACCATCCATATGTGACACTAACTCCTGATTATGAAGCTGCTGAGATTCGCGTCTTTGGGAAAATGGCTGAAAAAGGCTACATCTATAAAGGATTGAAGCCAATCTATTGGTCGCCATCTAGTGAGTCTTCATTAGCAGAAGCAGAAATTGAATACAAAGATGTAAAATCACCATCAATCTATGTCGCTTTTGATGTTGTTGACGGCAAAGGGATTTTGGATACTGATACTGCATTGGTTATTTGGACAACTACTCCTTGGACCATTCCTGCTAACTTAGGTATTTCTGTCAATCCAAAATACACATATGTCCAAATTGAAGCGGACGGACGCAAATTTGTTGTCGCAAAAGATTTATTAGAAGCCGTTACAAATGAAATCGGCTGGGAATCAGTTACTGTATTAAAAGAAGTTGCCGGAAAAGACATGGATCTAATGACCGCTAAGCATCCATTATACGATCGTACTTCTCTTGTTATGGTTGGAGATCATGTGACGCTTGATGCCGGTACTGGTCTGGTGCATACTGCTCCTGGACATGGGGAAGATGACTTTATTATTGGAAAAAAATATCATTTGGATATTCTATCACCAATCGATAGTCGTGGCTGTTATACAGATGAAGCACCTGGCTTTGAAGGATTGTTTTACGAAAAAGCGAATCCAATCGTCACAGAAAAACTAAAAGAAACAGGCTCCCTGTTGAAATTAGACTTCTTCACCCATAGTTACCCACATGACTGGCGTACGAAAAAACCAGTAATTTTCCGTGCGACACCACAATGGTTTGCATCGATAGATAAATTCCGTCAAGATATTTTGGACGAAGTTGACAAAGTGAATTGGATTATTCCTTGGGGTAAAACGCGCTTGCATAATATGATTCGCGATAGAGGTGACTGGGTCATCTCAAGACAACGTGCCTGGGGTGTACCATTACCAGTATTTTACGCTGAGAACGGTGAAGCAATTTTAACGCCAGAAACCATTGAACACGTGGCACAATTATTTGGAGAATTTGGTTCAAATGTATGGTTTGAACGTGAAGCCAAAGAACTTTTACCAGCAGGATTTACTCATCCAGGTTCACCAAATGGTCAATTCACAAAAGAAACGGATATCATGGATGTTTGGTTTGACTCTGGGTCATCTCATGAAGCAGTCTTGCGTCAACGCGAAGACTTAAGCTTCCCGGCAGATATGTACCTAGAAGGCTCTGACCAATACCGCGGTTGGTTTAACTCAAGTATTACGACGAGTGTTGCTATAAATGGTGTTGCGCCATATAAAGCCGTTCTATCGCAAGGATTTACTTTGGATGGTGAAGGTCGTAAAATGAGTAAATCTCTTGGTAATACAATTTTACCAGAGAAAGTCATCAACCAAATGGGAGCGGATATTTTACGTCTTTGGGTAAGTAGTGTCGATTATGAATCAGATGTACGTGTCTCAATGGATATCTTAAGCCAAGTATCTGAGGTGTACCGTAAAATTCGTAATACAATGCGCTTCTTATTAGCAAATACGGAAGACTTCAATCCAGAAACAGATAGCGTGGCGTATGAAGATTTACGCTCAGTTGATAAATATATGACAGTTCGTTTAAATCAAGTAGTGAAAGAAATTCGCGAAAAAGGATATGAAAGCTACAACTTCTTGCATATCTATCGAACGGTAATTAATTTCTTAACAGTAGATTTATCTTCATTCTACTTAGATTTTGCCAAAGATGTTGTCTATATCGAAGCAAAAGAGAATCACGATCGTCGTTGCATGCAAACAGTGTTCTATCAAACAGCCATTACTTTGACGAAACTGTTGACACCAATTATTCCACATACAGCGGAAGAAATTTGGTCTCACTTGAAAGAAGAAGAAGCGTACGTTCAACTTTCCGAATTCCCAGAGTTCCAAGAGTTTGCTAATCAAGAGGAATTACTAGATACATGGGTAGCCTTTCTAGAATTCCGCGATAAAGTCTTAAAAGCATTAGAAGTTGCGCGTAATGAAAAACAAATTGGTAAATCAATGGAAGCTAAATTGACCGTTTATCCAGATGAACAAGTAAATGCTTTATTAAAAGCTGTAGACAGCAATGTAGCTCAATTACTTATTGTTTCACCAGATTTCTTCGATGTCCGTCCAGTTGGTGAAGAAACACCAGCCAACGCACAAGTCTTTGAAGATGTTGCATTCGTAGTTGAGAAGGCAGAGGGTGTGGTTTGTGAGCGTTGCCGTCAAATGAAAACACATGTTGGTGCACATCATGAATTGCCAGGATTGTGTGATCACTGTGCGGAAGTCGTACTAGCAGAATTCCCAGATGCAGTTGCAGAAGGCTTTGAATAATAAATAAATAGAAGAACTTTTCATTGAACAATAGAATTGGCTAGGCCAATAAACAAATTGTTCAAAGGAGAGTTCCTCTTTTTTTTATTAGTCTATACCATTCTTATTTCATAATAAAAATATTGGTTTGCTTACAGTTATAAAAATGAGAACGATTCTCATTTGATTCTGACAAAAATTTATGGAAAATTTTCAAAAAATGTGTAAACTGAGTAGTACATTGATAATTCTAACAGTTTGGTAAAAAAAGTAATAATTATTCTAGTTAAATTTTCATTTATTCATTTTTTAGACTATAATAGTCTGAATTTTCAAATAATATCAAGATGGTGAGTCTCATGAGTGAAACAAGTATGGCTAAGAAACAACCGCACACAATGTATGATCCTTCTTTTGAAAAAGATGCATGTGGAATGGGATTTATTGCAAATCGCCACGGAGAGTCTTCTCATCAGTTGGTGGATTATGCATTGACAATGTTAGAACGAATGAATCATCGTGGCGGTACTGGAGCAGAACCAGATACTGGTGACGGTGCCGGGATATTAATGGCTATTCCAGATTCTTTTTTTCAAAAGAAAGCGAACGAACAAGCAATTCAGCTTCCAAGTAAAGGTGATTATGCTGTTGCAATGCTCTTTTTACCAAAGGAAGAAGAGTTTAAAAATGAATTGCAACGAGCACTAGTAAATGATATCCAGCATGCTGGTTTTCGGGTGATATGGACAAGAGATGTTCCGTATGCTTTTTCTAATTGTGGACCAGGTGCACAAAAAGTAATGCCTAACTTTGTCCAATTATTTATTGAAAAACCATTAGATGTAGCAGCTGGACGTGAGTTTGAGGATCAATTGTTCCATCTGCGTCGGAAAATTGAAAAAGAATACCATGCCAACGAGCTGTCAATTTGTAGTCTTTCAAGTAAAACTGTAGTCTATAAAGGCATGTTGCATGCGTATCAAGTGCGCTTATTCTATAAAGATTTACAAGATCCGACGATTGAAACAAGTATTGCCTTAATTCATTCACGTTTCTCAACCAATACATTTCCAAGTTGGAATCGAGCACAGCCGTTTCGCTTTTTAGCACATAATGGAGAAATCAACACCTTGCGTGGAGCGGAAAACTGGATGCATAGTCATCAAATCGAGATGTATGATGAAGAAAACTCAGACTCTGCAAAATTAGAAAATTGCATGGAATACCTTTATCGAAATGGTCGGGATATTCCGCAAGCATTAATGATGATGGTACCAGAAGCTTGGGGGCAAGAAGCAAACTTAAGTCCTGAACTTACAGCATTTAATGAATACAATGCAAGCTTTATGGCACCTTGGGATGGACCAGCTGCCCTTTGCTTTACGGATGGTGAAATGGTAGGTGCGGCACTTGACCGTAATGGCTTACGACCATCTCGTTATTCCATCACAAAAGACGGGTTGGTTGTTGTCGCTTCAGAATCTGGTGTGGTGGATTTGGAACCAGCTACCGTTATTGAAAAAGGTGTGTTAGGGCCAGCAAATGTCTTTTTAGTGGATACAACGACTGGTAAAGTCCTACATAATGAAGAAATTAAAGCCCATTATGCCAAACAATATCCCTATAAAAAATGGGTAAAAAACCAAATGCTTTCATTAGATATGTTATCTGCACATCCAGAAGAAGCTTTGTCTCTATCTGAGGCAGAATTACTTAAACTTTGGAAATTAAACGGTTATACGGATGAAATCATTCGGACCCTAATTATTCCTATGGCTCAAAAAGGGGAAGAGCCAGTCATTTCGATGGGATTTGATTCACCTTTAGCTGTTTTAAGTGAAAAACCACAGTCTTTATTTACGTACTTTAAGCAACAGTTTGCTCAAGTAACCAATCCGCCAATCGATGCGATTCGTGAGAAATTAGTTATTGGAACGGAGCTATTTTTGGGCCGTGATTCTGATATTAGTCAAGATATTCCTGAAAATTGTCGCAAATTAAAAGTAAATAGTCCGGTATTGTCAACGGAAGACTTTTTAAAAATGAAACAAATGAAGCGCAAGTATCAACAAGCAGTGACTCAATCGATTCTCTATGATTACCAGAAAGAAAAACGCCATAACTTGCGACAAGCGATGGAAAATTTGTGTCGTGAGGCTGAAGCGAAAATTGATCAAGGCGCAACCATTTTGATTTTGACTGATCGTGATCGCCAAGAAGGGAAAATGGCGATCCCAATTTTACTTGCGGTATCAGGGTTGCATAATTATTTGGTCAGTCAAGGAAAAGGATCTCAAGTATCCATTGTCGCTGATACGGCAGAAGCCTGTGAAGTTCATCACTTTGCGATGTTAATTGGATACGGAGCGGGTGCAATTCATCCTTATGGCGCATATGAAACGTTAAATTATTATCACCTTTCTGATAAAGTCGAATCGTATCGCAAGGCGTGTGAAAAAGGAATTGTTAAAATCATGTCTCGGATGGGGATTTCGACAGTTGCGGGATACCAAGGAGCACAATTATTTGAAGCAGTTGGTATTTCAAATGCAGTCGTAGATGAATTTTTCACCGGAACTGCTTCACGAATCGGTGGTCTTTCACTGAATCAAATCGAAGAGGAATATGCAAAACGTTATGATGCAGCTTACGGTGAAAAAGCCAATGACTACTTGCCATCAGGTGGGAGCTTCCAATTTAAAGAAGATGGCGAGCACCATTTGTACAATCCGCGAACAATCTATAACTTCCAACGAGCTGTACGGACAGGCGATTACCAACTCTACAAAGAATATGCCAATCAAATGAACCTTGAGGCACTGGAATCTCCGACGACATTGCGTGCCATGTGGGAATTTAAACATAAACGGCAACCGATTGAAATTACTGAAGTTGAGCCAGCGGAACGGATTGTCAAGCGCTTTAAAGTCGGTGCGATGTCCTATGGCTCGTTAAGTGAAGAGGCTCATAAATGTATCGCCGAGGCCATGAATCAAATTGGTGCAAAATCAAACAGTGGTGAAGGAGGCGAGCATCGCAATCGTTTCAAACCTGAAGCAAGCGGTGTAAATTACAATAGTAAAATTAAACAGGTCGCTTCAGGTCGTTTTGGTGTGAATGCGGAGTACTTAATGAGTGCTGAAGAAATTCAAATTAAAATGGCACAAGGAGCAAAACCAGGTGAAGGTGGACAACTTCCAGGGAATAAAGTTTTCCCATGGGTTGCTGAGATTCGGGGGTCAACACCAGGTGTCCGCTTAATTTCACCACCACCGCACCATGATATTTATTCTATTGAAGATTTGGCTCAATTGATTTATGATTTGAAAACCATTAATCCATATGCTCGAATCAATGTGAAACTTGTGTCCAGTACAGGTGTCGGAACAATCGCCACTGGTGTCGTCAAAGCGGGTGCGGATGTCGTCGTTATCTCTGGCTATGATGGTGGAACGGGTGCATCGCCGAGAAATTCTGTCCGCGATGCAGGCCTTCCATGGGAAATGGGGGTTGCTGAAGCGCATCAGACGTTAAGCATGAACCATTTACGCCAACGAATGGTGTTGGAAACAGATGGAAAATTGATGACAGGTCGCGATATTGCAGTTGCAACACTTTTAGGTGCTGAAGAATATAGCTTTGCTTCACTAGTGCTAGTAGCTGTTGGTTGTGTGATGATGCGCGTATGTAGCTTAAATACTTGTCCTGTGGGTGTGGCGACACAAAACCCAGCTTTACGGAAGTTTTTCGCTGGAAAACCAGAGCATGTTATTCATGCAATGATGTTCTTAGCTGAGGATTTACGGGAAGTAATGGCCGAATTAGGATTTCGCACAATTGATGAAATGGTCGGCCATGCGGAAGTATTACAACCACGCTTCGTACCAAAAGGAAAAGCGAAGTCATTAGACTTTTCAAGAATGATTGGAACTGAAATTGGAATCGAACGCAAAGTAGAAGATCCTTTTGCTGAAAAACGTCAATGGAAAGAACTTGATTTTTACAGTCAAGGAGCCATTGAATCGCAACAACCTATTTTTGTCTCACATGCGATTAACAATGTGCAACGGTCTGTCGGAGCACGAATGGCCGGTTGGCTAGCGGAACGTTTCGGAAATTATTCATTGAAACCAGGCTTGTTAAACTATACCTATACGGGAATAGCTGGCCAAAGTTTTGGTGCCTTTATCACGCAAGGCATGCAATTAAAACTAATCGGCGAAGCCAACGACTATGTCGCGAAAGGCCTCAGTGGTGGGCGTTTAATTATTGTTCCTCCTGAAGACGCCGGCTATGATGTCGATCATTCACCAATCGTTGGGAACGTTGCTTGTTTTGGCGCCAATCGCGGTGAAGCATACTTTAGAGGAATCGCGGGCGAGCGCTTCTGTGTAAGAAATAGTGGCGCACAAGTCGTGGTCGAAGGTGTCGGTGATCATGGGTGTGAATATATGACTGGTGGGGTTGCCGTTATTTTAGGTAAAACAGGTCGTAACTTTGGCGCAGGGATGTCTGGTGGTGTCGCATATGTCTACGATCCGACACATACTTTTGCTGAAAAATGCAACATGGAAATGGTCGATTTGTTTGGCCTAAATGAATCAGGTGATGACCAGGTGTTAAAAGAATTAATTGAGAAACATTTGGCCTATACAAAGTCGACAAAAGCGGCCTATATTTTGCATCATTGGAATACAGAGCAACAGCATTTTGTCAAAGTATATCCTACTGAGTATCATCATATGCTTGATACGACAGCAACTTTTAAAGACGCTGGCTACAATGAAACGGATGCTATTGAAATGGCTTTTGAGTCTGTCGTAGGGACACAATTGACGATACCTAGTAGAAAGGAGTGAGAAGTGAATGGCTGATCCTTTTGGTTATTTAAAACATGCAAGAAAAGACAATCCATATCGTCCAATTGAAGAGCGAATTAAAGATTGGAATGAACTTCAAATTCCTTTAGGAGTGGAAGAGAGACAAGAACAAGCATCACGGTGTATGAATTGTGGGATACCGTTTTGTCATACAGGTGTCTTCTTTGGAGGAAAACGGGCAGTATCAGGCTGCCCAAATGATAACTTGATACCTGAATGGAATGATTTGGTGTATCAAGGGCGCTTCAAGGATGCATTTGAACGATTAGCTCGGACCAACCCTTTACCTGAAATGACTGGGAGAGTCTGTCCTGCACCTTGTGAGAAAAGCTGTACCGAGGCGTTGAATGGTTCAGGTGTTTCGATTCATGATAATGAACGATTTATCATTGATACAGCATTTGAGAATGATTGGGTGAAAGAGTCTGGTTTACCAAATACTAAGACAGATTTTACGATTGCCATTGTTGGGAGTGGTCCTGCAGGATTGACCGCTGCTTGGCGGTTAAATCAATTAGGTCATTCGGTAACAGTCTATGAGCGAAGTGATCGCTTTGGTGGCTTGTTAATGTATGGGATTCCTAATATGAAATTAGATAAAGATGTCGTACAACGACGCATCGATCTTATGATGGATTTAGGTATCACGTTTATTGCGAATACAGAAGTTGGCAGAGATATTACTTCTGAAGAATTACAAGAGCAATATGATCGCGTCATTTTAGCGACTGGGGCCAGTGTGCCACGAGATTTAAAAGTGCCAGGTCGAGAATTAAATGGGATTCGCTTTGCTGTTGATTACTTAACAGAAGCGACCAAGGATGTGTTAAAACATGGGAAAGATGCGACTAGTCGCAAGTTGGAAGGAAAACACGTGATTGTCATCGGTGGTGGAGATACAGGGAATGACTGTATCGGTTCTGCGATTCGTCAAGGGGCAGCCTCCGTCCGACAATTTGAAATCAATCCACCACGACCAGGTGAACGCGATACAACCAATCCTTGGCCTGAATATCCGATGGTGAAAACAGTAGGATACGGCCAAGCTGAAGCAGAGGAAGTCTTTGAATCGGAAACACTTTTCTATAATCAAATCCAAACTACTGCCTTTATCGGTGCAGAAAGAGGACAATTGATTGGTGTCGAAACGGTCAAAGTTGATGACTATCGCCAACCAATCGAAGGAACACAACAAGTATTAAAAGCAGATCTTGTCCTATTAGCAATGGGCTTTGCTGGCCCTGAGAAAAAATTATTTGATGAATTTGGCGTCGAAGAAATCTATGGTGATCACACAACAAATAATGAACGAGTACTTGTTGCTGGCGATGCCAAGCGCGGCCAAAGCTTAGTTATCTGGGGAATCAAAGAAGGCCGTATGGTAGCAGAAAAAGTCGATGAATCATTACGCGCATTGACCTATCAATAAACAAAAGAGCAAAGATGCATGCATCTTTGCCCTTTTTGAACTATCAATTAATGGAATGACATATGATATGTTCCAGTAAATACAAGTGTAAAGTTTCAAAAAGATTTCTACTGAATAGAAATCTTTTTGAATTTTGTTAATAACTAGTAATATTGTTTTCTTATATAGCTAAGTATCTTCCTTAGTTTTGAAATGGTAAAGCATTACATGTCCAATTGCCTGATAATCTTATATAAATCAATAAATTCTATAACTATTCGCTTTATTTAAGGGGGAAATTTAATGATTACTTTTATGGCTTATGCATTGATTGTTGTATTTATGATTTTGATTATGGCAAAGAAAATGAGTCCTTTTGCGGCTTTGACGATAATTCCAATCATTTTTGGCGTTATCGGGCAAATATTAGGATTTTGGACTCTAGACTTGGGAGTGGCAGCTTTAGAAGGAGTTAAAACGACAAGTACCACTGCAGTAATGCTCTTGTTTGCTGTGTTATTCTTTACCTTAATGATTGATACTGGACTATTTGATCCGTTATCAAATGCGATGATCCGATTTGCAAAAGGGGATCCATTAAAAGTTATGATGGCGACTGTAATATTGTCTGCTGGGGTTTCGTTAAATGGAGACGGTACTACTACAATGATTATCGTTTGTTCAGCATTTGTGCCAATCTACCGAAAGTTACGTTTACGAATGTTGGATTTAGCTGTGTTAACCATCTTATCTCATTCTGTTTTGAATCTTTTGCCATGGGGTGGACCAACAGCCCGAGTGATTACAGTGCTTGATTTAGACGAATCACAAGTTATGCGAGGGTTAGTTCCAATGATTATTGCTGCAACAGTCTATATGTTAGTAGTTGCTTATATTATGGGGAAACAAGAGCGTAAGCGTTTGGGAATTATTGAGTTTACACCTGAAGAATTAAATGAATTGACGACTATTGCCGATCCAGCACTAATGGCTATTCGTTGTCCTAAAAAAATATGGATTAATTTTATTTTGACTGCAGTTATTATTATCTTGTTGATTTGGGGGATTATTCCTTCTGCTATTTTATTCATTGCAGGGACTGCTTTAGGTCTAGTAATTAACTATCCATCGATTGCTGATCAAAGAAGTCGTATGGAGGCTAATCTACCAGATGCTGGCCAAGTAGCTATGGTAGTCATTGCTGCGGGGATCTTCATGGGGATATTGGAAGGAACTGGAATGAATGCTGCAATTGCGACTAGTATGACATCGATTATTCCAGCCAGTCTAGGGAAATATTGGGGACTGATTGTCGCTATTTTATCAGCGCCAGGAACGTTCTTTTTATCAAATGATGCATTCTATTATGGCGTATTACCAGTACTTGCAGAGTCAGGAGCAAGTTACGGTTTTACCCCACTACAGCTCGGATTTGCTTCATTAATGGGACAAGCATTCCATTTACTAAGTCCTTTAGTGCCATTTATTTATGTGTTGTTACGTTTAACAGATGTCGATATGGGTCAATGGCAAAAGAAGAGTGTTTTATGGGCTATCGGAATTTTTATCATCTATGTAATTATTGGTATTGTTTTTGGACTGGTACCACTGACTGCTTAGCAAGTACAAAGGGATTGTTGTTTTTTGATAGTAGTGGTTGTTAAATGTATCGGATAATTTTGTTACAGTTTGTAACTGAATTATTCGATTTTTTTTTGAAATAAACCCAAATAAAGACCAAGTGATCGCTAGTAATTAGGAAAGACAACAGGTAAAATAGTGAGCTAAGGGTTTTGTTAGTAATTTGTTGATAGCGCTAACAAATTATAGCCGAGTAATACTACTTCAAGAGAAAGTATCCAATGTTATTCAGTACAGTAATTACAGGTATAGTGGGGTTCGGTGGTGGAAAATTTGCTTGAAAACTAAATATGCCAGCTAGTTTTATGACAGGGAGTATGTTGGTAGTCGCAATCATTTCTATTAACACTGGTCAAATGTATATGCCACGAAGTATCAAGGTTATCGCGCAGATTATAAGTGGTGCTTATCTGGGTCAGCAAGTGAGCAAACAGGATGTTCTACAACTACCAAGACTGACGAAACCAATTCTTTTACTACTTTTATTTTTTACTTTAAATATGTTTGTAATGGGAAAAATATTTTCTCTTTTCTTCCACATGGATGCAATTACTGCCTTATTATCTTGCTTGACTGGAGGTATCATGGATGTTTCCTTGATCAGTATTGATATGGGTGCGTAATCAGAGATTGTTGCTACGATGCAGCTTATTCGCTTAGTTGGAATGTTACTTATTTTACTTTATTGGATTCAATTGATTTTAGATCACTTTATTAAACAAAGCAAGAACGCAGAGGAATCGACTGAAAAAGAAACATTGAAAAAACAACTGCCTTTTGGAGTCATGAATCAAACGAAAAATAATCTTCTTGTTTTACTTATTTCTAGTATTGGAGGCATTTTAGATGTGTTGTCTGAAATTCCAGTAGGGGCTTTAATTTTTTCATTAATCTTCTCGATAGTGTTAAAGTTAACAAAAATACTGCTCCTCTTTCAGCTAATATTCGTTATTTCGCGCAAATATTAGCGGGCTCTATTATCGGGTGCACGTTTATTTTGCATAGCATTCTTCAGATGGGTCAATTGATCTTCCCAGCTATAACGTTGCTTTTTAGTTATTTGGTTATTAACTTTATTTTTGCATTCTCTGCTTATCGTTTAGGTTTTTTAGATTTACAATCTGCTCTTTTTGCCTCTTCTCCAGCTGGAGCAACTGATATCGCGCTAATTGCAGGTGATTTCGGTGGTGATATGCCAAAAATTACTGCCGTTCAAATTTGTCGAATGCTCTATTCAGTGATAGTTATGCCATTTTTGGTTCATTTTTTTGTTTCTTAGCTCGAGATCTTCGTGGAGGAATAGTAAATTATGGGAAATAAAGCAGACTAACTTCTTAGCTGCCGACTAGGTAGTAAGAGGTTAGTCTGTTTTCGTGGAAAATTTTTTGTATTTTGAAATACGGATTAATCCAGTAATCCTCTTTCACGATACCAAACGTCTGGTGACCAAATCCACTTGAAGCCATCTTTTTCGAGCAATTCGTCTGCTTCTTTTGGTCCCATCGATCCGGCAGCGTAGTTAGGGAACTCCGCAGTCGAGTGATCCCAAGCATGACGAATGACATCGACGATTCGCCAAGACTGCGCAACCTCATCCCAGTGCGTAAAGTTGGTGCCATCACCATTTAACGCATCTAAAAGTAGTTTTTCATAGGCTTCAGGTGTGTTTTCCAATATTTCAGAGCTATTACGATAGTCTAATTTTACAGGATGCATGTCAAAGCCATTACCTACTTCTTTCCCGTTAAGTGAAAGAGAGAAGCCTTCTGTTGGCTGAATATAAATGGTTAACACATTTGGTTCGAGCGATTGTTGTTCACAAGGTTCGTTAATAGAGGTCTTAAACACATTGACAGGTACTTGTTTAAAGACAATATTGATGCGTGTGCCTTTTTCAGTCAGGCGCTTACCTGTGCGAATATAAAAGGGCACACCTGACCATCGGAAGTTATCGATATAAAATTTACCAGCAACAAAAGTTTCCGTTTGTGAATCAGCTGCGACATTCTCTTCTTCACGATAGCTTGCAAAAGTTTGATCATTGCGTTTTCCAGCAGCGTATTGACCGCGGACAAAGTGTTCTTTCACTTCGTCTTCCTTGTAAATACGAATGGCTTCAAGTGCTTTGATCTTTTCTTGGCGAATACCTTTTTCGCTAAATTCAATTGGTGGTTCCATCGCAAGGAGGGAAAGAACTTGCAAGATATGGTTTTGTACCATGTCTTTTAACGCACCGCTCTTATCATAATATCCGCCACGTTCTTCAACACCTAGGTCTTCTGCGATATTAATTTGGACATTCGCAATGTAGCGATTGTTCCATTGTGATTCAAAAATATTGTTAGCAAAACGAATAGCAGATATATTTTGAATCATTTCTTTTCCAAGGTAATGATCAATGCGGTAAATCTCGGTTTCAGAGAAAACATCGGTAATTTCTGCGTTTAATGTTTCGGCACTATTGTAGTCTGTTCCGAATGGTTTTTCGATGATGACGCGATGGTAACCATCCGTCGTAATCATGCCTTGCGACTCTAGGTGATGGACAATCGTACCAAAGAAATTAGGGGACATTGCTAAATAAAATAGTCGATTCCCTGCTAGTTGGTATTGTTCATCTAGTTGGTCTGCTAAATCACGCAATGCGACGTAATGTTCTGTATCATTGACATTATGGGATTGATAATAGAAATGAGAAGCAAATGTTGCAGCTTGTTCAGGTGTTTGTGCTAAACTTGCGACTGCTTTTTGGACTACTTCACGGTAAGTGTTATTTGTCCAAGGTCTTCTTGCGGTCCCAATTACCGCAAATGATTCTTTTAATTGTCCTTTTAAATAAAGACGGAACAAAGAAGGATAGAGCTTACGCTGTGCTAAGTCACCTGTACCACCAAAAATTGTTAATAAAACCTTTTTATTATCCATTTCATCCACATCCTTATAGTTGATCGACAAAAATTGTAGAAGCTGCCTTATAACTGACAGCCAATGTTTTTGTGTCATTTTGAATTGTCACGGGTCCTTCATAGTCCGCAACTTCTACAATCGTATATTCTTCGTGAATCTTTAAATCAAGTGAAACAAGATAATCCAGTAGTTCTTTCTCGTCCAAGACACGCGCGATGCGAATGTTTGTCCCAATCGGATAGGAAGTCAAAGTTGAGCGCTTGATTTCTTGAATTGGCTCATTTTCCTTTGGTATAACACCGCCATGTGGACAATATGCCGGATGATGCAAATAAGCCTCCAATTGGGCAGCTAATTTTTCTGAGGTGACGTGCTCTAATACCTCAGCATCATCGTGGACCTCGTTCCAAGTATAGTTGAGATGTTCGACTAGGAATACTTCCCACAATCGATGACGACGAATTAAGGCACTGGCACTGGTTAGACCGGCTAGCGTTAATTGAACACCTTGGTATGGCGTATGCTCCACGAGGCCTTCTTTTACTAGTTTAGTAATCATCTCACTAACCGATGCAGCTGATATATTTAAACCAGAGACAATTTGTTTGTTTGAGATTTTTATTTGGTCACCGCCAAGTTCAAGAATTAATTTTAAATAATCTTCACGATTTGGTGTCATGTTATTCATCCCTTCTATATGTACTAAATTTTATCAAAAAAATGGAAATATTACTATGTAAAGCATATGGAAAAAAGCAAAAACGTTTCATTCGTTTTTGCTTTTTTCTTAAAAGATAGGATGTTTGTTATGCCCATTCACCATTGCGGAAGATTGGTACGCGTGAACCATCTTTTTTTATGCCGTCAATATTCATATGGCTTGAGCCAACCATAAAGTCAACATGGGTCTGACTACGGTTCAAGCCAGCTTGTTTTAATTCCTCTTCAGTCATTTCTGTCCCACCTGTCACACTAAAGGCATACGCAGCACCTAAAGCTAGATGGTTAGAGGCATTTTCATCAAATAACGTATTGAAGAAAGTCAGTCCTGATTGAGAAATAGGTGATTGATTTGGTACTAGGGCCACTTCACCTAGATGTTTGGCACCTTCATCAATTGAAAGTAAGCTCGCTAATGTTTCTTGGCCTTGTTCAGCTGAGTAGTCGATCACCTTGCCATCTTTAAAGGTAAACTGCATTCCAGACAAAATCGTCCCACCATAACTTAGTGGTTTAGTGCTAGAGATATAGCCGTCTACACGATTTGCATCAGGGGCAGTAAAGACTTCTTCGGTAGGCATATTTGCCATAAATTCTTCCCCTCGGCTATTAAAGCTACCAGCACCTTCCCAAATATGTCCGCTAGGTAGACCAATCGTCAAGTCTGTGCCAGGTGCCGTATAGTGTAATGCGTCAAATTGTTCTGCGTTCAATTCGTTTGCTTTCTTGCGTAATAATTCATCGTGGTTTTTCCATGCTTCAACTGGATTATTTTCATAGACACGGGTCGTTTGGAAGATTTGATCCCATAGTGCTTCTTGGGCTTTTTCAGGAGATTTATCAGGAAAGACTCGTTGGGCCCATTCGACACTAGCTGCGGCTACAACAGTCCAACTAATTTTATTTGCTTGACTGGCTTTGCGAAGATTTAACAGCGCTTTGCCAGAAGCAGCTTGATACGTCGCTACTCGGTCGCCAGCCACTGAGGCGAATGCACCTGGGTCAGTAGACACGACACTAATCCGGCTAGCTCCTTTTGCCAACCAATCATCTGCTTGGTCTACTTTGTATTGTGGTACTATTGCTAGACGATCGTCTTCAGCATGTGTCAGAAATGAACGCTGAATGGCATCATCCGTCCATTGTACAATGACTTCAGCAGCGCCGAGTGAATAAGCCTTTTCGGTAATCAAACGAGCCAATGGTGCTTGATCAACACTCACTGAGAGCACAATGGTATGTCCTTTTTGAACATTGACACCAACTTCTACGACAAGTTGTGCATAGGTTTCTAAATTTTGATAAAATGTTGTATTTTTCATTTGTAGCATCTGTTCCTTTCAAAAAAATCAGTCATAACGCTTCATATGATAACATTCTCATTGAATGAAAACAAATGGATTGGCAAATAATTTGCCTAAAAGTTAAAAGAATTTTATGAAATTTTTCCACAAAGTAGGCGATAGTTTTAAATCGCATCGTGGCATGTTAAAATAAAACTAGTAATTCAAAAACGTTGTGATTATGAATAAGGAGATGGAGAGATGGCTAGAAAAAAAACGATTACTCGTGATCAGATTTTAACAGCTGCATATGAAGTAGTGGCAAATGATGGCTTTTCTAAATTTACTGCACGAAATATCGCGAATCAAATGAAATGTTCCACTCAGCCCATTTATTTAGAGTTTGCGAATATGGACGATTTGAAACAGGAAGTTGTCAAAGTAATCTTTAAGCATCTATCTGAGGATATCTTCACTCGTGAAGTAACAACGAATCGGCTCATCGATTTTGGGTTAAATTACATAGATTTTGCTACCAAAGAGAAAAAATTATACCGGGCGTTGTATTTGGAAGATTCTGGGAATGGATCAATGATGCAAGAAACATCATTTCGTTGGTTCAAAAAAATCGCAATCGAGCATTCAGATTACGCGAATTTATCAGACGAGCAAATTCAATCGATCTATATCGGCTTTTGGATTGTAGCAACAGGAATGGCTTCTTTAATGTCAGCTGGCATCTTGGAGTTTGTTCAAGAGGATGTAATTAAAGCCTTAGAAGAGACATTAGCGATTGTGTTAGAGCGAGAAGAGATTATCGACATTAAAGTCAAAACATCTAAATAAAAAGAGGCGGTGTCAAAAGCGAGTCGAGCAGGAAGTTTTTAAGTTCCTCAATGTTGGCATTTCGACTTATTGCTGAGAGGCTGGCTTTTGGCATACCAGTTTATGCTAAAGGGAGTGTGATAAATAATTGTCACACTCCCTTTTTTAGTTGGCCGCAGCTGTGGCTAATTGTTTTGCGAAAGCTTCAAGTCGTTGAATATCTTCTTCCTCAGCAGCAAGATCGACTTTGACACTATCCGCACCTTTTGTCGCACCGATTTTGGTAAAAGTTGCCTCAAAGTCATCCACAGACTTACAAAAATAGTCATAAAAGGTATCGCCAGAACCACATACCCCAAAGATTTTGCCAGCTAAATCAAGTTCGTTTAAATCATCATAAAAGTCCATAATTTCATCTGGCAAGTCACCATCGCCATATGTATAAGAAGCAACAACACAAATATCTGCATCTTGAAAATCATCTGCATCCACTTGTGTACATTCATTGATTTCAACGTCAATGTCTAAATTTTCTAATGCTTCGGCGACAATGTCTGCTATTTCTTCTGTATTACCGGTTAAACTTGCATAAACGATTTTTGCTACTGTCATTTTCTTCCCACCATTGTTAAAAAAGTATTTGCAAAGCAATTATAACAAAGAAAACTAGGAATGAAAACCTTGACAGTGAGTGTTTGGAAAATAGCAGTCCCTATGGTAAAATGAATCGTATTTAAATAGAGGAGACGAATTAGAATGATTACATTAAAGTCACAAAGAGAAATAGATCAAATGGCAGAGTCAGGTGCAATTTTAGCTGATGTTCACCGTCATTTGCGTTCGTTTATTAAACCAGGAATCACTAGCTGGGATATTGAAGAATTTGTTCGTAATTTTATTGAAAGTCATAATGCAGTGGCAGCTCAAATTGGTTTTGAAGGATACAAGTATGCGACTTGCTGTAGCATAAACAATGAAATTTGTCATGGTTTTCCTAGAAAGAAAGCTCTTAAAGAAGGCGATTTGATTAAAGTTGACATGTGCGTGGACTACAAAGGCGCCATCTCTGATTCTTGTTGGGCCTATGCAGTAGGTGAAGCTAGTCCAGAAGTAAAAAAATTAATGGACGTAACAAAAAAAGCTTTATACCTAGGAATTGAACAAGCCGTTATCGGTAATCGAATTGGTGATATTGGTCATGCGATTGAATCGTATGTTGAGGGCGAAGGCTATGGTGTAGTACGTGACTTCATCGGTCACGGCATCGGCCCAACGATCCATGAAGATCCAATGGTTCCTCATTATGGCGAAGCTGGAAAAGGGTTACGCTTACGTGAAGGTATGGTGATTACCATCGAACCCATGGTCAACATTGGCGACTGGCAAATGAAAATGGATCCTAATGGCTGGACAGCTTATACGCGTGATGGTTCACTAAGTTGTCAATATGAACACAGTTTGGCAATCACAAAAGACGGTCCGCGTTTACTAACCTCACAAGGAGAGGAAGGAACGTATTAGGGAGGTTAGGGAATGATTCGTTGGTTTAAACGGGTGAAACAAAACGAAAAAATAGGCCAATTTATCGAAATAGCAAGCAATCGCATCTCAACTTCGGATATCGGAAATACTTCAGTGGTCGTCGCATATTATTTGTTGTTATCCCTTTTTCCTTTGTTAATTGCGGTGGGCAATATCTTGCCTTTTCTCTCAATTAATCCCAATACTATTTTGCCATACTTGCAAGAAATGATACCGAGTCAAATCTATGACTTTATCGGCCCAGCCATTAAGGACCTGTTGACGCAAGGATCAGGTAAGCTCTTGTCAGTATCAGCATTGGGGGCGTTGTGGTCTGCTAGCCAAAGTATCAATGGCTTACAAACGGCGATGAATCGCGCATATGGTGTTGAACAACGCTCCAACTTTATCATTGTACGTATTGTTTCGTTTTTCGTTATTATCTTTTTTATGATTTCAATTGTTGGCGTCTTTTTAGTCATGGGGATTGGCAAAGTTATCTTAGATATACTGCAACCAATTTTCCAAATTCCATCAGAATGGATTTCGTTGTTCCAGACGATTAAATGGCCAGTAACAATATTAGGATTATTGGCAATGTTAACGATGATTTATTGGATTGTCCCAAATGCGAAAGTGAAGCTTCGGTCTGCCTTGCCGGGTGCGATTTTTACAACAGCTGGATGGATGGCTCTTTCCCAAATTTTTGGTCTATATGCGATGTATTTCACACGGAGAATTAGCGGTTACCAAATTATTGGAAGTTTTATCGTATTGATGATTTGGTTGAATTTTGCGGCATCGATTATTATTATTGGAGGCATATTGAATGCCATTATAGAAGAAATGGTTAGTGGGAAAGAAGTGCAAGAACGCAAAGGACCCGTCCAAAGAGTGACGGAGAAACTGACAGATAAACTAACAAATAATGACGATGAAAGTGGGAATGAGTAATGGCGTTTACCTTCAAATTCATCATCCAACTCTTTTTAACCATGATGCTGGCAGCGGTCTTTACGCCTTTAGTTAAGCTTTTGGCTTTTCGAATAGGGGCAGTTGATATGCCTAATAAGCGTAGAATCAATAGTAAACCGATGCCAACTGCGGGTGGACTTGCGATTTTTTTAGCTTTCTCCCTTGCGACACTCTGGGAGTTTCGCCATGACCTTTTCGGCACGAATGTCTTGCCTATTTTAGTAGGAGCATTGATTGTGGTTATTACGGGGGTAATAGATGATGTAAAGGAGTTGTCACCGCTCCAAAAAATAACGGGATTAATTATCGCTGCACTTGAAATTTATTATGTAGCCGGCATTCGGATCAATACCATGTCCATCCCGTTTTTAGGAATGTTTCATTTAAGCTGGCTAAGTTTGCCGATTACTATTCTTTGGATTTTGGCTATCACTAATGCGGTAAATTTGATTGACGGGTTAGACGGTTTAGCAGCAGGGATATCGATGATTGCGCTCGTGACGATTGGCATTGTCAGTTATTTTTATTTACCTGATAATGGTATCGTGATTTCAATAATGATTTTTACATTAGTCGCTTCAATCATGGGCTTTTTCCCGTTTAATTTTCATCCGGCAGCGATTTACCTGGGAGATACAGGTGCCTTGATGCTAGGATTTTTGATTTCAGTTTTTTCATTACAAGGATTAAAAAATGTTACCTTCATCTCTGTTTTGACACCCATGTTTATCTTAGGTGTGCCGATAACGGATACGATTTATGCCATGCTTCGCCGCTTCTTTAATCGTCAGCCGATTTCATCACCTGACAAAATGCATTTGCATCATCGACTCATGTCGTTAGGCTTTAGCCATCGAGGGGCAGTTATGACTATTTATGCGTTAGCGATTATTTTTTCGTTTATTGCATTACTGATGAATTATGCGAGTACGACTGCAATCATCTTATTAGTCATCATGACGATATTTGGCTTAGAGTTATTTATTGAGTTAATTGGGTTAGTTGGCGAAAATCGGCAACCGCTATTGCATTTCTTGAAATTTTTTGGCAATCGTCAATTTCGACAAGAGGTCATGCAGAAATATTTACAAAAAAGAAAAGACAAATAAGGTCGGATGTCCGAAAAGGGCGTCCGATTTTTCATTTTGACAAAAATGAACGCAAGGTGTAAGATTCAGTTGTAAGGATTACTTTTGTAAACGGAAGAGAGGTGAAGCCTGATGAAGGAGGAACCTGTAAAAATTAGTGATTCTGAGTGGGAAGTGATGCGCGTTATTTGGCATGAGGACTGTAGCGATGCAAAAGGGATTTTTGATGTATTAGGAGTAGCCAAAGATTGGAAAATGGCTACTATAAAGACGCTACTTGGCCGCTTAGTAAAAAAAGGAGCATTGTCGACCGAACAGGATGGCAAAAAGTTTCTTTATCGTCCACTAGTTAACGAACGGCAAGTGATTCATGATGCTACTTCGGAATTGTTGTCACATATCTGTGCCAAAAAAATAGGTCATACAGTAGCAGAAATACTCGCTCAGGTGGAGTTGACGGCAGACGATATTCAATTAATAAAAGAACAGTTAACTCAAAAAGAACCCGTGGCTAGCATTCAATGTGATTGTGTCCCTGGTCAATGTGAGTGTCATAAAAAAAATGGAGGAATGTAAAATGAAACAAACATTTGCAATTGAAGGTATGAGCTGTGCGCATTGTGTCGCACATGTAGAAAAGGCAGTAAATGAATTACCTGGAATCAAAAAAGTAGCTGTTCATTTAAAGAAAAACAACGGTGTCATTAAATTCGATGAAACGCAAGTAACAAGTGATCAAATAATCGAAAAAATAAACACAGATACAAACTATCACGCGCATCTAGCGTAATGACTGTAGGTTACTTAAGGAAGTGTGAAGGCTTTTATCACACTTCCTTTTTTATATACTTAATCGACATATAGAGTTCATCAACGTGTGGTATAATAGGCTGAAAAATGAAGGAGTGACAACGGACATGGAATTAAAACGGCTTGAAGTGCCCACATCATCGATTACCGAAGTGAAAAAATCCCCAATGGACGTCTTCCAGCAAGCACGTGAAGCTGGTACGGGTGTCTATATTTTCAATCGGGAAAAAATTGCTGGAGTGATGGTGACACAGCAGCAATATGAAGAGCTATTAGATGAGTTGCAACAACTCCGTGAACGCTCCTTCAAACCGACTTCCGAACCTGGTGAGGCTGTTTCATTGGAGGGCCTTAGCCAACAGATGATCGAACAAATTCGACAAACGATTATTGTCGGGACGAGTATTTCAGTGAAGCAGTTAGATGAAAAAATGGTCAGCCTTGGCTTTATTACGAAGAAAACTGGCTTCGGTGGAGTGAACGAGCTGATGAAAGAACTCCAGACAACGGGCAAGATTGTTTATCAATACCGTAAAAAAAATCATGAAAAGAGCCTCTTTGTCGACTTGATTGGTGAATTAGACAGTCAAAATCCATTAGTGGACCGCATGATTGTAAAAAAAATTTTGGCTCGCCAATTGACTTAAAAAAAAGCGTTCCTAATATAGCAAAATGTGCTAGTATGTAAAAAAAAGGAGTGAGCATATTGAGTCAATTAACAAATCGGTTTAATCCCCAATTAAGTAAAATCGCAGTCTCTTTAATTAGACAATTTGATGAGCAAGTATCTTCAATACCAGATATGTTAAAGTTGACATTAGGTGAACCAGATTTTGATACACCAGAGCATGTCAAACAAGCCGGGATCCGTGCAATTGAAGAAAACTATACGCATTATTCTGGCATGGCAGGGTTAGCAGATGTTCGAGAAGCAGCGGCAGCCTTCTTTAAGCAAAAGTATGGCGTTTCGTATAACTGGCAATCAGAGATTATGGTCACAGTAGGTGCGACTGAAGCAATCTCAGCAACCTTACTCAGTGTCCTATCCCCTGGTGATGAAGTGATATTACCAGCACCTATCTATCCAGGATATGAGCCAATTATTACGCTAGCGGGAGCGACGCCAGTCTATATCGATACAAGAGAGACCGGATTTGTATTGGATCCAGCAGCATTAGATAAAGAGTTACAAGCACGTGGAAAAAAAGTGAAAGCAGTGGTATTGAATTTCCCTAGTAATCCTACTGGTGTGACGTATGACGAAAAAGAATTAGCCGCGATTGCCGAAGTACTAAAAAAATACGATGTGTTCGTTATTAGTGATGAAATCTATAGTGAATTGAGTTATGATGCACCGCATGAAACATTGGCACGTCACTTAAGAGAGCAAACAATTGTCATTAATGGCTTATCAAAATCACATGCCATGACAGGTTGGCGCATAGGATTTATTTTCGCACCAGAAGAATTAGCGAAAGAAATTATTAAGACGCATCAATATTTAGTGACAGCAGCAACAACTGTTTCACAAAAAGCAGCTTTGCAAGCATTGGTTCAAGGAATTAATGATGCAGATGTAATGAAGGAAGAGTATTTAGCCCGTCGCAACTTTGTTTATGATAAGATGACTTCATTTGGTTTTGAAGTTGCCAAGCCGTCAGGTGCTTTTTACATTTTTGCAAAAATACCAGCTGGTTATCAACAAGATTCAATGGCCTTTTGTGTTGATTTAGCTCAAAAATCCAAACTAGCGATTATTCCTGGCGTTGCCTTTGGACCAGAAGGAGAAGGATATGTCCGTATTAGTTATGCGGCAAGTCTAGAACAATTAAAAGAAGCGATGAATCGTCTAGAAAGTTATATGAAGGAATAATTGGGAAGCTGAGATAGACTTGTTCAGATCCAAGCAAAAGACCAGAAGTCGTTTCTTAGACTTCTGGTTTTTGTCATAGTAGCTCATTCTGTCTCGTCGTTTTATCAAGATCGAAGCATTTGTCACGACCTTAATAAACGGTGTACCAAAAGCAGATCTTCGGCAATAAGTCAAAAATTCTCAAAATTTGAAAAGCAAATTTTGTCATTTCTGCACTTATTGCTCAGATCTAGGCGCTTTTGTCACGACCTTAATAAACGGTGTACCAAAAGCAGATCTTCGGCAATAAGTCAAAAATTCTCAAAATTTGAAAAGCAAATTTTGTCATTTCTGCACTTATTGCTCAGATCTAGGCGCTTTTGTCACGACCTTAATAAACGGTGTACCAAAAGCAGATCCTCGGCAATAAGTCAAAAATTCTCAAAATTCGAAAAGAAAATTTTGTCATTTCTGACTTATTGCTCAGATCTAAGCGCATTTGTCACGACCTTAATAGTTGCATTGCATACTATTTACAGATACTTAACAGAAGACGCATCATTCTTTACATAAAATCCATTCTCTTTTTACATCACCTTGTTAGACTATGGTTGTTAGAAAGAGAGAGGAGAGTAACAAATGAAAAAACTAGGTTCCGTCCTATTATTAGCAGGTATTTTATTAGCGGGATGTGGAAGTAATTCCAGCAGTGACTCAAGTAGCAGCTCAAGTGCTTCAACTGAATCAGTCAAAATTGTAGCAGTAGGTTCGACAGCATTACAACCATTAGTAGAGGCTGCCCAAGAAAGCTTTTCAGCAGCAAATTCAAATTACGATATCACCATTCAAGGCGGAGGGTCTGGTACGGGTCTGAGCCAAGTAGCGAGTGGCTCAGTAACGATTGGTAACTCTGATGTTTTTGCTGAAGAAAAAGATGGCGTCGATGCAAGTGCCTTGGTTGACCATAAAGTTGCAGTAGTGGGTATGGCGCCAGTAGTTAATAAAGATGCTGGTGTGTCAAATGTGACAAAAGATCAATTAATTGATATCTTCACTGGTAAAATCACAAACTGGAGCGAAGTTGGTGGAAAAGACGAAGCAATCACAGTCATCAACCGTGCATCAGGAAGTGGTACACGTGCGACATTTGAAAAATGGGCACTGGATGGCGCTAAACCAATCCAAAGTCAAGAACAAGATTCTTCAGGAACAGTGAAGAAAATCGTTTCTGAAACACCAGGAGCAATTAGCTACCTAGCTTTATCTTATATTGATGACTCTTTACAAGAACTATCAATTGATGGCGTAGAACCAACTGCTGAAAACATTGAAACAAATGACTGGAAAGTTTGGTCATATGAACATATGTATACAAAAGGTGAACCAGATGCTGGCGTGAAGAAATTCTTAGATTATATGACTAGCGATGAAGTTCAAAATGGTGCAGTGAAGGAATTAGGTTACTTACCAATTACATCAATGAAAGTGGAACGTTCTGCTGACGGTACTGTTACAGATGTAAAATAAAAAACAAATGAATTCATAATTTGACCCCCAACTCTTAGCTTCTTAGTCTAAGAGTTGGGGGTCATTTTTTGCGGGTGTTTAAGTTAAGGGGAAATGGATAATAAATGTTGTTCCAATTCCGGGATAGCTTTGAAGTTCAATTGTTCCATTAAGTGCTTCTACGTATTCTTTGACAATGGCTAAACCAAGACCTGAGCCTCCTGAGTTCCGGGTACGGGCTTTATCGGCACGATAAAAGCGTTCAAAAATGCGCTTCTGGTCTTCTTCATCGATACCGACTCCTTGATCTTTTACTTGAATGGTTAATTCTTGATTCACCTGACTGAAAAGAATTTGGATAGTCGTCGCATCTCGAGAATAGTATAGAGCATTTTCAATTAAATTTTTTAAAATGGCCTGCAAGAGTTCTTGCTTTGTAAAGAAAAGATAATCTGGGTTGCCATGAATTTGAAACTGAATCTTTTTTTCATCGGCAAGCGTATGGTAGCTTTCGATATTATGTTGAATAAAAGGGAAAAGCGGGATATTTTTTAATTCATAATCATAGCGATCGGCACTTTTGGATAGTTGAATGACTTGTTGAATTAATTCTTCTAGCCGATAAGCATCTTTTTGCATGATGGTCAAAAAGTCAGTAAGCGTCTTTGGATCATCTTTAGCGCCATCTAAGAGTGTCTCTGTGAAACCAATTAAAGAGGTGACGGGTGTTTTTAACTCATGCGTTACATTGCCAACAAAATCACGCTGCATTTTTTCTAATTGCCGAATTTTGGTCAAATCATAAGCGATGACTAATACTTGATGGTCCTCTTTGAAGTAACGGAGCGTTATATCTAATATTTTTTTAGTAGCGTTAATTTTAATCTCTTGATTGACAAATGGGACCCGTTCGCTGACATGATAGATTAATTGGATCAGGTGTGTATCGGTAATGACAGAAGCAAAAGGGACATTCCAAGCTTCAATCGGTGCGATACCAAGATTTTTTTGCATGGAAACATTCATTGATTTTAATTGACCATCTGAATCGAGTATGAAGATACCAATTTTTAATTCATTAAATAAAGTCGCTAGTTGCTTTTCACTTGATTCATAAGCAAGGTAAGTTTGATTTAGCTGTTCATTTAAGGTCGACACGACTGCAAGTAATTCTTCTTCTTGTTCATTAGGCTTAGTAGGTTCAAACAATTCGCCATCAGCATTGCCCTTAATCATTTTTTTTAGAATAGGTAAGACGGTCTCCACTGGTCGGTTCCGTTTGGTTAGTATTCGCAAAGCTAGAAAATAGACCATGAATGAAAAAAGGAAATAAATCATCAAGATGGATTGCTTAATGCTTGCAGATTTTTTCAAAAAATCATCGGCAGGCTCTGCTAGTCGGATGAACCCGATGATTTTGTTATTCTGTTTAATAGGTAACGCGACGTAGAGCAACTGCTTATGTAAAGTGGTGCTCCACCGTGTGGCTTGACCGATTTGATTGCCGCTCATAACGGCTTTTATCTCAGCTCGATTCGCTCGCGATCCTTGGAGCGACGAATCAGTACTGTCCATTAAAATTTGGCCTGAAGGATCCAAAAGGGTGATCCGTTCATCTGAATCCGCTACGTAAGTATCTCGGTAGGATTCAAGCGTGGCTAACTGATTATTACTGACACGTAGCAAAAATGCGCCTTTTTGTTGTAAATACGTGACTTGTTGATTGGTGACTTGTTGATTATAAAAGCGGCTAATCAATTGCCAGCTAGCTATAAAAAGAAGCACAAACACGACGGTTAGTGCACCATAATTTTTGAAAAAACGTTTCATCGATGAGGCTCCTTAAAGGTATAACCAAATCCTCTAACGGTTTGTAAATATTGTGGATGCTTGGGATCATCTTCAATCTTTTCGCGAAGGTGACTAATATGGACATCCACAATCCGACTTTGCCCATCGAAATCAAAATGCCAAATACGATCAAGTAAGGTATCCCGATCAATGACGCGATCCTTGCGATTCATAAAATAGACCAATAATTCAAATTCTTTCGGCGTCAGAAAAATTTGCTCCCCTTTAACTTTGACTTGATAGTTCGATAAGTCGGCCTCAATCGAGCCAATTTTGACGAGTTCTTTTTTTTCTTCATCGATTGGTTGGACTTCATTTTGAGATATGCGACGAGCGATAGCCTTGATTCGAGCAATGACTTCTCTCGGACTGAATGGCTTGCTTAAATAATCATCAGCACCAATTTCTAGACCTAGAATGCGATCGATTGGATCATCCTTGGCAGTCAAAATAATGATAGGGGTGTTTACCTTTTCTTGGCGCAAGCGTTTGGTAATTTCGATCCCGTCCATATGAGGTAGCATCACATCTAATAAAATAAAATCAAAAGATTGCATCAAGGCAATTTCTAGCGCTTCTTGACCATCTGTTGCGCTAGTTACCTGATAGCCCTCTTTTTCTAAATTAAAGGTTAATAACGTGACAATCGACGGTTCATCGTCGACAACAAGAATTTTTTTCATGGGTTCTACTTCCGCTCCTTTTTTTCATAGGTTCATTCTATCATGAATTGACAATAGGGACTATTGTCAAATGATCGTTTGTAGAAATTGGAAAGCATACAAATGATCGAAGAGGTGGTTTGCCAGTCAGTTAAATGGTATACTATTAAACGAATATATTGAAAAGATTTTAGAGGAGGATTGTTTGTGGAGATTGAAAAAACCAATCGAATGAATGCACTTTTTGAATTCTATTCCACCCTTCTTACACAAAAGCAGATGAACTATATGGAAATGTATTATGCAGATGATTTTTCTTTAGGGGAGATTGCACAAGAGTTTGCTGTTAGTCGTCAAGCAGTCTATGACAATATTAAGCGCACGGGGAAAATACTTGAAGATTATGAACGCAAATTACATATGTATTCAGATTATGTCGTACGTAGCCAGCTGCTTGAAAAGTTGGAGACACATTTGCACGCCAACTACCCAGATGATACACTCGCACATGACTTAGTCGTGAAATTAGCCGAAATTGATGAATAAAGGATGGAACAAACATGGCATTTGAAAGCTTAACTGAGCGCTTGCAACAAGCGATGAGCAAATTACGAAAAAAAGGAAAAGTTACTGAAGCCGACGTAAAAGAAATGATGCGAGAAATTCGCCTCGCTCTTTTAGAAGCCGATGTCAACTTACAAGTGGTAAAAGAATTCACGAAAAATGTACGGGAACGCGCAGTTGGTGCTGAGGTCCTAGATAGCCTATCACCGGCACAACAAATCGTAAAAATTGTTAACGAAGAATTAACAACGACACTCGGGTCAGAGACGGTCGGCATTGAAAAATCACCCAAAATTCCTACAATCATTATGATGGTCGGGTTACAAGGGGCCGGTAAAACGACATTTGCCGGAAAATTAGCCAATCGCTTAAAGAAGACTGAAAATGCGCGCCCCTTAATGATTGCAGGTGACGTCTATCGTCCAGCAGCAATTGACCAATTAAAAGTCTTAGGGCAACAATTAGATGTCCCTGTTTTTGATATGGGTACGACTGTAAGTCCGGTCGAGATTGTCCGTCAAGGATTAGCCGTAGCAGCAGAAAAGAAAAATGATTATGTATTAATTGACACGGCCGGCCGTCTTCATGTCGATGAAGCACTAATGGAAGAGTTAAAACAAATCAAAGAATTGGCACAACCAAACGAAATTTTACTCGTGGTCGATGCGATGACTGGACAAGATGCCGTGACGGTCGCTGATAGTTTTAATCAACAATTAGGAATTACTGGTGTCGTGATTACTAAATTAGATGGTGATACTCGTGGTGGGGCGGCGCTATCGATTCGCTCGGTGACAGGGGCACCGATTAAGTTTACCGGTACTGGTGAAAAGCTGACTGACTTAGAAATCTTCCATCCAGACCGAATGGCTAGTCGTATTTTAGGTATGGGTGACATGCTGACGTTGATTGAAAAGGCTCAGCAAGATTACGACGAGAAAAAAGCAGAAGAACTTGCGAAAAAGATGAAGGAAAACAGCTTTGACTTTAATGATTTCATTGAACAGCTCGATCAAGTGATGAGTATGGGGCCATTAGAAGATTTGATGAAAATGATTCCAGGCATGAGCCAAGTTCCAGGAATGGATAATTTCAAAGTGGATCCAAAAGATATTGCGCGTAAAAAAGCCATTGTCTTTTCGATGACACCAGAAGAGAGAGAAAATCCTGATTTATTGAATCCTAGTAGACGACGACGAATTGCAGCTGGATCTGGAAATAATGTCGTAGAAGTCAATCGCATGATTAAACAATTTAAAGAAGCAAGAACAATGATGCAAAAAATGTCTAATGGAAACTTTAATGTCCCAGGAATGGATCAAATGTTTGGGACAGGTATCAAAGGAAAATTAGGTAAGATGGCGATGAATCGGATGGTCAAGAAAAACAAAAAGAAGAAAAAGAAACGCAAATAATAGATAGTATTTGACCGCGCTCTCTTTTCCGTCATAATTATTCGTATTATTTGTTCTCTATCGGGAATGATGATACTATAAATATAGAAACTGAAAGGAGAAATGCACGATGGTGAACAAAGATCAAGTAGAAGGTAAAGTAACTGAAGCTAAAGGTAAAGTAACTGGTGATGACTCCGAAGAATTAAAGGGCAAAGTTAAAAAAGGTTTTGGCGATGCCAAAGAAAAAGTTGAAGAATTCGCTGACGATGTAGCAAAAAAAGTCAATGAATTTGTCGACCGTAAAGACAAAAAATAATTAGACGAATCATTTCCAAAAGTAGATGCTTAGGCATCTACTTTTTTTATTAAAAAACTACATAGCCTAAAAAGACTATGCAGTAGTGGGTATTTTTAATCAGTTAATTTCTTGAAAAATTCAATGTATTTTGAAGTAATCAAATCGAAGAACGAGGTTGTTTTTTCTGTTAACGCATCCTTATCATCAAATAAAGCTGCTGCATTGCCGATATATGCTTCTGGTTGTTGCAATGTTGGCATATTTAAGAACACAAGTGATTGACGTAAGTGGTGATTTGCACCAAAACCACTAATAGCACCTGGAGAGACACTTACGACTAAAGCGGGCTTGCCATCCCAAACGCTGTGACCATAAGGACGTGAACCAACATCAAGCGCATTTTTTAAAGCAGCTGGAACAGAACGGTTGTATTCAGGAGTAAAGAAATAGACACCATCAACGCCACCTACTTTTTCTCTAAAACGTGTCCAAGCTTCAGGAACAGCGCCTTCAACGTCTAAATCTTCATTGTATAAAGGTAAGTCATCAATTTCAACAAATACTGGTTCAAAATCTTCAGGTAACGCACTAGCAAAATACTTTGCTACTTTTTTGTTTAAAGAATCTTTTCTTAAACTACCTACGATGATGCCAATTTTCTTTGTCATTACAAAAACTCCTCCTTTAATTTTATATCTATATGTATTTTATTACTACGGAAAAAATATTGCAAAAATAATAGCATACTTTTTGGAAGTGAAAAAAGTTTAACTGTAAAGAAAAAACTCTTTACAGGGAGAAAAAAAACTGGTACACTACTTCTTGTGATTAAAACTAATGGAGGTGTATATAAACATGGCAGTTAAAATTCGTTTGAAACGTATGGGTTCTAAGAAAAGTCCTTTTTACCGTATCGTAGTTGCTGATTCACGTTCTCCACGTGATGGACGCTTCATCGAAACAGTAGGAACTTACAATCCTTTAAAAGATCCAGCTGAAGTAACTTTGAAAGAAGAAGTTGTTCTTGACTGGTTAGCTAAAGGTGCACAACCTTCTGATACAGTTCGTAACTTGCTTTCTAAAGAAGGCGTTATGAAAAAACATCATGAAGCTAAGTTCTCTAAGAAATAAGGTGACCACTTATGGATGAGTTGAAAAAGTTAGTATTAACCATCGTTCGTCCGTTGGTTAGCTTTCCTGATCAAGTTGTATTAAATGTAGAAGAGTCCGATGATTTCTTTGAATTTAATCTTTCAGTCGCACCAGAAGACATCGGTCGTATTATTGGCAAGCAAGGACGTGTTGCCAAAGCTATTCGAACAATTGTTTATAGCGTGCGCTTGAATCAACCCAAAAAAGTTCGTCTTAATATTTTAGATAATAAATAGGAAGAAACCTGATGAAAGTCAGGTTTTTTTTTGTTGAGTGAGAATATTTCTGCAAGTATCTAGTTAGGAACAAGTAAAGAAGATCCGAGATGTTTTTCTTATTATTTGGTGTTATTTGTGTTTTAGCGTAGACTTATAGATGATAGGAAAGGAGGATGACGATGGATCAATTGTTATTTTTATTGATTTTAATTGCCTTGATTTGGATGATTTTTAAAGTGAGTAGATGGATTTGGCGTATTGCTAGCTTTGTGATAGTACTCGTTGTGATTTGGTACTTTAGGGAGACAATCAATTCTTCTTTAACACAGTACAGTGAATGGATTCCAAATCCAGAAGTACGCGCAAATGTGCAACAATTTTTACAAACATTTTTTGAAAAGTTAAACCAATTTGGTCAAACAGTAACGAACTTGATTCAATAAGGGAGCGATTTTCATGAAAAAAAGTTTGCTATATGGGGTAGTACTCGTTTCACTTGGTTTGATGTCGGGTTGTACAAACTCAGCAACTACGACGACAACAGTCCAATCTGGACAAAGTACCACCGAGACAACTCAGTTAGCAGGAACAACATCAAGTACAACACAATCAAGTACGACACTGGAAAGTACAACACAACAAACCACAAGCAGTGAGCATACTGCCCAAATAAATCCAGCACAAGCCTTACAAGCTGCTTTTCCGAATGAGCAAACACCAACGGCCGCTGTTAATCATACTCAAACGATGAATATTGCGGTAGCTGATGAAGGTAGCCGCTTTTCAGTCCTTTATTATGATATGGCACAGCCACTTGTGTTGAATTCAAAAGAATTGAATGCTCAACAACCAATCGCACATTTCGAAAAAGTACAGTATGCCTCGGCTGAACAGGCCAAAGCCGCAGTCAATCAGCTAAACGGACAAGATGGTGCAATGGGTGTAGATTTGGGATATGGTATTACGGGCTACCAACAAGGGGCAGCTGGATCGACTTACTTGTCATGGAGTGAAGGAAAGTGGAGTCTATACGTACAAGCAAGCAATAGTGAAGGACAAGACCCTGTGCCTACAGCCAAAGAAGTAGTCGCATTTTTAGAGAAAAATTACTTACCGGCGCCCAATACTGCTGGACAAATTGCGATTCATTTAAATGCAACAGGCTATCAAGCAAATCAAATTACATGGCAGGACAATACGATAGTCTGTACAGTTTCCAATAACGATGCCATTGCAGCATTAAAAATGGCTGTATCTATGGCAAAATAAGGACGACATAGCTAATTTCTTCTTCGCATGATACAATGAATGAGAATTTTTGAAGAAACGAGGAACGAACGTGACAGAATATTTAAATGTAGGAAAAATAGTAAACACCCATGGCATCAGAGGAGAAGTGCGGGTCATTTCTCAGACTGATTTTGCTTTAGAACGGTACCAACCAGGAAAAACGTTGGTACTGTTTCGAGAAAATCAAGCACCACTGACATTAACGATTGATACGTACCGCCGTCATAAAAATTTTGATCTATTGAGTTTTGAAGGGTACCCTTCGATTAACCAAGTAGAGTCTTTTCGTGACGGTATTTTAAAGGTCGCCAAGGAAGATTGTGTTGAATTGGCTGAAAATGAGTTTTATTATTATGAAATTATTGGGGCAGAAGTTGTCACAGAAGAAGGCAAAGTTATTGGCAAAGTGAAAGAAATTTTATCGCCTGGTGCCAATGATGTTTGGGTGGTTCAACGCAAAGGTAAGAAAGACGCGTTGTTGCCATATATTGACTCAGTCATAAAAGAAGTCGACGTAACTGCTCAAAAGATTATTGTCGAGATACCAGAAGGGTTGCTTGATGATGAGAATTGATGTCTTAACCCTTTTTCCGAGAATGTTCGATGGACCACTGGGTGAGTCTATCATTGGCAAAGCGCGTGAAAAAGGCTTACTTGATATTCGTGTATCCAATTTCCGTGACTACTCTGATAACAAGCATCAGACAGTCGATGACTATCCGTATGGTGGTGGAGCAGGCATGTTATTAAAAGTGCAACCAATCCACGCAAACTTAGCTGCCATCGAAGCAGAACAACCTATCGAAAAAAAACGCATTATCTTACTTGATCCAGCTGGCAAGCCATTTAATCAAAAAATGGCGGAAGAATTCGCCAATGAAGAACAACTAATCTTCATCTGTGGTCATTATGAAGGGTACGATGAGCGTATTCGCTCGCTCGTGACTGATGAAGTGTCACTAGGTGATTATGTCTTGACTGGTGGAGAACTAGGAGCGATGGTGATGATCGATGCCACTGTCCGCTTGCTACCGGATGTATTAGGCAATCAGACTTCTGCCCAGACAGATTCACATTCGACAGGTCTGTTAGAGCATCCACAATATACGAGACCAGCTGAATTTGCTGAAATGAAAGTTCCAGAAGTACTAACTAACGGCAACCATAAATTGATTGCTGAGTGGCAGCTAAAAGAATCATTACGTCGAACGTATTTAAGAAGACCAGATATGCTAGAAAAATTACCATTGACGCCAGAGATGGAAAAGCTACTAAAAGAAATCAAAGAGGAAGAAAAAAAGACTGACTGACAAGATTTTTTCTTTACAGAGCATAGTCAAGTATGCTATTATATTTTGGTGAGTGAAACGCTCATCTATTACAATATTCCGCTGGGGTAGCTAGAGCATCCTAAGAGTATTTGGAAATAAGGAGAATGATAAAAATGAATCCATTAATTCAAGCATTAACACAAGAACAATTGCGTACAGACATTCCTGCATTCCGTCCTGGTGATACAGTACGTGTACACGCAAAAGTTGTCGAAGGAACTCGTGAACGTATTCAGTTATTTGAAGGTGTTGTTATCAAACGTCGTGGAGCTGGCATCAGCGAAACTTACACTGTTCGTAAAGTATCAAACGGTGTTGGCGTTGAACGTACTTTCCCATTACACACACCACGTGTTGCTCAAATCGAAGTTGTTCGTTACGGTAAAGTTCGTCGTGCTAAATTGTACTACTTACGTGCCTTACACGGAAAAGCAGCTCGTATCAAAGAAATTCGTCGTTAATCATTTATCAGATGAAGTAAAAGACCTTGTTAGCAAGGTCTTTTTTTCTTATACTAGGAAAGATAGAAGGGAATGAGTCAGATGGCTACAACAAAACAAGAGCAATACGAATTAATTTTAGCGCAATTAGCAGGTTTATTGGAAATTGAAACCAATTGGATTGCCAATCTAGCGAACTCATCTGCATTACTAAATGATGCATTTTCAGATACGGTTTTTGCTGGGTACTATGTGTATACAGATGGTGAATTGGTATTAGGACCATTTCAAGGGAAAGTATCGTGTACAAGAATTAAGCTGGGAAAAGGCGTCTGTGGAGAAGCAGCTGAAACGAAACGCACACTGATTGTAGACGATGTAACGACACATAAAAACTATATTTCGTGTGATTCTGCAGCAATGTCTGAGATTGTCGTGCCTATGTTGGTCGCTGACAAATTGATAGGTGTGCTCGATTTAGATAGTCGTAAATTTTCAAGTTACGACGCGATCGATCAAGAATATCTAGAAAAGTTTGTGGCCTTATTGACAGCCAGCTACCAAAAAGAGACTGTGTCAAAAGCATTTAGCTCCGAGCAATAAGTCAAAAAAATTTTGCATGTGTGACAAAATTTGTGCGACGAAATCTGAATTAAACACAAGACCAATTAACTACAACAAAAAGCCAACGCAGCCCCAAAGTGTTAGACTAACTTTTTGGCTATGCTGGCTTTTTATTTCTAGCTGAACAAGGTTGTTTCAGCCTTTTTTTGATCAGCGTCAAGTAATGGGTATTATCTCTTACCCGACAGGACGCCGTACAACCAATCAAATGGTGCAAAGAAGATATCTTCCATTAGTAACCGCCTCCTATAAAAAGCATAGCATGGAATTGTATTACATGAAGATGATTTTTGTTACGTTTTCAAAAAATTTAAAACGAAGATGACAAACATTTTACTCTTCTTGAGGATAAATCGAAAAGCCATATTGTTTAATATGCGCTTGTAACATTTCCAAATAGGTCAAGGCTAAAGGACTGAGCGTCCGTTGTTTTTGTTTTAGCCATCCAATTGTAATCGTATCCTCATATTCGAGTGGAATCGCCACAATTTTATCATCATTTAGTTCACTACTAATAATACCTGAACTAATCGTATACCCATCCAGTCCCACCATTAAATTAAAAATCGTTGCACGATCGCTGACTTTAATCTCTTTTTTGCGATCCCATGTGCTTAAAATTTCTTCTGCAAAATAAAAAGAGTTCGTTTCTCCTTGCTCATAGCACAAATAGGGATAGTCCTCTAAATCAGCGAGTGTCAGACTGGCTTTTTTTGTCAAAGGATTGCTTCGGCTGACAAAGACATGTGGATGAGCATCAAATAAAGGCGTAAAGGTCAAATCTTTTTCTTTAAAAAGCTTCGTCATGACTTTGCGATTAAATGAATTTAAGTAAAGAATACCCAACTCACTCTTAAACTGAACCAAATCATCAAAAATATTTTCTGTTTCTGTCTCGCGTAAGGTGAAGCGGTAATCATCATTGGGAACGGTACGAATCAATTCAACGAAGGCATGCACGACAAACGCGTAGTGTTGGGCTGATACAGAAAAGCTTTGTTTGCGTAGGCCTTGATGCTTGTATTTTTCTTCTAATAAGTTCACTTGATCAAGAATTTGACGGCTATATACCAAAAATTCGCGTCCTTCATTCGTTGGAGATACGCCCGTTTTACTGCGGAGCAAAAGTTGAATATTGAGTTCTTGTTCTAATTCTTTGATAGCATTTGATAGGCTAGGTTGCGTGAGGAAAAGCTCTTTGGCCGCTTCATTAATGGATCCTTTTTCAACGACTTTTTCTAGATAAATTAATTGCTGTAAGCGCATAGTATCCCTCCGTTTTTTCTTTATTATAGAGCAGGTTATAGGTAATAGCTATAACTTGCTCTTGTTTTTTTCAGTTATCGCTTTGTTTTTACTCATGTTAAAGTAACGCTATTAGAACGGAGGAGGGAATTACATGGTAAAAACAACAATCGTTGGCTTTCCAAGAATTGGAGAATTTCGAGAATTAAAATTTGCAACTGAGGCATTTTTTAGAGGTGATAGTACGACAAAAGATCTTTTACAAAAAGGAAAGGAACTCCGCAAAAAACATTGGCAACTCTTAAAAGATAGTGGAATAGATGAAATTACAAGCAATGACTTTTCGTTTTATGACACAACACTCGACACCGCTTGTTTGTTTAATATCGTTCCAGCTGCAGTGCGATCATTAGCGCTTACTCCACTGGAAGAGTATTTCGCGTTGGCTCGTGGCTATCAAGGGGAAAAAGGTGATGTGAAAGCTAGACCTATGAAAAAATGGTTTAACACCAATTACCATTATCTGACACCAAAAATCGAAGCAAGTACCAACGTTCGTGTAGTGGGAACAAAAATATTTGATGAATACCAAGAAGCAAAATCATTAGGAATAGAGACACGCCCCGTCATCCTTGGTCCATTTACATTTTTACAATTAGCAGAAATTGATGATGATGTGAATCAAGAGAAGCTCATTATCCAATTAACAGTCGCATATCAGGAGGTCTTCTCAAAATTAGACAACCTAGGTGCGAAATGGATTCAATTAGATGAGCCGGGACTAGTTAAAGATCTATCGACAGAACAAGTGAATGTATTTGAAACTTTATATCAAAATTTATTAGTAGACAAACCGCTAAACGTCTTGATACAAACCTATTTTGGCGATGTACGGGATGTCTATCACTCATTGATTACTTTGCCGGTCGATGCAATTGGACTAGACTTTGTCGAAGGAAAGCAAACAAAAGCGTTGCTAACTAGTGGGTTTCCGGAAGACAAAATTTTATATGCAGGTGTGGTAAATGGAAAAAACATTTGGCGGAATCAGTTCGAGCAAACACTACTGCAAGTAAAGGATTTTCAGAACAAAAAATTAGTCCTTTCAACCTCTTGTTCATTATTACATGTTCCATACACAACGGATAATGAAAGCTTCTCGCCTGAAATAGTAAACTATTTTTCGTTTGCAAAAGAAAAATTGGAAGAACTAAAGGTCTTAGCGAGCCTTGTTGAACACAAAGAAATGCACTTATTGCAACAAAATAAAGCATTGTTTGCTGCCAAGCGCTTTGATGAAAATAGTGAATTGAAAGAGAAGTTAGAACAATTGACAGCAAAAGATTTCGAGCGATCCCCTGATTTTGAACAACGTCGCCTCATTCAAAAGAATGTGTTTCAACTTCCAGATTTGCCGACTACGACGATTGGCTCATTTCCTCAAACAAAAGAAGTAAAACAAAATCGATCAAAATGGAAAAAAGGTGAAATAGATCAGCAACACTACGAGCAATTCATAGAAAAGCAGATCAAAGAATGGCTAGAGTGGCAAGAGTCGATTGATTTAGATGTATTAGTCCATGGAGAGTTTGAACGAAATGATATGGTGGAATATTTTGGTCAGCAGCTAGATGGCTATTTGTTCAGTAAAAATGGCTGGGTTCAATCCTATGGGACGAGAGGAGTTAAGCCACCGATTATCTGGTCAGATATCACTCGTAAGGCCCCCATCACTGTCAAATGGTCAGCATTTGCTCAAAGTCAAACCAAAAAAGTTGTCAAAGGAATGCTGACTGGGCCAGTAACAATCTTGAACTGGTCTTTCCCAAGAGAGGATGTGTCGACGAAAGAATCCACACTTCAACTGGCCCTAGCGATTCAAGAAGAAGTTCTTGATTTAGAAAAAAATGGCATTCGTATGATTCAAATTGATGAAGCAGCTTTGAGAGAAAAATTACCTCTTCGTCAGTCTGATTGGTACTCCGAATACTTAGATTGGGCGATTCCAGCATTTCGTTTGATACACAGCAAAGTAAAACCAGAGACCCAAATTCATACTCATATGTGTTATAGCGAATTTACCGATATTCTTTCGGCGATTGATCAAATGGATGCAGATGTTATTTCCTTTGAAGCATCACGTTCCAATCTTGCTATTTTGGATGAACTGGTTCGTCGACACTTTAAAACAGCAGTCGGTCCGGGTGTTTATGATATCCATTCTCCTCGTATCCCTTCAGTTGAAGAGTTAACGACGACCATTCATGAAATTATCAAAAAAGTCCCTCGTGAAAAAATTTGGATTAATCCGGATTGCGGATTAAAAACTAGAGGAATAGTGGAGACGAAGGCGAGTCTGGCAAATATGACAAAGGCAGTAGCTGCGATACGAGAGGAGTAAGAGTGAGATGGATCGATTATTATCATTTGAAGTATTTCCTTCAAATACACAAGATGGCTTCACGAAATTAGTTGCAACTATCCAGACACTGGCAAAATTAAAACCGGCATTCATAAGCGTGACTTGTAGCAACAATAATCAAACAATTGACCAGACAACAATCAAAGTTGCAAATTATATCCAGAATGAACTGGGAATTGAAACAATCGCACATTTGCCTACAGCCTATCTTTCGAAAGCACAGGTGAAGCGTACGATTGAAAATTTGACAAGGCTAGGCATTTATCACGTGCTAGCTTTACGTGGGGATACACTCCCTAATTTGAAACCGGTCCATGATTTTTTATACGCAAGTGATTTAATAACCTACATTAAAACGATTGCACCAGAATTTTCTATTTCTGGTGCATGCTACCCAGAAGTTCACCCTGACTCTCCTAATCGAATTTCAGATATTCAAGCTTTAAAAGTGAAGTGTGATGTGGGTTGTGATAGCTTGATTAGTCAACTATTTTTTGATAATGACGTATTTTATGAATTTATTGAAAGGTGTCAACTCGCAGGTATCGATGTCCCCATTCTTGCAGGAATCATGCCGATTGTTAATCGCAAACAAGCAATACGATTGGTACAAACAACGAAGACGAATCTGCCGAGAAAGTTTCTTGCCATTTTGGAAAAATACGAACACAATCCTAAAGCATTAAGAGAAGCAGGTTTGGCCTATGCAGTCGACCAAATTGTTGACTTGCTTACACAAGGAGTGGGTGGCGTTCATCTATATACAATGAATAATGCAAATGTTGCAGAGCATATTTATCAGCAAACTGGTGCGCTTTTTGCGACGGCATCCTGTTTTGGGCAAGAGAAATAGTACGAAGAATTACTGAAGTGTGACACCTCAGCTGAGAACGAGATGAAAAGAGAATCGAACTGTCCTGAAAAGGACAGTTTTTTAAGTGATAAAT
>NZ_JAMRVB010000001.1:2176073-2214638 GCF_023743875.1 Enterococcus italicus
AATAACACAAAAGGTCTTGCGCTTTTCTTTTTTTACGATAAAGTAAAAGAGTATTGAAAAAAAAGGAGCGATGAATTGTGTATTCACCAGGAGAAATTTTGACCATTACTATTGAAAACGGAACCAAAAAGATTGAAAAGCCATTATTGGCAAAGCTTGTTTTGGGATTTATTGGAGGGGCGATGATTTCGCTAGGCTATCTAGCATATATTCGTGTATCAGCGTCAATCCCGAGTAACTTGGCAAGTGTGCAAGCATTTGTCGGGGCATCTGTCTTTCCCATCGGACTGATTGTGATATTATTAGCAGGTGGTGAATTGATTACGGGTAATATGATGGCGGTTAGTGCAGCCTTTTACGATCGTAAAGTATCAGTTGGGGCACTATTACTAAATTGGTTGACGATTACATTGGCTAATGTCGTCGGAGCATTGTTTGTGGCATATTTTTTCGGACATCTCGTAGGATTGACTGCCAGTGGTGTCTATGCTGAGCAAGTGAGTCAATTAGCCGAACACAAAATTGCTGCGACTTGGGTGCAAGCGATTGTATCAGGGGTTGGGTGTAATTGGTTTGTTGGCTTGGCTTTGTGGTTAAGTTATGGGGCTAAAGACGGTGCTGGAAAGATATTGGGAATCTGGTTTCCAGTGATGATCTTTGTTGCTATCGGTTTCCAGCATAGTGTTGCCAATGCTTTCTTGATTCCTGCTGCAATTTTTGAAGGAGCCGCGAGTTGGGGTGACTTTTTACGAAACTTTGTCTTTGTTTATCTAGGAAATGTTATTGGCGGAGCCATCTTTGTCTCCGGGTTTTACTTTGCTAGTTACAAAGGGCATTAAAAATATAGAAAGAGCCAGACAACAGTCTAACAAGAGCGACGGTTGCTTGGCTCATTTTTAGTAAAAGTTTGTTTTCGATGTAACCTCATTTGTAAAGTAGCCTTGTTCTTTTAATGTTTTTAGACGAACGACATAGCTTTCAGATTTGGTATGCAAAATAACTGTATTCACATTAATCTTTGTAATCTGTCCCGATATTTCTTCACCCGAAACGTCTTTTGTAGTGATGAAATCTCCGATATTCAATTCCATAGAACCCATCCTTTCATCTGTATACAACCTATCATAACATATTTTAGGATTTGGTGTCATTTCGATGAAAAAAGGATGAAAAAATATAGGGGAAACCCAACAAAAAAAGCGTGATAAACATTAATTTCTCAATGTTTATCACGCTTTTTATTATGGAGGCGGCGGGAGTCGAACCCGCGTCCAAACATATTGCTACCTAAAAATCTACGCTCATAGTCGACTCATTTGAAGATTCGCGTTACAGCTTGCCGAACGACAGGCAGTCTGTATTGCTAGTCTGATGATCTCTTCACTCATTTACAGACGGAAAATAAGTGCGTATCCCACTTAAGTTAGGACCCTGATTCGAGCACATGGGCGATGCCGAGAGGATCTACGCTAACTGTTTTTAGGCAGCTAAAGCGTAAGAGTTGTTATTGTTTTTAGCAGTTATATTTAACTGTAACGTTTTAGCGTAGACGTAACCTACGAAGCGCAATTCAGGCTCAACTATGCCTGTCGAATCCGTAACGCCCCCAAATAAAGGAGCTTATTAACAACTCATTCATTATACCATAGTTTTGATAGGCAATACACTAAATCAAATCAAAATGTTTCAATGCATGGACAATTCCGCCGTTGTTATTAGTTTTGGTAACAAAGGTTGCTTGTTCTTTCAGTTCACTAGTGGCATTCCCCATAGCGATTTTTTCATCGCAAGCTGCGAGTAAGGCAAGGTCATTTGGACCATCGCCAAAGCCATACGTCGGGATAGTCGGCAAGTTTAAAAGTTCTTTGATTCGTGTCACAGCGGTACCTTTTGATGTTCCTTTACGGACAACATCTATTGAGAAGGGGTTGTTGCGATAAAAAGTTAGATCGGGAAACGTTTCATTGTAATATGCATCTGCGTTTGTTCCCAGTATGAGTAGCATGTTGACCAAGGATTCTTGGTATTTTTTTGGCAGTACAGGGGGGACGTTTGCATGAATATGATCAAAGGCTTCAACAAGGTAACGATTGGCGCCAGATGCCCAAATATCTTTGTCATTATAAAAAACGACTTCCTGTTGCTGCAAGTGGACGGCTTCGACCATCCGTTGACAAATAGCTTGCTCGATATGTTCTTGGAAGACGACTTCTCCAGCCAAGCGAATAAAGGCGCCATTCATGACAGCATCAGAGGTGATACCTGCCGCTTGTTTGATATACTGTATCTGAGGCTCAGCACGGCCGGTAGCAATAATGGGTAAGATATTGTTTTGCCTAAGAGTCGCGATTGCTTGAGCAACTTCCGGTGTAATTTGAGAATGACTATCTAATAATGTACCATCTAAATCAAAAAATGCGAGTGCTTGATAAGACATTGAGACGCTCCTTTCATGTATAATTTGATGATAGCAAATAATGAATAAAAGGCAAAGCTTTCGCGAAGAATTGATGAAGCTGTTGGTAGTTTTCTAATTATTTAGTATACTAGGCAGTAGTAATAAAGGAGCGACATGATGATAGTTTTGTACGTAGGGATCTTTTTTTTCATAATAGGTTTGGCTTTTTTTCTTTTTCCACCAAAGGGCGAGAATTTGGTGTATGGTTACCGAACCGAACGTGCACAAGTTTCTGCTGAAAGCTGGGTTTATGCACAACGAGTAGCTCGAAATTATTTTTTATTAGTTGGTGGCATACTGACAGTAATTGGTTTCTGGCTAAAGCTGTCCGGGCATACGAACTTCTTTCTAATCGAGCTGTTAGGTATTCCTTGGGTTATCGCGCCGATGATTGCACGAATAGAACAAAAATTGGATCGATACAATCGATCCTTACGAGGTGATGAAAATGAACATATTGATGATTGAAGACAATGAATCTGTATCTGAAATGATGCAAATGTTTTTCCTAAATGAAGGTTGGGAAGCGACTTTCAAATATGATGGAAAGGAAGGACTAGATACTTTTTTGGCGAATCCTCATTTCTGGGATTTAATCACGTTGGATTTGAATTTGCCATCGATGGACGGCATGATTGTTGCAAGAGAGATTCGGAAAGTATCGAAGACGGTACCAATAATCATGCTAACTGCAAGAGACTCTGAAAGTGATCAGGTCATTGGCTTAGAGATGGGCGCAGATGATTATGTAACTAAGCCGTTTAGTCCCTTAACTTTGATTGCGCGAATTAAGGCACTACATAGAAGAATGGAACTTGTGGAGAAAGAAGGAAAAGTCCAAGAAGCGAGCGACCAAGAATTTGATATCGAAACACAATTTTTAAAGGTCAACACAAAAACGAGAGAAGCCTATCTAAATGGCAAATTAATCGAAGGACTGACACCAAAAGAATTCGATTTGCTCTATACTCTTGCGAAAAAGCCAAGGCAAGTATTCTCCAGAGAACAGCTCCTGGAGTTAGTGTGGGATTACCAGTATTTTGGCGATGAACGAACGGTCGATGCGCACATTAAAAAGTTACGTCAAAAAATTGAGAAAGTCGGTCCTCAAGTGATTCAGACAGTTTGGGGAGTGGGATACAAATTTGATGATTCGGGTGTTGCCTGATGAAATATTTGTATCAACAGCTGGCTGCTTTTACCGTGGTTATTTTTGTGACGTTACTGACGATGGGCATTGTTTTCACACGGATGACCGAGAAAACGGTCGAGGAGAATAATTACCATCAATTATTTGGTTATGGCGATGCTGTGCAAAAAGTTGCCGAAACAATCAATGATCAATACCAGGTAAATTTTTCTAAGGAGACAGTCATTCAAAATGCATTAGCGACATCTGAACTGATGTTAAACCAACAAAGTGTTAATTTTGTGTTTATTACGACAAATAAGCAAATTATTTATCCGTTGCACAGCTCAGAGAAAACAAGTATCACGATTGCGACTTCAACTTGGTCTGCGTTGGCAGCAGGAGAATCTCAGCAATTAACGTCTGATGCAAACATTTATGGTCAGAAAGAGACGACTTCCTATGCCATGATTCCCTTTGATTACGACGGCACCTTTTTTGGTGTCTTAATTGTCAGTCAGCCGGCAAAAAATATTCAAAATTCGGTGAAACAATTGACAGCAAATCTATTAAAAGGGGTCATTTTATCGGTTATCGTGGCATTGGTCATTAGTTACTTTTATGCTCGTTTTCAAGTGAAGCGGATCAATCGCCTCCAAAAAGCGACCAAAGAAGTGGCTAATGGAAATTTTGATATCAATGTACCCGTGCATAGTCGGGATGAGTTTGATGATTTGGCTGAAGATTTCAATAAAATGACGCGTTCGTTGAAAGAGTCGCAGGACGAAATCGAGCGCCAAGAAGAGCGCAGAAAGCAATTTATGGCCGATGCATCGCATGAGATGCGGACACCATTGACGACAATCAATGGCTTATTAGAAGGTTTGCAATATCATGCGATTCCTAAAAATCAAGAAGAGAACGCCGTCAAGTTAATGAAAAATGAAACGGAACGACTCATAAGACTAGTCGCTGAAAACTTGGATTACGAAAAAATCCGAACCAATCAGATTTCGATGGTTATTAAAAAGTTTGATGGTACACAGACATTGGCAGAAATCGTGACGCAACTTCAAGTGAAGGCGGCCAGTGCAGGCGACACCTTAACACTACTTACGACGGAGCCGGTCAGCGTCTTTGCAGATTACGATCGCTTTAAACAAGTCATGGTTAATATCATTCAAAATGCGATTCAATTTACAGAGAATGGTGAAATTACAATCCAAATCGAAAAACGTAATTTACAGACAGTCATAGCAATCTCTGATACAGGTATCGGTATGACGCCAGAGCAATTGACCAATATTTGGGATCGCTATTACAAAGTTGACCCATCTCGGAAAAATAAAAAATTTGGTGAATCTGGACTAGGCTTACCGATTGTTCAACAATTGGTGCGACTTCATAACGGCACGATTGATGTCCAAAGTAAGCTGGGTGAAGGTACCACATTTAAAATTTCTTTTCCAGATACTGAAACAACTGAAAGCTAAAATGAAACAGGGTTTACTAAAACAAGAGCTATAAAATCCAAAAGATTATACTTCTGGATTTTATAGCTCTTGTTTTAGCAAGACTAGTCACACCTTTTTAATGATGTTTAAAGGGGTGTGAGTGTTCACTTGGTAGATAGTGCTTTTTCAATCGCGACTTCTTATGAAAATAAGCTACGAATAAAGCAATGAAGCAGATCGTCACGAGTAATACTTTCATGAACATAAATAGGATAATCTTCGTCCATTTCAAAGAAGTCAATCGATTGGTTTGAGCGAGTGCTTGGATGGTGGTTGGAATTTTAACGGTTAATTTGGTTGATAAATTCGACTCTTTTGTTGAAAAAGAGTCAGAAGTCAAATGGTTTTGAATAAAAGAAAATTGAGATTGCTCGACTTGCTTTTCAATTTGCGATTGGAAAAGTAAGAAAACAAATCCTAAAAATAGAAAAATGCCAAAAAGTGGCACGAGCATAGTTTTAACCTTACTAAGGTAAGTGAGTTGACTGCTTGTTTGCGATTGGCGAATATAAAGAAAAAGCGTGAAAAAAAAGAGTCCGCCGCAAAGTACAATTGGTATTTGGACAAAAGGACGCAATAGCGTAGTGAGAGTATTTAGTGTTTCTGTAATAGTCGATTTAGAAGATTGATAAGCTGCTTGTTGTATGTATTGGGTAATTTGCTTGATTTGTTCATGATTGGACGCTTCATAGATAAGAAGAAGCATTAAAAAAGAAACGAATATGAATAAATAAGCTAAGTAGAGTAGTTCCCGTTTATTAGTAAGGGAACGGAATTTATCTTTCATTCTGACACCTTCTTCACTTCAAGTATAAAAAAGGAATTTGAATTATATATGAACTTATCTGGAAAAGTCTAGGAAATAAGAGGACGAGACAGAATTTTTCAGCTAAAAAAACCATAAAACCCGAAAGTTATGTTTCAAACTTTTGGATTTTATGGTTTTTAACTTGTAGTTAATGCTGTATTTATTTTCTATAAAATCCTTTATTGACCACTCGTAGTTGTTTCCGTAGTTGACGTGGTTTCTGGATTCAATTGCTTATAGGTTTGTGTTTTAAATAGATCAACCGTTGATTTGTTGCCATTTTTTGAGTATAGACTGGTTGATTTGTCGCCTAGGCTAGTTTGTGTTTCATTTAATCGATCGACTTGATTTAAGTAACTATATTTTGATGGATCAATGGTAGTCAAACCACTATCGGTGTAGAAACGAAGCAAATCGCCATTGTTAATCGTATCAGAGGTGCTTAGCTGTTCCTCTACTTGCTTCTTCCATGCTTTGACTTGCGCCTTTAATTCATCAGACTGTTCAGTCACGGCTGTGCCGGTCGCATTTTCATATAATGTACCACCGTAGTACGTATAGTTCGGAGTGACAAAGCTACCATCACGGAAGGCGACGACTTGATCTCGATCTTTGGATAATAAGTCCTGTCCGAGCTGGATATATTTGCTTGTATCGACACCGAGAAGATGTAGCAAAGTAGGTAATGCATCGACTTCTCCACCATACGTATGGTTTACACCACCGCTTGTTGTACCAGGAATATGGATCATGTAAGGGACGCGTTGCATTTGGGCATTGTCATAATCTGTCCAAGTATCGGCTGTCTTTCCTAAAAGACTCGCTAATTCTTCGTTTCTAGAATTAGAAATACCGTAGTGGTCTCCATAAAGTACGATGATTGAGTTGTCGTACAGACCACTTGCCTTTAAGTAATCGAAAAACTCTTTAATCGCATTATCCATATAATTTTCTGTAGCAAAGTAATTATTAATGGTTTCATCATTGGTTGTTGCTAATGGGAAACCAGATTCATCCCCAGATAATTCAGAATAAGGGAAATGATTAGATACCAAAATGAATTTTGAGTAAAACGGTTGTTGTAATTTTTCTAAATATTGGACTGACTGGCTAAGAAATTGTTTATCCATCAAGCCATATTGGAATGAGTTTTCATCTGTAACATCATAATAAGATGAATCAAAGAAATAATCATACCCAAAACTCTTATATGTTTCGTTACGATTCCAGAAGTTACCGACGTTACCGTGGAAGACGGCACTCGTGTAACCTTGCGTTTGCTCTAAGATATTTGGCGCAGACTGGAAGGTGTTTTTCGCGCCAAGCTGTGTGAATAGAGAGCCTTGATCCAATCCAAATAAAGAGTTTTCCATCAACGTTTCCGCATCACTTGTTTTACCAGCCTTGACTTGGTGGAAGAAGTTATCGAAGCTATAAGTACTATTGCTATTGTATAGACTATTTAAGAAAGGGGTCACTTCATGTTCAACACCATTGGCATCTTTTAATTTGTAATTGATGACAAATTGTTGTGTGCTTTCCAAGTGAATGTAGATGACATTACGACCTTTGGCAATTCCAAATAGGCTGTCATCTGGTGCTGCATAGTGTTCACGGACGTAAGATTTTACTGCATCTAAGTCGGTCGCACTCGCTTTGGCTCGAACTTGATTGGTCTTGTATGTTTGGACAGCATCATAGGCAGTGAACGTATTCACACCAAGATACTTGACTAAGTAGTCATTAGAAAAAGCTCGAGAGAGTAGCTGAGGACGATCAGACTCAGCAAGAAATAAGTTTCCGCTGAAGATCATGATGGAAAAAGCAGTCATCGCGAAAGCCATCCGAGCACGAACGGGGGCTACTTGCATTTTGATTTTTTTGAAGGCTAGTGCTGCAATCAATACTATGATATCTATAAAATAGAACAAATCGTACCAGCGGAACAAGCGCAAGGCACTCTCACCAAGTCCACTTGAAACCTTACCAGCACCCAGCATGGTATTAATCGTTATAAAGTCTGTAAATTCACGGTAATAGTTCACATTTGCATAGAGCAAAATGGTCATCACAGTGTAGATAAAAAGCATCATCACATAGGAGGGTGTCTTGCGACGAATGTATAAGGCCACTGACAGCAATAATAGTGTTGAGGCGATTGGGTTGATCGCAACGATGAAATATTGCAAGGCATTATCTAAGCCGACTTTTAAATCCACTGCGAAGGCCAAAATATTTTTTAGCCACAATAATACTGCTAATAAGGTAAAAAAGCCCAGTCTCGTATTAATAAACGAGCTTATTTTTTGTTTAAACAAGAAATGTTCCCCACTTTCTCCGTGTTAGTCACTAGTCAAAAAAGAAGATTCAAACGAAACTCCTTCACTATCCCCATTATTCTACCCACATGTGAAACAAGTGTCAAATAAATCAGCAATATATAGTAGTTCATTTTTCTAAATTAACTTTTTCTTTAACTTAACTACCAGAGCAAAGCGCGTCAATTTTTGCTATACTAATCATAATTGAAGAAGTGGGTGACTGAATGAGAGTAACAATAACAAAAAAAGCAGAAAAAAAATTACGACAAGGCTTTCCGCTCGTCCAAAAAGAGGATCTTGTAGATAGTGACTTTCCCACTGATTGGGTTGTTTTTCAAACGCAGCGGAAAGAAGAGATTGCTAGAGGCTACCTAGGTAAGCAAAATAAAGGCGTCGGCTGGGTACTGACGCAAAAAAAAGTCGAGCTAGATGAGTCTTTTTTTGAAGCTATCTTTTTAAAGGCGAAAGCCAGTCGGCAATCTTATTTTAATCGATTGGATACAACGGCATTTCGGATTTTAAATGGCGAGGGAGATTCTTTTGGTGGTTTAACGATTGATTGGTATGCAGGGTATGTCGTTTTTTCTTGGTATAATGAAACGCTTTATACGCATAAAGATGAGTTGGTTCGAGCATTCCAAACAGCATACCCAGAAGTCAAAGGGGCTTATGAAAAAATCCGTTTTGCTTCGGACTTACCTGAATCAATGCCTATTTATGGGGAAAGAGCGCCCGAACCCTTACTAATAAAAGAAAATGGCATTACCTATGCGACATATCTGAACGAAGGATTGATGACGGGAATTTTTCTAGATCAGCGAGAAGTTCGCGGCAAGCTAGCTTCGGGATTCCTAAAAGGCAAATCCGTCTTAAATATGTTTAGTTATACAGGTGCATTTTCTGTTGCTGCGGCAGTCGGTGGCGCAGGTGAGACGACTAGTGTTGACTTGGCCAATCGGAGCTTAGAGCTGACGAAGGAGCAATTTCAAGTCAATCATCTTTCAAGTGAAGAGCAGCATATTTATGTGATGGATACCTTTGAGTACTTTAAATACGCTAAGCGCAAAAATTTGTCGTATGATTGTATTGTGTTAGATCCACCTAGTTTTGCGAGAAACAAAAAGAAAGTCTTTACCGTATCAAAAAATTATGGCGAACTAATTGAGCAAAGTCTGGATATCCTGGCGCCAAATGGATGGTTAGTCGCTTCGACCAATGCAGCGAACGTCTCTTTAGAGAAATTCGAAAAGCAAATCGAGCAAGCCATCGCCAAAAAAGGCGTGAAGGTAAGAAAACAAACAAGTTTTGCCTTACCAAGTGATTTTAAAACAATACCGAAGTTTCCTGAAGGGAGCTACTTGAAGGTACTTTTCTATCAACGAATGGATTAGAATGGAGGAGACGTATGGTTACAGTGAAAGGAATTACTTTTGGAGAAGGTCGGGTCAAGTTGGCTGTACCATTAACGGAAAGTACTCAAGAAAAGTTGGTCAAACAAGCTGAACAGGCAGCACATTGTCCCGCTCAAGTCGTGGAATGGCGAGCAGATTATTTTGAAGATGTCCTGATTGATGAAAAGCTGATTGAGACACTCACATTGATTCGCATGGAATTAGGAGAAAAAATCTTATTATTCACATTCCGTACCAAAGAGGAAGGCGGCCAACGCGAGCTTTCTTTAAAAGAATATGAACAGCTCTGTCTCCTCGTTGCCAAGTCTGATCGCATTGATTTATTAGACTTGGAATTGCATCGAGTGGAGTTTTTAGGTCGTGGCTTTGTTCAAACTATTAAGGCTGAAAAAGTGGCAATCATTATTAGTGCACATCATTTTGATCAAACACCGGCTGATGGCCAGCTAATGTTTCAGATTGGCATGATGAATCAATTCGGAGCAGATATCGGAAAAATCGCGACGATGCCAGCTAACTTACAAGATGTGCTGCGGATGATGAATGTTATTCAGCGAGCAAAAGGAATCAATCAGCTACCATTAGCAGTGATGTCCATGGGCGATTTAGGAAAAGTCACCCGCGTAGCTGGTGAGTTAATCGGCTCAGTCTTGAGCTTTGCATCACTGGAGCAAGCCTCTGCTCCAGGTCAAATTCCAATTGATGCCATGGATGAATTTATAAAAGCGATGCAGATTGATTAGAGGAAGGTGAGTAGATTGGCAAAAAAGAAAGTTCCCAAAACAAATGCCATCCGACTAATTGAGCAAAAAAAAATACCTTATACGGAATATACGTATGAATGGTCGGAAAATCATATCAGTGCCAACGATGTAGCTGCTCAAATGGCTGGCAAAGCGGGCCAGATTTTTAAAACCTTGGTCGCAGTCGGCAATAAAACAGGTCCCATCGTCGCAGTGATTCCAGGCGATGAAGAAGTCGACTTGAAGAAATTAGCAAAAGAAAGTGGCAACAAAAAAGTTGAAATGCTTCACTTGAAAGATCTAGAAGAAACGACAGGCTACATTCGTGGTGGGTGTTCGCCTGTCGGAATGAAAAAATTATTTCCGACGTTTATCGACCAACGTGCGACGGAACTTTCTCTCATGATCGTATCGGCTGGTCGTAGAGGACTGCAAATGGAACTAAAACCGACTGACTTAGCGAAAGTCGTAAACGGAAAATTTGTTGCCATCGTCGCAACTGAGTAATAATAGTACTTAGCTGAAACAGTTCAGCTAAATGCAAAAAGCCAAAAGTTGTTTTTCCAACTTTTGGCTTTTTGTCGTAGTTATTCGAATGTAGCAAAACTAGTCATGTCATTCGTGTTGGTAGCGTGAAGCACCTCGTCATTCGGGAGCAATACACGCTACTTCAATGCGTTTAAAATTGAAAATAGGAAGCTTCTTGAGCCGCGTGTACACCAGCACTATGGCCAGTACAAAAAGCGGCAGTGATATTAAAGCCACCAGTGTAGCCATTCACGTCAACTAATTCTCCAGCAAAAAAGAGCCCGTTCTTCTTTTTACTTTCCATCGATTTTGGTTGGATTTCTTTCGTATTGACTCCACCACCAGTTACAAATGATTTTTCAATTGGTAGGGTCTTATTGACGCGGATTGGGAAGGCTTTCCATTTCTCGACAATCGATAGGATTTGAGCTTCAGTCAGCTGATTTGCGGGTGTATCGACTAAGCCTAACTGATCTAAATAAAAGACCAATAACCGGTCTGGCAAAAAGGCAGCTAGTTCATTTTTGGCTGCTTTTTTTGATTGATGAAGCTTAGTGGTGATTGATTGAAGAAGCTCTTCTTTCGATCGTTCAGGGAAACAATCCAACACAACAGTCACGTCTGGCTGACTTTCCAGTAACTGATTAACGAAGGAAGAACAACGCAATGCTGCTGGACCAGAAAGGCCAAAGTGCGTAAACAATAGATCCATCTTATGTTCAGTCACAAGCTTCCCTTGATTGTCGAGTACTTGTAACAAACAATCCCGTAAAGAAATCCCTTGCAGCTCTTTGGAATGAATAAAGGCTTCGTCAGAAAGTAACGGTGACTCCGTCGCATAGAGTGGCGTAATTGTGTGGCCGACTGATTTAGCAAAGCGATAGCCATCGCCAGTCGAGCCAGTCGAAGGATAGGTTTTGCCACCTGTTGTTAATATGACACAGGGAGCTTGAATGGTTTCAAACTCAGTCTTCACTCCTGTTATATGGTCGGCATCGAACAACAAAGATTTGACGGTTGTATTCGGCAGTAATGTCACGCCTAGCTGGGTGGCAGTTTCTACTAAGGTATCGACAATGGTTTTTGATTTATTTGTCACTGGGAACATCCGTCCGTGATCTTCTTCTTTCAAAGAAACGCCATGGCTTTCAAAAAAGTCCATCACATCGAAATTATTGAATTGTGAGAACGTACTGTAGAGAAATCGGCCATTGCCAGGGATATGACGAATCAGATCATCGACTTCACGGTTATTTGTGACATTGCAACGTCCGCCACCAGTCATCAAAAGTTTCTTGCCGTATTTTTTATTTTTATCAATTAGGACAACTTTTGCACCTTGCTCGGCAGCAGCAATGCTAGCCATCATCCCACTTGTGCCACCACCGACAACAATGACATCGTATTTTGTATTCATAGTTCCTCCATCAAAAGGTAACATTCCAATGTAGAAAAAGTATGCAACCTTGGTTATTTTTTGCTAGTATATGCTAATATATATAGTATCAAAAAAAGGAGGAACTTACATGACAAATACAACTACAAATTATATTCAGAAAATTCAAACAAAAATTCACGAGAATGATCCCAACCAGCCTGAATTTTTACAAGCGGTGGATGAATTTCTTTCAACAATAACGCCTTTTTTAGAAGAGTATCCTGAAATTGAAGAACATAACTTACTAGCTGTTGTGACAGAGCCAGAGCGCTTGTTGCAATTTCGTGTCCCGTGGCAAGATGATCAAGGAAACTGGCAAGTCAATCGCGGCTACCGTATCCAATTTAACTCTGCCTTAGGACCATATAAAGGTGGCTTACGCTTCCATCCCTCTGTTAACTTAAGTATTTTAAAATTTCTAGCCTTTGAGCAAATATTTAAGAATGCTTTGACCGGTCTACCAATTGGTGGTGGGAAAGGTGGAAGTGATTTTGATCCAAAAGGCAAATCAGATTCAGAAATCATGCGTTTTTGCCAAAGCTTCATGCTAGAGCTAAGTAAACACATCGGTCCTAACTTAGATGTTCCTGCTGGGGATATTGGTGTCGGTGGTAGAGAGATTGGCTATCTTTTTGGTATGTACAAGCGTCTTCGTTCCTACGATGCAGGTGTCCTAACAGGGAAGCCGCTTGATTTCTGGGGAAGCTTAGCACGTACGGAAGCAACTGGCTATGGGGTTGTCTATTTTGTGAAGCATGTATTGGCCGATCAAGGACAATCATTTGCAAATAAAAAAGCCATCGTCTCTGGTAGTGGAAATGTTGCCATCTACGCAATTGAAAAGCTACAAGAATTAGGAGCGAATGTCGTAAGTTGTTCAGACTCAAATGGTTACATCATCGATGAAAGTGGTATCGATGTTGCCTTGCTAAAAGAAATCAAAGAAGTGAAGCGTGAACGCCTTACAGCGTATGCACAAGCAAAAGAAACGGCAACGTACTATGGAGGATCGGTCTGGGCGCATGAATTATCCGCTGAACTAGCCTTTCCTTGTGCGACACAAAATGAAATCGATGAAGAAGCTGCGAAGCGATTGGTAGCAAATGGTGTTAAGGTCGTTGCTGAAGGGGCAAATATGCCGGCTTCTCTTGAGGCTGCGAATTATTTTGTGGACAATGGGATTTATTACTGTCCAGGGAAGGCAGCGAATGCTGGCGGAGTTGCCGTATCTGCTTTAGAAATGAGTCAAAACTCTCAACGCTTGCAATGGACATTTGAAGAAGTCGATAGCCAACTAGATGGAATCATGAAAGACATCTATGAATCTTGTCGCGATACAGCAGAAAAGTACAATCAAAAAAATAATTACTTACTCGGTGCCAATGTTTCTGGTTTTGAAAAAGTTGCTAAGGCAATGCTTAGACAAGGACTTGTCTAGTTTGAGAGAATAGGCTCTATATCAATCTTTGCTTGCCATTTCACCAAAAAAAAAGTAAAGTTAAGGTGTAGTTAATTTATCTCATAGGAGGAAAAGAAATGACCCATATCTCATTTGATTATTCAAACGTTGCACCATTTATTAATGAACATGAATTAGGGTACATGCAAGGAATGGTTTCAGCAGCTGACAAAATGTTACGTGAAGGAACAGGACCTGGTAATGATTTTCGTGGATGGTTGACTTTACCAAAAGACTATGACAAAGAAGAATTTGCACGCATTAAAAAAGCAGCTCAAAAGATCCAAAAAGATTCAGATGTTCTTGTCGTTATCGGTATCGGGGGTTCTTACTTGGGTGCTCGTGCAGCGATTGAATTTTTGCATCATTCATTCTTCAATGTATTACCAAAAGCTGAAAGAAACTATCCGCAAATTTTCTTTGCAGGTAACTCGATTTCATCGACCTATTTAGCAGATTTAATTGAAGTCATTGGTGATCGTGACTTTTCAGTTAATGTGATTTCAAAATCAGGTACAACGACAGAACCAGCAATCGCATTCCGTGTCTTTAAAGAACGCTTGATTGAAAAGTATGGTAAAGAAGAAGCAAACAAACGCATCTATGCCACTACTGATAAAGCTCGTGGTGCAGTGAAAGTTGAAGCAGATGCAGAAGGTTGGGAAACATTTGTGATTCCTGATGATGTTGGTGGACGCTTCTCAGTCTTGACAGCTGTTGGTTTATTACCGATTGCAGCAAGCGGAGCGGATATTGATGCGTTGATGCAAGGAGCGGCTGATGCTAGCGATGCCTACTCAAGTGATAAATTAGAAGAAAATGAAGCCTACCAATATGCTGCATTACGCAACATTCTTTACCGTAAAGGCAAAGTGACAGAATTATTGATTAATTATGAACCAGGTATGCAATACTTCTCTGAATGGTGGAAACAATTATACGGCGAATCAGAAGGAAAAGATCAAAAAGGAATCTATCCATCTAGTGCGAATTTCTCGACAGATTTGCATTCGCTTGGCCAATTCATTCAAGAAGGAAACCGCAACATTTTTGAAACAGTCGTTAAAGTGGAAAACCCACGTAAATCAGTCACAATTCCGACACAAGATGCTGATTTAGATGGTCTAGGGTATTTACAAGGAAAAGAAGTGGACTTTGTTAATACCAAAGCATTTGAGGGCGTTCTTTTAGCTCATACAGATGGTGGCGTACCAAACCTTTTAGTGAAAATCCCTACGATGGATGCCTATACGTTGGGTTACTTGATGTATTTCTTTGAAGTAGCAGTGGGTGTGTCAGGATACTTGAATGGCGTCAATCCATTTGATCAACCAGGGGTAGAAGCGTACAAAAAGAACATGTTTGCCCTACTAGGCAAACCAGGCTATGAAGAATTATCAAAAGAATTGAATGCACGCTTATAATTCGATGTTTTCGGATGCTATAGCAACGCATGCAATCAAATAATTGAAATTGAAGCATGACAAAGAACCGTCAATTTTGGCGGTTTTTTTGTACAGTCAAGTAAGAAACTGCACAAAAATAGCACATTGTATGTTTGAAAGAACACATCGATGCTTTAATCTGATCTAAATCAGATGAGAAGTTGTTGTGATATACTTAAAAATAGTTCTTTTTTTTGGCAACATATAGTGAAGGCAGAGATTGCTAGTCTGCAATGTCTAAACAAAAGAAGCGAGTGAGGTAAATGGGCTTTAAAATAAGAGTAGGAAATGAAAGTTTTGAATGGTTCGACCAAAAATTGGTTTGTTCTAGTCACGAAAAAATGCAAGAGTTGATTGAATCGTTGAAAGATCATATTCCGACTGTAATCGCATTTCCGGATCTAATTGATTATGATGATGATTTGACAAACGGAAGGAATGCCTATTATACGATTTTGGGATCTTTTAAGGAATGCGAAGTAGTAAAAAAACCAAGTGAAGACTTTTTAGGATATGGTTACGTAGAAGGAAGGATATATTAATGAAAATTTAAAGTGCATTCTTCATGGTGTGCTTTTTTGTAACAAAAAAAGGCCATTTTTAGCACTAGTCTAAAAACGGTCTTTATCGTTTGCTTTCGTCAGACTGTCCACAAGTCATTGTCAATCGAACCTCTCTTATTTGTCAGATTTTAAGTTCTTAATCGCATCTTCAATCGTTACGCCATATGCAAAGTGAGTTTCATCTTTGGCATCAATAGCTAAGAAAGCATTTTTGACAGAATCGAATGCAATTCGATACGTCATATTTGTTTTGGTAAATGTCATTTGTCATTCCTCCTTCTTTTTATAGATGGTGCTTTTAACACCATCTATAATCTACCACTAACTCATTTTTTTTTCAAAAAAACCGTCTTTCGAGTATAAAAAATCTTAATCATTCACAAAGTTAGCCAAATCCAAGGACAAAAAATGCTAATTTATCAGCATAAGAAACAGTTCGGATTGCGTTCTTTGCTTGGTTTAAATAGTCCATTCGATCAGTAATCACCCCATCGACGCCGTAGAGCATCATTCGTTCGATGGTACTCTTATCATTGGGCGTCCAGGCGTAGAGTTCTTTTCCACTGTTATGGACGAGTTGGACATATTTAGCAGTCAAAGATGTCATTTCCATCACAATGATATCTGCTTTTGTCTCAGGAGGACTCACTAGATTAAAGGGAGTAATATAACCTGTTTTGATAGTAGGTGCTTGTGTTTTTATTTGCTCGACGACATTATAATTTAAGGATTGCACTTGGTGATGGTCCTCTTCAATAATGGATTCGTATTTTTCTAAAAAGCGTTTGACCATTGCTTTAGGGTTATCTTGTTGCGTTTTTATTTCGATTAATAATTTTTGATTCAGAGATTGCGCTGCTTTTAAATAGTTATCAAATGTCGCAATTTTCCCCGTCTGACCATTTTCATGTAAGACCATTTTTTCGGCGGTCGCTAATGTACTTTTTTCAGGAACCAGTCGGCTATTTGCTAGGTGATTATAAGTGAAATCATGATAGACGATAAACTGATGATCACTGGTTTCCTGTATATCAATTTCAACGTAGTCTGGATGATACGATGTAGAAGTCTTAATTAAACTAGGAATTGTATTTTGAATTCCTTGGACATCCGAGACTCCGCGATGTGAGATGGTGACTGGATTGCTCAATGAAAAAGTAGTCAAATACGTGTAATTATAACTCAATGCTACAATGCTTGTCAGAATGCTGATGAGTGAAAGCAAATGCTTTGAAATAGCGGGCAGACTAGTCGAAATTGGTGCTACTTGGATCAGGTTCGGTAAACGATGATTTCTTTTCATAATCTCAACCATATAGAAAAAGCTACTAAATGTGGTTAAAATGAACGAAAAAAATAAAGTGATTTGTAAACAAAGCATAAAAAAGACAGCCGCATACAAAGCAAAATGTGGCCATGCATAGTCTAAATAAAACTGAAAAAAAGAAATAATCGACAAAATTAGGGTATTGACGACACTGATCAAGAAAAAAAGCAAACCAAAGCTACTTAGCATCAGTAAAAACGCATGCTTGGTTAATGTAAAACTTTCTCTGATAGCATCACGGACAGTTAGTTTATTTAAGATCAGCTCAGGTAAAACAAAAAAGAAGCGGTACCCTAAATACAAAAGTAAGAGATAAAGCAAACAAAAACTGATAACAAATAGCCAACGATTCGTAAAAATATAATCTAAGATAAAGGCAGGCAGTTGAACTTTGGCCAATAAGTCAGAGCGATAAACCAAAAAGCTAAAAGGTGAAAGCAAGATGACGTAGAACAAAAAGAAAACTAATACGGCCGGGTTTAGAAATCGGATTTGTTTTGAAGACAATACTACAAGCTGTTTTATGGACACAGGACGATGATTTGTAATGAAGTACATGCTGTATAGTAAAAAAGAGAATTCAAAAAATAAAATGAGCAAAAATGTCAGAAACAAACAAATAAAGGCTATAAAAAGAAAGGGTTGCTTAGCCAAGGTATGTGGAAAAGTAGCAAGGCTAAAGTAATGTACATCTACCCGAGACAATAAAAATTTGGTTAAAAATGTTAGTCCAGGTATTGCGACGATTAGAATAAAGAAATGAGCTAATAATACGTCACGAATATAACTTGGACTATGTTTTAAAAACCGGATGGTCCATAAAAAATGATATTTGAGTTTTGACATAAAACATTCCTCCAAAATAAAAATACCTAGCCAGTGACAACGACATCCATCAAAGAAGCTTCTTTTGGAAAGACGTGGTCACTAGATAGGTATGTCAATGGTGTAATTTAAACAAGCAGACTTGAAAGAAAAGTACCGCCATGAATTAATGCTAGACTATACAAATAAATCGAGAAGGGCTTAGCTAAGAAAATAATAAGCGCATATCGCTTAAATGATATCGTCGTTAAACCAGCCATTAAACAAAGAGCATCATCTGGCGCAACTGGTAAAAAGATTGCCAAAGCAAAAAGTCTTTCAAATCTTTTTTCATTTGCTAACCAACCTGAATACTTTGTGTAGGTGTGATCACTAATCAAACTTAAAATAAATGGTTTACCATAGCGACGAGCAAGCAAGAAGATAATCAGTGAGCCTACTGTAATACCGATATAATTGTAGAGGAAACCAGCATAAGGACCAAATATTAATACTCCTGCCGCAGTAGATATCCCACCAGGAATAATAGGGATGACTACTTGCAAAATCTGTATGAGAATAAAGATGATTGGCCCGGCGACAGTCGACGTACCCACGAGTCCTCTAAGAGATTGCATATCTTTAAAGACACCAAGATTATAGAAATAGATGGTCAAGGCTACTGAAAAGCCGATCCCTACTAGCGAGATAATATTCATAATACGTCGTGAAACGGCAACATTCATGCTCTTCATCTCCGTCCAATTCATTGTTTTCTTTATCATAAACAGAAAATTAAAAAAATGCCAGTATAGCAACTAGTATTTGCCGAACGATTTTGTAAGGTCTTATTAAAAAATAAAAAGTTACTTATCGCACTTTTTTCCTAAAGTGCCATTTAATTACAAGTTGTTCGACTAAATTAGTCATCATAAAGGCTGCTGCGATAGCTCCAGCAGTAATAATGACTGTCAACATACTTTGGAAGCCGTCAGCAGGATTACCTAACACAAACTCTCTTACTGCTTGGTAAGCAGGTGCTCCTGGTACGAGCGGTACCAGACTAGGTACGATAAAAATAATCATCGGCATTTTTTTTCTCCTTGAAAAAAAGATACTTGCCAGTCCTATAAAGAAGGCTGCAAAAAAATTTGCAGAGCCGATTCCAAACGAATGGGCACGCAAGATGAGAAAAATCAACCAACTAATCATCCCTGCAATACCAGAAGCATGCAGCGCTCTTCTAGGAATATTGGCTATAATGCCAAAGCCAATCGTACTAAAATAACTCAAAAGTGCCTGAATAATCCATTCCATTAAAGCAATCCTCCAAATAAAGTCAACGCAACCGCAATCCCGACTGCGATGGCTGATGCAACTATAATTGCTTCAGTACCTCTCGCTTGCCCACTTATGATATGGCCAGCAAGAATGTCACGAAAAGAATTGGTGATCGCTACGCCAGGGACAAGTGGCATCACGGCACCAATGATAATATGATCGGCATTCAGTCCGTGAAGGAAAAAACTTAACAAAATAGCAATAACACCGATAAGAAATGCGGAAAAAAACATATCAAAAAAGCGAAGTTCTATTTGTTTTTTTATGAAGATACTAATATAGAAGCCAAATGTACCCACAAAAAAAGTCGGCACAAACTCACTCCAAGTCCCACCAAATACATACATTAGGGTGCTACTTACTAGGCCAGCTCCGATTAATTGCAAATAAAATGGAAAAGAAGGGGTGTAACGATTGGCTTCTTTTAGTGATTGATTTAATGTATATAGATCAATTTTGTTTTCGGCAAACTCACGAGAAAGGCGATTAACTGCGACAACTTTTTCAAGATTGATTAAGCGATCACCGACACTTTCGATTTGGGTGAATTGTTTGTTCCGAAAACTCATAAATATACCAGTTGCTGTAACGTAACTGACACTTTCGGGTTCACCACCATTTCTGGCTATCCGATTCATCGTATCTTCCACACGATAAACTTCAGAACCATTCTCCATCATAATTCGTCCAGCTAAGAGACAGGTCTCCATTAATAACACGCGCGTATCCGACATGAAATCCTCTCCTTATTGTATTCGATTCAGGTTACTTTAGTGTAACCTTTGTCAGGATTTACTACAAGATAGTTTTTTATTATTATCAGTTTACAAATAACAATTGCTTTTTTTAAAGTATCTTTTAAAATAGAAGTAAGAAAGTTCGTTTGATTATGCAGACAGGAGGGATAGTATGCGTCACAAAGTCTACACAAAAGAACAAATAATAAAAGCAGCACGTGAATTGGTTATTGAGAGTGGGTTCGAACACTTTACCGCTCGGAATATTGCGAAGAAAATGGGAGGATCAACTCAACCCATATACATGCATTTTAAAAGCATGAAAGAATTGAAGCTGACATTAATGGATTCTTTGCGACAAGAAATTGGCGTCGATCCTTCTCCTGTTGTTCAAAATGAACAAGAACTAGTAGCTGATTTGAATGGGTACATCGCTTTTGGACAAAAAAATCCCCAATTATTCAAAGCTCTATTTTTTGATGATAGTGGCTTAGGGGAACTTGTCTATCAGCAATCTTTGGCATATTGCAATGGCAGTGATAGTCAGGAAGAGACAAACAAAGAATCTTTCCCTGCTGATCAGGCCAAGCGCCACCATGATTACTTGTGGTCAGTCGCGACGGGGATAACTTTATTGACAAACTCTGGCTTAATCGAGCTTACAGATGACGCACAACAAAAACTATTGAATCAATTTTTAAATGTGCTACGTCTTTCTGAATAAAATAGAAACAGGCAAAGGTTCATAAACGATTGATCTTCGACTGTGCTCTATGAAAAAGCCTTGACTTTTATCGTTAAAAAGAACAAAATGTTACTCATGGAGAGTTGGCAGAGTGGTAATGCACTGGACTCGAAATCCAGCGAGCCGCGTTAAGTGGTGCACGGGTTCAAATCCCGTACTCTCCTTTACAGTAATGTTTTCTGGCGAACTAATTGTTCGCTATTTTTCTTGGGTAGATCTAAGCGAAAAGGTAGACAGTTGAATTTTTCATATGCTATCGTTTAAAAAAAGGAGCGATAAGCGATGAAAAAAGAAGAAATTATTGAGAAAGTTAAAGAACTAGCCAACGAAGGAAATGTGGAAAAAGCAAAATTATTTCTAGAAGAACACAAAGATTCTTTAGGAGGCTACTACGATAAAGCCAAAGCAGCCCTTGAAAGTAATAGTGGTGTCGAAGGGTTACTAAACAAAGTAAAAGGATTTTTTAATTAATAGATTTATTTTGCTTTTGTTCAATTCTCAGGATTGAACAAAAGCTTTTTTCTTTTTTACTAGCCTTAGATTTTATGTATAATAAAGACAATGAGTAAAAAAGGGGATGCCTTGCATGAATGAATACAATCTCTTATTTTGTATCGATGGTTCGTATATTGATCAGCTAAAAACGACTTTGCTTTCATTAAGAAAAACAAGTAAACCTGAGTCTAAAATTCATGTGTATATCATGATGAAAGATTCGTTAAGTGGATTGGATGCATTAATCAGCTATTGTCAAAATCTTAAGCTTACTTGTCATCCTATTGCGATGGCAAACAATGAGTTTCAAGGTGCGCCCGTTTCCGAGCGCTATCCAGAGACGATTTATTATCGCTTGTTGGCACAAGAATATCTACCGCAAGACTTAGATCGCGTTTTGTATCTTGATGCGGACATTCTTTGTATTAATGAGTGGCAATCATTGTTCGAAATGGATATGAACGATCAATTATATGCAGCGTGTAGCCATTCCAAGCTAACCAATCTGACGAATGTGATTAACAAAGTACGTCTGAAAACATATGAGTCAGAAGGATACTTTAATTCAGGAGTCTTGCTGATGAATTTGCCTTTACTTAGACAAGAAGTGAAACGAACGGCAATTTATCAGTTTATTAATGAAAATACATACAATTTATTGTTGCCAGATCAAGATGTGTTAAATGCCTTATATGGCGAACGGATTCTTTCATTACCAGATGAAGTGTACAATTACGATGTCCGAAAGAAAACGACCTATGAGTTCTTAAGCAAAGGGGAGTGGACGATGGACTGGGTACTTGATCACACCGTTTTTTTACATTTTTGTGGCAAAGAAAAACCATGGAACGAGAGCTATACAGGAAGATTTTCAAGTCTCTATAAATATTTTGCCAAACAATCAAGAGAAATAGTGGAGGAGTAGCATGAAAATAGCTGTGATGGGGTATAGCGGCAGTGGGAAATCGACATTAGCTAGCTTTTTTGCCAAAAAGGAAGAGTTACCACTTTTGCATTTAGATCAAGTAAATTTTGTCGACAATTGGCAGGAGAGAGAAGGTGCGGCGTCAAAAGAAATCGTCGAGCAGTTCCTAACTCAAAAAAATTGGGTGATTGATGGCAATTATCGGAGATTTTCCCACGATCAGCGACTTGCTGATGCGGACAAAATTTACCTACTTTTATTTTCGAGATGGCGTTGCCTTATGCGCGTGCTAAAGCGAACGATGATTTACTTTCGTAAAAATCGACCAGACATGGCTGCAAACTGTCCAGAAAGGCTAGATGGGGATTTTTTACTATGGATTCTCTATTATGGTCGTTCCAAAGAAAAACAAGCCAGCTTTCAAAAAATCAGTGAGCAGTACGCAGATAAAGTAGTCATCATTCGAAATCAAAAAGAATTGGATAAAGTCTATCAACAACAAAAACCGTGAACGATCAAATTATCGTTCACGGTTTTTTTATAGAGCTAGATAGCTTTCTAAATAGTCAGCTAATCCATCTTCATCATTTGTTCTTTCAGTTATATCGTTGGCATAGGATTTTAGTTGGTCGGTACCGTTTTTCATTGCGACACCCCAACCGGCATAATCCAAAAGTTCTACATCATTATGCTCATCACCAAATGCGATGACGTCCTTTTGTGCGATGCCCAATGATCTGGCGATAATATCGACACCCATGGCTTTTTGTACACCCTTTGGTACGACTTCTAAAATGGCATTTGGCCCACCCCACGTACGTACATCAATATCATCTTTGAATTCGCTCATCAAGCGGGCAGAAGTTGTCGCTGCGTACTCATGCGTTGTTTTTAAGAGTAGCGATGTTGGATCGTTTGAGAGATTTTTCATAAGATTTGCGGATAAGATACGATCGGTTGCAAAAAATTGCGGTTCAATACCATCGATACGATCGACATAAAATGATTCACGGTTTTCTGCAGCGATGAAATCTAAGTTCAACACTTGTTTTTGTTCCAGTATAGAAAATGCGATTTCTTTTTTAATGGAAAGTTCTTTTTCATATGCCCATTCTTTATTTGGTAAATGGACTAGGGCACCATTAAAATTAACCATCGGAGAAGTCAAGTTCAGCTGTTGATAAAATTGAGCGCTCATGCGATAAGGACGACCTGTTGCGATACTTACGACATTACCTGCAGCAATCGCTTTTTGCAAAACAGCTTCAGTTCGTTTGGTTATAAGAGAGTGAGCATTTAAGGTTGTGCCATCTAAATCAATGGCGATTAGTTTTTTTGTCATGTTCGTTCCCCTTTCTCGTCAAACCGACGCCAATTCAGTGTAACATAATTCACAAAAATAACAAATTATGGAGAAAACAGTAAAGTTGTTAAACACGAACAATAAAAACTGTTTTATTTTTTTTGTAAATAAATACTTGTAAATGATTGGTAGCTTATTTATAATCACTAAATGTAGAAGGTAATAACGAATGATTTTTGATTTTTCGGCAATGTTTGTTTGTGTTTTTAATTTAATAAAATAGGAGTGAAAAAAATGGAAAAGTTTTTCAAATTAAAGGAAAACAACACAACGGTATCAACTGAGGTAATGGCTGGTTTGACAACGTTCTTTGCGATGAGCTACATTTTGTTTGTTAACCCAAACATCCTTTCAGCAACAGGGATGCCTTTTCAAGCGGTGTTCTTAGCGACAATTATTTCAGCAATTATTGGTACGTTAGTTATGGGGTTATTCGCGAACGTTCCTTATGCTCAGGCACCAGGTATGGGGTTGAATGCGTTCTTTACATTTACTGTCGTGCTTGGTCTAGGGTATAAGTGGCAAGAAGCATTAGCGATGGTTTTCATTTGTGGATTAATTAATATCTTTATTACAGTAACAAAAATTCGAAAATTAATTATCTATTCAATACCAGAAAGTTTGCAACACGCAATTAGTGGTGGGATTGGGATCTTTATTGCCTATGTCGGACTTAAAAATGCCAATCTATTAAACTTTAGTGCTGACTCGGCAACGATTACTAGTTCAGTAGTCAAAGATGGTGCAGCGACAAATGTCTCGATGAATGGTGGCGTAGTTCCAGCTTTGGCGAATTTTAACAATGCTCCCGTTCTTTTGGCAATTATTGGTTTAGCATTGATGGCTGTCTTAGTTGTATTAAATATTCGCGGAGCAGTAATTATTGGGATCTTAGGGACAACAGTTATTGGTATTTTTATGGGTGTCGTAGATTTGAGTGCAATTGATTGGCACGCCAATTCTTTGTCTAGTTCATTTAAAGATTTAGGGACAACATTTGGTGCAGCTTTTGGGGAGCAAGGGATGCAGTCATTGTTTAGCAATGCATCAAAAATCCCGCAAGTGTTGATGACCATTATTGCTTTTAGTCTTTCCGATACATTTGATACGATTGGTACTTTTATTGGTACTGGCCGCCGTACAGGCATCTTTTCAAAAGAGGATGAAGATGCCTTGGAAGATAGCAAAGGCTTCAATACAAAAATGGACAAAGCGTTATTTGCTGATGCTATTGCGACTTCTATCGGTGCCGTCTTTGGAACATCTAACACCACGACATATGTGGAGTCAGCTGCTGGGATTGGTGCCGGTGGACGGACTGGTTTGACATCGGTCGTTGTTGCAGGATTGTTTGCTATTAGTAGTTTCTTTTCTCCCTTGATTTCAGTCGTTCCAAGTCAAGCGACTGCGCCTGCTTTGATTTTAGTAGGGGTCATGATGATGGCTTCATTCAAAGATATTAATTGGGTTGATTTAGAAGAAGCACTGCCAGCATTTTTTGCCTCAGTGTTCATGGGTCTATGCTATAGCATCTCATACGGTATCGCAGCTGGATTTATTTTCTACGCAATTGTCAAAGTAGCGAAAGGGAAAGCCAAAGAAGTATCTATTATCTTATGGATTGTTGATGCATTATTTATCTTGAACTTCTTGATTTTAGCTATATTGTAAGAAGGCTTACTGGATTTCGGATTTCCTATCACTCTCACTTATTGAGTCATTTCAATAAGTGAGAGTTTTTTGTTGAAGAAGCTTTCTAATTTAGTGTTTTAAGTATGTCAAGTCGGCTGAATTTCTTTGAATTATAGGCATTTATTCAGTTTTTTATATTTCTATTTTACTTAAAATAGTCTATAGTGGATGGGAAAGAAGGTTTGTCTATGAGAGTTGACTGGAAACGAAATTTATATATTTCTTGGATTGGGTGTTTTTTTACCGGTGCAAGTTTTAGTTTGGTGATGCCGTTCTTGCCACTGTATATCGAGGAGCTGGGCGCACCGAAAAGTCAAGTCGAGTTTTTTGCGGGGATGGCACTATCCATTACTGCTCTCGCTGCAGCAATTGTTGCACCACTTTGGGGGAATCTGGCTGATCAAAAAGGTCGGCGATTAATGATGATTCGTGCCTCAGCGGGAATGACGCTGACAATGGGTTCATTGGCATTTGTACCAAATGTTTATTGGTTACTTATTATGAGATTTATGACCGGTATACTATCCGGATACATACCAAATGCGACCGCACTCATTGCTTCGCAAGCACCTAAAGAAAAGAGTGGCTGGGCACTAGGGACTTTGGCTACCGGAGCCATCGCTGGAAATTTGATTGGTCCTTCGTTAGGTGGATTATTAGCAGAATTATTTGGTATGAGAAGTGTGTTTATGATTACAGGAGTTGTGTTGTTCATTACAGTCTTATTAACAATTTATATGGTGCAGGAGGACTTTATACCAGTCAAAAAACAACACATGGTTCCGATGGTAGATATCTTTAAACAAATGAAAAATGTACAAATTATTTTCGGTCTTTTTGTAACTTCACTTATTTTGCAACTTGGCGTAACGAGTATTAGCCCTATCTTAACGTTGTATATTCGTGAATTAAGTGGTGGTGGAAAAAACGTGTTGCTTTCAAGTGGAATTATTGTCTCAGTAGTGGGTGTATCTGCAATGATTTCTTCACCGATTTTAGGGCGTTTGGGAGATCGAATTGGGAATCATAAAGTATTATTGGGGGGGCTTGTCTTTTCGTTGATGTGTTTTATTCCGATGGGTTTTGTCCAAAATCCATTTCAGTTAGGTGTTTTGCGGTTTCTACTAGGTTTTTCAACCGGTGCATTGATGCCTTCGATTAATACCTTGATTAGCAAAATCACTCCGGTCGAAGGGGTCAGTCGTATGTATAGCTACAATCAAATGTTTAATAACTTTGGCCAAGTCATTGGGCCAATGATTGGTTCAACAGTTGCCTATCATATGGGATACAGGTCAGTCTTTTGGGTGACTAGCATCTTTGTCGCTGTGAATATCTGTCTGTCTTTACTAAATTTCAGAAAAGGTGTCGACTATAGCCTTTGAAAAAATAAAAAAACCAGTTACAATTAACGTAACTGGTTTTTGTTATCCTATTATTTCGCTTGCGTGTCTGTTTGACCAGCCGTTCCAACTTCGCTGAAGACGACAATGACAGTAGCTACAATAATAGATAGAACGAAACTCGTTTGGAAGTGGAAAGTAGCACTCATTAAAGAGCTACCTAAGTACCCAACGACTTGTCCTAAAATAATTGTCCAAAAAAATGTCACAAAATAGCGCACGTCTATTCCTTCTTTCGTGATCGATTTTGTCTTTAGTGTAACACATTTTTTTTGCTTGTAAAGAAGGGCAACCATTTGGATTGAGATAAATGAACGACGGAGGTGCAAAATGTATATTCCTTTAGCTACCAAATCGGCCTATTCGTTACTTGAAAGTACGATTAGATTGCCGCAATACGTGCAAAAAGCACATGAGTATCATTATGAGGCGTTAGGACTAATGGATCATAATACTTTACATGGTACGATTGAATTTTATCAATTATGCCAAAAAGCGAAAATAAAACCAATTATAGGCTTGCTTTTGGATATTTCATTTGCAGATGAAACGTCGTACCCGTTTTATTTTGTTGCTAAGTCCTTTGCTGGGTATCAACAACTAATGGAGTTGTCTACCAAAAAGATGCTAGGGGAGTCGCCTATCATGCAAGAGGAGCAACGCATGACGGATGTTGCCATCTTGATACCAAAAGAGACAGCTCAAACAACCGCATTTTCCGCACTTTTGGAGAATAAGCATTCTTGGCTTAGTATGAATGTAACGGATGTATTCTTTTGTGTTACGCCTACTAATCTAGGTGAAGAAGATTTTTATTCTTATCAAAAGAAAATGAAAGATCTTGGGATGCGTCCGATTGCCTGTCAAGAGACGGTAGCCATGGATAAATCAGAAAATGCGGCGATTGAGGTAGTCGCGCACATTAAAGACGGCTCGACCTTTGATTGGCGTTCAAGTGCGGTAAATGAAAAAGATATTGGTGTGTTACGTCCTGCAGAAGAAATGGACCAAGCGTTTCAAAAATGCCCAGAAGCTCTTGAAGAATTGGCTAAATTAGTAGTATTATGTCAGCTTGAGTTACCATTGCATCAAGTATTATTGCCTAAATATCCCGTACCAAACGGAGAGTCGGCCAAGGACTACTTAGCGTATTTGTGCAAGCAAGGCCTAGCGTCTCGTCAAATAGCGCATACGAGTACCTATCAGCGACGGCTTGATTATGAATTACGTATTATCCATCAAATGGGATTTGATGACTACTTTTTAATTGTCTGGGATATTATGAATTTTGCTCATGAACAAAATATCGTGACAGGGGCGGGACGGGGCTCAGCAGCGGGTTCATTGGTTTCATATTTATTGTCTATCACTGAGATTGACCCGATCGATGCAGACTTATTGTTTGAGCGTTTCTTAAATCCAGAGCGGTATACCATGCCGGATATTGATTTAGACATTCCGGACAATCGGCGGGACGTTATTCTTCATTATGTAAAAGAAAAATATGGAGCTGACTACGTGGCTCAAATTGCAACATTTGGTACAATGGCGGCAAAAATGGTCTTGCGTGACGTTGCCCGAACATTTGGACTATCCCAAAGTGAGATGAATCGTTGGTCTAAAGCAATCCCTAATCAACTAAAGATCACATTAAAAGAAGCCTATCAGACATCAAAATCTTTAAGAGAATTGGTTGAAATGAATGAAAAAAATAGGCTGCTTTTTCAGATTGCCAGTCAATTAGAGGGCCTGCCTCGCCATGTCTCTACCCACGCGGCGGGTGTCGTAATTAGCGATACCAATCTAAGAAAGCTAGTTCCCTTACAAGCTGGATCTGGTGAATTATATTTGACGCAGTTTGCTATGAATGATGTGGAGACAGTTGGGTTATTAAAAATGGATTTTCTTGGTTTGCGTAATTTATCTATCATTGATGACACGCTAAAAGGAATCTATTATCAAATGAAGCAATGCTTTACACAGGCGATGATTCCTAAAAATGACAAGCAGACGTATGAGTTGTTTCAACGTGGCGAGACAGTTGGTGTGTTTCAGTTTGAGTCTGCGGGTATACGCAAGGTACTACGTGACGTACGTCCAGCAAATTTAGAGGAGCTGGCTGCGGTGAATGCCTTGTATCGACCAGGTCCGATGAAAATGATTGACGCATATGTTAAGCGCAAAAATGGACTCGAGAAAAGTACCTATCTCGATCAATCGTTGACTCCAATTTTAAGAAGTACGTATGGCATCATGGTCTATCAGGAACAAGTCATGCAAGTTGCTTCTATGATGGGTGGATTCTCGTTAGGTGAGGCAGACATACTCAGAAGAGCAATCAGCAAGAAGAAGCGTGCAGTATTAGATGAGCAGCGTGAAAAATTTTATCAAGGTGCGCAAACGAAAGGTTACGATCGAAAAATAGCCGAGGCGACATATCAATACATCGAGCGTTTTGCGGATTACGGTTTTAACCGATCTCACGCTTTCGCCTATTCGGAAATTGCTTATCAAATGGCGTACTTAAAGACTCACTATCCACTACCGTTCTATCGAGCTTTGCTGCAATCGGTTCAAGGGAACGCTTCTAAAATGAGAGAATATATTAGCGAAGCGAAGCGTCAAGGTGTTGTATTTTTAGCACCGTCAATTAATGCAAGCTATAGTGGTTTTTCAATTGAGTCGAGTGAAGGGATTCGCTTTGGTCTTGCTAGCATCAAAGGGCTGCGTAAGGATTTTACTCAAGCAGTGATTCGAGAAAGAAAAGAGCGCGGACCATTCAAATCGATGGATCATTTTCTCTTAAGACTTAATCAGCTGAACCCAAAATATATAAAAAAAGAAATACTTGAGCCATTGGTAGAAGTGGGAGCATTTGACACGATTGAGCCCAATCGTAAACAGTTGCTCCAAGAACTAGAAGGGAAAAGGCAAAATCTAGCGTTTAGTGGTGGAAGTATGGATATGTTGGCGTTAATGCCGCTAAAAACGACGGAAGTAGTCGATTTCACCTTGCCTGAAAAATTGACCTTTGAGGAAAATTTATTAGGAGTCTATGTCTCGGGTCATCCTATCCAAGAATATGATGATCTAAGGAGAAAATGGCAGACAACGCAACTTAGCGATCTCGTTCCTGGGACGACAGTTCTTTTATTAGGGTACTTAAAAAATATTCGAGAAATTCGTACAAAAAAAGGTGAAAAAATGGCCTTTTTAGATATTATGGATCTGGGTGCGGAGCGGAGTGTTACTCTGTTTCCTGAGCTATATCGCAGAGTCCAGCGCGATCTACTTCTTGAACATGTCTATCTTATTGAGGGGAAAGTCGAAACTAGTCGGTACAATGGTGAGGTTCAACTCCTCGCTCAAAAACTACAATTAGCTGCGAGTATCAGAAAGGATACAAGTGACTTGACTTGTTATTTGAAAATAGACAAGCATCACGAAGAAATTAGTATTTTAAATCAATTGTCTGATATTATTAAAGAGTATTCAGGTGAGTGTTTTGTTATTTTATACTATGAATCTGAAAAAAAACAGAAAAGATTGCCAGCTGATTTGAAGATCAAAAACAATAGCAAAGTAGCGGGACTACTAGAGAAATTGTTGGGAAAAGAAAATGTAATTTTCAAATAATGTTTACATTTCCTTGTAAAACGTTAAAATTTTCACGTTATTTCAAGACAACACCTAATAAAAATGGTAAAATATCAGTTGTGGATAACACAAAATTACTGTGTTTTAAGTAGACAAAAATAAATAATGAGGTGAATGTGTAAATGAAACGCATTGGGATTTTAACAAGTGGTGGCGATGCACCTGGTATGAATGCGGCGATTCGCGCAGTGACTCGTAAAGCAATTTACGAAGGTATGGAAGTTTATGGGATTAATTATGGGTATGCGGGCTTAGTTGCTGGTGATATTCGTAGATTGGATGTCGCGGATGTTGGTGACAAAGTTCAACGTGGAGGAACATTTTTATACTCTGCACGTTATCCAGAGTTTGCAACAGAAGAAGGTCAATTAAAAGGTATCGAACAACTGAAAAAATTTGGCATTGAAGGTTTAGTTGTTATTGGTGGCGATGGCTCTTATCATGGGGCGATGGCATTAACAAAACGTGGCTATCCGGCTGTCGGAATTCCGGGAACGATTGATAATGATATTCCAGGTACAGATTTTACAGTTGGTTTTGACACAGCAATTAATACCGTTTTGGATGCAATTGACCGTATTCGCGATACTGCTACTTCGCATGTACGTACGTTTGTTATCGAAGTGATGGGCCGAAATGCCGGTGATATTGCGCTTTGGTCTGGTGTAGCAGGTGGAGCAGATGAAATCATCATTCCAGAACACGACTTTGATATTAAAGAAGTGGCTAAACGCATTCAAGCTGGTCGAGATAGAGGGAAAAAACATTGCCTGATCGTGTTAGCAGAAGGTGTTATGGGTGGAAATGAGTTTGCTGAATTGTTGTCACAATACGGTGATTTCCACACTCGTGTGTCAATTTTAGGACATATCGTTCGTGGTGGATCGCCAAGTGCGCGTGACCGTGTGCTAGCTAGTAAGTTTGGCGGATACGCTGTTGACTTGCTGAAAGAAGGCAAAGGCGGTTTGTGTATCGGGATTGAAGATAACAAAGTAGTGGCTGCTGATATTATTGATACACTAGAAAATAATAAGCACAAGCCAGATCTTTCACTGTACCATTTGAATAAAGAATTATCATTCTAATCTTAGCAAAAACGGCATAAAAGCCATTTTAATAAATGAAGAGGAGCATATTTTTCCATGAAAAAAACAAAAATTGTTAGTACCTTAGGACCAGCAAGTAACACACTTGACATCATCACTCAATTAATCGAATCAGGTGCCAATGTGTTCCGTTTCAATTTCTCTCATGGCGATCATGAAGAGCAATTAGCACGCATGACTCTAGTACGTGAAGCAGTGAAAAATGTTGGTAAAGACGTTGCCATTTTATTGGATACTAAAGGGGCAGAAATTCGTACCACTGTTCAAGCAACTGAAAGTGGAAAATTAGCATTTGAAATCGGCGATGTTGTACGTATTTCAATGGACGCTTCTTTAGAAGGAACCAAAGAAAAAATTGCCGTTACTTACCCAGGTTTATATGATGATGTAATCGTCGGTGGTCATGTTTTATTCGATGATGGTTTAATCGACATGCAAATTACTGAAAAAGATGATGTAAATAAAGAGTTAGTGACTGTTGTAAAAAATGCGGGTCTTCTTGGATCACGTAAAGGTGTGAATGCACCAGGTGTTTCAATTAGCCTACCAGGTATTACTGAAAAAGATGCTGAAGATATCCGTTTTGGTTGTGACAATGACATTGACTTTATCGCTGCAAGTTTTGTTCGTAAAGCACAAGACGTTCTTGATATTCGTGAAATTTTAGAAGAAAAGAATATGACTCACGTTCAAATCTTCTCTAAAATCGAATCACAAGAAGGTATTGACAATATTGATGAAATCTTAAAAGTTTCAGATGGTATCATGGTTGCTCGTGGAGACATGGGTGTTGAAATCCCAGCTGAATTTGTACCAATGGTTCAAAAAAATATCATCAAAAAATGTAATGCAGCAGGTAAAGCAGTTATCACTGCAACTCAAATGTTAGAATCAATGCAACACAACCCACGTCCAACACGTGCTGAAGCTTCTGACGTTGCCAATGCTGTCTTTGATGGTACAGACGCGACAATGCTTTCTGGTGAATCTGCAAATGGTGAATACCCAGTAGAAGCAGTTTCTACAATGGCTCGTATTGATATTGAAGCTGAAAAAGCCCTAAATAACTTAGGAACTTTCCAAATCAACCAATTCGACAAAACTGATGTAACAGAAACAATTGGTTTATCAGTTGCCCGTGCAGCGAAAAACTTAAATGTTAAGTGTATCGTTGCTGCGACTGAATCAGGTCATACTGCAAAAATGATTTCTAAATACCGTCCAGATGCAGATATCTTGGCTGTAACGTTTGACGAAAGAACAAAACGTGGTTTGATGTTAAACTGGGGTGTTTATCCAACAGTTACTGAAAAACCAAAAACAACCGATGAAATGTTTGAATTAGCTACGAAAAAAGCAGTTGAATTAGGCTTTGCTAAAGAAGGCGATTTGATCATCATTACTGCAGGTGTTCCAGTAGGGGAAAGAGGAACAACTAACGTAATGAAAGTTCAATTAATCGGTTCAAAATTAATTGAAGCTCAAGGTGTTGGTGAACGTGCAGTTGTTGCTAATGCTGTCGTAGCGAAAAATGCTGAAGATGCGATTGCGAAAGCACAAGACGGTATGGTATTAGTTGTACCAACTACTGATAAAGAATACATGCCAGCAATTGATAAAGCTGCAGCATTAGTAGTAGAAGATGGCGGATTGACTTCGCACGCTGCTGTAGTTGGTATTGCAAAAGATCTACCAGTGATTGTAGGTGCAAAAGGCGCAACCAATACAATCAAAGACGGTGAATTGATTACTGTAGATTCTCGTCGTGGTATTGTTTATCGTGGCGAAACAACAGCTATCTAATTTTAGCTAGTCAAGGCCCCTTTATAAGGAATTGGTACAGCAATGTTGATTCAATAATTGTTGGATAAATCCTTATTTAGGGGTTTATTTTATGGGTGTCAAGAAAAATACATTGACAAACATATTTATGCTCCGTATAATAATCTTTGTTGCTTAAGAGGTGATAAATAATGAAATGGTCATTGTTAGAATTATCAAAATACAAAAATGATTCACTGTCCTTCGATACATCACTTGACGTGACGGATCGATTGAGACAAAAAGAATCGATGATCCTGGATGCGACGCCTGTACAAGTGAAAGGTACACTGACAGTCGAAGCGGATTCCTATTTGCTATTCTATCAGGCAGAGACGGTATTGACCTTACCCTCTACACGGTCATTAGAACCAGTAGATGTGCCAATAGTTATCCAAATAGATGAATTATTTATGACTCCTGAACAATTTCGTGAAAACAAAGATAAGGTTCAAGAGCAAGAAGTTTTTCTTCTTGACGCTCAAACGATTGATTTAAGTGAATCCATCGTTGATAACATTGTCTTAGCTACTCCTCTACAAGTCTTAACGGAAGAGGAGCGGAATGGAAAAGATTTACCATCTGGAGAAGGCTGGAAGGTTTTATCTGAGGATGAGTATGAATCAATGGTTCAAGAGGAGCAACAACAAAAAATTGATCCTCGTCTTGCTAAATTATCAGATTTCTATTCTGATGAGGATAAGTAAGATTGGAATAAATTGCAACTCTATAGTTGTTTGACAAATTAAGGAGGTGTAAGACATGGCAGTACCAGCTAGAAAGACTTCAAAAGCAAAAAAAGCGAAACGCCGTACACACTACAAGTTAACAATCAATGGTTTAAATGAATGTTCAAACTGTGGTGAAATGAAAAAAAGCCATCACGTATGTGCAAATTGCGGACATTACGATGGAAAAGATGTAACTTCAAAAGAAGCATAATTCATTTTTAGAAATGAATATAAAAACCAAGGCTAACCATGGAGCCTTGGTTTTTTTTTCTGAAAAAATGAAATTGAGAAAGAAGAGTTTCATAAAGCTCTTATTTACGATATAATATACTAGAGTATCAACGAAGAAAATCGTATTAGGAGGAGTATGCATGACAAAACAGCAAATTGGCGTTGTTGGAATGGCTGTAATGGGAAAAAACTTAGCACTAAATATTGAAAGCCGCGGGTATTCCGTTGCATTATACAATCGTACCGTTTCTAAAACAGAGGCCGTTGTCGAAGAACACCCAGATAAAAATTTAAAAGCAACTTATAGCGTGGAAGAATTTGTCGATTCAATTGAAAAACCTCGACGTATTGTTCTGATGGTACAAGCGGGCAAAGGGACTGATGCTACAATTCAATCATTGCTACCTCATCTAGATAAAGGAGATGTTCTCATCGATGGTGGGAATACATTCTTTAAAGATACGATTCGCCGTAGTGAAGCCTTGGCTGACTCAGGAATTAATTTTATCGGAACAGGCGTATCTGGTGGTGAAGAGGGCGCGTTAAAAGGACCTTCAATCATGCCGGGTGGACAAAAAGAAGCTTACGAACTTGTAGCTCCAATTTTGGAACAAATCTCTGCTAAGTCTGAAGACGGTGAACCTTGTGTTACCTATATTGGCCCGAATGGTGCAGGACACTATGTAAAAATGGTGCATAATGGGATCGAATATGGTGATATGCAGCTGATTGCTGAGTCGTATGACTTGATGAAAAATATTTTAGGACTATCTGTTGAAGAGATGGCAGATATTTTTAAAGAGTGGAACAAAGGGGAATTGGACAGTTTCCTAATTGAAATCACGGCAGATATTTTAACAAGAAAAGATGACTTAGGAACTGGTAAACCAATCGTTGATGTCATTTTAGATGCTGCCGGCAATAAAGGAACGGGTAAATGGACAAGCCAAAGTGCGCTTGATTTAGGTGTGCCATTACCGTTGATTACTGAATCAGTCTTTGCTCGTTATATTTCTGCTTACAAAGAAGAAAGAGTTGCTGCAAGTGCTATTTTAGCAAAACCAGAGTACAGCTACACAGGAGACAAAGCGGAATTAATTGAAAAAATCCGTGAAGCTTTATACTTCAGCAAAATTATGAGCTATGCACAAGGATTTGCTCAACTAAGAAAAGCTTCTAAAGAATATGAGTGGGATTTGCCATTTGGAGAGATTGCTAAGATTTGGCGTGCTGGTTGTATCATTCGTGCTCGTTTCTTGCAAAAAATTACTGATGCGTATGAAACGAATGCAGATATCGAAAACTTGTTAGTTGATGACTACTTTAACGATATTACGAAAAAATATCACCAAGCAGTTCGTGACGTAGTATCTATTGCTGTTCAAGCGGGTGTGCCTGTACCGACATTCTCATCAGCAATTGCGTACTTCGATTCATACCGTTCAGATCGTTTGCCTGCTAATTTAATTCAAGCACAACGAGATTATTTTGGTGCTCATACGTATGAGCGTACAGACCGTGAGGGAATTTTCCACTATTCTTGGTACGACGAACAATAAGAACTACTTGAAAAGAGATGCTGCAGGTCAAAATGATTTGCAGTGATTCTCTTTTTTTATTGTTAAGTTCATGTTAAAATCGGATTGTTGTATGGATAAAAAGTGTTTTCAAATAGAAAGGGACAAGTAAATAAATGAGTAGGGTATTAATTATAGAAGACGAGAAAAATCTCGCTCGTTTTGTTGAATTAGAGTTAAAACATGAAGGGTATACCACCGACGTACATTATAATGGACGAACGGGATTAGATGCTGCCTTGAATAATGAATGGGATGCAATTTTACTTGACTTGATGTTACCAGAATTAAACGGATTAGAAGTATGCCGTCGTATTCGACAAGTAAAAAACACACCAATCATTATGATGACAGCAAGAGATTCTGTTATTGATCGAGTATCTGGTTTAGACCATGGTGCCGATGATTATATTGTAAAACCATTTGCAATTGAAGAATTACTCGCACGCTTACGAGCATTGCTTCGACGCATTGATATCGAGAGTGACAAAAATATTTCGAAGCAAACTACCATTACTTACCGCGATTTAACGATTGAAAAAGAAAATCGTATTGTTCGTCGAGGTAGCGAAGTCATCGAATTAACTAAGCGAGAATACGAATTGCTATTGACCTTGATGGAAAGCGTCAACGTTGTATTAGCTCGAGATGTATTGCTCAATAAAGTATGGGGTTATGAGACTGAAGTTGAGACGAACGTTGTAGATGTGTATATTCGTTATTTACGTAACAAAATCGATGTGCCTGGTGAGGAAAGTTATATCCAAACAGTTAGAGGCACAGGTTACGTGATGCGTTCATGAAATTTTTAACCAAAAAAAAGAAAAAGAATCAAAAAGAAGGACTTAGAGGGCTATCTTTAACAATTAAGTGGGCCCTTGCAAGTTCTTTGTTCATTTTTGTTGTATTTACAATTTTTGCAGTCATTACTTATAAGTCTTCTGTTAGTCTGTTTGTTGAAAAAGAGCGCAAGAATGCCTTTCAAACAACAAAAGAGGCAGTTTCAAGATTAGCAAATTCAAACCGTGAGCTGAATTTGGTGGAAAGTTATCGAACACTTACGAATAGTAGCAATGGCGAGAATAGCATTTATGATCGTACGTCGACGATTGAAGGGATTTTGATGGATATTGATCCTTTTATATCTGACCTTGGTCAACCAGAGATGAATATGTATATCTATAATCTCCAAAAAGACTTAGTATTCAAAACAACAAAAGAAGATATGGCATTGGTAGGGACGTCGCAGTCCGAGCCGGCAATCGTGACAGTGAATGGCACTTCTGGATTTATTTTCGTTCAAGCTGTTGTTTCAAAAGAAACAAAAGAGACTATTGGTTATGTCCAGACCTTTTATGAGCTATCCGGATTGGCGGATATTCGCCAACGCTTATTACGATTGCTTATATTGCTGGAAATTATTTCATTGGTATTAAGTAGTGTTTTGGGGTATTTCTTATCACTGTATTTTTTGAAACCCTTAAAGATGTTACGAGATATCATGGAACAAATCAGAAAAAATCCACAGTCAGATATTTATATGCCTAAACTAGAGACTCACGATGAATTAGAAGACGTTGCAGAGATTTTTAATGAGATGTTGGGACGCATGCGTTCTTATATTGAACAACAAGAGCAATTTGTAGAAGATGTCTCGCACGAACTGCGTACTCCGGTTGCTGTAATAGAAGGACATTTACGTTTACTTGATCGATGGGGAAAAGATGATCCTGAGATATTGGATGAATCGTTAGCTGCAAGTATGCAAGAAATTAGCCGTATGAAAGTATTGGTTCAAGAGATGCTCGATCTATCGCGCGCCGAACAAGTGGATGTCCATTACGCAAATGAAACGTCAAAAGCCAAAGAAGTTGTGCATCAAGTATTTAACAATTTTAGAATGCTCTATCCTGAATTCCAATTTACATTAGATGATGATTTAGCTATCGAAAAGACGGTCAAAATTTATCGTAATCATTTTGAGCAAATTTTAATTATTATTATGGATAATGCAGTGAAATATTCAACCACCCGAAAAGAAGTTCATTTGACAGTATCCTCTAATAAAAGAACACTGGAAATCGCCATTCAAGATTTTGGGGAAGGAATTAAAGAAGAAGATAAAAATCGAATCTTTAATCGATTCTATAGAGTTGACAAGGCCCGTGCACGCGATAAAGGTGGCAATGGACTAGGTTTATCGATTTCCAAAAAGCTTATTGAAAACTACAAAGGAAAGATTTCTGTAGAGAGTATTCTTGGTCAAGGAACTATCTTTCGGATTTATTTACCCATTATTGATAGCGAACATAATTAAATAAATATTTATATCCGAACGATTAACGAAGACCATGATTATTTTTTTAGTATTTAAAGTGGTAAATAGTGTAAATCTCACTATTTCTTTGGAGTTGTTCGGATATTCTTTTTAGTAATAAATTCCATCTTTTTTTATGGAATTTAATTTAAAAAAATATCAAATTAGCCTTGCTTTTCTAAAACATTCTTGTTATATTATTACTTGTCGTCAGGGACTAATAGTTGAATTAAGATGAATAACTAGCCTACTTCTTTAAAAAAAAACAAAAAAATAGGTTGACTTCCTGAGGTGGTTTTGTTATTATAAATAAGTCGTCAACGAGTAACAAATGTTTTTAAATTAAAAAAACTTTTTGGAAAAAGTTGTTGACAAAAAGATAACGAGATGTTAAAATGTAAAAGTTGCTACGGCAGCTAAGTAGACCTTTGAAAACTGAACAAAGTAAGTAAACGAACCAATTGTGTAAGGTGTT
>NZ_JAMRVB010000010.1:0-8220 GCF_023743875.1 Enterococcus italicus
TTCTATTACTTCGAATAGTTTAAAAAAAGGTGTATAAATCAAATGAAAAATCTAGCGTAATAAAGCATACTGCCTTAAACACTAGATTTTTCTAAAACAAAAAAATTTGCAATTCTATAAGCCTATATAAGTCGCTGGGTCCACAAAACCGGACCACAATCCTGTAGACATGCCCAAGTGAAGGTGAACTCCAGTAGAATTACCCGTCGTTCCCATCCCTCCTAAGTATTCTCTTGAAGAGACTGACTGGCCTACTGATACCGCCGGTGGTGTACTCATATGCATATAATAACTATACATACCGTTAGAGTGTTTTATAATCACATGATTTCCAGTAGACGGTCCATAACCTGCCGCAACAACTTCTCCGGAATTAATTGAATAAATCGGAGTTCCAGTAGATCCGGTAAAATCTAAACCGTCATGCTGATTTCCAGAATATCCTGTAGGATCTGAGCGAAACCCAAATCGGCTTGAAATATTAATAGAATCCAGAGGCCTAGTCCAACCATTATTTGACGAACTAGACTCCTCGGTTGATGGAACATCTTTTTCTTTGGAAGACAAATCTACGTTGCTTTTTTCTTCATCCGATACAACATTTTCTTCAGATTTACTTGTCTCGCTTGGATTTTCTTTTATTGGTTTTTCATCAACCAATTCCGCATTCTCTGCTGAATTATTATTACTTGTCTCTTGTTTCTTAGATACTTCCAAATCAGCCATTCTTTTAGCTTCTTCTTCAATTTTTCGTTGCTTTTCCAAAGCCTCTAAAGCTAATTTCTTTTTCTTTTCTGCCTCATCTCTTTCCTCAATGAGTTTCTGTTTCTTTTCTTCTTCAGTATTTAGGGATAAGGATAATTCAGCTATTTCTAATTCTTGTCCCAATTTGATATCTACTAAGTTTCTCTGTTTCTTATCTAATTCAGAAGATTGATCTTCGATGTCAGCTAGTTTTTTTTCTAATTCTTTTTCAAGTACAACACTTTTTTCTATATCCATCTGCTGTTGTTCCACTATACCATTACTCGCGTTCATAATCGTAATAGAGGCAACTGCTTTATTTATTGCATCACTAATAGATTCTGAACTGAGTAATGTCTCCATTAAACTATTTGATGAATCAGAAGTTTGAATATCTCTAGCTTGATTTCTTAGTAAATCTTTTCTTTTGTTAATCTTTATAGTGAGCTCCGTTATTTCTTTAGAAATTTCATTTGCTTTTTTTTCTGTAACTGATTTATTTTCGAGTATTTCTTTAATCTCGGCATCAATTTTCTTAATTGAATTATCGGTATCTAACTTTTGCTCCTCTATGGTCTTTGTTTCTTTCTTTATAACATCAATTTTCTGTTCCTGTTTACCGATCTCATTGTCTAGATCCTCCGCATATGCAGAAACCACTGACATAGAAAACAACATTAAAATACTGGAAATAAAAATATTTTTTTCACAAACAGTTCTCCTATACTTTTAATAAATATTATTTATATAAAGCATAGCAAATAGAACAAATAATATTCGAAATAATAGAATTTAAAACAAATAGAAATATTTTGTCATATTTTTGAAATACAAGTAACCGATTTTGATAGTAATCCGATGGATACTCAACAATATCTGATTACACCTTGTAGCATTAAAAAAGATATACCACTCCCTGTTAAGCTTTTTCTTATCCTATCTCAATTTTACGTAAGTGTGAGGATTAAAGGATTTTAGCCAATTAATTCCCTTTGTAATTCTCATCTTAATAATAAGCTTTTCTTAAATTGAAATATCAGAGACTTGTAAATCTAAAAATTTTCTACATTTACAGTTCATGAGTAACCAGTGGCTTCCTACAAGTTATTCCCATTGGAACCAATAACATCTTTATACCAACAAAAGGATTTTTTCTTGTATCTTTCAAAGTTTCCTTTCTGGTTGTCATTTCTATTGACATAAATCAACCCATATCTCTTTTTCATCTCCCCTATGCTTGAACTGACAATATCTATAGGACTCCAAACCATATAGCCCCAGACTTCCACACCCTCATATATCGCTTGCTTCATTTCTATTAAATGAGATTTTAAGTAGTTAATTCTGTAATCATCATTAATTGAACTATCTTCTGTAAATTTATCTACTGCCCCCAATCCATTTTCTACAATCATTAAATGAATATGGTTCTGTTGCAAAGTTTTAAATCTACCTTATCTGATAGTAGATTTAAAACTTTGCAACAGAACCATTAACCTTATATGAATACCAAAAAAATAATTTCTCTTTCTCTATTCAACTTATCATTTACATCTGTAAATTTTTTGTTGACAATTTAAATCTACAAGAGTAGACTTTTCTCATACTATTAAAGAAGAGATAGATTTATAGGAATAGGAGGCACCTCATTAATTTATGATTTGGGGTTATATGAAGAGTTGATTAAGAAACCAAATAAAATTGAAGGGCAAGCAGCCAATATCAAAAGAATAATAAATGCGAATAAATATTATACCCATATTTTAATTCAGCTAAATTCTGCGCAATCGGCTATTCAAAAGATAAGTCAAGTTAATTTAGAAGCTCAAGCAGATCATTCATTGATGCACGTGAGTGATGGTTCTGATTTAATGAGAGAGATAGAAATGCGAAAACGTGTAATCAATATAATAAATTGAATTGAGTGGTTGTATATGAAGACAATGAAAATCGAATCTAACGATGACCAGAATGTTAAAAAAAACCTGATTAAGTTAGCACTTCCTGCTACGGTCGAAAATATATTAGAAACATCTGTAGGATTTGTTGATTCGTTGATGATTTCTCAGATTGGATTATTTGCTGTAGCAGGGATTGGGATAGCAAATGCAATACTAAATGTTTATATTGCTGTATTTATTGCTTTAGGAATCGGAACATCTTCTTTGATTTCTAGAAATATTGGAGCAAAAAATAATGAAAAGGCGAAGTTAATTGCTAAACAATCTTTACTATTAGCAATCGTCTCGGGTTTATTTCTGGGTTTGGTGAGTCTTCTAATAGGTCCACAACTCTTAAACTTAATGGGTGCAACAAAACAAACACTTAACTATTCCTTACAATTTTTTAGTATAGTAGGTGGCGGATCGGTGGCTATTGCCACAATGATTATATTAGGAAGTATGTTAAGGGCGATAGGTGATACGAAAACTCCTATGAAAATTGGACTTATCACGAATATTCTAAATATTTCCCTAGATTATATTCTGATTTTTGGTTTAGGACCTATACCAGCTTTGGGTGTAGTAGGAACAGCAATAGGAACGTTAGTTGCGAGATTACTAGGTACTATTTTGTTATATCGAAAAGTACATTTATCTGTTCTTTCTTTCCCTTTACTCTCAATCTTTCAACGAAGTAATTATCAAGAATTATTAAAACTATCGTTTCCTGCTGCATTAGAACGTTTAGTGATGCGGTTAGGGCAAGTTTTGTATTTTGGAGTGATCGTAGCAATTGGCGCAAAAACTTATTCAGCTCACTCCATCGCAGGCAGCATTGAAAGTTTTGTCTATATGCCAGCCTATGGGTTAGCTACTGCTGCAGCAACTTTAGCAGGAAATAGTATTGGAAAAAAAGACTATGCTGAAACAAAACGTGTTGCACTTTATGCGGTTAAATACGGTGTTATTGTTTTAAGTATTCTAGGTATAGGATTGTTTTTTGGTACGCCATATATTGCACCTTGGTTTACCACAGATGCTGAGGCAATCAATCAAATTGTCATTGCACTCAAAATTGACGCTTTTAATCAACCAGGATTAGCTATCAGTCTAATATTAGCAGGAGTACTCCAAGGAATGGGAGACACTAAAACCCCATTATATAGCACCGCATTTGGGATGTGGATCACACGAATACTAGGTGTAATACTTTTAGGGAGTATAATGGGTTTAGGGATTGCTGGAGTGTGGTTGGCAATCGGCTTGGATCTATATGTGCGTTCTCTTTTTTTAACCTACCATTTCAAACGAAATCTGAAAATTTTAAACAGTAATAACGAACTTTCTTCTTAAGCAAGTGATTTTTTATCACTTGTTTTTTTCGTTTAACGATAAATTTCTTTGCCATTAGTAGGTAGAAAAATGACACATATGGATCTTATATTAAATGAATCTCACCATGTCTCCTCCCTCTCGCTCTTCACAGACTTCCCTTTGAGCCCTTAGATTTAGAGAGTATATCTAGAAGCGTGGTTTGAAGCATCACAATCACTTCCGCTAAGAATCTTCGATTATTTTTTCTCTATTTAGTAACTAGTTACTCCATGGGCAATCTTCTAATATCCTGCAACAGCAATTTTAGAATCATAACCAGTCGTTTTTTATATTCACCGTGAATATTTGATTCTAAGATATTAACATACCTTAGTCAGCTTGGTTTTTCCTGAGTCAGTCCTTTCTGGTAAAAACAACATATTTTACAAAAATTTTATTTCTGTCCAAAACAACTCTAGCATTAATATCTATCATTATTTTAACAATATCATTTTTCAGAAAGAATGATATTGAAAATTTAACTGAACACGTTGTTACTGAATAGATTGAAATATAAATAAATAAATTTAACCTGCTACTAAAAATTTATTTTGTGTAGTAGCATAGATGATTATCTAATATCAGCAATATGTTAATTCGTAATCAACCTTATATGACTAAACGAAAAAAAGTTTTTCTTCTCTATTAAATTTATCATCTACAAATGTAAATTTTTGGTTGACAAATTAAATCTACAAGTGTAGACTTTGGTCATACCATAAAAATTGAGAGGAGAAATCATGGAAAATAAACATCAAAGTAATTCAAATGAAGTACTAATGAGCCAATTACCTTCTGATCCTAAAATATTAAAAGAATTAAATATTTCGGACAGTGAGTTAGTTATTATGCGTGTCGTTTGGTCTCTAGGGAGTACTACAGCAGATGAAATTGGACGTGAGCTTAGTGAAACTTATCAGTGGAGCCCTTCCACAATAAAAACATTTTTAGCGCGTTTAATTAAAAAAGGATTATTAAAAAACAGTCGTGATGGTCGTAAATATGTCTATATTGCAACTTGTTCTGAAGATGAAGCGATTTGCCAAATGACACTATCTTTTTTGAATAAAATTTGTGCACATAAACATGCCAATGTTATTTTAGAAATGATTGACGCGAGTAGTATTACTGCTGAAAATAAAGAAGCTATCAGCGAAAAACTAAGTAGCAAAAATGTTGTTGACGAAGTAACTTGTGATTGTATAAACAGATTAAATTGTTGTGATAATAATTAGAAAAGGAGAATAACATGTCTCAAATTATCGTACTTATTATTGGATTGACTCTAATTGCTTTTATTGGATGGTGGTTCTTTGGCAAACATGAGGTCCATCAGGAAACTGCCGTTATCAGTTCTGATGGACAAACAGCTACTATTGTGGTAAATGGAGGATATAATCCAGCAGTCTTAAATTTAAAAAAAGATGTCCCAGTTAACTTGATCTTTAACCGGAAAGATGCCTCATCTTGTCTTGAAAAAGTTATTTTTCCAGATTTTGGAGTGGATGCGGATTTACCACTCAATCAGGATGTGTCTATTTTGATTGATACATCTAAGTCAGGCGAGTTTATATATTCATGTGGGATGAATATGTTCCATGGAAAAATCATCATCAAATAGAATCACAAATTAAATACTAATATACCCTAAGGAGGATATAAAATGTTCGGATCAAAAATTAATAATAAAGTAGAAGTAGTTGTTGACGGAGGTTACTCTCCTAGTAAATTTAAGTTAAAAGCTGGAGAGCCAGCTGAAGTCTCTTTTACTCGTGTCTCTGATAAAGGTTGTGCTCAGCAAATTATCTTCAATGGAGAACTTCGAAATTTACCCTTAAATGAATCTGTCACTTTTAATTTCACTCCAGTTGAAAAAGGACGTCATAATTGGTCTTGCGGTATGAAAATGATCCTGGGGAGCTATTCAGTTAAATAAAAAACTATTTTTAATATAGTTACAAAAGGAGATACTTTATGTCAATAAAAAATCGTTTTATCATAGGTGTCATCGGATCAGTCCCATTGCTTATCAATATGTTTATGAGCTTTGGCGGTTCCATGCTTGGAGGCGATAAATATGGTGTTTGGATTCTGTTTGCCTTTGGCTCATTAGTTTACTGGTTCTCAGGATTGCCATTCTTGCGTACTGCAGTCGCTTCGTTCAAAAATCATCATGCCAATATGGACACGCTTGTTGGATTAGGCACAACTATTGCATATGTTTACAGTATTTACGCTATGTTTGCTCGTCCAAATGAAACATATTTCGAAGCTGTTGCTGTTATTATTACATTAATCTTGTTAGGATCATATTTTGAGGAACGTATGAAAGCTTCAGCTTCATCTGCTGTTGACAAATTGATGGGTTTGCAAGCAAAAGATGCAGAAGTTCTGCGTGATGGTGAGTTTATTAAACTTCCTATTGAAGAAATTATTGTAGGTGATTTAATCCGCGTCAAACCAGGTGAAAAAGTTGCTGTTGATGGCCAAATTGTTGAAGGAACTTCTACATTAGATGAATCTATGGTAACTGGAGAATCCATGCCTGTAGAAAAGGGCCCTGGCGATAATGTAATTGGAGCAACCCTTAATAACACTGGGTCATTTACATTCGAAGTTACCAAAGTTGGGGCTGATACCATGTTGTCAAATATTGCTGAAATGGTTCGTCATGCACAAAACTCCCGAGCACCTATACAAAAAACTGTTGATCGGATTTCAAATATTTTTGTACCTATAGTTTTAATGATTTCAATTTTAACTTTTATTGTATGGTATGTGTTTCTAGGATCAACTCTTGTCACTGCGATGATATTTTCGGTATCAGTTATGATTATTGCTTGTCCATGTGCATTAGGGATCGCAACTCCAACAGCATTGATGGTTGGAACCGGACGTGCTGCTAAACTGGGAATTTTGATAAAAAATGCTGAGGTTCTTGAAGCGACCCACGATATAAAAACCGTCGTCATGGATAAGACTGGAACAATTACTGTTGGCAAACCACAAGTGACCGATATTATCTCTATCGGAAGAATTAGTGAGAACGAGATTCTGCGAATCGCTGCTGGACTTGAGGATTCATCAGAACACCCATTAGCTTTAGCAGTAATTAATGAAGCAAAGGACAAGAAAATTACTCCTGCCGTAGCTAAAAATTTCACTGCTATTTCTGGTAAAGGGGTACAAGCTTTGATTGATGGTAAGCAGGCTTTTATTGGTAATGATCGTTTATCCGATGACTTTAACATGACAGATGATCTTAAGGTTAAAATGACATCTTTACAGGCGCAGGCGAAAACTGTGGTATTAGTTGGTTACGATGGTCAAATAATTGCTTTAATTGGGATTCAAGATGCACCTAAGTCCAGCTCTAAAGCTGCTATCAGGGCAATGCAAAAATCAGGATTTCACACTGTAATGTTAACTGGGGACAACCGTTTGGTCGCACAAGCCATAGCAGATGATATTGGGATTGACGAGGTCATAGCAGATGTTATGCCTGGGGACAAAGCACAACATATTAGAAAGTTGCAAGAAAAAGGAGCAGTCGCCTTTGTAGGTGATGGAATCAATGATGCCCCTGCATTATCCACGGCAACAGTAGGTATTGCTATGGGATCGGGGAGTGATATTGCAATTGAATCTGGAGGTATTGTACTAGTCAAAAATGATTTGATGGATGTTGTAACTTCTTTAGTATTAGCACGAAAAACATATAGTCGGATTTTGATTAACTTATTTTGGGCTTTCATATATAACGTGATAGGTATTCCAGTCGCAGCGGGTATATTCTCAGCACTTGGATTTACACTATCTCCAGAGTTAGCTGGTCTTGCAATGGCAATTAGCTCAATTACTGTTGTTTTGAGCTCACTATTATTGAACTATGTGCGCTTGCCAAAAAGTAGTGAGACACTTATAGGTAATAGTTAGTATTTGTAATATACAAAAGTGACGCTTTTAATTATAATAGTAATTTTCCTTTTTCAAAATTTGAATCAGAGTCTTAAATACTAGGCATACAATAAGAGAACCAAAAATCAGAACTACATCCAGTAGTTCTGATTTTTGATTCTACAATATTTAGTGTTGGTGGAAAATCTACAGATTTTCTACTGACACTTTTTTTGTAAAAAAAGATAGAAAAAAGAGATAG
>NZ_JAMRVB010000011.1:0-4807 GCF_023743875.1 Enterococcus italicus
GAAACAATACCAGAGGGAACTTGTTATTTTATCGCTTATTTTTTAAAAAAATGATACCACTTTTTGCGCTCTTTCTTTGCCAGTTGTTCTTGTAAAAAATGCACTTCGTCTTTTAACCGCTCCAGTTCTACTTGTGCCTGCTGCTCTTTTTGGATAGCAGGCAATGAACGAGCAGTTAGCTGCTCGTTCTCTTCTTTGTAGGTTTCAAGTAGCTTTTTATCTTGTAGCGCCAATTGTTGTTGTTGATCTAGTAGATTTTGCATGCTACTTAACTGCTTAAATTGCTCCGTTTGACTATATTTCAAATCTTTTATTTGCTCTTTTTGATAGTCAATTATTTCTAATAAATATTTGTATTCACCTGTAGGTTCTTTCTTATTTTCAAGGTTTTCATTTTGCGATTTCAGTTTGCGATTTTGGTTTTTGGTTTTCGATTTTTGGTTTTCGATATTTTCTAAAAACATATATTTTATAGCTTTTTGACCGACTTCATTAATCACAAACCGATTTCCGATTTTCGTAAACCAAGTTTTTCGGTTTTCGATTGTAACCTTTTTATTTATAGCAGTTTTACTAACGCCTATTTCTTCTGCCAATTCTTTAATTGTTTTTAGATTTTCATTCATTATCTAGGTCCTGCCTTTTTACAATAGGTAGATATTGCTCAATGGATACCTTTAAGTATTTAACAATATTTCTGTTGGAATATCCGACTTGCTTTGCTCTAACATACTCCAAATGTTCCGTTACACCATTTAATCCTCTTAGCTTTTTCAAGTCATCGTATAAAGGATAAACAACTTTTTGCAACCCTGACATTGTTTCTAAATTTTGAACATCTTTATATCCTATCAACATTGTTTCCAGAAGAATGGTAGTATATTTGCTTTGCACAGCTTGAGCAAATATATCCTGTTGAGTCCGTTCTCTTGTTACTTTATCTTCGAGATATATTTTATCCTGTTGTTCCTCTTTATAAGATATAGGTGCAACAACTTTTTTGCTGATATGAAATTGAATAGAATCAATTGAGCGCCCTTTTTTTATTTTTTCATACCCAACATTGAAATGCGTATTTTTGTTAATTTCCTCTATCGGCTTATTTAATAGTTCTCGCGTAAAATTACTCATTTCTTTGTATTCATTCACTGTGTCGGTCAAACTTCGCAAGTCTGGAATAGAAATAGATGGATTCCGATATGCTTCTAATTGTTCAAATCTTCTACCACCATTATCTTTATAATGTAAATACTGGTTATAATTCATAGAAAGCCATTTGTATAAAATAATTGAATATTTACTATTCAATTCCATAATGTCAGATAGTGCATATTGAGTAAAATTTTGTTTTAAATCTATGAGATACGGCATAATAGCAATATCAAATCGGATAGTTACTTCATCATCATAATCGTTCCATTTTATATATGGAATTGGAATAATACTTTCAAATTCAAATCCTTTATCTATTTTTTCACGTATTTGAAAGTAAGCCTGTTTTTGCATTTTTTCAATAGCTTCTTTGAATCTACTATGCTTATCATTATCTACCACCTTAAAAAAAGAAAAGAGTTCTTTTTTCGACAAATAAATAATATTATCTTTTGGTGGATTATTAATATCAATGCAAGAGACTGCTAACTCGAATATTTTCAAAGGAACTTTGTCCATTTTAGCAACACTAGTGATTAGATCATTGTGTTCGACAATTTTTCTTTTTTCAAATAAAGTTATCTGCTGTAAGTTAGTATTTTCTGGTATATTTGACATTAAAAATCTGCTCCTTTGCGTTTTTTTATTAACCATAGAGAACAACTTTTAGCCGAAACAGTTCTTTATGGTTTTATTGTACACCATACCGATAAAACATAAAAGATTTCCTATCGGTATGAACAGTTTTTCCTATCGGTATGAACAGTTTTTCCTATCGGTATGAACAGTTTTTCCTATCGGTATAAACAGTTTTTCCTATCGGTATAAACGAGGAAACACCTGTAAACATTACATTTTTAAGCGCGCAAAAGGTTTAAAAGATTTAAAAGATTTAAAATATATAAGATAAATATAAATACGCGCGCGTACGCGTAACAATTTAAAAAAAAACAGAGGGCTAAACAATATATAGGATATAGGCCGATTCTTTAGTATTCAAAGTTAGATTATCGACCTCGACAATCTATACCCTTTACTCCCAAAATAAAAAAGGAGTGAGCGAAAAGCACGCTCACATTGTACTTGCAGCGTTCACTTCGTTCACTCGCGAAAAGAAAAGATCAACCCCTCTTTTAGGAATGACTTTGGATAGCTTTAATTGCTCGCCTATCCTGTTTTAACTGTTTGGCTAGATAAATACGCTTAGTAAGCAATCAGGCGCCTTACAGGCGGTCAGGGCAAGCCCTAACAACCCTTAGGTAAAAAAGTAAGATCAATCCCCTATTCTTTATGTTTTTTTGATGAGTCCATTCAAAACTAATTTTAAGCCACTTAGCAGCTCGTTTCAGGCGTTTCATTATCTTATTAGTATAAATAGCTGATTATCAGATAAAACCTCTTAAAACGAAAAATAGGCGCCTTTACTGTTATCTCTAGTTGAATCTGATTGCCAAAATCTAATAAATGAACCGTAGAATGGAAATAAGAACCTTTTAGAAGCATTGATGTAATGCTAATTGCACGTTTTATTTTGATTAAACTAGCGTAGTCTGTTTAATTAAAATAAAATGTTTAGTTGAGCAAAGCGAAACTCGGAACCAGGAGGATAAAATCATGAAATTAGATTATGAGAAGACGTTTGAAATTGAAATCATTAACGAATTTTCAGCATCAATTTATGCCAAAATGTTGAACTATGTTTTAAACAACGAACTAGATAAAAATGATTTAACAAACCTACAAACAAATTTACTAAAGCAATTATCAAATATGAATCAAATTGATTTATTTAAATTATCTCTTGAAGAATTAAAAGCTCATCACGAGTATTTAAGAAATATAAAAAAATATGCAGACATCATCACACGAACGAAGTGAGTTTTATCAAAACACGCTTGACGATAAAACTTAAACTATTTAAGTTTTATCGCACAATAACGAAGTAACAAAGTTACTGCGTATAAGTGCGCCCTTAAAAATGAGGGGTGCGTTTCTATAAAGTTAATTTGAAAAATATTCCCTTAGCGATTTTTACTAAGGGCGCACTTATACCCACCAAATTTTTCTTACGAAAAATTGATAGATTCGTGCTAAAAAAGAGTACAGATCACTTTCATGAACTTGTACTCTTTTTTCGTCAGGCGTGTTGGTTAAAATTCGCTTCGCTCATGTAAAAAGAAAGTTAAAAAAATAGTTAATCAGAATCATTGACTAACTGAATTTTTAGGTCAATGCGCACTTACACTCCACCAAAAATTAGTGGAGGTTTTGTGCTTAAGATCTGTCTCAGAAGTTGCCTTCGGCAACAACTAAAAATCCAAATAAAACTAACCAAAATCAATTTGATCTAACAAAACTGTAGCATGAAATATGAGGTTATAGTATACAAACTAGGAACTATAACCAAAGATAAACCAATCCCCCAAAGGATAGTTAGTAATTTACATTTATTATCCATTGTTTCCATCTCCTTTTGACTCTTTAAATGCCTCAGATAGGGCGAGCAACATAACTGAAAAAGCGAACGTTGATAACAAACTAATTATAATGGTTTGGAAGCCTTTAAAATTATGATGGACATAAATTGAAGATAAGTTCCACGCAATAAAAGGAGTAAGCCAATAAATCACCCATGAAATACTCGTTCGTAAATTAAGTTTTAAAACACCAAGGATTAACAAGGCGTATCCCCCATAATAAAGAATACTTAACCAGTCGAATAAAGTATGAAAGAGTAACGATAATACCCAGTTAAACACCCCTAATAAAACAAGTGTTAATAATACACGACCAACAGCATTCAGCTTCTTATACCAATTTACAAATTTATTCATTTTTACTCTCCATTCAACAAATCATGAGTCGTAATACTTTCAACATATTCCGCATTTTCTTTTGTTGCTCGGTGTACCGTCCAATTATTATGAATTTCAACTTGAACAACTTTGCGACCGTATCGCCCTTGTAAGATTTCTAAGTCCATATCTTCAATTTTTAAATTAATTTCTTCGACTGCTTTTTTCAAAACATTTTCTTTTTTTATTATTTTTTCCTAGTATTTTTTTGTTCCTCTAAAAAATATTGTTTATTATCTATTTCACTACTTCGAGGTTTAGCACCTGCCCCACCATCTCTATTCATTGAATTTATTCCACCATATCCAGTGTTAATCATTTTTCCCCATCCTTTTAAAGGATCTTTACCTTTTTTTCTTAGTAAATTATTTTTTTCTCTTAATCTTTCTGCTTTGTTTAATCGTCTCTTTTTTAATTTTGATGAAATATATTCGAACATAAATTTCTCCTCCTAACTTTTTTCAATTAATGTAATTAGTATGATAAATGAAAAAAAGATAGCGCTCTTATTATTTATATTATAAGTTTAGTTAATATAAAAATATAGATGGAAGACCAATATTATTATTTTTATAATATACATTTTTATATTTTGAAATTTTTCTCTTTTAAGAAACCAATCACAAATTAATTAAATAGTTATTTAAAATCTTAGTCGACATAATCTGTATTAAACGAAGTAGCGCCCGTATCAACCGATACAGGCGCTTTCTTTGTGAATTCCAATTGGTCTACCTCGTTTGTCAAAACTGAACCCTAGTAGATCAGTAATCCTCTGAGCGTTAGTTTGTGAATAGGAC
>NZ_JAMRVB010000012.1:0-1363 GCF_023743875.1 Enterococcus italicus
AAGGGAATTTCTTCTGCAGTATAAAATAAAGTTTAAACAAGCGGCAGCGCGTTAGTAAGATGAGCGCTACGATACATATTTTAAACGATATTCAACGGGAGAAAGCCAATTTAACTTTGCTTTACGCCGTTTATGATTATAATAATGTATAAAATTTTGGATAGCTAATTTCAATTCTTCAAAAGAATGAAATACTTTTCCATAATACATACTTTGTTTCAAAATGCTAAAGAAGTTTTCCATTAAAGAATTATCTAAGCAGTTTCCCTTGCGGGACATGCTTTGAAAGATTTGTTTATACTTTAATCGCCTGACGTAGGCTTTCATTTGGTAGCCCCATCCTTGATCTGAGTGAAAGGTTCTGCGAAATGGACAATCACTTGTAATCTGGATAGCCTCTTCTAATCCCTCCATAATAGCTTTTGCATTTGGTGATGTAGAAATTCGATAGCTTAGAATTTCACTATTAAACATATCCATAAATGGATCTAAATAGAGTTTTTTTACTTGCATATTCCCAGCATTATCTTTGATATAATATTTAAATTCTGTTGTATCTGTAGTAATTTTTTGGTGAGGAACTGTTGTATGGAATCTTCTACGAATTTTATTTTTCGCAGTAGTACCTACGGTTCCTTTATAAGAATTATACTTTCTAGATTTACGTGTAAAAACTTTACATTGTATATTATTTTCTCTTTTTAATCTTTGAATCTTTTTGTGATTAACAACTTTCCCTCTAGCACGTAACTCTTGATTAATATAACGATATCCTACAGCTTCATAATTTCCTTCAAATATATCCCTAATCTCATTAATCAGATCTTGGTCTAGATTTACTTCGTCTAAACGATTTTTCCAATGATAGAAAGTGGCTTTAGCTAAGCCGATAAACGACAATATATCCTTTATATGAAATGATTTTTGGAGCTCACAGGCGATTTTCGTTAATTCTTTTTTTGTTGGCTTTTTCGCTTCTGTAAACTCCTTAGTTCTTTTAAATAGGCAATTTCCAGTCGTTGCATATAGTTTTCTTGTTCGAGTTCTTTGATGCGATCTTCAGTAGTTTGATTCTCTCTATCGAGATTTACGTTCTTTGTTTTATTTATACTTTTCTTTTTTTCTTCAGGCATTTTGGATGGTCTCCCTTTTGCATTTGAAAGTCCATCAATACCATTAGTTCTATATTTGGTAAGCCACGCGGAGATTAAAGCAGGATTATTTAATCCTATTGAATTCGCAACTTCACGAGTGGACATTTCATTAGTCAAATATAACTCTATCGCATTCAGCTTCTCTTGAACAGAATAAACTTTATTTTTTCGACTACGAAGTAGTCCATCAGGACCAAATTGAAGATATG
>NZ_JAMRVB010000013.1:0-1444 GCF_023743875.1 Enterococcus italicus
AGAGTAGTGACATCAAATATTTTTTTATAACAAAAAGACATTTGGTTGTCCTATAATTAAATCGCAGAACCCAATCATAGGAGGAAAACCAAATGTCCATAATTAAGAATATCAAAGAAAAAGACGAAAGGCTAGACAAAATCATTAAACAGATTCTAAATATCAAAGATGACAATATCAGCTTCTCTAAAGACGCTGTATCTAAGAAAAAAATTCATGGCCGAATGGCCAATGTCTTTACAGGTGTTTTAACCTACAAAATCGACTGCTGCCCGCTTTGTGGGTTTAAGAATATCATTCGTCATGCGTACAAAGACAGTTGGATTCAATTAATCCCTTATCAAGAAGTGCCTACTTATCTCCATTTATTTAAACAGCGGTTTCTTTGCAAGGACTGTCGCCATACCTTCTCAGCGAATACTTACTATGTGGCAGAAAACTGCTATATCGCACAACCTTTGAAGTTTGCCATTGCCGTTGACTTAAAAAAGAAAGTCTCCATGAAGGATATCGCCAAAAGTTACTCAGTTTCCTCAAAAACGGTTGAAAGGGTATTAGATTCGTTCTTTGAAGAACCACGTTTAAAACCAAATTACCTGCCCAAACATTTACTGATTGATGAATTTAAAGGGACCAGTGATTGTGAAGGTGCCATGTGCTTTATTATCAGTGATGCCGATACTGGTAAGATAGTTGATATTCTTGATGATCGCCGAAACTTTAAACTGCAGGCGTATTTCATGCATTTTAGTTTTGAAGCTAGAAAGCGAGTCACGCATATAGTTATGGACATGAATGCCGCCTACGGCGCTATCACTAAGATTATTTTCCCGAAAGCACAAGTATCGATTGATCGTTTTCATGTGATCCAACAATTGACGAGAGCTATCAATAAACAAAGGATTCAAGCAATGAATCAATTAAAGAAAAGTAATCCACAGGCTATGAAAGACTATCGTAAATTGAAGAAATATTGGCGGACTATACTCAAGAAAAACGCGAAGATTAATTACACGTCCTTCAAGCAATACCCACTATTCCAAAGGAAATACATGACTGAATCAGAGGTTTTAGATTACTTATTATCAGTGAATAGCCAGTTGAGGGAAAGCTATGAAGTCTATCAAGATTTATTAACTGCTTTTGATGCCAAGAATTTCAAAACCTTCTTTGAAATAATCAATGACTTGCCAGCTACATTAGACACTGGATTTAAGAAAGCAATCCTCTATCTGAACAAGCATAAAAAAGCAATCATCAACTCCCTTAAATTTCCTTACTCTAACGGGAAATTAGAGGGGAAGAATAATTTAATCAAGGTCATCAAACGAATTGCTTTTGGCTTTAGGACGTTCCGTAATCTTCGTAAACGTGTCATGATTCAACAGAATCTTTGCGAAATTATTTAATAACACAAAAAAGGAAATGCCGAAGCACTTCCCAT
>NZ_JAMRVB010000014.1:0-1598 GCF_023743875.1 Enterococcus italicus
AAGGGGGTGCGGATGTTTTTCTGGACCTTTTTTAACAAATAAATCCTTGTTTCTTCCGATATTGAAGTGGACTTAGTCCTCCTAAAGATAACTTGATTCGTTGATTATTGTACCAATGGATATAGTCATCTACCTGATCGATAAACTGATTGATTGTTGTGTTTTTCCAGTCACGTTGATAAAACACTTCATTCTTTAAACGTCCAAAGAAACCTTCACACGCTGAGTTATCTGGCGAGCACCCCTTTTTAGACATAGAACGAGGCAAGTTTGCCTTGTTCATTCGTTCGATCCAACCTGGCCATCGATAGTGAGCACCACGATCCGAATGAATAATCGGGTATTCTTGATCTTGCAAGGTAGCTATCCCAGTATCTAGCATAGTATTCACTAATTCTGAATCAGGCTTTGTTCCGATGGTCCAGCTAATAATAGCTCCATCATAACAATCAACAAGTGGGGATAAATAAACTTTTCCTACAGGAATTTTAAACTCAGTAATATCTGTTAACCATTTTTCATTTGGTTTTTCTGCTTTGAAATTACGATTCAAAAGATTTGGTTGTGCAGGAGTAATTTCTCCAACATATGAAGAGTATTTTTTTCGCTTAGAAAATTTAATCATCAAATTTTCCTCAAGCATTAATCTACGTATGACTTTTTCAGATAGGCTTTTCCCCATGTTTTTTAAAGCTTGGTGAATTCTGCGGTAACCATAAGCACAGAAGTTACTGTTGAAAATAGTCATGATCAATTGACGTTCTTCAACATATTTATCTGGTTTCTCAAGTGCCTTTTTTTGATAAAAATAGCTACTTTTAGACAACTTAAGTTGTTGAAGCAGCTCCTTCAACGTAAATCGATTTCGTTGAGCATCAATCAATATCGTTTTTTCTTGATTTGATAGATAAAGAAGATTGATGCCTTTTTCTTTTTTTAGCAGTTCAGCAGCTCCCTCTAGCAATGCTTTTTCGAGTTGTAATTGGTGTACTTGTTTTTGTAATTCTTCCACTTCTTTTAAAAGTAATTCTTTTTGGTTGCCTTGATTTTTTGAAGTCATGCGAAATGGGAAATCCTTTCCAAGAAACGTATTTTTCCATTGGTAAAGCGATCCTCGACTGATGCCTTCGTCTTTAGCTAACTTTTTTCTATTGGTTCGAGGTTTGTAAAACTTTCTCAACACGTCATCTTTTTGATCTTGGTTTAACTGTACCGCACTTTTCCTAAGTTTTCTAGCCCCGGGCGCTAGTTCTTCACACCATTGCCGTAAAGACTCTCGATTAGGGTAACCAAGCAGTCGAATCGTCCTTGCATAGCACTGTCCATATTCAAAATAATGATTCACAGCTATTTGTTTTTGTTCTTCAGAATACTTTGATTTTTTTTGGTAATTCGAATGAAGCTCTCCAGATATCAAATATTCCTTGTACCATTTGCGAAGTGCGCCAACTGACGGATAGCCTAATTCATGAATGGTAGCTGCATAGGAATAATCGTACTTTAAAAATAACTGAATTGCTTTTACACGTTCTTCGTGGGAAAACATACGGGCATTCCTCCTGAGTTCATTTTTGGTCCAGGATTATGTCCGCACCCCC
>NZ_JAMRVB010000015.1:0-1447 GCF_023743875.1 Enterococcus italicus
GGCTCTTTGTCAAATGATGTTGGTGAAGAGAAATCTTAGAATTATTGGAGATCAAGAGGATTATTTCCTCTTGATCCTTTTTAGTTTAAAAGCAATGCACTACCGTGACGAATCATGATACGCAACTTGAAATTATAAAAGCTACGAAAGCCATAGGCATTTCGTTTTAACACTTTGATATGGTTGTTTAGGCATTCTAGCGGCCCATTTGAATAACGTTGTTTTAAAGCATTCTTGATTTGTGGAAGAAATTTCTGGAATGTTCTTAAGGTTGTCCGATACCCATCGGGAAGTACGTCGTTGTTGGTAAGCAGTTCTTCAAACGATGCGTGGTCTCGCTTCCTTACAGCATAAAGAAAGTCTTGGTATAACTGATAGCCCGTACGCAAAGCAGGACATCCCTTCAGTAGGCGATCGACAATCTCGGTTTCTGTTAAATGTGTTTTGAAGCCAGACCGCCAAAGGTGCCGAGTATAATCAAGCTTACTTTCGTCTTTTTGAAGGAGTTTCCAGTATCTTTTTAGTTGTTTGCCCAGCTGGTATAGTTTTTGTTCTTTGCTCTTTAACAGGTGGTTCGTTTCTTTGATTCGATGATTGCGAAAAGTACGACTGATATGCTGGACAATGTGAAACCGATCAATGATCAGCTGAGCGTTTGGAAACATCTTTTTAACTAACGACACATAAGGGGCGTACATATCGATCACAATCCATTCGACCGCTTCGCGCGTTTCTCTTGGAAAATGACAAAAGTAACGTTCTAGAAAAGGCAGTTGCCGATTCTCGACAATGTCCAATAGGCGGTGTGTTTTTCCATCCATCATGATGAAACTCATGGCACCTGAAACACCCCGGACGGATTTGAATTCATCAAAACAAAGCACCTTAGGCAACGTTGTTCGAAAAGGATTTAATGGACGATAAAACCGCTTCATAATACGGTAAACAGAAGAGACAGACAGATTTTTTTGAGCGGCAATCTCAGTCATTGAGGTATTCCTTTTTAAACGAGTCACAACAGACCAGCGGACTTTCTCACTGATAAAACAGTGCTTTTTCGCAACAGAAGTATCCGCAACGAATGTCCGCTGACAAGCTTTACATTTGAAGCGTTGTTTTTTTAGTTCAAGGTATGTACGGTATTCAGAAACATCGTTCATTAACAACCGGACGGTTGTGGTTCCCCAACGTACAATATCTGAAGCAATTTTATGGTTACAATGAATACATTCTTGGGCGGTGTAGGTCAAACTTCCATGATAAATATGACAGATTTGTCCTTTGTATTTTTCTTTTGTGAGACAGTTTTCGGAAAAAGTAATCGATAAGTCTAGAATATCCAACATTTCTTTGATAAGCTGAGTGTGAGACATCTTGATTCCTCCTTTTGGATTGGTTCGTCAAATTAATTCTAAAGGATTTCAAGGTGTCTTTTCTATTGTTTTTC
>NZ_JAMRVB010000017.1:0-1624 GCF_023743875.1 Enterococcus italicus
ACGATTTGAGCAAAACAACAGCAATTGACAAAGAGCCAAAAAGGTTAGCCTCACGGTCTGTCGTTGTGGGGAAACAGTTCAAAATGTTATCTTTTCTAATATCTTTTTTATATTATTTATCACTTTAATACATTGTTTCTATTAAAATAAGTCATCTTGATAATTAGTTTTAGTTGTTCACTTACTTCATTTTGCAACTATAACCAATAGTAATTTGGACTAGTTGATTTTTCTCTTAACCACCCAAATTTCTGCGACAACTACGATTAAGAATACACCGAGAAGCGTCATCCATGTAGCCGTTTTTTGACCAGTATTTGGTAATTTATGGCCATTATTTGGTTGATTGTTGATTGGTTTTGCAGGAATTTTTGTATTGATTACCGATACATTTGCAACTTTGTTTGTTGTTTGTAATTCAACAGTAAAGCTATATTTTTTATCTTTATCTAATTGATAGCCTGCTGGAGCAATTGTTTCTTTGAAGTAATAGCTTCCTGGTTTCAAACCTTCATAGGTGATTTGTCCTTTAGTATTTGTCTTCAAAACTTTTGCTACAACTGTGCCATCTGCTTTAAATAACTCAAAGGTTGCACCTGCTAAGACTTTATCCGTATCACTATCCGTCTTCGTTAAAACTACTGAACCTGTCTTTTGGGCATTTTCAGCTGTTACTTTTACAGCTTGTTTATTTTCTGTCGTTTGCAATGGTAAGTTTGCAACATATTTCGCATCTTTATCAAATTCATAACCGGCTGGCGCTGCTGTTTCCACAAAATAGTAACTTCCTGGTTTTAAGTTTTTAACTGTAATCGTACCATTATCATCAGTTGTTAATGAAGATTTGATTTTTTCATTCTCTGCATTATACAAATCGAACGTTGCACCTGGTAATGGTTTTTCCGTGTCACTATCCAATTTCACTAATTGAATTGATCCACTCGTTTGTGCATTACCTACCACAACCGTACCTGGTGTTGGTTTGTTATCAACTTGCAATCCTAAAATTACCGGATATTTAGTAGTACTATCAAAATCATAGCCATCTGGGGCTGCTGTTTCTTTGAAGTAATAGCTTCCTGGTTTCAAATTATCAACAGAAATCTTCCCTTTTTTATCTGTTACTAATCCTTCTTTGATAGCTTTATCCTTGGCATCATATAACGTAAAGGTAGCGCCCACCAATACTTTATTCGTATCGCTATCCAATTTGATTAATTCAACAGAACCAGTTTTTTGTGCATTGGTTGCGGAAACCGTTGCGACTTTCGTTTCTGTTTGTAATTCAACGGTGAAGTCGTATTTCTTATCTTTGTCAAATTCATAACCCGCTGGGGCTGCTGTTTCTTTAAAGTAATAGTCGCCTGGTTTTAGACCACTATAATTCAATTCACTATTAGCTTCTGTCACCAAATCTTTTGCTACAACAGTACCATCTTTCTTAAAGATGCTAAACGTTGCACCTGCTAACGCCTTGCCAGTATCACTATCGGTTTTACTTAATTTTACTGAGCCCGTCTTTTGGGTATTTGTCGCAGAGACAGTTGCCACTTTGGCCGTCGTTTGTAATTCAACCGTAAAGTTGTATTCTTTGTTGCTTTCAAACTCATAGCCAGCTGGGGCT
>NZ_JAMRVB010000018.1:0-1763 GCF_023743875.1 Enterococcus italicus
CGCAGGCAAATTTAGAAGTCAACAGAACCCCTAATCTCATAAATATTCACGCCTATCATAAGAACTGACAGCGCTAGTAGTATTGTCATTCGGTTTCTCTCCACCAGTCATTGACCAGCGATATTAGTTTTTTTCAATATATTCTTGCTATCTTATGTTATAATATTTTAATTAACGTGAATTGCAGGCGAAGTGCGGTTAAAAACATTGCCGTTGATATAGAAAGGTGTTATTATGAGGATTAATATCTTACAACATTCTCCAAATGAAGGGCCTGGTTTCATAAAAGATTGGGCACTTGAAAGAGGTCATGACATTTATGTTTATCACCCCTACTATTTTGACGGTATACTTCCTAACGAAAAAGACACTGATATGTTAATCATCCTCGGTGGCCCTATGAGTCCAAACGATGATTTGCCTTGGATTAAAGATGAGCGTAAATTAATTCAAGAACTTATTGATAGAAGCATACCAATATTCGGCGCCTGCTATGGAGCCCAACAAATTTCTAAAACTTTAGGATACGATGTTTCAAAAGCACCTTATAAAGAAGTTGGTTGGGCACCTGTTTATCTCAAAAGTAATTCAATTCAAAACATTCCACCAAAATTAAGTGCACTACATTGGCATGAAGAAATGTTTGAGATTCCAAAGGAAGCCGAGTTATTGTTCAGTAGTGATTTATTGGAAAATCAAGGTTTTCTTCTAAAAAATATAATTGGATTACAATTTCATTTTGAACCTACAAAAACAGATATACATGAAATTGTCGTAAATGACGCTTCTTATGCTTTGAATAACAATGCATTGAATCAATCTCCGAAAGATATTTTGACTAATGATTTTCCAAGTGAGAATAAAGAAACAATGTTCAAACTACTTGATTACATTTCACAATAAACATATTGAGAGAGCAAAGGAAGAAATCCTTTGCTTTTTTCATCCCTCCACCACTTTCACTAAATCAACTCCGAGGGCTTTGCCTGCGAGGTAAATATATAAGATATTTTCATTCTTACCCGTATTTACCCATTTTAGAAACTGTTCATCATCCTTATTGAGAAATTAATCGAAGGACTTATCACTCAATTGATGAGGTTAGATTATCTTGTTTCGAATACATTGAACAGTTCTATAACAACTATAATCCCCATTCTGCTAACAATGGTTTAACTCCAAATCAGAAGGAAGAAAACTATTTTAAGAAAACATAATTCATTTTAGAAATTCTTTAATCCCATATAAGCAAGCGACTGAGCAAGCATTATCTGCAGGTTTAGGTGAAGGTTATACTGATAATATTGAAACATGTACTGTGTATTGGGATAAACAGGTTAATTATGATATAGGCATCCCAATTAAAGGGGACTCAATGGAACCAGAATTTCATTATGGTCAAACTGCGCTTATAAAATATCAAAGTTCTCCTGATTATGATGGTTAAGTTTGTGCAATAGATAATGTTTCTATGGGAAATGCTTTTATAAAATGTGTCACTGTAGAGGAAGATGGACTTCTTCTACAGTCTTTAAATATAGAAGAGGATCAAAACGGAGAAAGAAAATTTCCAGATATAAAATTATATTGGGATGATAATCCAAGAATTATAGGAAAAGTAGTTGCTGCATTTACTCCAATTGAAAGAGATTTTTTTATTTTTCGTTTGTCAAATTAAGCTAGACAAATAAAAAAGTCATTTGTGCTACACTCAAGATAGTTCCCGAAAAAGAATTATAAGGAGTGAAGACAAATGACCTATA
>NZ_JAMRVB010000019.1:0-3169 GCF_023743875.1 Enterococcus italicus
TCCTTCTTGCTATCGCCACCACACTATTTGGTTGAGTGATTCTTCACTCAAAACTGGATGCAAAGTAGTATCAAAACTCTTCGAGTTCATTTTTTCTTTTGGTTAAGTCCTCGATCGATTAGTATCAGTCCGCTCCGTACATCACTGCACTTCCACTTCTGACCTATCTACCTGATCATCTCTCAGGGATCTTACTTTCTTAAAGAAATGGGAAATCTCATCTTGAGGTGGGTTTCACACTTAGATGCTTTCAGCGTTTATCCCTTCCCTACATAGCTACCCAGCGATGCCTCTGGCGAGACAACTGGTACACCAGCGGTAAGTCCATCCCGGTCCTCTCGTACTAAGGACAGATCCTCTCAAATTTCCAACGCCCGCGACGGATAGGGACCGAACTGTCTCACGACGTTCTGAACCCAGCTCGCGTGCCGCTTTAATGGGCGAACAGCCCAACCCTTGGGACCGACTACAGCCCCAGGATGCGACGAGCCGACATCGAGGTGCCAAACCTCCCCGTCGATGTGGACTCTTGGGGGAGATAAGCCTGTTATCCCCAGGGTAGCTTTTATCCGTTGAGCGATGGCCCTTCCATGCGGAACCACCGGATCACTAAGCCCGACTTTCGTCCCTGCTCGAGTTGTAGCTCTCGCAGTCAAGCTCCCTTCTGCCTTTACACTCTTCGAATGATTTCCAACCATTCTGAGGGAACCTTTGGGCGCCTCCGTTACCTTTTAGGAGGCGACCGCCCCAGTCAAACTGCCCATCTGACACTGTCTCCCACCACGATTAGTGGTGCGGGTTAGAGTGGCCATAACGCAAGGGTAGTATCCCACCATTGCCTCCGTCGAGACTAGCGTCCCGATTTCTACGGCTCCTACCTATCCTGTACATGCGGTACAGACACTCAATATCAAACTACAGTAAAGCTCCATGGGGTCTTTCCGTCCTGTCGCGGGTAACCTGCATCTTCACAGGTACTAAAATTTCACCGAGTCTCTCGTTGAGACAGTGCCCAAATCGTTACGCCTTTCGTGCGGGTCGGAACTTACCCGACAAGGAATTTCGCTACCTTAGGACCGTTATAGTTACGGCCGCCGTTTACTGGGGCTTCAATTCGTACCTTCGCTTGCGCTAAGCACTCCTCTTAACCTTCCAGCACCGGGCAGGCGTCAGCCCCTATACGTCATCTTTCGATTTTGCAGAGACCTGTGTTTTTGATAAACAGTCGCTTGGGCCTATTCACTGCGGCTGCTCGTTAGAGCAGCACCCCTTCTCCCGAAGTTACGGGGTCATTTTGCCGAGTTCCTTAACGAGAGTTCTCTCGCTCACCTTAGGATTCTCTCCTCGACTACCTGTGTCGGTTTGCGGTACGGGCCGTTGACTTCTCACTAGAAGCTTTTCTTGGCAGTGTGACATCAGGAACTTCGGTACTATTATTTCCCTCCCCATCACAACTTGTCCTTAAAAGTGAAAGCATTTGACTCTCACTAAGACTTGTTGCTTGGACAGACATTTCCAATCGTCTGCATTCCTTAGCCTCCTGCGTCCCTCCATTGCTCAAACAATGCCAACGGGTACAGGAATATCAACCTGTTGTCCATCGCCTACGCCTTTCGGCCTCGGCTTAGGTCCCGACTAACCCTGGGCGGACGAGCCTTCCCCAGGAAACCTTAGTCATTCGGTGGACAGGATTCTCACCTGTCTTTCGCTACTCATACCGGCATTCTCACTTCTAAGCGCTCCAGCAGTCCTCACGATCTACCTTCAACGCCCTTAGAACGCTCTCCTACCAATGTACCTTACGGTACACTCCACAGCTTCGGTAATATGTTTAGCCCCGGTACATTTTCGGCGCAGGGTCACTCGACTAGTGAGCTATTACGCACTCTTTAAATGGTGGCTGCTTCTGAGCCAACATCCTAGTTGTCTGTGCAACTCCACATCCTTTTCCACTTAACATATATTTTGGGACCTTAGCTGGTGGTCTGGGCTGTTTCCCTTTCGACTATGGATCTTATCACTCACAGTCTGACTCCCGGATATGAATGTATGGCATTCGGAGTTTATCTGAATTCGGTAACCCGAGAAGGGCCCCTAGTCCAAACAGTGCTCTACCTCCATCATTCTTACTTCCGAGGCTAGCCCTAAAGCTATTTCGGAGAGAACCAGCTATCTCCAAGTTCGTTTGGAATTTCTCCGCTACCCACACCTCATCCCCGCACTTTTCAACGTACGTGGGTTCGGTCCTCCAGTGCGTTTTACCGCACCTTCAACCTGGACATGGGTAGATCACATGGTTTCGGGTCTACGACTACCTACTCATTCGCCCTATTCAGACTCGCTTTCGCTACGGCTCCGTCTCTTCAACTTAACCTCGCAGGCAATCGTAACTCGCCGGTTCATTCTACAAAAGGCACGCTATCACCCATTAACGGGCTCTAACTTGTTGTAGGCACACGGTTTCAGGATCTATTTCACTCCCCTTCCGGGGTGCTTTTCACCTTTCCCTCACGGTACTGGTTCACTATCGGTCACTAGGGAGTATTTAGCCTTGGGAGATGGTCCTCCCGGATTCCGACGGAATTCCTCGTGTTCCGCCGTACTCAGGATCCTCCTAGGTGTCAACCACATTTCGTCTACGGGGTTTTTACCCTCTTTGACTGACTTTTCCAAGTCATTCGACTATCTGGTTGGACTACCATATCGGAGTCCTACAACCCCAAGATGCAAGCATCTTGGTTTGGGCTTTTCCCGTTTCGCTCGCCGCTACTCAGGGAATCGAATTTTCTTTCTCTTCCTGCAGGTACTTAGATGTTTCAGTTCTCTGCGTCTACCTCTAACCAGCTATGTATTCACTGGAAAGTAACATCCTATAAAAGATGCTGGGTTCCCCCATTCGGAAATCTCTGGATCATAGCTTACTTACAGCTCCCCAAAGCATATCGGCGTTCGTCCCGTCCTTCATCGGCTCCTAGTGCCAAGGCATCCACCGTGCGCCCTTATTCACTTAACCTTCTCAACCTTGCGGTTGGGTTTTGATCAGTTCTTCTAGCGATAGAAGCTTAATCAAGAAAATAAGCAATTGAACTTATTAAAAAACTCATTCAACGCGGTGTTCTCGGTTTGTTTTGATTTTTTTACTTCACTATCCAGTTTTCAATGAACAATC
>NZ_JAMRVB010000002.1:0-18956 GCF_023743875.1 Enterococcus italicus
AAAAATCGATTAGAAGAAAAACTAAGTGATTACGTCGTAATTTTAGAACCTGGAAAATTGGCAACAATGGGAATTATTAATGCTCATAAAGAATTAGCTATAATTGGAAGTGACGTTAAAGGCTGGTCTACTTACTCTTCCAGTAATTTACCTGAAATAAAATTCAAAATCGAAACATTTAAAAAATTTGTAGAATTAAACCTAGCATTTAAACAGTGTAAATTTACAGTAAACTTCATTGATATATAAGCGTTTGTGATGATTTGGTTTACAGTTAGATCAAAATAAAACAAAATCAAAACTATATAAAAAGTCACTAAAAATGAGTTCAGCAGGCAAGAAATAGCACCTCAAGTGGTGCTTATTTTTTTAAAAATTTTTGTACATTTTTGAAGTTAGGTCAAGTAATACTCCAAGAAGTTCACTATGATCACCAATCATATCATATAATTGGTCTTCTGTTAAAACACCACATTTTACTGGGATTTTTTCAATTTCCATATATTCAAACCATTTTTCACTACCATAAAAATTTTTTAATTCAATATAGTTATTGTAAATTGAGTTAAATTTTTCAACACTATCAATTAAATTAGTTAAGACTGGCATAAAAGTGTCATATTTGTTTTCCATTTGTTGAATCAGCTCTATATCTTTGTTATCCATTTGATAATCCTCTCTCTTTTAGCAATTATCTCAAAAAGTGATTTTTAATGCAATCATTAGTATTTAATAAAGTTATATTTAATGTTGAGATTGCCATTCTAAGCACGTCTAGATCACTGGAATGAGTGATTGCGCTTGATATTGTGCCAATTGGAAGAGATTCAAAAAATTGTATTTGTGATTCTTCGTTTTGCGAAGAATCAACCGACGTCGGTTGATATTGGTGTTATCTTAAATTAGAGTATGTATTCTATTTTTGATATGTTGGTACGTACAAACATTTGGATATTTCGAAACGTTACTAAATTTGTGTACGTTCACAAATTGGAAGTCGACTTCCATTATCTGATAACGTTATCATATTTGACTGTTGTCTAACTTAATTTGACAATTAATATTTTAAATCAAGAAGTAGTAAATAATCTTATTTTTTTACTACCAGACTGTCTTTAGATATTAGCTTTTCGTCACCCACTACAGTTGACATAGACCCACAAAAAACTTAAAAACCTTGCGATGTAAGACTGGCACGGAGAAGACCAATCTATCATCACAAGGTAAGAGTATTCAAATCTTACTTAAGAATCAAATAATAACAAATTTTAATTAAGGATAGTAGTATCATAGATTTTTCTAGAAGTTTCTTGAGGTGAAATTTTCGTTACCTGTCTTTTATCTTCTAAGAAATTACCTTCTTCAAGTGAAGTGGAGAGACCACTCCAAGGTTCCAAAGCAATGAATGGACTTTTATTAGTTGTAGACCACAGAATCAAGTTCGGAAAATCATCAAAATCTACTCGAAGACCTTTACCAGACTTCCTTGACCGAAGCGTTACGCTACGAGACTTGAGCTGGTCAAGTGTAATGGCATCATGGGAAAAAAGTGAGTAGTCCAAATCGAGAATCTTTTGATTTTCCAAAAAAGGTGTCCGATCTTGCAAATCTAATAATCCTGTCTCAGGAAAACTCTTTGGTATCGAGCAATACTCAACCTCACTAAATTCAATATAATAATCCTCATAGTTTTCACCTTCTACTAAAGGACAATTGAATGCTGGATGGGCTCCAATAAAGTAAGGCATTGTTTTTTCCATTTCCAAGTTCGTTACCTGAAATTCGGTTCTAATTGATTTACCATTCAAGGTATAAACAACTCTCAGTTCAAACTGATATAGGTAATTATCAAGCATCTCAGCATTTGGTTTAATACTAAAGGTCACGCTATTATCATTGACTTCTTCCAGAATAAATTCTTCTTTTCGAACAAAACCATGTCTACGAATAAGACCTGTAAAAAAGGGTCTTTCTTGAGGTCTATAAATAACCCAATCATTTCGTAAACTACCACAGATAGGAAATAGAATAGGCGCCTGTCCATTCCAATAATTTGAATCAGCTTGCCAGAGATACTCTATCCTATCCTTGTCTTTAATCGAAGTCAGTTGACCACCAAGTGTTTTAAACTGAACAGTAAGATACTCGTTTTTTAATTCGATAGTCACAACTAATTCCTTTCTTTTTATTATTGGAAAGGCAAATAATTTACCTCGAAGTGAATAGTCTCACGTATTTCTACATCGAGTGATTGTAAAAATTCCCATTCAAATGCTGGTAACTCTAAATCAGAATGGCAAATCCACTCTTTTCCAGTTGAAACATACCATTTACCACATTTTAGCAACGGGGTATCTTCAAGCTCAGGAATCATAGGACAATCTTCGAAACTAACAATATATACCTTTTCAAATCCTGCTCTAAATAAGTGTTGTACTTTTTCTAAAGTATCGGATAACAATTTTTTACATTTTCAAGTAATATTACTCTATCACTTGAGTTTCTGCTACTTTCTTATACCAATGAGCTGATTTCTTAGGATAGCGTTCTTGCGTGTCAAAGTCTACATAGAATAGTCCATAACGTTTTTCGTATCCGTTTGACCATGAGAAGACATCCATAAGTGACCAGATGAAGTAACCTTTAACATTTGCACCATCCGCAATTGCGTCTGATAAAACTTCCAAGTGTTTCTTCACGTAATCAATACGACCATCATCATAAACGGTATTATCTACAAACTCATCTTTGTATCCAAGACCGTTTTCAGTGATGTAAATTTTCTTGTAGTTTGGATAATCATTTTTCACTCGCATGATTTGGTCATACAAGCCTTCAGGATAAATAATCCAGTCCCAATCCGTTCTAGGCACATAATCTGGTGCGATTCGGCGACCAACACCTTTAATCTGGTACTTAGAACTTCCTTTTTCACCCTTACCATTGTGAATGATTTCAGTCTCACCATCAAAGGCTTGCATCCAATCACTCATGTAGTAGTTGATACCAAGGAAATCGTTCAGATCTTTAGCTGCTTCAAGTGATTGGAAGTCTTCATCACGAAGATCAAGTTCTCCACCATTTTCAGCTAGGATGTGGTTGACCCCTTCCATCGTTTTATCTGAATAGTGTCCAAGGTAGGTTGCATCCAAGATAAATTTGTTATGGATGATATCTTCTAACTCAGCGGCACGAACATCTGCTGGATTTTCTGGATCATAAGGGTATTTGGTTGGCAACGCATGTACTACACCAATTTCGCCTTTATAACCTTTATCTTTATACAATTTCACAGCACGTGCATGAGAAACCATCATATTGTGGTGTGATTGGAAGACTTTGGCAAGATCATATTTAATGCCTGGAGGGAATTTACCAACCAAGTATTGACCATCTCCAATTGGGCCAATTTCATTGAAAGTTGTCCAGTAGTTTACTTCTGGGAACTCTTCAAAACAGAAAGCGGCATAATCTACAAAGTGTTCTATATTTTCGCGGTTTAAAAAATCTCCATCTGAGTGAAGAGCTTCTGGTGTGTCAAAGTGGTGCAAAGTCACGAATGGCTCAACATGACGTTTGTGGCACTCGGCAAAAAGATTATGGTAGAATTCAACACCTTTTTCATTTACTTCGCCATAGCCAGTTGGGAAAATACGAGACCAGGCAATTGAAATACGAATACCATTAACGCTATATTTTTCAGCTAATTCTAAATCAACAGGATATTTATGGTAAAAATCACTTGCAGGCTCTGCTGTGTACCAATAATTGTCTTCAAGATACTTATCCCATGCAACTGGGCCTTTACCATCCGTGTGAGTCGCACCTTCTGCTTGATAAGCAGCTGTAGCACCACCAAAAATAAAATCTTTAGGAAGTGTTTTAATCATAACTATAAATCCTTTCAAAAAAAGCATTTGAGACGATATTCTGAGTTCCGGAAACCAAGGAAATGAAATGAAATGCAATGATATGGTTAACAATATTATAAGGAACTGAAAGAATAATCTCGTCTCAAATAACTTTTACAAATTTATTAATCAAACTGTTGTTGAACAAATGCAAGAGCACCTTGTCCATCACGTGTCAATTTGATATATTGAGCTCCTTCAGTTTTTGCAAGTTTAATACCCAATTTATCTGTTTCAGCCTTCATATCATCGAAGTTTGAAGCGACCTGTGGAGCCAAGATAACCAAATCAAACTCTGGCAACATTTCACGGTGAGCACCGTAACTACCCGCTGCTGCTTTGACTGGAACATTGTATTCTACTGCCGCTTTGTTCAAGGCATTGGCAAGCAAGCCACTTGTACCTCCACCTGCACAAAGAACAAGGACATTAGTTTCTTTTGTGATATTATTGTTTGCTGCTACATCTTCTTTAGCAACGCCTGCTTTTCCAAGAACGGCATCTGCTTTAGCAGTATTGAAGTTTACAGCTACTTTTTCTTTAAGAGCATCGTTTGTTTTACCAGAACGTTCTTCTTCAAGAATTTGGTCATCGTATGCCTTAACAAATGGGTAATAAATGATAGTATCAACAACTACCAAGAGTCCGGCTAAGATAAATGATAGAACTTGGAAGTTAGTACCAAGTACAATTCCCAAAGGACCAGGAGTAACCCATGGAAGGTTGGCAGAGAATGAGTTCATATTCAATGTGTCAACAAAGAATTTAAAGATCCAAACGTTGACAATCGGAGCGAAAATGAACGGTATAAAGAAAATCGGATTCAATACGATTGGTGCACCAAATAAGATTGGCTCATTAACCCCAAAGAATGTTGGAACAACTGAGGCACGTCCGATGGCACGGTTACGTTCTGATTTACAAACCCACATGAACAAGAATGGAACAATCAATGTAGCTCCTGTTCCACCCATGGTAACAATAAACATTTGAGTACCAGAAGTGATAACTTTATCTGCATGTTGTCCAGCTTGGATAAGATGCAAGTTGGTATCGATATTGGCATAAGTGATAGCAGCGATTGCTGGTTCGACAATTGAAGGACCGTGGATACCAACAAACCAGAAGAAGGCATAAGCACCAAAGATAAATGTAATTCCAAGGTAACCATCTGCAGCTGAGAAGAGAGGAGCAAGAAGGGTACCGATTGATTCTGCAACGGTTACACCAAGAGTTCCCTTAACAATGAGTTCAAGTCCATAAAGGAGAATAACCGATACAGTGAATGGAATCAAGTCTTTAAATACTTGAGAGATATTTGGTGGAACCTCTTCAGGCATACGAATAGTAACATTATTTTTCACACAGACCTTGTAAACATTAACTGTCACAAAGGCTGCAATAAATGCTGTCAAAAGACCTTTTGTTCCCATGAAGGCTGTCAAGAAGCCTCCTTCTTTTGCAGGCTCAGCTGCCATCAAAAGGAACCCTACCATAGATGCTAGCATCGTAGATAAGAAGTTAATCTGATTGGTCGCAGGTAGGTCACGGTTCATTGAGTCCGTCAAAGCTTTAGCGGTAGTACCACCAACAAAGAATGCTAGGATACCCATCGAATAGCTATAAGGAGTCATCAAGAAGGTCTCAATGTCTTTTGACCAGTGGAATCCCCAAGCATTTGGGACATAGGCAATAAGGATAAAGATAGATGAGAAAAGGATGACTGGCATACCAGCGATAAATCCATCACGAATAGCACGAAGATAGATGTTTCGAGAGATTTTTTCAAAGAACGGTTTCCCTTTCTCAATAAGTTCAATGAGTTTATGCATTATTTTGTTCCCCTTTTATAAAGTTCGATGAGGTGAGGAATCATATCTTTTAATAAGATAGCAGTCATTAAGTGGTCCTGACCATGCATCATGGTAACGCTGTATGGAAGTTCCTCCCCAGAAGCTTCTCGAGCCAACATAGCTGTCTGAGAATTGTGAGCCTCTGCAATACAGCTTCCTGCTTCTACTACAAGACTATCTGCCTTAGGGAAATCACCATTTGCAGCCGCTTTAAGCGCTTCTAAAAGTTTAGAGCGAGCATCTCCAGCATAAGCAACAATTTCAAACCCTAAGAGAGTCATCTCTTCACTGTTCATAACAATATCCTCCGTTTTATGTTTTTACTATACTTTATCAGTCCATGGACTAGCTGTTTTAACAAGAACTTTGTTAAGTTCATCAATATTTTCGAATCCAGTAGTACGCAACCATTCACGTGCTGCTTTTTCACCTTCTTTGATGTAAGGTTCTACAGATCCTGCCCAAGTAGCACGTCCACAAAGCACACCATTAAACTTGGCACCTGAGTCGTGAGCAAACTGCAATGTTTCTTGGAACAATTTAGCAGATACACCTGCACTTAGGTAGATGTATGGAAGGTTAGTCGCTTCTTCTTGTGCTTTAAAGAAGTCAGCAGCTTCAGCTTTACTGTAAACCACTTCACCATCAGCAAAACCTTCGACATATTTAACGTTAACTGGTACTTCTACTTTAAGAACATCAATGTTAAAGCGTGGATCAGAGAAAACTTTCATCGCTTCAATGACTTTGCGAGGTTTCACTTTTGCATATTCAACAGAACCTGTATCTGAGATTTCTTCATCATAAGCAAGGATTTCCAAGAAGAAAGGAATATCTTCACCGACACATTCAGAACCAACACGTTCAATATAAGCTTGTTTTTGTTGGTTAAGTTCATCTGAGCTGTCTACATCATAGTAAAGTAAGAACTTAACGGCATCAGCGCCTTGCTCTTTGATACGTTTTGCAGACCAAACATCCAAGCAGTCAGGCAAACGTTTTGTACTTGATGTATCATAACCTGTTTTTTCATAGGCAAGAAGAAGACCTGCTTCTTTATCCAATGCTTTTGTTGCTGGAAGTCCATATTCAGGGTCAAGCAACATTGAAGAAGCGTATTTTGTAAGTTCATCAGCAACCAAAACCTTTAGTTCTTCCATTTGAGCTACAGTTGGTTCTGTATCTTGATACTGTGCCATCAAACGTTTCAAAGCACCACGTTGGTCAAATGCCAAAGCTGAGATAACACCGTTTTTATCTGAAATTTTTTCCAAAGATTTGCGTTTCTGTTCTGTAAGTACCATTTTTATACCTCTTTTACTTCAATTTGTGAGTTTAGTGTTTCGTAATTAGTCATATTCACATGCCCTGTCATTGTTTCTTGAGCATTTAACATACCCAATGTCATCGCATGTTTTAATAAGTCAGCGTCACTTTTTTTACTATTTAAAGCTGATGCAATACCAGCTACCGTTGAGTCCCCTGATCCGACTGGATTAACAACTGGGATATCAGGAATATCTACCTTATAGAAAACATCACCATGTTTTGCAAAGGCACCGTTTCGACCTAATGAGACCACTATCCATTCGATACCACTAAAAAGTGACTCTTTAAGAACGCCTTTGAGTTCTTCAATATCTTTTGTTACTTCTTTTCCAAGCAACTGTGAAAGTTCCTCATTATTAGGTTTGATGGCAGTAGGTTTAGCCGACGATTTTAGAACTGTTTCAAGAGGTGCACCTGAACAATCCAAAACGACTGCTACTCCTTCATCCGAAGCAAGTTGGATAAGTTTTTCATAATAATCGTTGGGAAGCCCTGAAGGTAAACTTCCTGAAATTGTCACAACTTCTGATTGTTTAATAAGATTGCTATAGTGGTCAAGAAAGCCTTCTGCTTCTTCATGAGAAATTGTTGGTCCTTGTTCCAAAATTTCTGTTTGGTTACCCTCGTGTAAGATAGCAATACAGTTTCTAGTGTTTCCTGAGATTTTATAAAAAGCTGGACTAACAGGAGATTGTTCTAATTCGCTTTCAATAAATTCACCAATTTTACCACCTAAGAAACCTGTAGCAGTAACTTTATCACCAGATTCATACAAGACTCTAGTAACATTTAAGCCTTTTCCACCAGCTGTCTTACTAACATCTTTCACCCTATTCACTGTATCAATTTTCAATGTTTCTAGAGGATAAGAGATGTCTACTGAAGGATTTAGTGTGACTGTCAGAATCATTTGTTATACCTTAATCGTGGTAGTCACCACGGTCCCATTTCTCAAGGAATTCTGTAAAGAAATCTTCATCTGCTTGATGTGCATTATGTGTTTCAACGTGTTCGATTTTTGCAATCAATTTTTTATTTTCTTCTGTTGGTTTGTACTCAGCTTCAATGAAAGCTTCAATGATGTCATTCATAAGAAGACCACCAGTAATCATTCCACCGAAACCGATAACATTCGCATTTAACTCTTCTTTTGCATATAGAGCTGATGTCATATCACGAACCAACGCTGAGCGAACACCTGGAACTTTATTGACTGCATTGTTAATGCCGACACCTGTACCACAGATACATACTCCCAAGTCTGCTTGACCACTTACTACTGCTTCACCGACTTTTTTACCATAGATAGGGTAGTGAGTACGTGCGTGGTCATATGTCCCGAAATCAAGGACCTCATGTCCTTTTGATTTCAAGAATTCTGATACTGCCATTTTTTCATCTGTGACAATGTGGTCACATCCAATTGCGATTCTCATTCCTTAACTCCCTTTCTTAACACATCTTGTTAAGCATATCTACACGGATTTGATGACGTCCGCCATCATATTTACCATTAACGAAACCTTTAGCGATGTTTTTAGCAAGCTCATCACCGACGATTTCAGCGCCAACCGTAATCATTCGTGCATTGTTATGTCCACGTGTCATATAAGCTGAGCGTTCATCTGAAACTTCTGCTGCAACCATACCTTTAATTTTAGTTGCTACCATGAATGGACCAGCTCCATAAGCATCAATTACAATACCTAAGTTTTGCTCATCTTTATTTACTTCAGAGGAAACTGCCAAGGTAACATCAACAAAATCTTGTCCGTCCTTAGTCACATCAATTACCTCAAAACCTTCTTCTACAAGAAAATTTTTCACAACATCTTTTAATCTCGTACCTTTGAGATCTGCACCAACAACAATGGCCATTTTGACCACCTCCTAAATTTTAGAAAGAAATGCTACGTAGAAGTAGAAAACATTTTACAAAACGTTCGAAAAAACGTTTTCATCATTTCTTTGTTTATATAATATCAAACATTCAAACAAAAAACAACTATTTTTGTTTATTTTTTGTTTGTTTTTTTAAAAAAATAGATAACACCGTTGAATTATTGTTCATTTTTGTTCATTTAATCCATCACAAAATGGACGTGATATAGCTATTCAAGTATTACAAAAGTCTTTTACTTCTATAACTTACTGATTAAGAGGTCTACTTTATTTTCGTCTTACACAAAATCTGACCTAAGCTAATATACGTCAATCCTCTATTCTTATTTCATCATCTAACGTTTGTTTTTATTTGAAATTGTTTGTTTTACCTTAAAAATATTGTCTTTTATGATACAATTAAAAGAAAATTATCTTTGGAAAAAAATTACTTTATGAAAGAAGAGTCTTCATATGAACAAAAAACGACGATTAGAAAAAATTTTAGATATGTTAAAGATTGATGGGACCATAACCATAAAAGAAATAATAGATGAACTAGATATTTCCGATATGACAGCCCGCAGAGACCTTGATACTCTAGAAGCTGATGGACTTTTAACACGTACTCATGGTGGTGCACAATTGCTTTCCTCTAAAAAGCCACTTGAAAAGACACATATCGAGAAGAAAAGTCTAAATACAAAAGAAAAAATTGACATTGCTAAAAAAGCCTGCTCTTTAATCAAAGATGGCGATACTGTTTTTATTGGACCCGGAACTACACTTGAACAACTGGCATTAGAATTGAAAGGTCGTAAAGGTTATAAAATTCGTGTCATTACAAATAGTCTTCCTGTGTTCTTGATTCTAAATGATAGCGAAACCATTGATTTATTGCTTCTTGGCGGTGAATATAGAGAAATAACTGGAGCTTTTGTAGGTTCAATGGCTTCGACAAATTTAAAAGCAATGAGATTTGCCAAAGCTTTTGTTAGTGCAAATGCTGTTACCCATAATTCTATTGCTACATATAGTGACAAGGAAGGTGTGATTCAACAACTTGCCCTAAACAATGCTATAGAAAAATTCTTATTAGTAGACAGTACTAAATTCGATCGATACGATTTCTTTAACTTCTATAATCTAGATCAACTCGATACCATCATTACAGATAACCAGATTAGCCCTCAACACTTAGAGGAATTTAGCCAGTACACTACTATTTTAAAAGCGGACTAGAATTATAACTTATAAAAATATTGTTTTTGACCTTGATGACACTCTTTATGACCATCAACTCCCCTTTAAATGTAACGTTGAAAAATGTTTTCCGGCGATTGATATCCAACAAATCGATAACATTTACAAACGTTTCATATATTGGTCTGATGTTGCTTTTCCTAAATACACGAAAAAACTCATCAGTATTGAGCAGCTTAGAATTTTTCGCTGTCAGAAGACTATGGAAGAATTTGGCATCGATAGTATTTCTAGGACAGAAGCTCTAGACTTCCAAGCTGACTATGAATATGAACTCGATCAGATTACGATGATTACTGAGATACATCAACTACTGCTGGCTCTACATAAAAACCACATCCCAATAGGTATTCTAACTAATGGCCCTGTTGACTTACAGAGTCGAAAGCTCCAAAATATTGGTGGCTATCAATATTTTGAAAAGCAAAATATCATTATTAGTCAGTCCACTCACGGAGGAGCTGCAGAAAATAGCTATGAAGGTAATGTAAAAAACTTACAAAGTTACCGAAATGTCCAATTATCTAAAAGGGCTATAGAAATTCTTAAAGAGGAAATTGAGTTAAATCACCAACATATAAGATTCAATCCTGATTATAAAGATAATGGATGGATTTTTACTTCCAAAAGTCGTCATAAACCCGACTATAATGAAACACCTCTTCATTATAGTGTCCTTAACAATTTCCTTAACTCACCTGAAAATGGAAAATTAAATCGAAAAGGTAATCCAAAACGAGCAGGAATTGATATTGATAATAAACTTAGTTTTAATAAACATATTACGACCCTTATATTCCGTCATACGCATATTAGTTTCTTAGCAGAGCAAGGAATACCCCTAGAAGCAATTCAAGACCGTGTAGGGCATTCTAGAGGTAGTCGTGTAACAGAAATTTATTTGCACATCACTAAAAAAACAAAGGATCAAATTATACCTATCCTTGATACTCTTACACAATAAGTGTGGCAAATCTGTGGCAAAACATAAGAAAAAGGCTTGTCCATATTGGACAAACCCTTTATTTTCAAGCTTATATAACCTAATTAAGCTTTACCAGCTGATTAGAATAGGATGTTGCATGTTTTACTACGTCTTTTTCATAGAGTTTCACTAATTCGTCAAAATTTGGGTGCTGTTGTTTGAACGTATCGTTATGTTGAAAGCCTAAAACGAACGTCACGTTCCACATTTTTATTCCGTCGCAGGCAAAATAAAAAATCATTAATCTCCTGTTGCGACCGTAGCGGCTGAACATTATAGCCCATGACAATCCCTCCTTTTTAGTCTGTCCGAATATATGATTATAGTTATTACAACACGAAATCGTGTGTTTAGGGGGAGTAAAAAAAAGAACCCTATAGGGATAGGATTCTTGATACATGATTTTATACAATTTCATGTATTAAGATGATTTAGAAAACCGACAGTACGCCATACATTAAGAAAAACTCAATAAGAGCTCCTGCTATCGCCAAGCTAGATTTTTCTAAGTTCATTCTCTTCCTGTTTTGTGTTTTCGGATCATTTCTTACTTCTCTATTGTCCATATAATCTAAGATTTTTTTATAGGTTTTTAGATTTTCTTTATCTTGGATCTTTTGAAGTTTAATAGCAGCATTGACCATGATTACTATAAAAGTAACTGGCAAAATCAAAGAAAAATCGCCCCAGTATTTAAATAAGGATGCAGTAATGAGGGTTAAAACAAATGATCCTATAATAACCAACATTAATTGATTCATCTTAGCAATAGTTACTTCTCTTTTCATCTTATCGTCATCTCCTTTAATCAATTCGTCTAAGGAGATATTAAAATAATTGCTTAAAAGTAACAGATTTTGTAGATTTGGATAACTTTTAGGTGTATACTTAATTTATATAAAGTAACTTTAAAAGTTACTTTTTAAAGAAGGTGAATAATTTTGAGTGAATTTACGATTGCAGTACATGGGTTGGTCTATTTAGGTCATAACAATTCAATTTTTACCAGTGAAGCATTAGCTGAGAACATTTGTACGAATCCAGTTCGTGTTCGCAGAGTTCTGGCAAAATGCCGAAAAAAAGGATTAGTTCAAACGAAAAAAGGTGTGCATGGTGGATACTTTCTAACCGATAATTTAGAAGCTATCACTTTAAAAAATGTTTATGAGGCGATAAAGATCCCAATTATCCAAAATACTTGGCATTCAGGTTATATCAATGAACAATGTATGATTTCGTCTGGTATGTCAGAAGCTATGGATGATCTTTATGATGAGCTGAATAAAGATGCAATAGCAAAACTAGCAACTATTACATTAAAAGATATGGAAGTAAAATTATATGCAATACAAAATGAGAGGGGCACTAAAATATGAATGAGTACACTACAGACGTAGCCATTATTGGATTTGGTAAAGCAGGAAAAACATTAGCAGGTGCTTTAGCTAAAAAAGGAAAAACCGTCACTGTGATTGAAAAATCAGCTAAAATGTATGGTGGAACTTGTATTAATGTGGGATGCTTACCGACTAAATCGTTGACACATAGTGCAAAAATTATTGATCAATTATCAGAATTTGGCATTGAGCGAAATCCTGAGATTAACAACCAGTTTTTCAAACAAGCCATGGACTATAAAACTGAATTAGTAACCAAATTAAATAAAAAAAACTACCATAAAATTGCTGATTTAGATAACGTAACAGTCTTAGACGGTTTTGCTCACTTCAAAGATGACCATACTTTGTTAGTGGATACAGATACAGAAACGCTACAAGTTACGGCTGCTAATATCATTATTGGAACTGGATCTACGGCTGTTATTCCAGATTTTGAAAACAAGCAAAACAGTCCACACATCCACACAAGTGAAGAAATTTTAGAGCTAACAAATCTTCCAAAAAAACTAGGTATTATCGGAGCTGGTCCAATTGGATTAGAATTCGCTTCTTATTTTGCTGAATTTGGTTCTGAAGTAACTGTTTATCAATTCAATGACTCATTATTGCCACGTGAAGATAAGGATGACGCAGCAGCTATTTTGGAAAGATTAGAAGAATTAGGGGTAACTATTGAATTTAACGCTCAAGCTAAACGTGTTCAAGATACGGATAATGGTGTACGTTTAACATTTGAACAAAACGGCGAAGAAAAATCTGCTGAATTAAATGAAATTTTAGTTGCTACTGGTCGTATTCCTAACACAAATAAATTAGATATTGAAAAGGCTGGCGTGGCGCTCGGCGCTCGTGGAGAAATCAAGGTAAACAAGCACTTGCAATCTTCTGTTGAACACATTTGGGCAGTGGGCGACGTTAAAGGTGGACCACAATTCACTTATATTTCTTTGGATGACTACCGTATTGTTTTGCCTCAATTGCTAGGAGAAGAATCCAACTATAATTTAGAAACGCGTCGTGTTTATCCTACAGCAACATTTGTGGATCCAACATTTGCACGGGTAGGCTTTAATGAAAAAGAAGCAACTGAAGCTGGTAAAAATTATAAAGTTGCTAAGATGCCCGTTGCTACTGTTCCTAAAGCTCAAGTATTGCGTGAAACAAGCGGCTTTTTGAAAATATTAGTTGATCCAGAGACTGACCTTATATTAGGCGCAAGCTTCTTCAGCTACGAAGCTCACGAAATGATCAACTTAATTGCATTAGCAATTAATGAAAATATTTCATATAAGAGTTTACGAGACGGTATTTATACTCACCCTACAATGAGTGAATCCATGAATGATTTACTTGAAATGATTTAACTTAAATTTAACCACAAAAGAGGCTGGGACAAAATAAAATGGACCTTATAGAGATCTATTTTTCAGAGTCCACTCTATAGGAGTCATTTTACACTATTCACCTCCTATTCATTATTACTTATAACAGATAAGAGGTGAATATCATGCCCTCACTAGACGTTTATGTACCAATTAATAACTCTATTTTAGTACTTGATGAAGAAATAAAAGAGTGTCTATAAAATCGTATAAACTAATTTATATAAGAGATTCCGGAAAACATCGTGTGCGATATAAAAATAAATTCTATCAAATATAGAATTTACCCAAATCTTTAAGCCCATCATAGCGTAAGTTTCATATCTAAAAAGAGAAGATTGGATTTATTGAGTAAATTAATCATGCAAATATAACATTACCGTTACTATATCGCCACCGCTTTTCCCTATCGCGTCTCTAATTTCCTTATTGATTGAGATAATCTTATCTTCATCTTTCCTTGGAGCCAAATAAATGTTTTTCACTTCAAAATCGTCAATTGTACCAGATACTTTTAAATGTCCCCATCTCCCTTTATTATCAGCTGTTCCTGGTAGTCTAAGGTGATAAGTCCATGATCCAAATCCCTCTTTGTAATGTAATTTGAGTTTCTGATTGTCAATTATTTTTATCATTTAAATAGCCCCATTTCTCATTCACTTTATCTATAGTTATGATACATGAAACTATCTAATTTCATGTGTTACAACTTAATAGGAATTTAAATTTTATTATTAGATTTTTTAATCATTTACACGAAAATTAATTTTATAAAGAGCATACTCTAATGTGTGTATACACATAGGGTAAAAAGTAATCATCTTCCACTCAGTAACAACTAAAATTTACATTTTAGTTTGTTCCTCGTTTCAGACGATTCTTTTTATTTTTGGGGCGTTGCCCCAATCCCCATATTCTATTTTTTTGTTGTTGCCAATGGCAACTTCTTATACAGGTTTTTAGGGTTTAGCACGACATCACTTTATTTGATGTGTAAGTGCGCCTTTAAAATTATTTTATAATTTTTCGGACTGCAATTTATTTTATCTCTCCTACCCTAAATGCGACTTTCGTAAATTCCGTCCATTACTTCTGCATAAATTCTATTTATATCTGTTCCACCATCGTTGATATATTTCAAAATTCTATGCAAGCAAGCATTCATATACTCTGTTTCAATCACTAATTGTTCTTTACTACAATCACTATACTGACTATTTTTTTCTAAATTGTTGCTATCATAATATCCTTTGAATAATTCATCTATACTTTTCATTTTTATTCTCCTTTTTATTAATTATCTTCAGAAACATCTAAACCTTGTAACCAAGTATCTAATTCTTTTTTTAATTCACTTGAAGATTCCTTAAATGTTTCTCGTAAATGTTTTGTTAATTCATCATTTAAACTTTCTTCTTTCAAAATATCACGATATTTTTTCTTTGTATTTTTGGCTAAATTCCCCCATTCTGAATGGTCATAAAGTAATCCTTTAATCATAATCCTTTCAGTTGGTTTAATTTCTGGTGGTAAAAAATGTGGGCTTGCAAAACTATTTAAACTTTCATGAACCATATCATGCCAGTTGTTAGCTTTACCACGTCTTAATTGTAACTCAAATCTCCACCACGATTTTATTTCACTAGGAACTATTTTTCTCTTTTGTTCCTGTTCCAATTTTTTATTATACATACGGACTTGTCTTTCACTTGAACGACTGCCCCAGTATGCAGTTTCTAGCTTACCCGACCGTCCATAAATTGGTTTAAATGAAATTGGATCAACTACACGATATTGAGTTATAAAATCATCTGGAACATCAATCATATCGCAAGCTATATCTGCTCTTGAAAAATGTGGTTCTAAAAATAAATCATGAATAAAGTTTTTCATAGAACTAGCTAAAAATTTATTTATTTTATTTGGGTTAAAATCAATACGACCATATCCATTTTGATATTTTAGCATTTCAATATATGCAATATTTTCTCCATGTACATCTATCAACTGCCAAGAATTAGCACCTACATTTTTCAAATATCCATTATTTTCATTCAATCGCATTAACTGTTCAAAATTTAAAATCAATACGTCTAATTCAGTGTGATAATAAAGGTTTTCTTTCAACTTTCCAACGATAGTAATTCTATCAATCGACCAATCAAATTTTACGTCAAGGGTCAAACTTTGATACTTTAACCGCCTGTTAGATAGGGCGGCCAATTTTTCCCACTCATTTACGATAGTTCCATTTTTACTCAAATCTAGTTCCTCCTAAAAGAAAAAAAGAGATTCTTGGAAAGAATTTTAAAAGTTCACGTAACCCTTAAAATTCATTAACAAGAATCTCTAGTCTTGAAGAAACCTAAAAATATTCGTATAATGATTATGAGTTACGGAGCTAGTACAAGTAGTTTCCGTAATTAGTCGAGAAGTGTTGTCGCACTGCTCGGCTATTTTTTTGCTCTTTTTTCTGTTTTTTTTAGTATATCACTTAAATTTGAAAAGACAAAAAAAAGTACTATAAATAGAGCATGAGGGAATTTCATTCCCTCAAACTCCCTTGAGCCTCTCCTACCGAAATAAAGGACGCTATCGCTTATTATTTCGTTCAGTTATCGGCTTTCATAATCTAACAGACAACATCTTCACTGCAAAGCCACGCTACGCTCAAGGGCTTTTACGCTACGATAACGCCTGTTTTAACGATTATGCCGATAAACTAAACGAAATAAACGCTAAAAGCTCTTAGAAACGATTTTAAGCACTTTACAAACGTTTTGAATAATTTCTAAGTAAAAAATCCCCACCTAGTTAGTCAAAATTGCTTAAAACGCAAAATATGACGTTCTAGAACTATTCAAAACAAAAAGAGGACTAAACTTTTTTGTTTAGTCCTCTTTTTGTTTTCCTCATCGGTCTGATCGATGACAGGAGCAGTCAGATTGAAAATCTGAAATATATTCAAATTATTTTCCTAAGGGCGCACTTATACGCACCAAATAAATTTTGTGCGTTCCGTTGCGAAAATCAAACGTAAAACGTTTTTGATTTTCGTCAGGCGTGTTGGATAAAATTCGCTACGCTCATGTAAATAAAAACGTTATAAAGTATTATAGCGAGCTTACTTTTATACCTGTATAATTATATTTGTTTCTTAAAACGTAAATATGAGCCAAATAAGAGGTGTTTTTATGACGATAAACTTTGTAATCACTTTTTCTGTATTTGATAAAACATCAAAAGAAATTGCTGGAGCTTATCCCTAACGACCAAAGAATCTAAAAAATAATTAAAATCATGAAAGACCAAAACATTGTTTTCTAATTCTTTTTTTCTTAGATTTTCTCCTATGTCTTCAGGTTTTTTCATGGATTATTTCTCCTTTTAAAACTTGATTTTATTATGTTTGAAACTATGTTTTTTCTTATCTTGATTTTAACATGGAAATTTACATTTATTCCAATTTTCTTTTCTTTCCGAAAAGTTTTCTCGGTATAAAAACATTCCTGATTTTCATATTTGTTTAGTCCTCTTTTTGTTTTCCTCATCGGTCTGCTCGATGACAGGAGCAGTCAGATTGAAAATCTGAAATATATTCAAATTATTTTCCTAAGGGCGCACTTACATACCATGAAAATCATGGTATAAATTGCCAATATTTTAGATTAAACGTGTTGGAAAAACTCGCTTTGCTCATGTAAATAAAAACGTTATAAAGTATTGTAGTGAACTTCGCATGTGTGTACACACATGCAGTAAAAAGTAATTATCTTCCACTCGGTCACACCTAAAATTTACATTTTAGTTTGTTCCTCATTTCAGACGATTCTTTTTATTTTTGGGGCGTTGCCCCAATCCCCATATTCTATTTTTTTGTTGTTGTCAAAGGCAACTTCTTATACAGGTTTTTAGGGTTTAGCACGACATCAATTTATTTGATGTGTAAATGCGCATTGCACTCTTTTTTAGCGAAACAAGCCGACCAGCGTTTGAAACTTTTTAGTTTTTCATCATTCTATTTTAAAACGTTCTAAAACTCGATTTAAGCGACTTTAATTCGAAACTGTCTATTTTGTTCAAAGGGATCATTAAGAATGCTTAAACGAGCTTAGGAGATGTTTTATCTGAACGTAATGATCAAACGCCAGAAACGAATAAATATCCTCTTATGTCTTTTGTACAAGGCAAAGGAGTTACTCCAAAAGGAGAACGATATAATCGCAGCTTTTTAGTCAAGGATTCAGAAAAAAATATAAAAAAACTGAATTGGGAGATTTCATATATAGTTCTAATAATCTTGAAACAGGTTCAATTGGATTTAATAGAACTGGAAAAGCTGTTATATCCCCTGTCTATAGTATATTTAAGTCAAAAAAATCACGAGAAAGTCAATTTATAGGGATTATGTCTGCCCGAAAGGGCTTTATTTCTAAAATGGTAAGATTTCGTCAAGGTGTTGTTTATGGTCAATGGAGAATACATGAGTCTGATTTTTTAAATATTGATATGAAAATGCCCAATGATAAAGAACAACAATTGATTATTTCTTTTTTGAAAGCATAGACAAGACTATCGCTCTTCATCAACGTAAGTTAGATTTGTTGAAAGAACAGAAAAAAGGCTTTTTACAAAAGATGTTTGTTTAGGGTCTATAAATAGATAATAGCCCCTTAGAAATACAATAAAAACAGCCCCTATTATCTAACACTTAGATAATAGGGGCTGTTTTCTTATTTTTTATCAATATAACCCGTCCAAGGAATATACAAAAAGAACTGAAGAAATGGAATGCTTTTCGGATTTTCAGTATCAACTGAAATAAAAGTCTTAATGGGTATACCGGCTTAAATCATAGATACCGTAAGGGATTTTATTCTTTATTTAAAACTTTGCAACAGAACCCATTTTCCTCTAGGAAAAAATTAACTAGCACCACGGGTTTATTTTAG
>NZ_JAMRVB010000002.1:19056-20916 GCF_023743875.1 Enterococcus italicus
TTTAGTTTTTCTTAGAAATAAAAACAGCGAAAATCCGAACATTTTCACCTCTCTCACTTTATAACTTTTACAAAATAGTACTTCTCATAAAAAGCGCTCTAGTTAAAGAAAATAAGAGAAAAATCAAAAAAAACAAAAGTTTCTTTTACACTTGTTTCTATATTCGTTACAATGGTTATGGGAAGTTTTTCAAAAGGTTAAGAAAAGCTTACGGGGGTTTTTGAAATCAAAAAGTAGCAGGGGACGATAAAATGAAACATACACACAAAATCATATTGGCTGTCACTTCTGTATGCACTGTTATTATTCTAGGTGTAAGTATCTTTTTTGTTACACAAGCAGCAACAAACAATAAATTAGAAAACACTAGTCAAACAACTCAACACTCAAGCAGCAGCTCAAAACCTGTTGAAGATAAACAAACGACGAAACAGCTTGATCAAGCAAAACAGCTTGCTGCAAGTTATCATTATGATGAAGCCATCGCCTTACTTGAAAAAGACGACGCCAAAGAAGCGCAACAATTGTTAGCAACTTTGAAAAAAGAAAAAGAATCCTTGGTAAAATGGGAAGACCCGACCAAAATCTCACACGTCTTCTTTCATAGTCTGATTGTTGATCCAGCTAAGGCTTTTCATACCCAGCAAGCACAAGGGTATAAAGATTATATGGTCACTATTTCCGAATTCAATAAAACCATTGATCAGTTATATAAAAATAACTATGTTCTTGTTAATCTAAATGGATTAGTCAAAAAAGGAACAGATGGAAAACTGACCTTTACAGGTGTTTCTCTTCCAGAAGGAAAGAAACCGTTAATTCTTTCGCAAGACGATGTCAGCTATTATGAATACATGGACAATTCAGGATTTCCAAGTAAGTTGATTGTCGATAAACAGAACCAAATCAAGAATATTTATATCGACAATAAGAAGGAAACTGTTGGTGACTATGATATGGTTCCATTGATCGATTCATTTATTAAAAAACATCCCGATTTTTCTTATCAAGGCGCCAAAGGAACATTAGCTTTAACAGGCTATAATGGTGTATTAGGTTACCGTACATCAAAATCAGAATATGGTGATAACGAAAAAACAAACAAAGAAATCGGAGCAGCCAAAAAAGTTGCTGATCAATTAAAGAAAGATGGTTGGAGTTTTGCTTCTCATACTTGGGGACACTTGAATATGACACAAGCTTCTTTAGCCGATATCCAACAAGATAATGAACGTTGGCAAAATGAAGTTGCACCTATTTTAGGCAAAACAAATATTTTGATCTACCCATTTGGCGCTGACATCAGCGATTGGCAACCTTATTCTGAAGCAAATCAAAAATTTGCTTACTTGAAACAACAAGGATTTGATATCTTCTGCAATGTCGATGCCTCAACTCCTGCATGGGGACAACTAGGAACTGACTACTACCGTAACGCCAGAATCAATATTGACGGTATCCGTTTCGAAGCTGACCTAAAAGGAGAAAATCCAATACTTGATCAATTTATCAACGTCAAAGAAGTGTATGACCAAAAAGATCGAGGATAGAGGTTGTGAAAGAAGCGTCCAGCTCCGAGCAAATAAGAACTAGATTTCTAAAATAGTTTCTCATATTTTGGAAATCTAGCGCTTATTGCTGAGGAGTTGCTTCTTGAACACCGTGGATAAGGTTGTGAAAAGACCGTTCAGCTCCGCCGACAATAAGAATGAATTTTTCTAAACAGCTTCTCATGTTTTGAAAAATCCAGACTTATTTCAAGGAGTTGGGCTTTGAACACCGTGAATAGAGGTTGTAAAAAAACCGTTTTGACCTGACGATAACCAGTAAAACAGAGGTGAGACGGTTCTGTTGCAAAGT
>NZ_JAMRVB010000002.1:21016-22460 GCF_023743875.1 Enterococcus italicus
TAGCTTTTACTCTGGCGTGCTCCGTTATAAAGTCGATAATGCCTGAGACGACTTCATCGCGAATCTCGCGGTGATTGTGAATTTCATGGCGGTAGCCTGAATACAGTTTTGTTTTCACTTGATGGCCCGTTTCCAGCAGCCAATTAGAAACCGCATAGACGCCTTCGCCATATCTTCCGACCGGATCTTCATCACCGGCGATATTGTAGATAGGTATATCAGTAGGGACTTTCTCGGACCATTCCGTCCCCAGGATTTGTTGAATCATTTGAGCAAACTGATAAAGTGATTGAATATTAGGGACGGAAATGAAGTTGTTGAACGGATCATTGGCGTGGTCCACCACAATGTCCGGATCTTTACTGATCCAGTCGTTCGGCGTGTTTGGATTTTCAATTCGCTCCGTCATCCATTCAAACATTCGATTTTGATAGTCTGGGGCCACTTGTTCGCCGTTTCCTGCATCAATTTCAGCCTTTAATTCAGAGACAATATTTTCCATCTCAGGGAAAATTTCTGAAGTCCCGCACAAGATTAAACCGTCCAGCTCTTCGCCATATTTCGTCGCATATAGTCGGGCAATCATAGAGCCCATGCTGTGGCCAAACATGAAATAGGGCAGGTCACCGTAGTCTTCCTTGATTAGTTCGCGCAGTTTTTGTTCATCTTCGGCCATTGTCATATAGCCTTTATCTCCCCAATTCGACCAGTTGTCGGAATCATAAGCGGTCTTTCCATGTCCGACATGGTCATCGGCGGCCACGACAAAACCGGCCTCATTCAACATCAAAATCATATGGAGATATCGGCGTGAATGTTCACCATACCCATGAACGATTTGAACGACCCCTATAGGTTCGCGAATGGGAGTATAAATCCATCCCTTTACCGTCTCGATCTCATTAAACGACTTAAATTCAACTTCATGAATTGCCATTTTTACAGCCTCCTTATAAACTGTAGAATGTTGTATAAATCCCCTTTATCATGTATTGCTAAAATACATTATAATCTATAATGTAAGCACTGTCAAAATTGTTTTGTTGACTTACTCGATGGAAATATTTCTGCTAAAATTACGTCCAAACGTTGATATGATACTGAAAAGAGTGGTCATGTTGAACGAAGAAAGGAATCAATATAAAATGAAAATGATATTTATCTCTCTTTTAACTGTCGCTGTCTTAGCCGGATATTCTGAAACTGCTGAAGAAACACCCCAAACAAATTCACCTGATGAGACGACAGCAGTTACCCAATCAACATCGGACACTTCTGACTCAGAAACAGCAACCGAAGAAAATCTTTCCGAATCTGAGGAAGAGTCGCCCAATGAAAAATACAAAGAACTAACCATCCAGGATTATTTTAATCCGGAAAAGCTCTTTGTCAAATAGTTTTGATAAGAAGTTTAAGAGGATACAGTTCAACTGTATTCTCTTTT
>NZ_JAMRVB010000020.1:0-2072 GCF_023743875.1 Enterococcus italicus
GGCAATAGTAATTGTCGGCAAACGACACTTTAAATCTTGTCTCTCATACGATAAGACTTGCCTGTGATCTTGAACACCTTGACGTGATGTACTAAGCGGTCAAGAATGGCAGCGGCGATCTCAGGACTTTGGAACAACTCGCCCCAACGAGATAAGACAATGTTCGTCGTAATGATCGTAGAGCGGTGTTCATAGCGCATGGCAAGAAGTTGAAAGAATAAATCAGCTTCTTGTTTTTGAATTGGCAGATAGCCAATCTCATCAATAATCAAGACGTCATAGCGAGCGTAGCGGTTGAGGACACGTTCTAGGGTACCTTTTTCATAGGCTGTTCGCAGACGCAAAAGCAGCTCATGACAGGTGATGAATAGTGTCCGATAGCCTTGACGACAAGCTTCAATTCCCAATGCAATCGTCAGGTGCGTCTTGCCCACACCAGGACTGCCGATAAAGACCAAGTTCTCATGCTTTTCCACAAAGCCCATGTGCTTTAAGTCTAGTACTTCACGCTTATTGATACTTGGCTGGAAGGCAAAATCAAACTCTTCCAGGCTGGTTCGCTTGGGAAAGCGGGCGCGCGCCACCACACGATTCATTTTTTGCTTATTTTGATGATCAACTTCTCTGCGCGTCAGTTCGAGAAGGGCTTCCGTTAAAGAAAGCTCCTCTCGATTGGCCACTTCGATGTAGTTAGGAACATATTCCCGCATATGATTCAAACCAAGAGTCTCTAAATTGGTCATCAGTTCTTGGTAATGGCTATTCTTCATCGGCGACCTCCACCAGATCATATTGCTTGAGACTTTCACGAGTATACGCTCTTATTTCATCGTCTTCTTTGTGACTCATGACATCGGATTTCAAGATTTGGAAATAGTCCTCCTCGTGGTAGTTCAATTGTTTTGTCGTGAGTGGATGCGACCGAATCAATTCTCCGTTATAATAGATTTGTACTTGGTCTTCTTTATCGGAGAGTTCGATTTCGACTTCTTTACCGATATACCGAGGCGCCACAGAGTATCTGCATTTACGGAAAATGACCATTGCTTCCTTGGTGACTTTACGGCGAATAAAGTCTTCAAAATAGGGACTCAAAAGGTTTTTTGGTAATGGATGCAGGTGCTCTTTTTCGTTTGTCCGCCAACGGTCATCTGGTGTTTGGTCAGTTGATTGAGAAATCTCGTTATTTAGCTCAGTGCAAAGGTCATTAACTAAATGGCAAAGCTCAACGGCATCATAAAATTCATGATTATAGACCCGTAGGCGGTCAACGGTTCTAGCTAAAGCTTCGACACAGCCCTTTGTTTGCGGGCGAAATGGCCGACAGGCAATTGGTGTGAAGCCGGCATCTTTACTGAAGGCATAAAAATGTTCATTGAAATACGGTTTGGAAAACTGACTACGAGAATGGTCAACGACTGTCTTCATATTATCAAACCAAATTTCTTTAGGAACGCCACCGGTTTGATAAAACGCATCATCTAGGCACTCAAAGAGTGTGTCCTGTTTTCGGTCGAAAGTCAGTGTGATATATTTTTTCTTGGAATATGGCAAGACGTACAAAAAGATATTGAATTCAAAAATTTCGCCCTGATTACTGATTAGCCGCATGTCTTCCTTCCAGTCAACCTGAGCAGAGAGTCCGGGACTATGTTCGATTCGGATGGTTGCCTTTTGTACTTTCTCCTGCTTAAACTGGCGACAATAGGTCTTCACTAAACTGTAACTTCCCCCAAAACCTTTGCGCTCAATAAACTTGAATATACTGTAAGCACTGCATTGGTCTTTGATTTTGTCTTGGATGATTTCTTTGTAGGGATCTAACTTACTCGGGCGCTTCTTACGTTCTGCAGGTTTTGATTCTTTATTTTGGGCTTCTTCGTAAGCCTGCTTAACTGTTCGGTAGTCGCAGTCGTATTGTTTTGCCAGTGCAGCATAATTGGGTTTGATTTCATTGATCACGTAGATCATCACTCCTTCGCGTATGTCTTTTCTCATCCCTGAGCCTCCATTTCATTTGGGATAAGAAGAGCATACAAAAATGTAGGAAAACCAACAATTTTAAATTGCCG
>NZ_JAMRVB010000021.1:0-2332 GCF_023743875.1 Enterococcus italicus
GTAAGCGCCCCATAGCACAGTACCTTTCAAATAAAATGACCTCCAACTATACTTGAGTCATCAAGAAGTTTGGAGGTCTTTATGTATAAGTTAAATGAAATTGTTCCTGTTCAACTTGCTCCTGAAAATTCTTCGCCAGAAAAAATAAAGCCACTCACCACCAAATTGGCCCTACGAATTAAGAAGGAAAACGGATCAGAAGTATTGATTTACAATGGTATTAACAACTATATTCTGCAAGCGGTCCTGAAGGAGCTGTTTACTGATGTTTTATGATTTTCTTCACACCAAGCATATCTACATTGTATGTGGGAAAACGGATTTACGGAAAGGCATTGACGGCTTAGCTAGCCTCATCCAACAAGATTATCAACTGGACTTGTATGAAGATGCCGTCTTCCTATTTTGCGGAAATCGGCAAGACCGCTTTAAGCTTCTCCATTGGGATGGTGATGGTTTCCTTCTTTGTTATAAACGAATCGACAATGGTCGATTAAAATGGCCAAGAAAGAAAGAAGAAATCCGAACCCTAACGAATCAGCAGGTACGCTGGTTGCTGGAAGGTCTGAGTGTAGATCAACCCAAGGCCATTTCACCAGGCAAAAAAGGCAGCTTTTAAATAGAGGTTTCACACAATTACTTGTGTTAAGCCTCTATTTTTTTTCCATTTTTTGTGGTATTTTAGACCCAGATTAATCCTGTTGGAAGGAGGAAGAAGTTTTGGAAAATCAAGATGTACTGCTTAAATTACTTCAAGATTCGAATAAAACGAATCAGGTACAGCAGCAAACCATTCAAAATCTAACAACCGAAATCCAACTGTTAAATGAAAAAATCAATTATCTAACCAACAAATTATTTGGTCGTTCCAAAGAAACTCTTCCCGTCGATGACAATGGACAGCTTAATTTATTTAACCAAGAAACCGCCTTTGAAGTGGTCTCAGAGGATGTTCCTTCACCTATAACGGTAAAAGGACATCAACGGGTGTTGGGCACAAAGGCCGATAAACTGAAGCATTTACCCAAAACGAGTCTAGAACATGTCCTACCATTGGAAGAGCAGTGTTGCGAACACTGTGGTTCACAAATGAAAGATATCGGGCGCACGAAAGTGCGCGAAGAAATCCGATTCCATCAAGCTATGTTAGACGCTCTTGTGCATTATCAACATACTTACAGTTGTCAAAAATGTGAAAGAAATGGAATTTCTTCTTTTAAAAAATCAGCTGTTCCCAAACCTTTGATTTCAAACAGCTTAGGATCAAACAGTCTTGTGGTAGAAACGATTCGCATGAAATTCGGTCAAAAAGTTCCCGCCTATCGCCAAGAAAAATATTGGCAAAAAACTCACGGTCTTGATATTTCCAGAGATAATATTACAAATTGGCATATTAAGGCCGTTCAAAACGCGTTAGACCCTTTTGCGCAAAGATTGCAGTACTACCTGAATCAAGAAGAAATTTTACATGGAGATGAAACGAGTTACCGTGTTATTGAAAGTTCAAAGACGGATACTTATTACTGGCAATTTTGTACCGGAAAAGAAAGTGACCATCCCATGGTGTACTATCATCACGATGAAGGCCGTTCAGGAGAGGTTCCGAAGAAATTTCTTAATGCATTTAGTGGCTATCTCCATTGTGATGGCTATGCCGGTTATAATGCCGTGGAGAACGTTCAACTGGTCTATTGCCTCGCACATGCTCGGAGAAAGTTCTTTGAAGCGATTCCCAAAGGGAAAAAGGATACGGAGATTCCTGCAGCTCAAGCGGTTAAGAAAATGGATAAATGGTTTTCTTTGGAAAAGAAGTGGCAAGACTTATCTCCAGAAGAGCGATTGGTTTTGCGACAACAGGACCTTCGTCCGCTATTTGATGCATTTTATGACTGGCTTAGTACACTAAATCCAGTTTCCAAATCCAAGCTGGATATCGCTACTCAATATGTGTGTAAGCTACGAAAGGGCTACGAGGAAATTTTCGAAGATGGTCGCTTGGAGCTCACCAATAATCGTTCCGAACGCAACATTAAAGAACTGGTAATGGGACGAAAAAATTGGCTGCACTCAACAAGCTTGGAAGGCGCCAGAACTTCAGGAATAATTTTGAGCGTGTATAAAACAGCGGAGCTGAATGGCTTAAGTCCTGTCAAATATCTGGAATTTTTATTTGAGAGGATTCCCAATCTGCCTATTGTTTCTGAGTCAGCGCTAGATGAACTTCTGCCTTGGAATAAAAAAGTGCAGCAACGCTGCCTTTAAATTTAAAATGCCAAATATTCCCGACTTCAGTATAGAGGTCGGGCTATTTGGCGTACAGGTACTATGCTAT
>NZ_JAMRVB010000022.1:0-1790 GCF_023743875.1 Enterococcus italicus
TGGTGTGCACCCCGTCAATAGGACAATGAAATAGTATAAGATTTTTTCGTCGAACTACCCTGAGTTTTGGGGTAGTTTTTTTGATTTATTTTAAAAGCAACTGTCGCGCTACGCTTGACTGGCCATGTGGTTGTAGCGGGGAAGAAGGTGCTTTCCCCGCTACAACCACATGGTATCTTAGGCTGCTTGGAAATATTGCTTGTGATACTCCATCGGTGTGAGGACATGTAGTTTTCTTTGGTAACGACCATTATTATAGTAGTCAATAAAATCAGTTATCATGTCGGTCAAGTTTTGTTTCTTTGTAAACTTACGACCATAATAGTTTTCACGCTTTAGAATACCCCAGAAGCCTTCCATAGGACCGTTATCGATACATTTTCCAACTCGAGACATGCTTTGAATCATTTGTGCATCACTAATTCTTTCGTACATTTTTTTATTGGTATATTGAAATCCACGATCACTGTGGAAAATTGGCTGTGCATCAGGTTCAGCCGATCGTGCCTTATCAAAGGTATCCAGTACCAGTGGCAGGTCGTTCCTCTCACTGATGACGTAAGCAACGATACGTCGATCATATAAATCTAGGATGGCACTCAAGTAGACCTTATGCACCTCGAGACCAATGTAGTACTTGAACTCTGTAATATCGGTGACCCACTTTGTATTTGGTGCTGTGGCAGAAAAATCACGATTCAGGATATTCTCCGCTACGTAATATGGATGACGACCTCTTTTAGTAATACTATTTGCCGGATGTTTGATTGAGGATTGAATTTTTTCTTCACGACAGATACGTAAGACGCGCTTATCGTTCACGTTTTGATCGTGCGTCCGTTTTAGTTCGTCTTTGATCCGGCGATAGCCCATGTCCGGGTGTTCATCATGGATTGCTCTGACTGTTTTGGCAAGTTCGTTGTTCGCCATCCTCCGTGGGCTATAGGGATGTTTCACCCAACGATTGTAAGCCGACCGGCTAACATTCAATATCTTGCACATGGGCTGAACAGGATAAAGTTTTTCTTCATGTAGTTCCTTGATTGCTTCATAAGCGTGCCAATTTTTTACTTCTTTTGCCAATCCCTTCTTTCTAATTCCTTTACTTTTTTTAACAGGTCAATCTCCATCTGTTGGTATTTTACCTTTTCTTCCAACTGCGCAATTCTAATTTTTGCTTCTTCTTCAGGTGTTCGACTTTCTTGGTTTGCTTTGCGGTGACCACGACGATCTTCGAGTCCTGCTTCTCCCAATTTCTCGTAACGCTTGACCCAGTTATAAACGTTCTGATAGGTCACTTGGTACTTTACAGCTGTGCCACTGTAATCGTAGTTGTTGGCAATACAGTACAATACAATCGCTATACGCTCTTCTAAACTGAACTTTTTTGTCTGACTCACTTTACTTCCACCACTTTCTGATTTAAAGGTTCCATGAGTATTATATATCTTTATCCAGTCTTGGAGCTGTACCTTGTTCCGTAAGCCATATTTTTTTGTGACTGCCTCCAATCCTTCAAATCCATCCAGATAGTCTAGAACGGCTTCGATTTTTCGTTCTTTTGAGTAGTGACGATTCTTTTTGGTTGGTAATAATCCTGTAGGTCCTTCATTTTCATAAATGGCTATCCATCTTTTTATTGTACTCCAGTTCACACCTGCTTCTTGAGCTGTTTTATTGATACTGCTTTGACCATTGAGATAATTCTCAACTATCTGTATTCGCTCTTCAACGCTTAGTTTCATTTTTCTTTTAGACATACGAAATACCCCTATCTAGGACGTTAATTA
>NZ_JAMRVB010000023.1:0-606 GCF_023743875.1 Enterococcus italicus
TTTTTCATATTGGAGGTTTAGCTCAGCTGGGAGAGCATCTGCCTTACAAGCAGAGGGTCAGCGGTTCGATCCCGTTAACCTCCATATGAGTCGTTAGCTCAGTTGGTAGAGCATCTGACTTTTAATCAGAGGGTCACAGGTTCGAGCCCTGTACGACTCATTGTCTATGCGGGTGTGGCGGAATTGGCAGACGCACTAGATTTAGGATCTAGCGCCTTCGGGCGTGGGGGTTCAAGTCCCTTCACCCGCATTAAAGTACCATCAAAGCGCCGGCTTAGCTCAGTTGGTAGAGCATCTGATTTGTAATCAGAGGGTCGAGGGTTCAAATCCTTTAGCCGGCATCCAATACTTGCGGAAATAGCTCAGTGGTAGAGCACCACCTTGCCAAGGTGGGGGTCGCGGGTTCGAACCCCGTTTTCCGCTTAGCCAATTTCAACGCCGGGGTGGCGGAACTGGCAGACGCACAGGACTTAAAATCCTGCGGTGAGTGATCACCGTACCGGTTCGATTCCGGTCCTCGGCATTAACAATGCGCCCATAGCTCAATTGGATAGAGTGTTTGACTACGGATCAAAAGGTTAGGGGTTCGACTCCTCTTGGGCGCGT
>NZ_JAMRVB010000024.1:0-1065 GCF_023743875.1 Enterococcus italicus
CGCGAATTGTAAAATTAAGTTAGAAAAATAAAAAGGCATTTATGGTACACTCAAATTGTATTTCCGACGAAAGAAAACAAAGGAGTGTAAACATAAATGACCTACAAACATCTTACCATAGACGAACTGACAATGATAGAATCATATTATCTTCAACATAATAAACCGGTTGAAATCGCTAACCGAATGGGACGTGCTATACAAACTATTTATAATGTAGTCAATAAGTTCAAGCAAGGCAAGACTGCTCTTGATTATTGGCACCAGTATAAAGAAAATAAGAAAAAATGTGGTAGAAAAGTCATTCAATTACCTGCTCATGAAGTAGATTACATTAAAGAGAAAGTCACTCTTGGTTGGACGCCTGACGTCATTATCGGGCGAAAAGAAAGGCCTGTTTCATGCGGTATGAGAACACTTTATCGTTTATTTTCTAAAGGAATATTTGATATTGACACACTACCGATGAAAGGTAAAAGAAAACCCAATGGCCATCAGGAAAAACGGGGAAAACAACAATATCAGCGCTCAATCCATGATAGACCTGATAATTATCCTGATTTCAATTCTGAGTTTGGTCACCTTGAAGGTGATACGATCGTTGGCATTCATCATAAAAGTGCCGTCATTACTTTAGTTGAAAGATTATCTAAAGTAATTATCACGATTAAACCCAACGGCCGTAAGGCATTAGATATTGAAACTGCCCTTAATCAATGGTTTTCTCGCTTCCCTAAAAACTTCTTTAAATCTATTACGTTTGACTGTGGAAAAGAATTTTCTAACTGGAAAGCCATTAGTAACCAACATGATATTGATATATATTTTGCGGACCCTGGAACACCTTCTCAACGCCCATTAAACGAGAATTCTAACGGGATTCTGCGTCGTAATGGACTGCCGAAATCAATGGATTTTAGAGAAGTGAATCAGACATTTATTTCCAGTGTCAGCAATCAACGTAATCATATTCCAAGAAAATCATTGAATTACAGAACACCAATTGAGATATTTTTGAGCTATGTACAAGAAGCATTTTATTCTAACTTAATTTGACAAATCATA
>NZ_JAMRVB010000025.1:0-961 GCF_023743875.1 Enterococcus italicus
TGCACCAGCAGGTTATGAATTCGATAAGGACAAAAAATACGAATTTACGGTTGAATTACAAACGACGGATAAAGTTGCAACAGTTGCAGTAGGGAACGAACAAAAAACTGGCGCTGTGAAGCTAACAAAAACAGACAGTGATACTGGTAAAGCGTTAGCAGGAGCAACATTTAGTCTATTCAAAAAAGATGGCACACTGGTAGCGAAAGACTTGGAAACTGCAGTCAATGGTGAAATAAACTATAACGATTTGAAACCAGGCGACTACTACTTCATGGAAACAGCAGCACCAGCGGGTTATGTATTGGACAAAGATGCGAAGTATGCCTTTACAGTTGACTTCCAAAGTACTGCAAAAGTGGCAACAGTTTCCGCAGCAAATGCAGAAAAAACTGGTTCCGTAGAATTAACAAAAATTGACAACGATACAAATAAGGTCTTACCAGGAGCAACATTTACGTTATTTGATGCGAATGATAAACCTGTTAAAGAAGGACTGATTACCGACCAAAATGGAAAAATTTCTGTTGATAATTTGAAACCAGGAAATTATTATTTCAAAGAAACAGCAGCACCAGAAGGCTATGATTTTGATAGCACAGCGAAATATCCTGTTATTTTAGGATTGCAAGTAAGTAATACACCAACACCAGGTGTGGTTACCGTAGGCAATACAGAAACAGTTGGTTCAATCCAATTAGTGAAAGTAGATAGCGACACGAATAAACCATTGGCAGGAGCAGTCTTTGATTTGTTTGATGCCAATGATAAGAAAGTGAATACTGATGGGTTAACCACTGAAAAAGACGGAACCATTACAGTGAAAAACCTAAAACCAGGAAGCTACTACTTTAAAGAAACAAAAGCACCAGCAGGCTATGTACTTGATGCAGATAAGAAGTATGTTGCGAACTTACCATTGCAAGTAGATGGTAAGAAACAAGTGGTAAAAGTGACTGCT
>NZ_JAMRVB010000026.1:0-1295 GCF_023743875.1 Enterococcus italicus
CAGATCAATTATACCACAGAAAATCGTCACTTTAAGCACCTTTCTGACATCCAACGCGGAAAACTAGAACAAATGGCGAAATGTGGCACCTACACACAGACTGAAATGGCATGTGAATTAGGCGTCAGTCAATCGACTGTTTCTCGTGAACTGAGACGTGGAAGGACGCGTCAACTTGACTATCAGCATAACTATTACGAACAGTATATTGCTGTCTCAGGAGCACGAGTCTATCAAGAAAATCGCGCAAATTCGCATGCGAGAAATCATCATAAGTATTCTGCAGCGTTTTTTGCGACTTTGTCAGAAAATCTGGTGCCCAAGAATGGCCTACGGCTTCATAGTGTGGATACGTTCGTACGCACCTATAGGAAGTCTCACCCTGAGGAACGCGTGCCATGCACGAAAACCGTCTATGCTTTGATCAATGCTGCTGTACTCTCAATTCGTAACATTGATTTACCTATGAAGACCAGGATGCGACCACGAAAGAAAATAATTTCAGAACCGAAGGGCCGCAACGCTAAGCACTTAGGACGTAGTATTGAAGAACGTACTCAAGAAGTACTATCAAGGGAAACGTTTGGACATTGGGAAGTTGATTTAGTCTTAGGTAAGAAAACCAAAAATGAACCCGTCATCATCACGATGGTTGAACGAAAAACGCGCTATTTTCTCACAAAAAAAGTTTGGGGTAAAAGCGCTACATTGGTTCAAAAAGGGGTACTTGATTTAATGAAAAAACAAGGACTAGAACAGTTCAAGACGATAACCACGGATAACGGATCTGAGTTTTCCACGCTATCTCTTATCGAAGAAAACTTCTCGGATATTCAGGTATTCTTTACCCATGCGTATGCTTCTTGGGAAAAAGGCACGAACGAACGACATAACCGCATGCTTAGAGAATTTATCCCGAAGGGTATCACGCTGCGTCCTTTGTCTTACTCGCGCTTACATGCAATAACCGATGTAATCAACAACAGACCAAGAAAAATAATGAACTATGCAACACCTGCGGAACGGCTTCAGGAAGAACTGGCAAAATTAAAAGCCGCTTAACGTGCTTTGTTGATTCCATAGGATAAAAGAATAGATTAATTGAGTCAAGAGCCGCTTCGCTTCTTCTCTTGCCCCAACTAACCTATTCTTTTGAATCAGAACCACCAACAATCCACCAAAAAAATTGTAGGGGATATCAATCTTCCAAACCATTGGTAACACTGGATTATTAAGTAATTCGCTGTCTATAAAGGTTTTTTGATTTTTTTATGCATTTGATATTGCAATTAAGC
>NZ_JAMRVB010000027.1:0-1324 GCF_023743875.1 Enterococcus italicus
AGTCAAGTCCATAATCCTGTGTAAAATACTATACAATGTTTTACTGGTCTCTCATTGATCAAACTTAATATATTTTCTTGTAGAACTGAGCCATTCGTCATGAAGGTCCATAAGGACAGCTCCAATTAATCGATTGGCAGACGTTCGGTTGGGAAAAATCCGAATAATCTTTTCTCTTCTGCGGACTTCCTGGTTCAGTCGTTCAAGAAGGTTGGTGCTTTTTAGCCGATTGTGACCATTTCCGATAACCGTGTATTGAAAGGCATCTTCGAAGCCATTATCCAATGTTTCGCAAGCTTTTGTATATTTAGACTGGTCGATATATTCACCGACTAAGGCATTCTTAGCTGTTCGAGCGAGTTCAATATCCGTAAACTTAAAGATCGCTTTTACTGCTTCTCTAAACGGTTTTGAATTCTTTTTTGGAATGGAACTGAAGATGTTTCTTAAAAAATGGACCTGGCATCTCTGCCAACTTGCGTTGGTAAATGACTTACGAATTGCAGACACTAGGCCTTTATGGGCATCAGAAATGATGAGTTCTGTCCCCTGTAGACCGCGTTCTTTTAAGTATTCAAAGAAGATGGACCATGTGTCATCACTTTCTTCATTTTGGATCATGAAGCCAATGATTTCACGATCACCACCTTCTGTTATCCCGATCGCAATATGGCAGCTTTTAGAAAGCACTCGATGGTCCTCACGGACTTTTATGTAGAGAACATCAGTCATCAGATAAGGATAACTCGTACCTGAGAGTGAACGGTTCTGCCATTCGTTGACCATCGGGTCTAACTGCTCAGTCAGGCTAGAAACAAAAGATTTCGATACCGATTTTCCACATAGCTCTTCAACAATCTTTGAAACTTTACGTGTCGAAACGCCTGAAACATACATCTCAAGCATTGAAGCGAGCAGTGCCTTTTCATTTCGCTGATAACGCTCAAACACCGTCGGTGAAAATTCACCATCACGTGTTCTAGGCACTTTTAACTCGAGTGTGCCCACACGAGTCGTAAAGTCTCGCTCATAATAGCCATTTCTTTGACTCTGACGACTTTCTGAACGTTCATAGTCATCGGCTTGAATATATTCTGTTCGTTGATTTTCCATCAATTGGTTGAAAACAGTGGTCAAAATATTTTTAGAAACTTCATCTTTTACCGAATGTTCAATAATACTTTGAACCTCTTCGTTGTTCAGTGTAAAATGTACTTGGGTCATGTAACGTCCTCCTGGGTATGTTTTTGTGGTTAAAAACATTGTACCGTAAAAGGGCTGTTACATGGCCTTTTATCTTTTACACAATTATATGGACTTTATC
>NZ_JAMRVB010000028.1:0-1072 GCF_023743875.1 Enterococcus italicus
AAAAACCTACATTTTTATACTGCCCAAAACCTACAATTTAAAGCTGCCCTTGACACTTTACTAATTTTCAGGAAATAAGGTATCATATTAATTGAGAAAACGATTTTATTTTAATTAATTAATCAATTTGGAAAAAATTGTTTGTTAATAATAAATTACGTAGTAACAGGAGGGGAAAATGAGATTAGAAGAAGTTAAATTGAAAAATTTTAGAGGATATAAAAATTTTTCAAATTTGAAAGTTCATGATTTGACCGCTTTAATTGGGAAAAATGATGCAGGAAAATCGACTATTTTAGAAGCTTTGGAAATTTTTTTTAACAATAAAGTTGTAGTTTGTGAAAAAGATGACTTGTCTATTGATAGTAGTGAAGATTATATTGAAATAAGTTGTGTTTTTTCAGATTTCCCTGAGAACTTAACTATAGACACAAGTTCAGAAACATCTTTGAAGGATGAGTTTTTACTGAATCAAGAAGGATTTTTAGAAATAAAAAAAGTATTTAAATGTACTAGCCAAAAACCAAAACCAGTAACATTTGTGATTTGTGAGCATCCAATAAATGAAAATTATAACGATTTATTATTATTAAAGAAAGCAGATTTAAAAAAAAGAGCCAAACTATTAAATATACCTAGTGAATGCTACTCTGCAAATAATAATGCGAGTATGCGTAAAGCAATTTATGGAAATTGTATGAATTTGAAGCTATCTTTACAGGAAATAAATGTTGATAAAGAAGATTCAAAAAAAGTTTATGCAGAGATAGAAAAATACCTTCCAATGTTTGCTTTATTTCAATCTGATAGAAGTAGTTTAGACTCAGATAAAGAAGTATCTGATCCCATGGATATTGCTGTTTCTCAAGCTATTAAAGGTCTTGAAGAAGAAATAGATAGAATAAAAAAAGAGGTACAAGCTAAAACTCTAGAAACGGCTAATAGAACACTTGAAAAATTAAAAGAAATGAATAGTGAATTAGCTAACTCTTTAATACCCAGATTCAGAACTGAACCAAATTTCAATAAACTTTTTAGCGTATCAATTGATTCTGATGAAGGCATTTCAATT
>NZ_JAMRVB010000003.1:0-5180 GCF_023743875.1 Enterococcus italicus
AAAAAACACGTTCAAACCCTCGAATGATTGGTTTGAACGTGTTTTAAAATTAACATATTCCTTTAAAAACTAATAATTTTCTTATACTTAATTATCGTCCTATTACTGTAAAGAACGATAATTTTTATTTAAATACGCCCAAATTGAAAACGACCTGATCATTATTAGCGAGTTTCGTTTCATTTGCGCCTTTTTCACCCATTTTTCCATTGATCGTGAATGTCCAATATTTTTTTTGGGTCTCATCCTGAGCATGACCGTCAATTGAAGTAATAAAACCATCTTTTTCTTTTACTTCAAAGTTCGCTTTTAAAATTTCCAATAATGAGTCTCCTGATTGATAAGTGACTTTTTTTGATGTTATTTCTTTATCGCTATCAGTTAATTTTATCGACGCACTTGATTTGGCAACCTCGCTGGTTGCTTGAGTGGATGCTTTTGATGAAGTTTGATCATTTTGATTTGATTGGCACCCTGTCATAATGAATAACCCAATAAAAACTGTTAGTAATGTTGCGAATTTTTTCAAATTTAAAACCCTCTCTTAATGAAATACCTTACCTGCTCGTTCATAAAATGGCTCTGTTACAGAATAAACAGTATTTACATAGCGCGCAAGTACAAAAAACAAATCCGATAAGCGATTTATAATTTTGTATGCATGTAAATTGATAGGTTCATCTGAAACAATCAATCGTGTGATTTCACGTTCTGCCCGACGAATAACTGTTCGTGTAATTTGCATATCGCATGCCACCGGGTGTCCTCCAGGTAAGATAAATTTTTCAATGACTGGAACTTTTGCTTGATAAAAATCAATCAGCGTTTCAATCTTAGTTACTTCTTCTTTCCCTACAATCATTTCTTTAATCCCAATGGGTGTAGCCAAGTCTGTTCCAATATCAAAAAGTAAAATTTGTAATGCGACTAGTTCTTTTTTCAACAGCTCAAACTTTTTATCATCCAACTCTGAAATAATTTTACCAACCCAAGAATTTACTTCATCCATGCTACCGTAAGCACAAACGCGAGCGTCAGATTTTTTTATTCTTTTTCCACCAATAATACTAGTGTTTCCTTTATCGCCGCTTTTAGTATAAATTTTCATCGAATAGCTCCTTTTACAAGCCACATTTTAGTTGTACTTTACAGTTAGTACACGTACTGCAACCACCAATTTCTTCAATTCTACCCTCATGGCAAATCGGACATATTTCTTCTGCTTCTGATGATTCTAATGAGTCAAGAGTAATTTGATTATTTACCACCCCTACTACAGGTTCTTCAAATACATTGTCATCTGCTTCAAGTGTCAACACTTGTGAATCTCGGCTACCATCCACATAGACGGTTCCACCTTTAGCCCCACCTTGATACAGATCTTCATAGATCGCGGCTACTTGTTTCACTTGATACCCCTTAGGTGCATTAACTGTTTTTGAGATAGAGCTGTCTACCCAACGTTGGATCGTACATTGAACACTCACATGAGCTTCTGGTGAAAGCTCCATGGCAGAGACAAAGAATGGGGGTAGATTATCCGCAGCTGTTTCTGGATTTTTTTCTAAATATTCGCTAACTATTTCAGCATTAACTTCAATGAATTTTCCTAAACGACCACTTCTGAAATAAGAAAAAGAGAAATATGGTTCTAGTCCAGTTGAAACACCAGCCATAGTACCCGTTGACCCTGTTGGTGCGACTGTTAGTAAATGAGAATTACGAATGCCGTATTTTAGAATCGCTTGTCGGATTGATTCCGGCATCTTCTTCATATAGCCCGATTCAATAAAACGTTGACGAAGTGCTGTTGTTTCCTCGACTGTTTTGCCTACTAAAAATGGGAAGCTTCCTTTTTCTTTTGCTAGTTCGACGGACGTTTGATAAGCCGTAACAGCAATTTTTTCAAATACTTGATCTACTAAACGGTTTCCATCTTCAGATCCATAGACTTTTTCACAATAAATCAATAAATCTGCCAATCCCATGACCCCAAGTCCAACACGTCGTTCACCTTTAGCTTGCTGCTCATTTTTTTCAAAAAAGTAAGGCGTCGCATCAATTACATTGTCCTGAAAACGAACACTAGCTCGTACGACATCAGCTAATTTTTCAAAGTCGACAACTTTCGTTTCTTTATCAACCATATTGGCTAAATTAATTGCTGCTAGATTGCATACCGCATAAGGCGTCAACGGCTGTTCCCCACATGGATTGGTTGCAACTACCTTTTGTCCGTAGGCTTGAGCATTGGTCATCTCATTAGCATTATCGATAAAAAATATTCCCGGTTCTGCTGAATACGTTGCACAATAAGTAATCAAATCCCACAATTCGCGAGCCTTGATCGTTTGATGGATTTTTACTTTACGCCCTGTTTCAGCCCATTCTCTGACATCTCCAATTTCCATCCAATGTTGATCATAATCAGCCATTTCACTAGCGTCATAGTCTTCGATTGCTGGAAAGCGTAACTCATAAGTTTGGTCGGTTTCGACAGCTTCCATAAATTCTTTTGTTAAACAGACGGAGATATTGGCTCCGGTCAAGAAATCAGGGTCTTTCACACTGTACGTACCACCCGCTTTTAATTTCTGTTGAGCCGTTTTTAAAAATTTATCCTCCATATCATTCGTCGGATGATCGACCAAATACTCTAACCATTCCTTTTCATTTGCTATTAGTGGTTCAAAAGTCAGTTTTTCACTAGCTAATTGACGTACTATCGGACTTTGGCTAGTGTGGATCAAATTTTGTAAAATGGCCGGATTCTGAATCTTAGAGATAATGAATTCAAAAATATCTGGATGCCAATCATTCAACATGATCATTTGTGCTCCCCGACGACTCCCGCCTTGTTCAACTAAATTTGTCAAATTAGCTAAATCATTGAGCCACGAAACTGAACCTGATGATTTCCCATTCACCCCATGGACGATCGCTGATTTTGGCCGTAGCGTTGAACCGTTCGTTCCTACACCACCACCACGGCTCATAATCTCCATCACTTCTTGACGATGTTTTGCCAGGCCCCCACGAGAGTCATGGATGAATGGCATAACGTAGCAATTGAAGTATGTTACTTCTGAATTCGTTCCTGCACCATAAAGTACACGTCCAGCAGGAATGAGATTTTGTTCTGTCAAATGCTGATAAAACTCGGTAAAAAACTGAGCTTTTTTTTCTCCTTCAATATCAGAGATTCCTCTAGCAACACGAGCTGCAATTTGTTCAAAATAAAGTTCAAGCGGTTTCTCAACCTCATTTATATTTCGAATCACTCGTCCCGAAGCAATTTCTTCTGGATTAGTTAACGAGCTTTGAAATTCTTCCTCAATTCGAATTATCAACTGTTCCTTATTGATCTCTTCAATTTTTCCGATCCCTCTTGCTGGATATTGTGGATCAGCATGAGTTGTTAAAATAACCAAATCCCCGACTGTCAAAGTTTTTCCGCTCATGTCTTTAAATGCATAGCGATCAAGCATGATTAATCTTGAAATCCCATCAAATGTTTGAGTCATTTCTGCAGTTATCTTAGCGACTTCTTTATAAGAAGAGATATCTTGATTTAGTTTTTCTATATATTTTTTAGGATAATTCATTAAATACTACCACCTTTATCATCAACAAACACAACATATTGTGCCTACCAATGATTATCGCACTATATAAAGTGTAATTCAATCTTGTAATTAATTTTTATTCTGATACAATGAGAACTATTATCAATTAAAACAAGGGAGTTTTCCTAGTGTTACCAACCTCTAATTCACGCTTTCCAATCAGAAGGATTACCACCCTCGCTTTATTTAGTGCCGCCTGTATTGTTGGTAGAATCCTTTTTACTTGGATACCGAATGTACAACCAATGACAGCCATTCTACTTTTACTCGCTTTTTATGGAAGTTATACAGATGCTTTAATCGTTACTTTAGTAAGCTTATTAGGCACGAACCTTTATTTAGGAATGGGTAGTTGGACAATCAGCCAACTGATCGCCTTCAGTAGTATCGTTACGGTTTTTCATTTTTTATCTAACTGTGCCCTGATTAAGCATCACATCTCTATCCAAGCAATCATTGCATTTTTATGTGGCCTTCTTTACGGATTGATCGTATCGAGAGTTGAAGTCTTTATATATCAACTACCTTCTTTTTGGGCCTATTATTTTCAAGGATTATTTTTTGATATCCTCAATGGAACGGGTAATTTAATCTTTTATCTTGTATTAGTTCCTGTGTTTAAACGAATTTTATTACCTGCTATTAATAGTTCGAAAAATAAATTAAATAGTTAGATGAGTATCTAAATCACAATATCTCTTATTAAATTAAACCTATAATTCAAATAGGAAGCCTTGCGTATTATTTAAGATGGTTCTGTTGCAAAGCTAAAAAATTAATAAAGAGTTTCCAATTAATTTTTGATTTTATGCTTAGATACTCATTAATGTATTCATCTCATGAATCACTGAAAAGCCAAAGAGACTTTTGTCTCTTTGGCTAATTTTATATAAAGCGTGTATAGTTTCAATTCCTTTAATTGTTGAGGAAGCAGTCCTTATGGACTGATATAATTTGTGCCTTTTCTTGATGAATCGATGATCCTGTTCAATGATATTATTCAAGTATTTATTTGTTCGGTGTTCAGTCTTAGAAAATAATCCTTCAGAATGCAATTGATTAAACGCACTACTTAGTGAAGGGGCTTTATCAGTGACAAGAACTTTAGGTTCTCCAAATTGTTTGATCAATCGTTTAAAGAAAGCATAAGCTGCTTGTTTATCACGCTTTTTTCGTAACCAAATATCTAATGTTATCCCCGAAGAATCAATGGATCGATACAAATAGTGCCACTTTCCTTTTACCTTAATATAAGTTTCATCGGTTCTGTTGCAAAGTTTTAAATCTACTATCAAATAAGGTAGAATAATAGAAAAAGATAGCAGGAGGAATGACGATGAATCATTTTAAAGGAAAGCAATTTCAGCAGGATATGATTATTGTAGCCGTGGGCTACTATCTTCGTTACAATCTGAGCTATCGTGAAGTTCAAGAAATCTTATATGATCGTGGCATTAACGTTTCTCATACGACGATTTATCGGTGGGTTCAAGAATACAGTAAAATCCTCTATCATCTCTGGAAAAAGAAAAATAAACAGTCCTTCTATTCATA
>NZ_JAMRVB010000003.1:5280-6887 GCF_023743875.1 Enterococcus italicus
CTATGCTTTTCTTAAGCGGTTAGTGAAGCAGTTTGATGAACCGAAGGTTGTAGTCACAGATAAAGCACCCTCTATTACAAGTACCTTTAAGAAACTAAAAGAATACGGCTTTTATCAAGGGACAGAACATCGTACCATTAAATACCTGAATAAAATACCTGAATAATTTGATTGAACAAGACCATCGTCCAGTAAAGAGACGCAATAAATTCTATCGAAGTTTACGCACTGCCTCTACCACGATTAAAGGCATGGAAGCCATTCGATGATTATATAAGAAAACCCGAAAAGAAGGCACTCTCTTCGGGTTTTCGGTCTGTACTGAAATCAAGGTATTATTGGGAATCCCAGCTTAAATCATAGATACCGTAAGGGATTTTATTCTTTATTTAAAGGCTTTTATCAAGGGACAGAACATCGTACCATTAAATACCTGAACAATTTAATAGAACAAGATCATCGACCAATTAAGCGACGGAATAAATTTTATCGAAGTCTCCGGACTGCCTCATCCACGATTAAGGGCATGGAGACCATTCGAGGAATATATAAAAAGAACCGAAGAAATGGAACATTCTTCGGCTTTTCAGTTTCTACTGAAATCAAAATATTAACGGGAATACCTGCTTAGATTGACGGTTGGTCAGAGATAGTGTTTTTGAGTTTCAGACTTTGCAACAGAACCCTTATTTTGCATTTTAAAAGGGGCTTAAGCTCAAAATTTACAAATATCAAACATATACATAATCTTGAATACCATGGACATCTAAAATCACACCATATAAATAACCTCCATAAACAGCACCTCCATCAATACCTATTTTATTATCATTTATCCATATATCATATTTATTATTTTTATTAAGGATTTTCGTTTCAGTATGACCAAAAACTATAGTTTTATTTAACCTATTTGGCGTAAAATGAAAGTCTTCTCTAATCCACATAAAATCTCTAATACTTGTATCTTTCCAATTATTAATTTTGAGATTTACACCTGCATGAACAAAAATATAGTCATTCCATTCATAAAAATTTGGTAAATAAGTTAAAAACTCTATTAATTTATCATTATTTTTTTTTATGTCTAATACTATATCCTTAAATGTATTATTCTCGGAATAACCAAAACTTTCTAATGTTTTCAATCCCCCATTTTTAATATAATTTTCTTTAAAATCTTCAGTTTTATTTAAAAAATTTAAAAATAAATCTTCATGATTTCCTTTAATTAATATAGCTCCATAGTTATCACATAAATACTTTGCTAAATAAAAACATTCATAAGATTGTAAACCTCTATCACACAAATCCCCTAATAATATTAGCTGTTGTCTATTCGAATCCCAGTATTTAAGTATTTCTTTAAATTTTTTATATTCTCCATGTATATCACTAACTACAAATACTTCGTTATACATCCAAACACTCCAATACATTATTTTGAATTTAATTATAATTTAAAATATTACTCTAATTATTTTATTCATGCTTATCTTTCGAAAAAATATAGTACTAAACTCAAAAAATTAACTGAAACAATACAATATACTTATTTTGCATCTTAAGGGGGTATTTAGAGCAAAATTTAAAAATATATAGTTTAT
>NZ_JAMRVB010000004.1:0-30120 GCF_023743875.1 Enterococcus italicus
GCCAGTATGAAAATTGCCAATAAGACAACGTTTGATATTCCCAATATCGAATTGATTAGTACCATTACCAACGTCTTTGTCTTTGCAACGACAACATTTGCGATTTGTATTGTGTTGTATAAGGTCATTGAAGCGCAAATACAAGCTTCTAATGGGAGTGGTGACGCATTGACCGCTAATATTGTTCAAAAGCTGTTTTACTCGTCTATTGCCTTAGCAACGTTGCCCTGGGCAATGAACTTTTTTATCAAAAAGATTGTTGCACCGATCGGGGAATATGTGATTCAACAAGTCGCTAATGATTTGAACGTGGAAACGATCGGCGAACGATTGCGTAATTTCTTAGTTTCCAATTTCTTTAATGGTGGCGTTAGTGCCGTTGTTCTCTTTGTATTTGTGATCTTCTTTGCCTTTTCCATTGCCAAGTATTTTGTAGCGATCTGTGTCTTTTATGCCGATTTCTTGGTACTGACTATGTTAACACCATTAGTTGCCTTATCGCTTTTAACAGACGAACAAAATTACTTTCAAATATGGATCAAAGAACTGTTATCCGAAGCACTCACAATGCTTATTAAGCTTATTTTGTACTTACTCATGATTACACTCATGATTGCTGAAAAATACACGTTACCAAACTTTATGTTAATGGTTGGTTGTGGCTTGTTGATTATCAAAACACCGTCTGCCCTACAAAATATGTGGTATTCAACCAAAGTGTCAAAAGGTGGCGGACTTGGAAACTTAGCAATGATGGCTATGTTTAGAAAATAAGAGAGGGGGATAACGATTGTCTTATTATTTTGAAATACGAATTATTCTTCCCGAAGAAGAAAAACAATTTTTGAATCGAAAATTAAGTAAAAGCGAATTATCCGAAGTCACACACTATTTACAACAAAAGACAAGTCGAGGAATTCCAGTTAAATTTCGTGTAGGTATTTTTAGAGTAGAAGATCAAACAAAAATTATGTCTGTTACGCTGAATACAAAAAATACCAAAGAAACGGACGTAATTAACTTGTTATTAAATCGAGTAACAGATCAACACGTTTTAGTTTACTTGAATGAACCAACAGAACCAACGCTTAATACGCAAGAATTAAATCGTCAGGAGTTAAAAACGAGTAATGAACGCCAAGAAATACCGCAGACAGAAATTCCAACTGAAACAGTAAATGAACCTAGTGTTATTAAGGAAATATCGAAAAAGAACCAAGCAAAACAAACGAATAGTAGAAAAGAATCACTATCAGAATCCATAACCAAGAAAAATGTTCCCAGAATTCATTTGTTCATATCTATTTTGACTCTTTTTATTGTATTATTGATAGGAATAAGTGTTTTTCAACAAGTACAACTTCAATCAGTCAAAAAAGAGAGCGAATTATTGGAAGAACAAATTGAACGTGTCAAAGAAACGGATATTTCTCAATCGAAAATAGATACTTTTGGAAGATACTTTTTGACTTACTATTTTTCACAGGAAAAAAATCAAGAAAATTATCAGTCAAGTTTAAGAACATATGTATCCGAAAAGGTAGATATATCCGATTGGAAAGCTTTAGGGAAAACGCTTAAGAGTGTCAATTACTATGGTAGTGAACAAACAAAAAAAGGGTATAGCGTTGAATACCTTCTAAATGTTTCAGTAGACAATCGTAGTAAAATGCAAAAAATCACTTTTGAGGTTGAACCAACTAAAAACGGCTTTCTTGTGACAACTCAACCAAAACTTACAGACTTCTCTTTTAACTGAAATACGCTAAAAAGAGAGTGCTTAAACAATGGGAAAAATTAATTTAAATCAAATTTACACAGCAAAAGAAATGAGTGAAAGGATAGGTAAGAATAGAAATTACCTATCCCAAGCTTACCGTAACAACAAACATGAAATACTTAAAAATTTTAATTATCGAAAAATTGGTGGAACAATTATTTTCTCTGATAATCCCAATAATGATTTATCGCAATTGATTACAGCAAAAGAAGCAAGCCAGTTGTTAGGAAAGAATGATGAATACTTTGCCCACATTTATAAACGGTTTCCTCATAGACTAGAGGGAATCGATCACATTTATACAGGTAAAACATTATTCTTAACGAAAGAATCGCTAGAAGTTTTTAAAAAAAAGATGAATAAAAATGTCAGATAAAGCATATTTATGATATACTATTTATGTACACAAATATTAATTTTTAAGGAGAGAAGAAAATGAAAAAAATTGCCCTTTTAACACTTTTTAGTACAGCGCTATTGGTATCAGCCCCACTTGTTAGTTTTGCGGACGAAGCAACAGGTAGTTCAGGTGTCAATGTTCTAGCTGATGATGTAGTTGATCCAGTAGAACCAACCGATCCAACTACTCCAGTTGATCCAGTTGATCCAGTTGATCCAGTTGATCCAGTTGATCCAGTCGATCCAACAGAGCCAACGGAACCAACGGAGCCAACGGAGCCAACGGAACCAACAGAGCCAACGGAACCAACGGAACCAACGGAGCCAACGGAACCAACAGAGCCAACGGAGCCAACGGAACCAACGGAGCCAACGGAGCCAACGGAACCAACGGAGCCAACGGAACCAACGGAGTCAACGGAACCAACAGAGCCAACGGAGCCAACGGAACCAACGGAACCAACGGAACCAACGGAACCAACAGAGCCAACGGAACCAAGCAAGCCGACAGAGCCAAGCAAGCCGACAGAGCCAACAGAACCAAGTAAACCAGTAGACACAAACCCAATCGAAAACCCAGTTAATACAGATACAGGCGAAGTGATTGTTGCAGTTGAAGATAGTAAACCAATCATTCAATTAGCAGACGGAACAACAAAGAAAGTTGAAGCGAAAGAAATTGGCGCAAACGTTCAAAAAGACGGAACAGTAACGGTTAAAGGTTCAGACGGAAAAATGAAAGTTTTACCAAAAACAGGAGAAACAGAAAATATTGCATTGTCTGTCCTAGGGTCATTAATGGTATTAGGATCAGCATTCATTTTTAAAAAGAGAATCTAATTAAGTATTTATAAAAGCATGGTCGCAAGTTTCACTAGCAGCCATGCTTTTATTGAATCATTGTAGGACATTTTAAAGATAATTGCCCACTTTAAAATTAAACATGTGCTTAGAATCGTTCTAGGAAACACGATCCAGTCCAATAATCGTCGATAAAAACTTTTGAAAAAGGTTGGTGAAATTACCTACTTTTGGAATAATCACAAATCACAAGTGATTAATCACAAATCACAAGTGATTAATCACTTGTTTATTAAGAGATTAAAAGCTATAATTTAAATAAAGCGTGAATTTTATGACACAAAAAGAGGGGGGAGAAACTTGGAACTAGCATTTAGAGAAAGCTTAAAAAAGATGAGAGGTACCAAATCAAAAGAAAAATTCTCCCAAGAATTAGAAATGAGTAGATCAAATTATTCACGAATAGAATCAGGAAAATCAGATCCAACCATAAAAACACTAGAACAAATTGCAAAGTTAACTAACTCAACGCTAGTAGTGGATTTAATCCCAAATGAGCCAACAGAACCAGAACCAGAAACAGAACAAGTAACATTGGAGTTAGAAATGGAAGAAGAAAAAAGCAATGATTTCGTGTGAATAATGCACGAAATCATTGCTTATTTTTTTAAAAAGCGATATACTAGATATAACGAAACAACGAACTGAATAAAGAATACAAAAAAAGAGCCACGACCAGTTAAAGCCTGAGAAACTTTAACTGCGAGCCTTAATTGATTACCACCAATCAATTAAAGAAGTCGAGACCCAAAATTTGGTAAAGTATTTAATTACTTTATTAATCAGATACTTAAATATCTGTAAACCCATTATATCGGGTTTTTGAGGGGATTTCAAGTCTTTAAGAAGATACCAGGCAATCAATTAAGAAAAACTTAGTTGATTGCCTTTTTTGTTGTGATTCAACTTTGATCGTAGCTTCTAACTAATTAATTTTCGTAAGAAAGGAGAACAGCTGAATGAATATCCCTTTTGTTGTAGAAACTGTGCTTCATGACGGCTTGTTAAAGTACAAATTTAAAAATAGTAAAATTCGCTCAATCACTACCAAGCCAGGTAAAAGCAAAGGGGCTATTTTTGCGTATCGCTCAAAAAAAAGCATGATTGGCGGACGTGGCGTTGTTCTGACTTCCGAAGAAGCGATTCACGAAAATCAAGATACATTTACGCATTGGACACCAAACGTTTATCGTTATGGTACGTATGCAGACGAAAACCGTTCATACACTAAAGGACATTCTGAAAACAATTTAAGACAAATCAATACCTTCTTTATTGATTTTGATATTCACACGGAAAAAGAAACTATTTCAGCAAGCGATATTTTAACAACAGCTATTGATTTAGGTTTTATGCCTACGTTAATTATCAAATCTGATAAAGGTTATCAAGCATATTTTGTTTTAGAAACGCCAGTCTATGTGACTTCAAAATCAGAATTTAAATCTGTCAAAGCAGCCAAAATAATCTCGCAAAATATCCGAGAATATTTTGGAAAGTCTTTGCCAGTTGATCTAACGTGCAATCATTTTGGGATTGCTCGTATACCAAGAACGGACAATGTAGAATTTTTTGATCCCAATTACCGTTATTCTTTCAAAGAATGGCAAGATTGGTCTTTCAAACAAACAGATAATAAGGGCTTTACTCGTTCAAGTCTAACGGTTTTAAGCGGTACAGAAGGCAAAAAACAAGTAGATGAACCCTGGTTTAATCTCTTATTGCACGAAACGAAATTTTCAGGAGAAAAGGGTTTAGTAGGGCGCAATAGCGTTATGTTTACTCTCTCTTTAGCCTACTTTAGTTCAGGCTATTCAATCGAAACGTGCGAATATAATATGTTTGAGTTTAATAATCGATTAGATCAACCCTTAGAAGAAAAAGAAGTAATCAAAATTGTTAGAAGTGCCTATTCAGAAAACTATCAAGGGGCTAATAGGGAATACATTACCATTCTTTGCAAAGCTTGGGTATCAAGTGATTTAACCAGTAAAGATTTATTTGTCCGTCAAGGGTGGTTTAAATTCAAGAAAAAAAGAAGCGAACGTCAACGTGTTCATTTGTCAGAATGGAAAGAAGATTTAATGGCTTATATTAGCGAAAAAAGCGATGTATACAAGCCTTATTTAGTGACGACCAAAAAAGAGATTAGAGAAGTGCTAGGCATTCCTGAACGGACATTAGATAAATTGTTGAAGGTACTGAAAGCGAACCAGGAAATTTTCTTTAAGATTAAATCAGGAAGAAATGGTGGTATTCAACTTGCTAGTGTTAAATCATTGTTGCTATCGATCATTAAAGTAAAAAAAGAAGAAAAAGAAAGCTATATAAAGGCGCTGACAAATTCTTTTGACTTAGAGCATACATTCATTCAAGAGACTTTAAACAAGCTAGCAGAACGCCCCAAAACGGATACACAACTCGATTTGTTTAGCTACGATACAGGCTGAAAATAAAACCCGCACTATGCCATTACATTTATATCTATGATACGTGTTTGTTTTTCTTTGCTGTTTAGTGAATGATTAGCAGAAATATACAAAGTAAGATTTTAATTAATTATTAGGGGGAGAAGGAGAGAGTAGCCCGAAAACTTTTAGTTGGCTTGGACTGAACGAAGTGAGGGAAAGGCTACTAAAACGTCGAGGGGCAGTGAGAGCGAAGCGAATACTTGATTTTTTAAGTTGCTATCTCTTATAGGTCATTAGAGTATACCTATTTGTCCTAATATGATTTTGGCAGTATGATTGACTTGGTGAATAGGTCATTTAAGTTGGGCATAATAGGAGGAGTAAAATGAAAAAATTTATTTATCGAGTTTTAGAAAATGACGAAGTGGTGGCTATTTTTAATGAGCAACAATATGCGCAAGATTTTATCGCTTACGAAAAGACAATTTCTGATAAGCAATTTGAAATTGAAAAAGTAGATATAGCTGATTGGTTATTGCAACCGAGAGAATTTTAGAGGTTGGTTGAAAATGGCGAAAATTGGTTATGCACGTGTCAGTAGCAAAGAACAGAACTTAGATCGGCAATTACAAGCGTTACAGGGCGTTTCTAAGGTCTTTTCAGACAAATTAAGCGGTCAATCGGTCGAACGTCCACAATTACAAGCTATGCTTAACTATATTCGTGAAGGGGATATTGTTGTAGTTACGGAATTAGATCGATTAGGACGGAATAATAAAGAATTAACAGAATTGATGAATGCCATTCAACAGAAAGGAGCAACGCTTGAAGTTTTGAATTTGCCCTCTATGAATGGGATTGAAGATGAAAATTTAAGGCGTTTGATTAATAGTCTTGTCATTGAATTGTACAAGTATCAAGCAGAATCAGAACGAAAAAAAATTAAGGAACGTCAGGCACAAGGAATCGAAATTGCTAAGAAAAAAGGCAAATTCAAAGGTCGTCAGCATAAATTTAAAGAAAATGATCCACGTTTAAAACATGCTTTTGATTTATTTTTGAATGGTTGTTCCGATAAAGAAGTTGAAGAACAAACTGGAATTAATCGCCGAACGTTTAGAAGGTATCGAGCAAGATATAACGTGACAGTCGATCAAAGAAAAAACAATGAAAAGAGGGATAGTTAATGAGTACGGTTATTTTAGCTGAAAAACCAAGCCAGGCATTAGCCTACGCAAGTGCTTTAAAACAAAGCGCCAAAAAAGACGGTTATTTTGAGATCAAAGACCCACTATTTACAGATGAAACGTTTATCACCTTTGGTTTTGGGCATTTGGTGGAATTAGCAGAACCAGGTCATTATGACGAAAAGTGGCAAAATTGGAAACTTGAATCTTTGCCGATTTTTCCTGATCGATACGATTTTGAAGTGGCAACAGATAAAAAAAAGCAGTTTAAAATTGTTGCTGAACTTCTGAAAAAGGCAAATACAATTATTGTTGCAACAGATAGCGACAGAGAAGGTGAAAATAGTGCGACATGTTTCTAGTTGAAAAGACTAGGCACACTAACGGCTTAACAGACGTTAGTGGAGAACTTTCAGTTTGAGAGGTGGAATGATAGGGTAACGCCTTGAAACGCCTCCCTTAATACTCCGACATGCTATTTCTTACGTGTTAAAAGAAATGGTATGAAGCTCGGTGAAGTCGGCAGAAGGATACCGTAAGCAGAAATGATAAACATTGGTCTGCACGAAAATTTCCTAGAGGTAGGAACTGTATCTAATATGCCGGAGGTCGCAAAAAGTATAGTATGGTGAGAATGTGTGTAAAAGCACTGACGAACTGGCGAATGTACTGTCCTAAACGCCTAAGGCACAGAAATGTGTCGGGTAGAACATGATTGAAGAAATCATGTCACTCTACGGTATCATGCGGTGGAGTAAGAATTGTTTTTATGAAACTCCGTGAAGTGTTATAGGCACTTGAAGTGATACAGGGCAAAAGCCAGCACCTAAGCTATTACATTGATAAAACTGAAGGAACGTGGGAAGCCAAGAACGTGGAGCGCACACACGCAATGAAGCGGATATAAGGAAAGTAGTAGTATATAACTTATATTTATCTTGGTGAAAGTAGTGGCATGACCGGTGAAGGTTCTGTAATGGAACTGGAGGAATAGCCACAAGTCAACAAATTTAAATCAATTTATTAAGTAACCTAAGTCAAACCATAGATTCCTGTAAGACCAAAAGGTCACAACCAATAACTAGGGGGTGACGAACTATGAACAACCACCGAAACAAGAAAAATAATAAGCTTCGATATTCTGAGTATTATGGAATGCAAGAAGCTTATGATAACTTGTATCAACGTAGTGTAGAAAATCAAAATTTCAAGTCATTAATGAAAATTATCATATCCGATGACAATATCTTGCTTGCGTATCGTAATATAAAGCGCAACTCAGGAAGTCTTACGGCAGGTATTGACGGTAAAACCATTAAAGATATTGAAAAACTAACAACTGAAAGATACCTTGATATAGTTAAGAAACGGTTCAAATTTTACAAACCAAGAGAAGTTAAGCGAACTGAAATTCCCAAACCAAATGGAAAAACTAGACCATTAGGAATTCCTTCTATTTGGGATAGGGTAGCTCAACAATGTATCTTGCAAGTATTAGAACCAATATGTGAAGCGAAATTTAATCCACATAGTCACGGTTTTAGACCTAATCGGTCTGCCGAACATGCAATTGCTGATTGTGCCAAGAAGATGAATATTATAAAAATGGGATATTGTGTTGATATAGATATTCAAGGTTTCTTCGATGAAGTTTGGCACTCAAAATTAATGCGACAAATGTGGACTATGGGTATACGGGATAAGGAACTTCTCACTATTATCCGCAAAATGCTAAAAGCTCCAGTTGTATTGCCTAATGGTACTATTCAATTTCCCGAAAAGGGGACACCACAAGGTGGGATTTTATCCCCATTATTAGCCAATATTAATCTTAGTGAATTTGATTGGTGGGTATCGGAACAATGGGAAACAAGGCATATGTCTGAAATTAAGACACAATACAATGCTAATGGAACCGAGCATATGGGAAATCACCATAGGAAAATGCGCTCACATACAAAACTAAAAGAGTTCTATATAGTTCGTTATGCAGATGATTTTAAATTATTTTGCCATGACCGAAAAACGGCTGAACTACTTTATCATGCTTCGATACAATGGTTGGAACAGCGATTGCATCTACCTGTATCTATCGAAAAATCCAAAATCACGAACCTTCGTAAGGAAAGTAGTGAGTTTCTAGGTTTCAATTTAAAGCTGGAAAGAAAAGGGAAAAATAGATATATAATGCACTCTCATGTTTCGGATAAAGCAATTAACCGTATGAGAATAGAACTTAAAGAGCAAATCAAGGAAATCAAAAAATCACCTAATAGCATGAATACTATTAGAGCTATAGGGAATTATAATAGTAAAGTTATTGGCATGCACGGTTACTATTGAATAGCAACTCACGTTAATAAAGATTTTAAAAAAGTTCATTACTCAGTTCTTCTGACAATGAGAAATCGATTGTCTATCGATGGATTGACAAAAATGGGTAAATATACTGGTAAAGATAAAGGGATATTGAACTACGTCCAGTCAAAGAATATTAGATACCTGGCGGGACGCCCAATTATACCAGTTAGTTTTGTACAACATAGGAACCCTATGTACCTTAAAGTTAAAATTAATAAATACACCCCTGAGGGACGTGAGCTCATTCATCGTAATCAATCAGCCGTATCTGAAATAGCACTTCGTTGGATCAGGAGCCATCCTGTAGTCAGCGACAGAGCAACAGTGGAATTTAATGATAATCGAATTTCATTATTTATAGCTCAGTTGGGTAAGTGTTCGGTAACGGGTGAAGAACTAAATGTCCTAGATATGCATTGTCATCATAAGATACCTTATCATTTATCTAAAGATGACAAGTATAGTAACTTGATTATTGTTAAACCTGAAGTTCATATTCTAATACATGCTACCAAGGAAGATACTATTCAGCGATATATGACCTTATTAAACCTTAATGATGAACAGGTCAAAAGGCTAAATAAATTAAGGTTGTTAGTTAGAAACACCTCACTACATTATTAATTTGGTTGCGAGACTTAGGAAAACAAAAGGTTTAATTTGTTGATGGAACGCCGTGTGCGGTGAAAATCGCATGTACGGTGTGGATCGGGGGAAAAACTGGAGATTATTTCAAAAGTTTACCTATCGATATTCGCCTGGTCGATTATCCATAAAGCAAATGCCTTTTCAAAAGATAAAACATTTAAAAGACTATGGATCAATAGCTTAGAAAAAGATGTGATCCGAAGCGGTTTTCAAAATTTGCAACCTGGAATGAATTACTATCCCTTTTATCAAGAAGCGCAAACACGCCAAATTGCCGATTGGTTGATTGGCATGAACGCAAGCCCTTTGTATACGTTAAATTTACAACAGAAGGGCGTACAAGGTACATTTTCACTAGGACGTGTTCAAACGCCCACCTTATACCTTATTTTTCAGCGCCAGGAAGCCATAGAGAATTTTAAAAAAGAACCTTTTTTCGAGGTGGAAGCTAGTATAAAAGTAAACCAAGGGTCGTTTAAGGGCGTTCTAAGCCCCACACAGCGTTTTAAAACCCAAGAGGAGCTTTTAGCTTTTGTTTCTTCTAAACAAGCTAAAATAGGCAATCAAGAGGGGATAATTGCTGATGTTCAAACCAAAGAGAAGAAAACGAATAGTCCGAGTTTGTTTTCTTTAAGTAGTTTGCAATCAAAAGTTAATCAGCTTTATAAAGCGACAGCGAGCCAAACTTTAAAAGCTATGCAAGGACTGTATGAAGCCAAATTATTGAGTTATCCAAGAACAGATACCCCATTTATTACAGAGAACGAATTTGCTTATTTAAAAGCGAATTTTGGCAAATATAGCGGTTTTTTAGGACTTGATCTTGAAATGGTTCAAACAGAGCCTAGAAAGCGTTATGTGGATGGTAGTAAGGTACAGGAACACCACGCCATTATCCCAACAAAACAAGTACCTACCGAATCTGCATTAACGGAAATGGACGATTTGCAACGAAAAATTTATACTTTAGTCGTTAAAACGACCGTTGCCATGTTTCTACCTGATTATTTGTATGAAGAAACCAAGATACAAACCAAAGTAGCCGACTTACTTTTTCAATCAATAGGCAAGACACCAAAGCAAGAAGGGTGGAAAATTCTTTTTAAACAGCAAACCAAAGAAGAAGAGGACGTTCAAACGTTACCCCTGGTTATCATTGGAGAACATGCCGAAGTTGATGTTAAGAGTATTGAAAAAGAAACGCAACCGCCAAAAGCTTTTACAGAGGGTACATTATTAACTGCTATGAAAACCGCTAATAAAACGGTTGATGATGAAGAAGCAATCAAGATTTTACAAGAAGTCGAGGGAATCGGAACAGAAGCGACAAGAGCAAGCATTATTGAAGCCTTGAAACAAAAAGAATATATCCAAGTCATTAAAAATAAGCTTGTTGTAACTGAAAAAGGAAAATTATTGTGCCAGGCAGTCGAAAGTCAGCACCTCTTAACGAGTGCTGAAATGACGGCTAAATGGGAAACGTATTTAAAGAAGATTGGTAAAAGAGAAGGTAATCAAGAAAACTTTATTAATAATATCAAGAAGTTTATCGTTCATTTATTGGAAAATGTACCTACCGATATAGAGAAATTAAGTTTTTCTGATTACCAGGAACAGAAAGAAAAAGAAGCAGAAAAAAATATTGTTGGAAAATGTCCTAAGTGTGGCAACAATATTGTATTAAAAAAATCGTTTTATGGTTGTTCAAATTATCCTGAATGTAAGTTTACTTTAGCTGAACATTTTAGAAAGAAAAAACTCACCAAAACGAATGTAAAAGAATTACTTGAGGGAAAAGAAACCCTGGTAAAAGGAATCAAAAACAAAGAGAAAAAGCCCTACAATGCCGTTGTAAAAATTGGGGAAAAGGGATATATTGATTTTATATCTTTCTCAAAATAAACATAAAAGCCCTTTAAATAGGGCTTTTATATATTAATCACAAATCACTTATCACAAATCACAAGTGATTAATCACAAATCACTTGTGATTTGTGATTATTAATGATACAATATTACTATACAAAAAAAGAATGGGGCGTAGTTATGGAGAAGGAAGAACTAAAAATACTTGAAGAATTAAGACGTATTTTAAACAGTAAAAATGAAGCAATTGTTATCTTAAACAATTATTTTAAAGGTGGTGTTGGAAAGTCAAAATTATCTACTATGTTTGCTTATTTGACAGACAAATTTAATTTAAAAGTTTTAATGATCGATAAGGACTTACAAGCAACATTGACAAAAGACTTAGCAAAAACTTTTGAGGTAGAATTGCCACGTGTCAATTTTTATGAAGGCTTGAAAAATGGAAACTTGGCTTCTTCTATTATTCATTTGACTGATAATTTAGACTTGATCCCTGGCACGTTTGATTTGATGTTATTACCAAAATTAACTCGCTCATGGACGTTTGAAAATGAAAGTAAATTACTAGCTACTCTGTTGGAACCTTTAAAAAGTGACTATGATCTCATTATTATTGATACTGTACCAACGCCAAGCGTTTATACAAATAATGCAATCGTGGCAAGTGATTACGTTATGATCCCTTTACAAGCAGAAGAAGAAAGTACAAACAACATTCAAAACTATATTTCCTATTTGATTGATTTACAAGAACAATTTAACCCTGGACTAGATATGATCGGTTTTGTTCCTTATTTAGTTGATACGGACAGCGCAACGATAAAATCAAACCTGGAAGAACTGTACAAGCAACATAAAGAAGATAACTTGGTTTTCCAAAATATTATCAAGCGAAGTAATAAAGTAAGTACCTGGTCTAAAAACGGAATTACAGAACACAAAGGCTATGACAAAAAAGTTTTATCCATGTATGAGAACGTATTTTTTGAAATGCTTGAACGAATTATTCAATTAGAAAACGAAAAAGAATAGAATCACAAATCACAAGTGATTAATCACAAATCACAAGTGATTTGTGATTGTTGATGATAAAATAAGAATAAGAAGAAATAGAAAGAAGTGAGTGATTGTGGGAAATTTAGGCGCACAAAAAGCAAAACGAAATGATACACCAATCAGTGCAAAAAAAGATATAATGGGAGATAAGACGGTTCGTGTTCGTGCTGACTTGCACCATATCATAAAAATCGAAACAGCAAAGAATGGCGGAAACGTAAAAGAAGTTATGGATCAAGCCTTAGAAGAATATATACGGAAATATTTACCTGATAAACTTTAAAAGGAGTGAAAATGAAATGGCAGTTACGTATGAAAAAACATTTGAAATAGAGATCATTAACGAATTATCGGCAAGCGTTTATAATCGAGTATTAAACTATGTTTTGAACCATGAATTAAATAAAAATGACTCTCAATTATTGGAAGTCAATTTATTAAACCAATTAAAGCTTGCAAAACGTGTAAATCTTTTTGAATATTCTTTAGAAGAATTACAAGCCGTTCATGAGTATTGGCGGTCAATGAATCGTTACTCAAAACAAGTTTTGAATAAAGAGAAAGTGGCTTAATATGGCAAATATAGTCAATTTTACTGACAAACAGTTTGAGAATCGCTTAAATGATAATTTAGAAGAATTGGTTCAAGGAAAAAAAGCGGTTGAATCGCCAACCGCTTTTTTACTTGGTGGGCAACCAGGATCAGGGAAAACCAGTTTGCGATCGGCAATTTCCGAAGAAACACAAGGAAATGTTGTTATCATTGATAATGATACCTTTAAACAACAGCACCCTAATTTTGATGAACTAGTGAAACTTTATGAAAAAGACGTAGTAAAACACGTTACCCCTTATTCTAATCGCATGACAGAAGCGATCATAAGCCGTTTGAGCGATCAAGGGTATAATTTGGTGATCGAAGGTACAGGACGAACAACAGACGTTCCTATTCAAACCGCCACAATGCTTCAAGCCAAAGGTTATGAAACAAAAATGTATGTCATGGCAGTACCTAAAATCAACTCATATTTAGGAACAATTGAACGATATGAAACCATGTATGCAGATGTCTATTTTTTCTCAATTAATTGGAAAAAATCTAAACTAAAGCTTATTTATGTGTCAAAAAGTAATATTTACAATTCATTATGACATATATGTATTGCAATCCACTAATAAATTAGGTATAATCATTTTAGATAAAGAAAGAGGAGTATATCATGGGTATTTTCAAAAAAAAAAATATTGAGGATGAACGAATAACCAATACAAAAAATAAGATTTATACAGAAGTTTATTCTTTAGTCATGGCAATCAGCGGTATTTCAATCTTCTTGAAGTATTTTATCTATAATCTTGGGCCTAAAAGTATAATTACCGAATTAACCATTCTAATTGCGAGTGGGGTTTACTATGTGTATCGGTCAACAAGTTTAGGTATAGTTTCTGCTGAGATTGAGATGCATGATCGTAAAAGCAAATGGTCTCAACAAAAGAAAAATCTATTATCCAGTATTGTACTTGGTATTGGTATCGCTCTTTTGTTTGGTATAAACAGCGCAGTGCAATATGCAGAGGGAGTAAATCAAAGTATTTCTTACTTTCTTCTGACTACCTTTATCTCATTGCTAATATATTTGCCTTTTTTTCTCATTTTTCTTGTAGTAGGTGGTGTAATTCTCAAAAAGAAAAGCGAGAAAGCCATAAATAAAATGCTTGAAGATGATAACTCTGGTGATAATGATGAAAAATATTAATCTAAAAATGGCTAGGGTGGAACATGACTTCTCTCAAGCGGAACTGGCAGAAAGAGTAGGTGTTTCTCGTCAAACAATTGGTCTCATTGAATTGGGAAAATACAACCCTACACTAAATCTGTGCATAGCAATCTGTCATACACTAGGCAGGACACTGGATGAATTATTTTGGGAAGAACCTGAATAAATCAAGGCAATCGGTCGTTTGAATCATAAATTATCAGCTATTCCAAGAAGGAGATGGATAAATATGTACGAATATAAATTTGTCAATATTAAAGTAGGATCGCTAAATGGTAAACCTAAGGATGATTACGAACAGATTATAAAAAGTCATGCAGAGGATGGCTGGAGGTTACATACGTTCGCCCCTTTACCTTTTGCGGCTGCAGGGCAGGCAATATCTATGGAAATAATTTTTGAAAGAGAAAAACAATAAACTAATACATTACCATTAACGAGTGAGGTTGCGAAAGATCGGAAGGGCAGCATAAACTTCCCGAAGAGAAACAGGCTTATTTAGCGATATAAGGCTTTACAATAGAGAAGGAGTGAAACTCTATTCAAGCTTAGAAACGCCTTCCATTAGTCCGAAAGAGACCTTAGAAAGAGAATTAAATCGTAAAGTATCAGGGAAAGAAATTCAACCGACTTTGGAGAGAATAGAGCAAAAAATGGTTCAAAATCAACACCAAGAAACCCCTGAATTTAAAGCAATTCAACAAAAATTGGAAAGCTTGCAGCCACCTACACCACCAATACCCAAAACACCTAAACTTCCAGGACTTTAAACCTTAAAAAAGGAAAAGAGTAGTTACCAAAAAACGGTAACTACTCTTTTTTTATAAAAACATTTCCTCATGTTTGAAAAGCTGATCGAGAAATAAAGCACACAACGGTATTCTTTCTTTTTTCAGTTGGTACATTTTGCAGTCTGTAACGTGCCATTTACTGTTTGTTACCTTAACATATCCAGTCGAAAACACAAGGGTATATAAACGAGCAAGCTCGCCCTTGTGTTTTCTTTGTGTCTATGTTGCGTACTCGTCACAGCAAACGACACGAACACACTGGCGAAAATGAACCAACAAAACGAAAAAAGAAAGGAGCGTACACTGTAATTTATTTCTAGCTTTTAAAACATGAGGAAAACAGCTTCACTTCCTCAAACGCCTAACAAAAATGGTTGTCAAAAAACTAAAAATCAAAAAAAAGAAAAGAGGAAAAGAAAATGGAAAAAACAAAAAAATTACAATTAGAAGATTTTACAGAAAATGAGTTTTTTGGAACACAAGAACAGCAATATCTAAAAGCTCAAGTAAGAGAAGAGCTAAAAGAGCAAGGCTTTATCATAGATAGCAGTTTTGAGGGCGATTTTAAAACATGGATAGGTGTATACGCAAGACCAAAAGATAAACCGACCTACTTAGACCCTCAAAACGATAAAGAAGCAGAAGAACAAGAGCAATATTCTATTAACGGCTTTAAACAAGATTTTAGCGAATGGTTTGAGTGGGAAATAAAAAATTTGAAAATTAAAGAAATGTAAAAAAAAAGCCTAGCAAAAAAAGCTAGGTTTTTCTTTTAGGTAAAACACCAAAAAGAAAAACCTAAGAAGGATAAAATAAGTTGTTCCACTTGCGGTGCAGTTGCTCCTCGTTCCAAACCCAACTTATTTCTTTGCAAAGATATTTGTATTTGACTAACACCTTTCCTCGAATGGTAAAAGCTAACCGTTCGTTACTCTACCTCAGATACTTTCTTTTTTCAGTTGGTACATTTTGCAGTCTGTAACGTGTCACTTACTGTTTGTTACCTTAACATATCCAGTCGAAAACACAAGGGTATATAAACGAGCAAGCTCGCCCTTGTGTTTTCTTTGTGTCTATGTTGCGTTCTCGTCACAGCAAACGACACGAACACACTGGCGAAAATGAACCACCTAAACGAAAAAAGAAAGGAACAAGATATGTAGAACATTCACAGCTTTTACCATTCGAGGAAAACAGCTTCACTTCCTCAAACGCCTAACAAAAATGGTTGTCAAAAAGCCAAAAATAAAAAAGAAAAGGAATGATAAAAATGAAATACATTAAAAACGTTGAAACATTGGAAGAATTGAAAAAAGCCTACAAAAAGTTAGCTTTGAAGTTACACCCCGATTGTGGCGGGAATGAAGAAGAAATGAAAATTTTGAACAATGAATATGACGAACTGTTTAGCAAACTTAAAAACACTCACAAGAACAAAGACGGCGAAACCTATACAAAAGAAACGACTGAAACGCCCGAACAATTTAAGGACATTATAAATCAACTTTTCAATCTGAAAATGGACGGTGTATCAATTGAAATCGTGGGAACTTTTATATGGTTAACAGGAAACACAAAACCTTATAAGGACGACATAAAAGCCCTAGAATTTCGTTATTCACCAAAAAAATACGCATGGTATAAAGCACCAAGCGATTATAAAAAACGTAGTCGAAAAAATTATGATATGGACACAATAAGGGGAATGTATGGAAGTCAAAAGGTGAAGGAAGATAAAGAAGAAAAAAAATACTTACAAGCCAATTAAGGCTTGTAAGTTTATCAGAAAGGAAGTTTTAAAGTGGATATTAAAATAAAAAAAATAAATTTTGAAGGTAATATTTTAAAAGTTATAAAAGCGACAGTAACAGAAATGAGAGGAATAAATAATCATCAAAAATACGATTTTGATTTATATCAAATAGAAGCACGTTCGCCAATGTCAACAAGAGAAATAACTTTAACAGTTGATTTTATAGAAAAAAAAGTATCAGGTGATATTATCGCTTTTGGTGATTGGTACGATTTGGATATAGAATCAGTAAATGAAATATTAAAGCAATTAAAAAAGGAAGGACAAACATTAAGAACAATCAATTTTATTTAAAAAAGTATCAAAAAAAGGAAAATTATTTTTCCTTTTTTTGATACTTTTTAGGTTTATTTGCTTTAATATATTCAGAAAAAATTTTTAAAAAGTCTTCTGTTTCTTCAACCGTCAAACAATCAATTTCAAAGTATTTTTCTAATAAAGCGCCTTTTTCAATTAATCGTTTTGTTCGTTGTTTTCTATTAATATTTTGCTCGCTATTCGCTCGCAAAATATTTTTTTGAATTTTTAGTTTTTCTATTCTTTTGTTGATGTCATTTAAATCATTATTTACCATAACTATTTAAGTAATTCAGAAAAATTTTGACTATTCGCATTTAATAAAGTTTCTAATTCGTCATAGAATAATTCTTTGTTTTCTTCAATTGATTCAATAGAAATATTATTTTTTGAAAGGGTAGAAAGAACAAAGTCACCAATATCTGCTTTAGACTTTAGAATTAATTCTTCTTTTTTCTTTTGTAATTCTTTAATTTGAAGTTCAATATCAGAAACAGTTTTCTTCTTTCTTTTTTTTGGCTTCGTTTTAGAATTAAAATTACCATTAATTTCATTAATATTTTGATCTTGATTTTCCATGAAATACGCCTCCTAATATATTGTGTAACTCTATCATATTATATTATTTTTCTAAAATCAATAAATATAAATGGAAATGTCAGGTTAAGCATATTTACTTTTATAATAATAAGTGGTAAAATTAATTTATCAAGGATTCCCTTAGATGATTTACTAAGGGCGCACTTATACCCCTAAATCTTATTTAGTGGTAATTGTGCTATAAAACTTAATTTACATTTCGTTTTATCGTCAAGCGTGTTTGTTAAAATTCGCTACGCTCATGTTTGAAAAGAAAGAGAGGTGATACAATTGGCAATCTTCCATTTATCTATGACAATAGCAAAAAGAGAAGGCGGAAAAAGAAGTTTAATTGCAATGGCTTCTTATCGAAGCGGTGAAAAATTATATAGTGAACTATACGAAAAAACTAATCTATACAACCATAGAACTATTAAACCAGAATCTTTTATTTTAAAACCTGATTATGTACCTAATGAATTTTTAGATAGACAGACTTTATGGAACAAAATGGAATTAGCAGAAAAACAGGTGAATTCTCAAATTTGCCGAGAAGTAAATGTAGCATTGCCAATTGAATTAAATAATACAGATCAACGATCACTGATAGAAGAATTTGTTAAAGATAATTTTGTCAGTGAAGGAATGATTGCAGATGTAGCTATTCATAGAGATGATGAAAACAATCCCCATGCTCATATTATGTTAACAATGAGGGAAGTAGATAGTGAAGGAAATATTCTTAACAAGCGAAAAAAGATACCTAAACTAGATGAAAATGGAAACCCGATTTTATTAGAAAATGGTAAAATTAAAATGGTTTCTATTAAAACAAATGATTGGGATAGAAAATCTCTTGTTTCTGAAATTCGTAAAGATTGGGCAGACAAAGTTAATCAATATTTAAAAGATAGAAATATCGATCAACAAATTACAGAAAAATCGCATGCGGAACTTGGAAAAAAAGAACTACCAACAATTCATGAAGGTTTTTACTCAAAAAAATTAGAAGAAAAAGGAGTTATAAGTGAGTTAAAAAGAAAAAATTTAGAGATTCAAAGTTACAATGATATTCTAGCCGAACTTGATAAACTTGAAAGTCAAGATAAAGTGTTAAAACAAGACCAAAACTTCACTTTAAAATTTGAAAAAACTTTCTCACCTTTAGAAAAAGGAGAACTGAAAAATCTTTCAAAAGAATTGAAATTATTTATTAATGATGAAAACATTGATAAACGAATAGGTGAATTAAAACGATGGGAAAATTCACTTATCTTTAATAATAAAATGGAAATTCAAAAACAACGTTTGATGTTAAGTAAAATTAGTAGTGAACGAGATATGCTTACAAAGGCAAATGAAATTTTAGGTAAACAAGCAGAAAGATTCTTCAAAAAATCTTATCCAAGTTTGAATATTGACAAATTTTCAAATCACGAAGTTAGAGCAATGGTTAATGAAACCCTATTTAGAAAACAGTTATTGAATAAAGATCAGTTAGCAGAGGTTGTTTACAATGAAAGAGTAGTAGAGAAAGAAGAAAGTAAAAAGATTTTTAAAGAAAAACCATTTCAGACTAGCCGTTATCTTGATTCAAAAATTAAACAAGTTGAAGATAGTATAACAAAAGAAAATAACCCTGAAAGAAAAGAAATTTTATCAATTAAAAAAGAAAAACTAATAGGAATAAAACAAGGATTGATAGAATATGTTCAATCAGAAGTTGAAAGAAAATTTAATAAAAATGTTTCAATAGATTCAGTCATAGAAGGCGAAATGTTACTTGCAAAATCTGACTATTACAAAACAACTGATTTTTCTAAAGTCGAAGGAGTTGCTAGATTCAGCAGTGAGGAAATTAATTCCATGTTGGAACAATCAAAAGGCTTCTTAACTAACATTCAGACGGTGAAAATTCCTAATGATTGTCAAGGTGTATTTTTTGTTCAAGATAGCATGAAACATATTGATGAACTAAGCCCATTAGCAAAACACAATCTGAAAAAGGTCGTTAATCGCAATGCTTATTTACCTGATTCTGATAAAATAGAATTAAGTAAAGAAATTGAAAATACCAACAAAGATCAATCCCAAGAATTGGATAAAGACGTACCAGAAAAAAATGAAGTGACTGTAAAAATGTTCCAATTTGCGAAGTCAATTAATCGTTTGTTGAGCGGTAACCAACCACAGAAAAAACGAAACTTAGACAAATTGATTAAGCAAACAAAAGCAAAAGAAAACCAATCATTACAAAGGAATATTCCTTTGCGATAAAATAAAATGAAGAGGTGTAAAAGATGAAAAAAATTATCAAAAATACAAAGTTTAAGCTTGAGAGTGCTGTTGTTGCGTTGGGTACATTGTTTATTACTGATCCAGTATTTGCAGCTACTGATCCACAAGCAAAATTAGTTCAAGCAGGTAACACTATAAAAGGTGTTTTAACAGCCTTAATTGTTGTAGTTGGTGGGATTGCTTGTGCAAAAATTGTTATTAAATATTTGCCGTCTATTGATGATCCACAAGAAAAAAATACCATGTATAAAGCCTTGGGAACAGCCTTGCTTGTAACTGCTTTAGGTGGGGCGTTGGTTTGGTTAGTACCTTGGGCATACGGCTTATTAGCATAAGGGGAATCTAAAATGAATTGGAATATAAATTTTGACAGTGAAATTAAAGAACCAATTTTTAACCAAGAAGAAACAGGTATTTTAATTGATCTAGGCGCTACAAAAGCAACGAATGAATTAGTTTTACCAATGGTTAGTTTTATTTTGAAACATGCACCAATCAAGATTGTTATACAAAAAGAAGCCAATTCGTCAGGGGCAACCGTTTATATAAGTACAGCTGACCGCTACAATTTTCTTATAAAAAATGGGTATGGTATGGGATATGTTGGTACAGGTAGCAGAGGACTTGAAACGCTTCTTGAAACGTTGAATATCAATGAAAATGATATTAAAAAGATATTTGATTCAAGTATAAAATTCGTTCAATTTGAGTTTAAGTAAGAAAGAAGGGTTCAAATGAATAGCGATCAAGTGAAACAAGCCTTACTAGATTTGTTAAATGCAGATACAGAAAAAGGGCGGACTTGGTTTTTCCCTTCTAACGTATCTGATCGTTACACAGTCATTTTAGGGCTAGATTTGAAACAATCAGCAAAAGCAATCGGTACGGCATTAATAAGCGTGCTATTGGCAATTCTTATTTTCCGTAGCACAGCCGTTTTTCCTTTAATTATCTATGTCATTGTTGGTTTGGTGTCATTTGGTGGTGTATGGGCGTTTTATACGATTAAACCAATTACAGACCGCCCTAACATTTCTATATCTGATTTTATGAAGCAAAGAAAAGACTTTTCTAAAAGACCAAAAGTCTATTATAAGAAGCCGAAAGAACGAGTGTAAAAGAGAGGTGATTTAATTGTTTGATTTTCTAAAAACAAGTTCCAAAAGTAACGATAATAAAAAAAGCGATACGATGAAAGAAATGATTTATTGGGAAGATAATTCAAGATTTCAAGGCGTATTTAAAGATTTTTTTGTCGTTTATCAGCCAGAAAAAAAGCAATTTAGCCTTGTGAGCATGCTAAAAGTTGACGGCTTAAACGTTGATACCTTGCCAGTATCAGAGCAAGAAGGGTTAAACGAAGATTTTGGTGTCTTTCTATCTCAAAACGTTCTATATGAACCGCAGATCACTTCTAAGAATGTACCAGTAGAAATTGACGATTTTGTAGAAGCCTGGGGGAATACAGTAGAAAATTATCGCAAAATGCCAGGGCATAATGAAGCTTTATTACAACTAAAGGCTAGTTACTATTATCATTATAGAAATTTAGCAAGTAACATGGAAACTTCAAAGAAACAACATTTTGTAATTAATTCTGAACCAATTTCAAAGGAAACTTACGACAGTTTGGAATTGTCCTATCAAGTGTTACGCGATAAGACAAGAACAATCAGAACAGCTTTAATTGCATTTTTAAGTAAATATGATTGTCAGGTTGAAATGTGTACGATTGGCGAGATGAAAAAGGTTTTGAATAGTTAGGAGCGTTATAATGGAGAAGATACCAAAAGAGAAAATTGTCTTGATACCCGAAGTTGATACGGACGTTGTATCTGATTTAGCACCATTTAACTTTACAGTAGAACGTGACAAATTATTGATTGATGATTCATACGCAGTACCGTATGTCATTACAAAATACAACAATAAGCCACGTGGGAATTGGTTTAATCGTATTCGCAAAATGAGCGGAGATATAACTATTTCTCATTACTATACAAAAGCCAACGGTAATTCATTGAATGATTACTACAATAGAACCATTAAGAATAAACAAGCAGAGATTGACCGTTCACATGATCCATTGACAATTATTCGTTTAGAACGTGAAATGAAAATTGCTCAAACACAGTTAGAGCAAGCCGTTGACGAAAACACTTCTTATCTTTATTTATATACTTATGTTTTAATTAAAAGCAAGTCAGAAGATAAGCTGAAAAAATTGTGTGAAGATTTTGAAACACGTTGTATCGCAAGTGGAGTAAAAGCCTTGATTCCATATACTATGATTGATAAAGCGTATTGGAGTGCCTTGCCTTTACAATCTAATGAAGTGCCTGAATACACGTACACAATCGCTAATTCAATCAGTGCAAGCAGTATTTTTCCTTTTGATGATAATGAATTAAGTGTATTTACTAAAAATATGATTATTGAGGGAATTAATAAAGATACTGAAAATATCGTTAGTATTGATTACACCAACAGAAAATTAGTAGTCAATCGTAATAAATTCGTTTTTGGTTTATCTGGTGGGGGAAAGACCACTTACCTAACGTCAGACTATTTGAAAAAATATGCTTTTTCTGATAATTCAACAGAACTAAGGCACAGAATCGTTTTATTTGATCCCGAGGAGGAACAAACAGAGCGTGTACGTTCTCTAGGGGGCGAAATAATCAATCTTTCGTCTATGTCAGATGTTCGTATCAATCCGTTTCAAATCTACTCACGCAATACACCAGATGTGGATTTAAAAGAATCGTTATCCGATTTTGAAGAGGACGAACTTGTAGAAAATCTTGAAATAAAGCACAAAGATTTTGAAATGACTGAAAATGATATTGATAAAGAAATCAGTAAACGAATGAATATTTTAACGCCATATTTCCTAATGGTGGATCACTCTTTGACTGACAGTCAATTATCTATTATTAAGTTAGAAGCTAAAAAATGCTATACGAATTTATACGAAAAGAAAAACTTGTCAAAAATGGAAAACACCGATTTTCCAACATTTTCAGACTTAGAAAGTCGATTGAAAGCATTAGAAGAAACTGATCCCAAACGATACAAGCGAATTGAAGATTTTATTTATTCATTAGAAGATTTTACAATCGGAAGCCGTACCATATTTAACGGTCATACAAATATTGACTTAAACAATCCGTTAATTTGCTTCTCTTTGCGAGATTTACAGACCGAAGAAGGAATCAGAGATTTAGCATACCTCAACAGCTTTAGTTATCTATTTGAAGAAATAACCAACAATCCGCAAATTGTAACGTCTGTTTATGCAGATGAATTTCACTTTTTATTGAAGAATAAAATTAGTGCTGACTTTTTCTTCCAAGCATATAAACGCTTTAGAAAATACAATGCTGATTGTACCGTATCAACCCAACAGATTGATGATGTATTAAAAGCGCCTGACAATATCGGTAAAGCAATTATTGGGAATAGCTTTACAAAAGTGTTTTTTGGACTTGATGAAACGGAAGCACAAGGTATTTCAAATGAGTTGAAACTTAAACTCACAAAAAAAGAATTATCGTTCATTACCTCAAAACGTCAAGGGGAAGCTTTACTCTTTCATGGAACAAAGAGGGCTAAAATTAAAGTCGATTTGACCCAGGAAGAAATGCGTTTGCTTAACCCAGGCGAATATGAAGATATTTACGGCGTTAGTCCGAAGAAAGAGATCAACTGGTTGTTAAGATCGAAAATTCAATAGAAGGGAGAAAATAATGAAATACAAAATCTTGAAAAATTTGCAATTTTACTATCAAGAGAATGTAATTGTCGTTCAAATAAACGAAAAATATTTGACGAATCGAGAACATATTTTTGATATAGAAGAAAGTGAACAATATTTTGTTGATGTAGAGGAAATTTTAACCAAAGACGGAAAACTAGAAATTGTTTATCACCGTCCTAATGGCTATACACCACTACTTGATTTAAAAGAATATGCTGATTTTTATAAATTGGATATAGTGAATCGATTACTTGAAATGAATGTACTAGAAAAAACAAACACCTATCTAGCAATGCAAAATATCCTACTCAAAGATACACGTGACTTGCTATTTATTTATAAAGCAGATCATTTTGGTAATTTGCCTTACTCAACTAAAGAAGAATTAGAGCAATGGAAAAATTTTATTTGTAGTTTTTTTGGTAAATACACGCTTGAAAAGTATGAGAAGAACCGTATCGAAGTTCTAGCAAAAGAAAAAAATTCATTTTTAAATGATATAGAAGCAGTTGAAAGCCTAGAATCATTAAGAGATTTAATAAAAAATCGACTAACCGAAGAACAAAAGAATTTCTTTTCTACTGAATTACAGGATAAGAAAGCAGACGTTCGAAAAATTCGCAGAAATAAAAGCTTAAAAATTGCGTTAGTTGTAGGTGTTATTGCGTTATATGGTGGTACGGTTTTTCTTATGAAAGTAAATGAGAATAAACAAGTTACGGCTACACAGCAAAGCGCAGAAACAGAGATCACTATTTTAAATAAGATTATTGATAATGATAGTGAGAATATCGAAGAAGATATGCAAAAGCTCAATTATCCTAAGAAAAAACAAGTTGATATTTACGTGAAACTTGGTGATTATACCAAGGCTTATGAACTTGATAAAAAGTCAGATAAAAAAATTATTCAAAGTCTGTACAAACAAGGAGAAACCGAAAAAATAGAAGCCCTTGATTTACCAGGAAGCGACTATTTAGCAGACTTCAAAAAGATTTTAGCGTATGACAATTCAACAGATATTGAGTATCTGGTTCAAACTAGTACCGATCCAACAATTGTTGAAGCTTTAATCGATAAATCAGTAAAAGAAAAAGACATTCCAACAGTGAAAAATATTCGTCAAGTATCAATTACACAAAAGAAATTAGCAATCGATCCTAAACGTCAAATCAGTATGATTGACTTATTGATTGAAAATAACAGTGAAGAATTAGAAAATATGTATAAGGATAATTCTTTAAATGAGGACTTGAAGAAAAAACAAACCAATGACTTGTTAGAAGAAAACAACACGTTGCTTAGTGAAAAGATTGAATTAACAAACGCTGAAAAAGATTAGGAAGGTTGGTGATTTCATATCATGGGAGCAACAGTTGCTAAACTGCTTATTCGTTATCGAAAACCGATAGCGAAAGCAATTTTAGGCTTTTTCGTCTTTATCATTGTAATCTTCCTTCTTATTTTTAATAACGATCAAACCGCCCCTAGTGGCGGACTAGCAACAGAAAACAAAAATTTAAGTGAATCTGTTTTGAGGTACAAAAGTACCGTTGAAAAGTACGCTAGACAATATGACGGTATGGAATATGTGCCTTATATCTTAGCCCTTATGCAAATTGAATCAGGCGGTGAAGGTGGCGACCCTATGCAATCAAGCGAAAGTTTAGGACTGCCCCCGAACACTATTAAAGACCCCGAACGAAGCATACAACGAGGAGTAGAGTTTTTTGTAGAAAATATGAAAAGCGCTATAAACCGAGGATCAGATATAAAAACAGCTCTTCAAGCGTATAATTATGGCGGTGGTTTTGTTGATTTTGTAGTGAAGAATGGCGGAACGTATTCTTTTGAGTTGGCTAAACAATTTTCTATTAATATGTCAGGTGGCGAAAAGGTACCTTATGTAAATGCTTTATCTACTTCAATGGGCTACAATTACCGCTATAACTACGGAAATATGTTCTATGTGCCAAAATTACTTGAATACGTTAACGAAAGCCAGGCAAGCGCAGAGGGCGTTCAAAACAATTCTAATAATACTGGCGTTGTTCAAGTTGATGTACCTAGTGAGTACAAGAATAAATTACGTTATCCAAGATATGACGGACATAACTATAATACAAGCGGTAGTTATCCATTTGGGCAATGTACCTGGTACGCTTTTAATCGTATGGCTCAAATAGGAAAACCAGTTGATGATTTTATGGGCAATGGTGGCGAATGGGGCTATAAAGGGAAAGCTTTAGGCTATAAAGTAACAAATAAGCCAAAAGTAGGTACGGCAATTTCTTTCCCACCTGGTTCTTTTGGCTCTGATCCAGTTTACGGACACGTTGCCTTTGTAGAAGTCGTAAATGCAGACGGTACGCTTCTTGTATCAGAGTGTAATGTAGTAAACCCAGGAAGTGGAACAATCAGTTATCGAGTAGTGCCAGCTTCTATTGCAAATATTGCAAGTTATGTTGAATAAGGAGAGGAAGAAATGGAGTTTGACAAAATAAAAGTTAGTTTGTTTATCTCAACGCTTGTTTTACTTGTGGTTACCATAGGTATGGTTGTTTTTGGGATTAAACAAGGCGAGCAGATCCGCCAGTTAAAGAGCGAATTAAAAAGCGTACAAACGGAATTAGCAAACAAACAATCGGAACAAGACACTAACCAAAGCGAATCGGAAAAAATTATCAAAGAATTTTACAAGACAGTTTATAACTACGAAAAAAGCCAAAAAGAAATATCTATGACAACGGTTAAAGAATTAGCAACAGACAACGTTTATCAAGAATTACAAAACGAGATCAACGTAAACAATTCATATAGCCCACAACAAAACACGATTCAAAAGTCTTCAGTAAACGAAAATGAAATAAAAATTCTTGCTTATGAAAGCAAAGATAATACACAACAGTATTTAGTAACAGCACCAATCCACCAAGTTTTTAACGGTACAAAAAATGATTTTGAAATAAACCAAATTATCCAAATTAAAAACCAACAAATTACCCAGAGAACGACCATTCAATTAGGAGAGGAGTAGAAGCATGGCGAAGAAAAAGCAAGAGCAAGTAAAACTGATTATCCTAGTTATACTCTATCTACTATTATTACCAGTAACATTGATTGTGTTTAAATTATTACCTTATATCATTGCGAATGATACAAACATTGAATTGAGTACCTTTGTTACAACTATTTTAAAGCACCCAATCAATACTTTTTTAGAGATTATTCAATCTAATTACATGATTCCGTTCTTCATTATACAAATTATTGTTTTAATCGTTTTATTTGTCTTTCTACACCCTACCAAACGCCAACCGTTTGAGGTTGTCGGAAAAACAAACCCTGTTCATGGATCGGCTTATTGGGGGGAAGAATCAGAAATAAATGCACCGAAAAACGTTCATTTGATCCCTGAAAAATCAATGAAAAGTATATTAGAAAAATCAATGAGGAGGGGGAAAAATGAGTAGTTTGTTAGCAGAATCAGACGGTTTAATATTAGGGAAATTTCAAAGTGGAAAAGTTGTGATCCAACCCGAAGATAGCAAAATAAGCAATCGAAATATTTTTGTAGTAGGTGGTCCAGGATCATTTAAAACACAAAGTTATGTTTTGCCTAATGTTGTAAATAATCGAAGTACGTCAATTGTTGTAACCGATCCAAAAGGGGAAATTTACGAGTTAACCAATGAAATAAAAAAAGCCCAGGGCTTCAAAACAGTTGTGATAAATTTTAAAGATTTCTTGCTAAGTTCTAGGTACAATCCGTTACTCTATATCCGCAAATCAAATGATACAAACAAGATTGCAAACGTCATAGTATCAGCAAAGAATGACCCCAAACGGAAAGATTTTTGGTTCAATGCACAATTAAGCTTGTTAAATACACTGATTAAATATGTTTATTTTGAATATGAACCAAGCGCAAGAACAATTGAGGGTATTTTAGACTTTTTAGAAGAATTTGATCCACGTTATAACGAAGAAGGTGTATCAGAACTTGATGAACAATTTGAGCGTTTGCCAGACGGACACGAAGCAAAACGCAGTTACTATTTAGGCTTCCGACAAGCACAAAGTGAAGCAAGACCAAACATTGTTATTAGTCTATTGACGACTTTACAAGATTTTGTTGATAAAGAAGTATCAGAATTTACTAGTACAAACGATTTTTTCTTTGAGGAATTAGGAACGTCAAAAATTTGTTTATACGTGCTAATTTCCCCATTAGATCGAACTTGGGACGGCTTAGTGAATCTCTTTTTCCAACAAATGTTTACAGAGTTATATTTTTTAGGGGATAAGCACAACGCAAAATTGCCAGTACCTTTAGTTATGTTACTAGATGAATTTGTCAATTTGGGCTACTTTCCAACATACGAGAATTTTCTTGCAACGTGTCGAGGGTATCGTATTTCAGTTAGTACCATATTGCAATCTTTGCCCCAGGGCTTTGAACTTTACGGAGATAAGAAATTTAAAGCGATCATTGGGAATCATGCCATTAAAATATGTCTAGGTGGTGTAGAGGAAACGACCGCCGAATACTTTTCAAGACAAGTAAATGATACAACAATCAAAGTATATACAGGCGGAACAAGTGAAAGTAAAACGTCCGCAAAAACAACTAACCGAAGCGGAAGTAAGTCAGAAAGCTACGGTTACCAAAAAAGGCGATTGATTACCGAAGGGGAAGTTATCAATTTACAACAAGAAGAAAATGGCAGAAAAAGTATTGTGTTAATTGACGGTAAACCTTACATGTTAAGAAAAACGCCACAATTTGAATTGTTCGGAAATCTTCTTAAAAAGCATGAAATTTCACAGCAAGATTATATAAGCAGTCAAACGGAATTTGCCAAAGAATACATTGAGGAATTGGAAAAACAGCACAAACAACGAAAAGTGCAACTAGCAAGCGCCCCAATTTTTCACGAGAAGAAACAAGAAGATGAATTGAATAAAAAAGAAATAAATCTACCTGAACAACCGATCGAATCAGAAGTAACAGAAGAAGAGGAAGAAAAAGAACTATCAATGAGTGATATTCTAAGTAGTTTTGATGAAGGTATAGAGGAAAACACAGCCAACAATGACAACAGCGAATTACCATTTTAAAGATCGGAGGAAATCAAATGAATGGACTGAAAGAATTTTTTGGGAATATCCCAATGTTTCAAAAGCAAGTAGAACGAGAAATCGAAGAAAAAGGAATTGAACCAAGTGAGGGCATTAAAAAAATGGAATTTAGCCGTCAAGTGATCCGTAACTTAGTGATTGGCGTTTTAGTTGTCGGTATTCTTGCTTTTGTGGGCATTTCTTATTTTAACAATAAGAATCAACCACCAGTGACACCAACAGCCACCACCGCAAGCAAAGAAAGCAACCAGTCAGAAACAAGCGGAGAAGCCACAGAAAACAGCTCACAAGCCGTTCAAGGGTCAAGCGACCATTTACTCAAATTAAGTGCGAAAGAGCGAGCAGACGAAGCGACAGAAGCTTTTGAGAGTTGGTACAAGTCTTTCTCTAATGGTGACGTGATTTTAGAAATCAACAAAGAATTATTGAAAGAAGGATCAGGCGGTACAAGCCCGATTGAATTACAAACCAAATTGATCGATAACTTAAAAGCCAAGTTCGGCGATAAGGTGTCAGATGATTTTTATACGAGTTTGCAAACAAGCTTTAATTTCAATCCAGTGATCGTTGACGGTACCAAAGGGCTAACGATTTCCAAGCAGAATGATGATGACAGCCAATGGTTAAATACTTGGTTCTTAGATACGGAAAAAACAGAACAAAATACGAAAATTGTGTTGCGGAATGATTTTCCTTTTGAATGGGTGGATTGGCGGAATGATGCTAGGCACAGAGAAGCCTATAAGAATATATTCACGCAATTAGATTGGGATAATGATTTGAGTTATGAAGTTGTTGGAATAAATCTGACAGAATCTAAGAAAAACGTTGAAGGAGTAAGTATCGCATTTGTCATTATGAAGTACAATGAAAAACTTGGGAAGTGGCAAGTAACAGGATCTATTGGAGGGATTATATAATGCCTAATATTTTAGATGTTGGTGAAAATATAGTTGATACTGGAAAAGATTTAGTTGATAAAGTTAGCGATACAATTTCAGGAGTTTTTGAAGGTGTAAAAGAAACCGCGGATAGTGTGCTGCACCCAATCGATAGCTTGTTAGGCAATTGGGGCAGTGACCTTTTAGAA
>NZ_JAMRVB010000005.1:0-389 GCF_023743875.1 Enterococcus italicus
TAGTAAAGAGCGCGTTCATGGCCGTATGGCCAATGTATTTACCGGCTTATTAACTGGAGAAGCGCATCGTTGCGAATGTTGTGGGTTTGATTCTGTCATCCGTCATGCTTATCATGATAGTTGGATTCAGTTGCTTCCGTATCAAGAAGTACCAACTTATCTACACCTGTACAAACAGCGTTTTCGTTGTACTCAGTGCCATCATACGTTTTCTGCCAAAACCTATTATGTAGCGGAAAATTGTTATATTTCACAGGCCTTAAAATTTGCGATTGCTGTGGATTTGAAGAAAAAGATCTCAATGAAGGATATTGCACAGCGGTATTTTGTTTCCACAAAAACCGTTGAGCGCGTCTTAGACAGCTTCTTTGAAGAGCCACGTAAAAAAA
>NZ_JAMRVB010000006.1:0-493 GCF_023743875.1 Enterococcus italicus
GCACAGAAACTTAAAGTAAATTGGCGTTTTCTAACAAAAAATAGACAGAATATAAATCATTCGGAATATAAGTCTTGGCGTAGTTTCCGTTCACCTAAGTACCCTCTTCTTACAGAAGCTATGATGATTGATAGACTACTTACATGCTCCCCTTCCCTTAGAGAAGCTTATGAGGCATTCCATGACTTGGCAGATGCATTTAGAGATAAGGACCATATTGTATTTTTTGACTTGCTCAAACATCTTCCAGAAAGTTTAAATGAGGAATTTAGAAAGAAATTACAGAACTTGCTTAAGTATGAAGAAGGCATAAGGAATGCAATGATTTATCCTTATTCAAACGGTAAAATCGAGGCAAAGAATACCCATATTAAAACATTGAAAAGAGTATCCTACGGATTCAAATCATTTGAGAACATGAAAATACGGATTTATATGATCAATCATTTAATTGAAGTGAAATAACACAAAAAACCAAAACAGATTTGTTCAT
>NZ_JAMRVB010000007.1:0-465 GCF_023743875.1 Enterococcus italicus
TCAATTCTCTTCCCAAGCATCTTCTAATTGATGAATTCAAAGGAACGCGTGATTGTGAAAGAGCTATGTGCTTTATTATTAGTGATGCTGATACTGGCAAAATCTTTGATATCTTAGATGATCGGCGCAAATTCAAGTTACGAGCATACTTCCAACGGTTTCCCTTAAAAGCCAGGAAACGTGTGACACACATCGTGATGGATATGAATGCCTCTTACGATGCAGTGACGAAAGAAGTCTTTCCCAATGCGCGACTCTCTATCAATTGCTTCCACATCATCCAACAAATGACGCGTGCATTTAATACCCAACGAATTCAGACAATGAAGCAACTAAAGAAAAGTGACCCACAAGCGCAAAAAGATTACCGAAAACTGAAAAAATATTGGCGAACAATCCTAAAGAAAAATACAAAACTAAACGACACTTTTTTTAAGCAATTTCCCCTCTTCCAAGGAAAATACT
>NZ_JAMRVB010000008.1:0-10042 GCF_023743875.1 Enterococcus italicus
CTAAATTTGAAATTAGTTTTATAATTTTCTTTTTAACCTTATTAAAAAAATCATAGTTAATTATCGCACCTGTCTCACTAATTACAAATTTTTGTTGATCCACGGAAACTGGAATCTTGACATAGTCTATGATTATCCCAGTATAATCATCTATAAATACAATATTTTCCATAAAGTTTGGTATATGATGAACTCTAAAATTTTCATTCTTTATTAAGGCAATCTTAGAGATCTGCTTTCTTTGAAAAGCATCTCCTCCTTGAAGACTACCAGTCAAATAAATAGTAACTTTAACACCCAATTTCGCTCTATTTTCTAAATAATCAATTATCTCATCCTTTATCATCATATATGAAATAGTTGGTAACACAATTTCAATACTTCTTTTTGCTTCAAAAATGAGATTGTCATAGAAATCACGTATATATTCTTCTTCAATAGTCTGTTCCAAAGTCAGGGTAGTACCTGGCAAACATTTCAATGTACTATCTGCAAGATACGTATCTATACAAACGGTTGCTAATGTATTATTTCCAGATAATTCTTCTTCCAAAAAGCTATCATATTCCTGAGTATGAATGTTTCTATCAAAAGTCAAAACTTTGAAATCAGTTTCCCCTTTTCTCAAGATTATGCAATATAATCTACGATAATCTATACTTATATTCTGTATTGAGAGTACATCAGCAATTTTTTGTTTTTTCATTACCATATCTTCGTCTCTTGATTTAAAAAATAATGTGCGTACCTTTTCTTTATCTAAAGATTGAATGTTAGGTTGCGAAATTCTCATGAAAAGTTCAGTAATATTTTGATTTGCTAAGTTTTTACTACCAACCAGTTTACTTTTACGAGTATATTTACCTGTTATCCCGTCAATCTCAACTGTGAAATAAACTTGCTTATTTTGATCCAATCCATTTTCCAACAGATAATTCCTTCCACGCTCACTTAGTTTGTTCGTCCTGTGATCTATCATATCTTCAGATGCTAAATCAATTCTAGCCGTTTCTAAAATTTCGGGAGTATCACTTAAACCCAGAAATTCAGGAATGGTTTCTACTCCCATTTTTTGTTTAAATAAACGAAGTAAAGTATCGTGAATGATTGGTAATCTATCTACTGATGTGATTTCACATCTCAATGTCAAAATATAAACTGGTGCTGCTTTTTCATAAAACCCAATTACATCATAAGTCGGAAGTATCTCAGAACACTTATTGAATGCGCCTGTTCTAATTTTTATTCTTCTCATTTTGCATCCTCCTTGTGGCATTCCACTGGAAAGCGCTCTATATATTGCAATATATCTCGGAAATAATTATGATTCCTTAAATTAAGATTTTTCAAAAAGATATCGTCACCAACAATTACTAGAAGCCTTTTTGCCCTAGACAAAGCAACATTCAAGCGTCTGTTATCTTTAAGAAAGCCAATTTTATTATCAATGTTAGAACGGACTACACTATAGAAAACAATATCTACTTCACTTCCTTGATAAGCATCAACATTTTCAATGGATATTTCTAAGTTAGTCCATTGAGCAGCATCTGGTTTTATTAACTTTCGCAACAGCGATTTTTGCCCATTATATCCAGAAATAACACCAACTTTAGCACTTTTTTTAGCATTGGAATATTGTCTATTTAAATCTATTAATTCGTCTAAAACCACTGTAGCTTCGTGAATATTTGAATATGCTTTGGAATCCGTTTCTGTTTCTCTTCGTTCTTTATTTAGTGATGTGGAAATCCAAACTATTGATTTATCTTCCCATCTAGAGAAATTTTTTCTGTTTATAGAGTTTACACCGGATATAAGAATATTTTCCGAATAAAAAACCGATCTAATCATGTTTGCGATATTTGGATGCATTCTAAACTGTTTTGTTAGACTTACTGCAATGTTCTCATTTTTTATCTTCTTAAAAAGTTCTTCAAACAAGCTTCTTTCTAGATCTTTATCCGATATTCCTGCGTCTTCTATATTACTTACGATTGGTGGCAACTGCTTATGATCACCAACTAAAATGACTTTCTCACCTCGTACCATCGGAATCAATACTTCAGGAAGGGTTGATTTTGCAGCTTCATCAATAATTACACAATCAAACGTATTGTTAGTAACCCATCCAAGGTTTGCTGCCCCTGTGCATGTTGAACAGACCAAGTTGGCTCTAGATACTAATAAATCATCGAATTGATCTTGAGAATTCAGTTTGTGGTACCAATCCCTTAATATATAAGTCAATTCTCGTAATTGATCATTCGAAGTCTCCTCAAGATACTGATTAGCTCTTGATGAATTTTTTTTTGGAGCTTGTTCCTCTCTTGAAAATTCACTGGCAAATATCTCATCGAATGGATAGTCTTCTGGTTTGGCTATTTCAGTTAACATGGGCTTCGCATAGGTTTCTGAATCCTTCTTTATGGACTCAGTCCATCCTTTTGTTTGTACCTTGACTTTACTAGCTTCTGATATTTCTGAAATTTTTGAGGATTCACCTAATCTAACTATTTGACTTGGATTATATTTTCCAATTAGTGATTCAAGAATATTATCAACAGCAACATGTGACTGTGATGCAATCAAGATTTTTGCATTTTCAGATTTAAATAGTATTTGATTTATTATTTCTTCAATTACTGTTGTCTTACCAGTTCCTGGTGGTCCTTGTATCAAAAATATATCTCTTGCCGCTAATGCTTTTTCAACAATTTTTAGATTATCAGGATCGATATTCTTATTTATAGGTTCAATGTTTTCTTTACTATCAAATCTCGCTGAATTTGGGTTTATTATGATATCTAATAATTTTTTGTTTACACTTCTTCTATGCTTCAAATTTTCCAGAGCGCGTTTAAATCTATTATTATGAATTTTGTTTCCGGATATATCTATACCAAAAGGCCCTTGCGCAGCAAAATCCTCTACAGATGTTCTTTCTTTAGGAATTAACAAAAGAATTCCTTTCTCAGTATCAATATCTTCAATAGTCCCTAAAAGAATACGCTTTGTCGAATTATGTTGACGTACTGAAATTTGAACTCCAGGTTCTATATTTTCATAAGAATCAATTATAAAGGTTTGCATTTCAATCGTATTTGTCTCGGGCAAGTACGTTAATTTTTTATACTCTCCTAAGTTTGTGTTCTTCTGAATCAAACTATCCTGTGCGCGAATGGTTTTATCCCACATCTGCATCAATTTCATTTCGCCAAAGTTGGAACTTTTTTTATTTCGAAATTCTTCAGCTTCAGCATTTACTTGTTTTAATAAGTTTAATAGGTATTCACTTCTCCCATTCAGCTCGCCATCAGGAGCTCTATTTATTTTTGCGTAAATCGGAATAGCTTTGTTTCTTTCTTTTATCATATGAGCATAAGTATCTATTTTTTCGCAGCTCTTCAAGTACAACAAGGATTCATTTACGTTGATATCACAGAAATACTTAATTTTATTACCAATTAATATATAATTATCTATTTTCTCACCTTGATATATATATGAATCAGATAAATTTTTTTCAATAAAATTACTTGCCAATTCCTCTTTTTGAAGAAAAATTTCTGCCATTAAAAAGAGTTGTTCAACTACGGTAGAGCTATGTTTGAAAAAAAACACTTCATTTTGAGCTTGGTGGTTGTATAATGAAATTTCTAAATCATTAATCAATGATCTGATTGAAATATATCTGTTGTCAATTTCAGGATCAGTACATCTACGAATAATTTGAATAATGTCATCTGATAAACTTGTCATGGAGACTTTTTTCATTCTTTCTTCAAAAACTGTTGAAGGTGGTTCGCTCATCAGAATATAATACAAAATTGTGCCTAGAGAGAATATATCAGACTTTTCTGTTATTAGACCACCATTAAGTTGTTCTGGAGAAGCATATCCTAATGTATATCTATTGGCCACCGTAATCTTTTCTTCATAAATATATTTTTTTAACTTACTAATCCCAAAATCAATTATTTTAAGTTTATCATTACTAACCAAAATATTTTTGGGATTCAAATCTCTATGAATTGCTCCAATATTGTGGCACTCTTCAATGCCAAGTAAGATTTTACGAAATAATTCCAATTTTTCTGGTAATTTTAATCTGGATGATTCTTCTTTTATAAAGGCTTCCAAAGTAATAGATCCTATGAGTTGTTCAGTGACAATATAGTAAAACTCGATTTCCTCTCCAGAATCTATAAGACGTATTACGTATTCATTATCTATGTTTTCTAAAGACCTAACTTCTCTTCTAAAAAGTTCACTATTGGTTGTATCATAATTACTTTTTTCTAGAAATTTGATTATAACAAATTTATCACTTAAGTTATCAAAGGCTCTAAATACTATAGAATTGACAGACATGTGTATTTCTTTTAATAGCTCATAACGTCTATTGATAACCATTTTTTCTCGAATGTTTAGCATTATTATACGCACCCCTAAATAATTTCTACTGGTCGTATATATTATCAAAATATATACATTTCTGATTTAATGATAATAGGACTTATTGTTAGTGAAGAAGAGAAGAAGTGGGATTTCTTTTCTTACACACCCGAATAATTAATACCAAAAATACAATTCTCATATATTAATGATAATATCATTGATTCCTCAGTATATAGACTATCATCAAAATACTTAAATAACAGGTCGTTAAATTTCTTATATGAATTTTCAGGAATGGACAACAATCCTACCCCTTTGCTAAACATGATTTTATTAGCAGTTAACAAGGCTGTACCCACATTACCATTCCAGAATATTTGATTTTTCGAAATGAATAGAAACAGTCGCAGGGCTTTTTCAGTTTCTGATATCTCTTGATTCATTATCTCACCATACTGATTGTTTACCTCGTCTTCAGTTAACATTGGTGGCACATATCTTCCTTGAATAGTCGATACTTCTACCCCACCGGTTCGTATTTCACCGGGAAAAAGCGCATCCTCTGCTGCAACGATCCGATTAATCCGCTTACTTGTCTCTAACAAGGGCTCTTGTACGTCATTTAAAAGCATTTCAAATCCTCTTTTTAAGTTAACGATGGTCAGGACATCATCTACAGCCACGTTGTTGGCCCGATTATACTTAATAATCTCTTCTGTTTGTAACAACGTTGTATTTAACCCTTCAAATTTCCCCGCATTATACACCAGTTCTACAATGTTTTTCTTCAATAAATACACAGACTCTTTGCGAGATAAGTGATATTTATCAGGAAAGTTAGGCTGCTTTTCTTCGTTCATTTTCTCACCTCTTGAATTTTTCCTTCTATTATATAGGGCATTATTCTGTCATAAATCCAAACTCTTTACTGCAGTATCTTTGTCTTCCTGGGTGATTCCAATATAGCGTAAGGTCTCCCGTTGTGAAGAATGGTTTAGCAGCGACTGAATGATCTCTGTTTTGGTTCCTTGCTTGTATAAAAAATAGCCAAAGGTCTTACGCATCGAATGGGGACCAATTTCTTTTAACCCAACTGCAGTTCCTGCTTCATGAATGATTCGCCAAAGGCTTTGTCGGGTCAAAGGCGTATCTGCTCCTTTTCGACTTGGAAACAAATAATTTCTGAAGTCTTGTACTTGCAGCTGCTCAGGAAATTCGGATTGAACATAATCGAGAATCACTTTTCGCAATTTGTTCGAAATGAAGACCGAATTGTGTTTGGCCGTTTTTTGTTCCTTCATAGCCAGACGTTCTTTGACAATCACCCGTCCACGAGAAATTTCTAATACATCACTTAATTTCAACTGTCTTAAATCGGAGATTCGATAGGCTGTATTGATCCCAATCGAAAAAAGCACCAAATTTCGTTGCCCATATTTTCCGGAAGCCAAAATTGCCTTCATGGCATCGATCTTTTTTTTATCGCGAATCGGTTCCACGCTCTTCATTTTTATCCCCCTCTCAAATGTTACTTAATATGATTATAACAGATAATAAGTCACATTTAAACAAGCTATAGAAAAAAGGCCCTAAAAGAAAAGTGATTTCCTCTTAGAGCCTCTAAGGATGGAGCGATTTTAACGAATGTGACAGAATCCGATTGTGTCACATCAGTAAAATTTATGGAATATATTTAAGCAGATACTTTTTAATAGCACTTTTCTCAGAATGTCTTGCATAAGACCATTAAAATCAATGATTTTTATTCTCTACATTTGATATTTTATCTGATAGATAATCAGTGATCACCAAAAGCACACCAAACGTCAACATTACATCTGCAATATTAAATACAGGGAAATTTAGAAAATCAAGACGTAGCATGTCAACTACATAGCCAATCCTTATTCGATCTACTAAGTTTCCCAATGCACCTGCAATAATAAAATTCAGGCCACTCGTCAGAATCTTTTTTTTACTTTTTAACATTAGCCAACCCAACATAGCGATTATGGGCACCGATATAACAATCAATAAGTTTGTATTATTACTCAAAATCCCCCAAGCTGCCCCACTATTTTGAATATAGGTCAGTGAAAAAATATCGGGAATAATGACTCTTTCTTCATATAATGCAAAAATATTAACTGTCAATAATTTAGCAATCTGATCTACACTTAGAAGAACGAATATTGATATTACACTTACAAATAACATGAAAGCCCTCATCATCTAAATATTTATTTATTGAATAAATTTGAAAGTTTTTCCCATAACAACAATATAGTTTCCTTGTTATTAAAAAAAGGTATTTGCACAGTATCTAAATTTTCAAATAATCCAGCTGCCTGATCATAATAATCTGCTAAGAATGTAGCTTGTTCATTCAAAAGAGCATTTGCTTCTTCAATATTGCCATTAGCTATTAGATCTTTGATTGTTTGTAAAATTTCTTCTCTATTCATTGAGTTCCTCCGTATCAAAATATTTACCTCAATTACTTAACACATCAGCTAATAATCACAAATTAACACTGATAAAGATAAATGATACTATAATTAAAACTAGGAATATTTGAGTTAAACAGCCTAAGCAGCCTCTGTTACTTCTATAGGAACCATGATTACCATGATGTTCTTTTTTGTAAGTGTTACTTTTATGGTGGTCATCTCTATAATAATCTTTTTTGTGATGGTGTCCCACAAAATTCACCCCCTTCCATAGTGTGTTCAAACAGAACTTTTAAAATAGTTTTTATATGTTCATCATTTAAAGAGTAGTACATATACTTTCCTTTACGCTCTGCTGAAACCATCCTATTACTTTTCAACTTAGAAAGATGATGCGATGTTGCTGTGTGTGATCTTTGGACCAATGACTGTAATTCAGAGACATTTCTTTCTTGTTTCGACAAAAAAAACAGTATTTTTAGTCTGGTTCGATCATTGAGTACTTTTACGATTTTCTGGGCTCCCTCAACTGATCTTTCTAAATCCTTATTTTTCATTTAGAATCTCCGTCCTATAATTTTCACATTTCTTTTTGAGGAATTAATAATCTCAATCCGTTAAAAATAACCAACACAGTACTTCCTTCGTGAGCTAAAACTCCTATTCCTATAGTCATTTTACCTAAAAAGTTTAATGATATTAATAGCAACACAATAAACATTGAAAAGATAATATTCTGCCAGACAATTTTATTTAATCGTCTAGATACTTTATGAGCATAAACTAAATTCGATATGTCATTCTTCATTAGAACCACATCCGCTACATCGATAGCAACATCCGTTCCATCGCCCATAGCAATTCCTACATCCGCATTAACTAAAGCTGGCGCATCATTGACTCCGTCACCTACCATTGCAGTTAGTCCATATGAATCCTGTTGCTGTTTAATAATTTTCGCCTTATCTTCCGGTAAAACATTAGCAATTACTTGACCAATCTTTAGCTCATTGCCAATCGATTCACCCGTAAGTTTAGCATCTCCTGTAATTAAAGTAGTGTGAACACCTTGATCATTGAAGTATTCTATTACATCTTTTGCATTCGAGTTAGGGACATCCATTAATGCAATTAAACCTATAACTTCCTTATTAATTGCTATTAAAACAACAGTCTTTCCGTCTTTTGAATACTCATTAACTTTTTCTTTTATGTTTTTATCATAACTGTTAAATTCCGAAGGTTTAGAAATTCTATACTCATTATCATTGAATGTTGATACTAATCCTCTGCCAACCTCATTTTCTACTGATAGTGTTTTTGTCTCCGTATGTGGAAAATTACTAACTATAGCAGTCGCTAAAGGATGATTTGATTCTTTTTCCATTGATACAATAACGTCGATTACCTCTTCTTCGTCGACCCCATCAATGAAATATTGATTTGTAACAACGGGTTTTCCTTTCGTCAAAGTCCCTGTTTTGTCAAAACAAATAGCTTTAAGTTCCCCTAAATTAGATAAAAATGATCCCCCTTTAAACAGTACACCTCTCTTAGCTAAATTAGAAATCGCTGATAAAGTAGCTGGTACCGCACTAGCTGCTAATGCGCAAGGTGAAGATGAAATTAAAAATACAATACTTCGATATAAAGTTACATTCCAGCTCCATCCAAAAACTGTTGGACCCAAGACCAATATAAATGGGAAAATCATCAATACTAAGGTCACATACTTGGGCTCTAACCTCTTTATGGTTGTTGCTGTTTTACTCAAATTTTTCTGCGATTGATCAACTAGTTTTAATATTTTTGCAAATACAGTATCACTACTATCTTTTGTAACTTCCATAACAAACGAACCGGTACCATTAATTGTACTTCCGAATACATCGTCACCTACTGTTTTTTCTTTTGGAATACTTTCACCGTTTATAGACGACTCATCGATTGATGTTGTTCCAGAGATTATTTTTCCATCTGTAGGCACTTGTCCTCCATTTAAAACTTGCACTTTATCTCCGACCACTAATTGATCAACTGACACGACTTCAACAGAGTTGTCAATTGATAGTCTTCTGGCTTCCGTGGGATTTAGCTTTAGCAGATTCGTAATTTCTCTCTTACTCTTACCCTCTGCGTAATCTTCTAAGAAATGTGCTCCTGCAAAAATCAAAATTAATAGACCAGCTTCCTCGAAACTGCCAATAATCATTGCAGCAGCTGCTGCTAATACCATTAAAAAATGAATATTAGGCATAAATTTTTTTGTTTTCAAACTATCTTTTATTGTATCTCCAAAGCCCTCTATGATTACATGGTACCCTGCAGAAACCACCGTAATACTAAATAACATGTTAGAAAGTATAAGTAGATCTTCTCCTAAAAATAGAGCAATTAAAAATGCGATTAACCCAATGAAGTAAAAATACACTGGGATATTCCCATGGCTGTGATCGTGTTCTTCATTATGTTTATGCTCAGTACCCCCATGGTTACTAGTCTCGTTTTTAAGAGAATGATTTTTGTTGTTGATTTCATCTTTGTCCATTTATGTTACCTCCTAAATATTGTTTATGATTAATCATAGTTTTTGAATCCTTTGTTTTCATTTAAAATCTCATCCACATTTCGCCGATAAAAATCATGCTCTTTCAACCACTCCTTAAAGCTACCCTCAGATAACTGATAGATTCCTTTTATTTCTTGGTTATTGAAACCTAAGCTAAGTAATTTTAAATATTTTTCTAAAGTTAAGTCTCCAATTTTTTTGTTTTTGGAGCTATATCCTAGAAACTGTCCCAACAACTGAATTTCTTTTTTTAGTTCTGTATGATCACTATCTAACCAGTTAGGATTTTCATTTAAAAGCTTAATCAATTTTCTCCGTATTTCTTTTTTTCTTTCTTTTGACATCTTACTCATCCTTTAGTTAATGTAATAATATTATAAATGACCAATCACACATATGTCAAATCATTCATATGTTTTTTTAAAAAATACGGTTTTTCTTCTGTGTAATTAGCTTCGACCGATTACTTTTGAACATATAGTACCAATTTTTACCTAAATTTACGTCGATATCTAAACCACATTCTATAAATGAGATTAAACTATTTTGAAAAATATTGAAATAATTATCTAATTTATATTCTTTATACTTTTCTTTAACGTATTAAAAGTTAATTCTATTA
>NZ_JAMRVB010000009.1:0-9462 GCF_023743875.1 Enterococcus italicus
GTTTCTAATAAGTACAACGTGTCATAAATAATTTGGTGTCCTTGTTCTTTGGTTTGTGGTTTTGCAGTGGCTACAATCTGCATGATATTTCTGTACATATCTTCAGCAATGGACTAGCTTACTTGGATTAGTTACCCACGGAAGTAAATCGGGAGAAATTTCTTTAGGAGCAGAATATATCTCTACTCTTTCAATACTAACTGTTAGTGAAGTTTCTTCCTCTGACTTGTCTTCTTGAACTTGGTGGAAAATACATAATTCAAATGATTGCTCATACCAGTTATTTAAGCAATCCTGAAAATAGGTTGAAAATTTGATGGGAGAAATGAGCAAATGAAATTTATCTTCCTGATTAAATTCTTTAAGATAACCAATTTTTTCATAAAACAAAAGATTAAGTTGTACCTGATGGTCTGAATAGAAGATTGGATTAAGTTGATAATAATAGCCCCCGTCATCAAAATAAGTAGCTTCAAAATTTCCTATATATAAATTATACAGTTCCCTAGTTCCAATATTTTCTAGAGAGATGGTGACATTTGGAGTATCAACATTATTCTTTCTTGGAAGATTCGGATATGCTTTGGGAAATATAAAGTCAAATTGAATATACTTATTCTTGTAATTATACTCGTCAACGGATGACACATCAATCATAGGCTTTACAATCCGTTTAGTATCTTCTATTTGTGATTCATATTGACTGTTAATTGTTATAAGAACCCCATATAGAGTTAATCCACTTCCTAAAAGCGTGGCGTAAATATTCCAAATTTCAACATTTAAAGTTTTTATATTAAAACCAAGTTTTGTTGGAAGATTAACTATATCAAGGACTAATAGTAGAAAAGAGATTACTAAGATTAAGCCTCCTATTTTGATGAAATTGTTTATCCTATTTTGGGGCATGGGTAAAATTCCTTTCATTTAAGTATAAGTAAATAGGGTATAAATGATAAGTCACTTGCTAAGTGAAGTAAAAACAGGTTTCGCTTCACTAAGAAATGAATAAGCGAAGTAAAAATGAATATTACTTCACTAAGAGATACCTTATTGAACGATTGAAAGAAGTTGAGGACAATAATAGGTTTTATTCCTTTGAGCATTATCTGTTGAAAGATAACCTTTGTCAATTAACTTATTCAATAAAGTGTAGGTAGTTCTCTTAGAAATTTTTAGGTTTTCACTAACTTGTTCTGCCTTAAAGATTGGAGCTGAGAATATAAAGTCAAGAAACTGGATACCTGACACAGAATTAAGATTAGGAATGACTTTTTCCTTCAAGATGTTATATAGGCTCAGTATGTCTTGAGCTTTTTTTGTGCTCTCTTCTGCGGACAATATCACTCCTTCTAGATAGTATTTAAACCAGTCTTTCCAGTTGTTGTTTTTTGAAATATTTGACAGGTGAGATATATGTAGTTGAACCAATTTGAACCAAGATAGATGATAGTTGAATACAATTTCTGTCAGTAAATCTTGATTTAAAAATCATTGATCGCATGGGTCATAATTTGTAAAAAGTGTTCTTTCTCCGGTGCTTCATCAACACAATAGAGTACCAATGAATTTCTTACATAATTCGCATGGTCACGTAAAAGTTTTGAATTCAGCGAGAACCCTTTTGCATTTGCAAATAGCCCTGCAAACCGCATAGCTGTTCGAGTATTTTCCTCTCTAAATGGATGAATCAACCATAGCTGAGCAATCAAATCTGAGAATAACAGAATCAAATCTTCCACACTAATTTCAGACCATTTCACTTGGTTCAGATCATCAATAATCGTTTCAATCTAAAATTGAATTGATGAGGGTTCACCATATGTTAAAGACGCAACACCTAGGACTTTAAAAAGCATTGATTAATTAATCTCAGCGTTGCAGCTCAGCTCTAATTTCCTCAATTTTTGAAACGATCCGTTTTTGTTCTTTTAGAGGAGGAACAGGAATCAATCTAAGTTTTATCCCAGGTACCGTCAATTGTTTTATACTTGTACCCTCGCCTGTTTCGATACTATAATCGAAAAATAGTTTTACAAACTTATGAGACACAAATTGTTTGAAAGGAATAATTACGAGGAGACGAACTATAGGTACAAAAGGCTCTTCTCTTATAACACTATAACCAATCGTTCCCCTTGCTGAAATTGTGATGGCACTTTCGAGTACCCGAGGTATGTCTGTATAACCATATAATCCTTTTGCAGTGACTCCATTAGCGTATACCGGAACAGAAATTTTACTATATTTTTCCTTTGAAAATACTTTGGGTTTATCTCCTCCAGCAAAAATTTCCTTTGAAACATCACTCAGCCTCACCCATTTCCAATTCTCTGGAATTTCAAAAGGTACCTCATCTTCACGAATCTCTGGCAGTGGTTTTTCTTTTTTAATTTTCTTATCTTTTACAAGTTGTTCTTTCTCAGCTCGGATCTTTTTCAAGAGTTCGCTCGCGGACTCATCGTTCGGGTCTTGTTCAACCAGCTTTCCGCGCATCGCCAAAACAAGAACTTTCTTATCCAATTGCTCCGTCAACTGATTATACTCAGTCAAATTCATTTCGATTGTATCAATTAAAGCAAATAGTTCTTCAATTTTCGCCTCAATACGTTTTTGTTCTTTTAGAGGAGGAACAGGAATCAATCTAGGTTTTATCCCAGGTACCGTCAATTGTTTTATACTTGTACCCTCGCCTGTTTCGATACTATAATCAAAAAATAGTTTTACAAACTTATGAGACACAAATTGTTTGAAAGGAATAATTACGAGGAGACGAACTATAGGTACAAAAGGCTCTTCTCTTATAACACTATAACCAATCGTTCCCCTTGCTGAAATTGTGATGGCACTTTCGAGTACCCGAGGTATGTCTGTATAACCATATAATCCTTTTGCAGTGACTCCATTAGCGTATACCGGAACAGAAATTTTACTATATTTTTCCTTTGAAAATACTTTGGGTTTATCTCCTCCAGCAAAAATTTCCTTTGAAACATCACTCAGCCTCACCCATTTCCAATTCTCTGGAATTTCAAAAGGTACCTCATCTTCACGAATCTCTGGCAGTGGTTTTTCTTTTTTAATTTTCTTATCTTTTACAAGTTGTTCTTTCTCAGCTCGGATCTTTTTCAAGAGTTCGCTTGCGGGCTCATCATTAGGGTCTTGTTCAACTAGCTTCCCTCGCATTGCTAAATCCAATATTTTTTCTCGAAGTGCTTTTGTATTCATTCTGCCACGTCTCCTAAAAGTGCTTGCAGTTTTGCGACAGAGTCAGCGATTGCCACGGACTTTTGTTCCATTAAGTCTAAAATTTCAGAAACAGAATTTTCTGGACCTTCTTTTTCTTCTTCCATCCAAAAAATATCTAGGCTCGTATTGGCACGTTTTTGAATTTCTTCAATCGAATAATTTCGCCAGCGACCGTTGGGATTTTCTGCACTATAGGTTGCTGTTCTTTTAGATAAATCATCAACATGATAGCATTCAATAAATTCTGCAAAATCTTTTTCATTTAACGGATTCCGTTTGCCAAATGAACGGGCGTTACTGCGCATATCGTAAATCCATGTTTCTTTTGTATTGTCTTTTTCCGTTATGCCTCGAGTAAAAAATAAAACATTGGTTTGCACACCTTGTGCGTAAAAAATCCCTGTTGGCAAGCGTAAGATCGTATGCAAATTACATTTATTTAGTAAGTCTTTCCGGATTTGTTCGCCAATACCGTCAGCAAATAACACGTTGTCTGGCACGACTACTGCCGCTCGTGCCTCACCAGTTGTTTTTAAAGAATTATAAATTATCTGCAAAAAGTTTAACTGCTTATTGGAAGTTCCATACGTTAAGTCATCCCGCGTGGCACGCTCGCCGCCTTTTTTTGTTCCAAATGGCGGATTGGTCAAGATAAGATCAAAATCTTTCATCCACTTGCCATTGGTTGATAATGAATCGCCTTGTTCTAAACGACCATTAATATCATGTAGCAACGCGTTCATCAAAGCCAAGCGATGTGTATTTTGAACTAATTCCATTCCTGATAAAGCTTCTTCTTTTTGAAATTTAAATTGTTCAGGACTTAAATCAAAAAATTGATCATATTTTTCTTTCAAATAATGATCAGCAGCGATCATAAACCCAAAAGTTCCAGCAGCTGGGTCATTCAACCGCTCCCCGATTTCTGGTTTGGTTAATTTCACCATCACGTCAATTAAAACGCGTGGCGTAAAATATTGACCGGCGCCCGATTTTGTTTCATTGGCATTTTTTTCCAGCAAGCCTTCATATAAATCGCCTAAGCCTTCTTGCTTCGCTGAATACCAATCTAGTTTGTGAATATCCTTGATAATTTTTTCCAAGTTTGCGGGTTCATCAATATGGGTAGCGGCATCTGCGTAAATCATATTCAGTTGTTTATCTTTGGTAATTTCTGGATTGCCTAAATCTAATAACAACCGCTTATAAAAATTTTTTAGTTCTAATCCTTCTTTTGTTACGAGATCATCCCAACGATAACCTTGTGGGATGACATCTTCTGTATTTTGTTCTTTCATCATCTTTAAAAACAATAAGTACGTCAGCTCGGTGACATAATTTTGATAACTAATCCCATCATCACGTAAAACATTCGCCATGTTCCAAAGTTTGGCAACAATTTCTGTATTTGTCATTGTGTTCCTCCTACTATATATACTCACTGAGTGTATATCCAATAGTCCTATTATAGCAAAAAGAACCACCAATTCGGTGGTTCTAAAAAATTATGCATATAAATTTTCATTAATTGTTTCAACAATCGAATCCGTTTGTTCTCCAAACATTGATTTAATTCGTTTGTACCCGCCGCTTTGCTGGAAAACACCCGAATCATCAAAAGCTATTTGCGCATTCGGACCTAAGACAGGTTGTTGCAATAATTGTTCTTCAATTCGTTTTAACCATTTTTCTTGCATCGGTGTCCACTCTGCCATGCCATACACTTTTTGCATTGCATTTTTGATTCTTGTCTCGTGATCAATTAATGGACTACCTAATGCAGCTTGGCGAATAAAACTAATAATATCAGCAGCAATATATTCATTCTTAGTATTGCGCCAAGCAGTTTGCAATGATTTTTCATCATAGCGTTTTTCTTTAAGCTTTAACTCAATCGTGCGCAAATCTTCTCGTGTTAAATCTTTCGGTCGATTCACCACGATCTGTAAAGCTGGAATCAAATTGATGTTTTCGCGAATAAATGTGTTGAATCCATTCAAGTAATCGCTTGGTTTTTCATTCCCTTCACCATAACCACGCTCTACAAAAAGCAATTCATCAGGTGTTTCTGAAATGTACATTGGCTGGGAGACTGCTTTATATTCTGCCATCCTCTGAATATTTTCGGATTGGGTTTCCAATTCTGTTTTACTCATGTCTTTGATACTTTGTAACCAACGATCGAGAGATTGCACACCATTTAATTCACTGATATCGGTCTTTGATTTTTCAGATAATTTTTGTTTACGACGTTGTAATTTTGCGATTAACTCTGCTTTATAAAACCCAAATGCTTCATCATTTTCGGAATGAATCGCTGCATCATAAATATCCATGGTTGCTTGTTTAGGGTTAGCAACTAATGGTTTCATATCTGTGATATCTTGCAAAGTATTATACAAATGAACTGCATCATACACTTTAAAAGAAGTTTTGCCGATTTCAGGACAAAGACGAGTAGCACGTCCCAACATTTGATCATATAAAATACGTGAACGAACACGACGCAAGAATACCAAGTTACTAATCTCGGGTACATCAATTCCAGTTGTTAATAAATCTACAGTCACGACGATCTTTGGATATTTTTCGTTTTTAAAACGCTTAATTTCTTTATTGGGATGTCGAATATAGCCAGTAATTTTTTCAATGGCATCGTCATCTACTGGGATTCCTTTTTCTTCATAGGCTTCTTTCAACAGGCGAACAATCATATCCGCATGACTATCTGTTGCTGCAAAAATCAATGTTTTTCCCGGTGCTTCAGAATCAATATGTTCAGCTAAACTTGAAAGAATAACTCGATTGAACGACTCCGTAATAACTTTTTTATTGAAAGCTGTCACATCAAAATTCAATTCATCTTCTAACAATGCCTTATCAATATTTTGAGTCTCAGGATCCCATAAAGTAACTTCCTGACCTTCAGTAAACTTGATCCCGTTTTTCGATAGCTCAGTTTCAAATTTATATGGTGGGTCATGATCAACTAAATAACCATCAACTACTGCATCTGTATACGAATACGTGTAAATTGGTTTGCCAAAAATTTCAGTAGTATGCAACGCTGGCGTCGCCGTCAATCCCAAAACAGCAGCATCAAAATAATCGATTACTCTACGGTATTGACTGATATATTCTTTCTCATTAAAATAAATTAACTCTTCATCGCTCATTAATTTATCTTCAGTATAACCGCGATGGGCTTCATCAACGATAATAAAGTCATACGTCCCAACAGATGGAATACCTCCGTCATTCTCTTGATAAAACAAACGACGTACCATACCTTGAACGGTTGCAATTTGAATTTTCGTCGCGTCTTCTGGCTTAACGTCCGAAACTTCTTTTACATCATAAATATCCGATAGAGATAAATTTTCAATCTTGGTGTCTTTAAGTGCATCTGCGGCTTGCTTACCAAGCGAAGTCCGATCAACTAAAAATAAAATACGTCGTACGCGTTTTGATTTTATCAAACGATACATTAGTGCTAAAGCTGTTCGTGTTTTTCCGGTGCCTGTTGCCATCGCCAATAACATTCTACGTTGATTGTTTTCTAACGCTTTTTCAACTGCTTTAATTGCTTCAACTTGATAGGCGCGATCAGCAAAATCTGGATATTGCTGATCATCACGTAATTCTTGATTAGCTCTGACTTCATCGACTTCAAGTTTTTTACTCAGATCTTCTGGTGAATGCCAATTTTCTAGTGCATAAGACGCTTTTTGCGGTGTTCGTGCATCCCAAAACCAAATACCCGATTTATCCGCTAACTGCTTCAAATAAGGACGACCGTTCGTCGAATAAATAAATGGCGCGTTATAGGCTCCCCACTTACCCACAAGATCAATTCTATCAATTTGTTGAACATCTCTGGCATACTCTTTAGCTTGTACTAAATCTCCTGAAATGTCTTTGCCATACGATTTTGCTTCGACGATACCAACTAATTTCAAGCCGTCAAACAATACATAATCTGCATAGCCAGTACCGCATTTCCATTCAGCGATCGCTATTTTACGATTTTTTTCAGGCATTGTCTTGTTAAATTTATAATTTAATTCATCCGTAACAGCTTCCCAACCAGCAGCACGGAGTTGTTCGTCGATTAGTATTCTTGTTTGTTTTTCATTAGGTGGATATTTTTGAGTATATTTTCGAGAACGCTCACGACGTTCTTTTTCTTCAATTTGAGGATCTGTTGTAGGATAAACAACTGCTTTTTCAAGTCGCTCTTTAAAACTGCGTTCTTGCTCATGAAGTTGTTGCTCCAGTAATAGAATCCTTTCTGCTTGCACTTTTTCGTTATCAACTGGCACAACAAAATCTGAAGATTGAAAATCATATGCAACATAAACTTCCATAAACCAGCAACTTAAATAAAAAACCAACTCCAGCATCTTTAAAGCTTCTTCAGTTGTACCATAACTACCATCGTGCGCAGCTTTATTACCTGCTTTACGAATCGCATCAAAAATCGCAAACAATTCAACTTCAAGAACACCTTTATTACGCAAGGTATTCAACTTATCAAATTGATTTTTCAATCCCCATGAATCAATGTTTTCTATTTTAAAAATTGCATCTGTTAATTTTTCGGTTAACGATCTGATTTTAACTAGCGCAGCATTAGGATCGCGATAAATACTTTGTTCTGCACTTTCTCCCAAATTTTTAAACAATTGCCATTCATTTGTAAAGTAAGAAAAATTTGATTGCATCACTACACCTCCGTACTAAAATACTTTCTTTTATTTTAACATAAAAACACTCGCATAAAAGCGCTTCTACCATTAAAGAAGAAGCGCTCATACGTACAATTATGAAACGAAAAAATGTAAACTAATTTTTACTTTGAGAAAATTATATTATGTCTTCAAACTAATCTCATCATCCTCTTTTTATAATATTGAATATATAGGCAATCACCACGAAGGGGTTCGCACCAAGCGAATAACCCTTTGTGGTGATTTTGCCTATTGCATAGTGGCGCGGCCGCTATACATGATAAGCCCCTAGTTCTAACAGGGGGCTAACAAAGAACAGGAAACTGTGACAACTACCCATTGGGGAGTGTCCTAGCGGTATTTTCTTTGTCACATGCTTATCAATCTTGTCACTTTATTTTGATGATGGATACGCTGCGTTTAACAGACGTTCTTTCTCGACTTCCATCACGAATGGTAGATAAAGATATCGTTGTTCTAGTAGATATTGATTGTCCTCTGTGTACTGATAAGAAGCGGTTTCTTTTGAATAGACCAACGGGGCAATTCGCACATCCCCGGTTGATTGATTGATCGAGTATAGAAGAATGGCTTTCTCAACTAGTTTCTTTGGCAAATGTTTTCCAAAATAGGAATAGGATTCTTGGTTTGCTAAATAGACGAGTAAACGATCCACACTTCTAGCCAGCGCTTCAACACAACCTTTGGTTTGTGGTCGAAAAGGTCGGCAGGCAACTGGAATGAAGTTTGCATCTTTACTAAAAGCATAAAAGCGCTCATTAAATTGAACCTTTGCATATTGAGTTCGGGAATGATCAACTACAGTTCGCATATTATCAAACCATATCTCTTTTGGAACACCACCGGTGTATTGGAACGCCTTGTATAAGCATTCAAATAAAGTATCATGTTTTCGATCAAATGTTAGAGTAAAATATTTCTTTTTTGAATAAGGTAAGACATATAAAAAAATATTGAACTCAATAATTTCACCATCACTAGTGGTCAATTTCATATTTTCTTTCCAATCAACTTGTGCTGAAAGCCCTGGTTGATGTTCCACACGAATAGTGGCTTTCTTTATTTTTTCTTGTTTATAGTTCCTACAATAATTTTTAACTAGTGTGTAGCTCCCCTGAAATCCTTTTTTCTGTATAAAAGTAAAAATACTATAAGCACTACAGTGCTGCTTCAATTTTTCTTCTACGATAGCCTTATACGGATCAAGTTTACTTGAGCGCTGTTTTCTCAACTGTGTATATTGATTTGTTTTCCTGAGTTTAGCTTTCTCATAAGCACTTTTAACTGTCCTGTAATCACAATCATATTTTTGTGCTAGTGCAGCATAATTTGGTTTAATTTCATTTATCACGTAAATTTCGACTCCTTCAAGTATATCTTTCCTCATATCTAATCCTCCAATGTAATTGATATAAGAAAAGCATACAAAAAATGTAGGTAAACCAACAATTTTAAATTGCCG